>NZ_CP141728.1:0-1200000 GCF_035621135.1 Sinanaerobacter sp. ZZT-01
ATTCTACACGATACTGCATCTTTTCAGGTTTTCCTTTTCGAAAACGTGCAAACCGTACTCCCATTTTTTCCAAATGAGCCCCCTGCTTTGCCATATCCCGAAACCAGCTTTCATGCTCACCAATTTGATAAACATCATTAGGTCGAAGCCGATACGTAACTTTCTCTTTTCTTTTCTTCTTATCCTTCCACATTTTCAACCTCCGCACCGTCTTCTAGCAATGCCTTTAAACGCCTATATTCTTTCTTTAAAGCGGTTCTTCCTTCTATGGTGATGGAATAGGTCTTCCTTCTCCCATCATCATCTGAAAGTGAGATGAGACCATCTTTTTGCATTCTTGATAAAACACCATACAACGTACCCGGTCCCATATGAACCCTACCTTTTGATACATCTAAAATCTCGTTCATCAATTGATATCCATGTGCTGGATTCAATAAAGCAACTAATACATAGTACATGGCCTCCGTCATAGGCCCTCCTGCATATGGCATTTTTTCCCCTCCTGCTTTAATTGATTTATTATGTCATACGATATTATGCTTTACGATATATCGCGTAGCATAATATTATCAAAATCAAATTTAATTGTCAATCCTCAAACTTTAATTCTTAAATTTCATTGCTTCCTGCTGTGTGGGCTTTGTTAATTAAGGGGAGAAAAGTAAAAATAATATGACAAAAACTAATAAAAGATGCTCTTACATAAACGTTTAATCCATCTATATAAAAGCATCTTAAATTTTTTAGTACTTATATCATTCCATCCACTCTGTAACCTGATCTACAAAAACGATCCCATCCAAATGGTCTGTCTCATGGCAAAAGCACTTAGCCAGTTCGCCTTCTCCTTCTAAAAGAATCGGCTCTCCCTTTTCATTTAATGCCTTTACTGTCACTTTATGCGGACGGGTTAATTTACCGTATTGCCCAGGAAAGCTAAGACATCCTTCAACCACCTCTTGCGACCCCTCTGCAGTAATAATTTCAGGATTTACAAGCTTTAACAGCCCCGTTCCCATATCAATTACAACCAGCCGTTTCAGTATTCCGACCTGACAAGCCGCTAGCCCCGCTCCATTTTCCGTATTATACATGGTTTCTGCCATATCATCTAAAATTTGACGAATCCGATCATCTACCTTTTCCACCGCTTTGCTTTTTTTCCTTAAAATCGGATCTCCATCCAGTACTATGTTACGTAATGCCATAAGAAATATCATTCCTTTCTTTTGTTCATTAAATAAATTATTTAATTTCGTCACTGAAATTATACGTAATCAAAAAAATATGTTAATCAGTCTGCTTAAATTTTAAAAAGAAAGCATCTCCAAATGCTCCAGCAGAATTTTTATACCCATAAAAATCAGAATCATACCGCCGGCAAACTCAGCCCTCGATTTATATTTTGCCCCAAAAATAGTTCCAATTTTAACACCAAGTATCGAAAAAAACAAGGTGATAAAACCGATTTGGCAGACCGCTTCAAAAATATTTACTTTTAAGAATGCAAAAGTTACACCAATTGCCAATGCATCAATACTCGTCGCAACTGCAAGAATCAACATATGAGAAAAATTCATTCGATCATCAAAAACTTCGTCCTTGTTTCGAGATTCTAAAATCATATTTCCACCAATTATGCTTAGAAGTACAAATGCAACCCAATGATCCACCTGCACAATGTGCTCACTAAACTGTACGCCAATGTAATATCCAATTAAAGGCATGACTGCCTGAAAACTTGCAAAATAGACGGAAACAATAAAGGCATTTTTCCATTGCATCCGCCGCATGGACAGACCCTTACATACAGCCACCGCAAACGCATCCATAGATAAGCCCACTGCTATTAGAGATAATCCCAAGAAACTCATTTTTTTCTCCCATGCATTTTATAACTCACATTTTTGACGATACCACCATATTATAAACTAAATTATCAAACATTCCTATATTTTTCATGAAACAATTTCCAGTTATATAAAAATTTACTTTCAATTCCTCCTTCTTTCGCCGGCTGCTGTCTTTTTTGCAGCCGGCACTTTCTTTTCATTTCGCCCTTAACGATTGACAGATTTTCTTAACACTGATATTATTTTTATTAAGAATCGAAAGGGCTATGCCTAATTTTTTTTTTATTTATAGTGAGGTATTTACAATGTCAGAAATGATTAGAGAAAACAAAGAAAACAAAAAAACAAAAATGGGAAAAGATGAATGGCGCGGAAAAAACTATTCGTTTTTTAATCATAAATCTTGCGAGTTTTTCCCCTGTCACGAAACAAAGAATCCAGATGAATTTAATTGCCTTTTTTGCTACTGTCCGCTTTATGCTCTGGGAAAAAACTGCGGAGGCAATTATAAATATTCCGAAAATGGAATTAAAGACTGCAGCGGCTGTATTGTGCCTCATAAAAAGGACAATTACGGATATATCATGAGCAAATTTAACGAATTGGTGGAATTAGCAAAAAAGCAGAGCTAATCCTTTGGATCAGCCTGCTTCATCAGTCTGTGAGATACATATTTTTTTATGCCTGAACATCCAATGTGGCACCAATTGCAGGATTCAAGCTCTGCTGCGGGTTTGCTTGTTCCATACTCTGAATCAGGCTGGCTGCCCCTTCCGCCTCCACTTGCATCGCCCGATTTAAATTTGACATCGCAAGGGTTTGCTGTAAACTTTGCAAATTCATAGCCATAAAAGAAGATAATTCCATACAATCACATCCTTTTCAATGCAAATACTACGATACGAAATACGAATATTTATATTGAGTATATCAGTAACTCTGGATCCGTTCAATTCTTTTTCGATTATTTTACACAATATTCTTGCAAATATGCTTCCATTTGCTGCTTTACAGCATCATCAATGTGAACTTTTCCGTTCACTTCTACATTATAAAGCGTATCTATGATCTCTCGAACAGTCACAATCGGATACGTCTTAATTCCGAATTCTTCTTCAATTTCTTGAATTGCTGTCTTATTTCCATTTCCTCTTTCCATACGATCGACAGAAATGATCAAGCCCTCTATCTTTATATCCGCTTCCGCTTTAATAATTGGAAAACACTCTCTAACTGCAGTTCCGGCTGTAATGACATCCTCGATAATGAGTACTCTATCGCCGTCCTTCAGCTTATACCCAACCATGTTACCGCCTTCACCGTGATCTTTCACTTCTTTCCGATTGAAGCAATAGTTTACATTGCACTGAAATTCACTCGCCAATGCGATGGAAGCTGCCACAGCTAGAGGAATGCCTTTATATGCCGGTCCAAATAATGCTGTAATATTTCTGGAAATGTGTCCTTTTTTACAATTTTCTTCTATACATCTAGCATAAAATTGACCGAGTTTCGCTGCCTGCTCTCCGGTCTTGTAATTTCCTGTATTAATAAAATATGGTGTCTTTCTTCCACTTTTAGTTGTAAAATCTCCAAAGGTCAATACCCCGGAATCTACCATAAATTCAATAAAACTCTTTTTATAATCCATATTTTTTCTCCTTTTAATCACAAAAGGCATTTTGTATCTCTTTTATGCTGTGATATCCCATTTCTCTCATATAATTTTTGAGTTCTTCCAATATCTCTATCGGTGCGGTTGGACGAATCAATGCTGCCGTTCCAATGGCCACCGCATTTGCTCCTGCCATCAGAAATTCTGCCACGTCTTCTCCGTTCATGATTCCGCCTAATCCGATGATCGGAATGCTGACAACTTTACGAACTTCATAAACCATTCGAATCGCAATTGGTTTAATAGCCGGTCCGGAAAGACCTCCAGTCCTATTTGCAAGTACGGTTTTCGCACGACGTACATCAATACGCATCCCTAGCAGCGTATTGATTAATGAAATAGCATCCGCTCCTTCTGCTTCCACTGCTTTTGCGATCTCTGAAATATTCGTTACGTTTGGTGTTAATTTAATAATGACTGGTTTCTTTGTAATACCTCTTACTTTCTTAGTCACTTCAGCCGCCATCTTCGCATTGGTTCCAAATCCGATGCCGCCCTCTTTTACATTTGGACAGGAAATATTAATCTCCAGCATATCTACATCGGTATCTTCCAAACGTTTGACGGTATGACAGTATTCTTCCAAAGTATGTCCTGCGACATTTGCAATCAAGTTTGTCTCATACTGCCTGATATACGGAATCTCTTCTGTAATAAATGATTCAACCCCTGGATTTTGCAGCCCGACAGCATTCAACATGCCGCCATAAGTTTCGGCAATACGCGGCGTTGGATTCCCCGTCCACGGTACATTAGAAACCCCTTTTGTTGTTACAGCTCCTAATTTGCTCAAATCATAGAAGGCACTGCTTTCTTTTGCAGAAAAAGTACCAGATGCAGTTGTAATCGGGTTTTTCCATTTCACTCCGGCAATCGTTACATTCAAGTTTAAATTCTCTGTATCGCTCTGCTTTAAAGTACTATCTTGCATCCCAGACCACCTCACTTCCCCAGAATACCGGACCGTCCTTACAAACTTTCTTTTTCATTTCTAGACCACTTTTATCTCGGATTGTACAAACGCATCCAACACAAGCTCCATACCCGCAGCCCATACGTTCTTCCATCGATATTTGAATATCTTTTTCCTGCTGCAAAACATATTCAGTCAAAGCACGCAGCATCGGCTTCGGCCCGCATGCAAAATATGCGTCCGCACTTAAGTTTTCCTGCTCTATCAAATCCAAAACGGTTCCATGAAAACCGGATTTCCCAGAGTCAGTCGCTACATACAAGTCCGCACCCGCTTTAAGTAAAGGCTTCATAAGAAACGGCTCATTCTGAAATCCAATTACCGTTATGACTTTTATCCCTTTTTGTGACAATAAGTAAGTCAATTCCAGTAACGGAGGCACACCAATTCCTCCGCCAACCAGCATTGCAGTCTGTCCTTCTTTCATCATCGACAAATCATATCCATTTCCCTGCGGCATAGACATTCTTAGCTGATCACCAAATTCAAAAGCAGACAGCTCTTTTGTACCTTTGCCCGTCACCCCATAAACCAATGTCAATTTTGCACCATCAATCCAGCAAATACTAATTGGTCTTGGCAGCAGGAAAGATTCATTTTTCAAATATAGATTGACAAATTGCCCGCACTTTGCACAAAGCGCGGCATCTACACATTCTAATGTTATTTGATAAACATTCTCAGCAATGGATTCATTTGATAAAACCCTTGCTATTAAATCGTATTTCTCCATCTCATCCCCCTTATAGTGCATTCTCTAAATCTTTTTTCATCGCAATCACAGCTTTTCTTGAAGCTTCGGCAAATTCGATTCCAACCGATTGTGCATCACCAAATTCCTCATCTTTTTGATAAGCTGCAATGATACCTCTTGAAGAATTAACGATCACTCCAAGACCATCCTTATCAAAATACCCTTTTAAATCACTTCCGGTACCACCTTGTGCTCCATAGCCAGGGACCAGAAAGAATGTATGCGGCATCCGTTTACGCAAAGCAATCCCTTGCTCCTTATGTGTTGCTCCTACAACAGCACCGACTTTGCTGTAACCCATCGTCCCCATTACTTCTTTTCCCCATTCTGTCACAAGATCTGCGACTCTGAAATAAAGTGGTTCCCCATCTATTAGGCGATCCTGCAGCTCTCCACTGCCGGGATTGCTTGTTTTTACTAATATAAAAATCCCCTTATCCTTTTTTATACAAGGCTCTAAAAATGGTTTGATTCCGTCAACTCCGAAATAGGGATTAACCGTTATGTAGTCCTCTCCCCAAGGGTCAAATCTTTCACCTTCAATCTCCACTCCATCGATATGTGCGGCATATGCCTCTGCCGTAGAAGAAATATCGCCCCGTTTAATATCTCCAATGATAATAAGGCCTTTTTCCTTTGCGTATGCGATGGTATCCATATAAGCTGCAATACCCGAAAGTCCATATTTTTCATACATGGCAATTTGCGGTTTGACCGCCGGTACCAAATCCCATACCTGATCGATAATAGCTTTATTAAAAGTCAAAAACATCTCTGCAACGGCTTTCGGCGTTTTTCCATAACGTTCTAACATCTCTTCCTTTATGAATTTCGGAATCATTTTATAAGACGGATCCAGTCCCACAACCGTCGGATTTTTCGTTTCCATTATTTTTTTTAACAAACAATCGATCATATTCTGCCTCCACATTTTTACATATAATAAGCTGTCCCATGAAGCGGGGCAGCTTTACCTTCTATTCTAACGAGTAAACGACCTTCCCGTCAACCATTGTGTAGCAAATTTGTCCAAAAACTTTCCTCCCTATAAAAGGAGTATTCCTCGATTTGGAAGCAAAAGAATCAAGTCCTATTTCATATTCTCTTTCCACATCAATTACTGCAAGATCTGCTGCCTTCCCTACCTCAAGGATACCTCGGTCAATACCAAGAATTTGAGCCGGTGTCGCACTCATGCATGAAATGAACTCTTTCGGTGTTAAGATACCGGTTTTCACCAATGCAGTGTAACTCAATGCAAAGCTTGTCTCCAATCCAATGATACCAAAAGGTGCTTCTTGAAATGGTCTTGCTTTTTCTTCGTGATGGTGCGGTGCATGATCCGTGGCGATTACGTCAAGGGTGCCGTCCTTTAGTCCTTTTATAATTTCCAGACGGTCCTCTTCTGAACGTAAAGGGGGATTCATCTTCCAATTCGAATCGGCTGTTTTCATTCCTTCTTTCCCCTGAATCACATCTTGATCTGTCAGAACAAAATAATGTGGTGCCGTTTCCGCAGTAACTGGTATTCCATGTTGTTTTGCATGGCGAATCAATTCTACACTGCCCTTTGTACTGATATGACATAGATGTGTGCGGCATCCGGTATTCTTCGCTAAAAGAATGTCACGAATCGCTATGATCTCCTCTGCTTCAGGCGGGATTCCGGGAAGTCCCAGGGAATGCGCAACTTCTCCTTCATTCATTACACCGCCTTTCGCAAGCTCTCGATCCTCGGTATGTGAAAAAATTGGTAAATCCAAGGCTTTTGCCTTTTCCATCGCCTTTTTCATAAGGAGAGAATCCATAACTGACTTCCCATCCTCACTCAACGCGAAAATAGAACCAGAAGCTTCTTTCATCGCTTCAAAATCACTCAGTATACTTCCTTCTTGCCCTAATGTGATAGCTCCAATCGGAAGCACGTTGACACAATTTGCTTCCATAGCTTTTTTGGAAACATATGCAACCATATCTGTATTATCAATCACAGGCTTTGTATTCGGCATCGGACAAACCGTAGTAAAACCACCCTTTGCAGCTGCAAGGCATCCACTTGCAATATCTTCTTTATATTCATACCCCGGCTCACGGAAATGGACATGCAGATCAATCAAGCCCGGGACAACCCATTTACCTTCTGCAAAAATTTCTCTATATTCCGTCTTGCTGCTTCCTTCGCCTGGTTCAGTAATCGCGGTAACGATCCCATCCTCAATATACACATCCGCCAGCCGCTCCAGATCATTTCGCGGACTGATTACCAATCCATTTCTTATGCACAATTTCATTTACATTATCTCCCTTCATACTCACAATATCATCGCAGTACTCACATCGATATTCTCTGTTTTGTTCATTAATCAGATGAAAAATATGCGGTGCATTCGCTTCTACCGAGGTCACACACCTAGGGTTTTTGCATCGGATCACATTCGTTACCTTCTTAGGCATCTCCGGCTTTATTTTTTTTGAAATAATATGATCTTCAATAATGTTTACTGTGCAATCCGGATCAATCAGTCCTAATACAGCCAAATCCACATCGATCACTTTATCAATTTTTATTACATCTTTTTTTCCATATTTTCCGCTGCTCGCATTCATTAAAAAGGCAACAGAATGTTTCTCTGTATCTATGTCTAAATAATTTAAAATCTTCGCGCCAAGACCTGCTTTAATGTGGTCAATTACGATCCCTTTTTCTATACTGTTTATCACTACCATTTTATATCCTCCTATTTATCTCAATTCTATAAAATCACACACTTATCTTTCTTTTAGATCTCGATACCGAGCAAGCTCATAATTAAAGCCATTCTCACATACATTCCATATTTCGCCTGCTTAAAGTAAAGTGCTCTTGGGTCCTCATCCACTTCTACTGCAATTTCATTGACTCTAGGCAGAGGATGCAGCACCATCATATCATTTTTTGCTAACTCCATTTTAGGTGCATCTAATATATAGCTGTCCTTTAATCGTATATAATCTTCCTCATTGAAAAATCTTTCCTTCTGTACCCTTGTCATGTACAGCATATCCAATTCAGAAAGAACATCTTGCATCTTTTCTACTTCTTTAAATGGGATATTGTTTTTGATTAAAATTTCTTTTCTTACATATTCAGGAATACGCAATTCTTCCGGTGCTATCAATACAAATTTTACTCCCTTATATCGAGAGAGTGCTTTGATAAGAGAATGCACGGTTCTTCCAAATTTTAAGTCCCCGCAGAGACCAACCGTTAAGTTTTCAAAGCTGCCTTTCTCTCTATGAATGGTCAATAAGTCTGTCAACGTTTGTGTTGGATGCATGTGACCGCCATCTCCTGCATTAATGACAGGCATTTCTGTACTCCATGCTGCAACCTTTGGAGCACCTTCTTTCGGATGACGCATTACGGCAATGTCACAGTAACAAGCTACCGTCCGAATGGTATCTGCGATACTTTCTCCCTTTGCAACAGAACTGGAATTTGGCTCTGAAAACCCGATCACTTGTCCACCTAAACGAAGCATGGCCGCCTCAAAGCTAAATCTGGTCCTTGTACTTGGTTCATAAAACAATGTTGCCAATAATTTCCCATCACATGCGTGAGCATATTTCTTTGGTTCTTCTATAATTCTATCAGCTAATTTAAAAATTTCACCCATTTCCTCTACTGTAAAATCCATTGGCTCCAATAAACTTCTTCCTGTTAACATACCTCTTTCTCCTTTCTCCTGTAAGCAAATATTTCCTTTAAAGTAAGGAAATCGTTCAATCCACCTAAAAAAGCATTCCTTATTTGCTGCTCCTGTAAAAAAGCAGTCCGCGTTTTATCATTCACGGCAGAAGGCTTTCTCCTCTCATTCTTTATATAATGAAAAAAGCTTTTCCCATAAAAAAAAGTCTTCCAAAAAGGAAGACTTTCAATCAATGGTAACTGTATTAGAGATAGAAATAGAAAAAACGAATTGACCGACTGTGGTCGGGTAAGAAGCTCTCTTTTTTGTTTCTTTTCTTCGAGTATAAAGCATTCTCATTCTTATCCTTTCGTTTTCTACTTAAATCTTCAATATATTAACACAAGCATGTTAACTGGTCAAGTCTATTTTATTAAATTTTTTCAAATATTTTTTGCTATTCTCTTCTTTTTATTTTTTCATGTGAACATCCATCTGAGGATATGGAATCGAAATATGTTGAACATCAAATGCTAATTTAACCTGCTCTTGTAAAAAATAATAGACATCCCAGTAATCCTCTGTTGCACACCAAACTTTTAAATCAAACTCAACTGCATTATCGCCAAGGGCGGCAATTCCGATTGTTACTTTTGGTTCATTGAATATCTTTGGATTGGAGGCGGCAACATTTTCTAAAATTTCCTTCACCAATGCAATATCGTCTTCATATCCAACTCCAAACTTACAATCTACTCGTCTTTTTTGCTCCCTTGAATAGTTTACAATTGTGGTATTCGCTAATTTCCCATTTGGAATGGTAATCACCTTGTTATCAAAAGTCATCAGTGTCGTATAGAGAAGATCAATTTTTTCTACTTTACCTGCTATCTCCATATCTTCAATAAAATCTCCCTTAGAAAATGGCTTTGATATAATAATTAAAATACCTCCTGCAAAATTGCTTAAGCTGTCTTTTAAAGCAAGAGCAACCGCTACACCGGCAGCTCCCAATACGGTTAAAAATGACGTCGGCGGAATTCCTAAATAGCTCAAAGCTGTAATGAGCAGCATAATCCATAATAGCATCTTCAAGCAATTTAAAAAGAAAGTATGAAGTACTTCATCAATTTTTGTCTTTTTCAGCCCTCGCTTTAATATTTTTGTCAAAATACAAATTAAAATGTATCCGATTAATAAAATCAATGCGGTCATTCCTATTTTTATCAAAATTGTGTTCATATTTGGCATCACTCATCTCCTTATGTCTATCATTTCCATTCCAGCACTAAACCAACACCGACTTCTT
The DNA here is from genome assembly GCF_035621135.1 of Sinanaerobacter sp. ZZT-01. Lineage (NCBI taxonomy): Bacteria > Bacillati > Bacillota > Clostridia > Peptostreptococcales > Anaerovoracaceae > Sinanaerobacter > Sinanaerobacter sp. ZZT-01. The sequence continues at coordinate 10,236 of NZ_CP141728.1, forward strand.
TCACTTTCATCCTTTGATACATCGCTGCTTTTACATCAAAAGAGGTGCAATGGCAAGGATATAGCTCTGGTATATTTTGCTTTTCTAAATAATCTATTGTTGATTGTACCCGCTCACTGGCTATGTCAAACAGATGAAAACCACCCAATACACCGCAAACGTGATTCACTCCGGTTACTTTTTTAGCATACTCAATGATATTGCATATGCCGCTGTGCGAACAGCCTGTAATGACGTATATTCCATCATTCCCTTGAAGCACCAAAGCACTGTCTTCACTGATGAAATCCTCCGCTTCTTGTCCCATTTCCCCTTTCATTCCTATGCTGTATGCTTTTTCAAATTCCATAACCTTAGGTATTTCGCCTAAAAATGTAATGTGATCGCTTATCTTAAAAGGTTCTTTTGTCAGTAACAAACGGGAATGCTTTGCCGATTCACTTCTGTTTATTGGGCAACCGATTTCCTGACCATCCAAGTATTTTTTATCAAAAGTAGCCGGATGCGTTATCAACATCATTTTCTTCGCGGTTTCCATGCCCTCTCGATCTTGAAACAAAAAAGGAAGGCCTCCGGTATGATCATCATGCCCGTGAGATAAAACTAAAGCATCCAAATTTAATAATGAAATTCCAAGTTTCGATGCATTTTTCAAAAAAACATCACTATAGCCTACATCAAATAAAATATTAATGCCCTCATCCTCTATGTAATAACAAACTCCCGGTTCTCCGTAATAATATTCGTCTACGTAAGTATTATTATCTAATACAACACAAAGCTTCATTCTCCGCATCATCCCTTCTTTTATCTAACCTTTTTATCTATTTTCCCATGGTCATGACAGGAATGCAAATGATATTTTTATTGAGTGAATGGAAATATTTCTTAATCGACTTTTTTTGACTATTGCATTTATAATTCGAGACTTAAAAAAACCAGGAGAAAGTTTTCTCCCGGTTTCCCAGCAAATCATGATAGAAATTAAATACTAATCAAACCAAGTCCTATCATCACATAACTTACTAGAATGACGATCAGACAAATCGGTGCAATATATTTAATAACAATAACAAATAACTTCTCCTGCTTAAACTTTGAAGAGAGTTTAACTTCATCTGAAATCGTCTTTGTCTTAATAAAATAGCCGACAAAAATACAAGTTAGGAAAGCAACAATCGGCATTAGAACACTGTTGCTGATAAAATCAAAGAAGTCCAGTAATGACATGCCTAATGGCGTAATATGACTCCATATTCCAAATCCTAATGTAGATGGCAATGCGATCGCCATAGATGCAATCAAAATAACAATCGTCGCTTTAATTCTGCCCCATTTCAGACGATCCTGCACAATGGATACGACAGTTTCCATTAAGGATATTGCAGAAGTTAGCGCTGCAAAAAATACAAGCAAGAAGAATATTGTTCCAATTAACGTGCCCATTTTCATCGCAGCAAAAACCTTAGGCAGTGTAATAAACATAAGACCGGCACCCGCATTCATCGCGGACTCATCTCCACCGGAAAAAGCATATACAGCAGGAACAATCATCAATCCTGCAACAAATGCAATTCCAGCATCAAACCATTCAATCTGTTTAACCGAAGATTCTAAATCTGCATCTTTTTTCATATAAGACCCATACGTAATCATGATTCCCATTGCAAGTGACATAGAATAAAATAGCTGTCCTAAAGCACCCAATACAGTTTTAATTGAAAACTGAGAGAAATCTGGAGTAATATAATAAAGTACTCCATCCCATGCTCCTGGCATGGTGATACTAAAGGCCGCAACAATAACTGAAAGGAGCACTAAAATTGGCATCAATACCTTACTTGCACTCTCAATTCCCTTTTCTACTCCACAGATTACAACAGCAGTCGTCGCTCCCATAAACAACACAAGCCAGATAATCGGCTGCGCTGTTTGCGTGATAAAGTTTGTAAAATATCCATCTTGAGCAGCTGCTCCTGCTTCTCCCGTAATAAAGGCAATAAAATATTTGACAACCCAGCCACCAATGACGCAATAATACGGAAATATTATCATCGGTACTAATGAGGTTAACGTTCCGACAAAACCAAATCGCTTGTCCAATTTACCATAAGCCTCTACCGCACTAAGCTTTGTCTTTCTACCGATTGCAATTTCTGCAATCATAAGTGAAAATCCAAAAGATACCAAAAGTATAAAATATACAAGTAAAAATATTCCACCGCCATACTTCGCTGCTAAGTATGGGAACCTCCAAATGTTACCTAACCCTACAGCAGAACCAGCAGCAGCTAATACAAAGCCAAGCCTGCTTGAAAAATTACTTCTTTGTTCTTCCACGAAAACCCTCCTATTAACCTTAAAAAAACCCGTGGATGTACCCTCACCCTAACGAGTTTCTTTTATTTATTTTTTTATTATCTCACATGTTTTGTAATAATTCAACAATTAATTTAAAATAACTTCATATTTTCGCCCAATTTCTTCATTTATTCTTTGTTTCGACTTTTTTATTACCAAAGCCGCCACCATTAAATATAAAAGAGGATCAGATTTTGATCATCTGTCCTCTTCTTTTATATTTCTTCGAATTCTACTATTAGCTTTTAATATCCGTGCTTTTATCCAATAGATGGTCAATAACGGTGACTAAATGAACAATCTCCGGCTTTGATAACTGCTCATCTGCCCCTAATGACTTTCCTTTGATCTGCATCTCCTCATTGATAAGAGAAGAAAAAATAACCAATGGAATTTTTTTCAGTACTGCATCTGTTTTAACCAGCTTTGTAAGGCGGTGTCCGTCCATCTGCGGCATTTCAATATCGGTTATAATACAGGATACCTTATCGTAGATATGAGCATCATCTCGAATTTCGCTGAGATAATCCCACGCTTCCTGCCCATTATTAAACATCAACACATTATTATATCCGGCTTTAACCAGTGCTTCTTCTATCATTTTTGATAACAAAATCGAATCTTCTGCAACAATGATCGGTCTTTGATCCCGATCTTTTCTTTGTAGTTTATCTATGCCAGATAGTTGTATTCCTGTCTCTGGCGCAATATCTGCAACAATTTTTTCAAAATCCAAAATTGTTACTAAGCGATTTCCACATTCAGCTAAGCCGGTTGCTACGCCTGAATCTCCACCATAAATCGTCTTGTCCGGTTTTTGAATTGAGCTCCAAGAAATACGATCAATTCCTTCAACGGAATGTACACGAAATGCAACATACACTTTGTTAAAGTTCGTTATGATGAATAAATCTCGGCCGTTTTCAGAGGATTTCGGCAATCCAAGATATTTAGGTAAATTAACTACGGTAATTACCCTGTCTCTTGGTTTAAATACGCCTTCTACAGCAGGATGAGATTGCGGCATTGGCTTGATTGCACTCGGCATTAGTATTTCCCGAACCTTTGCGACATTAATACCAAACAAATCTCCAGCAATGGTAAATTCCATAATTTCAATCTCATTCGTTCCGGATTCTAATAAAATTTTAGTATCGACTGCTGCCATTTCCATTCCTCCACTCTTTTACTTTTTTCTTTTCATTCTATCACGAATTACCCTGTCCAAATCAATTATTTTTTCTACAAGTCGAATAATGCGCTTATTGGTATCAAAAATATTTGTTTCTAAAGGGTTTTCAAGCCGAACTGTTTCCCCCGATGCCGGATGGAGCATCTGATTTATTTTCTGTTGAAGAGGCAGCGGCATGTTCTCTTTGATCCCTTTCAATTCACGATCCAATTGATCGATTCCATTCATCTCATTTTGACGTGTCTCTAAAATGATGCCAAGAGAAGTTTCATCACCAGTGGATACCACCTGCTCCAATTCTTTCGTAATCGTTAAAATCATATCCATTCGGCGATATTTTTTTTGTAAAATAGAGAGAATTTGATTCATACCATCCATCGTTTCCCTACACTCCTAACACTATTTTGCTACTACCTTTTGCTTTCTGGACAGTCGGTCCGCTTCTTTAAAGGTATCTTTCAAATCTATAACAAGAGGAATCAACTCATCAATAATTTTTAGATTGCGACTTGCACTTAAACGGGATAACTCATAATTAAAAAATTCATACATCCTAGATAAGTCTTTGCTCACTGCATATTTTAAATCTAATGTATTCATTAAATATAGCACAATTTTTCGAGTTTTGTCAATTTCTACCTTAAAATTTGCATAATCCTTATTATTTGCTAAAATTTTAGCTTTGTTCATTTTTTTTATGATTTCATCATACAAAAGAAACAGCATCTCACTTTTCGTCATTGTATTAACTGATTGTTCTTTATAATGCTGAAATCCTTTTCCGTAATTATTCATGTACTGATTCATGAAAATCCTCCTTTTATGGATGATATGTTTTGGGCACAAAATCAGATGAATTTCACATTAAGAACTTGTTTGATCCATCAACCAGCTAGCCTGTGAATTCATTTTATTTAAATAGACTTCTAAAGCCGTGAATTTACTATAGTAGCGATCCTGCTCTGAAATGAGCTTTTTCTCTAATGTATCAATTTGTTCAGACAGAGATTTGATTTGTGTAAAAATCGCATTATTCAACTCACTTGTCGGTGAAGAAGCATGACCGGCTTTTTGAATTAAGCTTCCTTTTTTTGAGCCGCTCGTACTTGCATACTTATTCATAATTTCCCCTAATTTTGCAATTGCCCCTTTTTCATCTTCATTCACACTTCCATTGGAAGTAAAAAGTTTGGCGACGGCATCTGGTTTTTCTTCTAAAGCCTTTCGAAACATAGTTTCGTTAAAAGAAAGCTTTCCATTGTCTTTATAAGTTGAACCCGCTTTAATCCCAATTTGATTCATTGAAACACCATCTACTTGATTTGAAAAGACAAATCGCAGATCAGAAGATAATGTACGTAAAAGAGGGTCTGCAAATAAGATACCTTGTTGCGCCTTTTCTTCCCAAGCAGAAATTTCACTCTCTGACATATCTTTTCTTTGTTCATCTGTAAGCGGCTGATACGTCAAAGCTCCTCCTGAACGGTTTCGGATTGGCTTTGTTGATACCGCACTATTAATCTCACTAATCATTTCATTATATTTTTCAACCATACTTTTTATCGCACTCACCACCTCATCTGCATTGGCTTTTGCAGAAAAAGTAATCGCATCTCCGCTTCCTGCGGTTGCATCAACGTCTTTGCTCGTAAAAGTAGATTTCAGCGTGACATTTACTCCATCTATAGTAAATGAATTACTCGTACGAGTAATTGTTTCATAAGTTGTGCCTCCGTCAAAACTGACTTGCATTTCAGAATCCGTACCTTGCTTTGCCCCAACTAATGTATTGGACTTACCGAAAAGAGCTTCTCCCAGCTCTCCGGAGATGTCAATTTTTCCAATGCTTCCAGGATCGTTTGCAATAATGCTGAAGCGGTCGGAAGTAGACAAATATTTTACGGTAACACCAGCATCAGAGCTGTTTATCGTGCTCATAATATCATTTATCGTCACACCTTGAGCGAATTCCTTTTTTTCTCCATCTATCATTATAAAATCGCTCCCCACTTCAAAAACAGTATCATTAACTGTCATCGAATAGGTTTTTCCCCCTGAAAAATCAAGTGACGTATTTAGGTTGCTTTTACTGGAGCTTAATGGTTCATAAACCAAAAGACGATTTGCATCTCCAAAATTCATATTCATGGCACCGGTTGCACCCAACACACCACGGTCTCCCGAAGAAACCGATAAAATAGAAGTTGAACTGCTCGTCTCAAAAACAAGCTTTCCCTGCGTTGCACCCGATGTGAGTGGACTGCCGTTTTCATCTACTGCACTCACGGCTACCTTTCCCGCTCCATAGCTTTTAGCAAGCTGTGCATTGATATGATCCGTTAATTTTTTCATAGTCATATCTGCGTCTTTAAAACTACCATCGTCATTTACTAGATCCTTTAAATTAATAACCGCCTTTACACCATCTAAGTCAAAGGTAAAGGTTCCTCCTCCGCTAGCGATAGACTCTCCAAAAGTAACCTGCTTAACTAAAGAATCCGTTTTTATGTTATTTCTTCCAGTCAGTTCTCCATCCTTCGCAATATCTCCGGTCTTCAATCCCAAAATATTTAACAAAGCAGTACTTCCTGCTTCTACTTTTAATTCATTGCCTGCATTGTTAATTTCATTGAAGGTGACTTTACCATCTGTTCCAAGCTCTGCAGCTAAAGAGTCGCTCAGTCCTTCTGACTTCAACGCTGAATTTAAGGCTGCTACTACATTTTCTGCATTTTCCTGCGCACGTGCAGCATCGTCCGTTTTCGTGCTCAGGGGAATCTCCGAAAGATTCAAATAATAAGTATTGCTTCCATATGTAAGTGCAACGCTTGTATCTTCTAATGCTGATATATCTCTTCCATTCATCAGATCAATCAAACCCGTTGTAACATTACGAGAAGAAACTTTATGATCAGCAGCAGTCGTTACTCCTGCAGTTGTAGCCAACCTCGATATACTCCCAATGGAAAAATTACGAACGGAATCTATTGTACCCGTAACGCTTGCAGCGCTAGCATTCGAACCGAGAGAAGTAACAACTGCACTTTTAAAAAAACTTGACTTACTAAGATTTGTTGTAGACGAAGAACTTAAAAAAGTATTACTGAAATTCAAAAGGCTTGTCGTTACAGCACGATATGCCGTCTGCTTCCACTCCAGATTTTGTCTCTTCTGATCCAGCTTTGATATTTTGGATATGGTTCCCTGTGACATATTTTTTACAATCTCATCCACATCCATATTGCTCATCAGTCCGGTTAACCGATTGCTTGTAGATGCAGCTAAAATACTGCTAACATTTGTTGACATATTTATCCCCTTCCTATCCTTCTGTTAAAAAGTCATTTATATCATTTATTTTAAACGTACAATGAAAACAGACTCTTCTTATTTGATTCTCTCTATACTTTTATATCGTCATATGATAAAATAAATTAATACAATTTGTCTAAATAATGAACTGGAGGGGAAATTTTTGTCTCATATTATTGCAATAACCAATCAAAAAGGCGGCGTCGGGAAAACGACTACAAGCAGTGCCTTAGTGAGCGGGCTTACTCAATTGAAAAAAAAAGTTTTGGGTGTTGATTTAGACCCCCAAGGTAACCTGGGTTTCAGTTTAGGTGTTGACATCGAAGGCGGTCCCGGAATCTATGAACTTTTTAAAGGAACCATCTCCATTCAAGATGCTATTACACATACACCTCATGGTGATATTATTCCATCTAATATACTACTAAGCTCTGCTGAATTAGAATTCAATAGAGCTGGGCGTGAATATATGCTTCGAGATCTATTAGCCCCAATACAAGATCAATATGATTTTATTATTATTGATACTCCTCCGGCTTTAAATATTTTAACGGTCAATGCTTACGTTGCCTCAAATGCACTTATGATCCCTATGATTCCCGAAGTGTTAAGCCTTCTTGGCATTACACAACTTAAAGAAACCATCGATACCGTCAAAAAATTCTATAACCCAAACCTAGAAATTTTAGGTATCCTGCTGACAAAATACAATAAACGCATGAATCTCACAAAAGAAGTTGAAGAATTAACATCTGAAATAGCAAAACAATTAGGTACCGTTATATTAAGTACTAAAATACGCAATAGTGTTACAGTTGCAGAAGCTCCTGCTCACGGCGAAAGCATTATCACCTACGCACCATATTCAAATCCGGGCTTCGATTATGCACGACTTGCAAAACAACTTTGTGAAGGGAGCCTATAATTGATGTCTAAAAAAAGCAGTAAAACTTCACATGTATTAAATTTACTAACAAATCGCGTCGGAGTAATGGAACCAGCTGAGACACAGGCTCAAACACCTATGCAAGCCTCTGCCTCAGAACCCTCACAAACAGTATCGTATGATCCATCGCAAGAAGCTTTTCTCCAAACAGATCCTCAAATACCGTTAGAGGATCTAACTGATAAAGAAACGCATTCTCCGCTAAGACCAAAAGAAGTGACATTAGAAAGCGCTGATTTTCTATCTCAAATCAAATCAGAAGCAGTTCAAGAAGAATCTCTGGATGAAAAAAATCCTTCTGATACATCCACCACGTTCTCTCTTCCTTTGGAAGACCCATTGTCTGATTTGATTTACCAGAAATTAGAAAATTATTATGAAGCAGAAATGCTTCCTTTTATTTCAAATACGCGCCTACAAAAAGAAGGTATTTCTATGTCTCAATATTTGGATACTGAAAATCATGGGATTCCAAATCAGGATGTGCTCACTTCCTTTCGCACGGACGAATATGTTTTTATCAATATAATTGAAGAATTTGTAAAAAGTGAATACGCATCCCTTATGAACAAGATGGAGGTATGCCACTGCAATAAATGTAAAAATGATGTCATTGCCTTAGCTTTAAATAACCTTCCTCCTAAATATGTTGTTACGCGAAAAGGATATTTGTTATCAAAGCTTCTTGCTTATGAAAAACAATATAAGGCAGATGTTTTAACAGCGGTAACAAATGCTTGCATGCAAGTAAAATCAATACCGCATCATGTCTAATTTCGAAGCAATTTTTTTGTATAAAAAAACCAAGTCAATCATATGGCTTGGTTTTTTAAAATATATTATCGGCTCGTCCGTATGAACGAATGGTTACTTGTCCTGTTTCTGTATCAAAAACCATTGTTCTTGCATAATTAGATTCCACATCTTCTTTAACCAGTCGAATCTTACATCGCTGCAATACTTTACGAACCGATTCAACATTTCTTTTTCCGATATTGCCCACGCTGGAATTCGCATCTCCTGGTATATCAAACATTTTCGCACCACCTGCTATTTTCGCTGTCATGCGAGAAGTAACTCCGCCAAAGACCTCCATCTTACGAATCATCTCTGCTATACCGGTATCCGCATATTTAAAAATATTTCCTGCATCTTGCTTGGATACCCGTTCTGGTAACATGATATGAACCATACCGCCTAATCGGAGCACCGGATCATAAATACAAATTCCGACACACGACCCAAGTGCATATGTAATTAAGCCGCCCGGTGCTCTGGTAATTTTCATATCGGCAATTCCAACATTTATTTGCTTGCTATTCAATATTGCCAACTCCTAATCTGTCTAACATATAATTTAAGGATTTAAAATCGGGCATCATTAAAAGTTTACTGGAAACCTCTTGTCCGTCACAGGAAAAGCTGCCATCCAGCATCATGATTTTATCCGTTTCATATCCAAGTTCCACCATTGGTACACTCAAAATTCCTCCCGCCATATTAATGCACATCGCCGGAACAGATAAGCTGACTTCAAGCTCAGCTAAAGATGAAAGTGCATTCATATAGGTGGAAATCATAATATTACCAATTTCAACCAGTGCAGATTGACTCAATTCATTAAGCTGATCATAACTGCTTATCGTCTCATGTAGTACACTATCCAAAGCGACATTAATAAAATCCATTTCCTGCAAATAGAGCATGATTCCATTCAAATCACCCGACATTTTCACCATAATACCAGCAACTATATTTTCAGGCCCACCTAAAATATTCAACGCCGTATTAAAGTCCAAAATAGACACCTTAGGTACGGAAATACGCACCTTTTTAGATATGACTCCGGACAAAGCCGTAGCTGCATTTCCCGAACCGATTGTTCCAATTTCTTTCAGTGCATCTAGTTGAATGGCATTTAATTGATCATAACTGCTAATTTTCATTCAAAATTCCTCTTTTCAATATTCAAGCTATGCTTCCCCATTCGCTGTTGAAGCACCCGCAATAATCTCTCCTTTATCTACATAATACTTTTGATGCGTACCTATATGCTCAACTCGCATCATGATCCCACAAATCCTCATACGGACACCCGGATATATCTTTCCCGTACAAGTAACTGCAAATTCATGACTGTTATAGTATGCAGTGCTCTGATCGAGCTTCTCTTGTAAATGATATACCTCTCGCATCTTTTCTTCACGCATTCCCATCAGTTGCTTCATATATAAAGTTTTTTGTCTGGCCTCGACCTTTTTCTTTCCGCTTACTACTTCTTGCAGCACACTGCCAAACTTATCTGCTTCTTTTTCTATTTTAGTGATTTTCTCTTTCAGTTCTTCCTGATCTAAAAAAACGTATGCAACATCTTCATTGCTTTTCCCTTCAATCTCTATTGCATACCATTCCGGTTCAATACTAATTTCCATAGGTATATTCAATTCGCTGCCAATTTCTTTCGCAATGATAGAATCGCCTGCAACATAAGTGCCTCCAAGCATAGCGGCACGTTTTCCCTTCATAATGATTGAATTCCCTGCTTTGATCGTTGCATTTAAAGTACATTCACTGCAAAAGTTGCCGCCGCATATAACCGTCGCATTTTCTATAAAACGGCTTGTAACATCACCGCCTGCATGAATCGTGCCTTTTTTCATTCCATTCATACCACTTCGAATTAATACATTTTGGTCTGTTTTTATATCAGCACCTTCCACTCTGCCATTTATTATAATATCTTTTTTCGCTTCCACCCGAAAACCATCTGTTACATTGCCAGAAATAATCACACTGCCATTAAAGGATATATTTCCTGTTTCCGGTCCCACATCTCCCTTTACGTGAAACACTTCTTCTATTGAAATGACATCGTTTATATACTCAATACGTCCATCCACCGCTGCAGAAAACGTCAGTTCATCATCCGAAAGCGAAATATTTTTTCCCGCTGTAAGTGTCGGCATTGCTCCTGCTTTTGAAGGAACTTCATTCCCAAAAATATCTTTCCCTGGTGTTCCGTCTGTCGGTAAAACAATTTCACACAATACATCCCCTGCTTTGACGTTCTGAATAAGAGATATATCTTTAAAATCAACTGAGCCATCATTTAATTCTTTTGGGAGATACTTTGGCTGCGTATCAAAGTGAAAAGTAAGCGACCCATCCTCGCCGTTTATAGGTTCCTTCCCTTTCGCAATCTTAAGTTCCTTATAATATTTTTTCTGAATGCAGTACTCTTGAATTTCATCTTCAAGAATACCAAAAACAATTTCTCGTTCCTTCAGCGCTTCCAATATGTAATCCTTATCCAGCTCATAGTCAGCATCCTGCACATTTGACACACGTAAAAACGCCATCATCCGATCCGGACTTAGCTTTATATTTAAAGTCGGAAGCGGGATTACTTTTTCTTCGGTTAGCAATGCATCTAAATTTTCACCTATCTGGCTCACAACAAACGCCTCACTTTCTTACTACCTCATTGTATTAATTGTTTCCTCAATTTCATCTGAAGTCTTAATCATACGAAGAGATAATTGATAGGCTCGTTCCGTCTCAATCATTTTTGACATCTCATAAGGCAAATCGACATTAGATCCTTCCAAATATCCTCGTTTTAAAGTAATATCGGTTTGTAATATCGGCTGTCCGTTTTGTGCAACAGGCAAAAAACGATTTTCTCCTTGTAGTAAGATCCCACTTTTATTTGCAAAGTCGAATATTCCAATATCGAGATCTTCATCATTGGAATTGATTGGAATCAATTCCATATTGCTGTCCAAAACAAAATTTCCGTTTTGTGCAGCTAGGTAAAAAGCATTTTCACCCATCTGTGCTTTATGAAAATTTCCGTTGCGCGTATAGCTTAATTGGTCATCGAGCATATTGTATGTTGCAAAATAGCCGTCTCCCTGAATTGCATAATCAAACGTTCCATCCGTAATGAGTAAGGGTCCACTTTCAAAATTAATATTCGTCCGTCCTGCGCATGCACCGCTTCCCACTGTTAAGTCACCATCGTTTGGTGATTGTGCCTTCATATTGCTATAAAGCAAATCTGAAAAAATCGCACTCTGTGCTTTATAACCATCTGTCTGAAGATTCGCCATATTATTAGCAATCGTATCTAAACGTGTTTGCTGTGCATTTGCACCAACGGCTGCGGTATAAAAGGCAATATTCAAAATCAAATCCTCCTATTTCTAAATTTTCCCAATATCATTCACTGCTTTTTGAATAATTTGGTCATATATTTTTAAAATTTGACTTTCACTTTGTAAAGCTCTCTGACTGCTCATCATATCCGTTATTTCATCCATAGAAACTACGTTTGAACGTTCTAACTCTTTCCATCTCAAGTTTGCCTTCGCAGGCAAAACGTTCGCATTATTAGCGTTTAAGAAAACACCTTCTCCATTTTTTATCAGTTGATTATAATCTTGGAAATCTACGAATTGAATGCGTCCGGCTACCGAACCATTTTCTAATGTAATCGCACCGGTTTGATCCACTGTAAACTCATCGGTCTTTAAGAGAATATCTCCATTTTCTCCACGAACCCTTCCAATCGGCTCTAAACACAGATAACCTTCTTCATCTAAAGTAAATGCACCGTTCCTCGTATACCTTGGTCCATCTTCCGTATCAATCTGAAAAAATCCAGTTCCTGCAATTGCAAAATGAAAAGGGTCTCCAGTCATATCAAAACTGCCTTGCTGAAAATCGGTTACAACTTCATCAGGTACCTGAATGGTTGAAGTGACATGCAGTGCTTTCACATTGCTTTTATCGACATTCCCTGTTCTTGAAGTCAATTCTTCACGAAAAGTTGTGCTAATCAGTGTATCTTTTTTAAATCCCGGTGTTGACACATTTGTTATGTTATTGCTGACTGTGTCTAAACGGTGTTGCTGTGTCAGCATCCCTGAAGACAATGTATAAAATCCTTTAAACATAATCGCTCTCCCTCTGCTTGCGCATTTAATTAATAAGTCAGTAACCCTTTATAAAATGTCTCAGCTTTCGAATTGCATTTGCGTGAATCTGCGATACACGCGGCTCACTCACACCAATTACTTTTGCAATCTCTTTCATACTTAATTCCTTTCGATAATAAAGAGAAAGCACCAGCTGTTCATTTTCTTTTAATTTCACAACTCCATCTTGCAGCAGCTTTTTTAATTCTTTTTTTTGCAGTTTCTCTCCAGGAGCATCCTCCGATCCACTCACAATTTGGGAAGAAATTGCTTCTCCATTTACTCCATCAACTAAGGCATCCAACGATAATATATTATACATTCCTGTTTCTCCAAGGATCTTCCTATATTTATCCAAATCCAATCCTAGATATGCTGCAATCTCTTGTTCATTGGCAGATCTTCCTAAGGAAAGGTAAAGTGCACTTTCTGCCTCGTCAATCTTTTTTGCCATTTTTCGAATACTTCGAGGAACCCAATCTTGCTTTCGAGCCAAATCTACGATAGTCCCTCGTATGCGCAGCGATGCATAGCTTTCAAACTTTACGTTTTTTGATGGATCATATCTTTCTAAAGCACCCATTAATGCAATGATTCCTTCATTAATAATGTCATCAATTTCCGCAAAGCTAGCATAAACGCCTCGCATTTGCATAGCAACGATGCGAACCATATTTCGATGCCTTAAAACCAGTTCTCGCTTTAATTCACTGTCCCTTGTATTTATAAACTCATTCAAAAGCTCTTCATTGCTTTTTTGTGTTAATCCCTCTGCTACCATATCCAATCACCCAGTTATTCCCCATGTTTTTTCAACTAAAGTTCAATATTTCCTAATGCTTGTATTTGAACATCGTTTGCAATCTCACTAAATGAGAGGACTTCAATATTTGGATAAAACTGCTCCACCATCCGATAAAAATACAATCGAATCACATGACTTGTCAGAATAACAGGTGTTTGCGAAAAAGAAGAAAATTTCTTCAACAGTTCAGAAAGCTGTCCAACAATCCGCTGTATTACGTCTGGATTCAATGCTAAATAAACACCTTGTTCGCTTCTGGTTAAACTGGATAACACAACTTTTTCTACTTCAGAATCTAATGTGATTACTTTTAATTGACCGCTTTCACAGAATTTTCTGGTTATAGTTCTCTTCAATGCGATACGAACATTTTCGGTAATCATATCCATATCCTTTGTACTCATTCCAGCATCTACAATCGTTTCTAAAATCGTAACCATATCACGAATTGGAACTCCCTCTTTCAATAGATTATACAGTATTTTCTGAAAATTTGCATAAGATATGATGTTAGGAATAGTCTCCTCCACCAGCTCCGGTGAAAGTTTTTTTACATTTTCTAGTAATTGTATTACCTCACTTCGAGTCAATAATTCATGAATATGCCGTCTGATCGTTTCCGTCAAGTGAGTAAGCATAACAGATAAAGGATCGATTACCGTATATCCGTATATCTCCGCTAATTCTTTTTTATCTGGTGTAATCCATTTGCTCGGAATACCATACGCAGGTTCTATCGTTTCAATTCCATCAATTTGTCCAGTCGGATTTGCCGGTTCCAATGCAAGATAATAATCAACCAGCAATTCACCCTTTGCGATTTCTTCACCTTTCATCTTTACCACATACTGATTTGCATTCAGCATGGCATTATCTCTTAGTCTGACTGACGGTACAACAAAACCCATTTCCTGTGCAAACTGTCGCCGGAATATTACAATCCGATTAATCAGATTGCCGCCACTGCTTTCATCTACAAGCGGAATCAAGCTATAACCAAATTCCATTTCAATTGGTTCTACTGTTAATAAAGAATAGATATTGTTTATATCTTTAAAGTATGAATTTTCATCAAATTCTTCTGGTATGTACTCTTCTTGTTCCTCCACTAGCTGCATATGTTCTTGAATCGTTTTCTTTCCTTTTAATTTTATTCCTAAGAAAATTAAAGTTGCAGACAATATAAGCGGCTGAACCGGTGGTGCTCCCGGAATAAAAACAATTGCGCCCATAATTCCACCAGCAATGATTAATACAGTAGGTTGTGAGAGAAACTGCTTCTTTACATCTAAATTTAAACTCCCCTCAGACACGGCTCTTGTTACAATCATGCCAGTTGCAGTAGAAATCAATAATGCCGGCACCTGAGAAACCAGTCCATCACCAATCGTTGCGATCGAATAAATTCCAATTGCTTCACGAAAAGGTATTCCCATCTGAATTACGCCAATTAAAAGGCCTCCGATAAAGTTAATCATTGTAACAACGATTGACATGATTGCATCGCCTTTTACAATTTTTGTAGCACCATCCATCGCTCCATAAAAGTCTGCTTCTTTTTGAATCTTGTATCTTCGTTCTCTTGCCTGTTCTTCTGTAATCAGTCCAGAGCTTAAGTCTGCATCAATCGCCATCTGCTTACCTGGCATTGCATCCAATGTAAACCTTGCTGCAACTTCAGCAACTCTTTCCGCACCTTTTGTAATAACGATAAATTGAACCAAAACGATGATTAAGAAGATAATAACACCAACAACGATGTTTCCCTGTAATACAAAGGATCCGAATGTAGCAATGACCGCTCCTGCTTCACCTTTATTGGTTAAAATCAAACGTGTAGAAGATATATTCAATGATATACGAAATAATGTAGTAATCAACAACAAGGATGGAAAAATTGAAAATTCCAAAGCCTCCATGATGTACATCGTGATTAATAAAATAACCAGTGCGATGGTAATGTTGATAATAAACATCATATCTAGCAGAAATGGAGGCAAGGGAAGTATCAACAATAAAATGACAAGCACAACAAATACGGCTATAATGTTGTCGGTTATTCTTTTCAATATACTTCACCATCTTCCTCAGCAAAATTTAACTCAAGTTTCATTCTACTGGATATTCAATGATGTTAAAGTCTTTAGTATACGCTCCGGTTTAAATGGTTTTACTATAAAATCTTTTGCCCCTGTTTTAATTGCTTCGATTACCATAGCTTCTTGCCCCATCGCAGAACACATTACAACAACTGCATTTGGGTCTGCTGCTTTAATTGCTTTCAACGCCTCAAGACCATCAACATTCGGCATAGTGATATCCATAAATACCAAATCCGGATGGACTTCGTTATACTTTTCGATAGCTTGCGCTCCATCAGCAGCTTCATGGATATCCTCAATTCCATTTTTCTTCAGAACGTCTTTTATCATCATGCGCATAAAAGCCGCATCATCCACTAGTAAAATCTTTGCCATAATCAATCTCCTCTATTTTTATTCGTTATATATCTTTATTATTAACGTAATTAAATTTACAGCCCATCAGCTTCCTGTAATCACTGTTTTCAGACGGTTAAGTTCTTCTGTCGCCTGACGCAGTGCATATTCATATTGAAACTGCGCTCTGACCAATTCTAAATTTTCTACATCAACTTGTACATTATTGCCATCCAAGCGTGTGCTTTCCTCTGAACTTTCATGAATCCACAGCTTCGATCCCTTAATTTCATTGCCGATTTCATTTGCCTTAGAGACTCTTTTTTTATCAAGTTTCGAAAGGCTTAACTTTAATTCTTCTTGAAATGTGGCATACTTTGCTTTATACCCCGGTGTTTCGGAATTTGCAATATTTTGTAAAGTCAAACGCTGTTGCTGCCAGAGATTGTCCAAAGTTTTCTCTGTCAGCAACATGGAATTTGTATTAAGCCAATCCATAAAACGCCTCCTTTTTTATGCATTTACTTTCACGCATAATATTCTATGTCATTATACTACGAAATGGCAGCCTTCTCAACCGTTTTTTCCAGCGCATTCCATTTGTGCTTATTTTACGGCACTATTTGACAAATTCTACAAGCCATTCGCTGCTTTCTGGTTCATCTTTGTTCACGATAAACTTCATGTTCATCTTTCCCGCAATATTTCCGCTCACATCAACAATGCTATTCGGAATATTCATCGAACTGTTTGCCATAACATTTTCAAACGTAATCACAAAACTGATGATACCGCCGTCTGGCTCCAAAGAAGGCGCGCTTTTGACCGTAACTGTTCCGACCGAAATGTTATCCGAAAGCATCTGCTGCAATACATCTTTTTTCAATTTCTTTCGAGTCCCGCTTAAAGCATCCAAATAATAAAGCGGTTCGCTAAACATAACAGACAACGATCCATTGTATTTTTTCATTACGGTTCCGTTTATCTCTGTAATACTGGTTATCACACTGCCATCAACAATAGCCGGTGCAACCGTGTCCGCCGAAGTAATTCCGGTTACCGTCTCCACAGCGGACCAGTTTCCATCATCCGGTCCGGACATCGGATTTTTCATTACAATGAAAATGTCATAAAAACGTTCCGGATTCAGGTTTGTTACAGTAATCGTATCCGTTTCATCCTCTCGAATAAAAAGTTGACCGGAGTCGATTACCCTAGAGTCTGGTTTTACATCAATTCCTGCAATCTCAGTCGGAGTGAGTGAAGTCACCGTTCCCGTCTCATAGACAACCCAATAAACATCTGCATCCGCATCAATTGCTCCCATATCGACGTATGCCTCCGAACCACCTTGCCCTTTTTTGCGCGGATAGCCGGCCATATAATCCGGTATTACGACCGCTTGGGTTCGAATCTCTTTCATTGCAACCGCAGATGCGGCATTTCCTTTTGCGGTATAGTAAAATTCATAATCGGTGTTTGCTTTTAGATCATTAATGTACTCCGTAAACTCTACATTAGGGTTTACTACGAAAAAGCTTCCTACTTTGCTTCCCTGAGGACGAATGCTCCCATCAATCAATTTAATCGCATCCGGCATAGCAGCCACCGCACCTTTTGGAGAAAGGAGCCAATATACCGTACAGGACTTATCTAACATGTAATCCGCTCGGATGGATGTATCGCCTGCAGCCAACTTTGGATAACCGGTGCTAAATTGCGGTGCAATGACATCAGAAAAGTATTTCGTGCATTGCAGCTTTGCTGGATCACTTACTACAGAAGCCTCTAAGGAAGAAGCTTGTCCTTCAAACAATCCGTTTGAGCCCTTAAATGCCGCATCAATCAACTGCTGTCTTGTTCCAGCAAGCCCTCTCACAGTCAAATTCAGCTGCTGATTCCAAATGCTTCGATTTTCAACACCTTCTAATTTTGTTATTTTAATTGAATAAGTAGTGGTTTTTAATTCATTAAATTTACTATATTTTGTATATAAATTGGCATCGATCAAAGCCTGTAGCGAATAGTAACGGTTTGGAACCATTTCCAATCCTGTGATCGTAGTTTTAGTCCCGCTTCCATTGTCAACTGCTATATCAAAGGTTATTTTTGCATCGCTCTCCAAAATCGTATCGTAACACAGCTCTTCTGCCGCATTCTGAATCTTCGGTTCAATTTGAAAAACCAAATCATGACTATCATCTTTTGAGCCAATATTCTTCAAGCTCACAAATGGAGCCATTGTTTTAAACTCGGTGAGTCGAGTTACATTTCCCTGTGCATTTGCTTTCATTTTGTTTGCCGCCGCATCTGCAATTCCCTTTAATTCAAACACATAACGATTGCCGCTAGCAAGCTGAATTGCGGGATTTGTTGAAGCTTGGTCTCCTGTTGTAAAGGTCAGGATCGTCTTCCCATCTTCTTCTGAAAACTTTGCCTGCGAAAAATCTATGCTTACTTCTGTTCTTGGGCTGTCTGACGTGTTATACAATTTTATAAAATCGCCCAACTCAGAATCCGAAAGATCTGCCAGCAAACGTTTTTCATCCGAAACACCATCATATACAATTTCGCTGAATTCCAGCCGAATATCGGAACCTACCGGTGGTTCCCCTTGTTCTGAAACCAACGATTCATCAAAGACAACAGAAGCTGTCGGTAAAATATCATCTCTCGTAATGATCTCTTTTTTCAATACCGGCATGGATTTGTTCTCTGATTTATCAACTAAGACAAAATAAAGGTCATATGGCGTTTGCACTTCCAGCCCATTGATGATAAAACTCCCCTCTTTATCTGCAACGGCAGTTGCTTTTCCATTTTTTAAAGCGTTGCTTCCATTGATAACTGCCTGCTGTGCCTCTGGTGTGTGCAGCTCAGTCAAAGGAGCAGGTATCGTAGGCTCATAATATGCAGGAACTTTTGTTCCTCTCGGATAAACTGCCCAATATAAGGTACAGCTCTCGTCTGTCATAAATTTCATCTGCACTGTTTTTTCAGTTACAGCTCCAACAAGTGGATACACCGGTTTCGTAAATTCAGGAGCAGTAACATCTTTTGTTACTGCCTGGATCTTAAAGACTTTAGATTCATTCTCACTGGTATCTAAAATAGCCATATAGATATCATATTCTGTAGCTTCTTCTAAATTCGTGGCATAAAAGGTGCTAAGCTCATTCTTTAAACAGGCAGCAGTTCCCATTTTTACAGCTCCCGGAACTTTTATCGGACTTTTTATCAAGAGATCTGTTGTCGGTGCAACACTGCCCTTTGGTACGACTGCCCAATAAATTGTTCCATCTTTGGTTGAAACTGCTTCAAATTTCAGCTTATGTCCTTCGTCATCATAAAGTGCCTCCGCCTTTGGATAGCCTGTAATCATTGAAGGTATCACATTATCCAACGTCTGGAAATAATCATATTCCAAATCAGAAATATTTTCACGTGTATCTTCTAAAATCGCATAAAAAATATAGTTTTTTCCGCTTTTTAAGCCTGATACTTTAACGGATACTTCTTTTTCTGCAACGACGCTCACGTTTCCTGATTTAATAATATTTTTGTCATTATTCGGATTCATCAGTTCATCATCCGTAGGAGTATCGCTCCCGGACTGCTTAATCGCCCAATAAATTTTCCCCGGTTTATTTGCTTTTAGTAAAGCAGTTACATTCGTTGCATCGATTTCATCAATTTTCGGATACCCACCCCAAATCTCCGGGTCTTCTCGATCAATATCAGCATCAATGCTATTCATTTTTTTTCCATTAATTGTTGCGGTAGCCCCAGGTCTGATTGTGATTTCATTCGGAAGGGATTCAACCTTTGTTCCATCTGTCATAATTAAAATAGAATCAATTTCTCCTTGCCCGTTTACAGTCGTCCCTACGTCTGTATACAGCTCGCCCGTATATGTTTTCTTCTCTAAATAAACAGTACTTTTTTCTGCAACTTCATCTACAATCAAACGGTCAATGCTTCCCGACCTTAAAGAAAGTGTATTTTCTTTACCTAAAACAGATACTGTATCAAATTCCCCTGACAAATCTAAAGTGGTTTTTTCCGGTCCATCTAATACAATATCTTCAAAGGCTTCGTAATTATTCCCTCTTTCTTCTAAAAAAGCATTACTGCGTACAATCGTTGTTTCAATTGTAGTATCTCCTTCTGCAATTAAGCTCAGCTTTTTACCATGTCCTACATCTATAATCACACGATTGAACTCACAATCATATGCAACTATACTGCTTTCTCCAACGTTACTTTCTCCGCAGCCGGAAATTATCACATCTCCAAGAACCTTAACATTATCGAGTGTAACATACCCCGGACCTACACCCTCAGTTATGTACAAATCACCATAAATCGTGGTATCTCTGAGTCCGGATCCGGTCTTGGCCAAAGTAACATTTCCATTTATGTAATTAATACGTACCATGCGGGATTCATTGACAATTTCTCCAGTCATATCGGACAAAATCTTAGCAACCTCAGCACGAGTAATATCTTTTTGAGGTTTAAAGGTCTGGTCAGAAAATCCAGAAATAAATCCCTTCTCCGTTGCGGCAAAGATGCTTCCTTTACTCCAATTGTTAAATTTTTTCGAATCGGTAAAGGTCAGAGAATCCGAATTTTGTTCCTCTATTTTAACCGCACGGCACAAAAGCGTAACAGCCTGCTCCCTTGTCAGCGATTGCTCTGGTCCCGCTGTATTTGGACCCGTTCCAGCTAAGTAACCCTGGTTTGACGCAATAGAAATATCATTTGCATACCACGCAGTTTTAGGCACATCAGAAAATGATTTTTTCCCTTTCTCCGTAAAACCCAAAGAACGATTCACCATGGCAGCAAACTCCGCACGTGTAATATTTTTATCCGGATATAAATTTCCATTGGCATCCCCTTTCATAATATTTCGGCTTACTAAATTATTTAAGTAAGATTCTGCCCAGCTTGCGCCGTAAACGGGTGATACCAGCTCTTTTCCAATTGGAAAAGCCGGAGTCATTAATATTACAAAAGCTGCCACTACTGCAATATGTCTTTTAAAACATTTCTTTTTTCTTATCATGACTTTTCCTCCTCAATCTGTTTCTCTTTCTCCAATTCCTTCATCAGTGCTCGCAGTTCCTCTTCTCTCTCCATTTCCTCCTTCAAAGCTTTTCGTTCCTGGCGTTCTTTATCAAATACAAATTTACGAATTACCCTTTCCTCTACATTTTTCAGCCCGTTAAATTCTCCTCCACAGTTCACTTTTCCATCTTCCATCTCTGTAAACCATCTTAAAACAAAGCGTAAGGCGATTGAAACATCTCCACCGTCAAAAATCGTCTGATATTCTTCATCTATTATTAATTTTTCTATATCTTCTTTATCTGCATAAAATCCAATACCTCCCGCACTGATGTCTCGCAAGGTAATGTTGATTTCTCCCGGTATGTCAGCAGAAATACAGCAAAGCTCACTTTGTGCAGTAAATTTTGCCTTCACATCTTTTCTTCTTTGAATGTTTCCCTTCGCCTTCAATTCCCGAATATGAATCCGTTCTTTTAATATGTAAGATACGATGCCTGTATAGAGAACCACCCCTTTACTTCCAGCCAGCACACGCAGCTCTACCAATTTCCCTTCCCAAAGCCGTTCTTCAATTTCTTTTTCAATTTCCAGTTCTGTCTTGTTTTGCAAATCAATATTAAGGATTGCTTCTTTTTTAACATCTAATTCCAATACAAATGCCTGCATCGGTTCTTTTGTTGTCGAGTCGCATATTAGAGCCTTCACTAGTGTGGTATTTCGTTTTCCCAAAATCAAATTCCTTTCTATTTTTACCATTTCTATATCCTTCAATATTTGCTTTTCACTAATTCATAACAAACTCAAAAATCGCCTTTCTGATCGGCTCCACAGAAAATATAAAAATTACAAATAGAATCGCCGCACACCCTGCTCCGAAAACAATATGCCGAATCGTTTGTTTCAGCAGTCTGAATTTGCGCTGATAGATTTCACGTTTTTCAAGCTTATCAATTTTCTGATAAAGGCGGTCATCTAATTCCCTTGGTATAAATACTGCGCGCGGTCTTCTTTTTGCCCTCCGATATTCTTCAAGATAATCTTCTGCAATAAATTGTGCTGCATATTCGAGTACTACATCCGACATCTTTTGAGATGTTTTTTTATACTCTTCATCAAATGTCTTCAATTAAGGTCGTCCCTCCCTCTCTAAAATTAATTTAGCCAGCTTGCGTTTCACTTTATGAATACGAACTCGAATATTATCTGTTGATATCTCAAAACGCCGTGCCATATCTTTTTTCGAAAATCCCATAAAGAATAAGAAAAATAGTAGTTCCTTCTCTTTTAAAAGTAATTTATCAGTATATTTTGCAAGATCTGCAACCATCTCATTTCTGGACAGCACTTGATCTACATCAAAGTCCTCTCGTTCGAGAAAGCTGTCTTCCTTCTCTGGGGGGTCGACAATCCCCATTTTAGCTCTGGCATCTCGATAGACATCCTCAAGCACGTTTCTTAAATTCGCAATCAGAAAAGCTTGTGCTTTAAATGAATTTGTTTTTTCAATATATCTTATGCCATCAAATGCACGGGTGAACGTTTCTTCAACGACATGAATTGCTAAATCTTCATCGCCGTTCAGTTTCTCAAGTGCAATTTTGTAAATCGTCTCCTTATGCCTCTCATAAAACTGACCATATCTATACCCAGATTTCTCCTCAACACTTATGTATGCAGATTCCAAACGACTTCCTCTCTTTCACAAAAAAATAACTCTGACTTATATTTGTTTGTTGGATTATATGTTTTTGTGGTATAATATTCCCAATATAATAAATTATTATATCGTATCCTTTAATTAGGTTCAATCATTCTCACAACATTCCGTTTATTTTTATTGCATGAATTTTCAAAACGATAAAATTAAATGGTGCGCTATACAAAGCGAAACATAAAAAATAATTTTCTATATTAGTAGACAAGGCGGTGTAACAATTATGGACAACAGTATGCAAAATATGCTAGACATGTATTTGTATGAGACAAATACTCTTATTGAACAACTCGACGAAATCCTTTTAAGCGCAGAGCAAGAGGGGGATTTCAGTCAGGATGCGGTAAACGAAATCTTTCGTATCATGCACACGATTAAAGGTTCTTCGGCTATGATGCAGTTTAATAGCCTTTCTGCACTCTCCCACCAAATAGAAAATTTATTTTTCTTTATTCGTGAAAACCAAATAAATCAGGAATTTGGTCACGATTTATTCGATTTATTATTTCAAGCGAGCGATTTTATTAAATCACAGGTAATCCAAATTGAAAATAACGAGCCTCTAAACGAGGATATCTCTGAACTAATTTCTGGTATTGAACGATTTTTACAACAGATTAAAGGTTCCTCGGATTCATCCGATCATGAAAAAGCTGCATCAGCTACTGATAAAACCATTGAAAATCAAACGAAAGAAGATCAGAACTCAGAACTTGCAATTCGAGTCTTTTTTGACGAAGAGTGCGGGATGGAAAATCTGCGATCCTTCATGCTCATTACAGCTATGCAAGATGTCTGCGGTCCTTTCTCCTATGAACCTCAAAATGTAGAAAACGATTCGAGTACTGCTGCATACATTATAGAACATGGTTTTACGCTCTATTTTAACAATCACGAAGATTTAGATGCAGCAATCGGCATCTTAAAAACGTCTCTTAATATTCGTACTTATGAAATATTACATAATCAGCAGGAAGATAAAAAAGTGGAAACTATAGAAAAAGCGGAAGAAAATACTGAAAAGAGCAGCGCTCCTGCAAAAGAAACAGAAGCAAAGAAAACAACAGCTCAAAAGAAGAAAGCAGACGACGCGCCTATGCATCTTTCTTCTGGAAAGCAAAGCTTGATCAGCGTTAACCTTACTAAGCTGGATCGCCTAATGGATATCGTGGGAGAAATTGTCATAACCGAATCTATGGTAACGTCCTCCCCTGACCTTCAAGGTTTCAAGCTTGATAATTTTACAAAATCTGCACGTCAATTACGGAAATTGACCGATGACCTACAAGATACTGCAATGTCAATTCGTATGGTTCCCGTATCCAGCGTATTTCAGAAAATGAATCGGATTGTCAGAGATATGAGCCAAGCATTGGGTAAAGAGGCGCGCTTAGTCTCCATTGGTGCCGATACCGAAGTTGATAAAACAATTGTGGACAGCATTGGTGACCCAATTATGCATATGGTTCGAAATTCTATGGATCATGGTTTAGAACAAAATAAAGAAGATAGAATCGCACTCGGTAAAGATCCGCAAGGAACAATCACCTTAAAAGCAGAACACACCGGGAGTGAGGTTATAATTACAATCAGTGATGACGGACAGGGTATTGATACTCAAAAAGTAATTGAAAAAGCCAAAGAACGAGGCTTGCTTACTAAACCAGAAAGTGAATATTCCCAAAGAGAAGTGCTTCAGCTTCTCTTGCTTCCGGGTTTTTCAACAAATGAAGAAGTTACCGAGTACTCCGGCAGAGGCGTAGGTATGGACGTTGTAAAGAAAAACATTGAAAAAGTCGGTGGCATTGTTACCATGACCAGTGAGGAAGGAAAAGGAACATCTACTATCTTTAAAATTCCACTTACTTTGGCAATTGTCGATGGTATGGAAATATCCGTTGGAAATTCGATTTTTACCATTCCAATTCATAATATCCGTCAATCCTTTAAAATTGATGAATCAGATATTGTACACGATGCCGGACAGGGTGAAATGATCCAGAAAATGGACAAGTTCTATCCAATTATTCGTTTAAATGAATTTTTCTCAATCGCACCAAAAGCAGAGACAGTCAGTGATGGAATTATGATCTGGGTAGAGGCAGGCGAAAAGTCTTATTGCTTGTTTGTCGACGAACTTTTAGGCGAACAGCAGGTTGTTGTCAAGCCGATCCCTACTTATTTAAGTACATATAATGTCAAGGACTCCGGAATAGCGGGCTGTACTATTTTAGGCGACGGTAATATCAGTATTATTTTAGATATCATAAATCTTCACACTGCAGCGATCGGAGGTGCATTATAATGGCAAACTTATCACAAATGACAAATGAAATGGATATTGACTTTGACGAAGAATTTGAACAAGCAAAGGACAATACGGAAGTATCGAAGAAATATTTAGCTTTTGTATCTGATGAATTAAACTTTGCAATCGATGCGGATTCTGTAATTGAAATTATTAACGGACATTCCATTACTCACCTTCCTAAAACCCCCAACTTTATAAAAGGAATAATCAACTTACGTGGTCAAATTATTCCTATTATGGATATGCGGTTACGGATGAATCGTGGAGACGCTGAATATGGCAAAGAAAGTTGTATTATTGTTATTTCAGTAGAAAATATATCAATTGGTTTATTGGTGGAAAGCGTCTCTCAAATGCTGGATATCTATGAATCACAGATTTGTGCACCACCCCTAAGTACGCAGCAAGATATGGTCAGTGGTATAGCAAGGATTGACAATATGGTTTATTTACTGCTAGACTGTCTCCTTCTTCTTGATATCAATTAACAGAGGTTACTATGAACGATACAACAATTACATTTGATAAACTTACCATTTCACAGGAAGATTTTATCCGTTTAGTTCAATTTGTACAAAAGAACTATGGAATTAATCTGATACAAAAAAAGCACTTAATTGAAAGCCGTCTTGCTTCAACAATCAAAGGAAAAGGATTTACTTCCTTTTCCCAATATGTATCCTACATATTAAATACTAATAATCCAAAAGACTTGGAAGTTTTACTGAATAAATTGACGACGAATCATACTTTTTTTATGCGTGAGAATAGTCACTTTGACTTTTTCCGTGATACAATCCTTCCTCATATTGAAAAAACGAAAATGTCGAGAAAATTTTTAAGCATTTGGAGTGCCGGCTGCTCAAGTGGTCAAGAACCGTATACTCTCTCAATGATTTTGTGTGATTATTTTAAGAATAAACCCGGCTGGGACACACGTGTTCTTGCAACAGACATTTCTATGAATGTATTAAATAAAGCAAAAGAAGGGATTTACTTAAAAGAAGACACGAAAGAATTACCGCAAAGCTGGCAGCGAACTTATTTGGTCTCGGTAAATGAAGAGCAATGTACGTTTGTGCCTAAAATCAAAAATAATGTTATATTTAAAGAATTTAATTTAATGGACCCGATTCAATTTAAAATTCCTTTTGATGTAATTTTTTGCAGAAATGTAATGATTTATTTTGATCAGCCCACAAAGGATGCTTTGATACAACGTTTCTATAAGGCAACAAACGCAGGAGGCTATTTACTCATTGGACATTCAGAAACACTCAATAAGGAAAATTGTCCTTACCAATATTTAATGCCTGCGACATATCAGAAAAAACAAACTACAAGCACTGTTAAAAAGCCAGGAATCTTTAATTCTTATTGATATCTTGCAGGAATCCATTTTCTTTAACAGGTTTCTCAAAATTATAATTATCATCTTTTAAAGGAGGGATTTCTTTTGATTCCCACAAATAAAATAAAAATTCTTGTTGTGGATGATTCCGTTTTTTTTCGGAAGGTTCTTATGGATAGTCTTTCAAAATATCCACAATTTGAAATCGTTGGATACGCCATTGATGCGATGGATGCGATGGCAAAGCTTCCGATTTTAAAACCGGATGTGATTACTTTAGACGTAGAAATGCCTAAGATGACCGGAATTGAATTTTTGAAATACCTTCTTCCACGCCATTCGATTCCGGTTGTGCTCGTTAGCTCTTTGAATATAAGTGTCTTCGATGCTTTATCGGCAGGAGCTGTTGATTTTGTAAGAAAACCTGATATGCATGAACAAAGCAAGGCAGAATCCTTTATTAAAGAATTGGCAGGAAAAATCTCCATTGCTTCAAAATCAAAAGTTAGAATTACGCCAGCTGCAAAACCTCTTACTATACCCAATCCATCTCTTTCAGCTGTTTCACCAGGAGCGGATACTTCTTTATTAAGCAGAATTACTGCACTGAAGCCATCTCCAAAATTAGACAGTATTATTATTGCACTTGGCGCTTCAACCGGAGGAACAGAAGCAACCCTTGAGGTTTTGAAAAATTTACCGGCGAATACCCCTGGTATTCTCATTGTTCAGCACATGCCTGCCGGATTCACAAAAATGTATGCGGAACGTCTCAATCGTCTCTGCCCCATGGAAGTAAAAGAAGCTGTAAATGGCGATAAACTTTTTCGAGGCAGAGTATTATTAGCTCCGGGTGATCTACAGATGCGAGTTGTAAAAATAGGCTCTGAATACTCTGTAAAATGCTACCCCGGTGAAAAGGTCAGCGGTCATTGCCCTTCTGTCGATGTATTGTTCCACTCCGTAGCTGAAACTGCCGGAGCAAATGCAATTGGAATCATCATGACAGGAATGGGAAAAGACGGTGCGGAAGGATTGCTACAAATGCGCCAAAAAGGAGCTTATACAATCGGACAAGATGAAGCTTCCAGTGTAGTCTATGGAATGCCTATGGTCGCATACAATATTGGTGCGGTTACAACACAGACCTCCTGCGGCAATATTGCCGGAACATTGAAAAATTATTTAAACCGCTTGTAATGATTTCTTACTATTTATATATCAGCAAACAGGAAAAGGAGAAATTCGATTGAAAAACGAATCATATAATGAATCATATATAGATACAGAACAAATTAAACAAGCAGAATGGAACGAAAAAGAAATGCAGCCGAATCATATTTTTTTTGCTTTAGATATTGGTACTCGCTCTGTTGTTGGTATGATCGGAAGCAAGGAAAACGACACCTATAAAGTCTTAGATTACGAACAAGCTTTTCATAAAGTACGTGCCATGCGTGACGGTCAAATTGAAGATATAGATCTAGTCTCTCGTGCTGTTCACCAAGTAAAATCAGCCTTAGAAGCACGGCTTGGCTATTCTTTAAATCGTGTTTCAATTGCTGCTGCAGGTCGTGCTTTAAAAACAGCAAAAGCAACTGCACAACAAGATATTTCTGAGGATACACCAATCAGCACAGAAACCATACGTTCCGTTGAATACCAAGCAATTTCAGTTGCCCAAGAAAAATTTTCCGAAGAGCTTTCTTCACAAGAGAACAATCAATCTTTTTCTTGTGTTGGTTACAGCGTTTCAGGATACTGGCTTGATGGTTATCCGATCAGCAACTTAAGTGGACATAAAGGAAAAAATATTTGCGCAGAGATTATAGCGGCTTTTCTTCCGTTTACTATCATGCGAAGCTTATATGCGGTAACCAGCCGCTGTCATTTAGAAGTCGAAAATATGACATTGGAGCCGATTGCCGCAATCAATGCCATCGTGCCAAAAGACATCCGATTACTAAATATCGCCATTGCCGATATTGGTGCAGGAACAACGGATATCGCAATTTCAAAAAACGGGAGCATCATTGCCTATGACATGGTCACAACTGCCGGAGATGAAATCACAGAGGCCTTAATGAAGCACTATTTAGTTGATTTTGATACGGGGGAACGCATCAAACGTTCTCTAAGCAATGCGGCTGGTGAGATCTCTTTCTTCGACATCTTAGGAACACAGTACCGTTTATGTGCAGAGGATATCATTCAGATCATTTATCCCGCTCTTTCAGAGCTTTGCAACTCTATTGCGAAAAGCATTATAAAACTGAATGAAGGTTCCCCAGTAGCCGTTTTTCTGATTGGTGGGGGAAGCCAGATTCCAGGCATTTGTAAAATTTTATCTGAGAAACTGGAGCTTCCTGAAAATCGAGTTGCACTTGGCGGTTTAAATCCATATAAAAACATCGAATTATGCTCAGAGGCACTGCTTAGTCCCGAATTCGTCACACCGATTGGAATTGGTGCCATTTCCCTACTCTATCACGGTATGGATTTTTTCGCCATTACAGTGAATGAAAAAAGAATTATGCTCTTAGATTCCAATCACATCACTGTATTGGATGCACTGCTTTTAGCCGGTATTAAGGCGACCAGTTTAATGGGTATCTCCCCTCGCCCGCTTACTTACTATTTAAATGGTGAAAAACAAGTGGATCGAGGAGAACCTCCTATTGCCGGAGAACTCTATCGAAACGGTCAGCCTGCTTCTATTGAAACACCGATACAAAGAGGCGATTCTATTATTGCGATTCCTGCAAAAAATGGCATTTCTCCTCAATTAACAATTGCTGATCTGCTTAAAAAGATGGATGCAGAAATGGATGTTACTGTAAACGGCACTCCGATGCCACCCGATTATCAGATTAGATCTATGGACGAAATTAATCTGATACCGAAACCTCAAATTGAGGAAATCGTGTCAGTGGCAAACTCGAGCGATCCTGTGCATTTAGATTCCATGGAACAAGAAAAAGAAGAACCGATGCAGCAAACGAAACTTGAAGAAGAGGATAAAAAAGATTCAAAAACCATTTCCGTCTGTTTGAACGATCATTGGATTGACCTATCTTATCATACCAATCAAGCTCCCTGCTTTTTCGATCTGCTGAACTATTCCGATATTGATCCGGAACATCCGCAGGGTAATCTGCTTTTAAAATTAAATGGTTCTGATGCATCCTTTGTCACCGTATTAAAAGACGGAGATCATGCTAAAATCGGTTGGGAAAAACGATAATAACTCTTAAAAAATAAACCACCAGCATTATGATCTGACCCAGAAAATTAGACAAAACAATCTAATGAGCGGAGTCACTTTAATGCTAGTGGTTTAAAGTCTTTATTACAAGTTTATATTCTATTATTACTATAAGAATCAACTTATCCGAAATTGTCAGATTTTTGAATGCTACCGGATCCATAAACTAAAGTCAGGTTAAACGGTTGATTGACCATACAATACCATGATTGTCATCACCACCTAATGTCAGTGAAATCGTCAAACCGTTTGCAATATAGTAAAGTCCAATAATATCTCCGGCGTTGAGCTCCGCTTCCCCTGCAAGGGTAACAGTGCCGCTCCCTAAAACTGTGCGCAGAGTCACCAACGGTGAATTAACATCAAAAATCGGGAGTTGCCCTCTAACAAGGGTCGTTAAGCCGGGTGCTGTGCGCCATATCACGAAAGCGGGGTTAACATCACTCCCCAGCGAAGCGCTGACGCTTGCCGTGGTATAATAAGTGACGGTGGCTTGAAGCAGATAGCGGCCTGTTGCAGGGACCGTGTAGTCGCCTGTTGCAGGATCAAAATTTAAACTAGTAAAATAAGGAAATGTAACTTCCCACCCGCTCAGTTGTGCACTATCAGTAACAGCCAAAGGATTTTTAAAGGCTGAGAATCCTTCAAGCAGCTGCGTTTCGCCGACAGGGCCCGGTTCTCCTTCCGGCCCTGCTTCTCCCTGTGGACCCGGCACTCCTTGCGGTCCTTCCGGTCCTGCTTCTCCCTGTGGACCCGGCTCTCCTTGCGGCCCTTCCGGTCCTGCTTCTCCCTGTGGACCCGGCTCTCCTTGCGGCCCTTCCGGTCCTGCTTCTCCCTGTGGACCCGGCTCTCCTTGCGGCCCTGGTGGTCCTGGTTTGCCTCGTGGCCCTTCTTGATCTCTACAACAACAGCATTCATTATATCTACAGTTACTTCTTTGATCAAAACTGTTCGTACTACTAATCTCTTCTATTTCAGTGGAACCAGTGCAAAGCCTATTCTCATCAAAATTATTAAAATAATTTTGATGAGATAAATAATTTTCATGAGATAAATAATTTTCATTTCTTTTTTTCATATTTTCACCTTCCATAATATGTTATGTAGTCATTTAAATAATGTTAGCAATTTTTACTCATATAATTTATTTTTTTACTATATTCGATAATAACTTTCTGCCTTTCCCTTACGTACTATTCTAAATAAAGCTTTCATTTTTACTTTTCTAATAAATAATATAAAGATTTCCACGTGTTGGTCGATATAATAACTGAATGATGATAGTAGTTCGATGCAAACTATGTATCTTTTAAGAAATATGGGGGTATAACCATGAAAGTCATAAATAATGAAAGACCGTCTGGAATTATTAATTCAATAGCATTAAAAAAATCAAGCAAAAACTCTGTTGCGCCAGAACAAAAAAATGCAGAATTTGACCAGATAACGATCAGTCAGTCTCCAACATCACAAAAAAGTGATGAACAATTTATTACTTATCTGAAAAATCAATTGGTTTCTGAAGTAAAATCCGGAGCTTCTCAATATAAAATAACAGATTTAAGCCAGCAAATAGCATTAAAACAATATGACAATAATCCTGCTGATATTGCCAGAAAAATACTAATGGATACTGAGGTATAACAATGAATGATGGTCTTAATTTTTATAAAATAATGGAAGAAATTATGAATTTGGTCGATTCGGTTATCACTATAGAAAATCAAAAATTAGACGCAATTGCTTCTAACGATATATCTGAATTGGACCGTATTATGAAGGAGGAACAAGCAATTATCCTTCAATTACGTGGTTTAGAGAAAAAACGGGATAGAATCCAAGATGATTTAGGGCTCTCTTCACTGACATTTCGCGAAATGATAGATAGAAACACACTATCAAATTCAAAAGAGCTTGCAACGCTGTATCAGCAAATGAACGAAAAAATGAAAGAAGTAAAAACAGTAACCGACTGTACAAAAAAATACATTGAACTTCATTTACACGGTTTAGATACCTTAATTACGAACTTACAAAATGGTAATAGCAATGTAAATTATAATAAAATCGGGGAAAAACAGCCGCGTGAAATGACACCTAGATTTACGCGCATCAAAATCTAACTTTACCTAAGGAGGTACTTTCTATGCTCCGTTCAACCTTTTACGGATTTACAACTGCACTTTCTGCTTTACGCACAAGCCAAAAAGCACTGGATGTCACCGGTCAAAATATATCCAATATGAATACTTCTGGATATACGAGGCAGCGCTTAGATTTATATAGCGTCCGCTCTTCAGGCTACGGTGACCGCTATGCTACGAGAAGTTCCAGCTATATTGGACAAGGTGTAGGCGTAACTAATGTTTCGCAGGCACGAGATCCGTTTTTAGATGTTCGCTTTCGAAGAGAAGCCGCTAAATTAGGACAAATAGATGCTAATTTAAGTGTCAAGGAAGACTTGGAAAGCATATTTGACGAAACACAAAAAACTGCACTGCAATCACGATTTCAGGATTTGATCTCACAGCTGCAAACACTTTCGGACCACTCCGGTGCTGCAGAATTTGATAGTATTGTTCGATCTTCAGCAGAATCGCTTACAAAATTGCTGCGCCAATATTCTAATTCACTTAAATCTGTACGAGAACAAGAAGAATATAATATGGAGAATGTGACAGTCAACAAAGTAAATAGCTTATTGAATGATATTGCAACCTTAAATAAGACTATAAAAGAAAGTCAAATATTTGGCAGTTCTTCTTTGGAATTATTAGATCAAAGAAACTTGCTGATTGATGAATTGTCCACTTATATGAACATAAATGTTACAACTACTCCAAAAGAAATATCAAAAGGAATTTTTGTCGACGAGCTTCGGATTGATCTAATCGGCGATAATGGTGCATTCTGCCTATTAAACGACACCGATTCGGTTGATTTTTCTTATGAAAAAAAAGCCGATGGTTCTGTACATATTTCTATTTCAGATACATTCAATGCTGATGGTGATGATACGACGCAAGATCTGACTGATATTACAGAAGAATTTACCACAGGAATTTTTAAAGGAGCCTTAGATGCGTTAAATAAATCAGGAGAATTTGATACTCCTCCAAACGATATTCGTGGAATTGGTTATTATGAAAAGAGTTTGGATTTATTAGCCTCTACCTTCGCAGAAGCATTTAACGCCGCAAATTCTGTTGAAAATCCATCCTTTGATCCATCCCAACCAGAAAGCCCTACTAATCAAAGATACACGGAATACAAACCGTTATTCGTTTCAAAAACAGACCCTACCGGTAAGGTTACAGCAGGAAACATAACCATTGCTTCAGGTTGGTTAGACTCAACTTATGGGATCAATAGCAGTAAAGTCCCCCCTATCAGCAGTGGTGACACATCCGGTGCAAACGATAATATTTCTTATATGATCCATCTATTTGACAAAGACCTTGATTTCACTCTGACTCGATCAGATGGCTCAACACAAACCCTCTTTAATGGTAGTTTTGAAGAGTTTAATTCTAATATTTGCAACGTTCTTTCTCTAGACGTAAAGGCACTGAACTCATCTATTGATTCTTACCTAGCTTCGGTAAATAGCATTGCAGATTTACGAGATAGCGTATCAGCAGTATCTTTGGATGAAGAAGGCATAAACCTTCTGCACTTCCAAAAATCTTATAATGCCGCTGCCCGATTAATGACAACTTTAGATGAAGCATTGGATACGATTATTAATCGAATGGGAACTGTAGGTTTATAAATAGGAGGATAATACCATGAGAGTTACAACACAATCTATTACACGAAACTACAACAGTGGCTTACAACGTGTTCTTAGAAATCTAAATACATCAAGAGAAAAAGTAACCACAAAAAGAAAATATTTAAAAGGATCTGAATCACCTGCAGATGCTGCAAAAGCATATCGTCTGCGTCGTGAGATGTCAAGGACGGAAAATTATTTATCCAATGTACAAAATGTACAATCTACTTTTGAGAATATTGAAAGCAGCATGATGACTATATCCAAATATGCTGATGATGTCTATTTAAAAGCAATTGAAGTGAATGGAACTATTTCTAAAAATCAAGATCAGCGAGCAATTATCGCTAGAGAAATCCGTGGAATTCAAGAAGCTGCTGTTATGGAATTAAATGCAAAATTTGAAGGCGAATACCTCTTCGGAGGAAGTAGTACACAAGGACTTCCCTTTGCATTATCTGATAGTGGAAGGCTCACCTTCCGTGGAATCGATGTCGATGCAGCCGAAGGAACTGCGGATTACGATACCTTAAAAGAAATGGTTAATGAAAAAATATTTATTGATCTTGGTTTCGGATTAACTTTGGATTCAAATAACCAAGTAGAAGAAAGCAGTGCCTTTAACACAGCAATGCCTGGTATCAAGTTCTTAGGCTTTGGTAAAGATGGAAATGGCCTTTCCAATAATCTAATTAATACAATGGATGATATTGCTGATTTGTTAGAATCCAGCAATTTTAGTACGGAAAACCTAAAAACATACACCGATAAATTGGAAACAGAACGTACAAATATACTCATTAATGTGACCCAGCTTGGCAGCACCACTACATTTTTGGAAAATACAAAAAACCGGCTTGAAAACAATGAATATAGCTTAAATAACAATATTGAAAAGACCGAATATATTGACCTAGCTTCTGCAATTACAGATTTTAAAATGCAGGAATACGTATACCAAGCAGCTTTAAAAATGGGAAACAGTATCTTAAGTCCTTCGTTTATTGATTTTATGAAATAGTTTAAACTTTGCTAATCTCACTAAAAAGGAGTGATATCATGAAGCCGTTATTAGAAATTCAAACTGTGCCTATTTCCATTGAATTTAAAGTAACACCGGCCATTCGACAAAAAACAGAAGCAACAGCAGAATTGGAAATAACTAGAGAAAAAAATGGACTTCGGATTAAAAGTCATCCGATCCAACTTAACATAGATACTTTCGAGACACGTAGTTCTCTCTTTGATACACCATTACAAAGTATAACAACATTTGCACAAAAGGGAAAAGAGGCTGCTTATGCAGCGACCGCACGTTTTGCGGAGGAAGGAAATATGTTGTTAGATATTCATCTAAACGAAGACGCCCTAAGTAAAATTGGTGCTTCCAGAATTGCAGAACAAGAAAAAGACTTTAATATTGCATTTCTCCCGAGTGCACCACCGGATATCAATTGGACACCAGGGGATATTCAAATACAATATGAAATGGACAAGCTTAATTTTGAGTGGAAAACAAACCAAGGTAACTTTGAGTTTGTTCCAGCAAATATCGAATTTAATATTACACAGCATCCGCAAGTCATCATCAAATATGTTGGCTCCCCACTCTATATCCCACAAAGTGCAAACCCTGATTACGAACCTCTAGATGTGAAAGCATAGGTGCAGCAATGAAAATAAATACCAAATATTTTGGAGAAGTAGAAATTAATTCAAAAGAAGTTCTTTCATTTTCGAAAGGACTTTTTGGATTTGAGTCAGAAAAGGAATTTGTTTTAATGCATTTTGATGAAGAGGATTCTATTTATTGCCTACAAAGCTTAATCGAACCGTCTCTCGCCTTTATTGTGCTAAATCCTTTTAACTTATTCCCACAGTACAAGCCACAACTTTCTGACTCTGAATTGAAAAGCTTAAGCGTGTCTTCAAGTACCGATCTATTCTACTATGTGATCACTGTTCTACGTGAACCGTTCCATGAGTCCACTGTAAACTTAAAATGCCCAATTGCGGTTAACTTAGAGACAAAAAAAGCACGGCAAATCATCTTAGAAAATGAAAATTATTCTATGCGTGAAACATTCATTTCCAAAGAAGAAAAGGAGGGATTGTCTTGCTCATATTAACAAGAAAGATAAATCAATCTTTTCTGATAAGTGAAGATATCGAAGTTACTGTGACAGAAATCAGCGGCGATAAAGTCAGAATTGCTATCGATGCTCCAAAAGAGGTTAAAATTCTTAGAAAAGAGCTTATAGAAGCTACCTCCGCAAACAGAGAAGCTTTGGAAGGTTCAAATTTAGAGGTTTCACAGATAAAATCGATTCTACGCAAAGAGTATAAATGACACAGTAAAAAAGCTCTAATATCTGTAAAAAAGCATGTGGATTTTGACTACTTCACATGCTCTGGGGCATAATTTAGAAAGTATACATAAATATCAACTACAGCACGGTATAACTCTTCAGGGATCTCCGTTCCTAACTCTAGTTGTGATAAAACCGTACTCAAAGAGCTGTCTTCAAAAACAGGTACATTATTTTCATTTGCAATTTCAACTATTTTTTCAGCCATGTGACCAAGTCCGGAAGCAACCACGACTGGTGTAGCCTCGTCCTCTTGATATTTTAGAGCTACAGCTCTTCTCGGCAAATCTTTACTATACAGTGACATTAATTTCATTTCTCCCTTCATAAAGCTTTGGAAATACCTCGGAAATACTCTTAGGTGCTATACATTTTCCTAAAACAAAACTTCGAAAAGATATTTGGTTTCGAGCTATAATTTCGGATATCCCTTGGGATATTTCTTTCTCTTTTTGTTCAAGAACTTCCGGATAATATAATTCTAGGTCTAGCTTTCCATCCTGTGAAAATAATATCATCTCAAAATAGCCTAGGTCACGAATATCAAATTTCACCAGCATTTTGACGGCTCGTCCTCCACTCTCTCCTTTTCCATTTTTATCATCTGGATCAATCCAAACTTCGGAAAAAAACTGCCGCCCATTCACCTCTGCCGGTATTGTCATATGTACAAGAGGCATATATACGCTCTCATTTAATAAAAG
Source organism: Sinanaerobacter sp. ZZT-01 (assembly GCF_035621135.1). NCBI lineage: Bacteria > Bacillati > Bacillota > Clostridia > Peptostreptococcales > Anaerovoracaceae > Sinanaerobacter > Sinanaerobacter sp. ZZT-01. Next base: position 46,834 of record NZ_CP141728.1, read on the forward strand.
AGAAGAAAGCATATTTTCAAAAATCCCTTTGCTTTCAATTCCAGCCATCCCATTTGCACCTTTTGAAATGGTTTCTGCTAAATGATCCAGCAGCATTGTATTTTCATTTTCGGTATCTGCACTCATCAAACGATTTTTTAATGCCTCTAAATCTACTCCTGGCAATTTTCGGCTAATCTCACGAAACCCCATTAAACTTAAAAATGACTGTAAAAAAGCATCCTCTTCTCCGCATTCATATCGCGCAATATTTAGAGTCAATATTCCCATAATATCTCGTGCCATTCCAAAGTCTTTTGTGCTGCTTACATAATTGGCCAGAAAAGGAAGTATCTCATTTTTTAATACAGTTAAATTGCTCCTGTTTTGTCCATTTGGATGCAGCTCTAATTTTCCAATCATACTATTTAATTGAGACCCTCTAGATTGCGGCATACTCATAGCGATGTTTTTTAAATTTGAAGTCATATTTTTAAGAATATGATTTCCAGAAGACATGCTGTCATAGCGGCGTAAAAAATCTAAAACAGCACTTTTCAATTCAGATGAACCACTTTCTTTAACCGTTTGACGAAGTAAATCGAAAAATGGCCCAGAGAATTTAATTGCATAGTTTTTTTGGTTTTGAAAAAATTGAAGCAGCTCCTGATCTGTCATTTTTAATAGATTCATGTACTGTGCAAGTTCTTCCGTAAATTCAGAGCTTAGCCCAGCATTTACTTGACTTCCAAGCTTCGAAAAGAACATTTCACCGTAAGTCTCCGTTAAGCTTCCTAAATTTCGAACCGCCTGCATAAATTTATCAAAATTGGAACCCATATTTTTTGCATATTGATTTGGCTGCCGGTCTGCATTCACATTCTGATCCTGCGTTTTTGAGACTCTGGATGGGTTCGCCACATTATATAATTGCTCCTGCTGCGGGTTTTGATGAGTTTTTACTCGGCTCGTATTGTCACTGCTGGTTACAGGTGTGTCAACTCTTAAAAGATCCACCATTGTACTCACTCCTTCTTACTTTTGCAGATTTTTTTCTCGAATTCTATATACCAATGCTAAAATTTCGGCCACTGCACCATAATACTCCAAAGGAATTTCCTGATCAAGTGACGATGCAGCATAAATAGCACGAGTTAATTCCCTATTTTCAATTACATATACACCATTCTGCTCAGCCACATATACGATACGAAGTGCCAGTTCATCCTGGCCCTTTGCAACTACATACGGTGCAGCATCTTTTTTAATATCATATTTCAATGCGACTGCATAATGCGTCGGGTTACGAATGATTACATCCGCATCAGGAACAGATTGCATCATACGAGACATTGCCATTTTCCGCTGCAATTCTTTAATTTTACCTTTAACCTTAGGGTCACCCTCCATTTGCTTATATTCTTCTTTCACTTCTTGTTTTGTCATACGAATCTGCCGTTCATAATCCCATCTTTGATACAAAAAGTCAAATCCAGCAATAAAGACAAAAACGATGCACACCATATATACCATGCTCATAACCGAATTTAAAACGTAAGAAACAGAAGCCTCAATTCCCAAAAACAAGGTTTTAATTAGATCACCAGCACGATCTCTAAAAAACATATATAAGATGTATCCGATAATTGTTATTTTTATTAAACCCTTTAATACTTCTATAAAACTTTTTAAAGAAACTATTTTTTTTATTCCCTCTAAGGGATTTAGACGATTAAACTTTGGCTTTAAGCTATCCTTAGAAAAAAGAAAGCGAGTCTGCGCACCAACACCAATGACTGCCGCCAAAATAGATACCGAAAAAATTGGTACCATAATTACAGCTATGTTCATCATAGCATCTATCAATATCTCACGGCTTATTGTCAACGATAATGTCTGTATTTCATAAACCCCATTTATATAGTGATAAATACATCCCGCAACCTTTTTATATATTATGGGGAACATTGCCTTGATTGTAAAGAATACCATTGCAAGTGAAAGAACCGTACCGATATCTTTACTTGAAAATATATTTCCTTTTTTTCGCTCATCCCTCCGCTTTTTCGGGGTGGCTTTTTCGGTTTTGGAACCGTTATCCAACTACCTCTCCCCCCTTTAGTTTAAAAAATACATACTTGCATGAATTGCATCAAACATCAGCTCTATGGACTTTCCCAAAAATGATACGATCGGAGAAAAAATGAAAACTAGGAGAATTAATCCGGCAAATAATTTCGCTTGTATATTTACCACAAATACATTTATTTGCGGAATTGCTTTCATCAAAATTCCCACTCCGATTTCCATCAGAAATTGGCTTGCCAAAACTGGCATTGCTAATTTTACAGCTAAAACAGTGCACTGACAAAAAACATCAACGATGTGCCCTGTTAGTTCTGTATGTATTTGCAGTTCCCCATACGGAATCAGTTCTCCGGATGTCAGAAACAATTTTACTAAAGTTAGATGGGCATCGGTCGTAAAAAACAAAAACATATATGTAATATTAAAAAAAGTTGCAGTTAATGAAAGGGATACATTGCTTTGTGGATCATAAATTTTAGACATAGAGATACCCATCTGCATATCTATTAATTCCCCTCCAAAGATAATAATATAAGAAAACAGAGCGCAAATAAACCCTATGGCATATCCCACTATTAGTTCTTTTATCATTAAAATCATAAGTGTAATCGAACTCATCGTATCAACGGTCTGCGGCTGAGAAAAAGTAGAAATTACCAAAGTAAGCATGATAATTAGCCCCGCTTTAAATATACTAGGAAAGTTCTTTCCACCTAAGAGAGGATTAAATAAAATACACCCCGTCATTCGCATAAATACAAGAGCAATTCCTGTCAACTGTGCTATGTTAATCATAAGAGCCTGTCCCTATTTCTGCATTAAATAAAATATTTGCTCTGTAAAGTTCATTAAAGATTCCAACATCCACGAACCTCCGGCTAATAGTATAATTGCAATTAAAAGTAATTTAGGAACGAAGGTTATTGTCTGTTCATGTATCTGTGTAGCTGCTTGAAAAATAGATATAATTAATCCAATCAGCATACTGATTAACAGCATAGGTGCTGCTAATTTTGTAGCTAAAACAATTGCATCTTGCATAACCTCGAGTGCACTTGAAACTGTCATTTTCGTTCCTCCAATTCACATCGTATATCGTCAATTGAAACTTTTAACCAAGCTGGAAAAGAGTAGATCCCATCCATTTACAACCACAAATAATAGTATCTTAAACGGCAGCGAAATCATAGCCGGTGGAAGCATAATCATTCCCATCGACATCAGTGTGCTGGATACTATAATATCTATAATCAAAAAAGGAATAAAAATCAAAAATCCCATTGTAAATGCTCGACTTAATTCGCTCGTCATAAATGCCGGAACTACAATTGTCATAGGTATCTCATCCAAATTTTCCGGGGTTTCTTTATCTGCAAACTCTAAATACATGTTTAAGGTGTCAATCTTCGTCTGAGCCAGCATAAACTCTTTCATGGGTACCTCAGCTTTTTTTAAAGCGACTTCTTGCGTTATCTGCCCTTGCTGATACGGTTCATAAGCCTGTGAATTGATATCCTGCATGACAGGAGTCATGATAAACAGCGATAAAAACAAAGCAATTCCTGTCAAGACCATATTGGGAGGTGTCTGCTGTAAACCCAATGCATTTCGAAGAATTGACAATACGATAATAATTCTTGTAAAAGATGTCATCATCACAATAATCGATGGCAGTAATGTAATGATAGTAAGTAAAACTAAAAGCTCAAGAGTTTGTACATGATCTCCGTTAATATTAATCAATGAATCTAGCATGAAAGACTACTCCCCATTCTACTTCTCCTTTGCCTTTTTATTAAGCATTCCATCCAATACATGTTTAAATGATTCCGGATGCAAAGATATACGCCCGTCGTGTGGTAGTTCGATTAATTGTTCCTCTGATAATTCTGTTAAAATTTGAATCGTTTGCGGTGTATTTCCGACCAAATAATGCTTATCACCGATTTGCAATATAATAACAGACCGGTCTTGCCCTGTCGGAAGCCGATCAATAATTTTCATATATTTTGCACTGTTTATTTTAGAAGTACTGGAAGCCAAATATTTACTGAATAAATAACTTAAATAAATAACGCCGATCATCGCAATCACGGCCAAAATAAGTTCAACCACAGTGTTTCCCCTCTATGCTTTTATACTTGGATCTTTGAATAGTAACTCGTGTCCCTTTAAAATTTCTGTAATCCGAACACCAAAGGAATCATCAACCACCACGACATCCCCTTTAGCAACCGCTTGTCCATTTACATAAATATCAATTTGATCACCAGCCATTTTATCTAAAACAATCAGTGTTCCCTTTGTAAAGTTCAAAATATCTTTAACGGCTCTCTTCGTCCTTCCGATTTCAACTGATACTTGCAAAGGAACTTGCATAATTAAGTCTAAATTGGATTTTTCCTCTACATTTAATTTTACTAAATCACCTGCTGGATTTTCTTTTGAAACATATTTCATGTCAATCACTTTCGGCTCTGACTGCATCATTGGTTGCTGCTGCATCATTGGTTGCTGCTGCATCATTGGTTGCTGCTGCATCATCGGTTGCTGCTGCATCATCGGTTGCTGCTGCATCATTGGTTGCTGCTGCATTGTTGGCTGCTGCTGCATCATTGGCTGCTGCTGCATTGTTGGCTGCTGTTGCATCGTTGGCTGCTGCGACGCAGCTATCATTCGTTCAATTTCTTCCTGCGACATTGTTTGAGAAGGAGATGCTGTCGGTTTTTCTACAACGGGCTCTGAGCCTCCTGCCATTTGCGCCATCATATCTTCAATTTCCTGCTGTGACATCGTGCGAGTTCCATTTCCCTCTGCTTTGTCCGCATCCTCAGGTCCTTTGTTCATCTGCATTCCTGCCGGTTGAATTAAATTCACTTCACCATTCTCGCCTACATCGCTCAATCCAAAGGAAGCTACCAAATGCTTTGCAAGCTGTATTTCCATTAAAGTCATAAATTCGCTATGAAGAGCTCCTTCAATATCCAGCTTGAAGGAAACGACAACCATAGGTTGATCTGGTGTAAAATATTTTTTCTTAAAATCCATGGATTCTTCCACTTCAAAAGAAATTGGAGTCGAAATGTTAATAACTTCCCCCAAAAACTCCGCCAGGGCAGTTGCAGAAGCACCCATCATTTGATTCATGACCTCACAAACCGCGCTCATGCTCATTTCATCCAGTTCAAATTCCTCATCCGGTATTTCCGTATGCATCAGCAATTCTAAAATATTCCTTACATCTGTCCGTTTTAACAGCATGATATTATTTCCGGATAAGCCTTCTACATATGTAATTTCAACAGCAATTGCAGGTTCTAAAGAAGTAAACTCAAATTCATCAATATCCAATACTCGAACTTTTGGAGTCGTTATATCAACACGCCGTTCCAGCATATCTGAAACAGCCGTAGCGGAAGAACCTAAGCTAATATTTAAGATCTCGCCAATCGCATCTATTTCCATTTCATTGAATATTTTAGCATTTTTTTCACTCATAAATATTTCCTCCGCCGACCTAGTTTTTTACAATTGTTCCATTTAGCTTTACTGCCATATTCTCTTTATAAAGACCTAATTTTCCCTTAAACCAAGGTTCTTCTTCCACACATAAATAAACGTCCGAATCCTTTGGCACATGTAAATTAAGTACATCATTCACCTTAAGGTGATACAAATCTTCTAAACTAATCAAAGCCTCACCCAATAATGCTTTGACATCTAATGCAGATTCTTCCACGCTCCTAGCTAATGAGATGCGTTCTAATTCTCCTTGCTGTTCCTTTTTCTTACTAATCGTTTTAGATTTTTCAAACGCTTCAAAAACATGGTTTAAAATATTGCCCGGTAAACAGATATTAATTTTCCCCTCTGCATCTTTTAATTTTATAGATAAAATAACAATGACTACAATTTCATCCATTCCTACCACTTGCACAAGTCTAGGGTTTGTCTCCAATCGACGAAATTGAAAATTAATATCCAAGTAATTTTGCCATACATCACTCATAAGGGGAGAGATATGCTTAATCACACTTTCATATAAAACCAATTCAATATCTGTATACCCGCCATTTTCATCATCTTCATCGGAATCACCTGTACCTCCAAGCATGCGGTCAATAATCGCATAGATAATAGGCTTTGATATTTCAACCATTAATGGTTCTTCATCATCGGAATCTCTTCCGCTGATATTCCCATCAATAAAAGCAACAATATCGTCTTCTCCTAATGCATTATTAAATTCATAATATCTCTGCTCCTCAATATCAACCAATTCCACCTCACAGCTTAAGCGAAGCATGCTTGTCAAGTGTGAAGCAATCACTCTGGCATAGTTTTCATACACGCTATTAACTAATTTCAAACGATCTTTAGTAAATTTTTTCGGTGTATGAAAATCGTACTTTCGAACCTTTGGTTCCGAAGTACTGTTTGTGATATCCTGCTTATCAAATCCCTCTGTTTGTACTGCACTTAATAAGGCATCTATTTGGCTTTGCGTTAAAACATCACCCATACTGATCTCCTCTTTTATTGTGATTGTTTTTCTGTATTATTCGTATTAGTTAATGGTTGTCCTACAGATTCTCCTTGTTCTCCGGGGCCTTCTGTTACATTTTCATGTTCATCAATTTGCTTATATACTTCTTCTAATGTAACACTGACCTTATTACTTTCTGTAATCAAAATTTCTACTCTTCTATTTCTTGCTCGGTCTTCTTCTTTTACAAAAGGAGCAATCGGGTAATTCTGTCCATACCCGCTATCAATTAACTTTTTAGGGTCAATTACACTTTTTTCCTGTATAAAAATAAGTACAGTAGTTGCACGATTCGAAGCTAAAAATCGATCACCAACTATTGGATTCGGTTTATTCGGATCGGCTTGATTTGTATGTCCTAAAATACGCATCTCATTGATCTGATCTTGAATCGGCTCGATTCCAGAGGCTAGAAAAGTCAAAACATCTTTTCCTCGCTGTTTTAAAACGTAACTGTCTCCATCGAAGAAAACATCATTACGAAAGACAATAAATGTATATCCATCTCCCTGATGAACATCAATGTCACCAGACAATTTATTTTCTATTATATATTCCTCCATACGATAATACAAGTCTTGAAATTCTGTAACATCTGTCATTAAGCCTTTTCCACCTGACGAAAGCGGATCTTTCCCTTCCTCTCCTGCCATTTCCTCAGTGACAATCTGTGATACTTCTTTTGCCTTGGGATTTAATGCTTTTACTAAAACAGACCACTTTGCAGAATCAACACTGGACACAGAAAAAAGCAGCACAAAGAAACACAATAACAAGGTTACCATATCGCTGTATGTATTCATCCATGCATTTTTATCAACCGGCTTCTTAGTTTTTTTTTGCATCTCCAGTTCCAACTCCTTTGTCCATAAGTAAATAAAAAATCATTTCTTTACTTATCTACTTTTTCTTTTTTTCTTTCTTGGGTTTCTTTTTCTTCTTATCTCCATCTTCCCCATCGCCCGAATCAGAAAGACTCATCTTATCTTTTTCTGATAAGAAAGACATCAATTTTTCTCTTATAAATTTAGGATTTTCACCAGACTGAATCGATAAAATGCCTTCAATGACAATTTCCTTACACAAAACTTCCCGCTCATGGCGTACTTGTAATTTATTTGCAATCGGTGTAAAAAACACATTGGCAAGCATAGAGCCGTAAAAAGTTGTAATCAAAGCAACTGCCATTCCGCTTGTCAGACTATCCGTTCCCCCTTCTACATTCAAATCCAGGCCAGCAAGCATATTAATCAAACCAATCAATGTTCCTATCATTCCAAAAGCCGGAGCCAATGCCGATCCCTTTTCATAGATGGAAACTGCTTCTTCATGACGTGCATTCATGTAACCCAAGTCACCCTCCAGCATAGCTCTTACTTTATCTGCATCAATTGCATCAACAATCAATAGCAAGCTAGATTTTAAAAACGGGTCTTCTTGTTCATTTGCGTGTTCTTCCAATGCAAGTAACCCGTTTTTTCTAGCAATTTCAGCACACCCGACGATTGCATCAATGTAATCATTTGGGTTATGCTTGTCTTTTGTCATAATTATTTTTAAATGCTTAGGAACCTCTTTTAGGGAAGTAAGTGAAAAAGATGCAAAAAGAGCTGCAAAGGTACCTCCGATTACAATCAGCGCACTTTGCGGGTCTGCAAAATTAATCAGAGCACCGATGTCAACATTTCCTGTTTTTTCGACTATGATACCACTCACAACTAGCAATATACAACTGATAATCCCGATTATACTAGTAAAATCCATTGATTTTCTTTGCTCCTTCCATATACCCTAAAAGATTCATTTATTCCTTATTTTTTATTACAGTAATATTCGATGTATCAATAATCCTAGCATTATATTGAATAATTTTATCAATAATTTCTTCTGCACTTTCTCTTACAACGAAAAATTCTCGATTCATTAAAACTATCTTTGCTTCCGGAATCAGTTCAATCATTTGAATTTGATTGCAATTTACAATAAACTCCTCATTATTTAGCTTTGTCAGTTTAATCATTCGGCAGTCCTTTCTTTTTAGAAGACAGGGCAGAAAGTACCCTGTCTTAAGAAACCAATTATCGTTTTAAATTAACAAGTTCTTCGAGCATTTGATCAGTTACAGTAATGATTCTGGTATTCGCCTGAAAACCTCTTTGCGCCGTGATCATGTCTGTAAATTCTTCGGAAAGGTCCACATTAGACATTTCCGCTCTCCCTGATTCTAATGCTCCGGTACTTCCTTCACCCGGTATTTCCGCTGTAACGATTCCTGTATTATCTTTGGCTTTGAAATAAGAGTTACCCATCGACTCTAACGCATTTGGATTCGGGACATTAGCAACTGCAATTTTTCCAATAATTACAACCTGCTTTTTATCGTTAATACCGGAAACCGTGCCATCCTGTCCTATACTGATTGAACTCAGCTTCATGCTCGCAGCATATTCATCTGTACCAACATTTTCTGCCTTTCCATCGGCATCATATTTCACTAGTTCGTACTTTCCATCCCCATCTAATTTCGGGCTTCCATCCTTATTCATAACTATTTGAGGAATCTGTAAAGCTTCCAGTGTTTTTTTAGGCGTACCGCCACCAGCGTCTGGCTTTAAATAATCAGGATCTTTTCCTATCTCTGCATGGTTTTTAAAACCATATACATGATTTCGGTTTCCATCTACTAAATTACCATTACCGTCAAAATTAAAAATACCGACTCTTGTCAGATTTAATGCAGTAGGATTGTTTCCATCTGTTTTGCTGGTAACATCATAACCGTCTTTATTGTATTGCCCAACAAGATAATATCCATTTCCGGAAATCATAACATGCGTACCGACATCTGTATATGCAATACCACCTGTTGTATGCGCCACATCGATGGAGGCGATCTGAGAACCGTATCCGATCTGAGAAGGGTTTCCTCCTCCGTAAGTCTCGCCTGGTGCGCTGGAGCCTTTAACTGTTGCATAAAATTGATCTCTAAACGTAGCCCTTGCTTTCTTATAGCCATATGTATTTACATTTGCAATATTATTTCCTATTACATCCATTTTTGTCTGATGTGCACGTAGCCCTGCTACTGCAGCATACATCGATCTAACCATTCTGTCTCCTTTCTTTTGCCGTAGGAATTAAATCAATCGGATTTTATTCCATAACCTCCAAAATGGTCCAGTTATATAATTACAGCACCGTCAATATTAGTAAAAACATTTTCTTTCAGTTCATTTCCTGCCATTGTTGTGATCACCATGTTGTTAGGAATATTTACAATAAACGCATTTTGGGTGTCAAATATCACCACATCCTTTGCTCCTTTATCCCTTGCTTTCGCTACAGCATGGTTTAAATCATTTAGTAAATTGTCGGTAATTTCGATTCCACGTTCATCGACACGTTCCTTTGCATGCTTTGAAAACTGCAAGCCTTCATTTTTATTTAATTGCTCTTTTAATAACGTCTCAAAGCTGGCACACCCTGCATTTTTCCGCAGTGTTTGATTTACCTTGATTGCATTTTGTTCAACACGTGTGATCCGATTATATTCGTTAATCCTATTCATTACTCATCATCCTCAGTGATATTGTTGTCTGAATTCATTTTGGCTTAGTCTTTATCCCCTTTACCATCTTTGCTGCCATCATCCGGCGGCTCCGGAATTGGTAAATCTCCTACAATCATTATTTGGGATAGTTCAAAGGATTTATCGCCAATATAAACAAGTGGGGTGTTTTCAAACAGAGTAACAGCAGTTACATTACCCTCAACTTTTTGCAATTTTCCGCTACTGTCTAGAGAAGCTGCTGTTATTTTTTTGCCGATTAAAGACGTTGCATAAGCCGTGTTGTTTGTCTGAGAAAGAGTATTCATTGCCTCCAATGCTGAAAACTGTGCCATTTGCGCAATGAAATCTGTATCAGACATCGGATTCATCATATCTTGATTTTTCATCTGTGCTACTAAAAGGCTGATAAAATCCGTAAAGCCCAAATCAGAGCTTCCCAAACCAGTTTTCTTTATGGCAGTTGGTTTTGTATAAGCGCTGTCTACCGGATCAACTGAAGCCATAATTCAAATCCTCCTTTCCTACTAATCCCAATCTTAATTGCTGCATAAACTGTTCTGCATTGACGCTGTCATCCCTTTGTGATTGGTTTTTTTGTTCTTCTCTACGATTGTTCTGTCCTCTGCCATCAAAATCTTGCTGCTTGGTATAAGCATCCTCTTTCACTGCTACAATTGTCTCTAAGCCAGTTTGTTGTTCTATAATTTGACGAATGTTTTCTGACTGACCCATTAGAATTTCTTGTGTTTTTGGATTTGAACAGTTCAAAAGAACAGAAGCTTTTCCCGCCTCAAATGTCAGTTTAATTTGAATGCTCCCCAGCTCTTCCGGGGTTAATTGAACTTCAAATACATTTTTTCCTTCTGACGCACGATGCAGAATCTTTTCTGCAAGATCTTTACTTAAAAAATTTGAATCTGCTTCTGTTGTGTTTTCAGCAACTTTAATATTCACTTTTGTAAAATCCAACGGCTCTTCTTTCTTTACACTTGCGCCCGTCAATATTTCCGGAAGCTCTTCCTCTCGTTCTGTACCTTTTTGAGTTGGAGACAATCCTTCTTTGTCTGTTCTTAACGTTTCATTTTTTAACCCTGTCAAATCGGAACTTTTTCCTGCAAGATCAATCTTTCCTGCCTCATTTAACTGCTGAGATGCGACCTCCGTTTTCACGGTCTGCTCCAATCCATTTGCCTGAGTCATATCTTTTATGGGCGCTCCAATTTGTTTTGATTCTAACGGATTTTCTTTAAGAAGTGTATTTGCATTTCCAAGAATTTCAGAGTAAGCTGCTTTCCCGTCAAAAGGTTTTGCTTCATCTGCCGCAAAAGACATTTCCTGTGTAAGGGTTCCTTTCACATCTGAAACATTCTCCTGCAATAAGGCTGTACTTACATCAGCTTGTTCCTGATTCGCCAGGTATGTATCATCCGCATTTAAAACAAGCATGGCCATAGCCGCTTGATCGTTTGCCAAGCCTGTTTCCATAAGAGAAGTTTCATCTTGTTGTTCAGAGGTTTCCTTTAAAGGTACAAGTTCTTTCTTTTCTACGGAAGAAGATTGGTTTTGAGTCAAATTTTCCTTTAATGCATAAGCGAATGATTGATCAAAGCCGGAATCCTTTTCGGCCATTTTGCTTTTCACATCAGTTTTTGCCTTCGTGTTAAATGACTGAACTTGTGCTAAATTATTTGCTGCGTACATCTTTTCACCTCCTTTCTATTCTTCCTTTTTATTATTTAACCGAAAAAATAATCTTTCGGATGAATAAGCTACGCCTTTTCGCGATACCTTTTATTCGATATCATCTCGTCAATTAAAAGTTCTTCTGATTTTTGTTCTAATTTCTTATACTCCAACCATCGTTTTTCTTTTAATTTCTCAAAGGATGTGGCTTCTTTCTTCACTTCTAAAACCTGCTCCTTCTTCTTCTGCTCCTGTTTTTTTATTTTCTCCAATAGAGAAAATTGTTCTTTTATCCTATGCTGCATGATTCTTAAATACTGTTTGTACTGGCATAGTTCTAAGGTGCTCATACCCTTGGCATTCTTCGTTATCAGCTCATCGTTATAAGAACGGTATTGCCGCTCCAATTCCTGAATAATCTCCTCTTGGTGTTGGACCTGTGCTAGGAGTACCGCGTGCTCCATCCGTAAACTATCTAAGGTCTGCTCTTTATACCTTTTTACATTTTCTAATGAAAATTGGAATTTTTTCATTTCTTACTCACCTTAACTCCGATTAGCCAACTATCTTCACCATCTGCTTTAATATTTCATCATACTGAACCGAATCATTGATTTCCTGCTTTAAAAAAGTATTAATTGCATCCATTTTCGAAACGGCTTCATCCAGTTTCGGATTATTCCCTGCTTTATATGCACCGATAGCAATCATATCTTCATTCTGCTGATATGTACTCATAAGGTCACGCATCTTTGATGCGATCCGCCTATGCTCGTCCGACACTATGGAATCCATAAGTCTTGAAATACTGCTGCTTACATCAATTGCCGGAAAATGGTTTTTATGAGCCAATTTTCTGGAAAGGATGATATGCCCGTCTACAATACCGCGAACGGTATCGGAAATCGGCTCATTCGTATCATCACCTTCAACTAAAACTGTATAGATACCTGTAATGGAACCTTCATTAAAATTACCGCTGCGTTCTAACAATTTTGGAAGCTCGCTATAGATAGAAGGCGTATATCCTCTTGCAACCGGCGGTTCTCCAACTGCAAGTCCAACTTCCCTATGCGCCATAGCAAATCGAGTCAGTGAGTCCATCATTAAGAGTACATCTTTCCCCTGATTTTTAAAATACTCCGCAATCGTAGTTGCTACCATCGGACATTTCATACGAAGCATAGCAGGTTGGTCCGAAGTTGCTACAATAACAATGGACCTTTTTAGGCCTTCTTCCCCTAAGTCCTTTTGAATAAATTCCCGAACCTCTCTGCCTCGTTCCCCAACCAAGGCGATAACGTTAATATCCGCTTTACCATTTCGAGCTACCATTCCCATCAGAGTACTCTTGCCGACACCGCTGCCTGCAAAGATACCAATTCTCTGCCCTTTTCCAATGGTAGTCAGACCGTCAATCGCTTTCATTCCAAAATCTAAACGCTGTGATATCGGCGGACGCGTTAGAGGATTGATGTATTTGTTTACTACTGTATATTTTTCCCCTTTTGGAAAATCCTCTAATTCGTCAATTGGATTTGCAAGTGCATCAATGACACGACCCTGTAAAAAATCCCCGACAGGTATCTGCAATTTTCGGAATGTATTCCTGACATAATTTCCTACAGCAATACCGCTTAGCTCTGCATATGGCATCAAAAGTATTTTTTCATCTTTAAATCCAACTACTTCTGCCATAACTTCATGTTTGCCACCATCGCTAATCATGCAGATATCTCCGACGCCAGCTTTACTGCCGGAAGCTTCGATCGTCATGCCTATGACATTTTCAATCTTGCCAATGCGACTGATCGTCTCTGATTTTTTTATTAAATTGGTCATCTCCTGAAAAAACAAGATTGGTCCTCCTAATTTTCTATATTGCGGTCAGTGTGCGGATGTTTTGAAGCTGGGACTGTACACTCGCATCAATAATCTGATCCGGGAATTCAACATAACAGGTTCCTGAAGGTGCATCATCAATTACAACAATTTTCACTCTGTCTGCCACATGCTTTAGGGCCGACTCCAAGTCCACCCCTGCTTCTTGCATTCTACTTGCATCTTCAGCAGCAATTCGAACTTTTGCCCATTGATAAGAACCACTTGTCTCCAGCGCATATAAAATCATACGTTCAACAACCTCTGCGCTGGATTTTAAACTTACATTTATCACTTTTTCTGCGATAGTCAGCACCATCTCTTTCATTTGCTCTAAATATTGCTGCTGCATCTCTTTTTTCTTCTCATCAATTTGCAAGCTAGCAGCATAGGCACCTTCTAAAAGAGCAATATATTTCTGCCTTAATTCTTCCTTATATTCTTCTTCTGCCTTTTGTAATGCTTCTTTTCTGCCCGCATCATAGCCCGCCTGATAGCCTTGTGCTTTTGATTCTTCCTGTAATTCTGTTGCTCTTTGGCGTCCGGCATTCATCACTTCACTTGCATCCATTGCAGCTTTTCTCATGATTTCATCTGCTTCCTGCTTTGCCTGCTCGATCATTTCCTGCGGCACATTTTTTGACGCTTCTTCCAGCCAAGCTTTCATATCGGCCTGCCCATCTATTTGCTCTGTTTTTTCTTTTGCTCGTGTCTCTTCCTTTTCCAAAGTACCTTTATTTGCTTCTTCATCACTAGAATCGGTGTCTTCACACTCTTTCGGTTCATCCGTCAGTGTTTCCTCTTCCATTTCATTTTTTTCAAAGTACTGAAAGAATTCATACTTATCTACTTTCAGTTTTTACACCCCCTCGTTTTCGTGCATTTCATTCATAGAATGAAATTAAGCAATAATCTCATCTTTACCACCCTTTGAGACAACGATTTCACCTTCTTCTTCTAAGCGGCGAATAACACCTACAATGCGCTACTGCGCTTCTTCCACATCACGAACTCTTACATTATATGTATATTCCAAATCGGACCGGACGGTCTCTGCCATACGAGAGGACATATTTGCAAATATAACATCGGAAACTTCCTTTGCCGCACCTTTGAGTGCATATACCAGATCGTGGGAATCCACTTCATGAAGGCACTTCTGAATCGCCATACTATCCAGTACCACAATATCTTCAAATACAAACATTTTCTTTCGAATTTCATCCGTAAGCTTCGCATCTTTTTTGCCCAATTCGTCGAAGATATATTTTTCATTGCTGCGATCCATATGGTTCATAACGTCTGCGATATAATCTACGCCGCCAATCTGTGCAAAATCGGTAGATAAAACAGAAGCAAATTTTTTCTCCATTACACTTTCTACCAACTTAATGTTATCTGGAGAGGTGCTATCCATATTAGCGATACACTCAACCACTTTTAACCGTTTTCTTTTCGGAAGTTCCGCAATGACATCTGCTGCCTGATCGGCTCTTGCATAAGATAAAATCAGTGCAATCGTCTGCGGTCGCTCATGCTGAATAATCGCAATCAAGTTTTTACTATCGGTTTTACGAATAAATTCAAAAGAGCGAACTTTTAAGGTCTTTGTAACACGTTCTAGCAAAAAATTTGCTGTTTGCGAGCCAAATGCTTTTTCAAGTATGGTTCTCGCATATTCCAGTCCCCCATCCGTTATTACTTTTTGTGTTAAACATAATTTATAAAAATCATCTAAGGCACTTTCCGTCTGTTCAGAGGATAAGTTACGAAGTCTTGCAACTTCAACGGTCAGCATTTCCAATTCATCCTCACTCAAGTGCTTATAAATTTTTGATGCCTTTTCTGCTCCTAAAGCAATGATTACGGCAGCTGCCTTCTGCCCCGGCGTCAACTCAGTCGGCATTTCCATCGCCTCCCTTTAGCCAAGTTTTGATAAGCTGTGCTGATATTTCCGGGTTCTTATCCGCAAATTCCCGAATCTCACCTTTTAATTCCTGCTCTCTCGATTGTTTCAATTCATCCAGCTTAATCAATTCATCTATATCATTATTTTCATTAGTTCCTTCTTCCAAAGCAACTCCTTCTGCTTCTTTTTTCGCTTTAATCCGCCTTAGAATAAAGAATGCAATCAGTCCTGCAATCAAAAGGAATACTAGAATTCCAATTGCAATCGGCACAACCTTGCTTTTTCCCAACGTGCTGAGCAAGCCACTTGCAGGCACAGTATCCTCTGTAACGCTTGCTCTAAAGACAGCGACCTTTTCATCTGCCATCTCCGTGTCGATTCCTGCAGTCGTAGCAACTAACCGTTTAATCTCTGCCAATTCCGTTTTGCTTAGCTGCTTTGTATTGATAACAACTGCTACGGTTAAATCTGATACAACTCCAGAATCGCTTTGAATCTGCTCCTTTACCTTGCTTACCAAATAGTCAAAAGACTTGTTGTCCTTGTAATAAATCTCATTTCCGTCAGTTGTGATATTCGGATAAACCGGAACCTGTGCATTGCTGTCCGTTCCAACAACACCGGCAGATGCCGTACCTTCTCCGATGATTTCAACGTCGTTATCCTCTTTTGAAATAATCCCCTTTTGATCATCTGTACTTGGCAGATAAGTGATGATTTCTTTTATTTTTTTATCTACGTCCATCGTGCATTTTGCCGTTACACGAACCGAGTCCTCATCGAAAATAAGGGTTAAATTATGCAGAACTTTGTTCTGTATCGTATTTTCCATATCCCGTTCTAAAGCTAATTTCAGTTTGGAAGAACCTGTTTGCGAAAGATCGTACATAGAAGTCAGATCTCTTCCCGTGCTATCCGTAATAAGAACTTGCTCCGGCTGCATGTCCGGAATACTTCTTGCAACTAATCTTTGAATGCCTTGTACCTGTTCACTATCTAAAGTATCACCTTTTGTTATAATCACTACGCTCGCACTCGGCTCTACTTTTTCTTTTTCCAAAACATATTTTTGATCCTGACCGACCGCAATTGTTACTACTGCATCACTTACACCGTCAAATAAACGAATTGTAGATGCCAAACGGTCTTGGAGTTCATAAATTTTATATGTATTTTTTTCAAAATCCGTTGCCATCATATCCACGTTTGATGAAAATGTGTTATAGGTCAACCCGCTCTTCGGATACCCTTCCATAACCAGCTTCGCTCTTAATTCATCTACTTGCTTTTTAGGTACAGAAACATTACCATTTTTATCATATTTTGCAGTGACATCTAATTCCTGTAAAGCCGTTACAATCTCCGACGCTTCCTGCTGATTCACTCCGGTAAACATCGTGTCATATGGCTTTGAATTCAACAATATCGTACAGATTATTGCGAACACAAAAATCGCAACAGCACTTCCTATGATAATATAACGGTTTCTATTGCTCAATTTACTATTAATCTCTTTTATCTGTTCTATTATTTTATCAAATTTATCACGCAAAAGCCATTCCTCATTCGTTCTTCTAATTTTTATAAGTTAATGCGCATCAACTCCGAATAGGCATCCAGCGCTTTATTTCGCATCTCTACTAACAGCCTTCCGGAAAGGTAGGCTTTTGTAGAATTAATCCCTAAGGTATGCAGGTCATCCACATCCCCCAACGCCAAAGCTTCGGTGTCTCTAGCTACTTGATCTTCTGTTTCTCTTACATTATTAATTGCATTTTCAAAAATTGATTTAAATGGGGTGCCGCCAGACACCGCTTCTTTCTCTGTTTCCAGTTCTGGCATTTTCCCCATTCCATTTAGCGGTTGCATCGGTGTAATAAACATTTTTCTCCTCCATTCGCTTTTTCGTATCACATTTCATCTATTACTATAGCGAATGTTTATTTACCAACCTCTAAGGCTTTTGATGCCATTAACTTAACGGCATTGATTGCCGTGACATTCGCTTCGTAAGAACGTGAAGCGCTCATTGCGTCTATTGTTTCTTGTAAAATATTTACATTTGGTAAATTTACATAACCTCTCTCATCTGCATCCGGATGTGTTGGATCGTAAACGGTTTTAAAAGGTGACTCATCTTCAATAATCTCGCTCACACGCACACCACCCACACCATTTCCTGATGCCGGCTGCTTTCCCAGTGCTCGGTTCATCAAAGATTTAAAATCCCCTTTTTCAATTGCTTCAAACGCTACCGTCTTTCTTCTATAAGGACCTCCTGATTCTGTTCTTGTCGTATCTCGATTCGTCAAGTTTTCTGAAATGATGCTCAACCGCAGTCGCTGAGCAGTCAAAGCAGAACCATTAATATTCAAAGTATTCAAAAATGCCAAATCATCCACCATCCTTCTACAATAAATCATAAAATTTACCAATATTTCTACAAAAATGACTTTTTGTTAATTATTTATTAATATTATTTTACATTTTTCGCTACTTTATTACAATAGGCATTCCTACATTTCCTATTGTCAATATTTAATAAATAATTTTTAATGAAACAAAAAAAAGCTCCAATCCTTACCAAATTGCAACCCATACTTTGATAAAAATTTTCTTTCGGAAACTGGCTGTCATAAGCGTATGCTCTTAGACCCTATAGCTTTGCGTCACTGCTTTTCAACAGTTTTGCCTTTGTCGAGAAATTCTTGACAAATATTTTATTTGTAAAATAATATATCATATTCGATCTATTTTGTCAATATATTCTAAATTATTACAAATTAAATGGGATTTTTCCAAAATTAATTTCTATTCTATGTAAAATTTGTTAATTCTATGTAAAAACAATCGTTCTGTCTTTTCCCAGTGCTTTTGCTTGATATAATGCATTATCTGCACGGTCGAACAAATCATCAGGACTGTCCCTTAAAAAATTCGATTGGGCAACACCGACGCTAAAAGTAACATTCTCATTATTCATCGAAGAAAAAGATAATCTTGAAAACTCTTTGCGAAAATAATCAATTTTTTCTGCTGCCGTTTCTTTCGTTGTCTCTCGAAATAAAATTGCAAACTCCTCACCTCCATAACGTGATGTAAATTCATTCTCCTCTGAAAAAAAGATACGAAGCATTTTAGATAGGCTTGTTAAGACCTCATTTCCGGTAGAGTGTCCATACGTATCGTTAATCTTTTTAAAATCATCCAAATCCATAATAGCAAGTGTTGTCGCTTTTCCCTTAGGTGTATCCTCATTTAATACTGTTTCAATATATGAAAAAAATGTATTTTGATTATAAAGACCGGTAAGAGGATCCTGCTTAACCTGTTCTCGCAGGCTCTCTTGCAGCCGATGACCGGATTTTAAATAAATCAAATTTTCTTTATTGTAGGAAATCAAAACTTGGCAGATCAGATAGGCTGCAAGCAAAACAGCATAAAATGCAGTTAAATTAATAAAAAAAAGTTCCAATGCCCCTCCTATATGAATAAAGGAACGCAGCCAGTTAACAGAAGAAAAAAACATACTGCTGAAAAAGACGATTCTCGTCTTTTTCGATTCACCAAATAATATTGTCACCATAATCGGTATGACATAGATTGCATACACAATAAATACGGTATCGTGAAAATAGGTGATGACAAAACACATTACGATTCCAGTAAATAAAACCGCATCATTCTTTTGATCCGTAGTCCTATTTTTCGAATGTTGAAAGACAGATGAGAAAAAAACAGATACAAGATTAATGAATGAGGGAGTAAAAACATACTGCCTTAAATATTGGAATTCATTAACACTTTCGCTAAAAGCATATCGCATTTTTAAAACAGAAAAAACAGATAACTCGGTAAGAAACTCAATCAACACAATACCCCAAAAAAGGTTTGAGATCTGCATCCTTCTTCTCTCCAGAGTGTAATTCCACCTGTTATTCCGCTCCATCATTCATGTCTCCTATTTCGGTCAAACTTCCAAGCTTTTGACTAAGAATGTCGATTTGCAGCATTGCCTGTAGTAACTCGCTGTACGAAATCTGCTCTAACGAATCCATTTCTATTGCATCACCTGTTTTAAATGATATTCTGCTTGATGTCCTGCTTGCCGCCACGTTTTCTCCCATATAGCCGATTACTTTATTTATATAATTTTGTGTTTCCTTAAATGGGGGAACGCCGCCATATTTTTTAACATTTCCACTTCCGGCATTGTATGAAGCTAAAGTCAAATTGATATCTCCACTATACTGTTTTAACTTCTGCGCCAAGTAATTTGCCCCGCCGAAAATATTTTGTTCCGGGTCGAAAGCATCCTTTACTCCAAGTGCCGCAGCAGTCTCCGGCATTAACTGCATTACGCCTTGTGCACCGCATCTTGAAATTGCTTGTGTATTAAAATTGGATTCCGCCTTTGCTACCGCTTTTAAAAGATTCAGCGGAACTTGATATTCTTCAGCCGCACGTTCAAAGATAGAGTCTAAATCAATTTCTTTACCATCTGATGCTCCCATTTCTTTCTCTAAGAAATTTTGAAAATTGGAAGGCACTTTTTTATCCCGCTCTTTTGCTCTGACTGCTGCTGTATCATTTATACTTGCAAAATTAATTACCTTACTCATACACTTCTCCTGATTCTTACTTTAACTTTTTCTATCTTACCGTTTTTGAGATATAAGAGCAACTAATTTTATTCATTTTATAACACAATTCTACAATATAAAGCAAAATACTACATGAACAAATAAGCTTATTATTATTTCTTTTACAAGAATTCCTTAATCTAATTATAGAAAAAGCCCATATTTTTTTATTCTGAGCTTTCTCTAATGATTTAACTGAGACGACTTTTAAAATCTTCATATCCAAACGTCTTAATGACTTTTATATCTTCTGCTTCTCTTAATGCAATAGATGGAAGATTCATGCCATTGAATGTATTATTCTTAACCATGGAATAAATCGCCATATCACAAAAACAGAGTTGATCGCCAATTTGCAATGGTTGATCAAAGGAATAGTCCCCGATGAAATCTCCAGCTAAGCAGGTAGGTGCTCCTAAGCGGTACGTATATTTTTTCTCTCCCGGTTTACCCGCTCCAATTACTTCCGGACGATATGGCATCTCTAAAACATCCGGCATGTGACAAGCTGCCGATGTATCAACGATGGCAATCTCCATACCATTGTCAATTACATCCAATACCGTTGTTACTAAATACCCTGCATTCAGTGCGACTGCTTCACCGGGCTCCAAATAAACAGTCACACCATACCGTTCTTTCATACGATGAATCAATTGAACCAGCGTCTCAATATCATAATCCGAACGAGTAATATGATGTCCCCCACCGAAATTCAACCATTTCATTTTAGGGAGTATCTCTCCAAATTGTTTTTCAACTGCATCAATTGTTACTTTTAATGCATCTGAATTTTGTTCACATAATGTATGAAAATGAAGGCCACTTATACCCTCTGATTGATCTGAATGAAAATTCTTTTTTGTGATCCCCATTCTGGAATAAGGAGAACAGGGATCATAAATTGCATGTCCTTCCTGCGTCGAGCATTCCGGGTTTATTCGAAGGCCGCACTCTTTTTTTAATTCCATCGCTTTCCGCTTATATTTCTCCCATTGAGAAAAAGAATTGAATATAATATGATCACAGATATTAAAAATCTCATCGATCTCTTCTTCTCTATAAGCTACTGAAAAAATATGATTTTCCAAACCCATATAGTCTGCTCCAAGCTTTGCTTCAAAAAGTCCGCTTGCTGTTGTTCCGCTAAGATACTTTCCGATCAGCGGATACACGGAAAACATGGAAAAGCATTTTTGTGCAAGTAAAATGCGGCAATCCGTTTCATCCATAACTTGTTTTAATATCTTTAAATTTTTCACCAGTCGTTCTTCATCAATTAAATAAAAAGGAGTAGCTATATTAAAATGTTTCATCATGATTCGCTCTTCCCTAATCCACTAATACCGGATTAAACTCTTCTTCCCATGGAAGTCCCCATTGATTTAGCGCATCCATAAATGGATCGGGATCGAATTGCTCAATGTTAAAGACACCGTTTCCTTTCCATGTGCCGTTCATAATAAGCATCGCACCAATCATAGCCGGAACACCGGTGGTATAGCTGACTGCTTGTGAACCAACCTCTTTATAGCATTCCTGGTGGTCACAGATATTGTATAGATAGTAGGTTTTATCCTTTCCATCTTTCTTCCCTTTAAAAATACAGCCGATATTCGTTTTACCTACCGTTCTTGGTCCAAGACTGGATGGGTCCGGAAGCACAGCTTTTAAGAACTGAAGCGGCACAATCTGCTTTCCTTCAAACTCAATTGGTTCGATCGAAGTCATTCCAACATTTTCAAGGCACTTCAAGTGAGTAAGATAACTTTGTCCAAAGGTCATAAAGAAACGAATTCTATGAATACCCTTAATATTGAGAGCTAATGATTCCAATTCTTCATGATGCAACAAATACATGTCTTTTTTCCCTACGCCTTTAAAGTTATATTCTCTTTTGATCTCCATCGGCTCTGTTTCAATCCATTTGCCATCTTCCCAATAGCTTCCATTGGCGGATACTTCACGAATATTAATCTCAGGATTAAAGTTTGTTGCAAACGGATACCCATGATCGCCGCCATTGCAATCTAAAATATCGATTTCATTGATTTCATCAAAATGATGTTTCATTGCATATGCAGAAAATACACTGGTTACTCCCGGATCAAATCCACTACCGAGAAGAGCTGTAATCCCCGCTTCTTTGAATCGTTCCTGGTATGCCCATTGCCACTTATATTCAAATTTCGCCGTATCCAAAGGCTCATAATTTGCTGTATCAATGTAATGCGTCTTCGTTTCTAAGCATGCATCCATGATGGTTAAGTCTTGATATGGAAGTGCTAAATTCAATACAACCTTTGGTTTAAATTCATTGATTAATGCAACCAATTCCGCTACATTATCCGCATCTACCTGTGCCGTATAAATCTTTGTTTTTGTCTTTCCTTCTAATTCACGCTTTAATTGGTCGCACTTACTTTTTGTACGGCTCGCGATCATAATTTCTTCAAAAACCGTACTGTTTTGACAGCATTTATGAATTGCGACACTCGCAACACCCCCACAGCCAATAATTAACGCCTTACCCATTCTC
Organism: Sinanaerobacter sp. ZZT-01; assembly: GCF_035621135.1. NCBI lineage: Bacteria > Bacillati > Bacillota > Clostridia > Peptostreptococcales > Anaerovoracaceae > Sinanaerobacter > Sinanaerobacter sp. ZZT-01. Next base: position 69,673 of record NZ_CP141728.1, read on the forward strand.
TTTTCCTCCTTGTTCTTTCCTTTATTTTCTATATTTATAAAGTGATTTATTTGCTCCCAACTGCCAGTAATAATTCTCGAAGTATTTTACAAGCAACCGCTGTAGACGCTCCACTAGGGTCATAAATCGGAGCTAATTCATTCACATCCATGCCGATAATGTCCAATGCAGCCACTTTTTTTATCGCCTCAAGCAATTCCATAAATGTAACACCACCCGCCTCTGGCGTTCCTGTTCCCGGGAAGACGGAAGGGTCCAGTACATCTAAATCAATGGTAAAATATACAGGATATCCCTGGCAGGCTGTTATTGCATCTTCTAAGCCTTCAAAAGAAAATTTGTTAAGGTTCGTGTGCTCTTTTGCCCATTGAAATTCCTCACGTTCTCCGCTTCGAATTCCAAATTGATGAATGCAGCCGTCACCTACCAAGTCCCATATCCTTCGAATTACAGAAGCATGTGACAAACGTTCACCCAAGTACGCTTCTCTCAAATCAGAATGCGCATCAAAATGAATGACACGAAGCTCTTTATAAGATTCAAACACCGCTTGTACTGCACCAAATGTCACTAGATGTTCTCCTCCAATCATGCAGGGAATTTTACTATCATGAATGATTTTATTCGTCGTTTCTTTAATTTGATCTAAAGCATTCAATGGATTTCCAAAGCTAAGTTCCAAGTCTCCACCGTCAAAAACATTGATTTCCTGTAAATCTTTATCCTGATACGGACTATATGTTTCCAAACCAAAGGATTCACTTCGCATGGTTCTGCTTGCAAATCTCGTCCCGGGTCGAAACGAAGTTGTCGAATCAAACGGTGCTCCAAAGAGAACAATGCCCGCATCCTCGTACTCTGCATCGCATCCAATAAAGGTTTCTACGTTTTTATTCCACATCTTTTAAAAGCTCCTCTACATAGGTTGGCAATGCAAATGCCCCTAAATGAATCTGTGTATTATAATACTTTGTCTTTAATTCTTTTTTCTGCCATCTTTCTGGTAAGAAGTCTCGTGTCGGGTGATATTTTTTCGAAGCAAATCCAAACAGCCAATGCCCGGAAGGATAAGTAGGAATATGTGCCTGATACACCTTGCTTATTTCAAAGCTTTCTACAATTCTCTTATGTGCTCTTTGCATCGCAATCGCATCATCCGGATAAAACGGACTTTCATGTTGATTTACCATGATACCATCTTCCTTTAATGCTTTATAACAATTCCCATAGAACTCTTTTGTGAAAAGTCCTTCCCCCGGACCAAAAGGATCGGTTGAATCTACGATAATCAAATCGTACTCTTGATTTTTTGTGCGAATGAATCGCAATCCATCCTGATAATAGATTTTCACTCTTGGATCTTCCAAACAACAGGCAGTAACCGGTAAATATTTTTTACAAACCGCTACGACCTTTTCATCAATTTCAACCATATCAATCTGCTTGATTGTCTCATACTTTGATAGCTCGCGAATGACACCGCCGTCACCTGCACCGATCACCAAGACAGTTTTCACATCCGGATGTACTGCCATTGGAACATGTACAATCATTTCATGATAAATAAATTCATCCTTTTCCGTCAGCATCATGTATCCGTCTAAAGTTAAAAATCGTCCAAATTGCTTTGACTCAAACACATCAATTCTTTGAAATTCACTTTGCTCTGAATATAACTGCCGATTTACTTTTATAGAAAATTTCACATCATCGGTATGCCGTTCTGTATACCACAAATCCATGTTTCCTTACTCCTTTCCAGCTATAACATTGATATGTTCTATCTTCATATCCTCAGGTCCGGTCATGAAACAACCTTTTCCTTTTGCATATTGAATATAATTCAATATATCATTTGTAATTTTCTCCCCCGGTGCCAAAATCGGAATACCGGGAGGGTAGCACATGACGAATTCTCCGCACACATATCCAGCCGTTTCCATGATCGGCAGCGATTTTTTTTCTCCGTAAAAAGCGTTCTGCGGAGTTTCTGCCACAAGTGGACTCATATATTCGTGATCCAGCATCCCTGCTCTTTCTTTTTTATACCTGCGGCGTATTTCTGCAAGTGCGCTGACTAGACGTTCAATATCACGTTCCCGGTCTCCCACAGAGATATAAGCCAGTATATTTCCAATATCTCCAAATTCTATCTGAATGCCGTACTCATCTCTTAGCAGATCGTAAACTTCAATCCCCGCCAACCCAACATTCAGTGTGTTTACTGATAATTTAGTCACATCAAAATCATAAATAGAATCCTTATTGATTCTTTCACTGGAATAAGCATAATAATCGCCGATTTGATTGATTTCATTCCTTGCATAATCAGCTAAATCTCTTACCTTTTTAAAGATTTCCTTTCCGTTTAAAGCTAAATTCTTTCTGGATACATCTAAACTGGACAACAATAAGTAAGAAGCGCTCGTTGTTTGTGTCAGATTAATGATTTGCCTTACATAGTCTGCATTCATTTCTTCCCCTAACAGTAAAAATGAACTTTGCGTTAAACTTCCACCGGATTTATGCATACTGACAGCCGCCATATCTGCTCCTGCCTCCATAGCGGAAATCGGAAGCTCCTCATCAAAATAAAAGTGTGTGCCATGCGCCTCGTCCGCCAATACCAACATCCCGTATCGATGCGCAAGCTCTACAATTCCTTTTATATTCGAGCAAATTCCATAATAAGTTGGATTGTTTACTAAAACAGCTTTTGCATCCGGATTCTCTAAGATGGTTTTTTCCAGTTCACTCAAACGCATTCCTAAAGATATGCCAAGCTCTTCATCAATATCCGGATTGACATAGATCGGAGTTGCACCACTTAAAATTAATGCATTGATTGCACTTCGATGCACATTTCTCGGCATGATAATCTTCTCGCCTGACTTACAGGCAGCAAAAACCATAGTCTGGACAGAGGAAGTGGTTCCTCCTACCATAAAAAAGGCATGTGCTGCACCAAACGCATCTGCTGCAAGTCTTTCCGCTTCGGAAATAACGGAAACCGGATGGCATAAATTATCAAGCGGCTTCATGGAATTTACATCAACCGACATACATTTTTCGCCTAGAAAATCAGTCAGTTCCAAGTTTCCCTTTCCTCTTTTATGCCCAGGTACATCAAATGGTACAATCCGATCTTTTTTAAATTTCTGTAAAGCCTCAAAAATTGGCATATGCCTTTGATCCAAATGCATATCTTACACCTCCCTACTTTCTAATCATAAATATTACTTCCAGTAAAAATCTCTATCATTTCCCGCCTTAGACTATTGGTAATATCCAATCTTGTTTTTGGGGGTATTTCGTATACGTCTGTTTTAAATAGATAATTCTTTAAATCAATCTCCTTAATCAGCATCTTTGTATGAAAAAGATTGGATTGATACACATTAATGTCAATGGCATCATATTTTTTCAGCGTTTTATCATCAATATAATCTTGAATTGAAGTCATGCTTTGATCCATAAAAAGTTTTTTACCTTCAATATCTCTTGTAAATCCACGAACACGATAATCCATGGTTATGATATCCGAATCAAAGCTTTGAATTAAATAATCTAATGTAGACAAAGGTGTGATTTCACCGCAGGTAGCTACATCGATATCCACACGAAATGTCGCGATGCATGTTCCTGGGTGATATTCCGGATAAGTGTGTACCGTTACATGGCTCTTATCCAAGTGTGCAAGAACAGTTTCACCCTTTGTTATGATTTCTTCTTCAACGCACTTACATGAACCCGAGCGAACCATTTGTTCTTCAGCAAGCAAAATAGTAACGCTCGCTCCTTGCGGCTCATAATCCTGTTTTGAAACATTTAATACATGCGCACCTATCATTTCGGATACGTGGTAAAGTATCTTTGTTAAACGATCGGAATTATACTGCTCATCAATATAGGCAATATAGTCTTTTTGTTCTCGTTCGCTCTTTGCATAGCAGACATCATAAATATTAAAACTCAATGATTTGGTTAAATTATTAAATCCATATAATCGCAATTTGTCATTCATTTTTTTCATTCCTCATCCTTATCGTTCCCAAGATATCCGCAAACATTTTGATAAATATTAAAAAAACTCAAGCTGAATGATCATTTTTAACATCATTACACTTGAGTTTCAATACTAAAATTGTTTTATTTCAATGCAAAGCTCTATTTGCATTTTATTTATTCAATATCAGATTAGAGTCTATATAGCAAGAATTACTTTTACTACTCTTATTGATCGTTTCACAAGTGTGATGTGCCTTCGGGCACACGGTTGTTTAGTAACCAACTCAATGTTAAATCATTGTATTCAACATCAACTTATAAAATTTGAGCAATGTACTCAATCAATAAGGCAACGAAGTTGCCAATTCGGCATTTGACCTGGCTGTCCGCATGGCCATGATTCCCAAAAATGGAAATAGTCAAAAATTCTCGCAAAAACCTCTAACTGTTTTTGCTTTTCCAATTATATATCAGCTTATTTTAAAATGCAACTATTATTTAATATGTAATCTTATTTTCATTTTCCTGACACACATTTTCTATCATCACACCAATTCGTCTCCGTTTTGCTGCATCAGATATGCAACCGCAGCCTCTGTGATGCGCTCTGCAGCCCTTTCCTGATATTCGTCGGAAACAATCAACTTCCAATCTTCTGGATTTGTAACATAACCGATTTCGATCAAGACAGCTGCGACTTCCGTTTGACGTAAGACCTGCAAGTCTGTATCCGCTACAATCCCTCGACTTATGATCTGCGTGTCCGCTGCAATTTTCTCTTCTATTTTTTTTGCTAAAATATAGCTTTCTTCTCCTCCGATTGTTTTCTTTTCGTTATACCATATACCCATTCCTCTGACACTGCTGTCAGTAAAGGAATTTTGATGAATGCTTATAAATAGATCCGGATTTTCTTTTTTTGCCATAGCCACCCGCGCATCTCGTGATAAATACGTATCATCATTTCGAGTCATAAAGACCCTTACTCCTTTTTTTTCTAATTTTTTTTGTATCTTAAGCGTAATTTGTAAATTCAATTCTTTTTCTAAAATAGCTCCTGCATCCGTTCCACAGTCATTTCCGCCATGTCCAGCATCGAGCATCACTGTCCCCAGCAAATCATCATTTAAATCCCATAAGTCTTCAAAAACATGGCTTGTCCCACTCTCTTTTCCAATGAAACCAGAATGAATCATTACACTTCGAAAAAAGAAAAGCGTTAAAACACTGACTGCAAAAAAAATCAATTTTTTCTGTAGCCTTTTTCTTTTTATCCTTTTTCTTTTTAACCGTTCTCTGCGAAGCTGCCTGCGTTGACTCGGTTCTAAATTTTCTATCGATGGCTGCATAGACATTCCTTTCTCTTAATCATACATATCAGGGGTTCTTGTTTCCATATATATCCTCAATGACCGTATGTGTAAGATACTCTTTTATAATATAAGGAACAATATTCTCATTCATATAAAAAATAATATTTATATTTAATTTTTTTGCTTTACTATATTATTATAGATTTTTATTATATCAGATATCAAGCAGTCAATTCTTAAGTTACTCTTAAATATAAAGCTTTCCCTTTAAATAAAAGTATTCCTAAACTAAAATAACTCGGCAGGAATGCCCACCGAGTTATTTTTATATCCTTATTAATTTTCAGTCACTTGACAGCTTCCGTTTCTAAAAGCACGCCCTTCACCTTTTCCTTGCACATTTTTCATTTTGTTTCCTTGCACATTTTTCATTTTGTTTCCTTGCCCTTGACCGTTACCATTCATCATTCCAAATCCAGCTCCCATTTTTTCACCAATTTTTGCAGTTCTGCCCCCATCGCAATTGCTCTGATTTTCTTCAATTTCTGCAATGATCTCTTCTGCTCTTTCCTGTGCCATGCTTCCCTCAGAAACCCTTTCTTCTAAACGATCCTTTTTTATTTGGAGCTGTTCTCCTTTAAACGCTTCCAGCTTTCCAGCATCCTTTGCAATGCTTCCATAAGTAACATTGTCTGCTGTTTTTTCTGCAACAACACCTTCTACTGTTCTCCCTGTCAGTGCTGCAACTGCTTCTGCCGGGTTCTCATAGCTTGAAGCTGCAAAGGCAGTCAATGAAGTTGCCCCAAATGCAAATACCATCATACCAACTGTTAAAGCTATTTTTGTCCTTTTCATATAAAAGACCTCCTTTTTCATATTTGCTTCTTGTCTTTAACAAGTTTTATGATTTCATGATACCCCGCACATATGGCAAAAGTATGGCATAAATTTTTCATTTTCGTGGTATTTTATAATTTCTTGCATTTTGTTTCTCTTATTCGATTTTCAATTAACCTTCCTTATAAACTTGTTTCATATACTCGCTTAACTTTTTTAAACCTTCTGCCAAAGTTTTGGAATCGTATGCGTAACCGATTCTTACGCAATACTCCAATTCAAAGCATTCTCCAGGAGTAAAAAAAACACCTGTATCCTTTAATAAATTTTTACAGAATTCTCTGGAAGGTACTTTAAAATCATAATACAGCAATGCAGTGGTTCCCGCCTCCGGTTTTGTATACGTAATATGCGGTTCCGCATTCACCCAGTCATCCAGAATTTTTCGATTTTTTTTAATGATTTCTCTGTTTCGCTTAAAAATGGCCTCTTTACTTTCCAGCGCAACAGAAGCAAAGATATCATCCATTACGCCACAGCTGATCGTATCATAATCTCTTCGTTCTTTGCACAAATCAAGGACTTCTTGACAACGGGCTGCGATCCAGCCCATACGAAGACCTGCCAATGAAAACACCTTTGACATGCTCCCCACGCTGATCCCTTTTTCGTACAGGTCTGTTATAGACGGCATATAGCTTTCATCGATGCTTAATCCTCTATATACTTCGTCGCTGAGAATATAAGCTCCTGCTTTAGAGGCAATGTATACGATTTCTTCCAGCATTTCCTGCGGGATCAAAGAGCCGGACGGATTATTTGGATTATTGATTGTAATCAGCTTTGTATTGCCTTTGACCATACGTTTCAGCTCTTTTAAGTCAGGAAGAAATCCCTTTTCTGGTGTCAGCTGCAGTATGTTTACCTCTGCACCGATCGATTCCGGAATGGAGTAATGCTGCTGATAAGTAGGCATCACCGAAACCATAGAATCTCCTCGTTCCAAAATTGAAAGCAATGCCAGATGATTTCCGCCAATTGCTCCGTGGGTAGGGATAACCTGATGTGGTTCAATCTTTTCATATAATCCACTTATTCCATTGCGATAAGCGTCTGATCCATAGATATGACTATATGTCATTCTTGTATCAGCTAACCCTTTCATAAATTCCTCCGGATTCTTCTCCGCCAATATTAAAAGCTCTCTCAGCGTAAGCGAATCTACGCAGGTTTCCGCCAAATTATACACCGCATCATTCTCATATTCGTTCATCCATTGCTCCACCTTAAACGTTTTTATCTTCATAAACACCTCCATCTTTCACTTTATTTATTGCCTATTATTATAGATTTTTTGTATTACTCTTGCATAGTTTTAATCATGAAAAACTATACTATTTATCTTATCTGCAAAAATTAAAATTATTTAAAAAAATGTTGCAACATCAGAGAAACTTTAAGCTGCAACATCCATAATTATTTTTCATTCAATTTTAGTTCGATAAATCTTTATCGCAAGAGATAGGTCCAAAAAATCTATCTTTTACTTTCCCTCTTTTCCTGTCATATGCTCAATTTCAATCTCCATTACGCTTACAGCTGCAAGTGCCTTTTCAATATATGCCTGTCCGCTTTGCATATATTCAGAGGAGTATTTTTCAATCAATGCTAAAAGACCTTCCCTTTTCTCCTGCGGCTCTGAAAGCACACGTGCTTTCCCGAATACAATCGCACTTCGATACAAGGTATCGAACTTTTCCGGTAAAACTTCATTCTTTTCAACCACACTCAGGGATACCTTCGGCTCTTTTTTAATTGCATCAATTTTATGTCCCTGCATTGCACCGTGAAAATATATTTTATTATCCTTGTAAGCAAAACTGATCGGCAGTGAATAAGGATAACCACCATCCCCTAAAAGAGCCAGCGTGCCGTAAAGCGTTCTTTCAAGCATCTGAATTGTTTCTTCTGTCGCCAATTGTTTTTCTTTTCTTCTCATTTCTCGAAACATAATATCCTCCTTTTTCACATCACCGTATTCTAATTGCTTTTATTTTAACTCATTACCTTGCTTTTTTCAAATAATTATCCACTACATGGCTTTCTAAATTTTTCACTTTAAGGCTCTGGTATTTTTGATTGCTGAATATATTGACTTTGAAGCTGGCAAGACCTGCCCTCTTTTGAAAATAAGAATGTGATTTCTCAAATGACTGCACTGCTGTTCTCTTTACTACTGTTTTGACCTTATACATTCCATTGTATGACATAGTAAGAAGCTCTTGATCCATACCAACTGCGGCATTTCGAAATTGCATATAGCCTAACCAACATGCAAAAGGCAAGAGGATCACACCAGCAATTCCAAACGAAACATAGTGCATTAGAATTGCTACTAAAATACCTAAAAAAAGAACCTTTTTCCAAATAAAACGCAACAGTGCACGTTTCGGAAGCACCTGTATTTTCCCTTTATAAACAAATTCGGGCAGCAATTCATCCATGATCTCTTCCTCTAATTTTGCATTACAGATTGGAAATAAAATAGCAGACTCTCCTTTTTCATCCCCATATCCAATGCTTTCGATTTCTAATGTTTTTAGATGAAACAGCTGCATAAGTGCATTCTGCCGCCCATGCACTCCTTTTATTTTATCCCGTGAAAACGAATAATGTTTTTGATTCAATAATCCGTAACAGATATTCAGCTTATCTCCCTCCACATCGATTCTAAAATTATAGTATTGAATCAGACTTTTCATGATTGATAAAAGAGTGCTGATTAAAATAACACCCGCCACAACCCATATTACTTTTTCCCATAGATATTTTGCCGTTATTTCGTAATCTAAGAGTTTAATATCAAAAATATTGAAAATATAATCATCTAAAAATGTATAGGCGACAAAAATAATACCAATTCCTTTTGTGACCGCATTGGAAGTACACGCATAAAGCATCAATTGAGTAAAACTGACATTGTAGCCTTTACCAAAAGTCTTAGAATCTGTTTTGATATGGTCCGGGCGATTTAAAATCAAACTGCGGACTTCGAGTGCTCTCCTTTTATCTAACAGCAAAGACAGCTCGCTTTCATTTTTTGAAAGGCTCCCCGTATCTACTTTTACTTTAACCGTCCCAAATATTTTGTCCAGAATACCCTCTGTCAGATCCACTGTTGTCACTCGTTGAAATGGGATTTCTCTGATTTTTACATTCAGCAGTCCGCTTTTAAAATAGATCGCCTCTTTGTAAAAATAAAATACCTGCCTGCGCCAGTCCAATACACTGAATAGCAGCATGCTCAGTAGGATTAGAAACAATACATAAAAGAAAAGGTTGCCGCCAAAACCATCATGGTTTTTTATAATGATGATAAATAGTACAAGACCTTCCATCATTTTTTTTAAAAACATATATAATATTTTACAACTATGATTTCTCTCCGTCTGAAAGGGCATACTTCTCTTACTTTCAGACACTAAAGTATCGTCAATCTTTTTTTGTTCTTCTTTCTCAATCAACATCATCACTCATTTCTATCATAGTTTTTAATTTCTGAGATATTTCATTTGCTTCTTCAAGAGTCAACGCTGGTATTTCATGCGAATCACTTGCTGTATTAATATCGAGTGATGCCAAATGAAAAATCTGATAAATCGGTCCACGTTCAATCTCAATATACTGTATTCTGGAAATAGGAATTACCACCTTGCTGCGGATCAATACTCCATTCAGCAATTCAATGCGGTCTTGTTGAATGCTGTATCTCCACTCTTTATATTGAATCATCGGCATTATGAAGGTATTGACTAAAAAGAAAAGGATAAATAAAAAGGTCAATCCATTGAATCCAATTTTTACTGTCAGCATGTCACCAAATCTAGGCATGAGCAGTTTATATACAACCGGATAATAGATTGCAAAAAATATTGTCAAAAAAATGATTCTTCCTATCATCCAGGCTTTTACTGCATTTTTATGTATACGACTATATTCCATCTCGTGTAATTACTCCTCCTTGACCATTTACTTCAACAAATGTTTTTCCATCTTCAAACGGGTCTGCATCATCAAATACAGGGGGAATTACTACATCTCCATTCCTGTCAATATAACCGTATTTTCCATTCTTCCCTCGAAATAAAAGTAAACCATCCTGAAATCCCCTTCTTAATCCAGTGATACTGTTGCTTTCTTCATAAGGTACCTCAAATACGGCATCCCCGTTCTTATCGATTCCGCATAAACGCTTTCCTCTTCCAACAATTGACAATTCTTCAGAATAAGAATAAAAATCGCTGCAGCTGATTCTTTGAACGATCTCACCATTCGTATTCATCAGGCCCCAAGTATCATTCTCACGTTTTGCAGGTGCCAATCCATCCGAAAACGGTTCAGCATGCTCAAAGCTTTCCTCAAACAGTGGTTTGAAATCATAATCCAGATATTTGCTTTCCTGAAATACACTTTCCGTCTTATAGATAACCAGAAGCTTGTCTTCATCTGCTTTTTCAATCACATCGTACTTAGGATCTAACAATATTGTCCCATTTATATCCACGAGACCCCATCGTCCACCGATACTGTTCTTATTTGACTGCGCTTGAAACTGATACAATCCCCTTTCGCTATCAAATATGCTCAAAAAGTCACAATCAAATTTTAATTTTATCTCTCCGGAAGGCTCTATAATATAATATCCGGCTTCATCTTCTACAACAGCATAACCATTTTCAAACGGAGATGCACTTTTAAAAGTCTTAGCGATGTAATTACCTCCATCTAAACTATAATAATGCGCCTGATCTGTACTCCAATTTTTTCCCAGTATATATTTCATATCCCAATCCGGAGTAAGCGTCTCGTATATAGCCGGAATGATAATTTCTCCGTCTTTGCGCATGACACCAAACAGCTTATCAAAAATCCCGTATTCCTCTTTGTCCTCTACAACCACAGAAAAAACTTTTAATCCATACTTCTCAAATTCTTTATTCAGTTTCATCTGGCGCCAATCTATAAATTCAAAATCTTTTTCAAGGGGAATTTCCCAATTAAGATTAGAAATCGTCTTCTCAAGTAATTGTTTTTGCTGGTAAAACTCGTATGCTTTTATCCCGATTAAAAGTATTGCAATTGCTACAATTGCAATCATAATTCCCTTTTTACTCTTTGTAAGTGCTGATTCGCTTTCTGAAAGTTCTGCTATCCCCATATCCGTTCTCAATTCCTTTCTTTCTCAATTATTACAATTCATTATAACATAGTACTTGCATTAATATATTGCGAACATCTTAACTTTTTAGCAAAGCTCCATCCTATCAGCCGCAGTATAAATCCAATATTTTTGCTCTTCTGATAGAGAAGTAAGTAAAAGACTTAAAATTTGAGTCATTTTGTGGTATTATAAAGAAAGAAAAAACCTCTAAAAATTATTTTTAGAGGTTTTTTCTTTCTTTCATTTTTAATTTCTTCCTGAATTCAATGCAGCTCGGATCAGTTCAATTTCTGCCTTATGTCCGGCTAAATCATTCGGCGTTTCCAAGTAAAATGGTAAATCCGACAATTTCGGATGGGTCAAAATATTAAGAATCGCTTCCATCCCGATCTTTCCGTTCCCGATTGTTTCATGGCGGTCCTTATGACTGCTGATTTCATTTTTACTGTCATTCAGATGTATCGCATAAAGCTTGTCCAGTCCAATAATTCTATCAAATTCCTGGAGAACCCCATTCAGATCATTTACAATGTCGTAACCGGCATCAAAAACATGGCAGGTATCCAAGCAGATCCCCAATTTATCGCTTTGTTCAACGCCTTCCATAATTTGATACAGTTCTTCAAACTTACTGCCGACTTCTGTTCCTTTGCCTGACATCGTTTCAAGAAGAACCATCGTTGACTGCTTCGTTGTTAAAACCAAATTTAACAACGAAATTACCTGTTTTATTCCAGCTTCTACACCTTGCCCCACATGATTTCCCGGGTGAAAATTATAAAAATTTCCCGGCAGATATTCCATTCTTTCTAAGTCATCTTTCATAGTCTCTAGCGCAAAACTCCACTTTTTCGGTTCAGAAGAACAAGGGTTTAGAGTATATGGGGAATGTGCTAAAATTCTTTCCATACCATTTTCAGTCATTAAGTTTAAAAGTTGTTGGACATCTTCTAAGTCCAGCTCCTTTGCTCGGCTCCCTCTTGGGTTTCTTGTAAAAAACTGAAATGTGTTAGCATTTATTTTAATTGCATCCTGCCCCATTGCATAAAACCCTTTAGCCGACGACAGATGACAACCGATTTTGAGCTGATTTTCAGACCGCATTCTCACCCCATCCTTTGCATACATCCACCCACTCCATACAATCTGCATATTTCTCCAATTCCGGTATTGTCAGTTCTATCACACTATTACTGCTTCCACAGGCTGGAAATACCGTAGTAAATCGTTTTAAGGATTGATCGAGATAAATAGAATTATCTTGCTTTACAGCAAACGGGCAAACCCCTCCAATAGCATGTCCTACCAATTCGAGCACTTCATCCGGTTTCAACATTTTTGCCTTTATTCCAAATTTTTCTTTATATTTTCGATTATCTATTTTGGCATCACCAGCAACAACAACCAAAATACACCCCGAATCTCCTTTAAACGATAGTGTCTTTGCAATGCGCTCAGGTTCACACCCAAGTGCTGAAGCTGCTAATTCAACGGTCGCACTCGATACACCAAACTCTAATATTTTATCTTCTAAATTCCATTGTTTGAAATATTCTCTTACTTTTTCAATCGACATATCATCACTTCCCTTCTTAATTCTCAGAACTATTTTAATTCTTTTTATTCTCTTCGTCAAACCATCTGGCTCCTATAAAGAAGATGGTGATATTATGTTTTAAAAAACTCTCATAATAAGAATAAGTTTAATTTTTATCAATATCATATCATTTATTATAATGAAGCATATACTAACAATATAGCAAATGAATCTACGGAGGGACTCTCATGCAATTTAAAAATCAGGAAGATACAAGTAATAAACCGTACCTTACATACGACCAGATGAATACTCTTGTCGCAGTACAAAAACTATGGATTAGAATGGGAGTGTGGAATCGCTCCTATATCAGAGCCTTAATTTACGATACTCCTAATATAAAATCATCAAAAAAAGGTATGCTTTCCCTTCCAGCAGAAGTCGGCTCCATGTCTAGTATCTTCTTTGGGACAGAAAACGGAAAAACTCTCGAAAATTTATCTTTACAATTTAACGAAACAATGATGGAAGTGATTGAGGCCATGAAATACGGAGACCTCATCCTAACAAATACAAAGGTAATTGAGTGGTATCACATAGCAGATGAAATCGCTACTTTTTTAGCAAAAATTAATATATATTGGGACAAAAATCAATGGCAGTATTTGCTTTATCAATATATCAAATACAAAATCGAAGAAGTCAATGCTATTGTGACCGATAATACAGATGCAGAAATTAATTTATATAATTTAACAGAGAACATTAATTTTTTAATGTCAAACTATTTTGCTCGCGGTGTACTTTTTGCAAACACCGGTCTTGAAATTCTAGGTAAAGGCAAAGGTAAATGTTAATTTTAAAAGATCCTTCCGATCATCTCTTCTATAAAAAATAGAGAAAGCTTCGCAAGCACTCTCTGTTTTTATAGAAAAGAGGTATCCCTCAAACTTATTTGCTTTTAGAAAACCCCTTTTTTATAATATGTCAAAAAATAAATCAGTCATTTTCATTCACATTTTTATATTCAAACCAATCTGCCAAGCTGTAAATGCCGCATTCTTTATCCGATGTTTTATCTTCTCCTTTTTCTCTATGAAATAAAACCTTGTCTCCTATGATTTCGTTATGCGGCCAGTTGGCTGGAGCAAATACTTTTTTAATGGAAGCCATCTTTAAAGCTTTCGCTGTTCTAAGTATTTCATCAATGTTTCTTCCAATCTCTTTTGGATATTCCAATATCGTTCTCACTTTACCATTATGATCCACTATAATAACAGCTCTGACTGCTACTGTTTCATCTTCATTCGGATGGATTAATCCAAGTGTCTCGGCAACAACTCTCTTTTCATCATCGATAACCGGAAATTCAATTTGTACATGAATATTATCTTTGATCCATTGAATCCATTGATGATGTGATTCCAAACTATCTACGCTTAGACCGATCAACTCCACGCCTAAATCGTTAAATTGTTTCATTTTCTTCTGAAAAGATACGAATTCAGTAGTGCATACCGGTGTAAAGTCTGCCGGATGGCTGAATAAAATAAACCACTTTCCTGCGTAATCCCCCGGCAATTGAATGCTTCCTTTTGTTGTTTCTACCTTAAGTTCAGGAAATCTATCTCTTAATGCGATTTTCATATAATCATTTGTATGAAGTCTCCATTAGATTCCTCATACACTCCTTTCTTAAAACTTATGTTCAAATACTCTAACTTTATAATAGTAATACCCAATTTTTCCTTATTAGAAACATGATTCTACTATTTTTATCTCATTTCCTAGAATATATCTCATGCAGATATTCCGGTCATCTCCAGCATAGCAAAAACGTTCGAGGCGTTCCAGTGGCGCAAACTCTTGATTTACATACAGATTGTAAAAATCTTCCTCCGAAACGTGCTGCCCTATAAAAAAACCCGCAAAATTCAACTCAAATTATTGCAGGTTTTCTCTCTTCTCATTTTGTAAAAGCTTATTGTTCTCTCGTCTTATAAGTTGAGATTCCTAAAAGATCACTAATTGGGCAATAACGTGTCAGTCCAGTGATTAAAGGTACCAATCCAATAATTCCCCACCAGCTTTGGAAGTAAATACCCAAAAGCACAATCGCTAATCCAATCGTAAGGCGGACTATTTGCTCTGTCTTTCCAACATTACATTTCATCTTCCGATCCATTATTTTTCTCCTCCTTTCTTGGTTTTATCAATTCTTCAGAAAATTCTCGTGACAGCATTGATGTGTATTCCTGCTCTGAAAGGTCTTTCGTAAAAGGTTTCTTTTCTTTTGAATGTCCAGCTAAGCGAATTGCTATATAAATCAAAGAATAGACTGCAATGATTGTAAAACCCGCAATCAAACCCGAGACTTGTCCTGGTATAAAAGGCATGCTGAGGATAATTACAATCATGCTAATCAAAGAAAACCATGAAGTATACGGGAAACCAGGCATCTGGCATTTCCCTTCCGGCGGACATCCGTTTCTCTTACGCAGCCGGATATGTGCCGCCATAATCATCACGTACGTAAATAGCAGTGCGAATCCTCCGGAACTAATTAAAAACAAATATATTTGCGGCAGAAAGATACCGATCCCCAGCCCCAGTAACATCGCCGATCCAGAAAACAAAATTCCTCGATAAGGAACGTCCGTTTTATCTTTCAGCCAATTTGGTGCATGTCCTTCCGATACGAGAGAACGCATCATCCTGCCAAGTCCAAACATGGCTGCTAGCATCGTCGATATAATTGCAGTTATCATAACAATATTCAGCGCTGTACTTCCCCATCCAATTCCCTGATAATTCAAAGCTGCCACCATTGGACTGACATCTTCTTTGATATTTTTTGCAGGAATCAGCGGAAATAAAAAAGCCATGGAAAGGATATAAAAACCGACAAGGGATAAAATCGTATACAAAATTGCCTGTGGGACTGTCTTTCTGGGATTCTCACTTTCAGAAGCAGCAAGTCCGATAATTTCGAATCCGGCATAGCTGAACATGACAATCAACATACTTCCGGCAATTCCTTTAATACCGCCTGTCATAAAGGGCTCTCTGCTTAATTCGCCTGCTCCGATCGCCGGAGTTTGAAAGGCAATTCCTAAAACCAATAACGCTGCGATTACGATAAAAGAGGCAATGGCAAATAGTTTTACCGCTGCAAGGCCGCTTTCCAATTTACTTAATTTATCGGCTCCAAGTAAATTAATAAGTGTCACACCAATGATGACAGCACCTCCAAGTAAAGGTATGGAAATATTCGGAATCCACTTGCTTACCAATATCGACACTGCCGTTGCTTCACTTGACATTGCCAAAACCATCCCCGTCCAATAGACCCATCCGACAATAAAACCGATTCCCCGCCCAAAAGCCTGCTCTGCAAAGGTTCGAAAGGAACCTGAATCCGGATTTGCAACCGTCATTTCAGACAATGCGATCAATATAAAGTAGACCAAAATTCCACCGAGTACATAAGCAATCATAATGGATGGTCCCGCAGCACGAATTGCAACTGACGATCCAACGAAAAAGGAACCTCCGA
The DNA here is from genome assembly GCF_035621135.1 of Sinanaerobacter sp. ZZT-01. Taxonomy (NCBI): domain Bacteria; kingdom Bacillati; phylum Bacillota; class Clostridia; order Peptostreptococcales; family Anaerovoracaceae; genus Sinanaerobacter; species Sinanaerobacter sp. ZZT-01. The sequence continues at coordinate 86,145 of NZ_CP141728.1, forward strand.
TTACCGTTCCTAATGCCATCATCGTAAGCTGCCAGGCAGATAATCCTTTTTTATTTTTTTCCATAAGTTACCTCTTAATTTTTTATTTATTTGTCTTTTTTCAAACATTTATCGTAACATTAAGTTATTATTCCTCAAATTCAAAAATATATAAGAGTAAGAAGTAAATTTGACTGATTTTCTCTGCTTACGTCATAGAATATCCAGAAGGCAAAGGCGATTTTCCCTTAAACTTTATTTTATTAGAATTAAAATATCTAAATTTATAAAATAATTACTTTCGTTCTTTAAAAAGTTAATATTTGCTTCTCGTATTACAAATGTCAGCTTCGCTTCATTATTTTCAACAGTAAAAGAGGCTTCCTCATTGGACAGTTCATATTTTTCTTCCGTATAACCACGATACCTTGAGAAAATTTCCTGCACATTCCATCGAATTACTTCTTGGTTTGCCTGTACCAATATAAAATCAAATGTATCCCCTTCTTTTACCTTATTCAAAGTATAATTTCTCCCTGACTGCTCGATTTCGCAGATTTTAGTCTCCCGATTGTCATCTGTATTTAAAAAGACATGTACCAATGCATCATATCCTTGAATATCAATGAGCGCATCCGACTTTAAAGAAACATAAATAAATCGGCTTTGGCTCGATTCTTGCTCGTATCGGTCAAAACCAAACGTGTTATAAAAATCTTCATAAAACGAAAAGTCTTTTGGAAACCAGGCGATTTTGTCTGTATAATGCATGCGTTCTAAATATTCAACCGACAGGATGATTTTTTCTTTATCTTCATCCGGTATAGCCTCTTGCTTCAAAATTTGATTGTTTCGAAGCATAGCATTTTTAATCAAAACATGTTTCAATCGGTTTTCCTGGCTGATTCGGCTGACAGAAAAAGCATCCACCGGAGGCACAATGCAAATAAGGGAAAAAAGGATGAGCATCACTGCAAGGATGCCATTTTTCTTAATAGGTATGAAACACATCACTATCCCGGCCAAAATTGCATAAATACCAAACACGATGATAAAATATCGTGTATGAGTGATTCCCGTTTCTTTTAAACTCAAAAGAGAGGAAGCAATTTGAAATGCCATCATCGGAACAAAAACCCTTGGAAGTACTCTTCGAAACCAAATAGAAAATTTATTTTCCATCCGACTCGTCAGAAGATATACAAGGATCACCGCAGTTGCATAAGATATGAGCATTGGCTCTAGTAACCTGCTTGTCCAAAAATCTCCTTGAATATTTATTACGATGTAAAGCAGTAAGATGATCGTAAACGCCGATAGCAGAGGGACAACCACATTAGACAGTAAAACCTCTAAAAATTTCGGACATCCCGCTGCATTTTTTATTAATTCATTTTTTTCCGCAATCCGGTCAAATTCTTCTTTATGATCTTTTTCCCCAGGGAATACCGGTATCAAGGATAGAAAAAAAACGGGTGCAAAGAAGAGAAAGGAAAGATTTGCTACATGCAAATATGCAGTTGAACGAAGCGGTATAATCAATAGATCCAATGCCGCTATGATAAAACTACTTCCCCCGAAAATGACGAGGGAAAAAAGCAAGGATTGAAAAAAAGCCTTAAATGCAATGAAAAAACTTTCATTAAAAGTCACTTGGCTGCGAATCGTTGGAATCCAAAGGTAAGCAGAAAACAACGCTGCTGCCCCCAGTAAAGTTCGTATCCCAATCTCTTCGCTGAATTCAGAAACAGATTTAATGATTAAATAGTATCCTAAGGTAAAAGCAGAACTGCAGCCTATAAAAGCAAGGCGAATGGATATTTTATAAAAGAAGCGCTCAAATACCGCCTGCAAAGATAAACTAAAAAAAACTCCAAAAATGCAGCTTAAAATCTCTATTATATAATCTTTTCCGCTTTGTATGGAATAAGAAACCAATACTGCTGCTGTAAAAAGAAACACAACGGCCAAAGGATAACGTGCAACTGCATTATGGATTTTATTTAAGCTTCCTCGCATGATTCTCAGTCGACTCATTTTAATAGCTCCTTAATTTCTCCTAATATATAAAAATTATTTTAACATTTTATTGAACAATTATGTAGAAATTCAAAAAATGCTTCTTATGCTATCGATTGAAATCCCATCATCTTCCTAACATACTTATCAAACCATCGAGCAAACTATATCTTGTAAGGAGTTACATTTTGATTTTCAAAACATGCAATTGCATGAGTAACTTACTTGCCAAGACGGGATATCAGCCCGTCTTTCTTTTATATTAGAAAATTGAGGTGATTTATATGGCAAAGGACAGTCAGCCCGATAACAAACAAGCAAGAATGAAGAAGTGTAATTATCAGACTCCTATTACGAAAGAAAACCAAAATCAAAATAGAAATGCAAAGAAACAATCCATTGAAAACAATGACGTTTAATCGTTATGGTGTTAAAAAAGCTGCAAGCCAATTTGCAGCTTTTTTCTTTACATATATTCATATTTGTTTCGATACAGAAAAAGAAAAGTAATAGAGAAGAAAAAAGTTAAAAGCTCAGCTAAAGGTATCGCCAGCCAAATACCCCTTACAGAAAAAAGGTTCGGTAGTATTAATAGCCCTGTTGTTATAAATCCAAATGTCCGCAAAAAAGAGATGAGCGCAGATACTTTTCCGTTCGAAAGTGCCGTAAAAAAAGCTGAAGAAAAAATATTACATCCACAAAACAAGAAATTAAAAGAAAATATAAAAAATCCTTCAAGCGCAATGCAGTAGACATTTGAGCCTTCCGCAGAAAAAAAGCGGACGATATGCGGTGCAAATAAAATCGATACAATAAATATAAATATTGATGTCAATAAAATCAAAAAGATACACATGCGAAAAATTTTTTTTAATTGTGCATGATTTTGACTCCCATAATGATAGCTGATGATAGGCGCAACACCGATTGAAAATCCAATATATAATGTGCTCAATAAAAATTGTGAGTAGATGATAATCGTAATACCTGCTACCCCTTCTTCGCCTAAGTATCTCATCATTAAACCGTTAAAAAAAATCGTTGTAATTGCAGTAGAAAGCTGCCCAACCATCTCAGAAGAACCATTGTAAGCACTTTCAATGATTAGCTTTAAATCAAATTTCGGCAGACTAAAATGCAATACTTCTTTTTTTCTCATAAAAAAAAGAATCCCCGAGACAGCAATTATAAGAAAACCGATCCCATCTGAAATTGCAGCTCCGGCAATTCCAATTCGCCATTTAGCAATAAAAATATAATCAAATGTGATGTTAATCAGCCCTGCTACAAGTGCCAATAAAAATCCGAGTCCGGGCCTTCCTGCGGTTACAAACAGTGTTTGGAAAATAAGCTGCAATAGATTGACCGGAAGAAACAGTAATAAAACCATAAGATAGATGTGGCAGTATGGAAGCAGTATCTCACTTGCACCAAGAAAATGAAGAACCGGTTTGATAAAAAGTATTCCCAAGACAGATAAAAAAAGACCAAGTAGAATCCCAAAAATTGTAATAAAGCTGAGATTTTCACAAGCACCCTCAGGATTACCTTCACCCATTTTTCTTGCGATCACAGCACTGCTTCCTACTGCAAGCATCGCACCTACCCCAGTGATTAAGTTAATCGCTGGACAAACAATATTTATGGATGACAATGCATTTGTATGAATAAAGCGTGCAACAAAAATAGTATCGACAATCGTATACATGCCGACAAAAACCATCATAAAAATAGTGGGAAAGGCAAACCTCAAAAGGGAAAACAAATCAAAAGGCCGAGAGAGAGGATTCTGAAAATCTTGCTGCAAAACAACATCATCGTTCATCTGTTTCCCCTCCTCACCTGTGATTGAAAAATAAATTTCTGTGTTGGATATCCATACTCTTCTAAGAATTCTGCTTCTGTAAATCCAAGACGTTTATAGATTTCACGGTATCCGGTATCTGCTTTATCCCCCTCCCGAAACGTCGTTATACTGATTTCTTTTCCTCTGCAAATATCCCGCGTCACTTTATTCAAAAATGCTTTTGCAATTCCCAGCTTCTGATATTGAGGATGAATCCCTAAAAAGTCGATACTTGCCGTATCATAAGAAAAAATCATGATACCAATTGCAATTGCTTCTTTTTTTAGAATTAATGCCCGTTTCTCTTGAATGCATTCATTCAAGATTCTCATGTAATCCTCTTCGATAAGACATGGAAATCCGTCTACCACAAGGCGTACCAAATCCATCCATATTTCCATATCCTCAGGCTCTGCAAATTTGATATAATCTTCAAGTTCCGGCTCCGCAGTTGAAACTAAATGTTCATGCAACATAAACTTTAGCTGCAATGGATAATATACTTCGTTTTCTCGAAATTGGTTTGGTGATTTTTTATACATCTCTTTAAAAATAGTCGTAAATGCCTGCTGACTCTCGTATCCTGCTATCCATGCAATTTCTAAGATAGACTGATCCGAAAAGACAAGCAGCTTTGCTGCTTCCGTTAATTTTCGCCGCTGTATATAGTCATGCATTGTCATACCGACTACACTTGTAAACAGGCGATGCAGGTGGTACTTCGAATAATGAACCGCATTTGCTACGATGCTTAAATTCAACGGTTCCGCTAAATGTTCTTCAATGTAGTCAATTGCTAATTTAATGTTTTTAATATTTTTAGACAAAATAATGACCTCCTTGTACAAGTATTTTACCAAAAATAAAAAACACTCTTTTCATGATTCTTGCTCTCTTTAATCCACTCTCTCAATCCTCTGTCAACTTATTTGTTCCGATGACGTGTACGCTGTATCCGCTTCTCCATCTAATCACTCCTAAAAATATTTATTAAAAAAATACTATTTTTTATATATGAGATTGTACAATAAGCTCAAACGCTTTTTTTGATATTCTTTTAACCGGTGCCTTCGTAATATTTGAATTAACCAAGATACTCACGTCAAGCTGCGGGCAAATCCAAAAGCTGGCTCGAAAGCCATCATCCGTTCCCTCGTGCCCATAAAGGAAGTATCCATTTTGCTCTCTGATAAACCAGCTAAGTCCAATGTGTTCTCTGTTGTTTGGTACAAGCGCACATTTTTTCCAGATCATTTCATAGGTTTCCGGTTCCAAAAGCGATGCAGTCTCATGACGTCCTGTAATATGATTTAAATGCGATTCCGCAAATCGCTGCATGTCTGATATGCTGGAAGTTAAAGTTGAGCTTGGCCCATGCACTCTGTTGTACGGATAATTCGCTTCCAACACCATTTTATCCTTCTCATCCCGCTTATGCGGTATCGCCAATCCGACACGGCTCAGATTTTCCAAAGATAAAAGTTGCTTTACGATTTCAGTTTTATTACAAACAGCCTCGCCTTCGTTTCGTAACTTCTTTATTTCCGGCAAGCCATAGGTTCTTTCAAACGTCAATAATGTAGACTGCTTCATTCCAAGTAATTCAAAAATATTTTTTCGGATGTATTCTTCAAATGTTGTTCCCGTCTTTTTTTCAATCACCGCACCCAGTATTTCATATCCCACATCGGAATAGTGGAATATAGCATCATCCGGTCTACTTAAAAACTCAATTTCTTTTACTTCGTTCGAGACCACATAGCTTTGTAATGCTCCTTCCTCAATTTCTGGCTTATCCCAGCCAAAATCCTTTACATTGCTCAAACCCGATGTATGTGTTAATAAATGTCTCACAGTAACCTCTTCAAATTCAGGCTGTACACCTTTTAATAGAGGAAATAGGTCTGTCAGGCGTTCTTCCAAAGAAAGAATTCCCTTTTCCCACAGCTGCATGACAGCAGTTCCCACAAAAAGCTTCGTGACGGAAGCCATGTGAAAAATATGATCCGCATACATCGCTTCTTTTGTTTCAACATTTCGGTAACCAGCTGCGCCTTTGTAGTGAAAGCCTTTCGGTGCAATTTTACTGTTTTTCCCTATATTGATACCCAAAACCAGCCCAGGCAAAGAATACTCTTCTACAGAAGCCTGTGCCAGATGATTTAATTTGTCTCTTAGTTGCTCCACTTTCTTTCTCCTTTCTGAATCAATTTCATCAATTGTATCCTATTTTACAATATTTTTAAAGTCAGCAAAGGGCGATGTGATATTTTGTATGGATTATCGTATAAAAAACTGGTGAATTGACAAAATTATCTTTGAAAGGAAGTGAATAACAATGGTAATCGGTTTACCTAAAGCAATGCTTTATTATAGATATCAAATTTTATGGGAAACATTTTTCCACGAGCTGGGTTTTGAAACAGTGACAAGTGGCGATACCAATCAAAAAGTATTGGAAGACGGTGTAAGATACTCAATTGATGAAAGCTGCCTGCCTTCTAAAATTTTCATGGGGCATGTTCATTCTTTAATTGGAAAATGTGACTATATACTAATCCCTCGAGTTGTCAACTACGGTTACTGCAAAGAGGTCTGCGTCAAGTTTAACGCATTATATGACATTGTAAACAACACATTTGAGAATGTAAACATCCTAGATTACAACCTCAGTGTCACACAAGGTGAGAAAGAACAAAAAGGTTTTATAAAAATGGGAATGATTTTGGGAAAAAGTCCTTTACGTTCTCTTCATGCTTACAAAAAAGCAAAAAAAGCGCAAGCACTTCATGATACCTTAAAAGTAAAGGAACAAGAGCGCATCTTAGAGAGCGAAAAATTAAAATTGTTAATTGTCTCTCATCCTTATATTACTTATGATCGTTTTATTGGATTTCCAATTACAGAATACATCCAGAGGTTAGGAGCCATTCCAATTTATGCGGATCTCATCAATAAAAAAGAAAGCTTGAAACGCTCTGAGGAAATTTCAGATTCCTTGTATTGGCTTTATAACAAAGAGCTGATCGGTGCCATTCAATTATTGGAAGACAAAATTGACGGTATTATTTTGCTTACAGCCTTTCCATGTGGACCTGATTCACTGGTAAATGAGCTCATTCTTCGTAAATCAAAAAAGCTGCCTACGATTAACATCATTGTAGATGAGCTGCAAGGTGAGGCAGGTCTACAGACACGAATTGAAAGCTTTTTAGATATCATTCAACAAAGACTCGACCAAAAAGAAAAAATACAAAAAAGGATTGTTTAATATGCAAAAGATAATTAGTTTTCCGCACATCGGAAATTATTACGTGCCGATAGAAATATTCTTGAAACTGATATTCCCTGAACACATCATCCTTCCATCTCCTAAAATAACAAAGCGCACCCTTGAGTTAGGCAGCAAATACAGTCCGGATTTTGTATGCGTGCCATTCAAATATAATCTCGGAAATTATATTGAAGCATTGGAAAACGGCGCAACTGTTTTAATTCAAGTATGTGGAGGATGCCGCTACGGCTACTATGCTGAAATTCAAGAAAAAATATTAAAAGACTTAGGTTATCAATTTGAATTTATAAAGATTGGCTGGGGTAAATTTAATCCGATAAAAATATATCAGCTTTTTAGAAAAACAGGAGCTTCTGCTTCTTTTCCTACGTTCATCCGTTATGCTTTACTCACCATTAAAATGATTGAGGTATTAGACTCTTTTGAAAGCTATATACGAGAAAATATCGGGTTTGAAAAGAAGAAAAACAGTCTTGAAACCCTTCATCAACAGTTCTTGTCCGATCTGAGAACCGTACGCGGCTTTCGTCAATTAAGCAGGCTGCAAAGTGAGTATAAATCTAAATTAAAGACAATTAAGATAGAGAAACCCTCTGATTGCTTAAAAATAGGCATTGTTGGAGAACTCTATTCATTAATGGAGCCCTTCAGCAGCTTTTTTATCGAAAAGGAGCTGTCTAAGCAGCAGATTCAGGTTCGCCGCTTTATTACCGTCACTTTTTTGTTAAATAAATTGAAGCTGGATAAAAAAATATTAAAATCCGCCGGTTCCTACTTAAAATACGCAATTGGCGCAGATGGAACTGACAGTGTGGAGAAATCGCAGCTATTAGCCAAACAGGGGTACGACGGGATCATTCACATGAAGCCATTTGGATGCACACCAGAAGTAAATGCAATGCCAATTCTTCAAAAAATAAGTAACGATTATAAAATACCGATTCTTTATTTCAGCTTTGATTCGCAGACTTCTGAAACTGGAGTGAAAACCAGATTAGAAGCCTTTTACGACATGCTCTTAATGAGAAAGGAACACGAAAAATGCAAACAGCTTATTTAGGTATTGACACCGGTTCAATTTCTACAAAAGGTGTTATTATTGATGAAAATAATAAAATTCTTGCTGCCGATTACATTTGGACGGAAGGTGATCCAATCGGCGCCGTAAAAAAAATTGTCAATCTGCTCAGGCAGCAGATCAATGAGAGGAACATTTCCATTTTCTCGATCGGCACTACGGGCTCTGCCAGAAAATTAATCGGAGTCATGCTTGGTGCAAAAGTAGTGAAAAATGAAATAACTGCTCACGCAATTGGCACCCTCTCTGTCTTTCCTGATGTGCAAACCATATTTGAAATCGGAGGGCAAGATTCAAAAATCATCTTAATCGACGATGGGGTTGTCGTCGACTATGCCATGAACACAATTTGTGCCGCCGGAACCGGCTCCTTTTTGTCTTCACAGGCAAAAAGACTGGGGATGGAGGTAACCGAATTCGGCGAAATCGCTCTGGCCTCAAAAAACCCGTCAAAGCTTGCTGCAAGATGCACTGTCTTTGCTGAATCCGACATGGTACACAAGGCTCAAATCGGACATAAGAAAGAAGACATTATCGCGGGGCTCTGCACTGCTGTAGTCGCAAATTATCTGAATAACGTCGGGAAGGGCAAGCGGATAAAAGCTCCAATTGTCTTTCAAGGAGGCGTAAGTAAAAATGCTGGTGTAATCCGAGCCTTTGAAGAAGCGACTCATGAGAAAATTCATGTAGACCCAAACTCTCATTTAATGGGTGCCTTGGGAGTTGCAATACTATCAAAAAAAGCTAAGAGAGAAACTCCTTTTCCTCTTAATATTTCCGATATTACCTATGAGACTATGGGGTACGACTGCAAAGGCTGCCCAAATCATTGTGAGATTATCTGCTTTTATAAAGATGGCATCTTAATCGATTCATGGGGGAACCGATGTGCGAATGGAAACCCGATGCAGCAGTCATTAAAAAACGCCTGACGAAAGGTTCTATTCATTATAAAAAGACCGACCTCCCAATCGTTAGATTTTTAGGTCTAACTTTTGGGGGCCGGTTCATTTATCATTTTTGCATCATCCTTTTTTCATCTAAGCTCTACATTTCTAATGTTTTATTCGTACTTTCCATCTGATACTCTACTCTCTCTATTTTGCACCGCTTCATAAGGCTCACAAGGTTCTGTCCTCTCATTCAATTCCACTCTTTCTTCCTTATAATTCACACTGCTCACTTCCCGTAATTGAAATTGTGATACTAAGTTCTTTAAAAAATTGGATTGGCTTGACAATTCTTCACTTGCCGCTGCACTTTCTTCCGCAGTTGCAGAATTTGTCTGCACCACCTGAGAAATCTGGTCAATTGCCTGCGTCACTTGTGTAATGGAAGAAGCCTGCTCTTCAGAAGAACGTGCAATCTTATCTATAACCACATTTACGTCTTCTGTCTTATGAACAACCTGATCTAAAGAATCTGCTGTCTTCTTTACAATCTGCACACCATTTTCAACGGCACTAATGCTGCTTTCAATCAATTCTGCTGTATTTTTAGCACTTTCAGCTGATTTTCCTGCAAGATTTCTCACTTCATCTGCAACAACAGCAAATCCCTTTCCTGCTTCACCAGCGCGAGCCGCTTCAACCGCTGCATTTAATGCAAGTATATTCGTCTGGAATGCAATGTCATCGATGCTTTTTATAATTTTACCAATTTCACTGGAGGTATTGCTGATTTCAGACATCGCATCAATCATTTGTTTCATCAAATCATTGCTCTGCACAACAAGATGCTCTACCTCGTCGGCATTCAATTTTCCATTGTGCGCATCTTCTGCATTCTTTTTAATATGTTCAGATATTTTATTCATCATGCTGAGCATTTCTTCTATAGACGCAGCCTGTTCACTTGCCCCTTGGGATAGTTCTTGCGCTCCGCTGGATACCTGTTCTGAACCAATTGCAACTTGCTCAGAAGCCTCGTTGATGTTTGAAAGCGCATTGGAAAGCTGCAAAATAATCCGTTCCATAGATTTCCGTAAATTTAAAAATTCACCGATGAACAGATCTTCGGCATTACTTTCTACTGTGAAGTTTCCGTTTCCAATTTCACTGAGTCCATAATCCAAATCCTTGATAATTCCAACCACTGTATTCATCAGAACCCGCATAGCATCTGCCAGCTGTCCGAGTTCATCTCTACTCTCATAAGAAATTTCAGCATGCAGATTTCCTTGTGCAAGTATCTGCGCCGCAGAATTAATTTCCTGTATTGGTGTCAAAATTACTACTTTAATCGCTCTTATCACAAACAGGGTAACTATGACTGAAATCACCATTGTAAGAATTAGGATAATAAGGCTGGCATACAGTATTCTATTTGCTGTTTCACTATGTTCCTCTCCAAATTGTATTTCACTATCCGAAATATTTATAAAAATTTCGGCACTTTTTTCAAAGATAGGACGATATTCATTTAAGTATAGATCATATGCCTGTTCATCTTGCCCACTTCTTAATTTTTCTGTAATTTGTGTCCTTACATCAGAGAGATCATCTAAATTCGAATCTAATTCTTTAAAAACACCTTCCTCTATATCAGAGTTTTTGCTTAGGCTTTCAACAATGCGATACACATTTTCTGCATCTTCTTCAGCATCTTGAAGATACTGATTTACATTACTCTCCTTTTCTTCAATCAATGCTGCCAATAAATTTCTCTCTATCGATACCATATCTCTTCGCATCTGCCATACATATCCCGTATTCGGTACCGTCTGATTCGAAAAGTCTTTGATTTGCTGCCCCATAATTGTCATACTAACAATCGCAACTCCGGAACTGAAAATCAGCATCAATAAAATAATGCCAAAACTTACTGTTAATTTTGCATTCACTTTTAAATTTTTCATCATTTGAGCAAACCCCCCTTAGATTAACGCTTTCTTCGATTTTTGAGTGATACTTATTTAATTTGACTGCAATGTGGTTATAGTAATGTGGTAAGAATAAAAAAATAGATTTTTTAGACAAAAATTGACAAACTGTTTTGTTAAATTATGAATTATCCAATACTTTACGTATTATCTAATACTTAAAGTATAACCTATATGATTATAACTTTAACTTCTAAAAAGAACAAGTTAAACCAATACAATTATAAATATAAATTTTATTTGGAGGGATGTAAATGCAAAATTTAAAAAAAATAAGGACAGAAAAGAAAATGAATCAACTCAATTTAGGAATGAAAGTAGGTGTCGACCAAGTATCGATTAGTGCTTACGAACTTGGAAAATCATACCCAAGTATTCAAACTCTATTAAAAATATGTACTCTTTTTCATGTTTCATGTGATTTTCTTTTGGATTTAACCGATATACGAACTCCAGTCAATGAATTGATCATTAATCAGTTTACAGCGGATGAACTGGAGTTACTAGAGGTTTTCCGACGAATCCCCCAAAACAAAAAAGAACGCGCTATTGGAATATTGATCGGTTTATCAGAAGATTTTTAAATTACAAAATATCAAGCACCTAAAGAAACGTAGGCAGGAAAAACTTTTCCCGCCTACGTTTAAACAGCATAACTATTTTATTATTTAATAATTAACATCCTATTATCATACTGATTGTTATGTTACATTGGATTAAGCGTAAAGCTCTTGAAACATCTTTCGAATCGGTTCGCTTTCTCTTAATACCTGTAATGTAATTTCTGCATGTCCTTCACAATAACCGTTTCCTACAATCATCTCGATATCTTTGCCAACACCTTCTGCACCTAAAGCTGCTTTTGTAAAGCTTGTTGCCATGGAGAAGAAGTAAACGATTCCATGTGATCTGCAAGCAAGGATGCAAGACATTTCTGTATTTTCAATGTTTACACAGTTAATAACAAGGTCTGCAAGCTTTCCGTCAGTAAGTTCGGAGACGATTTTGTAAATTTCTAAAGAATCTGTTGCATCTGCAAGAACGTATTCATCTGCGTATCCTAATTTTTTTGCTCGATCAATTGCTCGATCCAAACCATCAATTACGATTACCTTTCCAGTTACGCCAACTCTCTTTTTCGCTTCATACGTAACCAACATTCCTGCTTTGCCGCCACCGCCAACAACGACTACCGTATCGCCTACTTTAGCAAATTTTGCTGTCTGTGCAGGTGCTCCGGCAACGTCCAACGCAGATAGTGCTAAGCTTTCAGGAATATCGTCAGGAAGCTTTGCATATAAACCACTCTGGAATAAAATAGCCTGTCCTTTAATATCAACCTGATCAATATCCGGTCTGATTTCTATAATTTCATCAATTTTTAAAGGTGTAAGGGAAAGAGATACTAATGTTGCAATTTTATCTCCAACTTTTAAATCTCCTTCAAAGTTAGGTCCGATTTCTTTTACAACACCAATCAGCATACCGCCAGAACCAGTCCACGGATTTTTCATCTTTCCAGCTTTTTCAACAATCTGTAAAATTGTTTTCTTAATTTCTTCGATATCTTCACCTGCTCTTTTTTCAATTTCAGTAAAAGATGCAGAATCAATATTCAATGTCATTACATCAATCAATACTTCATTATCGTAAATCTCCATTGTATTATCAATCACATCAGCAGGCTGTGGAAGCGCTCCCTTTGGTGAAATAACTCTTTGTGTTCCGTATGGGCAACCTTTTTTCATAATAATTTCCTCCTTCATTACTTTCTACATTTGTTCTACATTTGTTTGAATTAGCTTTTGTCAGAATAATTTATATTACTGTAACTCGTAACTGTTTAACTGCAAAAACTTTCTTTGTTCGCTGTTTTATATTAAGCAAATATCATGCCATTATTTCCAAACCGATTATTTTTCTATTTTTTTATTAAAAAACAATAACTTTTATTTATAAAATATTAGTATTCCAAAAAAAATGTATTTTAACAAAGAACAACTATATAATTAAAAATTTATTGCTCCCTTGATTTGATTCAAAAGTGGTTCAATTTTGTCGAAATTAGAACCCAAAATAGTTCATAAATTTTTAGTTTTTTTAGAAAATTAAATTAATTTCCGTTTCACTTTTTGTGCCCCAGAAGGTAATATTTCAATAAAAAAAAGATTGCATATTTCTATGCAATCCTTTTACAGTCTTTACTTATACGTAATCAAAATCATCCGGCGCATCAAACCACTTATTACGTCCTGAATGAAGGACAAAGCATAAGACAGCCATAATGACATAACCTATCATGAACGGAGATTTTGGGAAGATTCCCAGCGATGCACTGTGTATGAATCCGAAAAATGATAATGCAGCTCCTGCCAATGCGGTAACTCCCGCTTTATCTAAACGCCTGTCAATAATAAACACTGTCAAAGTTCCTAAGATGATGCCAATGATGATCGCTCCCGATTTCACTGCTGATACTCCGTTCCACATAACACCTGATTCCGTTAAGCTCTTGGTTACTTCACTTCCGTATCCGACTAACCCAGACGGTAATGTCTCTGTCCATATATCTGCAAGCCCTACTGCTCCGGTTACCTGTGTAAACAGAAAATCCGCGATCGGTGGCACCATCGCAATTCCGATTCCCGCATAATGTTTCGCATCACACGCTCTAAACGCTTGAGAGAGCATGATTATGGAACACCACAAATATGTAATTGCAGCAATTGCAGGCGGAACCAGTGCGCTAAAGGTTGTAAAGAGACCGAAGATTCCTGCACACGCAAGCAAGATCCCTCCAAGCCACGAAAAACCAATGCTTGCTCCTGATTTTTTAAGTCCGGCATGACCCAGCCAAACGGTATTTGGTACAACCCCGCCGAATAGTGCCGAAATCATAGTACAAACTCCATCCGTAAATTGTGCTTCTCTGATACTATAGTTGTCGCCGGCAGCATTTGCCGCTTCTACGTTATCCATTGTCTCAATAAAATTATAAATTTCAATCGGTATGATAATTGTGAGGTAAGGAAGAACAATCGCAAATCCATTTACAAGCGCCTCGATGGAATTAGCCGGATTTGGTATAAAAAATCCGATACCTGAAAAATCGACATGTGTACGTCCAATCAGCAAGGCATAAATAATTCCACCTACAATTGCCACAACAAACGGAGGGATTTTCTTAGGAAACAAATAGCCTCCGAATACACCAATCATCCCTACAAGTAAGATTGGAAGTCCAACGACAGGATCACCAAATAAATCAAAAACTCCCTGCGTTGCCATCCAGATAAATCCGATCCCGGCTACTGTACCTAAAAGTGCTGCACGTGGAATCCTCTTTTTTAACCACGGCCCGATCAACCCACCGAGAAATTCAACCATACCTCCAATAAAGCAAGCTGCGACCGCCGCAGACCACGCAAGCTCCGGATCATTTAAGGAATAATGTAACGGCATGATAACTCCATATAAAATGACAAACATAGCTGGTGTCGACACACCAGACGGCAAGGCAGTCACATCACTTCGACCTTCTTTTTTCCCCAATTTATACGCCATGTACGCATAGTATAATCCGCCTGCCAAAAGTCCCACGGACATACCCGGTATGACTCTCCCGTAAACCAGTTCATCCGGCCATCCAAGTACGCCGGACAGAGTTGCGATTATTATAATATAATTTACAATATTGTTTGTAAGTACATACGTTAACCCACCGATATCTCCTCGGTTAAACAACGGCAGATGTATTTCCGATTTCAACATAAGTCACTCTCCTTGATGTATTTTAAAATATCCTAATACCTAAGCTTCTATTTTTATAAAATCAAATTTTGTCACGTCAAACAGACCCATATCCGTTAATTTTAATTCCGGAATCACTGCCAAAGACATAAAACACAGAGTCATTATTGGTTCGACATCATCGTTAACTTTAAGAATTTCATGTGCTGCCGCATGAATATGAGTTAATTTCGCATCGACCCATTCACCGCTCTGATCGCTCATCAAACCTGCAATCGGCATAGGCATTTGTTCCAGCACTTCTTGATTTTTTGTCAGCACAATACCGCCGTCCTGCTTGATTAATTGCTCTACGGCATATGCCATTTCTTCATCATCTACTCCGACAACGATAATGTTATGGGAATCATGAGCCACAGAAAGCGCAACGGCTCCTTCTTTGATGCCGTATCCTTTTAAGAGAGCAACCGCCACATTCCCTGTATTTTGATGACGTTCCACTACAGCGACCTTAACGACATCTTCCGATGCGTCGTATAAAAACTCGCCTTTCGCATCCCGTTTAATTTCCACTATATCTTTTTCGGTTACGACACCGCCCGGCAAAATTTTAATCGCATGAGCTTTGTCAGAATGAATTTTTAAACCAAACTTGTCCTTAGAAAATCCCTTGACATGGAAGCTTCCTTTTGTTGCAGATATATCATAGCGCTCAATCGGCTGACAATACGTTCCGTCAGCTGCCACTTCTTTTCCTGCAATCAAAACTTTACGAACTTTAAAATCTTGAAGGTCATCCATAAGTACGATGTCCGCACGCAGTCCCGGTGCAATCGCACCTCTATCATCCAGTCCGAAGCATTCAGCTGCATTCAAACTTGCCATTCGGATTGCCGAAACTGCATCAATTCCTTCCTGCACACAGATACGTAAATGGTTATCTAAATGACCCAAACTTAAAATCGTTTTTGGCTGGCAATCATCCGCACACAACAAACAACGTCTGCTATTCAATGGCGTAACGCCTTTCAGCAGTGCTTTCAGGTTATGGCATGCCGACCCTTGACGGAGTAAAACATACATGCCTCTGGAAATTCGATCGCGCAGTTCATCCGCTGTGGCACACTCGTGATCGGTATGAATACGGGCTGCCGCATATGCGTTTAATTCCAGCCCACTTACTCCCGGGCTATGTCCATCAATTGGCTTTCTTTGTTTTTTTGCAACTAGAAGCTTATCTAAAACGGCCTCATTTGCATGAATCACTCCAGGAAAATCCATGAATTCTCCTAATCCAAGGATCGTATCATTCTGCATAGGCGCTTCCATATCCGCAGCATTAATAACAGCTCCCGAATGCTCCCAAGGAGTAGCCGGTACACAAGATGGAAGCATCCATTTGATGTCTAGTGCAACGCCTTCCGATGCATGAATCATATAATTTAAGCCATCCAGACCCCGTACATTCACGATTTCATGGGGATCAGCTATGATTGTAGTCGTCCCGTGAGGTACTACAAGTCTGCCTAATTCCTCCGGACTAACGTAAGAAGATTCCACATGAATATGGCTGTCGATAAATCCCGGCGCGGCAAACTGCCCTTTTGCATCGATTTC
The DNA here is from genome assembly GCF_035621135.1 of Sinanaerobacter sp. ZZT-01. NCBI lineage: Bacteria > Bacillati > Bacillota > Clostridia > Peptostreptococcales > Anaerovoracaceae > Sinanaerobacter > Sinanaerobacter sp. ZZT-01. The sequence continues at coordinate 102,610 of NZ_CP141728.1, forward strand.
CTGAATGCCGTCATATGTCCCAATTCCTGCGATCCACTCTTCGCATAATGCAATATCACCTTCAATCAACTCACCGTTATATACATCAACAACCTTGCAGTTTTTGATTACCATATCCGCAGGAACACGCCCTGCCGCAACATCAATTAATTTTTTTAATTGTTCTTTTTCCATTTTGCAATCCCCTTTTTATCTCGACGCTCTCAGTTCTAAAATTGGATCAAAGGTTGTAAGTGCAATGCAATCTACAGGTCCTACATCTGTAATCGCATAGTCCGGTATTGCCGTAATCGGTAAAAAGAACATGTACATCAGTGGCTCCGGTAGATTACAGCCTAATTGATTTGCCGCTTTAGTAAGGAGAGTCTCCCGATATGCTATTTCTTTTGGTTCTAAATCGCTGGCAATCCCACCTACAGGTAAAGGAAGGAATTCCATGACTTCTCCATCTGCAACAACCACCTGTCCGCCTCCGTTTTCGATTAAATGATTGACTGCAATTGACATATCAGAAGCATTTGCTCCCATAACAATAATATTATTATCATCCGGTGCGGCTGAGGAAGCCATTGCACCCTTTTTCAAACTCCATCCGGAACAAAATGCCAAAGATTTATTTCCATTCCTCCCAAATCGTTCTAAAACAGAAACCATAAGGACGTCCTGTTCTACATCAGGCATCACAACAGAATCTTTTACTGCTAAGGTTACATCTCTCCGCTTACGTACGAAAGGTCCTTTTACATCCATTGATAATACCTTTGCCTGTCCTTCTTGAATTGACACCTTATATTCAAAATCTGCCTTTGAAGTGCGTGTACACTTTAATGCACTACTTAATATACTGCTTCTTTCTGGTGCCTTTAAATCATAGTTCAATGAACCATTTTGGGCTACCAGTCTTCCATTTGTAATGACCGCATCCACATGGAATGTCTCAGGGCTGTCAACCAGCAGAATATCCGCAATTTTTCCCGGAGAGATGGAACCAATCAGGTGATCGATGCGATATGCCTCTGCACTATTGATTGTCGCCATTTGAATCGCCGTCATTGGTTCAATTCCCTCAGCAATTGCCAAACGAACCACATGATCCAAATGCCCTTTTTCTAAAACATCCGAAGCGGTCACATCGTCCGTGCAAAAGCTTACACGACGTGCAAACGCAGGATTTACTTCCGTAATTGCTCTAACATTTTCCTTTAAAAAATGAGTCACAGAAGATTCACGAATCAACATGTGCATACCATTTCTCATTTTTTCAACAACTTCTTCATGATCGTAGCTTTCATGATCTAAACGCACACCTGCACAAAGATAGCCATTTAACTCCTTACCTCTTGCCATTGGTGCACAGCCAAAGACAGGGAGGCGGTTTTTAAATGCTTCTTCAATTGCACCAAGTGTATCTTCATCTTCTTCCTGAACATATTCCCTTACAGTTTCCCAAACACCGAAACATTCCGGCCATTTTTGCACTATGGAATGCACTTCTTGATTAAAGTTAAAGGCAACGGTTGACTGTGGAAACGTATAAGGTGTTTTATATGGCGCTCCCCAAAATACCTTAAGAGGACTTGCCTTTATCTCTTCAAAAATTTCCTTTAACCCTTCCAAACCGGACACCGAAATGTATTCGTCCAAGCCGGAAATCATGCTGGTCGTTCCCCTCGGTACCACAGCTTTAGCAAAGCTCGTTATACTGAGTTTACTGCATTCACTGTGAATGTGCCCATCAATCAAACCAGGTGCCAAATATTTACCCTCTGCGTCGATTGTTTTCGTATTCGGCCCGATGTAATCGCTCACATCACCAATTGCAACGATCGTATCTCCATAAATTGCAATATCAGCCGGATAAATTTCGGATGACATTACATTGATCAAATTTCCATGAAGTACGACTGTGTCTGCCGGAATAATTCCTCTTCCCGCACGAATAAGCTGTTTTAAGTTGTTTTTGTTTTTTTGCATGAAAAAACCTCCAATAAATAATTTTAGATACCCCGACCATTGCTGGCGAACCAGGTTTCCCGTCCTGCAGCTTGTATCTTGTCGAATTTTATATTGGATTGGAAAATATTAAATATAATATTTATGGAAATAGAGTACCACATATCCTATGAAAAATATATAATTTTAGCTAATCCTTTCTCATTTATTTTTAATTAAATGGACATTTTGCACTTAAACACGTATCATTCTCTTATTTTAATCAAATAACGTTCGTTTTTTTATCAAGGGTGCTTTGCATGAATCGAGCGTGAATTAAAAAAGAATGCCTCCATTTTCTTTTCTTGAAAACCTCGGCATTCTTATTTCCTTATTTTTATATAGGTAATTTTTTCTTGCAGCTATATGCTACGGTCAATTGGCCGTGACCTGTTCAGCAAATACATTGTTAACCACCTTATCATATGGGGCTTTTTTCTTTAATTCGCCTGCCTGTGTCATTACTTCCTGTAGCAATTCAAATGATTCTTCTTTTAAAACCGGATCGCTGTTCCAAACGTCAATATCCTTATATCTTTGTATTACCGTAGTTAGCAAATCTGTTTCTGTGTCTGGAAAAGAGGAAGCGACTACTTCTGCGATCTCTTCTGCATCATGTGTTGCCACCCATTGCTGCCCTTTGTAAACCGCTCTGGTAAAGCGTTCAATTAACTCACTATTTTCTTTTATAAAGCTCTGCTTTGCAAAGTAAGAGGTGTATGGAATTTCACCGCTTTCTTCTCCAATCGAGGATACTATGTATCCTTTCTCCTCTTTCTCTAGCATGGATGCTGTCGGTTCAAACAAAGTAACATAATCACCGGTTCCGCTTGTAAATGCCCCTGCCATTAACGCAAACTGTATGCTGTTGTCAAGGGTCGTATCCTTATACGGGTCTAAACCATTTTGACGAATCACATATTCTAATGTCATGTAAGGAACTCCACCTTTTCGTCCCGGCAGTACTTTTTTCCCACGAATCTTATCCCATGAAAAATCCGTATCCTCTTCACGACCTACAAGAAAAGAGCCATCCCGTTTCGTCAACTGTGCAAAAACCTCTGCATAATCTGCCTTACCTTCGTTATAAACGTAAATAGCGGCTTCCGGACCGGAAAATCCGATGTCTACATTATCCGAAAGGACTGCTGCCATAACCTTATCTGCCCCCTGCCCATTTGTAAGCTCGATTTCAATTCCTTCTTCGTCAAAAAATCCTAAATTCATCGCAGCGTATTGCGGTGCATAGAAAATAGAGTGCGTTACTTCACATACACTCACTTTTTCTTTGCCCTGCGATTTTGTACCGCAGCCTGTCATTAAAGAGACAATCAAAAGAAAACAGAGCATAATACTGAATCCTTTAACATATTTTTTCATTTTACCAACTCCTTATATTATATTTAATTAAACAAATGAAAAACGATATTCTTTCATCGAACTACACCATTAGATTCAATGGCTGCACCATCGCATCACCAACCTTTGCATCAATACAACTGCTTCATACATAAGTGCTGCAACAGCTGCTAGAATAATTACACTTGCCATAACTAAATCTAATTGAAATACTTGACCGCCATAGACAATTAAGTACCCTAATCCTGCTTTTGAAACCAAAAATTCACCGGCAATCACACCGACCAAAGATAACCCAATATTAATTTTTAATGAATTAAACAGGGTTTTAATGTTATACGGAAAAACAATTTTTTTAAAAATTTGAAACCTGGTTGCTCCAAATGTTGCAGCCATCTTTACATACTCTTTATCCGTATTTTGAAATCCATTTAACATCTCCAGTACAGTAACAATCAAAGATATAGCAAGTGCCATAAAAATAATTGCTTCCGTTCCGGCTCCTACTATGATAATAATAACCGGGCCTAAAGCAATTTTTGGCAAACTATTCAGAACAACTAGATATGGTTCACTTACTTTTGAAATAAAGCTACTCCACCACAAAATAATTGCTAAAACAGTTCCCGTAATAACTCCCAGTGTAAATCCGATCAGCGTTTCATAAACGGTCACTCCAATATGCATCATCAAACCGTTCTGCGCCATATTAATGCAGGTATTCCAAATACGTGAGGGCTGGCTCAATATAAAGCTGTCGATCCATCCCAGTGCCGCCGAAATCTCCCACATTGCTGTAAAACAAAGCAAAATTCCTATTTGCCAAAAAAAAATCAATTGTTTCCTACGTTTCGCTTTTATTAAATAAATGACTCTTTCTTCTGATACTTCTTGTTCATTCATCGGAGGCTAACTCCTTCCATATATAATCAAAATATCCGCTAAATTTCGGACTCTTCCTGCAACTTAACGGGGTTCTATTCTCAGTCTCAAATTGAATCGGTATGATTTCCTTCACAACAGCCGGTCTAGAACTGAGAATGACCACTTTATCTCCCATGCTGATTCCTTCAGGAATATCATGTGTGACCATTAAAGTTGTTACCTGCTCTTGTTTTAATATCTGATACACATCATTTGTTACGGTTAATCTTGTTTGATAATCTAACGCAGAAAAAGCTTCATCCAATAATAAAATATCTGGATTAATTGCTAATGTCCGAATCAATGCAACTCTCTGACGCATCCCGCCGGATAACTGCGATGGATACTTATCCTTAAATTCGTACAGCTCATACGTTTTCAATAATTGAACGACTCGTTCCAAATTTTCCGGTGTCAGATTCTTTCTTATTTCTAATCCAAGAATTACATTCTTGTAGATAGTTCTCCACTCTAACAAATTATCTTTTTGCAGCATGTAACCGATGTGATCGGATATTCCTTCGATTCTTTCACCATTTACGTGAATTTCTCCCGATGTCGGTTTAATCAATCCCGCAATAATAGAAAGCAGCGTGGATTTTCCACAGCCGCTGGGTCCAACAATACTGATGAACTCTCCCTTTTCAACACTAAAATTTATTTCTTTTAAAGCAGTAATTTCTCCATTTACTGCCTGATATTTCTGCTCTATTTTATGCACGTTTAGAACTGCCAAAATATTTCACCTCATTGTTTATTTTTTAAGCTTATCACCCTCTATTTTATGCGTTTTCTACTGAAACTGTGAAAGCAAAAAGATACACTATCAAAGGTGTATCTTCCCATTTATTTCCATTATTTTATTACAATTGAATTGTCTTAAATTCAGTATCATCTCAGATTTTAATTAAATTTTTCTTTATGCCTACTCATGCAGCTAATAAGCTTATCGCTTTGTACGCTCTGGTATCCGCAGTATAAAGACGATCGCCATTAGAACAAGGGCGAATCCAATCAGAAAAGTATCTCTTTGTGCTAATAAGTAGCTCTCACTGTCTCCAAATCGAATGGCATAGTAAGTTTGTCTGCTTACCAGCATGACACTTCCAATCGCTGTACCAAAAGTATTACCAATCGTCCGCATCGTTGCAAGTGTTCCTGAAGCAACTCCTAAATATTTTTTCGGCGCTGAACCGAGAATTGCAGAATTAACAGCTGATACGCTCAACCCGTTCCCCATTCCTACCAGAAGCAAAGTAAACGTTACAAAATATAAATTTGAATCCAAATTAAAAAATCCAACCAATATACAATTTAATGCAATCAGCAAGAGTCCAAAGACTGCGGGTCTTTTCGTACCGAACCGATCCGAAAGCGTCCCTCCCAGCGGCGAAGAAAGCATCATGGATAAAGGAAATGCTAGCATGATGAATCCCGCTTTGTCTGCACGAAGCATTAAAATATGAATCAGAAAAAAAGGAAACAGATAGGTTGTGAGCTGCTGGGTCATGTAAGACAATCCGCAGACAGCATTCGCAAAAGCAAAGGTCTTATTTTTAAATAAATCTAGCGGAAGCATTGGCTCATGCACTGCCTTCTCTCTATATACAAAGAAAAAAAGTGAAGAGACTGATACAAAAATACACAGCAAAAACAATGTAGAGTTCATCCCCCAATCATCACTAAAATTGAGTGCGACTGCTAATGTTCCAATAAAGATCGCAAAGAAAAACCCCCCCAAAAGGTCCAGTTTTGTCTCACCTTCCTTCTTGCTGTCTTTCGGCATAACAACATTCGTTGCAATCAATCCAAATAAACAGAATGGAATTGGAAAATAAAAAATAGAATGCCAAGAAAAATGTGTCAATAAAAATCCGCCGATGGAAGGACCGGATGCCAATCCCACCGATACAAATACAGAATTAATACCCAGAGCTTTTCCACGTTCTGCTTCATCAAAATTTCTCGTGACTGTCGCCTGCGTAATTGAGATAAGGAGACAATACCCAAATCCTTGCAATGCTCGAAAGAGAATGAGTATAAGAAGATTTCTTGATAAAAGAGGAGCCAGTGCTGACGCTGCTGCGAAAAAGCAAAAACCAAACTGGTATTGTCTCTTATATCCGTAAAGGTCTGCTGCTTTTCCGCAGATTAATAATAAGCAGCATGGGACAAACGTATATATAAGAGCAAGCCAGCTGATTTCCCCTTGCGTAACTCCAAATTCTTTCATCAATATTGGAAGGGCTAGATTTAAGCTGTTAATCGCAAAGCAAACGCTAAAATTAGCCATGCCTGTAATTGCATAAATCCACCATTTATTTAATTTTTTTTTCTCCGCTCGATTCTGTTCTTGCAACGTATTCATCACTCCCCTATTTATATAGTATGATTTATAGTACTTATCTTATCCTTTTGGAAAGCAAAGAATGATTTTATCTATTCTTTTCAATACAGATCAATTCCGGCGGATTGTTTATTTGATTTAAAAAAGAATGCTTCGTTACCGTATATCTTTTTTGGTTCAAATTTGAAGTAAAGTACTCCAATGCTTCTTTCTCTTCTCTTCCACTCAAATGTCCTGGATAGAGAACCAATAAAAGGACACCGCTCTCTTCCAGTGCATCCAAACTCTTTTCCACGGCTTTAAGTGTCGTTTCTTTCTTTGTTGTAATTGCATGGTTTCCTTTCGGCAGGTAGCCCAAATTAAACAATATCAACTTCACTTTTGCTGTCACATATCGATCCATATTCTCATGTCCGTCTAAAATCAGCTGGGCTCTTTGCTGATACTGTGCCTCCAATAGACATTTTCTTGTATTATTTAATGCTGTTTCTTGTACATCAAATGCATATACTTTTCCGGTTTCTCCGACCAAACTGCATAAAAAAGCTGTGTCGTTTCCATTTCCCATAGTTGCATCGACAATGATATCCCCTTCCTCTACTTTCATCAAACAAATTTTTTTTGCAATTTCAACTGCATTTTTAAATAAAAACTCCATAAAGCATTCCTTCTCCATTCTTTTTTATACGGATTTCTCTATTACAATAATATACAACACCTCTCCTATACCAGTCATCCTTTTCATCAAATAAGTAAAATTTTAAAATTGATGGGATTTTCAAAATTCAATTCAAAAGAATTCAGGAATATATTTTGTAATATCTGTTATTATATATAATATTTACTTTTTATTTTCTTTTTTTGTTTAAAAACCAAAATATTTATTGTATTTCTTGTTTTCTTATGCTAAAGTATTAAATTAATTCGGTATCACAGACAAATTTAGAGCAAATACAATTTACAGCAAGGAGAGAGATTATGACTTACATGGAAGAGCAACAAAACAATTTAATACAAAGCAATGCAAACGAACCTGAGTTCATTCAAGCAGCCACAGAGGTTCTTCAATCACTGGAACCTGTTATACAAAAACATTCGAAATATCGCGAATCCGCAATCTTAGAGCGGCTGATCGAACCGGACCGTCAAATTAAATTCCGTGTTACATGGACGGATGATAAAGGTAATATTAGAATTAACCGCGGTTATCGAGTACAATTTAATCATGCAATCGGTCCCTATAAGGGAGGTCTGCGTTTTCATCCAACGGTTAATTTCAGCATTGTCAAATTTCTAGGCTTTGAACAGATTTTTAAAAATTCTTTAACGGGACTTCCCATTGGCGGTGGAAAAGGCGGTTCTGATTTCGATCCAAAAGGAAAATCTGAGCGTGAGATTATGAATTTCTGCCAAAGCTTCATGACAGAACTATACCGCCACATTGGTGCAAATACCGACGTCCCGGCAGGTGACATCGGGGTAGGAAGTCGAGAAATCGGTTATCTTTTCGGTCAATACAAACGTTTATGCAATCAGCATACCGGTGTCTTAACAGGGAAAAATCTATCTTACGGAGGCTCTCTCGTGCGAAAAGAGTCCACGGGTTATGGTGTTTTATATTTTTTAGATGCTATGTTAAAAGCAAGTGGAAAATCAATTGAAGGCAAAACTTTTGTCATTTCCGGCTCCGGCAACGTCGCAATTTATGCCTGCCAAAAAGCACAGGAGATGGGTGGTAAGGTAGTAACGATGAGTGATTCTTCTGGATGGATTTACGATCCGGACGGAATCGAATTAGAGGTGATAAAAGAGCTGAAAGAAGTGACACAAAGACGTATTGCAGATTATAAAGCGTATCGTCCGAATGCTGTCTACCACGAAGGAACGGGAATCTGGAATACCCCTTGTGATATTGCACTTCCTTGTGCCACGCAAAATGAGCTGCTGCTTTCGGATGCGAAAGAATTGGTCAAAAACGGTGTCATTGCCGTCTCCGAAGGAGCAAATATGCCCTGCAATCTAGATGCAGTTCATTATTTCCAGAGCAATAAAGTCCTATTCTCTCCGGGAAAAGCCTCTAATGCAGGAGGTGTGGCTGTTTCTGCTTTAGAAATGGCACAAAACAGCATCCGATATTCTTGGAGTTTTGAAAAAACCGATCGAAAATTGAATCAAATTATGAAAGATATCTTTGAAAAGGTTTCCAATGCAGCAGAAGAGTATGGTCTGCCAGGAAATTATGTAGCGGGAGCCAACATTGCAGGCTTTATAAAGGTAGCTGACGCCATGCTCGCGCAAGGATTGTTCTAATCATGCATAAAATAAAAAGGAGGGCAGATAAGATGTATTCGTCTTATTTTTGCCCGACGATATTTTATGAAATCATACCATTAAACAAATGGCACAATAAAGCAGCAAAGCAGATAGAATCCGATTCAAAACCTTCCCATACTGTTAAATAAATGGTTGAAATAAGTATCCAAACAAAGACCAGCAAGTCGTTCCTAGAAAAGCAAAGCAGTACGAGTACGGAAAATGATTTATAGAAAGGCACTATAAATGTTGAAAAAACAGTTATCTCATACAATATTGTGTTTGGGTTAAGAAATTGCAGAAACAATCCATGTAAAAACAAGTTTTTTCTCACTTCCATCTCTTCTATCACCACTTCATATTTTAACATCTGCCAAGCCAGCCATATGAGATATCCCGAGCCAATCCAAATCATGACAGCGTGCATCTCAGGAGTCAGCAAAAGTATGCTGGGGCAGATAGAACGCTGCGAAGTAAATCCAACGGCATCCACTATGTGGAAAATTGCCAACGGAATGAAAGTCTCCTTTACACAGTTCATCAATCCGACAAACAACGATGTACAGCTTATTGCATTCAATCAAGTTCCTGTGCTTACGGAAGCTGAAGGACGTGTCCGAATCTTTACGATATTTCCATTTGATGATTTAAGGCGTTTTGAAATCTACTCTCTTTCATTTGATGCAGATGCAGATTTGACAACCGAACCTCATTTAAAAGGTACGCAAGAATTCATAACTGTTTACAGCGGTGAATTGACTATTGAACGAAAAGAAAAACAATATATACTCAAAGAGGGGAATTCCATACGCTTTAAAGCAGACACTCCTCACAGTTATAGAAACTCCGGAACAAGTACCTGCCAAGTCCATATGGTCATCTATTATCCAAATTCATGATTTCGCATCAAATATAAAATAAATTATGAATTAGACATCCGAAATTGATTATCAATTAAAAGGAATGAGGCAATGAGACTATGTTAAACATTTCAATAAAAAAAGGTTCCATCGAATATAAATTCTATATTCGATGGAACTTCTAAACAATTTCTCATGTTTCCAATATCCCCAATACGCTGCCCAAAGTACATTCACCGCCGTCTTCAATATACTGTTCCGCTAAGCGGCCTGCGCATGCAGACTTAACTTCTCCTATATTTTTTTCTAATTCTATTTCACAAAGGAGATCCCCGATTTCTACTATATCACCTGATTTCTTTCTCCAAAAAACAATTCCGGTTTTTTCTTCCATACTTATTTTCGTACGCTGACATTCGCAGGCATATGGACTCACTTTTTTCATAATATGCTCGGAAACAATGATCTCGATTTTCATAATCACACCTTCTTCTCAATGGATGGGAAAAAACGGGCATTCCGTTTTCTTACAGTCTTGATTTTGCGAATAAAATTCACAGCAAATTGGTTCACTCACTCCTAAATCAAGCCCCAATTGCTCTCTTAAAAATTCCTCTGCATGCAGCAATGCAATAAATGAATTTCTCTTGCAGCATCGAGGCCCATTAATTTCTGAAATTTTTAACAGACTCTCTGCAACAATCCGATTGGTAATTGCCCAAGTTTCTACAGAATGAGGCGTTGCATCCAACAGGATGCTTGAAAAAATGCCAAGTCCTACAGCTGCACCACAGCTTCCGTAGAGACCGCAGAATCCCGCCAATACATTTTTTGCCCGAAGCATTGCTTCCATCAATCCATCCTGCAGCATTTCGACAGGTCTTCCCTGCAATTTATAAGAAGCTGTCAGCAGAACCGCAGGAATTAGATAATGATGCTGGGGACAATGCATTTTCATTTGAGGGCATTTCATCAAGTGTATCGCTAAGTCCATCGGATGAATCACGTCTTTTTCTCGATAATTTGTAAGACATTCTTCAGTAATGCATTTTATGACACTGTCATATGATGTAAATTCCATAACTGCTCTCCTCTCATGACTTCCCTGATTTTCTTATATTTAGACCGTATCAACTATTAGATTATATCTAATATGTATTCTAACAGTTTTGAAAAGAAATGTAAACGATAAAAAAGCATCACAATGTCTAGTGATGCTTCCCGAGTCCCTTTTAAATATTTCTTTATTTTCTGCCTTTATGGAATGCTTTTTACTTCTCAGCCTTTTTAGGTTCTTTTCTTTTTCTCGGCTTCGGAACGGAAACAAAAGGCAGCATCGTTTCCACGATTTCTCTGCTAAACGCAGAATTATCAATATCCAAGATATAATACTCCTTTGCTCCTTGATAAGGAAACCCGCTTTGAGACTGCTTCATCTTTTCTGCAATGCAGTCCAGCTTTTTTACAAAAACCATATTATCACATACGAGCAAAACTGGCTTATCATCCACATAAACCATATACTCTCCAAACATCTTTCTATAACGCAGCAAACCGCTTCCTTCAACTTGGCCGACAACATACTCAATAAACTCCAAACTGCTAGCCATCATTTTTCACCCCTTTTTCTTCGTATCTTCTTCCATGTATCCATCTATTTTGTTCTAAATGATCCATTTCACAGCCTGTTCTAAATTACCTCTTATCGATCTCCGCCTTTCAAATCATAATAGAATATGTATTGCTGTATGATACCATTATATCCCATATATGTATCATATGGGAATCCCTTTGGATAGTACTGCTCTAATACTTTGCGAATATGCGTATCAACCGGAAAGGTATCTAAATGATGCAGTGAAAACAGGCAGATACAATCCGCTACCTTCTCTCCTATTCCAGATAACCGCATCAGCGTCTCCCTCGCCGCTCTATAACTCATGCATTTCAGCGATTCCAAATCAACTTCGTTCCTTTTTATGCTATTCGCCGTGTTTACAATATATTTGCTTCGATATCCCAAATTGCAGGCACGTAATTCTTCTTCCGTTGCATTTGCCAAAGCCGAAACCGTCGGAAAATCATAATACAGTTTACCTTCAGCTGTATACTTTTTTTCTCCGTACGTTTCACACAAGGTTTCGATGCACTTTCGAATCCTCTTAATATTGTTCTGCTGTGAAATAATAAAAGAAATAATAATCTCCCAAATGTCCTGTTCTAAAATTCGAATTCCTTTTCCAAATTGGACCGCGCGATATAAATATTCATCTTTATTTGTAACGGATTCAATAAATTGTTTATAATCCGTATTGAAGTCAAAATACCGCTCCCAAACGTGCGTGTATTCGTCTTCACTGCAATGGAAAATAATCTCTTCTTCCTTTTGCTCCAATTCTAAATATTTTCCCTGTGCAACAACCGCATATTTATTCTCTTCTATTCTTGTCATTCGAAAGCATTGACCTGACTCACAGATCTGTTCAATCGAAAAATTACAACTTGTTCTCTTTATCATCTTTTTCTCCATTTAATTGTCTTTCTGTTTCAGCTCACAATGGTAAAAACACATTTTCTCTATTATACCTTACTTTTTTATGAATTGAAATTATCCTGCTTATCTTCCTCTTTTTTCTAATTTTCAATAAATAAATTAGAAATACGGACAAAGTCGAAAAAGAAATCAAACAAATGAAGGAAGAAAAAAAGCAAATTGAACAGGCCTTAAAAAGTGTTCAAGACATCGGAGAGAAGAAGAACTTAGAAGCTCAATTGTCGCAAATAGAAGCTGAATTACGTATGAAAGATAATGATACTTATAAAAAACAGCATGCAACTTATTCTTAACTGTAGAACAAAAGGAAGGAAGGCAGCCCGGATTTTCTACTTTCTATATTCTACACACCATTTGATCCCATAGGCAAGCATTGCAAAAACCAAAGTGACGGTAATTAAAGCAATACTTACAGAATAGAGATCAATCTCCATATTTTTCAGGATCGTCAATGAGAAGAATCTGATACCTGCTAAAACAGCCATAATCACCAGTAAGCTTGTAATGATAACCTGATATGCCAGCTTTGTTGATTCTGCTACAATTATTTTTTCTCTCTCGTCCGAAAATGATAGCTCAGAATCTTTAAAGGACTTCTTGCTTTTTTTATAAACAACCAAGCGTACCAATCCAAACGCAATCAAATACAAGACAAAAATAACCGGAAAAATTCCCGTTGCAAAATAAAATTTTTCATCCGTATTCTGGAATTCTGAAAACGGATGTATCAGCATCATCCCTGCCAAGACAAATAAAATACTATTTCCAATGCACTCAAATATAACTCTCTTCATTCTACATTCTCCTTAAAAAAAATATTTTCAATCGGGGTATTCAGTTCTTCAGATAAGCGCATAGCAAGAAGTAACGACGGAACATAACTCCCTTTTTCCAATGAAATAATGGTTTGTCTGGTTACTCCCACAAGCTGTGCCAGCGCTCCCTGTGTAAGACCTGTTTCACCGCGCAGTTCTTTTACTCGGTTTTTTAAAGTTTCCAAAATATCACCTCTCCCACAAAAAAGTATAGTTGACTTTACATGTAAAGTCAACTATACTTTTGTTTTTTTATTTAATTTTAAACTTCCCTATTCTTCATCTAAAACTCCTTTTATCTGTTCTTTCATTTCTGAAGATAAGGAATCCAGCAGACGATTTCCGGAAGTCTCATTTAATTTTTTATATTCCTGTCTCATTCTCTCATTTACTGCTTCAATCTCCAGTTTTAGCTCTCTTGCAGATAAAAGAAGGCTGCCTGCTCCCCTTACGATCATTTGCTGCAAACCATCTGATGTTGCCACTGTAATTTTATATTTCCCTTTGTTATCAAAAGCAAATTTTTCAATATACTGATCGGCTGGCTGTGCTTCTCTTGTATATACCATACGGATATTATGGTAATCTATCATCTCTTCCCTATGCCCCTGGACACGGTATGCATCAAACACAACTATAATTTTACATTGCTGCATTGCCTGATAATTGCTCAACACATCTAAAAGTTCTATTCTTGCGCCGTCCATATTTTTCTCTGCAATTTCTTTCAGTTCAGGCCATGCATAAATGATATTATATCCATCTACCAAGAGGTATTCTTCGTCTGTTTCCTTCCTGCCGATCAATCCAATCGTTTCTTCAAACTCAGCACGAGTGATCTTTTCCCGTTCTCGTTTCCATGCCGATTTTTTCCCTTGATTGGCATAAAAAGTTTTTTGCATGATATGCTTAATCTCTTCTAAGCTAATTCCCTTCTTCTGCTCAAACTGCATTTGTGAACGCTCTTGTTTCAATACATCTGCTTTCTCTGAAAGGAATCTTTCTACGTGCATATATTTTTTTACTTCATCCCATTGAACCAAAAATCCCGTACCATTTGCACAAAATACAGAACCGGTTGGATTTTCAAGATCACGCTCAGAATCATAATCCATCCTCTCCTTTACCTCCGCTTCATTCTGACATAGATCATAGCTCTTTAGTCTGCAAAACAGTCTTCCGAGACCCCTTGTATAAGCCGTGACCTCTTTTTGATAATTTTGCATAAGAGAAACAGGTGCACTGCCGGTAAGAACGGTTACTCCGTTTTCTGTACGCAGAATTTCACTCGTTCCTTTCATCTTCTCAATGTCTGACATTGCTCTTCCTATCATTCTTTCAGGCAACTCCAGCTGAAAACTGTAAAAAGGCTCCAGTAAAAGGGATTTTGCTTCTTTTAACCCTTGGCGGACCGCACGGTAAGTAGCTTCTCTAAAATCGCCTCCCTCTGTGTGTTTACTATGCGCTTTTCCCGATACTAAGGTTATCTTCATATCTGTAATCGGTGAGCCTGTCAATACCCCTTTATGCACTTTTTCTTTTAAATGAGTTAAAATAAGTCTCTGCCAATTCCCTGCAAGAATTTCTTCACTGCATTTTGTAAAAAACTGTAAACCACTGCCTCGTGCTGCCGGCTCTAATAATAGGTGAACCTCTGCATAATGCCTTAGCGGCTCAAAATGGCCAACACCTTCTATAACATCCGCAATGGTTTCCTTATATACAATTTTCCCTTCTCCAAAATCCACTTTAACATCAAAGCGGTCTTGAATGATATTCCGCAAAATTTCAATCTGTACCTCTCCCATTATCTGCACCTGAATTTCTTGTAACGCCTCATTCCAAGCAATATGCAGTGTCGGTTCCTCCTCTTCCAGTTGACGCAGTTTCGGAAGAATAACCTGTGGATTACACTCCTTTGGAAGTATCATCTGATAAGAAAGCACGGCCTCCAGCAACGGTGCGTTTGCTGCTGCTTCAAATCCTAGACCATCTCCCGCTTGTGCCTGATTCAGTCCTGCTACTGCACAGATCGAACCCGCTTCAATCTCACTGACGGTCTCAAATCTTTCTCCCGAATAAATGCGGATTTGATTCACCTTTTCTTCCCACATAGGATTGACCAATCGGTCTTTTACTTGAAGGTTTCCACCTGTAATTTTCATATGTGTGAGGCGTACTCCCTGTTCATCTCTAGATATTTTAAAAACCTTAGCTCCAAACTCATTTGAGTACTTTGGCGCAATCGCATAATCGGAGATGCCTTTCATAAAGGTTTCCACACCTTTTAATTTTAAGGCAGAGCCAAAATAACAAGGAAATACTTTTCTGTTCTTCACTGCTTGTCTTATCTGCATCATTTCAATTGTTCCGAACCTCAAATAGCTTTCCATCAGTCCTTCCTCACACAGAGCCAATTCTTCATAAAAGTGATTTGATGATGGGATTCCAAACTCTAGGCATCTTTCATCTAACTGTTTTCTAATTTCTTCTATGAGTTCCTCTTTATCGATGCCTTCCCTGTCCATTTTATTGACAAACAAAAATATAGGGATTTGATACCGTTTCAACAGATGCCATAAAGTCTTAGTGTGTCCTTGAATGCCATCGGCTCCGTTTATCAGTAATACAGCATAATCCAGCACTTGAAGCGTTCTTTCCATTTCAGCTGAAAAATCTATATGGCCTGGAGTATCCAGCAGCGTAACTTTTAGATCATTCATTTGAAACAAGGCTTGTTTAGAAAATATAGTAATCCCTCTTGCTTTTTCTATATCATATGTGTCTAAATACGCACTGCCGTTATCGACTCGTCCCGGTTTTCTTATTTTCCCGCTGAGATAAAGCATACTCTCTGACAATGTCGTCTTTCCTGCATCTACATGCGCTAATATTCCGATTACTAATTTTTTATCCATTTACTCTAATCCTTTATTCTTCTTAATACCAACTGAAAAGTCCACTTACTTTACCACACTAATCTGATTGCGCCCGTTCGTTTTTGACATATAAAGCGCCTTATCTGCACGCTCCAGTGCTTCAATGAAGTCCAAATCATCTTCTCTGAAAAAAGAGATGCCCATAGATAACGTAACTACGACCTGTTTATTTTGAATTTGTATTTTTAAATCAGCAATTGATAACAGTATCCGTTCACATAGAGCAATCAGCTGCGCCTCTTTCAAATCCTTTAAAATTAAAATAAATTCATCTCCACCCCATCGTATAATATGGTCCGACTCCCCGATCATGCATTTTATGTTTTTAACTATTTCAATCAAAACAAAATCACCTGCGTCATGTCCATAATTATCGTTTATATTTTTAAATAAATCTATATCCAGCATAACAATACCAAAATAAGCACCATCTTGACGATACTGCATTAAAGCATTTGTTAATTCCGCTTTACCGCCTCTTCTATTTTCGGCTTTTGTAAGAGTATCTTGGTTCATTTCATATTCCATCATTTTTTTTGAATGACGATAGTAGAGTTTTTCAACCAAAACAATCAATGCGTAGCTAAGAATCAGGATAATCATAAACAATAAAAGCAGTATCCTCGTAATCTTTGAAGCAAGTGCCTTGCTCTCTTCATTGGTATGATCAATAACAGCTTGTAAATCATCTAAATAGACGCCCATAGCAATAATCCAATTATAATCTTTATATAATTTTGCATACGCCAATTTTTCAGAAATTATCGCACTGTCCATTTCTTTAAAGTAATAAGTAATAAACAGCTCCCCATCTTTTTTAACTCCTTCAAGCTCTTCCAAATATGGTAAATTGCCTTTTATATCCCGTATATTTGTAGAGAGATACATCCCCTCTGTCTTCAGTAGATTCGGATGCACCCTTCGAATTGCATAATTGGTTCCGCCTTCATAATTAATAATCTCATTTACCCATATATACGAACCGCCATCAAACTTTGCATTTCGAATGATATCGGCAATTTCTTCTTTAACAAGACTATCCATATACTCCTTGCTGACTCCCAAAAGGATCGTTTCATGTTCACTTGAGAGCGTTCGATAGGCACACAGATCATCAGAAACGCTCCGCAAGGTATCTTCCCATGAATTTTTGGCAGAATTTTTCGAATCATATACTGCATAATTTCCAGTATGGTTCCATACAAGGATCGTCATAAAACCATAATCTGGATGGTTCTGAAAAAAATTGGTCACGAATTCATTAAACTCGCTGTCAGTTAGATATATTTTAAGTTGCATCATCTCATATGTTTGATTCACAACTTTTTCAAACAGTTCGGTTTTTCTTTTTCTTTTTAGATCAATTTCAGAGATTAAATTGTCAACGGTGTTTTTTAAAAAATCTTTTTTAGTAGAATAAATCATTTCATTTGTCGTACTGATGTATATATCACCGATTCTGTTTATAGAAAACAAGTAAAAAATAATACATATAAAACATAAGACACTGACAATTGCGATTGATAGCAACGTATATCTGCGCTTTATAACACATCCCTCCGTTCTCTTCCAGTCTTGTGCGGTTTGTATTTCTATAATTTTTAATAAGGTAAAAACGATGGCTAACAGTTTATTATTCTTTATATTATACATGCTCCAAGACAACTTTTCTATAAATACCGATATCCAACAACAATTTGCCTCTATCTGTTTATTAAAAAACTCAAGCCGGAAAAATAAAAAAAGAATGGGTGCTTTATCCATCGAAACAATTTATTTTTGTCTATAAAAAATGTTAAAATAAAATGAGAAAAATAAACGTATCTTAATTCAAAATTCAAATCGTTTTCAAATTGGCGACCTCTTATTGACAGAGTTGAAAAAGCGTGGTATATTCATAACATCGTTTTATAACAACGTTATAAATATATCATGAGAAAGAGTGAAAAAATGGCAAAACAAATAAAAGGTGTTACGGATAAATTATTATTTTGTGCAAAGGAAGAGTTTTTGGAAAAAGGGTTTAAAGATGCTTCTCTCCGTGTCATTGCAGAAAATGCAAATACAAGTACGAGCTCCATCTACACCCGATTTAAGGATAAAGAAGGCTTATTTCATGCCATTGTAAAATTAGCAGCAGACAACTTTAAACAAAAATTTCAAGAAGCTCTTGATACATTTGATCAAATGTCCCCTGTAGACTGGGATAAAATGATGGAATTTACAGATAAGCATCTAGAATCTCTTCTAAATATAATCTACGAGGATTTCATTGCTTTCAAGTTACTCGTCTGTCATTCAGAAGGGACTGTATTCTCGGACTTCATACATGAGATTGTTGAACTTGAAGTAACATACACAATCAAGTATATTGAATCCATTGGAAATGATGCTATTATGGCAAAACGCCTCACTCCAGAGCTCCTGCACATTTTATGCAGCTCCTATTGGTCAGGTATTTTTGAGGTTGTTGTTCACGACATGAGTAAAGAGAATGCATCCATATACTTCAATCAGCTGATGCGGTTTTTCCGCTGTGGATGGAAAGATATTTTCTGGGCAACTGATTCCATTTAAACTCTTACAGGCGGTTCAAAAGCCGCCTAAAAATATATCAAATAGTTAGCCTTTTCTAACAATAGGAGAAAATTTATGAAACAAATAGTAGATACTAGAACAAAACTGCTCACTGAAAAACCATTTCATCTAATGGTTTCACTCAGTCTTCCCGGCATCATCGGCATGCTTGTAATTGGTCTGTATAATTTTATGGACGCCGTTTTTGTCGGCCAAATGATTTCACCACAAGCAATGGGTGCAGTAACGGTTGCCTACCCATTCACATTGGTAAATAACGCAATTGCTACCTTGCTGGGCGTCGGGTCTGCTTCTATATTATCCAGAGCCATTGGTGAAAAAGACCAAAAAACAATTGATAAAATTATGGGTAATCTCATTATGAGTGTGCTGATTCTCTCTACTTTAGTCACCATATTAGGAATGATATTCACTCGTCAAATTTTACTAATCTCCGGTGCTCAGGGTGAAATCCTTGAAAACGCTACCGAATATCTACGCATTATTTTTATCGGTTCCATCTTTGTTAACTTTGCACAATCCGCAAATATGGTTATGCGAGGAGAAGGCCTTTTGAAACGTTCTATGATGATTATGGGAATCGGCGCTATGCTAAATCTTTTATTAGACCCTATTATGATTCATCTCACACAAAATGTTTCCGGTGCTGCTTATGCAACCGTTATCGCACAAGTAATACAAGCATTTATCACAATCTGGTATTTTCTAAAGAAAAGTAAAAATGTGCGTATCCACGCAATTCGTCTGGATAAAAGATTGATGTCAGAAGTACTTTCCGTAGGCGTCTCAGCCATGCTTATGCAGCTCATGCAGCTGATTCAGCAGACGCTTATGTACAACACTGCTGCAAGCTATGGCGGTGACGAATGGCAAATCATCTTAGGAGCCTGCCTAAGAATCCAAGCATTCGCTTTTATCCCTCTTTGGGGAATCAGTCAAGGGTTTCAACCTGCTGCTGGCACAAATTACGGAGCAAAAGAATATCTTCGTGTTAAAAAGCTTACAAAAACATTTATTTTAGGGACATTCGTTTTTTCCCTGCTCTTTTATTTGCCTGTCATGGCCTTTCCAAAAGCTATGTTGTCCATGTTTATTACAGAGACAAATACCGTTTTGCTGGGCGTCAGCAGCCTTCGTTTGTTCTTTTCCACCTATATACTGCTTGGCGTTATGATTTTATCGATTACGCTCTTCCAGTCTCTAGGCAAAGGCGGAATTGCTGCAGCACTGACTTTACTCCGTCAAATCGTATTTTTCATTCCGCTTGCCCTCGTCCTTCCTAAAATCGGAGGGCTAGGAATTTCAGGTGTATTTTTAGCTCCGGTACTTACAGATGTTGGAGTATTAGCGCTTTCCTCCATACTAATTATTAAAGAGTTTAACAAAATGAGCCATCTGGAGCATAAGCTGTCCGCATCTGCTTAAATAAAAACTTCGAAAACCTTTCTCTTTTCCTATTTTTCAGGTTATACTATAGGTATGATTGCAGGTTTTGCTGCATCATCCTTACTTACGGATTGATATAAACTGCATATTGTATAGAATCACCAATCTTTAAATACGGAGGAATAGAAATGGAAAAACTTACATTTACAATGGAAAATTATCTTGAGGCCATTTATGAACTATCCAAACAAGGTTCCGGAGCGCGCGTATCGGATATTGCAGAACGAATGTCTGTGACGAAAGCCAGTACTAACAGCGCGATGTCGACGCTCGCTGAAAAGGGACTGATTACCAATGAAAAATACAGGGAGATATTTCTCACTCCAAAGGGCTATAAAATAGCAGAATTTACAGCACAAAAGCATAAGGTCATACAAGAATTCCTAATCAATATATTGAATGTAGATCCGGGCATCGCAACAGAAGACGCCTGTGCCATAGAACATGTAATCAGCAGCAACTCCATTTCAGCAATGCAGGAATATATGAAGCAAAACAAATAACAACGCATAATTAACTAATACCACCCGTTTTGGACTGAACCCCAAATGTTAGACAGTTTATTATGCAATCTTTAGGGACTGAATCCTGTACTGTACAGGACTTAGTCCTTTTAATTTACTTTTAATCCGTCTGTTATTGTAATAGTATATGTAACTTTCAAGCTCTAAAATAAAATGTTCTGTGCTTTCAAATTTATGTTTGTAAAACATTTCTGTCTTTAATATGCCAAAGAAATTCTCCATGACTGAATTATCCAGACAATTTCCTTTTCTGGACATACTTTGCTTAATGCCTTTTTCTTTTAATCTAAATTGATATTTTTTCATCTGATATTGCCAACCTTGGTCAGAATGCAGAAGAAGGTCTATATTATTAGGTATTTTTTTAAACGCTTTATCTAGCATATCCATTGTTTGACTAAAATTAGGGCTTCTAGATATGTTGTAACTAATGATTTCACCATTGTATAAATCTAGAATTGGTGATAAATATACTTTCTCTCCATGTAACGAAAATTCTGTTACATCTGTTACCCACTTTTGATTTGGCTTATTAGCTTTAAAGTTTCGCTGTAGAAGGTTTGGTGCTACTTCTCCAACTTCACCTTTGTAGGAGCGATATTTTACTTTTCTTATTTTACATTTAATACCATTTCTATTCATTAGTTTTAAAACTGTTTTATGATTAATGTTATACCCTTGATTTTTCATCTCAAGTGTAATTCGTCGGTAACCGTATCTTCCTTTATTATCATGAAAAATTCGCTTAATACATTCTTCTACCTCAGCATATTTGTTCTGTTGTTTCATACGCTTTAGATAATAGTAAAATGTACTCCTTGGCATTTTTGCGAATGTCAACAAATCCGTCAATTTGTGTATCCGCCTTAATTCATCAATGACGGTAGCTATTTCCCATTCTCTCGGGCAATTCTTTCCTGAACTAAGGCATTTAATTTTTTTAGGTAATCATTCTCCATACGTAAACGCTGAACTTCTGCAATAAGATCTTCTTTTGTCTGCTCATTCATCTGTTTTGGTTTTGCTTGTTTTTTAGTATCCATGTTTTTACAACGACCTCTACGCTCTTGGCTAAGAGCAGCAGGTCCCTCCTCGTAATATATACGTTCCCATTTGCTAACAGTAGGATGTTGCGGGATGTTGAACTTTCTAGCTGTTTGTCTTATTGAAAGACCGTTTTCATGCATATATTCTATAACCTTAACCTTAAAATTTCCATCATAATATTGGGCTTTTGAAACAATTCCTTCAATTCCTAAGGCTTCATAATAGCTAACCCACCTTTTAATGACAGATACATCTGTATTATATAGTAGTGCTACTTCTTTCTTTGACAGATGTTGCTCAATAACCATGGTTACTGCTTTCATGCGATCCTCATCAGAGAACTTCCTTCTTCTAGACATAAATAATGCACCTCCAAAAATTAGATTTTAATGTCTAACATTTGGAGTGCACTTCATTTCAGGTGGTATTGTTTTACTTTACCTTCCATTTTTGTTGCTCATTTCTTACAAGCCTCTTCCCTGCCACCGTTAAAACTTAAAATTTTAACTGATTATTCTTCAAATAAAGGTGTGCTAAAATACCGCTCTGCTGTATCCGGTAGTACCGTAACCACTGTTTTCCCCTTACCCAATTTCTTAGCTAAAGTGAGTGCTGCCGCTACGTTAGTTCCACTGGAAATCCCGCACATAAGACCTTCCTTTTTAGCCAAATCTTTCGATGTCTGAATTGCTTCAAAATCTGAAACCATATATAGGTGGTCATAGATGCTCTGATTCAAGTTTTTCGGAATCACACCGTCACCAATACCCATTTGCAGATGAGTACCAACCGTTCCTCCTGCCAGAATTGCTGCATTTTCCGGCTCTACTGCCCAAATTTCAATTTCCGGATTCTGTGCTTTTAACACTTCTCCAATACCTGAAATCGTACCTCCAGTCCCTACTCCCGAACAAAATCCATGGATGGGACCTTCTACCTGCTCTAGAATCTCTATACCAGTCTGATATTTGTGAACCATAGGATTCGCCGGATTCTCGAACTGCTGAGGAACAAATACTTTTGGGTTTTCTTTTTGCATTTTCAAAGCCGTAGCCAAGCATTCTTCAATGCAAGCTCCGATGTCACCCGCATCATGAATTAAAATCACCTCTGCACCATAGTGCTTAACAAGCTTTCTACGTTCTTCGCTAACTGAATCCGGCATTATAATAATTGTTCGATAACCTTTTACTGCACCAATCAGTGCAAGACCAATTCCTTGATTGCCACTGGTCGGTTCCACAATAATCGTGTCCTCTTTAATAAATCCTTGACGCTCCGCTGTCAGAATCATATTATACGCTGTTCTTGTTTTAATTGAACCGCCCACATTTAGACCTTCAAATTTAACAAGCACATCTGCGCCGTCAGGATCAGGCATATGCATCAGCCGAATCATTGGCGTATGGCCAACAGCATCAAGAATATTATCGTGTATCATATTACTACCTCTTTCCGCGATTTCTATATCGTTCTATTTTATATAAAAAACCAAAATTGGTTCCTTTTCCGACTATTTCTATTTATATTTTTTCTAATCGAATCAATTCTATTATAATACAAAATCCGCTGAAACGAAGATTCTTTTTTATAAGAAAATAATTGCAAGTCAATCTTGTTGTCCGGCGAAAAAATACCTGCTTTTTCTAAGCAGGTATCTTCAAATCAAAAGTAATGATCTTTCTTATTATCCTTCTTTACAATCCTCTTTCGAACAATTCTCTTTCGAACAGTTCTCCGCATGTACACAGCATTTTCCTTTACAGCCATACTTCCTCGATGCATAGTTTAATTTTCTGCACATGGAGCAAAGCGTTTCGTGGCTCACTACATTCTCCATTTCAAAAGCATCCTGCTCTGCTGTCGCTTCATTAATATGAAGTTTTTCAATTAAGAAGCATTTTATAATATTTAACTTGTCTACAATTAACACTGCCTGCTGCAAGCCTTCATCGGTAAGATATACCAGCCGATTCTCATCCCTGTCCACAAGCCCGCTTTTTTCTAAATTTCTCATTGCCACACAAACACTTGCTTTCGAAATATCAAGCGTTTCCGCAATATCTGACACACGAATCCCCATATTACCATAAGATAATTCATGAATTGTCCGAATATAATTTTGCATGGAAAATGTAAGATGAAACACTCAACGTACCTCCAATCCCAAATGCACCCAACAACTTAGTTAGCGTATGCTAACTAAGTTTATCACGAATTTTGTATTCTGTCAATATCCTTTGGTATTTCCAGCATTTTAATATAGAAAGCAGAGAAATTTATTTCTCTGCTTTCTATATAGATACCCTGTTCCATTCAAAAGAAATTTTATTCCCAATCTCGAATTTTCTCAGTGTCTTTAATCGTATTTTGCTTGGACTCAGCCAATTCCTTTATAGATGATCCCTAAAATGAAAATCAGAATTGTGATTGGTACGTAAACGTACTTTGCAACCACTGCATAGTGTTTTGGTAATTTCTTTGTTCTCCCGCAGTTCAATTCATCCTCAATTTTATTCATACCTAAGATATAATAAATAGATACTGCACCGAAAACCGCACCAAACGGGACGACTAGGATAGTAATAAAGTCCATAAACTTTCCGACGTTTACTTCATTTTCTAAAAATACACCAATCACAAAAGATAGGGCTACACTGATAAAGGCCGCTGTCTTTCTTGATATCTTATGCTTATGCTGCAAGCTCTCAATAACTGCTTCAAACATGTTGATTAGTGAAGTGATTCCAGCCAGAAGCACGGAGAAAAAGAAGATGCAGGCAAACACTCTTCCGAACGCAATCTGTCTGAAAATATCTGGTATTACTAAAAACATTAAAGAAGGACCAGCGGTCGGCTGAATCCCGAACGCAAAAACAGCCGGCATAATTGCAAGGGCTGACAGTAAAGCTGCTAATGTATCAAATACCGAAGTCTGCAGTGAAGCCTTTACTATATCTTCTTTTCTATCAAGGTAAGCTCCGTAAACAATCATACCCGATCCAGTAATGGATAGCGTGAAAAAGGCCTGCCCCATTGCCATAACCCACGTTTCAAGCTGCAATAAGGACTCCCACTTCGGAATAAATAAAAATCGGTACCCTTCCAATGCTCCCTGTAAAAAAAACACCCTAACCGCTAAGAAAGTAAAGAGCAGAAAAAACACCGGCATCAGTATTTTGCTGACACGTTCAATTCTCACTACCGAATCCGTAAATAAAATAAGCAACGCAATACTTAGAATAATTATATGCCAAAAAATACTTCCGAAGTTCCCTGTAGCCTGCGAAAAATACGCTCCGCTCTGCATCTGAAATAAATCTCCTGACAAAGAACCAAATAACGAACGTAGCACCCACCCAATTATAATTGCATAGCCAGTCGCAATTCCAAGAGAACCGATTAAAGGAATCCATCCTAATTTTCCACCGCCCGGAAATTTTGCATCCTTCCAGCAAGTCTCATATGCCCCTAAGGTTCCCGTTCGAGCCATCCTTCCAATTCCAAACTCTGCTGACAGGCCAACGTATCCAAATAAAAAAATAAAAAGCAGATACGGAATTAAAAATGCCGCTCCCCCATATTGACCAAGCCGATACGGGAAGAGCCATATATTTCCTAATCCTACCGCTGAACCGACACATGCAAGTACAAAACCCCACTTGCTTCCAAAAGTTCCGTTTCCAGCTGCTTCTACTTGTTTCTTCTGTTTCATAATCCACCTCTGAATATTTTAATATTGCACATCTGCATCCATTACTATATCATAGCAGTAAAGATAAATATAATTGATAATATAGATGATATTATCAATATTTTTGATACGAAAGGAATAAGATGGATTTTAAAAATATACAGACTTTTATAAAAGTAGCTGAATTAAAAAGTTTTTCACTCGCAGCATCCGAATTGGGTTATTCACAATCAGCCGTTTCTACTCAGATCTCCAATCTTGAGAAAGAGCTGGGTCATTTGCTTTTTGACCGCATTGGGCACAAAATTTCACTTACATCGGACGGTGTTCTATTTTTTCAATATACACAAAATATACAGATTCTAACAGAAGAACTCTATTCAAATTTAGATGGGGAAAATACGGATGTAAGCGGCACTGTTCGAATTGCAATGGCGGATTCGATCTGTACTTCCCTATTTCCAAACCTCCTGTCCGAATTTCAACAAGCTTACCCTAATGTAAAAATCATTATAAAAACCGGGATTACCTCAGATATTTTTAATTTTCTTTCACACAATGAAGTCGATATAGTCTGTACTTTAGATACCAAAATACAACGTCCCGATTTTATTATATTAAAGGAAGCACCTGTAAACATTAATTTTTATTTTTCTTCTAAACATCCCTTAGCGGATAAAAATGAAGTAAGTATTTCTGATATAAAGCAGTATCCGGTTTATCTTACAGAGGAAAACATCAGCTATCGAAAGGATTTGGAATACACCCTGTCTGAACTGAATGAATTCTTAGTCCCAACCTATGAAATCGGAAATGTTCAAGTAATAAAAGAGTTGATTTTAAATTCTCACGGTATCGGTTTTATTCCCGAATTCGTTGTAAAAAAAGAGTTGATGCAAAAATGGATACGCCCCATTCCCAGCCTTCATTTTCCGGTCACGGTTTGGGAACAGCTTTTATGCCATAGAGGAAAAGCGCTGACACCAGCTATGAAAGCACTGATTCAATTTATTCGCTTCTAACAATAAAAAGGCCGCTCATCTTGTCCCTTTTATAAGAAGAGCACCTGGATAAGCGGTTTTTTTTATCAATTTTTTATCGTTTAAGCCATGGATATAAATTCGGAAAAATCCATGTTCAATGCTTCTTTCAGCTCCATTAGATCAGCCTTTGTCTCAATATATAAAAAGGCAAACACCGGATATTCATGAAAATCAATTTCCCTCATTTCAAGTACCTTCCTAAATTTAGAAGATACCCCTTTATAATCAAACGATTTTATGGATTTTCCTTGCAATCTTTTTGGAACATCAACCAAAACAAGGCTGTACACCCTTTCGTCTTTCTTGTTTAAAATTTTCTCCCAATCCGGCTTTTTATCTGCAAAAAAGTATTCATAGACGTTGATCCCATAAGCAAAATAGGCGATATCAGTAACGCACCATCCTGCAAATCGCATCGGGTTAAATTCAATCGGAAGCACTGTTTGATTTTGATCGATACGCACCTCCACATGGACAGGAAAATTTTGAAATTCAGCAAGATCTCCAATATTTTTTAATATATTCTCAAAGGTTTTCAAATATGTAAGAATGATTTCCTTCGACGTATAATATACGCGGTCACTTACATCCGTACTCGACGAAAACGGATGCTTGAGAATATCTAAAATAACCGGCATTCCCTTTGCATCATAATATGCATCGATCGCAAATTCCTCACCGTCAATACACTCTTCGATAATAAATTTAGAGGAATCCATCACCTCATTCGGATACAGTCCCTCAGCCGACTGAACATCACGAATCAAGCAATCGACCACTTTTTCCCAATCTTTGTCGCTTTCTACTTTGTAAACACCAATACTGAAAAAGCCAACCGCAGGTTTTATAATGAAAGGCTTTTTCAGGCAGGTAACATCGAGGCTTTTAATATCCTCAAAAGCAACCTCACGAAAATAAAAGTCTGGATACAGAGGCTTTATCTTCTCTCTGAATTTTATTTTATCCTTACAAAAATGGATATAGCCAGGAATCTTCGTATCCAATAAATTCTCTGAAATCTTATTGATGGAATTCTCTGAATTACAATAGAGCTTCAAAGGGTTTTGTTCCTTTGCCATGCAGAAAAAGTCATTCTCAGAAAGCAAATTCAAATTTTGATTCTGCACTAAATTACAGATACCTCCATTATCTAAAATAGGTATCTTCCTATCTTCAGCCGTTTTCTTCAAAAAATCTGAAGCATAAGGCTTATCCAATATCAGCATATATAACTCCTTTCAAAAATAGGAATTTATTTTTTATGATATTATATTCCATTTTTTGTTCTGTGAAAACCTATAATCGGAATTCTGTATGCAAAATCAGACATGAAATCCATTTATACTTTATTTCTCTATTCTCTTAAAAGCGGCATAGAACCGGTCAGCTTATTTACCTTTTTTTTATCACCGTAAATCGCAATACCTAAATATTCATATTCTTCCTGCGGCGTACGTGCAGCTTTGTTTTCATATTCGCTGTAAATGTTACAACATTGTGCCACATTAGAAAAATCAACCACGATCAAGTCCTCAAATTCAGAATCGTATAACTTTTTCCTCATACTTTTTAAAAGTTCTTTATTTCCCTTAAGCATTGCAATTGGTATCGTTACAATCCCCAGATGCGTTTTCCTTTCTGCATCGGTGATATCCTCCCCAACGATATGTGGGATTTTTTTACCCAATGTAACACCCAGTATCGCCGATGTATTTGCAATAATTCCAATTGGTAAATCAGAATCAAATACCATAACGCATTTTTCTTTATTTTGACCCATCTGTCGTTTCTCCTCTTTCTTTTTTTAAACTCTTTTTCGTTCCTAAAAAGACCTTCCTGCACTTCATTTCTTTTTAAAAATTCTTAAATATATTTTGATATTGTTTTGGCGTCAATCCAATGAATTTCTTGAAAAATCTCGAAAAATGACTTTGATCGCTAAAACCCGTCTGCAAAGCAGCTTCTAACGGAGAAATCCCTTCTTCCAGCATCTTCTTTGCTTTGTCAATGCGTATGGTCTCCAGATAACTATACGGTGAAATTCCTCTTTGTTTGGTAAAGGTACGCAGCAGATAATATTTACTTAAACCGATCAAGTCACTCAAGTCATTGAGGGTAATATTTTTCATATAGTTTTCCTCTAAGAACTCGCAAACGGCTCTGACTTCTGTGCTTTCTTCTGTCTGAAACAGTACCGTATCCTGCTCTGCAAATTCTTCTATAAGCTGCTCCAAAAGGAAGAAAAACACTTCCTCCTTGTGAAACCCCTTCTCTTCCTGTAAAAGCATCAAATGCAATTCTCTCAAAGAGCTTGCCAGTTCACTGCGAAAAATAACAGGAGTCTCAAAATAAGGTAAATAATTTTTTCCGGTAATATCAAAAACGGCATCACGCATCACCTCTGGACGAATGTTTACGCAGCGATAATCCAGCGTTTTTCCGTCAATCTGTTCACACGCATGATTATCTCCGGGATTAAATAAGGTCAGGTCTCCAGGTTCAATCGTATACTCCTTATTTTTACATGACAAATACCGATAACCGCTTTCAATAAATCCAATGACATAATAATCGTGAAAATGATTGGGAAACTTCTGCATAATCCCTTGAAAATGATAAGCCTCTATTTTTAATTCTGCATCGTATTTCACAGTTCTTATTTCTTTTACCAACGTACTGACTCCTTTCAAACTGCTTATTTTTTACTTTATCACAAAACTAGGCAAGATGATTGTACGATATTGCTCTTGCAAATAATAATATACTATGCTATAGTTAGCTATAGCTAACTATAGCATGGAGGATATTTATTATGGAAAAATACTATATCGAACAATCTGATCTAAGCAAGCTGTATTATCGCATCTACGGGAATGGAGAGCATACGATTCTTTTGCTGCACGGTCTTGTGGGCGGTTCTTGGCTAGGTGAAGAGTGGATCAATGCCATTGAACGCTCGAATGTCCGCTGCGTTGCTGTTGAACGTCCTGGCTACGGAGATTCCTCTGCGGTTCATATGGAGTCGGTAAGAGACTGGACACCTCTTGTCCAATCTCTTCTTCAAAAATTAAACGTTTCTTCGGCAGATGTAATCGGCTGCTCAGCCGGCGCTCCCTATGCATATGCTACCGCGTTAGCAGCACCGAATAAAATAAACAAAGTGTTTATTTTAGGTGGAGTTCCCGCAGTGTATGAATCAAAGATTCTGCACCATTATCGATTAGAAGATCAAGAGGCTTATTACGGCTTTATTCATCAAACACAAGGGAACCTTCAAAAAGATTATGTAAAACAAATGGAAGCCGCACTTCACCAATTTAAAGATACAAATATCAGCTATATCATAAACACTTTGAGAGAAATCCTTGCACAGCGTTGCTTTGGAATGGCTCAGGAAAGCAGACTTCAAATCCTTCCTTGGAATCTTGAACTCTCTCAAATAAAAGCTCCTGTATACTTCTATCATGCAAAAGAGGACGAAATGGTTCCTTATTCTGCTGCAAGAGAAATGATAAAATTTCTAAATAATTGTGAATTCCACGAAGCGGATACTGCGGAAATTCCTTCCGATACAAGCACCCATATAGGAAGCATTACATGGAGTTTTCGCCACATCTTAGATACTTATTCAAATAATGCCGTAAAAAAATAAAAAGATATTTCCTATATACAATAACCATGACATAAGAGCACTCTTATGTCATGGCTATTTATTCTTCATGCTATCATAGAGATTTCGAATGGACTTAAAATCTTCCCAAGCCGCTTTTTTCTTCTTTTCATCACGCAAAATCGCTGCCGGATGGTACGTTGCGATTATATTAAATTTCCCTTTTTTATACCATACCCCTCTATTTTTGGTAATTTTAAAGTCGCTTTGGAGGATATTTCTAGCAGATACCGATCCTAAACATACGAGAATATCAGGATTTATTATCTTCACCTGCCATCTTAAAAATTCGATGCAGCTTCTGCACTCTTCTTCAAAAGGATTTCTGTTATTAGGAGGTCTGCACTTTACAATATTTGCTATATATACCTCTTCTCTCGTCAAATCAACGGCGTCCAGCATTCTGTCAAACAACTCACCCGCTCTGCCTACAAAAGGTCTTCCGGTTTGGTCCTCATGATATCCGGGTCCTTCACCAATAAACATAATTTGATTTTCTTCTTTTCCTTCTCCAAAAACCACATTTGTCCTTGTCTTAAATAACGGACATCCGTGACATTTTTTCACAATCGTTTCCAGTTCATTTAACTCATACATTGCCGTCCACCTGTCTGTCTAAAAAAACTCGTTCCTATTTTTTCTGTTCAATACATTCCGTCTAATTGATTATCATTATATTCCTTTTTGACTTGAAATCAAACAATGCTTCATTAAATTGGCGCTTATTTTTCTTTTTCAGGATCTTCGTTCAACCACAGATTTACAAGCTGTGCAGCTCCTCGATAACCGACCAGCGGCGGATCATAAGGATGAATTCTCCATTTTACATCAGGATTTGCAATTTGCATATCCAAACTGCGCCCTGCTAAAGCAAGTGCTTCTCCGCTTGTCATTAAATACCCTTTCTTATGATTCTTAACTGCTTCCATCCATTTTTCTTCACTGTAATAAGGAATTTCGCAATCCGTCACATTGGGAAGCGTAGACCAGCATTCGCCCTTTAAAAACGAAAACTCGTCCATTCCAAAAGATAAAATTCCTTTTACCACATCCGGATGTCCTCCCAGTGACAGTTTTGCACATTCCGGATGCATGTGTGTGATGTGTTGAAAAATTTGCCTTGAAGGCTCTATTTGCTCTCGAGTCTTACTTTCCTCTTCTCTAACAAATGCTTGATTCACTTGTAATTTACAGATTTCCGCAATGCGTTCAACCCACTTTGTAACCTCTTTAATGCCATAAGGACGTCCAAGCAAATACGGCGTACCGTGTGTGTTTTGCAGGTACTTAGCGGCGCTCTCTCCCTCCGCTCGTATTACAAGATTGATCTGTGCGCCACTCATTTTTTGTATTTCATCTACCGTTGTATCAGAAGTCATAATGCAAATGGGATCCATATTCAAAGCTCCCTTTAAAATACGCACCAACTCTGCTTTGTCAGCTTGAAATCGGAATAGATCCGCACAGGAACCAATTAAATTAAAATGAGGTTTTTTATCCATCTCACAAGGCTTTGAAATATTTTTAGCAAGATGAAGCAATGCTGCTTCAACACCTCGGCTTCCATAAACATCAAACCCCCCTGCACCGAAAGCAATCAAATTGATACCCGGATATTGAAGCCTAAGTTCCTCACATGCTGCCTCTAAATCAATTCCTGTAATATTAGGTACTGAAGAAGGCAGTAAAAAAACAGTCTTTACCTGATCTTTTTCTATCACGTGCTTTACCGTTCGATTTAATCGCTGAAGATTGCCAAGAGAGATATCCGTCTCATTCAGATGTGTCGAGTACAGTTTACATCCTCCGGTGACGCCGGCGCGGTTCAAAAAAACACGTCCATACATCATATGACCCATACATCCATATTCAATCAAAGCAGCATCTCGAATCGATGCCAACGTCCATAAAGTCCCCATTCTTCCCGACATCGGAGGACGGCATTGATATAGTCCCATTCTATTCACCTCCATAAGCAGACAACATCCTGCGAAGCAGTAAGGCTGTCCGTTCATAACCACATTTTCCATATAAGTCCTGAACCAGTGAGATTCCAAGTATTTTAGACAATTCAAGCTCTCCTATATAAAAATCAGGACACAAATATTCTAAAACGGCACGATCGTCTCGATCATTTACCATGTGGCAAATAACAGGGTCATATCCTTTTTCAACAATCTTATCTCTCCAATTCTTATCTTCCGGATAAAACTCTTCTACGTGTATTAGAATGGGACGCATTTGAAAATCTGCAAAATACAAAGCAAGCGGCAGCGGATCTATTGCACCCATTTGTGTGATTGCATAATCCATGCCTTGAAATGCTTCTGCTTTCTTCTCCAGCAACTCTGCTTCTTTTTTCCCTTCCTCAAAGCTCTCTTCCCATTCTATATTTAATAATTCACAGATTTGTAGATACACACATTCAATCTCAGACACCTTATATGCTCCATGAAGACTGATAAAAGGAACATTATGATGCTTGTGCATCCATTCCGCTAATGGATTCATGAACGGTGACAGTACCAAATTCAGCTTTGCATCCGGCGCCGCTATAAAATCCTGTAAATCAGATTTCGGTGCCAGCATTCGAAGCTGAAACCCTGCTTCCCTCAAAGCAGTGAGAAGGATTGGCTCTGCATCTTCCTGATCCGGCGAACGCCCAAGTACATTTATGGTATTACTCTTCTCTTTCACGGGCTCCATCAATTCTCCAAATGAAACTAAAGTTTTCCAGTATCCGGATGGGTAACTGTTTCCTTTGAAATGCCCCATAGCAACGTGAATTACTTTCATAGAAATTTTCGAACGCAGTTCCCATAGTATCCCTTCTATATCCTCTCCAATGACTTCCGGAACACAGGTCGTAATAACCAATACTGCGTTTGCACCTTCTTGCTCCATCTGCAGCAGTGCTTTCATCAGTCCTTCCCGAAATCCAAATACGACTTCATTCGCATCCAAAACATAACTGTAGTGAAGGGCATGTCTGCTGACTTCTTCATTCAAAATCATATTTCTGCTGTAGGTAGCGCACTCGGAAGTTCCGATTACTAAAGTTGACATTCCTTTTATTCTCGCACCGAGCGCAAGCGCCGTGTGCATCGGGCAGTGTTTTCCAGGATAGGCTGCTGGTGTTAAAAACCCAATTCCACTGTTAGACTGCACTTTGGAGAGGCACTTCAGATGTTTCAATTCAATCATACGCTAATCCCTCCACGCAAAAGCAGACTTGCAAGAGAACGATAATGCTTCGCCATATCACTTTCAGGAAATGCTTCAACAACGGTTTTTCCCTGCTGCTCCGCTAGTTGAACCTGCGGGTCGCGAGGTATGCGGTATAGAATATCAGTGCCGATTTCCAACGCCGCTTTTTCGACCAGTTCCAACTCTTTTTCAATATTTTTTCCATTTAGGATCAATCCTCTTAAAGCTGCATAGCCTCGCTTTGCAAAACTATTTACCGCGCTCGCAATGTTAGAAGCCGCATAAAGGGACATCATCTCTCCTGATGTTACAATGCAGACTTCATCGGCATATCCTCCACGAATCGGCATGGAAAATCCCCCGCATACAACATCACCAAGTACGTCGTACAGCACGACATCAGGATTGTAAGTTTCGTAGGCATTTAATTCCTCTAATTTTTCAAAAGCGGTAATAATACCTCTTCCCGCACATCCAACTCCCGGTACAGGCCCGCCTGATTCCACGCAAAAAACGCCGGTACTGCTTTTGACAACTAAATCTTCCAGCTCGACTTCTCCTTTTTTCCGAAGTGTGTCCAAAACAGTAGGAATATTACGCCCTTCTGTCAGATTTCTGGTAGAGTCCGCCTTAGGGTCGCATCCAATTTGTAAAACAGTAAGCCCTGATTCAGCCATTGCAGCGGAAACATTAGATACCGTAGTGGACTTCCCAATTCCTCCTTTGCCGTATATCGCAATTTTTCTCATATAAACTCCCTCTCTTATCTACTTTTATATAACAAAATACCGCTTTTAGCGATATTCCCTGTTCTTATAAAAATAGCAATCATACAAATCAGTTAGATATTTCTAACTTTAGATTAAGTATAGCAAGAGTTTTTTCGCTTTGGAATGGAATGATCCTGAAATGAATATGGAGTATTTCTGAAATATAATTTAATAATTCGATTGCCGAACCTTGCTTGGAGAAATTCCAAATCGCTTTTTAAAAACACGGCTGAAATAAAGTGCATCCTCATATCCTACACTCCTTGCAACCTCTCCGACAGGCAATTCCGTTGTAACAATCAGCTCCTTTGCACGGTTCAAGCGATATCCAATTAAGTAATCTGCCGGCCCCATACCCGCATATTTTTGAAAAACGTAGAATAGCCGATTTGCATTTACACCATTTCGGCTGGCTAATTCCTGAATATTAAATGCATCCATGTAATGTGTATGAATATAGGAAGATGCATTCTCAAATAAAACCTGTGCACCGTTGTTTGTCTTATTGTGGGAAAGAATAAAAACTTCTTCCAGTATCTGCCGAAATAAAACTTCAACTTGAAAAGCAGAAAACCCTCCCGGCTTATTATAGGTATTCCACAGACTGAAAAGAAACTCTTTCAAACGTGTGTTTTCTCCTACTTCCAATTCAAAATGCAGATCAGCGAGCCGCAAACCATCCGGCTCTTCCACTACTTCATATAATACACTTATAAATTCCCATTTCTTTTCTCCAATGACCCTTTTATCCATATACATATCTGCTCCGCCATGAAGAACATTTCCAAAGTATCCCAAATAAGGTGTTCCGTTGAACTGGTATTGTGCCTTACCGGAAACAGGAAAGATAAACCCCGGATAAGGCGCACTTTTTTGATTCCCTGAGTTTCCAGAATCAATTGTATACCGATAAACGCCTTTTACTCGAAAAAGGGTCTCTGCTAAATGTGCTACCAGTTGACTTAATTCTATTTCCATTATTTTTTCTCCTTATCGTTACCATATCTTAACACGCTTTTCCGGTGATACGTACATTTTATCTCCTTGTCTTATTTCAGGGTATGCGGTATAAAACGCATCCGTAGAACAAATGGCGGCATTAACTCGAACCTTTGCAGGTGAATGTACATCCATATTTAAACGTTGGATCATTGCTTCATCTGTATATTTAAACGCCCATATTTGAGCATATTGCTCAAATAATTTTCGAAGATTACCTGCATGGTTGTCAACAATTGATGTAATACAATTTAAAGCACCAAGATCGGCAATGTTTTCATCCAATGTCTGTTCTCCATTTACCTTGCGCCCTTGAAAGCCTTCCTGTGTATTGTAATAAGCCACAACCCGTTTGGAACGTTCTCTGAAATAATCTTTATCCTGTTTCGTCCACCATATATTATAATTCCCATCTTCATCATAAAGCGAACCAGCAGAATCAAAAGCATGACTGATTTCATGCGCAATAATCATTCCAATTCCGCCCAGGTTTGTGGAAAAATCTGCATTGAGATCATAAAACGGTTTCTGGATAATGGCTGCCGGAAAAACAATTTCATTTCTGGCAGGATTATAGTAAGCATTTACCCTCTGCGGTGCCATTGACCACTCACCTTTATCCACCGGCCGGCGTACTTTTTCAGAATTGGCCACAAAGCTGCTTTGATACAAGGAAATTACATTGTCAATCAAAAGCCCGCCGTTTTCCGGCGATAAGACCTCTGCATGCATATACTCATTTGGCCAAGTGTCTGGGTATCCGATCTTTAAATTCATACAGTCCAGCTTTTTGATTGCTGCTTTTTTTGTAGTCTCTCCCATCCAGTCCAACCTTTGAATTTGTGTTTTATATTCATTAAGAATTTTATGTACCATATCCTCTATTGCGAGCTTATCTTCTTCTGAAAAACATTTTTCTACATATCGTTTCCCAAATTCAAATCGTAATATATTCTGTACCATTTCACTTGCCAGTGCTTCATCCGTCTTTTTCTCTGCAATTCCAGACTTTTCATTTGTCCACAGCAACCAAGAGTCTCTGATTTCAGGGGTCAAACAAAATGCAAAATCATGAATCAGGCAAAAAGTAGAGTAATTTTTTAAAAGGGATAAGTGATCTTCTGTACAATACTCATTTACTTTTTTTATCAGCTTTTCTTCTGCTACAATATAGTGGTCTAAATCGCCCAGCCCGGATACATTAAAAAATGGTTCCATATCTGCATTCGTAAATAAGTCACACAATTCTTTTTTTGAGTACAAATTATATATTTTATCCGGATCATTATATTCGGAAAGAGAAAGTGAACTAGCCGCTAGGTCTCGCTGGAAATCGAGAATTTCCTTCGCCGACTGAGAGGCACTTTTTTCATCAAAACCGAATTCTAACATGATATTTTTAATATAATTTTGGTATTTGATTCGCAGCTCTGTCTGCGTTTCGTCCTCTAAGTTTTCCTTTCCGAGCCCCAAATCGGAACTCTTAATATAACAGGCATATCTGCTGGAATCCTCCATATCTTCACTCCACTGCAGTCCAATCAGACTGCAATACCCAATATCAGAATAAATTGTTGCAATCGCTCCTAAATAAGACGGTATGTCCGAAGCATTGCGGATACGTTCTAAATAAGGCTTTAATTTTCCAAAACCGCCATTTTTTCTTCCCCTCATATCCAATGCACTCAGATATAGCGCCGCAATTTTTTGCTCTGAAGAATCTTGTGAAAGCGTTTCTCTTTGCTGAACAATCTCTTTGAGTACCTTATTAAGTATTTCATAAGAATTCCTCTCTAATTGATAGAAATAACTCCAGCTATCCGAATCCCTTGGTACTTCTTTCTCCTTCAGAATATCGTGGTTGATATATTCATAGTAATCATCTTCTAAACGTATCACATTTTCATCTACTTTTACTTTACCATGAAAAAAAAATTGCCGCAAATTTATCCCTGTGACCATAAAAACAACAACTAGGACGAATATTAGTACGACTCCCTGCTTCCTTTTCACCTTAGCTCTCCTTTACCTATTTCAGATTCTAAATAGTATATGCTGTTTCCGACTTTTATACGCCATATCATTGCTTATTATTCCGTAATAGTTAAATGATTCCTCTTTCACCATTATACTTAGTACTCCTATTGATTCGGAACCCATACCCGTTGAAACGTAAAATCACTCTAAGTAAAATTAAAAATGCGTGTAATCTGTTTTACACGCATTTTTAACTGCTCACTTTATTCTTTAATTTTCTTCCGGTACAATATAATCTACTCCGTCGATTCGTAACGCCTTATAATCATTTAAATCAACCAATTTAGAAAAACTTCCTATAATCATTGTACCGCTTCCATAACTCATATCAATTGCTCCGGAATATCCCATATCGTCCGCTAAGCTGTTATCTCTATTAATTAAATTTATTTCCTCTGCATGCTCACTCCCCTTATAGTAATATCCGATTGGTGAAACTTCAATAGACTCAATATCTGACACTGAATCAGGGTAAAGTGTCACAGTCTGTATTTGCTCCGGAATATCAAAATTCACAGTTAATCCATGGAAGTTTACAGTTACAGGCTTCGTTATGTCTACATCTTTCAGTTCAAAATCACATTGATACGCTTTGTAATCTTTGTTTTTATTATCATTAGTATACTGAAAAACTCCATGTCCGATTTTTATAGAAGGATCGATTGGTGTCGGATTTATTTCCAACTCTAATGTCATATGCTTTCCGCTACCCTTGTTTATCATTTTTTGCCCTTCTTTTGTAAGAGCCTCCGCACTTAACACAAAGACACACTGGTACTGGTCCGCAAGAACGCCTTCGATGTTTACTTTAATATCGTCATTCTGGACACTTTGAACCGTTTCGAGCGTCCTGTCACCATAAATATTAGTATCATTTCCCCAATAACGCTGTAATCCATCCAAGTGTGCACCTGCAATCGCAATCGTAGAGCAGACCATTATCACAGCAGCACAAGCAGCCATTCTTCTCATGTAAATTCTTCTTTTATTATGAATTCTCCTTTTTCCTTCTATCTCTTTCTCTTGATCCTGTTGTATACTCAAATCTTCTATCCCCGCTCTCCTCAATATCTTTGCTTTTAAATCCCCTTGTTCATCGGAAGAAAGCGTTACTTTACGGATACCAGTTAAAAGCATTTCCGTTTCTCTTAGATCGCATTGATCCAATGCGCTTAGAAATTTGGAAAAATCTTGTGGGGTATTCTTTTTATTCATTCTCTCTGCCTCCAATTACCTTTCTCAATTTTTTCAATGCTCTCTCATACCGCTTTTCTACAGTCTTTCTTTTTAGATCCAAGTCCACACTGATTTCCCGCATCGTCTGTCCTAGATAATGCTTTCTTATGAGAATCTCGCAATCTGGATAACCTAAACCTTTCACTGCCTCAATTAATTGCATTCTTGCTTCCGACCCTAAAATCTGATCCTCTACATTCTCCTTATCAATCAACAGATTCTGCAAATTGTCATCATACAAAGAAATATCTTTATCCCCTTTTGTTTTTTTATGAAACAGATTGATCGCTCTTCGTTTTGTAAAAACTGCTAAGAGAGCTTTAACGGAACCCTTTTCAAGATTAATTTTATTGCGATTGCAGTAAAATTCATAAAAGATATCACTTACGAATTCTTCTATATCTTCCTTACTGCAGATTCCAAAAAGTTTACTATGTGCAACCTTATAAACAAAACCTAGATATTGATCGACTAATACAGTATAGCCTCGCTGTGGATCTACATCTAAAAGTATTACAAGATTTTCATCTGACTCTTCCATGACAGGCCCCCTTTTCCTTTTTTAAGACGTCTCATTTATTACATTCAAATCTATTTTAAAAAAACCGACAAACCATAGATAAAAAAGTGCAAAAATAACATTGGTAAGCACTTCTACAAAAAAAACTTTAAACAAATTGTTTAAAGCTCAGAATTAACTACCTACCATCTTTTTCTCTTTTCATATATTTTAATATCACTTATCATGCTTTTCAACTTTTTTTCTATTAATCAATATAAATGTTTCTTTGAATCATCTTTTATAATAAAGAATTCTTTCATTTTTATTTTTTCAAAAATAAAAGATAGCATCCTTATTGCTGCAAAAAAAACCGTCTCCCAATTGTTAGAATTAAATCTAACTTTTTAGAGCCGGTTTTTTGTCAGCTATTTTTTAATTGTAAATTATGATGGCACAAAATACATAAAGATTGTTTCAACGTGAAGAGGTTATTTCCTAGAAATAAGCTCTTCGGAACTAAAAAATTCTTTTGTTAGAGAAACAACGACGCCTGAAAGTCCAAGCACACCAATCATATTTGGAATAACGGACAAACCAAAGAGAAAATCAAGGAAAATCCAGACAAATTGTAATCCTCCGATTGCACCGATAAAGCATGCGCCTAGATAAACATATCTCATTACCAGTGAAAAAGTCTTTCCAAAAAGGTATTCTGCTAACCGCTCTCCATAGAAAAGGATGACATAAATGGTGGAAATAACGAAGAGGAGTACTGAAAAGCTGACGACATATCCGCCAATGGAACCATAAAAATCAGTGAAAGCTTGAGCAGTCATACCAGAAGCAATGATGTCTGTGCTTTTCCAAATTCCTGTTGTTAAAATAACCAAAGCTGTCATAGTACAGATAAGAAGTGTATCAAAAAAGACTTCAAACATTCCCCACAGACCCTGACGAGCAGGGTGATCCGTTTTAGCTGTTGCATGTGCAATTGGCGCACTTCCCATTCCTGCTTCATTGGAATATGCACCTCGTGCAATTCCCCATCTCAAAGTCTGGGTAACCGCACTGCCAAGAAAGCCTCCAGCAGCAGCATGTCCGCTAAATGCACTTTTAAAAATCAGTGAAATGACAGAAGGCAATTCTGCTATATGAAACAGGATAATAATTAGACAGCCTAATACATAGAGAAGAGCCATAAACGGTACGAACTTTTCTGAAACTTTTCCAATACGTTTTACGCCTCCAATTACGATTAAACCTACCATAACCGTAATGATAATCCCAGAAGTAACGGTAGAAAGTCCAAGCATTGAGACAGACCCGGCGGCAGAATTAGATTGAACCATAATCCCTGAAACAATAGTCAGCATGAAAAGAAAGGCATAAGTGTTTCCAAGTACTTTTGATTTCAATCCATTTTTTAAGTAATACATAGGCCCACCGACGTAGTCGCCGTCACTATTTTTTTCTCTATATTTGACTCCAAGAACAATTTCTGCGTATTTCGTAATCATACCAATAATAGCGGTGATCCACATCCAGAAAACAGCCCCAGGGCCCCCAAAACAAATCGCTACCGGAACTCCAACAATGTTTGAAGCTCCCACTGTAGATGCTAACGCTGTCGTTACAGCTTGAAAAGGTGTTAAAGTCCCTTGAACATCATCTGAATTATCTTCTTTTTTGGATTTTGAAAGAGAACCGATTGTCTGTTTCAGCATAAATCCAAAATAGCGGAGCTGAAGGAATTTTAGTCTAAACGTTAAGAAGATTCCGCCTCCCAATAATAGGATCATCATAAAGGGTCCCCAGAGAAAGCCAGTAGCCGTATTGACAAAATTGACAACTAAATCTTTCATTTTATACCTCCTATATTCATTTTATAATGTGTTGAGAATTAACAATTCAATGCATGAAGGGATGGTTTCAATCAAATCGGGGATATAAATACGTTCCGTTTTTTGATGTAAATCCTTACCCCAAGGGCCTAAAATAATAGTTGGCATAGAGAGTTTCTTTAAACTTTCGAAAGGAATTTTATAAAAATCATCATGCCAGAGAGGCATATTCGGAGCAACAAAAGGGACAATCTCTTCTTCATTTTGAAGACCTGCATAGCTTAAATCGGAAATCCCCATAAAATAATGCTCTATTTCTGGATTATATTGTTCCAATGTTTTTTCCAGATTTGCTTTAAAATGATCATAATTATCATCACAAGCACTGGTTATATGAGGATAAAAAGGTGGTGATAAAGCGATGACAATCGTCGGTGTATTATAAGAAGCCACCTCTAACAGCCGCTCAATAATAATAAAATTGCTTTCCGGTATAGAAACTTTTTTTTCATTTAGTAAAGAACGAATTTCCATATAGCTGTTTTCAAGTGTACATTTGGTTTGATCTGGATTAGCTGTCATCGCATCCTGCAACAATTCTTCATAGAATTTGATATGAACTGGATATTCCGGATGCTGGATGCTGCTTGGATAATTCTTGAGATATTCTGATTGTAGGTGTCTCACTGATTCCAAAAACGCTTTTTCCGAAACAGACTTAAGGATATGAAGAATCTTCTTCGGTGTACTTTCCAGTGTTAAAAAGCTGAGATATCCGCCTGCGGCCCCTGGAATGGACGCATCATAATTTCTTTTAAAATCTCTCGAAAAACTCCAAGAAGGAGGGATGGACATTTCCCCGAGCTTTGAATCGCTGAGGTTGCTGTTAAGCTCTGTGTCAAGAACAATTCTGGAAAGAATCGCTACCGGATTCAATCCTTCAAACGCTTTCCCTATATGCGCCTTCTTGCCTTGTACGTATACGACTGCCATGGCTTTGCCGACTGAACCATCATAGATTGTCAGATTCTCATTTTTTCGTTCATGGGGTTCTGAATTGATCAGCAGCTGATAAAGGAGATGATACTTTTCTGAAAGCTTTTCTAGCAATCTTACACTTTCACGCATCCCCAGGGAAAGTGTTTCTTCATCAGGAACAGATAAAAAGAGAATATTTCCCTTAAAGTGATCTTTTTGAGCAAACGTATCAAGCAGTGAAAGTTGAATGGCTAGCCCGCCTTTCATATCAGCTGTACCCCTGCCAAACAACCAATTCTCATTTTCAAGATCACGCTTTACTTCAGGAGAAAGGTTTTGCTTTTTCAAAGCCGCTTTCAATGGTTCAGGGTCAAAAGCTAAAGATTGTAAAGAGCCATAATCAAGGCAATCAACAACATCATGGTGGTTCAGCAGTATAACAGTACCCTCCCCTTCACCTTTGAGCAATCCCCATACAATGGAACGATTGTGAGGGTCATTGCTAATCGCTTCAAGTCCAAAGGAATTGTCCTGAAGAAGTTTAGAATTCTGCTGAAGTTTGCTTAAAATAAGAGCTTCAACTCGCGATTCACCAGAAGTATCCGTGATACTTGGAACCTGAATAAGCTCTAAGAGCAAGTCCAAGATTTTATTCTTTTTATGCATAATTAACCTCCATTTCTGAATTTTATACTCTCATTATAACGAGATATAATTAGATAAATGTTTCAATAAATGTATGCTTACCATTAGAAAAGCGTTAGTTTTCAAACATTTCTGAAATTTAATAGAAATACAGTTAGTAGAATGTTATAATTTCATATAAAAATCTTTCGCCGCAAATAGAATGCGGCAAATCATTTATGGGGTTTAGGTGATGCTATGTCATATTTTGTAAATGGCACAATTCTTACCTTGGAAAATCCAGGAGAACACTTCACCAGTATGCAAATTAGTGAAGATAGAATTGCTGCACTTGGTTATACAAACATTCAAGAACTTAAAAATGCAGATGAAGAAATTATCGACCTAAAGGGGAAAACCATTTTACCGGGGTTTTATGATTCACATTTGCATTTAATATCTACATTTTTAAATGAAATCTCCATTCATTTTGATGATGCGAAATCCATTGGGGATGTACAGGAGCTAATCAGCCAATGGCCGCACAAATACGACTATCCAGTTGTAATCGGTAAACGGCTTTCAGAATTTGACCTGAAGGAACGACGCCTTCCGACACGAGCTGAACTTGACCGGGTATCTCCAGATTTCCCGTTAGTAATCAGCTCCATTGAGTTTCATACTGTTTTGATGAATAGCTTTGCACTCAACCAGTTCCGCATTCCCTTTATCAATCGCGGCTTTGA
This sequence comes from Sinanaerobacter sp. ZZT-01, assembly GCF_035621135.1. NCBI lineage: Bacteria > Bacillati > Bacillota > Clostridia > Peptostreptococcales > Anaerovoracaceae > Sinanaerobacter > Sinanaerobacter sp. ZZT-01. The sequence continues at coordinate 145,675 of NZ_CP141728.1, forward strand.
AAAAGACGGGAACAAAAATTTTACAGGAAAGCTCATCAATCAAGCTGCCTTTATTGCTCTTAAGAAAGTCTACGATTGCTTAGAGGACAATCATTATTTGGCAGGAGCAGATAAAACATTTGAAACAGCAATTAAAAATGGGGTCACAACGATGGTAGCAGTTGAAGGCGGTCCATTGTTTCATACACGCCATCCGGAGATTATACTTCAAAATAAGACTAATTTTCCGATTGATGTAGAGGTCTTCTACTCCACGACAGATCTCAAGAAAGTCTTGAAGCACAATCTGCCACGTGTGGGGGGAGATTTATTTCTCGATGGTTCGTTTCGATCCAGAAATGCGGCTCTATACGAGCCTTACAATGATACAAAAGATAATTGCGGAAAACTGTTTTATACAGAACAGGGATTAATTGAATTTATTGAGCATGCACATGAGCTCAATCTACAGATTGCAATCCATGCGGTTGGTCCTCGTGCGATTGACCGGCTTTTATTTGCTTTTGAGACAGTCCTGCAGAAAAAGACAAATCAAAATCATCGTCATAGAATTGAACATTTTGAACTTCCACTTGCAACGCACATTCAAAAAGCGAAAGAACTTGGAATTACATTAGCGATGCACCCTACTTATGAATATTTTTTTAGGGAAGAAGGCATGATGTATGATACTCGTTTAGGAAGAGAGCGGGCTGCCATGACCAATCCATTCAGACAAATATTTGATGCCGGTATCAAAGTAGCCGGCTGTTCTGATTCAGATATCATGCCAATTCATCCAATGCTTGGCATTCATTCTGCTGTAAATCATCCCAATCCAAAATCGAGGATTACCGTTTATGAGGCACTTGAAATGTATACTTTAAATGGTGCTTATGCAATTTATCAGGAGAAGGAAAAAGGTTCCCTTAAAAAGGGAAAAAAAGCAGATTTTATCATTCTCGAAAAAAATCCGCTTGAGGTTGATCCCAGTACTTTAAAAGATATTACCATACACTCTACTTATAAAAATGGTAACTGTCTTTTTACATTGCAGCACGATCGATAAAAAATAAATGAATACTGCATTGGGGGCATTTATATAATGGTGAAGCTCAAATTATTTGGTGAAGTTAATGTCAAAGTGAATCATATCGATCTGACAACACAACTACCTAGAAAAGGATTGGGGTTGCTTATTTACATGGCAACGCAGCCAACAAAGGTTTTTTACAGAGAACAGTTGGCAAATCTTCTATGGAATGATTATACAAAAAAATCCGCCTTGAATAATCTAAGATTTAATCTTTGGCAGATCAGAAAAATTATAGGAGAATGGACGGATGAGGAACTGATCATAAATAACAGTAAACAGGCGATTAAGCTTAATAGTGAAGCAATTATCAGTGATTATGATCAGTTTTATAGCACGATCTATAAGCAACACTACCAGGAATCGGTTCGATGCTATTCAGGAGATTTTCTTGAAGATTTTTATATTATCGACGCCCCTGATTTTAGCGACTGGGTATTTAGAGAACGTGAAAATGCTCAGCGTAAATATTTTAATGCTCAATTTGCCCATGCGCAAGACTTAATGAATTCCCAGCAAATTGAAGAAGCCTTCAATGCCCTTATAAAACTTGCTGATATAGATCCGCTCAATGAAATGGTATACTTACGATTGATGCAATACCAATATGTTTCCGATAACAAAGTCGCAGCAATCAGTACCTATCGTAATCTAAAAATGATTTTGCGAAACGAACTGAATATCTCTCCTTCCAATGAGATCGAATCCCTATATAAGCGAATTATCGAAGATACAAACAATGAAAATAATGAAGTAATATTACACAAGTCGAAGGACGATCAATTCTTCAGTCAAAAAATTAAAATTTATATCGGTAACTCCCCGGAAAAATTGAGTACGTACGCTAGAATACTCGCCAGTTTTAATAACACAAGCGCCCAATTGGTACTTGATATTTGCGATACTCCAGGACAGAGAATTCCTTCTGAAGGCATGTTTGAAATTCTAAACAGCCTCTACCATTTTGGAAAGTACTGTATCTCTCAATGGAAGAGTAAATGTGAAAAAATTGATTCTGACATTCGAAATAAGACCGTCAAAGATGATATGATATTTTTCAGTATGTTTGAAACTCTCATTGTAAGCGAAAAATCAGAACAGATAATCTTTAGAATTTGGAACATGCAGTATTTGGATAGTAAGACCATCGAGTTTTTGTCCTATCTTTCACGGCGTAAACTCGATAAACAAATTGTAATTTTGATAGTTTACGATTCTAATCAAAGAAACCCCCAAGTAGAAAAATTCATTGAATTTTATCGAGGAATCAATGATGTTGAAGTCATAGAAGAATAAATTTAATATGAGTAAACGTATTTGGCAAACTACGAAAGTCCTTATTCTTTCCAAGCATTTGCCACGCGGATAAAATATCTTTTGAGCGTTCGGCAGCATAAATATACTAAAACAAATAGAAATGCTGCTGTCAGTAGACCTGTTGGAATGCTTAAAATCCGAGGTACCTCCATATTAAACATAGTCATATTAACCCTCTCACTTCCCAAGGTCCGCATTATGCCCCCGACAATTGATCCAACCGCACCAGCGCTAAACAGCAATGCCATACCACCGAATAGAAAGACCATAAAAAAGCTGCCAATACCAGCTGATACGAAAAACGGAATCGCTTTTAAAATATTGTTATTTTCCGCATAGTATTCTCCTGCCAATGATTTTGCGAGAATCTCAGGGTTCCCTAATCTGGCAATAACAAAAGATTCTTCTTTACCTGCGGCAATGGCATCTGCTATATGCTGTTCGATTTCTCTTAACATGTCTTCTCTCTGTTCCATAGGCAATCCTTTTAGATTTTTTTTCAACTCCTTAATGTAAGTAATTTTATCCATTCTAATTTTCCTCCCTTTGAACTAATAAGGTATTTAATTCTTTTGATAACTCAATCCAAGTCGATGACATTTTATTTAGAACATCAAGTCCTAATGCAGTCAACTTGTAATATTTTCTTGGATGGCCACCTTTTGATTCCAACCAATATGATTCTAATTTCTTTTCCTTTTGTAGTCTTCTCAATAAGGGATATAATGTGCCTTCTGTTATTGAAAGATAGTCAAATTGCTCTAAGCTCAACACCAGCTCATAACCATAGCAAGCTTTTTGATTGATCAAGAGCAATACACAAAATTCCATGATTCCGCGTCTTAATTGTGCAACCCATTCAAAGTTATCCATGTATTTACCTCCTGAAAAAGTATATCGCATCTTACTGTGTTATGCAAGGTATATTTAAGTAAGTAAAACTATGCATATAAAAAAACAGCAAACAAATGTTTGCTGTTATCTTTTTGGTTGCGGGAAGAGGACTTGAACCTCTGACCTTCGGGTTATGAGCCCGACGAGCTACCAACTGCTCCATCCCGCGATGTTAAGTTTTGTCATTATGAATGGTGCCGGGAACCGGGGTCGAACCGGTACGATCGGTAAGGATCGCAGGATTTTAAGTCCTGTGCGTCTGCCAATTCCGCCACCCCGGCACTATTGGCTCCAAGGGTGGGGCTCGAACCCACAGCCTATCGGTTAACAGCCGAGTGCTCCACCATTGAGCTACCTTGGAACAAATATTTATCGTTGACGACAAGGATTATTATACAACAACCTTATATAGCGTGTCAATATAATTATTTCTATTTTTACCGTTTTTATTCTATTTTTTTTAATATGATGGTTTATTTTATATTTTTTTGTTTCATTCTCAATTCTTTGCATGATATAATACTATTGCAAATAAACGGAAAAATAAGGAAAAGAGGGGGAGCATCAATGAAACAAACTGAAGTCATTGAACTATTGAAAGAACTTATTTCCATTAGAAGCCCTTACTATCAGGAATCCGATATTATGCGATATTGTTTCCGATGGCTTGAAGAAGAAGGCTTATCTCCGCAGTATCACTTCTACAGTGAAAAAAATGCAGTCGGCTTTGACGGTAAAAATCTGATTTGCACGCTAAAAGGACAACCCGGAGGCCCTACCATTTGTTTAAACGGGCACCTTGATACGGTGCCACCCTGCAAAGGCTGGTCCCTTGATCCATATACTCCAACCATCGACGGAGATCGGCTTTACGGCTTGGGGGCCGCAGATATGAAAGCCGGCTGTGCAGCACTCATGGTTGCCTTGAAACGTTTAAAACAATCGAACCTGGCTTGGAAAGGTAATCTGATTCTCACTTTAGTCTCTGATCAAGAAGGTCCTTTCAGTCTCGGCTCTAATGCACTGATTGAAGAAGGCCTCATCGACCGAATCGATTGCTCAATCATAACAGAGCCAAATGCTGCTTTTAGTCAATCTGATTTTCCTGTACTTTCTTTAGGTGCAAAAGGCTGCTTTGTTTACCAAATTGATTTTTTTGGCAAAGCTGCACACGCTTCCAATCCAGAAAAAGGTATCAATGCGGCAGTTGAAGCCGCAAAATTCATTTTAGAATCAAAAAAATTAAAATTAGAAAGTGATGGTATTCTAGGCTCCGGTGCTCTGTGCATCCTAAAGATGGAGGCGGACGGCGGCGCTTGCAGTGTCCCTGATTTTGCCAGAGTTACGGTTCACAGACATATTGTGACAACAGAAACCGAAGAAAGCGTTTTTCGCGAAGCAGAAATGCTCTTAAAAAATGCAGGGGTAAGCTGTGAATACAAAATTAATCTACGACCAGTTCCTTCTGCGGAAAGCCGTTACTATAAACCTTATCTTGTCAGTAAAGACGATATTTATGCCGATATCATGGCCGCTTCTATCGAGACAATCTGCGGCAAACCGGCAGCCATTGACTCAATTGGCTGCATCGGTGATTTCAACTATCTTGCTACTCGCATCTGCACACGTGACGGCAGCCAGCCTCCTGCACTGATTATTGGGCCGGATGGCGGAAGCATTCACAGTCCGGATGAATATGTCATCCTCCAAACCGTAGAGACAACCTGTGATATTATCTATGAGTTTTTAATTCAAATGATGCGATAAATCGAAACTTCCATTTTGCTACCTCTAGTAGTTTTATAGGAAAAGAAAAGAGCCGTTTTCAACCCGGCTCTTTTTTTCTATTCAAATTAATCTGCGATAGTTAGACTATTTTTTTTGATTCAACACTGCATTCTTTATTTTCCTTTTCATCTTCAACAGGCTCTAACTTTCTGCGTGGAATAAACCGCATTGCAAACGACCCGTTTCCTCGTCCTTTGATGTAAAAAAGACCAATCATGCAAAAGCTAACTGCCCCAATAAAGTTTACAAATAAATCTGTCATGGTATCATACAGCCCAATGTCAATGTAGCCCCCATAATCCCAACTTTCTCCGTTCACTACGATGCTTTCAATCGGTATAGTTACCGGAACATTTTCACTTCCGGAGTGCAGTAATACCGAAGTAATGGAACTCAACACCGTATCTTTTTGCATATCTGTATGCATGAAATAATCCATCGCAAACTCAAAAAATTCCCACAAAACTCCAACTGTCATTGAAAAACAAAAGGAAACCAATGCAACAAAAATTGGAGACAATCGAATAGAAAAGCGTTCACTCTCATTTAAAATATCAATTAATGAAAATCCAATTCCAGCACATAAAAACCCGTTCATCGTATGAAGCATCATATCCCAGCTTGGAAAAATCAGATAGTATTCATGTATTTCTCCTAAAATTTCTGCAGCAAATATAAAGATCAAAATAATAATTTCCAGTGTATTTGGCAGTTCTATGTGGAGCCGTTTATCTATAAAAGTAGGCACCATAAAAAGAATGAGTGTCATAATACACAAAAATACATTATTCCAATTATGATTAAATATCTGTGCAATCATAACTGCAACCACTAAAATTCTAAGTACTACATATACCATCGTTTTTACTTTGTTATCTGTCATATTTTCCTCACTATGTTGATCCCTTTTCACTCTACACTTCTCTCTTTTTGACAGAAAATCTTGTTTTTGTTTCAGAAAAAAGAGAAGAGCAGGTATTAAACCTGCTTCATTCCTTCTTTAAACGCTTTTATATTAATATCTTCAAAGGCTTTCTTTACATTCGCGCGAATCACGACTTCCCAATCAATTCCCGGAATATTCATTGCCTTCACAAGTGCTCCTAAAAGCACAATGTTCATCGTTTTGCTGTTTCCGATCTGTTCAGCGATGGTCGAAGCTTCAAAAACCGATACATCTGCTTTTTCTATCAAATCCTCTAAAATGCCTTTCGGGTATTCCATTGCTCCCATAAGAATCGGTACGGACGGTATCTCAAAATCATTAATAACCATCTTTCCGCCTTCTTTCAGATACTCAATCCAACGCAAAGCTTCCATTTTTTCAAAGGCTACGATAACATCTGCCTCACCTTTTCCAATAATCGGTGAATAGACTTTCTCTCCAAAACGAATCTGCGTGCTAACGTTACCGCCTCTTTGAGACATTCCATGAATTTCTGACATCTTTACATCATATCCGGCCTCCAGTAAACCCATGGATAAAATTTTACTGGCCAAGATAGTCCCCTGACCGCCAACGCCGACCAATAATATATTTTTTACTTCCTTCATTTATTTCACCTCCGAAATCGCATCAAACGGACAAACTTGTACGCATACACCGCATCCAGTGCAAGAGTCTGCATTAATCGTGATGGTTTCTCCTACATAGATAGCCGGACATCCCGTCTTTGCACACAATTTACATTTTCTGCATTTATCCTGATCAATCTTACATTTCTTAGGTTTTAAGTCAAAATCGTTTTTATCCTGTTGAGAAAATTTCTTTAATATACATGGCCATTTTGTAATGATTACGCAAGCTTCTTCTTTATTTAGAGTCTCATCCAATGCATGGTCTACTTCATCTAACTTCAGTGGATTAACTATGTAGATATTTTCTTTTTTAATCCCGATTGCTTGACATAGTAAAGGAATATCTACTTCCCCGGTTTCATCACCCATGAGCGTATATCCAGTTCCGGGATTCTGTTGATGGCCCGTCATACCGGTAATCCGGTTATCTAAAATTACGGTTACATTGGTTCCTTTGTTATAAGCTACATCCATCAAGCTGTTGACACCAGAGTGAAAGAAGGTCGAATCGCCAATTACCGATACAACTTTTGTATCCGCACCCGTAATGGAAAATGCTTTAGAAGCGCCGTGTCCTGTGCTGATGCTTCCTCCCATACAAATACAGGTATCCATTGCATTTAAAGGAGGTGCTGAACCCAAAGTATAGCAGCCGATGTCTCCGGTTATCATCACATTCTTTTTCTTGCTCAGTGCATAGAAAAATCCTCTGTGCGGACATCCGGCACACATCGCAGGCGGGCGAACAACAGCTTCAAGATCAGACTTTAAAGTCGCTCCTTCAATACCGAATACGCCTTTTCTGACAATGTCCGTATTTAATTCATCATATTCAGGAATCACCGCTTTCCCAATGCATTCAATTCCTGCTTCCCGAATCTGTCTTTCCATATACGGGTCCATCTCTTCTACGATATATAGTTTTTTAACTTTTGTTGCAAATGCCTTAATTTTCTCCATCGGCATCGGAAAAGTCATACCCAGCTTTAAATAAGAAGCATCGTCTCCAAATACTTCTCTTGCATACTGATATGCTACACCGGAGCTTATGACTCCGATTTCACTTCCATTTATCTCTTCTTCATTAATTTCTGCGTGATTGGAGTACTCTTCCATCGCTGTCAAACGTCCAACCAAATTGCGGCGCATTACTTTGCCGTTTGCAGGAGTTGCTACGTATTTTTTAATGTTTTTCTCATAAGGCTTTGCTGTCTTTTCCACTCTTTCCCCAAAGGTGACTGCACTTTTACTGTGACAGATACGAGTTGTCATTCGAAGCAGTACCGGCGTATCAAATTTCTCAGACAATTCAAAACCAAGCTTTGTAAAATCCTTTGCTTCTTGGCTGTTGGAAGGTTCCAGCATCAGTAATCTTGCCGCGGTTGCATAGTTTCGATTGTCCTGTTCATTTTGAGAGCTATGCATGCCCGGGTCATCAGCTGATACCAAAATGCAACCTCCGCCTACACCAGTATAAGCAAAAGTAAACAAAGGATCCGCCGCTACATTGACACCCACATGTTTCATGGTAGCAAGAGAGCGAACACCTGCAATGGATGCACCAATTGCAGCTTCCAGTGCCACTTTTTCATTTGGAGCCCATTCACAATATAAAGAATCTTTATACAAGGCCAGATTCTCCAAAATTTCTGTGCTGGGTGTTCCCGGATAAGCAGAAGCAAAATTTAATCCCGCTTCATAAGCACCCCGTGCAACGGCTTCATTGCCTGTCATTAGATGTTTTTGTTTCATTTTCTCTCCTCTTCCTTTCTTATATTTTAAGATACCTGAATCAAAGCTTTATGCCATGCATTTCTAGTTTATGATTACTTGTATCTTCTTACGATATTTTTCTGCAAGACCTTCTTCACCTTCCTGCTCATAAAGATCTGCCAATTCTCTCATACTCTCAATATGTGAAGGATTTAACTCTAACGCACGTTTTAAAGAATGGATTGCCGTCTGCTCCTGACCCATATGGGAAAATCCCACACCTAGATAATAATGCAGCGGCCACCATGTCTCATATTGCGTTTCCGCAAAAGGCTTCAATACCTCGATTCCGTCAGAAAAACGTCCAGCTAATATATGGTTGCAGCCTTTTTCAATCTCTACCGGCTGTGATAGTTGCTCCAGACGTTCCTTTATCTCTTTTCTGTCCTCTCTATTTCTGCTTCGTTCCAAGAACTGTTTCCATGTCAAGGTTGCTTTTATATAAAGACCCATATTCAGGTATGCATAGCCTAGGAAATAATATGACTGTGCAAATTCCGGATGTACAATTGAAGTCAGTTCAAAATACTCTATGGATTCTGCCTTAAATCGTCCGACATATTCCGTGTCTTCTCTTTCAGAGCCTTCTTCATACAGTTCACGGCAACCCCGTGCATAGCTATACATCGCATGAAGATTATCTGGTTCAATCACAAGTGCAGCACGAAAATGAATGACCGCAGAATCCATTTTTCCTGCCTCTGCATCATCCCTGCCTTCTTTCACAAGTGCATCTACAATCTTATGATTAAAGTATTTTTTTAAATAGATAACATAGTCACCAACATACTGAAACTGTGGATTCGTGCCCATAATCCACGCCATATTTTCTGCAATATGCAGCAGTGACAAACCTTCTTTACCGTGAAAGTCCACAACATCTTGGTGTCTAAGCGGAATAGGCACCCCATTCATAATATCAAAAATGCCTTCTCTTTTTAAATGTGCTTCTGAAAATTCATCAAACACAAAGTCACTTAAATATTTTTCAAAATACTGCCCTATACGATCTTTCCGTGTAATAAAATCAGGAGCTTTCTTCTCTAAGGCTGCTTCTTTTTTCATAAAGTCACGTCCCACCCTTTTTTCTTGAACTTTTTTACTGCATCGGGATTCAAGGTTCTGTGCATATCCCATTCCAGTAAATTCTTTAATTTTTCTGCGATTCCGTCCATAGATTTCTCTTTCCACTGCCCGTAATAGTAAAAAATGCGATATAGATCTTCTTTCTTATGCGATCGGTGCTGATACCCTTTTAAATAATAGAATTGAGAAAATTCCTCGTAAAAGTCAAACGGAGAATCCGAAAATTCTTTTACTGCAAAATCAAGACTATCCTCAAAACCACCTCGGTTAAAATATAAATCCAGCACTTTTTCGATCATCTTAAGCTGTACGAGGCTCGACGCACTCAGGTAGTGATTGGAGATCACTTCATACGGTGCCTTACTTCGAAATATGTAATTGTGCTCTTCTGCATGTAAACGAATGGCAGTCCCTTTTAAAAGCTTTAAAAATCCTAGCTGAAGCTGATGTGCATTCAGTGAATAAACCTCATTGAACGACTTCCGAAAAGAGTTATAATCTTCATGAGGCAGACCTGCAATTAAATCCAAATGTAAATGCACGGTTCCAAAATCCCGCAGCTGTTTCACACTCTCAGCCAATCGATCAAAATTGCTGCTTCGATTACAGCTTTTTAAAACCTGATCATTGGTGCTTTGTACACCGATTTCAAATTGAAATAACCCCGGTCGAACATTTTCCATCAATCCCAGTAACGCATCATCAATCAGGTCGCCGCACAATTCAAAATGAAAATTGGTGACACCATTATCATTTTCCATAAGGTAACGTAAAATTTCAATACACCGTACTTTATCATAATTAAAAGTTCGATCAATAAATTTTACTTGTTTTACTTTTTTATAGATAAAATAGCTCAAATCGGTTTTTACACGATCCAAGGGCAAAGCCCGAATTTTTTTCTCAATGGAAGACAGGCAATAACTGCACGAAAACGGACACCCCCGTGAAGATTCATAATATAAAACTTTATCGGATTCATCCATAAGAAATAGGTAAGGAAACGGGATTAATTCAAATTGAACCAATGGAGCCGGTGCATTTACAATTACCGCTTCATCTTCCCGGTAGCTTAATCCTTTTATGTTTGAAAATTCAGGCTTTTCTTTTTCCAGTTCATCCAAGAACAGTGGAAAGCTTTCCTCACCTTCTCCGCTTATAATAAAATCAACCGATTCATTTTCTTTCATTATCTGAGCTGGGTCAAAACTCACCTCTGGTCCACCCAATAAAATACGAACCTGAGGTTTTGCTTTTCTTAAATTTTCTATCAAATATAAGATTCGTTCCCGATTCCATATATAGCAGGAAAAGCAAATGATATCATAATCTTCTCGTACCAGCTCCGAATAAATATAATCGTCTTCATTGTTGATGGTAAATTCTTTTATCGCTACCGATGGCTGTTTTTCTTGAGAAACGACGTATAAATACTTCAATGCCAAATTGGAATGAATGTATTTTGAATTTAAAGTTGTTAATAAAACCTTCATAATCTGCTCCGTTACAGCATGCGAAAACGTTCATCTTTTAGCATTCCTGTGTTCTTTTTTGCCAGTCGGATCTGTTCAAGCATCCGCTCCTTATCCTGCGGCAAATCACCTTTTAAGGATAAATAATTGGAAGCATGATTGCTGCGGAAAATACAAGTTTTCTTAACATTGATATTTTCCAAAAGCAGCTCTGCTTCATCCATTACCTGCTCCTTTGTCAAGCATTGGAACGTTCCGTCCATGACATCTTTGTAAATAGGCGCCATCGGGTCCAGCATCAATGTCAGCAAGCTGACATAGGAAGGTTCCATTTCGCTGATCATCGTGCCGCTTTCAATTGCATGCTCCTTCCAATCAGTCTGTCCGGCCAAGCCCGAAATGAAGGTTACAGAAGCTGCAATTCCCGAATCTTCAATCTTTCTGACAGCATCAATCAGTTCTCTGCGTGTTGCGCCCTTCTGAATTTCAGAAAGAACTCGATCACTTCCGGATTCCGCACCAATATAAATGATACCTACACCATTTTCCTTTAATTCTTCTAACTCTTTCAGATCTTTTCTTAAAACATCCTGCGGAGAACCATAAACGCCGACTCTCTTACATTCAGGAAATAATTTCCGAATGCGCTTTAAAATAATCAGCAATGCCTTGTTTGACAAAACAAGAGCATCTCCGTCTGCAAGAAAAATTTTCTCTACATGAGCATACTGTTTTCTTGCCATCTCTAGATCTTCTAAAACTTCCTCCGGTTTCCGAATTCGGAATTGCTTTTCTTTAAACATGCTGCAAAAAGTACATTTATTGTGTGCACAGCCAATGGTGACTTGTACAATTAAGCTGTAAGCCTCACTGGGAGGACGGTATACACTTCCTTCATATCGCATTGCTTTTCCCCCTTTTTTCATTCATTCTTTACTTCAATGAATTACATCTTTTCCGGCGCCTGCATGCCAAGCAGCGCCAGCCCATTTTTTATGGTCTGCTTTGCTGCATAAGTTAAGACTAGCTTCGCATGTTTCTCCGCCTCATTATCTACTAAAATGTGTTCGTCATGGTAAAACTTATTAAAACTCTGTGCAATGTCCACAACATGTCTTGTCACTACAGAAGGTTCATACTTATCTGCTGCATCCATAATTACCTGCGGGAAGCGGTAAATCAACTTCGCCAGTTGATAAGCGCTGTCTCCTGCAATATAGGACATATCCGTGGAATCGATGTTTGCTAACGCTTTATCTACGTCTTCCTTTGCATTCCGCAAAACGCTTGCTGCTCTTGCATGTGTATACTGTACATACGGGCCGGTTTCTCCCTCAAAGTTGAGGACCTTATCCCATGAAAATACATAATCTTTAATCCGTCCGTTGGATAGTTCTTGGAAGATAACCGCACCAATACCAACTTGACGTGCCGTTTCCTCTACATTTTCCGTATTTACATTCTTTTCAAGAATGACTTTCTTAGTCTGCTCGACCGCACGATTCAGCACATCTTCCAAAAACACAACACGTCCGTGCCTTGTAGACATCGTACCTTCTTCCAGGCTTACTAGTCCAAATGGAATGTGCACGCAGTCTTTTGCCCATTCGTAACCCATCATTTCCACAACCTTGAACCATTGCTGAAAATGTAAATTCTGCTGAGAAGCTACAATATATAGATTCTTATAGAACTGATACTGTTCTTTGCGATAAATAGCTGCTGCTATATCTCTCGTAATATATAAAGTCGAACCATCCCTCTTCGTAATCAATGCCGGAGACAGATTATATTTTTCTAAATCAACAATCTGAGCACCTTCCGATTGCTCTAAAAGATTTTTTTCTTTTAACTCGTCCAAGACACGCCCCATCTTATCGGAATAGAAACTCTCTCCCGCATAAGAATCAAATTCAATTCCAAGCATCTTGTACACTCGCTCGAATTCCTTTAAGCTTTCATCGCGGAACCACTGCCATAATTCTGTTTCTTCCTTTGCTCCCTGCTCCAGCTTTGTGAAGGTTACTCGTGCTTCGTCATCTAAAGTTGGATCCTTCTCAACCTCTTCATGAAATTTTATATAATAGCCAAGCAATGTTTTAATCGGTTCATTTGTAACATCTTCTTTATTTCCCCAATGGCGGTAAGATACAATCATTTTTCCGAATTGTGTGCCATAATCACCCAAATGGTTAATGCGTACCGTGTCATACCCTAAAAAATTATAGATTTTATAAATGGAATTACCGATTACTGTACTCCGAATATGACCAATATGAAATGGCTTTGCAATGTTCGGTGAAGAAAATTCAACGATAACCGTTCGATTTTCTCCTAAATCAGAGGAACCGTAGCGATCCTTCTGTTCCACAACCGAAGTCACCAATTCTTTTGTAAAAGTTCCTCGATCTAAAAAAAGATTTACATAAGCATTAACTGGTTCTACCTTTGAAAACAGTTGATTTCCGACCAATTCCCCACAAATTTCGGAGGCAATCATAGCCGGTGCTTTCCGCATAGTCTTTGCCAGCCGAAAACACGGGAAGGCATAATCACCCATCTTTGCATCGGATGGAATCTCTATCATTTTTTCAATTTCTTCTTTGCTCAATCCCTCAATGTGAGGTTCCAAGCACTCTGCAATCTGTGCTTTCACATTCAACATATATTTTTCCTCCTTGTTTCTATGCAACTTTATCTCATCGCTTTAAGATCTTCCTCTGAAATAACATCAATTCCTTTTTTTTTCAGCAACTGTGTAAAAAAACCACTTCCTAAAACCAATTTTCCCTGAAAGGTCCCATCATAAATCACACTGCTTCCGCAGGAAGGACTTTTCGCTTTCAAGATTGCTGTTTCAATCGGTTCATTCAATCTTGCTGCTTCCTTTAACGCAGCTTTATAAGCGAGCTTTGCCCCATTTTGAAAGGCTTCAGTTACATCTTCACCTGCTTGATTGATTACTTTCGATTCAACAATTTCCGCGGGTAATCTCGGTGTTTTCAAACCGCCTAGCACTTCAGGACAAACTGCGATAAAGTCTTTGTTTTTTAAAAACTCTTTCACCTCTGGTGCTTCATTGCTTCCGCCATTGTATCGACAGCAATGCCCCAACAAACATGCACTTACAATATACAATCTTCTTTCCTCCCTGCATGTTATCGTAAGGTGACAACGGTTACACCTTCTCCACCTTCATTGTACTCTCCTTTTCGATACTTTTCCACATGCTTATGACGCCGAAAAAGCTGAGCAAGACCATCTCTTAAAATACCTGCTCCACGACCGTGAATAACAGTAACTTCTTTTAGTCCTGCCATATACGCATCATCTAAATATTTATCAACCTCCATGGAAGCATCATCTAAATTTTTTCCGATTACATTGATACTTATGGAGACGGACTGTGCTTTGCTTCTATAAAGTGCACCATATCTGGCTTTTTGCTTTTCTTTTTTTGTAACGTTCTCCTGAACCTTAGAAATTTGCTTTATATTCGCTGTAATTTTCAAAAGGCCGATCTGTACCTGCAAGTCTCCCCGATCATCCGGAAGCGTCAGCACATTTCCTTTCTGATCCAAAGAAAGAACACGTACCCGATCACCCAGTTTAAGTTCACCGGGTCTGACAGGCCTGATATTCTGCGGAGCTTCATAGCGGTCTTTATAGCGTTCCCCTGCATTTCGAATTTTGCTGCGTACCTGTTCCTGTCTTCGGTTTCGCTCAGAGGGTTCCTGCATCTTCTCCATCTCGCGCAGTTCACGCTGCACTTGATCTGCGAATTCTTTTGCTTCCCGAACCATTTCTCTTGCTTCTTCTTTCGCTTTTTGTAAGATCTTTTCTCTCTTTTCTTTAAAGCGATCTTCTTGAAGGTCCAAAGCCTCTTTTCTGCGACTCATCTCTAGTTTAAGGGCAATCGCTTCGTCTCGTTCTTCTTCCGCTGTAATTTTATCCTTTTCAATGCTCGTAATCACTTCTTCAAATTCAATATCACCTTTCTCTAAAAGGCTTCTCGCGTGATCAATGACTGCATCGGGCAATCCCAATTTCTTTGATATCTCAAATGCATTGGATCTTCCCGGCACACCGATGGAAAGACGGTAAGTCGGGCTTAAAGTTTCTACATTAAATTCCATTGAGGCATTTTGCACTCGATAGGAAGACAATGCATATTTTTTCAGCTCTGTATAATGTGTCGTTGCAATCGTTTTTGCGCCTTTTCCATAAATACTTTCTAAAATGGAAATTGCCAATGCCGCACCTTCTGTCGGATCAGTTCCGGCTCCTAGCTCATCCAATAAAACTAATGTATTCTCTTTGCTTTCCTGCACGATTTGCACAATGTTATTCATGTGAGAAGAAAAGGTACTCAGACTCTGTTCTATGCTTTGTTCATCTCCAATATCTGCAAAGACCTGATCCAAAATCGGAAGCTCCGTTCCATCTGATGCCGGTACATGCAAACCAGATTGCGCCATCAGAATAAACAATCCAACTGTTTTAAGCGTGACAGTTTTTCCTCCTGTATTGGGTCCCGTAATAATTAATGTATCGTAATCTTTTCCAAGTGCAATGTTGATTGGAACGACTTTTTTCGGGTCAATGAGAGGATGCCTCCCATTTTTTATCTTTAAAAAGCCCTGTGTATTCATCTTTGGTTCCATCGCTTTTTGTGCTACTGACAATTTCCCCTTTGCAAAGATATAATCCAATTGAACTAAAAGTTTTTGGTTATTTAACAGCTCTTCATAAATCTGCCCCACTCTACCTGAAAATTCTTCTAGAATACGCTGTATTTCTTTTTTCTCGGCTAATTCCATTTCACGCAGCTCATTGTTTAAATTCACAATGGCCTGTGGTTCGATAAATAAAGTCGCCCCTGTTGAGGATTGATCGTGTACAATCCCTGAAAATTTACTTTTATGCTCCTGTTTGACAGGAATAACATAGCGTCCCTGACGCATGGTTACAATTGCATCCTGCAAAAGTGTTCGATTTTCCGATGCATTTAAAATGCTGTTCATCTTAGATTTAATCGCATCATTCTGTCTAAGAATTGACCGACGTATACGCTTTAATTCTGCACTTGCACTATCTGCCATCTCATCTTCTGATAAAATACAACGATCAATCTCATCTTCTAAATGCTTATCAATAAATAAGACCTCCGCATAGCCTTTCATCCGAGGCAATAACGGCAGGTCGCTCTTTAAAAATCCGGCTGCATTTCTGGCGGCCTGTAAGTTATATAGGATTTCCAAAAGCTGGCGCATCGTCAAGGTGCCGCCTTTATATGCAAAATAAAGCATATCCTTTGTGTCATAAAAGCTTCCCAAAGGAAGTGGTCCTTTACGCATAATAACGGAAACCGCTTCCGTGGTTTCCGTTAGTTGCTCTTGAATTTGATACATATCAATAGAAGGCTTTAGCTCTTCAATCATTTTTTTTGTTATTGAAGAAGCCGCCTGGGCAGACAATTTCTCTATGATTTTATTATATTCCAATACCCGATATGCCTTTTTATTCATGTATACTACTCCATCATTTTTTTATAACGATCCAATTCTCCTTTTAATTGGATATTTTCCATTTGAAGATCAAAGAAGCTACTCTCAACATCTCTGCATTTTGCTTCCAACTCTTTCACAATGGAAGAATTAGAAATTTTATTTTCTTCCTGCGATTTCATGCGCGCCTGCAATGCTTCACTTTTTCGAACTAAAGCATCGTACTGCTCTTTTATGGTTTTTAACTTTGAGGAAAGTTGATTTACTTCTACCGTTTTTTCATTAAACAATCTCTGCAATTGGTCCCTATGCTCCATAATGCTCTGCGCATCTTCCTTATATTGTAGAAAATTCTTTTTTGCTTCGTCCCAAAGCTGTGCATAATGCTTGGTATCTTTATCCAGTTGAATATTTTTCTGCTTAAGAGCTTGGTTCTCCTCCAAGCCTCTGAAATAATCATCAGCAACATTTACAGCAGAAAGCACCGCTAAGGACGACGTAGAAGTCGCAGACAAAACCGCAGCGATTTCATTCATCTTACGATCTACATAATCTGCAACTTTCATAATGTGCTCTCTTGGCATATCGCCTGAAATAATATATTCCTGGCCATAAATTCTGACAGTCACCTTATTTTTGTCTTCCATAGAAAATGTCCGCCTTTCTATTCGTTACATTTCACGCAATACTGCATGACACTCTTCTTTCAATGCAACCAATATCTTATTATTTACCTTGCTTACTTCCTCTTCCGTTAAAGTGCGATCTGCTGCACGATACGTCAGAGTAAAAGCCACACTCTTTGTGCCGCAAGCCAGCTGCTTTCCACGGTATACATCAAACAGAGTTACCTTTTCAAGTAGTTCTCCTCCATGCGCCTTAATAATGGATTCTAGATCACACACACAGTTTCCTTCATTCACTGTCAAAGCAAGATCCCGAGTCATTGCCGGATATTTGGGAAGAGGACGGTAAAATTTCTCTGTATTTGCTTTTTCTATCAAGAGATCAAAATTCAGTTCACAGCAAACAGCTCGTGCTCCGATTTCATATTTTTCCAAAACATCCGGATGTAATTCTCCAATGATTCCAATTTCGGTACAATCATATTCGATAGATGCACAACGTCCAGGATGGAATGTTTCAACTTTTTCTTCTGGAATATAACGACACTCACATATTCCTAATTTATTCAAAAACTCTGTTAGCATACCTTTTAACGCTAAAAAATCTTTATCCAAACCATAAACGGCAATGCATACAGACTCTTTTTCCTCTGGTAACGTGTCTCCTTCATGGTGGTTATTAAAAAAGATCGTTCCTATTTCAAAAGCAGCTACATTCTCATTATTTCTGCTGTAATTTCTCGCCAGTACGTCCAACATATTTGGAATCAATGTCGTACGCATTACGCTGGTGTCTTCGCCAAGTGGGTTTAACAGCTTAATCACTTTTCTGCCTTCTGCATCATCTGCCATTTGAATGGAATCCAAACCTTTCGGACTTACAAAAGAATATGTTTGAATTTCACAGGCACCTAGTGCGGTTAAAGTCTCTTTTGACAAGTCTCTCAAAAGCTGTTTTTTTGTCTTTCCAGCTTCACAGTTTCCTTTCGGCAATGTCATCGGTAAACGATCATACCCGTAAAGTCTTCCAACCTCTTCTACAAAATCAATTTCTGTTTCCATATCCAAACGTACGGTAGGTGGTGTTACGGTAATTGTATTTCCAAGATGCATGGTTTTCATTTCCAACCGATGGAAAATATCAATCATTTCTTTTGCAGAAAGATCGATTCCGAGAATATGATTGATTCGATCCACTCTTACTTTAACGGCTTCTGCTTCTTTTCTCTTCGGATATACGTCAACCGCTCCCTTCAAAACAGTACCTGCATCTAAGAGTTCAATTAAACGGCATACACGTTCACAAGCTTTTTCTGCAAGATTCGGGTCAATCCCTTTTTCAAATCGAGAAGAGGCTTCGGTTCGAAGCCCTAACTTTTTTGATGTGCTTCTGACACTGTCTGCGCTGAAATTCGCACCTTCAATCAAAATAGTCTGCGTATCAGGTTGAATTTCTGAATTCTGTCCTCCCATCACTCCTGCAATCGCAATAGCTCGTTGTTCATCCTTAATGAGCAGCATGTTTTCAGCCAGTTTACGTTCTGTCCCGTCCAGCGTAGTAAACGTTTCTCCTTCTTTAGCCGTATCTACATATATTTTCCCACCTTTTACATTGCGAATATCGAATGCGTGCATTGGCTGTCCATATTCCAGCATGACGTAATTTGTGATATCAACAATGTTATTGATCGGGCGCATCCCTGCATACATCAAACGCTGTTGCAGCCACCACGGAGACTGTTTTATTTTCACATTTGTCACAACTTTAGCTGCATATCGTTTGCAAAGATCCGGTTCCTTGATTTCTACTGAAATCAAATCTTTAATTTTTCCTTCTCCTTTTTCCTCACAGTGCGTGTCCGGATAAGAAAGTTCCGTATCAAAAGTAGCAGCTGTCTCTCGAGCCATTCCGATCATAGATAAGCAATCCGGACGGTTCGGTGTGATTTCGAAATCAACAACCGCTTCTTTCAAGTTCAATGCTTCTACAATGCTCATCCCTAGGGGATATTCTTCATCTAAAATCCATATCCCGTCTTTATGCACCACCGGAATCACCTTATCTTCAAATCCCAGTTCACTTGCCGAGCAAAGCATTCCAAAGGATTCCACGCCTCTCAGTTTTCCTTTTTTAATTGTAACGCCCTCTGGCTTTTTTGGCTGTCCGTGAAGCGGACCCGGAATCTTACTTCCATGCAGTGCAACCGGTACGTAATTTCCTACGGCAATATTTGAAGCTCCCGTCACAATTTGAATTGGTTCTTCTGCCCCTACGTCAATTTTTGTAATAACAAGTTTATCTGCATCCGGATGTTTATCAATGGATAGGATTTTCCCCACAACCACTTTTTCAATGTTCTCTCCAAATAATTCAACCGTTTCCAAATTAGAACCGGACATAATCATACGATCACAGAATTGATCTATATCAACATCAACTTTTGTATATTCTTTTAACCATTGAATTGGTACTAACATAATATCCCTCCGTTTTTATTATTTGAACTGCTGAATGAAACGCATATCATTTTCATAGAATAAACGGATGTCTTCCACCCCATATTTCAGCATTGCAATTCTTTCTACTCCCATACCAAATGCAAATCCTGTAAATTTTTCCGTGTCTACATGACCTACTTTCAATACATTTGGATGCACCATTCCACAGCCTAAAATTTCTATCCAGCCGCTTCCTTTACATACTTTACAGCCTTTCCCTCCACATTTAAAACAAGTAACATCCATTTCTGCGGACGGCTCTGTAAATGGGAAATGGTGTGGCCGGAACTTTGTTTTCGCATTGGACCCAAACATCTGCTTTGCAAACGAATCCAGCGTACCTTTTAGGTCTGCCATTGAAATACCTTCATCGACAACAATTCCCTCTACCTGATGAAACATTGGTGAATGTGTCGCATCCGGCGTGTCGCACCGGAAACAACGTCCCGGAGAAATTACTTTAATCGGTGGATTGTCTGTCATTAAAGTACGTACCTGTACCGGTGAAGTCTGTGTTCGGAGCAGCACTTCATCAGTAATATAAAAGGTATCGGTAAAATCTCTAGCTGGATGATTCGGTCCGGCATTCAGCGCGTCAAAATTATTAAAAGCCGTCTCAATTTCCGGTCCCTCTGTAATGCGAAAGCCCATGTTCATAAATACTTTGGAAATCTCATCAATGGTAATTGAGATTGGATGCTTAACGCCAAGTTCTGCTCTTTTTCCCGGCTCTGTCACATCGATTTTCTCACTTTTTAGTTTCGACATCTTTTGCAGTTCTTTCATTCTAGCAAATTTCTCTTCAAGAATTGCTTCAATTTGTCCTCTGGTACCATTCGCAATCTGACCAAATGCTTTTCTTTCTTCGGGGCTCAGTGCTCCCATGCCTCTTAGAATTTCGGTCAACTTTCCTTTTTTCCCTAAAAATTTAATTCTTACTTCTTCCGTTTCGCCCAGACTGGAAGCCTGATCCAATTGTGCTTTTGCTTCTTCCAATATGGCTTTAAGCTGATTTTGCATGCTGTTTATCCTCCATTTCATTGTTCACTGTTATCCAAGCTTCTTTGTCTTACCGTTTCATATATCAAGATGCCTGCAGCCACTGCAGCATTCAAAGATTCTGTTGATTTCATCATTGGAATGCATATCGTTTCATCTGCTGCATCAATCAATTCTTGACAAATTCCGTTTCCTTCATTGCCAATGATTAAACCAATGTTCCCACAAAGATTAACTTTATAATAAACCTGGCTGTTTTGCATTGTAGCAGCAAGAATCCGTTTCTCATATTTATGAAGATAAGAAATAGTTTCTTCTGCACTATTTGTAAAAAAGAGCGGCAATCGAAATAAAGCGCCTGCCGCCGAACGAACGACCTTTGGTGCAAAGACGTCACCTGTTCCTTTGCATAAAATTACACCTTGAAAACCAGCCGCATCTGCTGTGCGTAAAATCGTCCCTAAATTACCTGGGTCCTGTAGGCGGTCTAGAACAAGCATATTGCCATTCGCCTGACAAGATAGCGGATGAAAGAAATCCTCTTCTGTATAGTTCGGTTTTTTTACAACCCCCAAGATTCCTTGCGGCGTTATAGTTTCTCCCAATTTTTCAAATAATTTTCGAGATAGAAAATAAATATCAATTCCCTGTCTTTGTATCTCATTCAACAAGCCTTCTAACTCGGGAGATCGTTTTTCTTCATCTATTCTTACAAAAATCCGAAGAAGTTCTGCTCGATTTTCTAGAGCTTCCCGTATCAGATTTGGACCTTCAATCATATATTGCGAAAGGCTTTCTCTCTGTTTTTTTTTCTGTAAACCCAATGCAGTTTTAAAAATTGCATTGTTTGCAGATTCTATATTTTTTCTCATAATTTTTAACTGCCCTATCAAATTTATTATTTATGGCATAATACAGAAAAAGAAGCCGGTTCATTTACCGGCTTCGATGATACACTTTTAAAAGTTCCCCATTTTATCTTTGTTTAAGAAAGACGGTATTGCAAACGAATTTGTTAGTTTTTCCCGAAACGCTCTGTCATCATCGGATAAATCGTGGTCTTGTTCATTTCTATCCCGCGTATTCTCTCTACCAGACTCATGTCCTTCGTGTTCTCTAGCCTCTGCGTTATCTTTATTTGATGGCGTTAAAATATCAACATTGCGATCCTCAAAGCCAGTTGCAATTACTGTAATGATAATCTCATCCTTTAAATCTTCTTTTACGGATGCACCAAAAATTACGATCGCATCCTTGTCCGCTGCCTTTTCAATCTGATCGGCAGCCTCATTTACTTCAAGCATTCCTAAGTCATAGCCGCCCATAATATTAAGTAAAATTGCTTTCGCTCCATTAATGGAGGTTTCCAAAAGTGGGCTTTCAATCGCATCCTTTACAGCATCCGATACTCTCGAATCCCCGCTTCCACGACCAACGCCCATATGGGCAATGCCTCGGTCACTCATAACTGTTTTTACATCGGCAAAATCCAAATTGATCAATCCTGCCTCTGCAATCAGGTCGGAAATACCTTGCACTCCTTGTTTCAGAACTTCGTCTGCCATAGAAAATGCTTGTATCATTGTCGTATTCTTTTCGGCAACCTGTAGCAACTTATCATTCGGTACAACCACCAGCGAATCGACATATTTCTTTAGGAACTTAATTCCAAGCTCTGCATGCTCTCTTCGTTTTTTCCCTTCAAAAGTAAAAGGCTTCGTTACAACTCCGACGGTTAATATCCCCTGATCCTTTGCCGCTTTTGCTATAATCGGCGCGGCACCCGTTCCGGTCCCGCCTCCCATACCTGCTGTAATAAATACCATATCCGCACCAGAAATAAATTTTTCCAAGTCATCAATATTTTCTTCTGCGGCTTTCTGTCCCACCTCAGGATTCGCTCCCGCGCCAAGCCCCCTCGTCAGTTTTTCACCGATTTGAATCTTCGTTTCTGCCCTCGATCCGGCAAGCGCCTGCTTGTCCGTATTTACTGCCATGAAAGTGATTCCATTCAAACCTGCATCTATCATACGATTGACTGCATTGCTGCCGCCACCGCCAATCCCAATTACTTTAATTTGGGCGTTCTTATCTTCGTTTACTTCAAACTGCAACATAAAAAGTAACCTCCTGTTACCGTGATAATATTAATTATAACATAAGAGTATAGTCCATGCACCTATTTCTTGCTTTGATTCGTATCTTTTTTTAAGACATATTTCTCCACCACAATCCGCCGAATCATTGCTAAATTATTGAATAATCTTCCACCAAATACAAAAATAGCCGCATAATAAAGAGGAACTCCCAGTAAATCCCCCAAATAAGTCAATGCTGCCGCTAAAATAGCATTCGTAATAAACCCGGTAAAAAAAATAATACCGTTATACTTATCTTCAAATTGTGCACGAGCCGCTCCCAAAATTGAGTCTAATGATGCCAGAAGTGCCATCGTAATGTAAAAAGAAAATTCTGCTGGATAAGTAATATCCAGTCCGAAGCCTAAAATCAACCCCCCGATCAGACCAATTGTCATTGCAATTAAAATCAATTCCCTTCACCTTCTTTCGTCATGGTTATATATCGAAAACTGTGTTCTTCCGGAAAAGCCGGAATTTCTAACCCATCCTCTGCCTTAAGCTTAAATACCAATCCGTAGCCATCTCTCAGTAAAGTTCCGAATCCGTCCGGTCCAAGCAAAGCTGAGGTCAAGCGATCCGAAGCACCGATTGCCTTAATCCGAAAAGGCCGAGCTTCAAACTGACCGTTAATGCGTACGGTATAACCAGAGCAAGAAATGGCACTCACATTTGCAATCCGGTGCCCATTCACAGAAATTGCTTCTGCTCCAGCTGCAAAAAGGTCATTTAATATTGCCAATAAATCACTATCATGTACTAAGACATTACTAACCGGCTCTTCCTCCATCAGCTCTCTTGTTGCATCATCTAGATAAATAGAGACGCCTTCACCTTTCACCGCAGTGTAATGACTTACCAGCTTGTACTCATCTAGTTTTTTCTGCATTTCGGATAAAAGGTCCGCATTCTCATCCTCAGCTGCAAGTTTTTTATATTCTTCTAATTTGTCTTTTGTTTCTAAAATACGTTCTTCAATTTGTAGGATACTCTGTTTTTCACTTTCAATCGCAACCTGATATTCATCCATAACTTTTGGGGAAACATACAATTTCTCTCCCTTGGAAATCTGCATTTGTACTGCCATAAAAAATCCTATAACCAAACAAAAACATATCGTCAAAACTTTCGTAACTCGACTCATAGGAGCTCTCCTATTCCTGTTTTTCTTCCACTATGGGCTGTGCATAGCGGAACTTTAAAATTCCATTGTATCTAGGAATATTAATCTCACCTTGTTTCACAATGTCTACACGAACACCGGATTTTTTCAAATTTTCAATAATCCCATATCGAATGGTAATGGTTGCTTCGATTGTATCTGGATTTCCAATTGCTTTTATCTGATACGGAGGAGCAGTCGGAATTGTATTAATATTGACGTTCTCACCAGCCAAGCTGATCTCAGTCGTCGCAATAATACGCTGTCCGTTTATTGAAATTGCCTCTGCACCGGCATCCTTTAGCTTATTTACTAAATTCAACAGCTGTTCATAATTGGTCATGAGATAACTGTAACCATCACTAAATTCATCCGGCACAGGATCATCTAAGGTAACAATGATTCCGGAGCCCTTGACTTCGACCAGACCTGCTGCCATCTTATATTTTTCCTGTTCTTGCAGTATGGATTTTAAGGTGCTGTCTTCTTCTGCTTTTTTCTTCTGAATATCCTCTACCATTCCCTCAAGCTCGATCAGACGCTGCGTTGCTGCTTCTTTTTCAGCTCGTACTTTTTTCAATTCCGCTTCCAGCCCCTGCGCTTTTGCAAGCGGTATCAATCCCCCCGGATCAGAGCCTTGCGTGGTATTGACCTGAACGGATATAATCAGACCAATGAATAAGGCTAAAAGCCCTACCGTAATGATTCCACTGTATTTTTTCATTTGTTTCCCCTCTCCTACCTCTATTCAATTTCAGGACTGAATGAAAAGTAACCATCGCTTCCCATTTTAATAACCCCTCGTTCAATTCCTTGCGTATACAATTTATATAAAACACTTTTTAGTTTATCCATATTCTCACGGATATTTTCCGGTGTTCCCTCACAATATAAATAATCATAAATATAAGCTTTTATTACCACTTTGGAAATGTCTATCTTCTTAAAATAGATTTCATTTTCTTCCATAGCGGAAAGCATCTTCAAGGTATCTGTTAACACTGAATTTTCTTCGACCTCTAAAGGATAACCTGGGTCCATTTTTTTTACAGTCATCCCCATCAGAAGTGGCAGCGTAGGTGCAACATCTGTTTTACGAAGGGCCATTCCATCCTCGTCCATCAAGAGATATTCCTCTCCGTAAGGAACTACTGCATATTCCTTTCTTTCCTCCACCGTAATCACAATAGTAGATGGCAGTCGTCTGGATATTTTCACATTTTTCATATAAGGGTCTTTGCGCATTCGACCCGCCGCATTGCCCATAGATGTTTTAAAAATATTTTTTCCAACTTTAATTTTAGATAAACGGATAATCTGTTCTGCAGTATAATAATTATTTTCTTTCACACTTATTTTCTGTATATCAAAAAAGCTAGATGTTAAAAAATAATACATCCCTATCATTATAACAAAGAAAATAAATGTTTTTAACAAGTAGCGTTTTTTCTTTCTTTTTTTCTTTTTTCTAGGCTTTTTCACATTTGTAATTTTTTTCTCTTTCATCTTCTTGTATTCTCTCTATTCTAGCTCCTAAATTCTTTAATGCCACTTCAAATTTATCATATCCTCTATCAATATGGCAAATCTTTTCTACAATTGTTTCACCAGATGCTGCGAGTCCCGCAATTACCATTGCTGCTCCACCTCTGAGATCCTTTGCTTCCACGTGGCAGCCTCGGAGTTCCTCAACACCGATTACTTTTGCACTGCACCCCTGCAATTCTATTTGCGCTCCCATATTCTTCAAGGCGTCAATCTGTTTAAAGCGATTTTCAAAAATAGTCTCTGTCATTTTGCTTTGCCCATCCGCCAAAGACATTAATGTTAAAAATTGGGATTGCATATCAGTGGGAAATCCAGGATAAGGAAGCGTCTTTATTTCTTTGACTGCTTTTAATCGTTGTGGTGCTTTCAAATAAATCCGATCCTGCTCTGTTCGGAGCGAGCATCCCATCTCACGAAACTTCGCTAAAGTGCTTGCCATCTGAAACGGTGCTGCATTTTCAAGGAGAAGTTCCCCCTTCGTCACAGCCGCAGCTGCTAGAAAAGTTCCTGCTTCAATTCGATCCGGAATGACTTTATGTTCTGCACCATGAAGAGGTTTCCCTCCTGAAATTACAATTTCACCAGTGCCTGCGCCTACAATACTGGCTCCGCATGCATTTAAAAAATTCTGCAGGTCTTCAATTTCCGGTTCCTTGGCCGGATGCACAATACGTGTTTCGCCTTCTGCCGAAAGTGCCGCCATCATAATATTTTCTGTCGCTCCAACACTTGGAAAATCAAGTCTGATAGTCGTTCCCTTTAGCTTCAGAGCTCGGCAGAATAATTTTTCATTCTCTTCTTCTACTTTTGCTCCCATCTTCTGAAGTGCTTTTAAGTGCAAGTCAATCGGCCTGGCACCAATTGCACATCCGCCCGGATGGCTCATTTCAACAGCTCCGCAACGTGCAAGCATTGGCCCAAGAAGAAAAACCGACGAGCGCATCTCCTTTCCCAAGACTTTTGGTATGTATGATTGGGTCAGTTGGCTGGAATCAACTATAACCGTATTCTTTTCCCGTTGAACTTTACAACCCAGCTCTTTTAAGATTGTCAACATGGTGTTGACGTCCAACAGGTCCGGGCAATTATGAATGGTACACGTTTCACCGGTTACCAGTGAAGCTGCCAGTATGGGTAAAACTCCATTTTTTGCTCCGGTTAATTTATGGCTTCCAGAAATACGTTTCCCGCCAATTATATGATAACTGTCCAAAAAAAAACACCTCCGCAGAAAGTCATAGTCTTATTTTGATCCTATAAGCTATATTATGAAATTCTGCAAATTGTGTTACAGCACAGGCTGTACCTTTTCTCTAAAATTCTAAATTCTCATAGATAACATCTACTGCATCAAAACACCCTACAGAAGCACTCGCCTCACCCATAGCATTCAGCATTTCTTTATTATTTTTCAAGCGAAGAATGGTGTCTGTTAATTTTTCGACTGTTAAATCTCTTTCTTCAATCAAAACAGCGCCCCCTTTATCAGCCGGAACTTTTGCATTAAAATATTGATGATTGCCCGTAACATTTGGTGAAGGAATCAAAATAGAAGCTTTTCCACAGGCTGTAATCTCTGATACCGTTAAAGCTCCCGATCGGCTTATGATAAGATCTGCGGCAGATAGATATTCATGCATGTTATCTACATAAGGAAGCAGATTTATTCTATTTTCATTTATTTTTTGCTCTTTTAATTGTTCCTTGATGAAATTATAATGCGATTTTCCTGTAATGAAAAATAATTTTATATCTTGAACCTTACTCAATTGTTCTGCCACTTTTACCATGGCACTATTGATTTTTCCGGCGCCCAAGCTTCCTCCGAAGCAGAGTATGACAAATTCGCGATCCGCAATTTTCAGCTTATCACGATAATTTTGCATGGTGCTGGTTAAGAAACTTTTTCGAATTGGATTTCCTGTAACAACCAGCTTTTCTTTTTTCTTAAAATATGCCTGTGCCTCTGGAAAACTGATAAAAACCTTGTCCACATAGTTTTCCAATAATTTATTTGTAATACCGGGAAATGCATTCTGTTCATGAATGTATGATTTGATTCCATATTTGTGAGCGGCTCGTACGATCGGTCCACAGACATATCCGCCTGTACCGATTACAATGTCTGGCTTAAATTCTTTTAATATCTGTTTTGCCTCTCGATTTCCCTTCGCTAAGTCCAGAATCGTTCTAACGTTTTTCCACACTTTTTTTCTATGGAAACCGCTGACTGTAATAAAGCGAATTTCATACCCACTCTTTGGGACAATCTCCTTTTCCATCCCGCGTCGGGTCCCGACAAAGATAATCTCTGCCGTAGGATTTCTTCTTTTTATTTTATCCGCAATGGCAATTGCCGGATATATATGGCCCCCGGTTCCTCCGCCAGTCATAATCACTCTCATGATTTCCTCCTTATTTCGCAGAATGTCTTGATATATTTAGAAGGATTCCCATTGAACCCATAAATAGCAGCAGCGCATTCCCTCCAAAGCTTACAAATGGTAAAATAATGCCGGTCGGCGGCATGGAAGAGGTTACAACTGCAATATTTAAAATGACTTGTACTGCAAGCATAATGGTAATACCTGAGGCAATGAGCATTCCAAATAAATCCGGCGCATTCAACGAAATGTGTGCGCATCTCCAAATCAATACAATATATACAGCAATTAAAATTAAACACCCGATATAACCAAGTTCTTCCCCAATAATAGCAAAGATAAAGTCATTTTGCGGTTCAGGAAGATACAGTGTTTTTTGAATGCTTTTACCCAGCCCAACTCCGAACAGACCGCCTGATCCTAGAGCTAAAAGAGACTGGGCAGCCTGCCATCCTGCCCCCAGTGGATCTTGAAAAGGATCGATGAAGCTGAACATTCGCTTCATTCGATACGGCTCTGCCAAAATCAAAGCTATAATCCCTGTGCATCCGGCAATTCCAATTCCAAAAAGATATTTCAAATTTAATCCTGCTACAAACATCATCCCGACAATAATAGCTGCTACTGTAATTGCAGTCGACATATTCGGTTGTTTCAAAATTAATCCGAAGTAAGCTCCGCAAAGTACCACTAGCGGCAAGATTCCTTCCGTAAACGATAAAATCCGTTTTGGTTTATCGCTTAAGAACTTTGCGACAAACAAAATCGCGCAAATTTTTGCGATTTCACCCGGCATAATGGTTAGGCTGTCACTTCCTAAACGAATCCAACGGGTTGCACCATTTACATCTTTACCTAAAGGTGTAAACAGTAGCAATAACAGAATAAAACTTGTTACCATTAGTGGAAAAGCCATCTTTTTATAATATTTATAAGGAAAAAATTTGCAAAAAACAAAAAGAATTGTTCCTAGAAATGCCCATATTCCATCGCGAATCAGATAGTAATAGGGATTGCTATAATCGCTGATCGCCACATAATAGCTGGCACTAAATACCATAATGATACCGAACAAAACGAGCCCCATCATAAGTATTGTTAATACAAAATCACCGGTCTTCATTTTGATCTTCTCATTTTCTCTTTGTTTTTTTGCCATTTATCTCTCCAATTCTTGAACGCAGCTTTTAAAATGCTTCCCTCTCTGCTCATAGCTGCTGTACATATCCCAGCTCGCACAGGCTGGAGAAAGCAGTACAGTATCGCCAGGCTCTGCCAAGGAAAAGCTCCTCTTTACGCATTCACCCATATCCTTTTCATCAAAGATTGTTTGGTATCCAAAACGTTCTGCGGTTTCCCTTATTTTTGGCGCAGTTGCTCCGAGTAAAACCAATGCTTTTACTTTCCCGTCAAAGGCTTGAATAAATTCATCAAATTTTGAATTCTTATCATACCCTCCTGCAATCAAAACAATATTACCTTTCATTGCTTCAATTGCCTTAATGGAAGCATCCGGATTCGTTCCCTTCGAATCATTTACAAAACGAACTCCACCAACTTCGGCACAGAACTCCAAACGGTGCTCTACCCCCTGAAACTCGCGTAGGGTTTTTGAGATCATTTCCGCGGATATACCACAAAAATAAGCTATACCGCATGCTGCTAATGCATTTTCTAAATTGTGCTGACCGGGAATTACAAGCTCGTCAACTCCACAAATATCAATTTCATTTTGACTTTGGTCTTTAACAATAATGCGGTTATCTTTAACAAAAACACCCTTTTCTAAAATAGATTTCCTGCTAAACGGAATAATAGTACTTCTGCATTCTTGTATCAGATGATACGCTACCGGATCATCATAATTAACCACAAAAAAGTCTTTTTCTGTTTGATTTTTGAAAACTTTTGCTTTTGCTTTTGCGTAATTTTCTAAAGTTTTATGTCGATCCAAATGATCTGGCGTGATATTCAAAAGAGCACAGACAACCGGATGAAATTTCTCTGTCGTTTCTAATTGAAAACTACTGCACTCTGTCACCAACCAGGAATCATCCTGTGCAACGAGGGCTGTGGATGTAACAGCAATTCCAATATTACCTACCACAGCAGTCTTTCTCTTCGCATTCTTAAAAATCTCTCCCACCAGAGTGGTGGTCGTCGTTTTTCCGTTCGTTCCGGTTATTGCAATATAATTTCCTTTTCCTAACCGATAAGCCAGTTCCAGTTCTCCAATGATTTCCACATCAAGTGTCTTTGCTTTTTGTAGAAAAGGTAAATCCAACGGCACACCAGGGCTGACTACAATCGCATCATAACGGCCCAAGTCCGAGGGGTCAGTTCCTAAATAGCATGTAACCTGCTGTGTTTTTAAATAATTTACAAGAGGTGCTTCTATTTCGTCTTGTGTTTTTTTATCATATACAGACACTTCTGCACCATAACGAAGTAAGGCTTCCGCTGCAGATACCCCAGATCTTCCCAGACCAACCACTAAATATTTTTTTGTTTGATTCATACTTTTCCCCTTCTTCCTTCGTATCGAGCAATCTCTAAAATACGTTTGAGTCAAAAACCTTTAGGCTTATAATACATAATAAAAGGGTTACTATCCAAAAAACGACAACAATTTTTGTTTCCTTCCAGCCACCCAGCTCAAAGTGGTGATGCAAAGGTGCCATACGGAAAACACGTTTCCCGTTTCTCAATTTATAACTGCCTACCTGTATAATAACAGACAGTGCCTCTGCAACATATACACCGCCTGCAATCGGCAAGATTAATTCAATATTCATTAAAATCGCTGCCGCTGCAAGCCCTCCCCCTAATGCAAGAGAACCGGTATCCCCCATAAACAGCTTTGCAGGATATTTATTATACATTAAAAATCCAAGACATCCCCCTGCAAGTGCTGCACAAAAAACGGTCGCTGCGCTCATTCCAAAAAAGTTCATGCCTACAAGGGCAAAAAACAGGGCAACAATACTCGTCACTCCTGATGCTAAACCATCTAATCCATCCGTAAGGTTCACGCTGTTTACCATTGACACTACAACAAAAGCGATAAATGGTATATAGAAAATGCCGAAGTCCCAATACTCGTTAATAAATGGAATAAAAACTGTAGTTTTATATATGGAGACGCTGGATTGATATGCAGCCAACCCAACTGCGATCGCTATTTGAAGTAATAATTTTTGCAATGCAGTTAAGCCTAAGTTACGTTTCATTGCAACCTTTACAAAATCATCGATAAAACCTATTAGTCCGAAAGCGATAAATGAACTTAATAATATCCACATATCCGTGTTTAAAATGTTCGAGCTGATACAGGTAACCAATACGGCAAATATAATTACGATTCCTCCCATTGTCGGAGTCCCCGTTTTAACCATATGTGACTGCGGTCCCTCTTCTCTGATACTCTGTCCTGCTTTAATTCTTTTTAAAACCGGGATAAACAGCGGAGTGCCAATGACAGCAATTAGAAAAGCTACCGCCAATTTTATCCATATCTGTATATATTCCATTTATAAGCTCCTTATCTTATTCACAATCTCCGCCATTCTCATTCCGTTTGATCCCTTTACTAAAACCACATCACCTGGTTTTAAAAAGTCTTCTAAGTTGTCCATAAGTGTTTCTTTTTCCTCATGATGGATGACTATTGTTTTTTTCGAGGCCGCCTCTGCTCCCTCTGAAATAAATTTTGCATTTTTTCCTATTGTTATTACCACATCCACTTCTTTATGTGAAACATATTCTCCAATCTGGTAATGGTATTCTTCTGCAACCTCGCCCATCTCTAAAATATCGGCAAGAATCGCAACTTTCCGCGCCCCTGAGATACTCATAAGCACATCAATCGCTGCTTTCATGGAATCAGGACTTGCATTATACGTATCGTCTATTAACTTTATACCGTTTTTGACTTCAATATTTAATCGCCGATTTGTTCCTTCCATATTAGCCAGACCCGCAGCCGCTTCCTTTAGAGAAATATCCAAAGATGCTCCGACAGCAACGGCCAGCATCGCATTCCAGCCATTGTGGTTTCCGAGCAGTGGCAATGAAAACTCTTGACTTGTCTTTTCATGTGTAATCGTAAACTGAATTCCACTTTCGCCCAAATCTCTGCGATGACTCAGTTGAAAATCTGCATGCTCATCTTCCCCTGCTGTAACAATCTGAAAATCTTCACAATAAGAAGCATCGTCCTTTTTCTTCTCCTGCATACATTTTGACACCATTTTTTTTGTAAGCATATCGTTATCTTCATTGACAAAAAGTTTATTTTTATCTTGAAAAAAATCAGTAATTTCCATCTTAGCCTTTAGTATGTTTTCTCTTGTCTTCAGATATTCAATATGAGAGGTGCCGACATTTGTAATGACTGCTAAATCGGGTCTTACAATATCTGCAAGGCGATGAATCTCACCAAATTCACTCATTCCCATTTCAAAAATGCCCACCTCGATATCTTCTTCCAGATGGAAAATAGTAAGCGGCAAGCCAATGTGATTATTATAATTACCTAGATTGCGAAGTGTTTTATATTTTTGAGAAATGACTGCATAAAGCATTTCTTTTGTCGTCGTCTTCCCTGTGCTTCCCGTGACTCCTATTTTTTTGATGGGGAACAAAGAAAGATACCATTCGGCTAGATCCTGCAATGCTCTAGTCGTATCTTCCACTAAAAGGATTGCTGTATCCGGCCGAATTTTTTTAACTTCATCCGCTATTTGCTTGTTATGAAGGACAATTGCCGGACATCCTTTTTCCGCTGCACTTCCTGCATAAATATGTCCATCCTGTTCTTCACCCACAATAGCAAAGAATATATCGTTTGATGAAACTTCTCTGGAATCAATCGCAATTCCTTCAATCATAGTATCTGCATTACCACAAAGCAATACACCTTTTACAGCATTTTGTATCTCCATAACAGTGATTTTTTTCATAAGGTACTTTTCCTTCCTTTCGTTTCATCCTATAAACTTCATCGGATTTATTTAAAGATCCTGTATAATTCGCTGTGTTATTTCTTTATCATTGAAATAATTTTTTGCACTGCCGATGATTTGATAGCATTCATGACCTTTTCCTGCGATAATAATCACATCATTCGTTTCATAAATTTGAATTGCTTTCTGAATCGCCTTCATCCGGTTGTTTATAATCGTATAATCACACCCGGTTTTTATGAGTCCTTTTTCAATTTCAGCTGCAATACATTTTTGGTCCTCAGTCCTTGGATTGTCACTGGTTATGATACAAAAATCACTGAAAATACCTGCAATTTCTCCCATAATTGGACGTTTACTTCTGTCTCTGTCTCCACCGCAGCCAAAAACACAAATCAATCTTCCCGCTGTAAAATCCTTTGCAGTCTTCAATACCATGCGAAGTGCCTCCGGGGTATGCGCGTAATCAACAATTGCGGTAATTCCTTTTTCATTTGGTACAACTTCAAATCTACCCGGAACTCCTTCTAATTTATGTAAGGCAGTTTGTATGCAAGAAAATACAATACCGTTTAAAGTTGCCAGTGATGCTGCACACAAAGTATTATACAAGGTAAATAATCCTGGTGTCTTTAGGTATAATTCTCCAATTTTTTTCTTATTTTGAAAAAAGTGAATCCCACACCCTGCTGCGTCATTTTTTATGATTTCTCCATAGAAATCTGCATTTTCATTTTTCAAAGAATAGCTGCATACTTTCCTGCCCGCCTCTTTTAACTCCTCATATAAGCGATTGCCATATGCATCATCAATATTCACCGCACTTGTGCTGTCTCCAATAAAAAACAAGGTCTTCTTTGCTTGGTAATACTCTTCTTCCGAGCTGTGAAAGTCCATATGATCCTGCGTTAAGTTTGTAAATGCAGTATAAGAGAAATGAATGTCATCCACCCTGTGAAGTGCCAATCCATGAGAAGAAACCTCCATTGTACAGTGCTCGATCCCCTCATTTCTCATTTCACAAAACATTCGCTGTAATTCAAAGGATTCCGGAGTCGTTCTTGTAGACTCATATTCTTTATCCCCATACCGATAACCGACCGTGCCAATAACACCACAAGGATAATCTGCCTCTTCTAAAATTGCTTTCAGCATATAAGTCGTGGTCGTTTTCCCATTGGTACCTGTAATAGCAAAAACCGTCATTTTCTCCGACGGGTCTTGATAAAAATTTTTCGCAAGCTGCGAAATCACCTTTCGCGTATCGTCAGTTTGTAATACCGGTATACTCTGTAAATCAACAGCAAATTCATCTTGTGTAATTACGGCAGCAGCTCCATGAAATGCGGCTTCAACGGCATATATGTGTCCATCCGTTTGATACCCTTTCATGCATACAAATAAATTTCCTTTTTTCACTTTACGAGAATCAATAGAGATTCCTGTAATATCCGTATCTTGCATATCCATCGGACATTTTATCCCCGTTTCGTATAACAGGTCTAAAAGTTTCATGTTATGCCCTCGCTTTTTATTGAAAATATAAATACACGCTTGTATTCAGAGGTACTTTTTCCCCCGCTTTTGGATATTGGTCTACAATGATAAAATTACTGTTCTCTTCCCTCGCAGGAGAAACTGTATATTGCAATGACTTCCCTCCAAGAATGCCAATCGCATCACTGAAATTTGTGCCGGTAACATTTGGCACAATCGCCATTTGGCTATCAATTTCCTTCTGCTCTTCTTCACTATATTGCGGTACAACATTTAGGTAGCGAAGTGTCTCTTCTAAAATCATCTTAACACCCGGTGCTGCCGTCTGGCTTCCGTAATGAACGCCCTGCGGTTCATCAACAACGAGCAGAATAGCAAGCTGCGGGTCTTCCATCGGTGCCATACCAACAAAAGAAGAACAAACTAGATTATCGCTGTATTTTCCGTCAATTACCTTATTTGCAGTACCAGTTTTTCCTCCGATACGATACCCGCTGATTTTCGCATTGCCTCCTCCTCCGACAGATACAACCGATTCCATAATTGTACGCATTTCTTCCGCGGTCTGCTTTGAAACAACCTGACGCACAACTTTCGGTTCTATATTTTGCACTATATTTCCATCGGAATCACGCATTTCTTTTACCAGATGAGGTTCCATAAGCTTTCCATCATTACCAATCGCAGAAATTGCTGTAATCAAACTAATCGGAGTTACTGCAATTCCCTGTCCGTAAGACATGGTCGCAAGACCAACCGGTCCCGCCGTATCCTTGTTTTGCAGAATATTGTTTCCTTCACCCGGATAGTCAATTCTTGTTTTTTCTGTCAATCCAAACAAATCCAAATATTCATAATATTTATCCAATCCAACTCTTTGAGCCAATTGAATAAAAACCGGATTGCAGGAATTTTGCACTGCCTCGGCCAAAGTCTCTTCTCCATGCGGCTTTCCTTTTCTCCAACAATGTAACATTGTGCCTGCGACTTCATAATAATATTTGCAGACAAATTTGTCGGTTGGAGAAGTTACTCTTTCTTCTAACGCAATGGAAGTCGTAATCAATTTGAAGGTAGAACCCGGATCATATGTATCACTAATCATCGGGTTTCTCCACATTTGATTCCAATACGTCTGTTTTTGTTCGTTCGAAAGGCTTTCAACATAAGCTGCCTGCTGCGGGTCAAGAGGAACTCTCGCATTATTCGGATCATAATCCGGACTCATAGCCATCGCTAAAATTTCTCCGGTTTTAGGGTCCATTACAATACACCATACTTGCGTTGCCTGTGTTTCAGCCTGCACTTGATCCAATGCTTTTTCTACGTAATGCTGAATGACTTCATCAATGGTCAGTACTACATTCAAGCCATCTTCTGCCTGAAAATATTTTTCCATTCCATAAGAAAGCCCGTCACCTTTTAAATCCGTATCCTTAATCCATCTTCCGGGAACTCCGCTTAAATATTTATCATACTTGAGTTCAACTCCTGAAAGTCCTCGATTGTCATCTGTTGTACTTCCAAGAATATGAGAGGCGAATGCCCCCAATGGATAATACCGCTTTACATCCTCTGCAATAGAAATACCTGAAAGCTTCGCGTTTCGTATTTGGTCTGCCTTTTCTTTATCTACATACTTTGCAACGCGAACAAGTAACTTATTTTTTGTGATGGTATCCCGAACAGACGGTTCCTCCAATTCCAAAATTTTCGATAAAGCTTTTGCAGTTTTGTCAATCATTAATTCTTTTTCTTCTTTTGTTTTTGCTGAAGCTGCAACGTCCTTAGGGCGCACCCAAATGGTATTGGTTACAGCACTAATCGCAAGTTCTTTACCATTCCGATCCAGGATAATTCCCCGTTTTGCAGGAATCGGAACATCATTTGTTTGTTGCTCAACTGCCATTTTTGCATATCTTTCGCTTGCCACTACTTGAATCCAGCCCACTCGAAACATCAAAAGCATGCAAATAAGACAAGTGCATGCAAAAATGAAAATTAATCTTTTCCTATTTTTATTATTTGTAACAATCATTTTAGTCCTCCAAAGGCACAATGGATTTTTTATTATGTCTTCAGTCATTTTCGTTTCAGATTCAACGAAAAATTTGATAGTCATAAAGTTCTTTCGTTTTTTAGCTGTTCTCTTTATCTGCAAAAAGCTGACAAGCTTTCCCACAGATAAAAAACCGGATTTTCCTTGCAATATGAAATTATCCGGTTTTGCATCCACTTTATGAAATTATTTTCATCGCGTTCTATCTTATTCTATTATACAAAACACTATCTAATTGTATGCCTCTTGCTTTAATGCCAACGCAAAATCCTTAATCGGTACTTCCTCTTTATTAAGATAAACATATTGATCATACGTAGGGTAAACCATTCCTAATTGTGTTTTGGCTTTTTCTTCTACAATTTGAATATTTGACTGGCTTTTTATCTTTACGTTTAAATTTTCGATTTCACCTTCAATTACTACTGATTCTTTCACCAGCTTATTAATATTATATTTAATCTTTGCTGAATATGCCGTGCTTGCAATCAATCCTGCTGATAACACAGCAAGTACCAGGGCTAAAATCATGATCTGACACTTCTCATGCACCGTCATAGTCATTGCAGAACTCTTTTTTTTAGTTTTCAATGGCTTTTTTTTCTTAGGCTTCATATCTAAGCCATACTTATGATAATTTTCTTGATACTCATACCATTTTTCTGCTGCTATCATCTCATTTCTCCCTTTTTTTCAATTATTCTTAGCTTCGCACTTCTAGCTCTAGGGTTCAAGGTTAATTCCTGCTCAGAAGGAAGAATCGGTTTTCTCAATACCTTTTTCACATCTGATTCTTTCCCGCATACACATATAGGAAATTCTTTGGGGCATGTACAGGGGTTTAACCTTTGATTAAATCGTTCTTTTACGATACGATCTTCTAATGAATGGAACGTTATAATACATAATCGTCCCTGATCAGAAAGCACATCCAAAAAAGCATCTACTGCTCTCTCCAACTGTCCAAGTTCATCATTCACTTCAATTCGGATTGCCTGAAAGGTTCTCTTTGCGGGGTGTGGTCCATCTCTCCTCGCCGAAGCCGGTATCGCCGCCTTAATAGTTGTTACAAGCTGTCCTGTGGTTGTAATCGGTGACTTTTTTCTTTCCTTAATAATAAATTGACTAATTCGAGAAGCCCACCGTTCTTCACCATATTGACGAATAATCCTTGTTAATTCTTCTTCACTGTATGTATTGACCACTGTTTCTGCTGTAAAAGTATCTTCCGCATTCATCCTCATATCAAGCGGTGCATCTTTCATATAAGAAAATCCTCTTTCTCCATTATCCAATTGGAACGAAGACACCCCTAAATCGAGAAGCGCTCCATCAATCGACGAAAGATTCTGTTCCTTCAATATATTTTTGATGTCAGAGTAATTGTTTTGCACAAATATTTTTTTACAATTGTACTTCTCTAAGTTTGCAGCAGCAGCACGCAAAGCATCTTTATCACGATCAATACCAATTAAAGTCCCCTTTGAATTTAATCTTTCACAGATTCCACTTGCATGTCCGCCGCCTCCAAGAGTCCCATCCACATAAATCCCTTCCGGATTTATGTTTAAATTTTTAATTGACTCAGAAAACAAAACCGATACATGTTTAAATTCCATTAACCCCTCCTATATCCCGTAGCTTTCCATTTGTTCCGCAAATTCACTGGCGTCTAACATCTCTCCATTCTCCGCATTTTCATAAGCTTGCTTACTCCAAATTTCTATTTTGTTTAATACGCCGATGGTTACCAGTTCTTTTTCAATGTTTGCATAGTTTCTTAAGCTCTGCGGGATGGTGAGTCTCCCCTGCTTGTCCAGTTCGCCCTCTACCGCACTCGCGTAGAAGTAACGAACAAACGCTCTGGCTTTTGGGTCCGATACCGGAAGCTTATCCAACTTTTCATGAAACTTCGCCCACTCAGTCATTGGATAAATATAAAGACAATTGTCCAGTCCTTTGGTCAAAACACATTTATATTCCAGCTGTTCACGAAATTTCGCAGGCACAATAATTCGGCCTTTACTGTCTATTGAGTTTTGATATTCGCCCATTAACATGAAACAATTACCCCACTATGATTTTTTGATTACTTCCACTATACTCCACTTTGCTCCACTTCGCAACCACAGCAAAACAAAAAAGCATCACAAAGCAATCATTTTTATCTCCATTTCATTTCTTAATAAAATATTAAGCGTTTATCTACACAATATATTGTGCTTGGACATATTCAACCTCCAAAATATCGTTTTAAAAAAGTGGAGCGCTCGTGGAGCGTTCGTGGTGCATTTCTAATTTTATTGTCATTTTATAAGAGAAATAAATTTAATTTTTTTTAAATATTTATAAATTGCTTCGTTTCCAGTGTGACAAGATTTTTATTTTCCCATATACTATACCAACAACAAAGGATACACTTAAACAAAATCTTCTCTCTTTTCTATACATATTGATAAAGAATTTCATTCAATATGTAATTTTGATTCTAACAATAAAAGAGAGGTATCAATCATGCCAAGAAATAGAAGAAATTCTTGTCTCCCTCGCTGCGGAAGCCGCTGTTTAGGTAATGTTTGCGGCACAAACATCGATACGGAAGGCATAGATTTTACAAACGAAAAATCAAATTTAGTATACATGGATAAAGTATTTTGCTTTACAGACGCAACCAGCTGTCCTCTAATGTTTAATTTGAATACAGGGGGGCCAAATCAAAACCGCTTTGTTACAGAGCTTACGTTAGAACCGCAAAATTGCTGTTGTTCTCCATGTACTTTAGAACCAAATGCTGTATTTAATATTGAAAACTCCTTTGTTGTCGTTGAGTACTTCAACACAAGACCACCAGGCAACCTTTCTGCTAACCAGGTTTCGCTCGATGGCTATCCTGTTGATTCGGTAGACTATTCGAACGGACAATATCTTGCTAAAACAGCCGGCATAGGCTCAATGCTCCAAAGAGAACGCTGCATGGATGCAGGTCTTCCTACAAAGGCCTTCTTTTTAATCAATAATGTAGGTCCTTGGGACATTCGAGCAAAATATGTATTAGAAGGTACTGTAAATACTGGTGGAAGAAATTGCCGTTTCTGCTGTAAAATTTCAAATGCAGATGGTACTGTAAACACCCAGCTTCCACCGTCCTGTGGATCGAGCTTTGCAATTCCGGATCTCAGTTTACCGTGCAGTATTAACGGTATCGCTCCGGATATTCGATTCCAATTCGATGCAGGAGTAGAGCTGGTCAATCCAACCTTAACATTAAATGGTGGCGGAAGATGTCCAAAACCAAGCTGCGGCTGCGGATGCGGTTGTGAATGTGAGCCTCAATGTGACAGGATCGTAGATTCTCTAGGCCAAAATTTCGGC
Organism: Sinanaerobacter sp. ZZT-01; assembly: GCF_035621135.1. Lineage (NCBI taxonomy): Bacteria > Bacillati > Bacillota > Clostridia > Peptostreptococcales > Anaerovoracaceae > Sinanaerobacter > Sinanaerobacter sp. ZZT-01. The sequence goes on from NZ_CP141728.1 coordinate 185,410, forward strand.
AATAACTACAATCCGAATAATTTAACATTGACTCTCGCTTCAAAGGTTGCGATCGAACCGACCGTTCATATCGAAGTTGTACGCCAAACACTGTTCTGTACCAATGCATGCGAAGCTTTAATCCCTTGTGATGGCTCCGTAAGTGCAGCAGAAGATGAAGAATGCGTCAATCCATTCCTGCCTGACTGTTCTTGTGGAAGTTCTAACGTTGCAGGCGTTCAAAGCTGTGATTATGATTCGGAGGAACTCGCCCCGATATCTACTACATGCGGTTCTGGATGCGGCACTGGATGTGGCTGCAATGTTCAATGGAACAATAACTGTGGATGCGGATGCAGCGGAGGAAATAACGCTGGATGCCAGCAATCAACAAATTGTTCCAATACTAGAAGAGTATGTAGCTTCCATGGTTACAATGGTTGCAGTTGGTAATTTTTTATCCGGTGCAATCAAAAACAGCTTCCTTACATATGCAAGGAAGCTGTTTTGCAATATTATAGTTTTTTATTTTATTTCACCCTTTTCTTTTACATAAACCAATTTATTGTTTGAACTCCCGTTTGCCACAGAGCGAATCTCGAATAAATCCAATGATTTTATAAACGGGGTTAATTTATTGAAACCATAGTTTCTTACATCAAAGTCCGGATATCTCTTCGTCAAACGATTCCCTATATCTCCTATAAATACCCATTCATCTTCATCTGAATTCTCTTCTACAATCGTTGCAATTGCTCTTCTGATTGTTTCCAAGCTGGTCATTTGCTCTTCCGAAGCTTTCTCGGTATTGTTGTCCTCTTTTTCTATCTTTTCTAAATCCAGACGCTCCTGCTTTGATCCCTTTAAATTCTTCAATACCTTAAGAGATTTTTTAGCTGAATTTTTTTCATTTTCCTGATTATTCTCATGCTTTAGTGGAATTTGACCTGCCAATATGTCTAAATATTTAAATTTATTGCAAGCTGAAATAAATGCTTTCGGCGTTTTCTGTTCTCCCATTCCTACAACGTCCATCCCGGATTCCCTCAGTCTGGAAGCTAAACGTGTAAAATCACTGTCACTCGAAACTAAGCAAAATCCATCCACATTTCCTGAATATAAAATATCCATCGCATCGATTATCATCGCTGAATCGGTAGCATTCTTTCCTGTTGTATAACCATACTGCTGCATTGGCGTTATCGAATGTTCCAGCAGTGCTTTTTTCCACTGTGCAAATGCAGGCTTTGTCCAGTCTCCGTAAATTCTTTTATAGGTTGCAGTTCCATCATTAGATATTTCGTCTAAAATTACTTTAATATATTTTTCTGAAATATTATCCGCATCGATCAGCACTGCAAATTTTTTATCATTAGGCATAACGCTTCCTTTCCGATTCTTTTCATCAAATAAGGTTTATACTCTATCTTACTATATTTTTTTTAAGCTTTTCAATGCTTTCTTTATAAACATGATAACATATCCTCTTATTTTATTAGGATATCTTTTTATTTTTTATATTTTTATCATTTTAGGTAAAACTATAAATGATTTTTAAAATACAATTAAAAGGAGGGATGAAATTGAGAAAAGCATATCGTAAGTGGTGGATTCCAATTTTTTCACTCATTATTTTTCTGATTTTACCTTGTGCTCTTATGCCGCAAATTTTGAGTTACTTTGACCATCCCGGCAGCTGGCTTTCAGAAAGCTCTTTCCACAAAGATGATTTACTGAATTTTTATGCGGCTTTCTTCACATTTCTGGGTACGATTGTCTTGGGCGTAGCCGCTATTTATCTGAGTCAGCAAGCAAATGATATGAATAAACGTTTGATTAAAATTGAAGAAAATAATTATATTCCAACCATAGATATTAACTGTATGAGTCCAGATGAATTAAGAGATTTCATTTTGAAAGATGTTTTCTGCATCAATCTGGATGAAGCTTTTGTAAATATAACCGAAGATATGGATATCTCCACAGAATCTCCTGATTTAGTCATTCTCCTTACAATGACAAACGTAAGTCGAACTGACATCATAAATATTGAATTGTGCCAGCTGACTATAAAAATAAAGCGTCAGGGGAAAAGATCCATCATTATCCCTTATAAAACTTTGACCATTTCTTTGAATAATAAAGTACCATATCAAAGCACCATACCCTTTATCATCGGAGGAATCCCTTTAAAGCGTGTCTTGTCTCAAATTTCTCGTGAGGAAGAAGAACCGATACCGGAAAGCTCTGTTGTATCCTTGACTCTGGAATTTCATTGCACGAATTTTTTAGGTGAGACCTATGTCCAAAAAATAAAAGTCGATTTAGTCTCTGTCTGGGAACAGAAAATTAATTTCCCTGCCGTTGAAAACAAAAGAAATATCATGATCTATGCGCTATGATGAATTGAATATATTACATTTTTGTAATATTTCATTCAACTATTGATTTCCCACTAAATTCCCAATAAAATGAAATCAAGTATATCAATAAAGGGGGAAAAATGGCAAAAAAATTTAATACTCAATTCATGTGCTTCTTATTTGCAATTTTGCTGATACTTCCGCTTATCTTGAGCGGATGCGGTATCCCAAAAGATAAGGATGCTCCTGAAATTACAGTTGATTATCTGAGTCACGGCTATGCAGACCAATTAATTTCTGACGGAGCCGAAAAAATAATCGGTTCAATCGAATTATTAAAAAATGAAAAGGAAGAAATACTTGTCACTGTTCATCAAAAAGAATTGATTCCTGATGAAAACGAGGAAAACGGCTACCGAATTGTAAGCTACGCAGCTAACCAAGAATACAGTCTGCCTAGTCATGCATATTGCACTTTCCTTACAGGAAAAAAAAGTGGTTCATCCGAAATTCTTTCATCAGAAGAGTTCCTTACCGCAATACAAGAAGATTATAAAAATAATGGCGATTTTTCTGAATACGGTGATTTTATTTTATATGACATTTATGTTTTAGATGATCAAATCCAATTAATATTAGCTCGATGATTCACATAGAAAAAGGGCAGTTACCAAAGGATTCGTTTTAAATCCTTTGGTAACTGCCCTTTTTCTATTTTCAATTCCTTTTTTATTTCTTTTTATTCATAACGCAATGCTTCAATTGGATCAAGCTTCGCAGCACGTCTTGCTGGATAGATTCCAAAGAATATTCCGACTAAGGCAGCAAACCCTACTGCAACCAAAATAATCATTGGATTGATTGCAAATGAGACGTTTGCAACTTTCATACCAATCGCTGCAATACTGATTCCTAAGAATGTACCAAGCATACCTCCAATTGAAGAAATAATCATCGATTCAATTAGGAATTGCAGCAAAATATCCTTCGTCCTAGCTCCGAGTGATTTACGAATTCCGATTTCTCTTGTACGCTCCGTAACCGAAACAAGCATGATATTCATAATACCAATACCGCCAACCAGTAAAGAAATGCCCGCAATAACCCCGATTGCCATAGACACAACTTCCAGCATACCATTCATCCTATCCTGCTGTACAGCAGAAGATTCATACTTGTAGTATTGATCCGGCATCCCCTTCGCACGAGCTAGAAAAGAAGAGATGCTCTCACCAAACTCTTCCTGATCAACTCCATCATAGGAATACGCCAAAAAGCTAGTCGAAGCATCCGATTGCTGCTTCATAACTGTATACGGCACATATCCGGTAAAATTGCCACTTCGATTCATACCGCTGAAAATAGAATCTTCCACTTTATAAATACCAATGATGATATAATCTTGGCTATCTTCTTCCACTTTCAATTCTATTTCTTGCCCAACCGCATTTTCCGTACCAAACAATTCTTGTGCGGCACTCGCTTCCAAAACCAGGCGATTTTTCTTGCCGTCTAAATCTGCCTGATTAATCATTCTTCCATGAAGAATATTCAAATTCATAATGCGGTCCAATCCGGGCGCACATCCGGTTAACTCAATCCTTCCTTCCACTTTGCCAACACGAACATCGCTCGTTTCATACGGTGATGGGTCAATATAACGAATCTCCTTTGCAAATTTTTCTTTTGCCATCATCAAGTCATCTATGCTGAAAAGGGCTTCCGACGGAATATAATCATCTACCATCGCCCAGTTGATATATACATACATTGCATTTTTTCCGTAGCTTTCAAATTCTTTATCAACAACACCTTGAATACTTGATCCGATTGCTGTGATTGCAATAACAGAACTGATTCCAATGATAATACCAAGCATCGTCAGGAAGGAACGCATCTTATTGGTTCGAATCGCAGAAAGCGCCAATCGAATATTTTCTAGAATTAACATGACTTAACACTCCCTTCGCTGGTCTCATCAACGGAAGCTTTCAGCCTTCTGTCTACATCAGAAATAATGCAGCCATCCTTAAATGTGATGACCCGATCTGTAAACTCTGCAATATCCGGCTCATGCGTAACAATGATAACCGTGTTGCCTTCATTTCTATTTAAATCTGTAAAGATATCCATAATTTCTACGGAAGATTTGCTGTCTAAATTCCCAGTCGGTTCATCGGCTAAGATGATTGGCGGGCGGGTTGCAAGTGCTCTTGCAATGGCAACTCTTTGTTTTTGTCCACCGGAAATCTCATTTGGCATGTGATCCGCTCTCTCTCCAATGCCAACTCGATCCAGAAGCTGCTGTGCTCTTTCTTCTCTCTCCTCCAGCGGAACTTTTGCATATACCATTGGGAGTTCTACATTTTTTAATGCGCTCGTACGAGGTATTAAATTAAATGACTGAAATACAAACCCAATCTTTTGATTTCGAATGATTGAAAGCTCATTGTCACTTTTCTCCCTGACGTCCATTCCATCTAGGTAGTAATGTCCCGAGGTCGGACGATCCAAACATCCCAATATGTTCATTAAAGTGGATTTTCCAGATCCAGACGTACCCATAATTGCTATGTACTCGCCTTGATTTACCGTAAGGTTCAGAGATTTCAGTGCTTGAACCTTTATGTCACCGTTTTGATAAACTTTAACTAAATTTTCTATTTTAATGATTTCATTCATCTTCTTCCACCCCTGCCATAGTATCCACTTCCATACCATCAGCAAAGTCTGCGGATGGGCTTATGACAAGTTGGTCTCCTTCTTTTACGTCACCGGAAACGAGTTCTGCATAAAAGTCACTTTCCAGACCTTTTTCAACTATAATTTTTTTCAACTTCCCTTTTTCCAATATGAATACATAGGATTCTCCAGTGAGGGGATCGTCTACGACAGCATCCAGCGGCAGTGCTAAAACGCCATTCGCTTCTCCCACCTTGATATTTGCTTTTGCAGATACCCCTGCTATCAGACGGGAATCGCTCTCGGTAATTAAAATAGTAACCGGAATTACCATCTCTTTATTTCCTGCCTCTTTTTCTTCACCGGTCGGTGCGATTTGTTCTACAACGCCGTCCACCAATTTGTCTCCCAAAACTTCTGCACTAATATTTACGGTCTGACCGACTTTAATATTGCCGATATCATATTCGCTGACATTTACATCCATCTGTAATTGCTGTAAGTTTTCGATCACAAACAAAGCTCCCTTGCCCTGCGTTTCATCCGCTTGAAGGCCCAACGTTGCATTGACCCGAGTTACTGTACCGCTAATCGGACTTATAATGCGATTTTTTTCCGATAAATTTTTACTATTCAAACTATTTAAAGTCGTTTTGCTATTTTCATATGCAGCTTCCGATTTTAAAAATTCTTGCTTTGAAATTCCGCCGGACTCATAAAGGCTTTTGCTTGTTTCATAGTCAAACTTCGCAAGTTCTAAGTTTCGAACCGCTTCCTCTTTTTCATAGACCAGCTGGTTTTCCGCATCATCGCTAGAGCTTTTCAATGTGGCCAAAAGCTGTCCTTTTGTCACGGTATCCCCTTCTTTTACTAGAATTGAAACTACTTCCTTGCTTTGTGAAGAAGTAACATCAGCAGTTTCAGATCCTTGTACGTATCCCTTAATTGAAACAATCTGTTCCAAATCCATAGTCGTTAGAGGCACCGTTGCCACCATCGGTTTGATCTCTTTTCCTCCCGATGTCATCTTTAATACTGCAATGGCAACTACAAGTATTGCGATACCTAAAATTATAAATTTCTTTTTTCCTTTTGTTTTTTTCTTCTTTTTCTTATTTGCACTCGCAGTACTTTCTGTTTGCACTTCATCTTGTGTGCCTAAAACAGCTTCATCTCCTGCTGTATGATCTGCCATCACATTTGCAGCATCTTTCTCTTTCTTATGAAACATGAACCTTTACCCCCTAAATTTAAACATAACTCACCATTTTTAGCTATAAGCAGTATAGCATAATTTTCCTGCAACTAATCTTAAGATTTTCTTACAATTGCCTTCTTTCCATTAAAGCATAGTCTTTTTTCCCATTTCTTTCTTTTTTATTAATTTTTTATTAATAAGAGCATTTCTTAACTTGTCCTACCAATTTTATTAAAAATAGTGTATAATATATGGGAACTTTGATATAAGAACAAAGAAATTCAGATGACTGTAGGAGGTTATTATGCTACCCATTCCCAATCCAATAGCAGTTACTATTTTTGGAATTGATGTTATGTGGTACGGCGTTCTGATTGCAATCGGTATACTATTTGCCATTCTTATTGTATATAAAAGAGCTCCCCGTCATGACATCGAGCCGGAGCGAATATTTGATATTGTCATGATTTGCCTTCCCTTTGCAATTATAGGAGCAAGAGCCTATTATGTTCTCTTTAACTGGGAAGATTATCAAGGGGATTTTTATAAAATTATTAATACTCGTTTAGGTGGATTAGCAATTCACGGTGGTTTGATTGTCGGTGTTTCAATTGGAATCGCGCTCTGCTTAATCCGGAATATTCGACCTTTAAATGCTTTAGACTTAGTTGCACCTGCCATTGCGCTTGCACAAGCAATCGGACGATGGGGAAATTATTTTAATCAAGAGGCGCACGGCACTCCAACCAACCTGCCTTGGGCAATACAAGTCGGAAATGAAATGGTACATCCTACCTTTCTTTATGAATCCATCTGGTGCTTCTTATTATTTCTGGTTTTAATTATAGTTGATAATCATCGTAAATTTGAAGGACAAATCTTTCTGCTCTACGGAATCTTGTATTCGTTCGAACGGTTCTTCATCGAACACCTTCGAACCGACAGCCTTATGATCGGACCTTTCCGTCAGGCACAAGTTTTTAGTGCAGCCGTTTTTATTGTATTTCTTCTTATTTACATTCCACTATCGCATAAAAACAGCAAAAAAGGGCGCATTTTTTACTAATAAATCAAACAAACGATAAGGAGATTTTGATAATGAAATTAGGTATTGTGGGACTTCCCAACGTTGGCAAAAGCACTTTATTCAATGCCATCACAAAAGCCGGCGCAGAAGCGGCAAATTACCCATTTTGTACAATAGAACCAAACGTAGGTGTGGTTACCGTACCCGACGAACGACTAAAAGTTCTTCATGAAATGTATCATTCGAAAAAAACAGTCTATACTGCCATTGAGTTTTACGACATTGCAGGCCTTGTAAAAGGTGCTTCAAAAGGAGAAGGCTTAGGAAATAAATTTTTAGGACATATCCGTGAGGTTGCTGCGATCGTACATGTTGTTCGTTGTTTTGAAGACCCAAATGTCGTTCATGTTGACGGAAAAATCAACCCGCTTTCTGACATTGAGACTATAAATATGGAACTGATTTTATCTGATATGGAAATCATAGAGCGACGGATCCAAAGAACTCAAAAAAACCTGAAAGGTGATAAGAGCCTGCAAAAAGAAATTGACCTCTTAAAGAAAGTGCTGGCAGTATTGGAACAAGGCCTATCTGCTCGTACATTGAAATTAGGCGATGATGAGCTTGAATTGGTCAAAAGTTTAGATCTTCTCTCCTTTAAGCCGATTATCTATGCTGCTAACGTTTCCGAAGAAGAAATTGCGGACAGCGAAGAAAACGAGTTTGTAAAAAAGGTTCGTGCATTTGCAGAAACAGAAGGTTCTGAAGTGGTCGTTGTATGTGCAAAGCTGGAAGCTGAAATTGCAGAATTAGATGAGGAAGAAAAGCTTGCCTTTTTTGAAGACCTGGGAATTACAGAATCTGGTCTGGACAAATTGGTCAAAGCCTCTTATCATCTGCTTGATCTAATCTCCTTCTTAACTGCCGGTGAACCGGAGGTGCGTGCTTGGACGATTAAACGGGGAAATAAGGCTCCACAGGCAGCCGGAAAAATTCATACAGATTTCGAAAAAGGATTCATTCGAGCAGAAACGATTGCATACGATAAGCTGATTGAATGCGGCGGAAATCTCGCCACAGCAAAAGAAAAAGGCTTAATTCGCTCAGAAGGAAAAGAATATATCGTTAAAGACGGCGATGTAATGCACTTCCTGTTTAATGTATAAGAACAAAAAAGGTTAGCAATGCTAACCTTTTTTTATTCTATTATCTAGTTTTTATCACTCAAAGCTGCGATTATTTTGTCATCAAATATTTTCTGCAAGCCACTTCCGGTAAGCTGTCAAGTCTTCTTCTGTGTGAAAATAGTGTTCAGAAAAATCTGAGATGGTAAGGCTGCAATTAAATCTTGTAATAAATGCTGCTAATCTATCATACTCACATAATTCATCTTTTCTTCCATACAAAATGGAAGTTGGGGCATTCCATTTTATAATTGGATTTTCTATGACATATTGGTAGTAATCCCAATATAAAGTTTGGCCAATCGGTGTAAGTATTTCTTTTTTCTCATAGAGTTGTTCTTCTGTCACGTCAAACCAACACATCATATTCTGAATCATTCGACTCATATCTACGACAGGAGAAAGAAATAAGCTTTTCTTTAATGGTTCGTCTTGATAGGCCAGTAAGCTAAAATAGGCTCCTATGCTGTTTGCCCACAAACTGATTGTATTTGATTTCATGCGTGCAAATTCTAAAACATTTTTTAGATCAGAAATGCAGTTTTCTACTTTACAGAGTGTGGGACTATTTTTTCTATCTCCGTGTTCAGGTAAGTCAAAGCTAAGTACTTGATAGCCCAATGGAACTGCATGTTCTGCAAGGAGCGTAATTGGAATATCCTCTTTTGAAGACAGGTTACCATGTACCGCAATTATAATTTTCGTGCTATCATTTCCCCACAAAATAGCAGGAATGCCATTGATTAATATCTGTTCTTTTATCATGTTTCCTCCAAACTTTTAATTCCCTCTTTCTAGAGAATTTTATCTTATTTTATTATGCATCTCATTTCTGCCCTTCGCAAGGTGTAAGAAGATTTGCGAAGGGCAGTTCTTCATCTAAGCAAATTTATTTTTAATCTTTACTCGCATTTCTGTACTTCCGATCCAGTTTACAGCATATATTCACTGTTTATTCTCATATATTATATAAATAATTTTTTGGAGGACATTTCTATATGTGTACAGCAATGACATTACAGTCCCAATCTAATGAGATTTTCTTTGGTCGTACAATGGACTTTTCACATGATATTATTCCACAGCTCTATATCGTTCCCAGTTCTTACACATGGTACAATACCATAAACAATCATTTAATCACAGATACCTACCGATTTATCGGTCTTGGTCAAGAGCTTGATGGAATCTTAGGTTTTTTCGATGGTGTCAATGAAAAGGGCTTTGCAGCAGCAGTGTTATATTTCGCCGGCTACGCTCAATATAACACTGGGTCAAATAACGCTGAACAAATCGCATCTATTGATTTTCTTCACTATATTCTAGGGAACTGTGCTTCTGTGAAAGAGCTTCCTTCTCTGCTCAATGACATTACTATAGCAGGAGTTCCAGACCCTGTTACTCATACAATCGCACCGTTACACTGGATTGCTACTGACAGAAGCGGGGCATGTGTGGTAATTGAGCCTACTGCAAAAGGTCTGGAGCTAATAGATAATCCGATTGGCGTTATGGCAAACAGCCCTGATTTTAATTGGCATATGACAAATTTGAGAAACTATACAGAAGCCACTCCAACGCAAAAAGAAGAAGTTTTTTGGGATAACATTCAATTAGCTCCTTTTGGGCAGGCTGCAGGAACAACGTCTCTTCCCGGTGGTTTTACCTCTCCTGAGCGATTTGTGCGAACCTCTTATTTAAAAACACATCTGCCAATGCCACAGGACCGCCAAGAAGCAATCGCAGCATGTTTTCATATCTTAGAAAGCGTATCCATACCAAAAGGCGCCGTTATAACCAGCCGAGACACCTATGACTATACGAAATATACCGCATTTATTAATACAGATACCTGCGAATATTTCTATAAGACATATGATGATATCGATATTAAGACGGCCAGCCTCTGGCAAGAAGCGCTGCCACAAATCTAATCTTAACATTTAATAAATTGTATGCAGATGCCCTCAAGTGACCATTCCTTGAGGGCATTTTTATTTTAATATTTTTTACTGATTATAAAAAGTTACAGTTCCCTGGCAAGTTCATATGCGTTCCAAATGGAATACATGATATTGTGCACTTTTTGGGAATCCCCGATGTTGTGAACTGGAATATCCACATCTTTTAATGCATTGTACAATGCATTATTTTCACGGTAACCGATAGCTGAAATAACTGTATCGGCCGGGAAAGAACATTCTCCCTGCGGCGTTTCCGCTGTTACTTTGCCTCCATCTATACTCTTCACAGTGCTGCTTGTATAGATATCTACCTTATGAAAAGCCAGCAAATCCACAAGCATATCATGATTCATATGAGGAAGGACTCCATGACCTCCCAGTATTTCCTTTGCCATTTCGATAACTGTGACTTTCTTTCCGTTCTGCGCCAGCCATAGAGCCGTTTCACATCCAACCAGTCCGCCGCCGATTACAACCACGCTTTCTCCAACCTCTGCTTTTCCGAGAAGCACTTCATCTGCAGTCGTTGCAAACGTCTCCGATCCAAACTTGCTCTGAATTGGTTTCGAACCAGTTGCCGTAATGATTTCATCCACTTTGTAATCCGATATATTTTCAGCTGTTACCTCACAGTTCATCTTAACTTCCACCTTGAGAAGTTCAAGTTGTTTTTGATACCATTTGACTAAAGCTCTGTCATAGCGTTTGAAGTGAGGAACACTTCCCGGAATCAAATTTCCTCCAAGGCTGCCACTCTTTTCGCAAAGGGTAACAATATGTCCCCTTTCAGCAAGAACTCTCGCTGCCTCCATTCCTGCTATGCCGCCTCCGATGACAAGAATATATTTTTTCTTATATGCCGGTGCAAATCCGTAAATTTTCTCTCTGCCGCAAGTTGGGTTTACGGCGCAGCTCACAGGTGCATTTGCGATTCTTCCCAGGCATCCCTCATGACATCCGAGACATGGTCGTATTTCATCTAACCTTCCGGTTCTCACTTTTTCCGGATAATACGGATCTGTCAAGAGCTGTCTGCCAAGCCCTATAATATCACAAGAATCCCCAAGTGCTTCCACTGCCATTTCAGGATTTTCCATTCTTCCTGCCAAAATAACTGGTACATCGACGTTCTGTTTTACAAGTCTGCCGAAATCTCTGTACATCCCATCTTCAAAATACATAGGCGGATGATTCCAATACCAAGAATCATACGTTCCCGCATCCACATTCAATGCATCATAGCCTGCTGCGACCAGAATTTTAGCGGCCTCGATGCCTTCTTCGATATCTTTTCCAGCCTCTTCATACTCTTCGCCCGGCAATCCGCCTCGTCGAATTCCTTTCATACAGCTTTTCAAACTATAGCGCAGGCTGACCGGAAAATCAGCTCCGCAAGCCGCCTTAATCCCTTTAACGATCTCAGTAGCAACTCTCAGCCGATTTTCAAGCGAACCGCCGTACTCATCTGTTCTGCGATTAAAAAGTGCTATAGCAAACTGATCCAAAAGGTATCCTTCATGAACCGCATGCACCTCTACACCGTCAAATCCTGCTTTTTTAGCCACCACTGCGGACATGACAAATTTTTGAATCAAGTTTTTTATTTCTTCAATTGTCATTTCTCTATGTTTGATGTTTGGATCAAATCGATTCTCATTCTCTGACGGAGCGATAAATTTGGTAGCAAATCCAGGCAATGCACTTCTTCCAAGTCCGCCCGTAAGCTGAAGAAAAATCCTTGTACCATACGCATGTATTCTTTCATTCATCTGATACGCTTCGTGAATAAATGCCAGCGGATTCTGCGTCGGACACGGTAGCCCCGGTTTTACCATACCTTCAATATTCAAGTCTACGCTGCAAATTCCAGTAATAATTAATCCGATTCCGCCCTTTGCCCGTTCTACATAATACTCTTGCAGCCTTTGGTTCATAGCACCCAGCGCATCCGCATATCCGACAGGCCCCATTGGAGCCATGGATAATTTATTTTTTATTTGTATTTTTCCAATAGATGCAGGCTCAAAAAGCTCTTTGTATTTTGTACTCATATCTTTTCTCCATTTCTTTTTATTCAAATAAGGTTACCGTGCCATCTTCTGTAACTTCCACGATCTGCCCTTCCTGAACTGACTCCAAAAATCGCTCACCCAAACCATCAACCGTAATAATCTTTGTATTTTCCCAGATATCTGCCAAGAGAACACCCGAAATCGCCAATGATTCGGCTGTTGCTGAAAACAGCATTGCTTTTGGATGAATACCCATAGCTGCTACGGTTTGAATCAGCATACCCGCTGTAGTAGAACCAATGACCTGTGGGATACATAGAATTGCTCCTGCCAAATCCCTCTGAAACAAATCCGGATTATTTTGATCCGTGCACAGTGTCTGTTTCCCATTAGATACCAATGCGCCCATATAGGACGAAAGTACATTGAACCCTTTTTTAGAAACCATCGCATTTCCTTTAACCTGCCCAGAAATGACTGCTCTTCCCTGAAATTTATCCATTCCTAAAACGCCCCCTTTACTACAAGATTTACAAGCTCTTGGTCGTCAACATATCGTGCAGTAGAATAAGTTCTCAGCTTGTTTGAATTTGTAATAATCGGTTTTTTCGCACAGAGTGGATTTGACATATACATCAGAGGACAAATATGGGATATCTTCACCCCTGTTTTCATTAGCCTCGTATAGTATTCTGTCTCTTTAAATTTTGCGATAACGTCTGGTGCACTGGTTATTATAGTGTTTACTGTAACTTTCTCCTGTCCGCTCTTCTCAAGTGCCTGTTCAAAAGTTTCTGTCCATTCTTTAAGCTGATTGAAGGATGCATGGGGACACCCGATAAATGCCCTGTCAGGTTTAGCATTCAAATCCTCCCAAAGAATCGGATAAGAATTTACCACTCTCTCTAACTCTGCATCATCGATGACATAAACGGATGCATTTTCTCTGATCAGTTCTTCTCCGTACTTTTTCGACTCCGGTGTCAGATTGTCAACATGATAAAGCCCCACCGCACCATTTGATGCAGTTGCGGCTCCCATATCCTTGAGATAGTCCTTTACTGCTGGAGTCAATTCGGTTCCGAGAAACTGCTCGAGTCCATTTACGTATGGTACCTTTTCTACGACCTTTCTTCCAATTGCACTCCCCAAAATCTGAGGGCGAGGGAGCTTAGAGGTTCTCAACTCTATGATCCAGTCAGCCTTTCTCCCTTCGTCAGTCAAAAAACCAAATTTTGGAGTCTTCCCGATAATTCCACTGAAAAATTCCATTACACCGGATGTCCTGTTTGTGCGAGCTCCCAATACGGAATTCGCATAAACCACCGCTGAAGATTCTGCCCATGCCAGGTTGTCTCCAAACTTTGGCGTATTACCCACCTCATCGAAATAGCATGCGCAGGTATAAGCATTTTCATTCTTCATTCCCAGCTTTGCCAGCATACTCTCATATTCCTTCTGAGTACCATATAACAGGTGATACATTTCCTGCTCCTGCTTCGTAGCTGGCACATTCTCATAGTCGATCGGCTGCGGGTCTGCCGTAAACGGCAATTCAGTCCTGATTCCGGCATCAATCATTTCTTTCATAATTCTTGACAAAGGCTTTAAGGCCGGCATTCCAAAAGAACATACGAGATGCACAGGTCCATCCAGAGACACAAGACATTCTGCATCATACATGTCACCATACCTTACAAGCGTCTCCATTGTCTTTTGCAGAATCTCTCCATGTTTGCCATTGAGAATATCCTGCTCTTCGTTTGTTAACCGCATAATTTCCCTCCTTTTCATTTATCATGTTTCCAACGATCCTTTTTAACCGAACGTTGTTATGTCAATGTTAGCACTTCGTTATTCTTTTGTCAATCAGCTTAAATTCGTTTACCTTGCTTTTCTTTTTAAAAAAGATTATGATTAGAAAAACTGTTACTTAGTGGGAGCGAAAATAATTTATGGCAAGAAAAAAAAGAGTCGAACAGGCTGCCCAGACAAAAAACAATATTATACGGGTTGCCTTGAATTTAATTCAAAAAAAGGGTTATCAAAACATGAGTGTTCGTCAGCTATGCCTGGAAGCTGGTATCTCTACCGGTGCATTTTATCATCACTTCCGTTCTAAAGAAGAGATGGTGAACAAAGGCTTCGCCTTATATGATGAGGCGTTGGACCTTCTACTTCAAAATTATGAATTTCACGATCCTGTAGAGGATATCAAATTCATATTACTTCACCAAACAAAATATGTTATAGAAGAGTCTGCTAACCTGACAAAAGAGCTGTATATTGCTCAGTTGTCAACCGATGTAAAATACTCCGTAAAACCGATAAGAAAATACTATCAAGTCATAGAAAAACTAGTAGGAAAAGCGATGCAAAGCGATATGATTCATACCAACATGACAGTACATGAGCTCACTTCCTTTCTGATACGAATCAACCGAGGCGTGATTTTTGACTGGTGCCTCAACGATTATTCCTACGATTTGATGAAACGGGCTGAGAAAGATTTGCTCTTCGTTTTTGACCAGCTGACAAATCCGTAATCTAATGTAACAAAGAATCTTCTTATTCCACTTAAGCCCTTCAAAACGAGAAGCAAAAGACAGAAGTTTTAAAGTTGCTGTAAAACAAGTACGGTGATTGCAGATAAGCAGCATAATAATTTGATAAGTTTACTAATTTACGTAAATTATATAAGAATTTCTTAGATACAAAAAGAGCCAAATTCAGAAGATTTTAACCTGCTGTTGGCTCTTTGTTTTATTATCTTGTTTCTGCTTTACATCAATAAACTGATATCGATTAAAGAATCCATACTATTTTTTTTGTAAGACAAAAGCTGTAAAATTTAAATATTTTCCGCCGCCTGCACCCATTGACTTGCGATCATTGACCGCAATCTCATTTTCCTGATTCAGCCAATCCTCCCAAACGTTTTCGTTGCTCTCCATTTCGTATATGGAAATAACCTCTGCATCCCGACTGCGATTCACTATTTCCGTCCAATAGGCAGTATCACGCAAATAGGCTAGCTGTTCCGGTGTCCATGAGAGAAGCAGCTCTTTTGGCAGGTTATCGTGACAATCCTTTTTCATGCCGGGAACGCAGCAATAAATGTACCCGCCACTCTTTACAAAAGGTAATAGTTTTTCATCTAAATAGTTCGGATCACGCCCCCAATAGTTATAAGAATCGGTACTGACTACCGCATCAAAAAATTCTTTTTCAAACGGCAGAGCAGTCGCATCGACCTTAACTGGCGTAATCTGTTCAAGGGTTAAGCCCATTTCAAAAAAGAATCTGCGGTTTTCGTGCGGCTCACTCCATAGGTCAGCAGCGTAAACAGTGAAGCCGTAATCTTTTACAAGCATAACGCTTGTAAGTCCTTGCCCGCACCCAAGATCACAGACGATACTTCCGGCAGGAATTTTATGATTCCGCAGCATTTCCTCTTGCAGTTTGAATGGGTTAGGTCCCATAATTTTAGCCAATAATTCAGGTTTGTTATACTTTTGGCTCTTAATGTATTCCATTTTGATTTCTCCTTACTTTCTTTTATTGTCTATACACGATTAAATGATACCGCACTCCTTTTATAAAAGCTCCCTACTTAACGATACAGAATTAAAAAAGCGACATGTACTCCTGCCATGCCGCTCCTTGTGTTATTTATCATATTTTATTGCAGCTAATATCTTATAGATACTCTTTGGCGACAAATAATATTTTTCTGCCAATTTTTCGACCGATGCACCGCATCTATATCCTTCAAAAATAGCTATATTGCGCTCATGAAGCAGTCGTCTGCTATTTTTCAGTTCTCCCCAGCCTTTTTTGTTTTCAGCTTTTCGGGGGATATAAAGATATTCGCCATCAACATGCTGTTGTATTGCCGCAATTAAATCGTCCGGTAATACGCAGCTTGCATTTTTATAGTCCATTGTGTGTCCTCCTATATATTAAAAAAGTAGGATTACGCAAGGACTATCTTCATATTTGTATTATGCGACAGTCCTTGCTGCACACAACACCGACTCTAATTCACCTTTACTTTTAAGGATAAGACAACGCTCCTTTCTAATTCATCTACTGTAATTATCTTTTGCAATCATTTATTGCCTTTTTACTGTCGAACAGTTTGTTACACTCTTCATTCTCAAGCCGGATAAGTGTTTCATTCAATGCAAGAGGGCGCTTCTTTCTCCTCTGCAAACATTGGTTCTATATATTCTTTAATCAGTTTGATCCGATCCTTAGCATCCGGCATAAAGAGAGACGCAATAGATACAATCATTTTTTTCTTTGTATTGACGTAAATTACATTCCCCCCATCTCCTAACGCTGCATAACTCTCTCTGTCAATCACCCACCAAAGATAGCCGTAAGCTAAATTGCCCCACGGAACACAGCGGCTATGCTCCTTTGTACTCTCATCGATCCACTCCGCCGATACAATCTGCCTTCCATTCCAGCTTCCTCCATTTAAGTACAACTGCCCTATCTTTGTCATATCCGAAGGTGTCAGAAAAAGTCCCCAGCTTGCGGTATTTATCCCTTGCGGATCAACAACCCATCCACTGGTGTTTTTATCATTCATAACGGCAATATGTTCTTCCTTACTACGCAGTGTCAGATTGTGTGAAACCTGAATACTCAGAGGCAAAAACAAGTTTTCCATAGCAAAGTCAAGCACTGACCGTCCTGTTGCCCTTACAAGGATTCCTGATAAAATATGACTTCCACCAATGGCGGAATAATTAAATTCTCCAATCGAACCATCTCCTCCTAATAAATCGAGTGCATCCTGAATTGGATTCGGACTTGTAAAGAATGTTTCGTATGGTTCCGTCTTATATTTATACGGCGCAGTCATGGTAAGGAGATTTTTAATGGTAATATTCTGTATTGTTTTTTCACCTGCTTTAACCGTGTAATCCGGAAAAAAATCCAATACTTTCTGATCTACACTTTTAATCGCTCCCCTATCTATGGCGATACCAATCAACACAGAAAAAACACTTTTTGTAACTGATGCAATGTGGATTGCCTGCTCTTCTGTATATCCATTAAAATAGTTTTCGTATAATTTTATGCCGTCTCTTTGTACAATCATACCTGCTATATTATTGTACTCGCTATTTAGCTTCTCTTCCAGTGGTTTCATTTTTTCTTGACCCATCAAATCAATTCCTCCTTTAAGTATAAAGGATATCCTTAAAACAAAGGATATAATGATTAAAAATTTTTTGCAAGATCAATTTTAAAATTAATTTTCTTTTACTGCGAAGCACGAATTGTAACACACTTGTTTTCTTTGTAAAGGCAAAATATAATAGTTCTTATGCAGAGGTATACACATAAGTGCATGGCGCTGCAAACTATAACTAAATATAAAACCAATAAAGCAAAGGATGGTAAAAATACATGAAGCGAATATTTTTAGTTGAGGACGATAAGGCAATTGCAAAAAACCTTGTGCTTTTGCTCCGTTCAGAGGGATTTACAGTCACTCATGCCTCTACACGAAGTGAAGCCCTTGCTGCACTTGCTGAAAATAAATTTGACTTGGCACTTGTTGACATTTCTTTACCTGACGGGAATGGATTTACAGTTTGCACAGAAATCAAAGAGGCGCAAGATATTCCTATTCTTTTTCTAACAGCTTTCAGTGATGAAGCGAGTGTTGTCACCGGCCTAAATATGGGCGCAGATGACTACATCATCAAGCCTTTTCGTCCGCGTGAACTGATTGCGCGAATCAAAACGGCTCTGCGCAAAAGCGGTCGTTCTCCATCCTCTTTTGAAATCGGCGCTCTTTCTGTCGATACGGCAAGTAGCATCGTAAAAAAAGAAGGTCGTGAAGTCTTTCTTTCTGCCCTAGAATACCGCTTGCTGCTGGTGTTTATAAACAATCCCAAAAGCATTATCACAAGAAGCAGGCTTCTCGATGAATTGTGGGACGCTGCGGGGGAATTTGTCAATGATAACACACTGACTGTATACATTAAGCGCCTAAGGGAGAAAATTGAAGTCAACCCTGCAAACCCGCAAATCATTCTGACCGTTCGTGGAACGGGTTACAGATTGGGGGACGATCATGCTTCGGAATAGAGAGTTTCGGCAATATGCCCTTTTATTCTCCTTAATTGCCGTTGCTGCTGCAACTCTGGGATTTACAATCAATACAGCAGCTGGGCTCCTTACCATTGCTTCTACCACTGCTTTTGGTACCGTTTTTTTTGCATTTACGAAAAACAGGTATGATAGCATTGCACATATTTCAGATCAAATCGATCTTGTACTTCATAACGCTGACCATCTGTATATAGGTGAATCGGATGAAGGCGAACTTTCCATTCTTCAGAGTGAGATAACAAAGATGACGCTGCGTATTCGGGAGCAAAACGATGCACTAAAGAAAGAAAAAGAACACCTTGCGGATTCAATGGCGGACATCGCTCACCAACTCCGTACCCCTCTCACATCCATAAACCTTATTTTATCATTATTGGAGAATACCCCTGATGAAAAGGAACGGGGCGTATTGATACGGGAAACAAAAGAATTATTTATACAGATGGATTGGCTGCTTACTTCCCTACTGAAACTATCCCGCTTAGATGCAGGCATTGTGTTTTTCCAAAATGAGCGGATCAATGTTCACCGATTGATAAATACAGCACTTCATCCGTTTTTGATTCCAATGGAACTGCATGAGATTGCTTTGCAAGTAGATGTACCAAAAGAAATACTGATTCAAGGTGATTACTGCTGGCTTTCAGAAGCCATTCAAAATATTTTCAAAAATTGCATTGAAAGTATAGGTGATAACGGAAAGATCGAGATTATTTGTGAAGATAACCCGCTCTTTACCGAAATTACTGTTCACGACAGCGGCACAGGCTTTGAAAAAGAAAGTTTACCCTTCTTGTTTGAGCGGTTCTATCGTGGAAAAAACGCGGGTGCCACAGGCTACGGGATTGGATTAGCTCTTTGCAAGACGATTATCACACGGCAAGGTGGAACGATCACCGCTAAAAATCACCCGCTGGGTGGCGCGATCTTCGCGATTCGTTTTCCAAAGTGACGAATCTCTCACTTAAAAGTCACCGAGATGTAAGTTGAAGGTTTTATCATATAAGTACTAATTGAAAAAACACCTTCAGTAAAAAGCTTTGTCCCTATGTAATCTGTACAAAACTTAAATGCATCGGAAAGGAGACTCATAAAATGGAGTTTTTAAAAATTGAAAATTTATGCAAAGTCTACGGTAAAGGGGAAAACCAAGTTACCGCACTTGATCATGTTTCGCTTGAAATCGAAAAAGGAGGTTTTACCGCCATCATCGGCTCTTCCGGGTCAGGCAAATCTACTCTCCTTCACAGCATTGGCGGCGTGGATGTACCGACAAGTGGCAAAATATATTTGGAAGGGCAGGATATATACGCAGAAAACAGTGAAAAACTCGCTATTTTTCGCAGACGGCAGGTTGGGCTGATTTATCAGTTTCACAATCTTATTCCTACCTTAAATGTAGAAGAGAACATTACCCTACCAATTCTGATGGATAAGCGGAAAGTCAATCAAGAGCGGCTAAATGACCTTTTGGATTTGCTCGGACTGCAAAAACGTAAAACACATTTGCCAAACCAGCTTTCAGGTGGTCAGCAACAGCGTGTTGCGATCGGACGTGCTTTGATGAATGCCCCAGCAGTCATGCTGGCAGATGAACCGACCGGAAGCTTAGACAGCCGTAATGGACAAGAAATCATCAAACTGCTGAAAGAAAGCAATCAAAAATATGGGCAGACCCTGATCCTTGTCACCCACGATGAAAACATCGCTTTGCAGGCAGACCGTATTATTACCATCGCAGATGGGCAAGTGGTGCGGGATGAGAGGCAGGTGGCACGATAATGAACATCTTTAATAAAGTCGCCCTGCAAGGCTTGAAAAAGAGCCGTACACGCACATTAGTAACGATTATTGGAGTAATTCTTTCCGCCGCCATGATTACGGCGGTCGCTACCTTTGCCGTTTCCCTGCAAAGCTATATGATTAACGGTGCCGCTGCCAAATATGGTGACTGGCATATTGAAATCCCGGATACAGATTCCTCCTTTGTACAGAAGCAGACAGAGGACAGTCGAGTAGCAAATGCCGTAACGCTGCAAAACATCGGATATGCCACATTGGAGGGCGGACAAAATCCTGATAAACCTTATCTTTTTATTTCCGGGTGGAATGAGGAAGCTTTGGACACGCTGCCCATCAAGCTGCTTTCCGGCAGACTGCCGGAGAACGGCGGCGAGGTCGTGATACCAGCTCATATTGCGGCAAACGGCGGTGTAAAAATTTCGGTGGGCGACACACTCACGCTCCCGGTCGGCAACCGCATAATCGGCGATCAGAGGCTCAGCCAGCACGATCCCTATCATGCCGGGGAAGAAACGCTTGTCTCAACAACAGAGAAAGTCTATACGGTTGTCGGCATCTGCCAGCGACCGGCAATCGAGGAGTACGCCGCGCCCGGATACACGTTAATCACAACAGAGAATACTGGTGCAGCGGATAGTCTGAGCGTATTTATTACGCTGAAAAACCCCTATCAGATTCATTCCTATGCGGACAGCCTTTCAGAGGGGTACAGTTACGTTTTGAACGATGATGTACTGCGTTTTATGGGGCTTTCCGGGGAAAAGCTGATTACCGTTCTCCTGTATTCCATCGGCGGCATTTTGATTGCCCTTGTGATGCTCGGCTCGGTGTTCCTGATTTATAATTCCTTTAACATCTCCTTAAATGAACGCACACACCAGTTTGGTATTCTCATGTCGGTGGGAGCCACAGAAAGGCAGCTACGCAATTCCGTGCTGTTTGAAGGGCTTTGCATCGGTGCAATTGGCATTCCCATCGGCATTTTGGCTGGGATACCAAGCATTCAATTTGTGCTTACACTTGTAGCAAAAAATTTTGCAAATGCTTTGTATGATAATGTACCGCTGACCTTGGTGGTGTCTGTTCCCGCTCTCGTTGCGGCGGCGGTGATCAGTATGATCACCATTCTGATTTCAGCCTATATTCCGTCAAAGAAGGCCGCCGGTATGCCCGTGATGGAGTGTATCCGCCAGACAAACGAGGTCAAGGTGGAAGCAGGAGCCGTAAGAACCTCAAGACTCGCAAAACGCCTTTACGGTTTAGAGGAAATGCTTGCGTTAAAAAATTTTAAGAGAAACAAGCGACGTTATCGTAGTATTATCCTATCGCTTACATTAAGTGTCGTTTTGTTCGTGTCCGCAAGTTCTTTCGGAACCTATCTGAATCAAATCGCAGAGAGCTCCTCGGTGGTGAGCGAAGACTATGACATCACTTTCGATACGCGAGACATTGAGGACAGCGAGCTATTCCAGCTTTATAATGAGATGAAAACCGTCACCGGCGTCACCAAAAGTTCTTATCAGGCACTTTCAACCTATTCCTGTGTGCTAGGTACAAATGATTTGTCCAGTCACTTTCTGGATGAGTACGGCAAGCTCATCGGTTATGATGGGTCAAGTGAAACGGTAGAAGTTCAGCTGGATATTCAGTTTGTGGAAGACAGCGTTTATCAGAACCTCCTCGGAAGCCTCGGCCTGTCCCCAGAGGAATACACCGGACAGGACGAAAAAATGGTCATAGCAGGAATATTGCCCGAGGGCTTCTACACACAGGAAGAGCCTATGGAATTTACGCTCTGCTCCAAGACTGGAGAGCAGACGAAAACAATCCGCGCATCTTTTGTACAGGACTACCCGGATCTGCTGCCTGCACAGCCGGGCGAGTCCCGCGGATATGCACTTATGGTGATAGCCCCCTATGAGGTAAAGCCACAGTTTGACACACTGTGCGCGGCGCTGAAGCCTACAAAGCTCGGCATGACCTTCCAGTCAGAAAATCCCGGTCAGTCCACCACCGCCATGCAGGCGATGCTTGACGGGGCCAGCATTACCGCTGACTATCATCTATACAATGTCCATGGGATACTGGAGGAAAACCGCAATATCGCGTTCATTGTCAATCTGTTCTCGGTTGTTTTTATCATAATGATTTCGCTGATCGCGGTTGCGAACGTCTTCAACTCGATTTCCACCAATATCAAGCTGCGCAGACGGGAATTTGCCATGCTCCGTTCTGTGGGCATGTCCGACCGGGATTTCAATAAAATGATGCGCTTTGAATGCACTCTTTATGGAGCGCGAACGATGCTTTGGGGGCTGCCCCTAGCGGGAATTCTTTCCTATCTGATTTATAAGGGCATGATCATCGGCGGCGGAAATGTTGGTTTTGTGTTCCCGTGGGGCAGTATGGCAATTAGCGTGTTTGGTGTGCTCGTTATTGTATTCATTACGATGCTGTACGCTACAAACAAAATCAAAAAAGAAAATATTATCGATGCACTTCGGGATGATATGGCTTGATTCAAAGCTGATATTGAACTGATCGGGCAATCATTTCTTCGATATCTTGAATAGTAAGCGATAATTTGATAGTCTTATCCTGAACGGATTATTTTTAACTAATAAGTAGAAATTTAAATAAAAGCAGATAAAAATGTATACTAGGAGGTGAATCATGAAACTATTTTTAAGAATGCATCCAAAGAATCGTTTAGCCTCTGTGCGACCATAAAATAAATTGTACAGAGGTGTAAATGAAAATGAGCAAATTAAACAAACCAGTTATCACAAAAGAAACCATTAAAGCAATGGAAGATATGTCTTTTTTTACCCATGCTCTCATCTTTGATGACCTGTTAATCATTGCACAAAGAGAAACAAGTTGTTATGTCTTAAAGACCGATGAAGGATTAATCGTAATCGATGCGATCTGGCCAGCAAGAAATGTTTTTAATGCGATCGTAACTGCAATTGATGATGTAGGCTGGAATCCCGCTACAATAAAGAAGTTACTCTTGACACATGGTCATGTCGACCATACTGGCTGCGGAAAGTATTTTGTAGAGACCTATCACGCAGAAACATATCTCTCAGAAGTGGACGATATGTTTTGGGAAACGCATCCAACAAAACCTGAACGCCCAGAAACATGGAAAGATTACCAGATTGATGTTTATATACAAGACGGGGATACGATAACGCTAGGAGATAAGACAATCTATGTTTACGGTACGCCCGGCCATACTCCCGGATGTTTAAGCTATCTATTCCCAGTAAAAGAAGATGGTGTCATTCATATGGCGGCGCTATGGGGGGGTACGACTCCACCACGGGATAAAAATGGCGTAAAACAATATCTAAACTCATTAGCGTATTTTGTAAGAGAAGCAAATAGCAAGAAAGTAGATGTGGCGTTAAGCAATCATACCGCCTTTGATAATGGTTTAGAACGGATTTTGTATTCACAAAAAAGAATGGCCTATATGCCTAATGTTTATATTATAGGGCAAGAAGGCTTTCAAAAATATTGTACGGTATTTCAAACCTTGAGTTTTGACATGCTGGATAAATTATGAATAACAAATAAATCATTTTACAAAAATAAGTTTTTTAAAAGCAGAGGGTATTTTTCAATCCCCTCTGCTTAATTTCGTGCAGTCTATACAATTCTCACAATCATCCTCTTCAAGTTCTGCTTTTCTTTTTATTAAAATCTTTTTCTCAGAAAGAAGCAGCCCTATTAATGTAAGAGCAATTCCGAATATAGCAATCCCTGTAACTTTTTCGTGCAGCACAAGGATGGATGTGACAACAGTAATCACAGGAACCATATAAATATATACGCTCGTTTTAACTGCGCCCAGTATTTTTACCGAAGAGTTCCAGCTCACAAAGCAAATTGCAGATGCGCCCAAGCCTAAAAATAGTATATTGAATAAATTGACTGGCTTTATAAGTACTGTCATTCTTGGATGAAATCCAAATATAAAAAGTGCGGGTATCATAAACAGCAGTCCATATAAAAAAATTCTGCGTGTTGTTTGCACCATATTATAATGGAATTCGCTTATTTTCCTTGTTAGAACAGAATAAGTCGCCCACACAACCGCTGCCAAGACAGCCAATATATCACCTAACGGATTTAATTTTAAAGTCTCATATCCATTAAAACTAATTAAAAAAATTCCAAATAGAGCGACGACGAATCCAACAAAAAACTGAGGTTTCAGCTTTTCCCCATCTAAAAAAAAATGTGCTAAAATAGCTGTAAAAAATGGAGCAATTGAAATAATAATGCCTACATTGGAAGCAAACGTATAAGTCAAAGCAATGTTCTCTAATAAATAGTAAAGCATAACACCGCAAAACCCTGCTGCTGCAAAATACAACTCCTGATTTCTACTCTCTGTTTTGAGCCTATGTGGGTATACAAGATATAGAGCTAAAATTCCTATCATAAATCTTAAAAACAATATTTCAATTGGAGAGATCGACTTCAACAATATTTTAGTGGATATGAAAGTCGTCCCCCAAATTAAAATAGTAATAACTGCCAATACATGTCCGGTAACTTCTCTTTTTCTGTCCATGAATATCCTTTCTGCGACTCGTAATCATCTAATGTAATTTCCCTAACAGTAAACAACAGTACAACAAAACTTATAGAGATGGTTCATACTATTTGATATTTAGTGTACCATAGCGCTCAGTTTCATTCTTGTACGATATTGCTCTTTCCATACATCGCGAATCATCAACGGTTATCCTTTTGCTGGTCTTGATCCAAATTAAGTGTTCTCTCGATATCATTCTCAATCTGCATAATAAAAACATCAGTTGAAAAAATTTTTTCCTACTGATGTTTTTATATCACTTAAATATTTTAATCTATAAAAACTTTTCTATGAAATATACAGTATCCGCATCGTTCCTAACCGCTTCGAAAGCTTTTCCCGCAAAAAGGACTCAGCTTCATCACGGATATCGTTTCGGTAGCAGTATTTCCCACGTCCACGTCCGGTCATAATCTTACGGTCAAAAAGTTGTACAGCATTTGGGAAAGCGTCTGTATTAATGGCATTTTGCACAAAGCTGTATGTCATCAATATCATTTCTATAAAACCATTTTTCATCACTTTATCACTCAGCTCATCTGCCAAGCGATCGATCAGTTCACTATATAGGTTCTTCCAATTGGGAAGAAGAATTACCGGAGCAATCAGCAAGCCCACCGGATATCCCGCTTCTGCCATATCATTCAATGCACGAATTCTTGCAGATAATGGGGAGGTTCCCAATTCTACGCGTTTTATGATTTCCTCCGGGTTCACGCTCATACGAAATATCGTCTTCGCACGGTGTTCAAGTTTAAGCAATGGGGTGACCATATCAAACTTCGTGGGAAACGTTAGCTTTCCACGTCCTTCACGACCAAAACGCTCAATTGTATAAACCAAGTTATCCGTTATTGTGTTTTCCAGAATCAAATCACTGTTACTGCCAATCTCAAAAGTTTGCGGTGTCTCAGCTGCAGCATCCTTTTTAAGTAGCCTGTCCAGCATTTGCTCCCGATTTACAAATAGGCGCAAATAAGCACATTTATTGTAATTACATACAAGATAGCAATATAGACACATTGCCTTGCACCCCGAAGATGTGTAGGGTACCAACCAGTCGGAAACTTTATGATTTGCCACATACCGGTGTGTCTTTCTGATCCCGATAATCAAATGATTTTTTAATTTCGGAAAATCCCGGTTATCTGCTGATGTCATTTCCGGTATGCGATTGTGATTTTCGATCTCTATCCAAGGCAGACTTGTATATTTATGCTGCAGCATCTCTCCCAGCGGATAATCAAGCACGCCCGCCTCATAATACACCGCATCAAAACCCATGTTCACTCTGACCACCTCCTAACGATTATAGTTTACCGAAAGCAGTAAAAAATACTTTGCTTTTTTACTCTTCAAAAAAATTTTATTTGGCTGGTTTTTATTTATAAACTGGCTGGATACATTGATACACTTTTCTTATATACTCATCTCGAATCAATTAAATATTTTTTTATCATAATATTTAATTGGAAGGTAGGGAATTTGTATGAAATTTTATATTGTCGATGTATTTGCGGAAGAAAAGTATCAAGGAAATCAGCTGGCAGTCATCGTGCCCGACCGAAAACTTTCAACTGCTGAAATGCAACAAATTGCAAAAGAAATTAATTTTTCAGAAACAAGCTTCATCGTATCCGGCAAACAAAATAACGGTGGCTATGATGTCAGAATTTTTACCCCTGATGTGGAGGTTCCTTTTGCGGGTCATCCATCACTGGGAACATCCTATGTCATTAATAAAATAATAGATAGGCATGATAATACTAAAATTATTTTAAATCTTAAAGTAGGTCAAATACCCTTGTCAATAAACGGTGATCGACTTACAATGAATCAAAATAAGCCGGAATTTGGAATGATAATAAAAAAATCCGCTGTTGCTGATGTCCTTAATATAAAACAGGAAGACATTCGTATTGACTATCCAGTCCAGTTGGTCTCAACAGGACTGCCTTGCGTTATTGTACCTTTAAAATCACTCGATGCTGTAAAAAGGTGTTCGATCAATCATGACAAGTTTAAAGACTTTATTGAGGCTTATTATAAATGTAATTTGCTCGTTTTTTCAGAAGAGGGAGAAAATGAAATTCGCGTACGTGTATTCATGGACGACCCCGGATTTTTGGAAGACCCTGCAACAGGTAGTGCAAATGGGAATTTAGCAGGTTATCTTCTAGAATATAATTTTTTTAATAAAAATACTATCAATATTATTGCAAATCAAGGTCATGAGATAAATCGCCCTTCTCGAATTAATATTATGGCCGAAAAGACAAATGAAACCTTTCATATTCAAGTTGGCGGAAAGGTACACTTGGTTGCAAAAGGAGAATGGCTATAGCGAGCAAACAAAGCAAAAGGACAAGTCCATGTATGGAATTGTCCTTTTCCCGGTTATTCACCTTCTATTTACAAGAATACTTTGGGATTTATATGGCCGATCGGTCAATGGTCTATAAGAACCATTTCTCGCAATCCCTTGCCATTTCTCGCAATGTTTCTACAAATTTTCCAACGTGCCAGCCATCACAAACCGCATGATGGCATTGGATGGCAAGGGGCATCATTGTCTTGTCCTTTTCTTTTTTATATTTTCCAATAGTGAAAATCGGTAAAAGATAGCTGCCATCTGAAAAAACATTAATATTAAACGCTGTAAAATCCAGCCACGGAACACTGGAAATATTAAAAGTATTGGGTGGAATATACTCCTGCGGAAAAAGTTCCCCGCTCGCATACTGTACTGTATCCTGCAGATATGCACGATAGAATGTATTGAAGCATTTATCATACCTTGTCCATACAGCTGAAAAAGTTTCTGCATTCGGGTTCAAAACAGTATATATCGGATCGATGGCTTCCCAATACCCCAAACGATCCTCATCGTTGGTTGTCATTCGAAACTCCGGAAATTGATTTACTACGGTTGAAAGCATATAGATTTGCGCAGGATAGGCTTTCATTTCTCGTTCTTTTAGACGAATCAGCAGCTTGGAAATATCAATATCTACCGTTACGCTATAGGAGCATCGAACCTTGTTTTTATAATGCTCATAATGATCTTTTCTTGCCCATTGCTCCATTTGTATTTCAATAAAATTCATAGTATCAGCCTCCCTAAAATATAGAATTATCAATTTTAGGAGGCATTATTCTCCGTTTTCACCATGTTCATTCTCCTTTACAATCATAACTAAATGATATAAAACAGTTGATTGCCGTTCATTTTTTCATATTCTACATTCATAAACCAGATCAACTATTCCGTTATAACTTTGAGTGGATATAAGTTGGAGTTTTAATTCCTTTTGGTGTGCATCAAACAGGCGTATACCTTCGCCTAAGATAGTTGGTATAACGGATATGTGGTATCTATCAATTAAATCAAGATTAATCAGTTGATTGGCAATAGTTGCACCACCGCAAATCCAAACATCTTTTCCATTTTCACTTTTTAATTCGGCAATTAAGTCAGCAAGACTTTTATCAGTGAAGATAACTTCTTCGGTAGAGTTATTTTTATTGTGAGTCAGCACATAGCTTTTCAGTCCAGTATAAGCCCACGCATCCGGCGAAAGTTCAGTGACAATTTGCTGGTAAGTTTTGTACCCCAAAATCACGGTATCAATCGTTTCAATAAAAGTTGAATAACTCCCTATATTTTCGGGGTCAGAATTATCACCGCCAAGCCAGCCAACTCCCCCTAATTTATCAGCAATGTATCCGTCTAAACTCATTGCAATATATAAAATAATGTTTCTCATGCTTCCTCCTACTAAATCCCATATGCCCATAGAATCCCTTTGCTTGTGGGTTTTGTTCGTTCACCCCCAGCTTTAAAGCCTGCTCGAGCATAAAAATCACCCCTCCCAATCGTCGCCTACAGACATTAAATATTTCTTGACGCCCAACCAGAGGAGTCCCACCTTTAAATCTTTAACTGGTATCTGCGTGTTCTTCGGGAGCTGCTCTGCAATATGCTGCAAGCAGTATCCCTCTTGAATAACAATAAATCTGAAAATTCCCGGTTGTAAGGCTTTGCTCGGACAGCTGTAAATACAGTTCAAACAGAAATGACATTTACGACCAAAAGTCGGTCTTCCATCCAGCATGATGATATTTCCGGAGGGGCAGTGCTCTGCACACCAGCCACATCGTGTGCAGTGTTCCGTCACCTTTATCTGCTTACCCCAGTAGTGTCCGCCTAAAGTTTCCAGCCTTCCTATCAGAGAAAATATCCTGTCAATCCATAACGGATGCGTTTTTTTTCTGACATCTGACAAAAGATCATCTGTGATCTTCCGAACCATTTTAGGTAATGCTTGTATCAATAAGTACGGTAATGGATTTGGAGGAAGTATAATCCAATTGGAAGGCATAACGATCATTTTATCATATATCACACGGTAGCCTTTTTGGGTAAGCCTTTTGATACTGCTGACTCGGCAGGCTGTATTTGGACAGATATCACCTCCTCCGGAAACAGAGATTACCGCTGCACAGGCTTTCTCTACCGCCTCCAAAGCATCGATCCACTTATAAACTGCATTCGGTGCGTTAAAAGCATGGACCGGAAACAGCAAAAGAAGCAAATCATGTTCCTCTTGATTCCGATTCATTCCTTCGGTAATCTGTTCAATCGTGCAGATACAGCCCTTGGATTCCAAATCTTTTTGAAACTGTTTGGAAGCCATTTCCGTACCTCCTGTGCCGGAATAGTAAGCGATCTTTATTTTCGAATAGGCATTTATCATACCTTCCCTCCTCTTAAATAAGATGTACAATCGCCCTTCTATCAATCATTTTTTCTATTCTTTGGCTGCCGTAACAACAACAGCCAGTCTTCATCCGTTTGGAAGTTCTTCAAATTGTGGTACTTTCTCTAAGTCATGATCCCAACTTGCTCTATTTGTACAGTAGATGTGTCCCTGCGGCTTGATGTGTATATCACTATCCATACATCCTGCCGGAACAACCAGCAGTTTCCCATTGAACTGAATATTTGGCAGCGCAGATCCGCAATTAGAGCAAAAGCTTTTTATGTGACCTTCTGAATGATAATTAAATATTTTAGCTTTCTCTTCACCGGACAGCCATCTTAACTTAGCCGTAGAAGAAAACAGATTCGCCGCATGGGCGGAACCTGTGTCCTTACGACATCGCTCGCAATGACAAAGAAAGAAATGTTCAAACTCTCCTTCAATTTCAAAAGTAACTTCACCGCAAAGACAAGATCCTTTATATTTCATCATCAAATCTCCTTTTCAATCATCCAATTTTTAAATCAAGCTTAAAGCAATCGATTTTCTCATGTTTGATCCGCACCCATGACCTATCCAAAAAGACAGTAACTTTTAGCTTTCATATATGAAACAGCGAAATCTTAGATGGTCATAATACTATTCATTAATCGTAAAGATACCTATAATTTTATTGCAAGTATCACAAAAATACGTATCTTTAAATTTTTCTACACCCATCAAGCTTATATCCATAGCATTTATGTCTTTTCCATCACTCCTGTCCCAGGCTTTTAAGCCTTTTTTATCAAACTCATTTTGCGGGTACCATTTAAATTCCCCGCTGATACGTTTTCCGCTAAGAATGATTCCACCTTTTGTCATTTCTTTTCCACAAATCGGACAAACCATATTTCACCTCACATTTTTTTGCAATTTTCAGGCAGCTCACTTGTCAAGAGTTGCTTTTTACTGCCTGTATTTCTAATTATACAACTTTTTAAAGTGTAATCCAACTGAAAGAGCTGTTGCTCTACGCATTTGTCCTTCTGTTATTCTGAAATTTCTGCTCATATGCAATATCCTGTAGAATACAATAAAAAGGATTTGACTGCAAAAATAATATTTTACAATCAAATCCCCAATGTTTTCTATACTTTATTTATTAATTAATTGAGCTTGAATTAACAGGTTTCTTACGGCTGTTGCAGCTTCGCTATTATTGAATATACCTTTAGGCACTATGGTGTCTTCTGTTCTTCCATTAAAGACCCCACTGCTTAAAGCTCTTTCTACATTTTTATATGCCCATGGTGCTATTTCTTTCTTGTCTTTATAAGTTTCTATTCTATTAGAATTCTTTTCTTTTAGGTTAACGATATCCATCGCTCTAGCATACATAGTCATCGCTTCTTCTCGACTGATTTGAGCATTGGCTTTAAAACTTCCATCCTCGTATCCATTGATAATACCATATTGTGATGCTATTGCAATCGCATCTGCAAATTCGTCTTGTACTGCCACATCAATGAATTGTCCAGGTTTAGCAGCGTTTGATCTGTAGATTCCCAAAGCCTTGGTAATGTACTGTGCAAACGATCCTCTGGTGATTGCTTCATCTGGTTTAAAGCTTTCCGGATTACTGATAATTAATCTGGATGCCATATCATTGACAGCATTTTTGGACCAATGATTTTCTACTGAGGATACCGTTATATTATGTTCTATCACACTATACGTGGAGTTTGTAAGAGAATTTATCCGTGCAAAGCATTGGCCGTCTTCCTTAAATGCGGTTGTAGGTACAGGGCAAAGTTTACCGGATTTATCCACCACAACTGCTGTTGTGATATTATCTAAGCTAACGTTCTTCGGAATGGTTAATACTCTTTCTACATAACTGCTAAACCTCTCCGCTTCTACTTTTTTGTCCCCATATATGCAGTTGATATTAAACGTCTCTGGATTAACAAGCAATTTACAATTCATTTCTTTAGCGGCCTTATCGATTGCTGCTTTCACTTGTTCCGTTGTTTTTGAGATTTCTATGTTCACTTCTATGTCTTTAAGTGATATCTCTTTACCAATGTTTTTTGATATACTGTCTATAGCAATTTGGGATGCTGGCAGAACATATGTGACTGTGTCTGTTCTAACTTCTAAAACAGCTTGTTTTAATTCCATATTTTTAACAAGTTGTCCACTTAACTTGAAGTCTACTTTGTCTGCTTGTTTATTCACTGGTATCGTCACTGTTGGTTTTTCTTCTTGCTTCATTTTTTCTTCTATTTTTGCTTCATCCGCTGTAACTGTTACTACAGCATCATTGTTGATCTTTTCTATCTTTACATTAGCAGCTATTGCACTTTTACCATTGATACTGATTTCAATGCTTTCATTTTTATTTGGAGTAGTACTTTTACTGTGGTGGGATCTACGCTCTTCTTTTATGATTGCATCAAACAATACTTTGTTTGTACTTTCTACAGGTTCACCGGAAGCGACTCCATGCTTTGCTACTGGGGTTACTTCAAAACTAATATATTTCCCTTGATCTGATTCTTTTATCACATAAGTTGTTGTGTTCGCTCCATCAATCTGTATTTTGTTTTTTCCTTTTGCATCCTCTGATCGATACCATTTAAATATACTAGTACCTTCCAGGTCATTGTTCTTTTGCTTATAGGTATAATGTCCTGTCAAAGTTTCTGTCTCAGCTGTTTTTGTCAGAGCAACTCCTGGCTGAGCGGATCCCGTTATGGACACAGATTGAGCCTCTGGTTTTTCTGATTTAATACTGGCAGTAGCTGTTGGCGCAATATCAATGAGATAATATTTATCTGTATCGTCTCCTTGTAAACTCAAATTGATCAAACTAACTTCTTTGTCATTTCCCATATCCGCATTTATAAAAACTGCCTCTGAACTTAAGCTTACATTAGACAAATCTTCTCCTGTTAAACTAACAAGATGTACGGAACTGTCTATACTTATATTGGCATCTGCATTTCCATCATATAGCTTATCCTCTGCTTTTAAAACCCCTGCTATTCCAAGAAGCTTTTTAAAATTTGGGTATTGTCCGCTTTCTTTGTTCCAAACAGAAGATGTCCATGATGAAAATGTTAAAACATCTTGCATCTCACTCGTCGTTTTTCCAGTACCTATGACAGAATAACTATAAGTAGCAGTATCTTTATCCCAAAAATTATTTATATCTAAACTACCTGATCCGCCTTGTCCTGCAAAGCTTCCTAGATAGGCGGTGCTACCAGATGCACTTTCTACTTTTCCTGTTGAATAACAATTTTTTATACTTGATCCACTTACACATCCAACAAATCCTCCCATACGATAAACTTGATAGTCCTTCGAATTCGTTACATCTCCGGTTGAATAGCTATTTTCTATACTTGAATGGCCCCAAACACCGCCTATTAGTCCACCTACTTGTGCCCTCCCATCGCGTACATCACCTATTGAATAACAAGCTTTTACAGAAACGTCTTTAATCATTCCAACTAAACCTGCATGCCATATGTTGGCCTCTATACTCTCACTGGAATTATTTGTATATCCCTTTGTTCCTTCGGCTATTATCAAAACATTTGTGTAACTTCCCACAATACTAGAATTATGGGCCGCACGACCAATGAGTCCTCCCACTGAAAGACGACCGGTAATCGTTCCGGTAGCATAAGAATTGAAAATAATACTGCTGTTTTCTATATAACCTGCTACTGCTCCTATGTACCCAGCTCCTTCTAAATCTACATTTTCTAAAGCAAGATTTTTAAGAACTGCACCATCTAAATATCCAAACAAACCTATATAATAACTTTCCGGATACTCTGATTTCTTCACTGCAATCTCTTGTTTAATTTTTAAATTATTGATTTTATAACCCTGTCCGTCATATACTCCTGTAAAGAAATGGTCTTCATTCCCTATCGGATTCCAACCGGTTCCCGACTGATAAGATGTCAAATCAATATCACTTGTCTGTAAATAATATTTATTCCATTCACTCGAATTTTCTGACAGCCAATAAAGGTCAGCCGCTGAACTGATTTTATAAGGATCAGTTGCTGTTCCTGAACCGTCCGGTATAGATTCTGCCATTACAGGCACAGGCGTATAAATAAATGTAATCGCTATCATAAGGACTATTGCCAAAACAATCCGAGCAACTTTTTTCAATAAACTGATTGAATAAACCATATTTTTTTCCCTTCCCATCTAATTTACTTTTTTATATTTATTTTACTGGCTCATGCGTAACAAAACCGTAACAAAAAAAGGTCTGACCGCAATATACAATAATTTACAGTCAAACCTATATTTTTTTTTATGAATATTCCCAGCGTCAGCTTTCCTTTAACCAAAGTCCCTCTGCTCTTTACTTTGACATAGCCTTCCTGTTGTCAGTTCTGCCCAACTGTAGTTTACCATATATTCTCCAGCAAATGCGTTCATCGTAGGTACATCACATTCTAAAAAACGATAATAGTCACAATCAAACTGATTTGTATCCACAGCAATATAATTTCGCTTTCGCACGATCACATCTTTTGCTCCCACTTTTTTTAATGTTTTCAGCAGGTCAGATATATGTACCCGCAATTGGGTTTGCAAAGAACTGTCATATGGTCTATCCTCATACAGTATGGCAGCTAGTTCCTGCATGGTCAGCCCCGCCCCTCTTCGATCCACCAGACAGGCAAAAAGTTCCTTGGTTCGGCTTCGTTCAAAAAATAGTGGCTTTCCCTGTGCAAATATCTCAAAGTTTCCAAAGGTCTGCACCTGAATAAATGCTTCTTTTATCGGCAAAGGATATCGCAAGTTTTCTATCTCTTCCTGTATCTGTTCCACGCTCACCGGCTTAGTGATATACCCGCTGGCATGCAGTGTGAACGCCTCAGGCATATATTTCGGAAAGCCTGTTACAAATACCAGATTGACTTTAGGTAACGTTTCTTTAAAACACAAAGCCAGTTCAATTCCGCTCATACCATACATTTCTATATCCAAGAATGCCACATCGGGATAAAATCCTTTTCCGATTTCGTCCAGTGCCTTCTGTGGGTGCAAAAACCCTCGGATCTCCGCCTGCGGCTGTGCCTTCTTTAATTTGGAAAGCAGATTCTCCAGTGCAAGCCGTTCATCATCCACCGCAATAAAATTCATAGATTCACCCCCTTTGGTATAGACATGGTCACTACTGTGCCGACATCGATTTTGCTGTCAATGCAAAAGCCGCCCCCACATTGACGGTGTAACCGTTCCCGTGCATTATCAATTCCTATATGATACCCTTCAATCCATATATCGCTATTCAGATCAAAACCCACACCGTCATCTGTTACCTGAATAATGTAGTCGGTCTGACCATCCCTAATGGAAATAGTAATGGTACCACCCTCTGCTCGTTTCGTGATCCCATGGCGTACCGCGTTTTCCACCATGGGCTGTACCACCAGCGGCGGTACGAGAAAACCGTCCGCTTGAATGTCATACTCTACCTTAAGCCGCTCCTCAAAGCGCATTTGTTCTAATGAAAGGTAATGCTTCACATTCGATAACTCCCGTTCAATCCGAATAAGCTGTGTCTCGGTGGAGAAGTCGATATTACTACGTAGAAAGGCGGCAAAATCCACAATTGCTCTCTGTGCTTTTTCACTATCAGTTTCGCAGAGCTGCTCGATAGCCGTCAACGTGTTATAAAGAAAATGAGGCTTAATCTGCGTTTGCAACAATGCCGTTTCAGTCCATTTTATTCTTTCGGAAGCCTCCTGATACTGTTGGCGTACTTGCTGACCATCTAATTGCATCCATCTAACATATTCCGTTATTGCGACTGCAAAGACCATGGAAACAGTTAGCATAATAATCAGTTCAGTGGGCAGATGAAACGTCGATATACCCATCTGAATTATACCTTCACAGACAAGCATAGATATCGCATACAATAAGATGGTCAAGCCCCACCCAATCATAAACAATCGCTGTTCCTTATGCCCGGATCGATGCATTCTAAATGATACGTATAAAATAAAAAGTGGAATAATAATTGTCAAAGAATGCCCATAAAAGTTTGCCGCCACTTTATCCATAAAGCAGATAGGGTAGCCCATAAGACAGGCCGCAATAAAGAATAACAAGGTTTTGTAATAAAACTTATTGTAGACTTTAACACCTGAAAAGATGATAAAAAACACGATGATTGAAAGGATAAACAACAATCCGATTTCGATCGATAATCTCATTATAATATAGGAATGAGAAGGTATTATGATATTATACATCCCATAGCTGATACCCTGATGGATGCTGAGCAGTAGAATGCATATGGAAAAAGCAAGAAGGTTTTTATCTTTGATCTTAAAAAAAGCAATTAAGTTTGTGAATGCAACTGCTACCAGCATTCCAAAAAGAAAACTGTTCAAGGAGAACTCTACAATCCTAGCCTGATTCAGTTCTTTTTGTGTATAAAATTCCAGCGTATAATTATGTGAATAGTCAGATTGAATTCTCATATATATGGGCTTTTCTCTAAGCGTATCTGTATTTAGTTGAAACACCGGATATGTCATGCGCTCGTCATCTCTAGTTAAACTGTTAGCCCAACCGGAGTAATGAACATCATAGCCATCTTCCGTTGGTATGTAAAGCTGTACGTCCTGTATATTCGGACAGAACAATGCAATGTAATTTTTCAGCAGTCTCCGCTTCTTTGCCTCAATCCGAATCCAAAAAGTTGAGTGGCTTCTACCAAAGGAGAACGATGGGGTCTCATTCCTCACAAAACCACCCTGATCCCATTTGGCAGAAGCGTCATAAACAGTCAACCGTCCGACGGTATCTTCATAATAGGAGATCATCATCTGATCTGGAAGCGCACGTTCCTCTTTCGGCGGAATATTCAGTGTGTAAATTATTCCAAAACTTACAAGCAATGTCAACAGCCCTACCCCAGTGAATATGAGCGATTTTTCTGTTTTTTTTGAATTGTTCATATAACCTATTCTTTCCTTCAATAAACCACCGATACCGTAAAGAGAACATAATCAGAAGCGTACTTTGCCGCTTCATTCTTTTACTTTAATTATATAACGGATTTAATATATTTTCCAATACATGCTTTACAAGTAGACTATATTTTGCTTCATGACGTATCTCGTAAGCCTGCCTCTGCAACCATTGGTTTTTTTATTTACCTCATCATTGCAAAGAAATAAAAATGGTGATATTATATAGTTTACTCACTCATACATCAACCATATCATATAAATAATAGCGAGGTACACGTATGTCTGATCATTATATTAAAGTATCCGGTGCAAGAGCGCGAAATCTAAAAAATATAAATCTCTCGATACCAAAAAAAGAAATTACGGTTTTTACAGGTGTTTCCGGTTCCGGTAAATCATCTTTGGTTTTCGATACAATAGCGGCAGAATCACAAAGGCAATTAAATGAAACCTACACCAGTTTTATCCGCCACCGTATGCCTCATTACGGAAAGCCCGATGTGGATAGTATCGAAAATTTGTCCGTAGCCTTTATTATCAATCAAAAAAGATTAGGTGGTAATGCCCGATCAACGGTTGGAACAATCACAGATATTTATTCTGTATTACGTTTATTGTTCTCTCGAATTGGAGAACCATTTGTAGGTTATTCCAATGTTTTTTCATTCAACAATCCGTCGGGAATGTGCGAACATTGCGAGGGTTTGGGAAGAATTGAAACCATTGATATTGAAAGACTGTTAGATAAAAATAAATCCTTAAATGAGGGAGCTATCCGTTTTCCAACTTTTGAACCCGGTGGCTGGCGATTAACACGATATATTTATTCAGGCTTTTTTGATAACAATAAAAAATTGAAAGACTATTCTTCGGAGGAATTGGAGCTGTTACTTTACGCCGATGGAATTAAAGTTAAAAATCCCACCCCCGAGTGGCATAAAACCTCCTTATATGAGGGCTTGATTCCACGCATTGAGCGGAGTTTTCTAAAAAAAGAAGATGGCGAAAAGGTCAGATATGGAAAAAAAATTGAACGGTTTGTTGCAAAACAGGATTGTCCCCACTGTCATGGAACACGCTTGAATAATAAAGTATTATCTTGCAAAGTGAACGAAAAAAATATTGCGGAATGTGCAAATATGCAAATTAGTGAGCTTTTGAATTTTGTTCAATCTGTTGATGCTCCTATAGCTGCACCAATTATTTCGGAACTTGTGAATCGGATTCATCACATGGTGTCCATAGGACTGGGTTATTTAAGTTTAAGCAGAGAAACCTCTACACTTTCAGGTGGAGAGTCGCAAAGAATTAAAATGGTTAGCCAGCTTGGCAGCAGTTTGACCGACCTCACTTACATTTTTGATGAACCGAGTATCGGGCTTCACCCTCATGACATAAGTAAAATCAACGAGCTTATGAGGCTGTTACGTGACAAAGGAAATACCGTTTTGATTGTAGAGCATGATCCGGACATGATAAAAATTGCAGACCATGTTATTGATATGGGACCGGGCGCAGGAACCCACGGTGGGGAAATTGTATATCAAGGAACTTTAGATGGACTGAAGACAGCAGGTACGCTTACAGGAAAGCATTTATCCTATTGTCCCGAACTAAAACCAAATACGCGTGCTCCGAAAGGTTGGCTTTCCATTCAAAATGCAACTATGCATAATTTAAAGAATCTTTCGGTCGATATACCAAAAGGAGTAATGACTGTTGTAACCGGAGTTGCCGGTTCAGGAAAAAGTTCGCTTATTAATGGGGTATTGCCACAGTTATATCCAGAAACTATTTTTATTGACCAGAAAGGAATTCAAGCATCAAAACGTTCCAACCTCGCGACATTTACCGGTATCTTTGACCGTATCCGGAAATTATTTGCAAAAAAGAATGGCGTAAGCGCCTCTCTATTCAATTTTAATTCACAAGGTGCTTGTCCCTCCTGTAAAGGTCTGGGCGTTACTTATACAGATCTGGCATTTATGGATACAATCGTTACCGTGTGTGAAGAATGTCATGGAAACCGCTATACGGATGAAGTGCTTGCTTATGACCTAAGAGGAAAGAACATTGCTGATATTCTTAAAATGACAGTTATGGAAGCCTTAGAATTTTTTCAGGAAAAAGAAGTCGTAGCCGTTCTGAAACGACTTTCGGACGTTGGCATCACTTATGTTTCTTTGGGACAACCCCTAAGCACGCTTTCAGGGGGTGAATTACAGCGGATTAAACTCGCTTCCGAGCTTGAAAACGGTGGTCAGATTTATGTATTGGATGAACCATCTACAGGTCTGCATATGGCTGATATCAAACAGTTGATTCATATAATGAATCACCTTGTAGACCAAAATTCCACTCTCATTGTTATAGAACACAATTTAGATATTATCTGTCAAGCAGATTGGATTATTGACATAGGTCCCTATGCAGGACAAAATGGTGGTGAAATTATGTTTACAGGATTACCAAAAGATTTAATCAACTGTCCGGATTCTTTTACTGGAAAGCACCTAAAACAGTATCTTAATGAAAAACAGGAGGTTAACTGAATGGCTGTCAAAGAATTAGAGGAAAGTTATGTTCCCTTTCAATGCATGATTGTATCCGATTCAAATCGCTTCAATGTTGAGGGCGTTTCAACGGCACAATACTATATACTTGATACACTCTATAAGCAGGGGGCAAAAACCACCAAAGAACTTGCTGAAATGAGAGGTATCTCACAATCTGGTATTTCAAAATTAACAAAGCGTCTGCTGGATAAAAAATATATAATTCAGGAAAGGCAGACGAATGACCGCCGCTTTTACAATATTATTCTTACTAAAGAGGGAAAAGCTTTTTTAAATCGTGTAGAAGATTTTGGAAATGAAATCATGAACCTGATTGAAGAAGCATTAACAGAGGAAGAAGTGCACACTTTTTCAATGATGTGCAAAAGAATTACGAGCTTATACGCAAAAAAGTAACTTCACCGTTTGAATAATGCTTGGGTGCATAGTTTGAAAGCACGAAAAAGATAACAATGTAATAATTATAAAAAAAGGAAGCATTCGAAAGAATCTTCCTTCTCTTTACCTTACATGTTTTTTAATTGCACTTACCTTCCTCTTTCAAAGATTTAAGCCCTGTCTTTCAGATTGCCATGAATAAAACTGTAAATATTACAAATTTCATCTTCATTAGGGGCTTTACCATAAAATTGAGTGTATCGCTCAATTACTTCATTTTTGCTACACTCATTCCCAACAAAATTACCGATTCGGATAAGATCATTAAGATAATCAAAAAATTCTTCTTTACTTTCCGGGTGATGATGCGATGTAAGATAATAGGATGCATCATATTTTTTTATTTTATTTATCATCGGTAATAATTTATCTCTACTGTAACTCCATTCACCGCTATAAATATCTTCACAAATGCAGTCACCTAAAAATAATGTTTTTTCTTCAGGAATAAAAATAACAGTAGAGTCTTCTGAATGACAACCTCCAATATTATCAATTGTGCAGTGAATTGCCCCCAGATCAATCTCTAAATTTTCTTTAAATATTATATCTGCATTACCTGTTTTAAAACCATCGCGATCCGGCATTTCAAGTTTTATCATTTTACTGCAAAACTCGATTTCCTCTCCCTTTCCTACTCGCTCATCCAACATAAGATCATCCCATGACAATTTTTGCATTATATCCAGCTTTTCTTTTGTTTTATTATTGCAAACTGTAATTAAGTTCATGGTTTCTATCCCAAAGACATGATCCCAATGCCAGTGAGTCAGAACTAAATACTTTAGCGGTGGAATATCTAATTTGCTGACCTCCATCAAAAACTCATTCGCATGTGCCGGAGAATTGCCGGCATCTACAACTAAGCTATCTTTGTCGCCACAGATTAACCCCAATAAAGGTCTATCCGTCTTATCGTCATTTGGCATGTAATAAATTCTATCGGTAAACTTAGTAATCATATTTCTTGTACCATTCCTCTCTACGCCTGATGCTCCCTTGGACTCTGCTTATATTGTACATTAAAAAAGAAGTACGATAAACATTAAATTTTTATCCCTGCCCTTAATTTCATCTCTTTAATTCCAATCATTTCAAAAGTTCTTTGCAGTACTTCTTCTAGCATGTTTGCTTTCAAAAGCTCCTGCAAATCCACGAGTCTTACTACCATCTTATAAAACCAAAATTATGCTCCTTAAATTAGTAAAAGGAGTACTATAATAAGATAAGAGTATGCTGATAATAATAAAAATAAAATTTTTAAACTTTGCTGAAACTATTGGTTCAAACAAAACGAATATATAAGGGAGAGGACAAGTAAAGGAGGTGTGATTTTGAATGATGAGATACGGTTGATTCGTAAAATACAAAGAACTGGCGATAGGAATGCGGCCAATAAATTGATATGCAGGTATTATGACGAAATTTATAGATATGTTTATAAACAAACATCCGATAAGCACACTTCTATGGATTTAACACAGAATATTTTTATATCCATGCTTCAATCGATCTCTAACTATGATCGAAAACAAGCAGGCTTTCGCACCTGGCTATATCGAATAGCGACCAATAAAACCATTGATTACCTCCGCACCAGCACAAAGAAAAGAAAGATAGTCCTTAATGTTGAGGATATTGATATTCTTGACGAAACAGAATTTACACGGCAAATAGAACTAAAAGATTTATTATCACGAGTACAACACTATATAAATTCGTTGGAAATTGAATTGCAGCAAATCTTTCGGCTAAAATTTTTTGGTGAATATACCTTTACACAGATTGCAACACTTTTATCGGTTCCGGAATCAACGGCAAAAACAAAGTATTACCGTTTACTAAAAACACTTAGAGAGGAGTTTAAGGATGAATATGATTGAACCTTCCAAAACTGAAAAAGACAAGGCGATTGCGGATATATTATCTATAGGTCTGTCAAAGCCTAAGTGTCTTTGGGCATATCTTAGTGACATGTACACCGCACTTGGACTTCGATATATTTTTTTTGATATGGCATTCTCTATCCTAATGACCCTTTTTGTCACCACTGGATTCACTTTGCTATATCTTTTTACTTGGGAACAGCATCGATACACTGGATTATTTGCAATCGCTCCAATCATCTTTATCTCCCATATTCTTTTTTCCGAAACAGTAGAGCAAGTGAATGGAATGTATGAATTAAAAATGACATGCAGGTACACCGTACAACAGATTGCAGCATTTCGTATCCTATGTTTTTCGCTTTTTGGCACAATATTTTGTACTTTTATCAGCTTGTATTCCAGCCAATTTTTAATTGATGATACTTTTTTCAAAATGTTGTCTCTTTCGCTTTGTGCATTATTTCTTTGTGCTTTTTTAACGATATTCCTGATGCGGCATGTTCAATGGAGATGGATTCATGTCTCCGCTATACTGCTATGGATTGGGATTGACGTTCTGCTAATCTGTCTTTTGGGACAGGAATGGGAGCTCTTTCTTTCCCAAATGTCAACTATAATTACCATGTCAGCTGCTACCATTTCCTGCATTTTATTTCTTACAGAAATCAAAAAACTAATAAATACTCATAAAAGAGAGGTTGCCTATTATGTTAGCTATTAACCATGTTACAAAAAAATACGGTAATTTTACCGCACTTGATGATATAACGCTTGAATTTACAAGCGGTGTATACGCCTTACTTGCACCAAACGGTGCAGGAAAAACCACTTTGATAAAAATGCTTACAACTTTGCTCTTTCCTACAAACGGTGAAATATTGTGGGAAGGCAGCGAAATTACCAATTTAGATGGAAAGTATAGGGATATTGTCGGCTACCTGCCGCAAGAATTCGGATACTATAAAAACCAATCTCCCCGCCAATTTCTTAACTATCTGGCGGCACTAAAGGGGATCGATCGAATAACAGCGCAACGCAAAACAGAGGAACTCTTGGAGCTTGTTTCACTTAGCGAAGTAATCAATAAAAAAATGCGAAAGTTTTCTGGTGGCATGATTCAGCGAGTTGGCATTGCACAGGCTATGTTAAATGACCCCAAAATATTGATACTAGACGAGCCGACAGCAGGACTTGACCCAAAGGAGCGGGTACGTTTTCGAAATTTAATCTCCACCCTATCAAAGGATCGCATCGTCATCCTTTCCACTCACATTGTTTCTGATATTGAAACAATTGCAAATCATGTCATTATGATTAAGGATCACAAATTGCTGTGTAATGATTCTCCTGCCAACATTTGCAATACATTACATGGGAAAGTATATGAAACGTGGGAAATTGAAACAGTCACGCAGCCCCATCTTCTGCTGACACAACGTCAAGAAGATGGACATACCCTTGTGAGGTTTGCCTGCGATACAGAATACACGGGAACTGCAAAGCCGGTTGTTCCAAATCTAGAGGATGTATTTTTATATGCCTACCGTGATGAGGTGCACTAATGGGAATTTACTGGTATGAAATTAAAAAACTGTTTTCATCTACAGCTATATGGGGGTTTATAGCAATATGCCTTCTTTTTAATACATTCTTGGTAATAGACAGTTCCGGGGATAAGTATGCAGACTTTATCGCTTCTGTTTCAAAGGATACAGGGTACATA
Organism: Sinanaerobacter sp. ZZT-01; assembly: GCF_035621135.1. Classification (NCBI taxonomy): domain Bacteria; kingdom Bacillati; phylum Bacillota; class Clostridia; order Peptostreptococcales; family Anaerovoracaceae; genus Sinanaerobacter; species Sinanaerobacter sp. ZZT-01. The sequence continues at coordinate 228,771 of NZ_CP141728.1, forward strand.
CTCAATCAAAATTTTTATGAAAAACTTTCTAGGTTAAAAATAAAGGATGAACAAACGGAACGATTAGAACAGCTTATCTATGAAACTGATACTGTTACCGATATATTTGATCATTACAACGCAAATGAAATAGGTGAAAGCTATATTTCTGTGACAGGCGCAACAGGAAGCCTCGCTGAAAGTCTACGTGAAAAGTATGCTGCATTACAAAGAGTCGTGGACGAAAAAGGAGAAAAGGATGAAGGTCTTTCCCTTTATTTTGCAGGTTCAACTTACAGCCATCATCAACAGTTATTCAACCGCTTAATCGGGTGGCTGCTTGTCGAAGGCGTCTGTCTTTCTGTCCTTTTAGTTTTTCTCTCACTGGGATACGAAAAAATGCAGCGGACAGAATCCATTGTGTATTCCTCAAAAAAAGGACGTAACATTCTGCTTACAAAAGCTTCGGCATCAATTTCATTGGGAGTTGCTGCATATCTGTTGCTGTTGTTATTTACTTTACTTATTTACTTCATGCTGAACAATTACGGAGATATTTGGAACAGTAACGTATCAAGTATATTTAATTACAGGCACGACATGATTACAGGAGTTAGACCGTTTGTAACATGGCATAGCTTTAACATTATGACTTATTTGGCTGCAGTAATTGGGATCAGCCTAAGTGTAATACTCTGCTTTTCATTGATGGCTGTATGCATTGCTGTATTTATACGGAATCATTATACAGGTTTTTTGGGGTTTATTGTTGTAAATACAGCTATGGTTGTACTTCCTATCCAAGCTCCGCAAACACTGACTGCAGGATTATATTTCAAGTATTATAGTATGCTTACACCTGTGTGGATTTCCTTGAAACATAGTATATGGTTCACTGATGGTGATGTAGATGTGCTTTGGCCTCATTTTGAAATGCTTGGAATCAGTGTATCCCTTTTCGCTCTAGCACTCTTTTATGTATTTGCCAAAACTTATTTTAGAAAGCGAGATTTTACATGAACATTGTATTATATGAAATGAAGAAAATCTGGAACCTTAAACTGCTTTTAATAATCGTCACGCTTTGCGCACTGTTCTTTTTCCTATTCATGGATTTTTATATTGTGTATTATCCAAACGGACATCCGGAAACAGAAGCAGTTAACTATGCCACTCAAATGATAGACCAGTATGGCTTGTCATTGGATCGCAAAGAATATGATGAATTTATTAAAAAAGAAGAGGCAGATATCTATTCAAAAATAGAAACATACATCAAAACTAACTCTATATTTTCTGACGCGAAGATCTATACCTTTGAAGACTTTGAAAAAGTATATGAAAAAGAGAGTCCGACACAGCTTGAAACTCATGCTATCGAATCGCTTTTGAGCGAGGAATCTGATTACATTCTTTATAAGTTACAGACGCTTCAATCAATTGAATCGTCTTACGATGTAGATTTTAATGAATTCCTAAATGAAAAAGAACAGTTGCGTCTTGACAAACTGCAATATGCAGAGAAATATCATAATATAATGAGTATAGGAACGTTTTCTAATACGGTAATGTACTTAACCTATTTTTCGAGATTGGCAATATTGGCAGTATTATTATTTGTTGCTCCACTTGTGATCAGCGACCGTATTAAAAACCTGCATCTTTTGCAATATACCTCAAAAAGCGGCAGGAAGGTCTTTAATCACCAATTTGCTGCTGTCATTTTATCAGCCTTTTTACTGACCACGGTTTTGCTTCTTGTTTTCGGCACAATTTATAGCATAAACGAAACAAGTCAATTTTGGAATAACAGACTCATCTCATTTATGAATCCTGGAGTGTTCTGGTTTGATATAAGCTATGGGCAGTATATTGTACTTTTTGTTATCTTTCTTTATTTATTATGTTTAGGTACCGCCAGCATTGTATTTGTGCTTTCTAGGTATAGCCAAAATATCATCACCTTGATTTTGAAGCTAATTCCTGCAGTTGTCGCGTTTTGGGCACTTTGCTCCGGTGTTTTCTTTAACACCTTCAGTTCGTCTAATACGTTATATAAGCTAACCAAAATTTTTGGAATAGAGCCTATTATTTGCAGTTGTATATTGATGATGGGGTTCATTGCTTCCTTTTACATTATGAAAAGGGAAAGAAAAATCGACACATTTTAATTTTGGATTTAATCGCAATGTATAACAATATAAGCAATAAAAAACCATTGCATCACCGAATCTGGCTAATAAAAGCGGCGATGAATCAGGTATGAAATTTACCGGAAAGAATCCCGCTTTTATTGTAGCCACTCATGAGCCTTTGATGCGTTAGGTATATTCCTTAGTAATTTCTTAGTATCCTCTCCCTTATTGTATGAGGAAGCATCACAACTAAGCGTAACTTCATCGGTACTGCAACCTTATATCGAGCATTCAACCTTCTTTTCTCAATAATATTTGCAATCTCCCGGACTGCAGCTTCCACCTCCGTCTTTTTTTGACTGCTTCGTTGTCCTCCATCCGATTTATAGAAGCTCGTATAGGGAGAGTCTGCATTTGACATAAGGTGATCTGAATTTTTAGCAAGTATATTAAAAAAATTTGTTTTAATCGGACCGGGTTCGATTACGGTCGATTGGATATTATATTGGTACAACTCTAATCGTGCAGCTTCACTTAATGCCTCAACTGCAAATTTTGAGGAGCAATATCCCCCATTAATTGCTTGTGCAAATCTCCCTGAAATCGAACCAATATTTATAATCTTTCCATACCTCTGATCTCTCATTGTTGGTACAACTGCTTGTATCATATGAATGATTCCAAATACGTTAACATCATACATCGCCCTTACATCAGAAATCGTAACCTCTTCTAAAGCTCCTCTTACTGAATAGCCTGCATTATTAATAAGAATATCGATTTTTTGATATCTTGATACTGTTTCATCAACTGCTTTTTTAATTGACTCTTTTTTGGTAACATCCAACTCCAATTTCAAAGAAGCATTCAAATCTTGTATGCTTTCTACCTTTCTGGCCGTTGCTATAACCTTATATCCTTTAGCATGCAAAATGTTACAAAGATTCTTGCCAATTCCACTCGAACACCCGGTAATTAGTACCACTGTTTCTTTTTTCATAAAAACCTCCATGGATAAAATTTGTATTATTATATATCACATCGAGGTTATTCTCATTATCATTTGTTAAGACGTTTTGCTTTTAGTCTACTTAGAGAAACTGGCGTGATTCCAAGGTAAGATGCCAGATCACACTGTTTTATCCTTTGTTCCAATCCCGGAAAACAGATGGAAAAGTTATTGTAACGCTCCATGCTATCCCATAATTTAAAGCTGATTGCATGTTCCTCTTTCATTACAAGCGCCGACTCTGTTATCTTTTTATTAAATAACAATAACTGATAATTCCCTTCCATGATTTTTTCAAAATCAGCAACGGAAGTCACTAAAATCTCACTGTCTTCGAGCGCTTGCAAATAATAAGTAGATTCCTTTTGTGATAAATAAGCCAAATAAGAAAATAACAGATCCCCCTCTGCATGAAAGTACTTCGTAATTTCATTGCCTTGCTCATCAATGTAAAAAGATCGAAAAACTCCCTTGATTATAAGACCTATTTCTGTTGATTTTTCACCCTCTCTTATGAAGAACTCATTCTTCTTCATCATCTTTTGATGAAAAATTGACATTAGTATGTCCAGATTGACAGCATCAAGGGATACTCTATATCTGAGTAAAAGCTCATTCCATACTCCATCAGTTTTTGCTTTGTTCATGGAAACCTCCATTTATAAAATAAAATACGATCAAAAACAACAATTCTATAAAATGGCTCTAAGTAAAAACTTAGAGCCATTTTATAGAAATTTTATTTTTATCTGTTTATGCCGCAGTCTCCTCCGTTTCCTCACATAAGAACCATAATGCTGCTGCATTTGATGGATTCGAGTCTTTTTGAGACATGTGTGCTTTAATGCAAACATATATGTTTCCATCATAAGAAACAACACTTCCTAACTGATAGTGTTGTTCTGGTATCCATTTTTCCGCATTGAATGCAGTTGTATTATCACTACCGTTTACTTCAATTCCGGTTAGTTTCTGCAATGCTTTATAAGCATTTACAATTCCGGCTCCATATTCTTTTGAACTTCCTGCAGGTTTTGCAGTTTCCTTAAGTAATCCTCTTACTTCTTCCGCTGTAATGTCTTTATCCACAGATTTTAACAAACCAACCACACCGGCAACATGTGGACACGCCATAGAAGTTCCTGTCAAGTAATCATAACTGCCATCATTGGTTAGATATGTACTGTAAATATCTACTCCAGGTGCCATAAAATCTAATCCGGTTCCATAGTTGGAAAAATATCCTCTTTCACCATTGCTGTCTACTGCTCCAACGGCTATAACAGAGTCATAGGCTGACGGATAAGAAATAGAGGATGCAGATTCATTTCCTGATGCCGCTACGACAACCGTTCCATTTTGAACTGCAGTTTTGCAAGCAGAGTTAAAAGTACTAGAATAACGACCGCCACCCAAAGACATATTAATTACATCTACATTTTGTTTTGCAGCATACAGAATTCCCTGTTGGATTCCATAAATGCTCCCTCTTCCATTATCACCTAATACCTTTATAGGGATTAACGTCGCTGTTCTCATTACGCCTGTTACTTCTCCATAACTTGCAACTGTTCCGGCAACGTGTGTACCATGGCCTAACCGATCCATCGTATCTGTGCTGGATCCACTGGCAAAGTTCTTCCCTAAGCTCGTATCGACATAGCTGCTTAGTGATGGATGCGTGTTATCAATTCCTGTATCCAATATCGCCACACGTGTATTGCTCCCGCCTGTTGTTATTGTCCATGCATTAGGAACCTGGATCATTTCATAATTCCACTTTTGCTTGGGATTTATATCAAAATTCTGATTTTGCCCGCTTGTTGCTTCAAAAGCTGTCATAACATAATTGGGCTCCAATGCTTTAATTTCATATCCTGAATTAGTCAGCCGCTCTTCTAATTTCGCTTTTGCTTCTTCAAAAGTATATTCCTCTGAAGGATATCCGACTAAATAAGTATATCCCATGTTCTCAATCACGTCATCCTGCAAGTTGTCTTGTCCTAAAATATGAAATTCATCACCATCTTTTATTTCGGTAGATTCTAGCAAGTCATCTTTCAGTATAAAATCATTATCCTGCAATAAGTTATCAAGTTGTTCATTTATATTTTCCTCCATTGACTGTATAGAGTTATTTTCTCCGATACTTAGAATTATTTCTCCCGGAATGGTCTCTATTTCCTCTGCCATTGCGAAAGCTTGTCCTCCACTCATAAAGCAACCTGTAACTAGAGCTAATACCAAAAAACCAGCAAAACCTATCTTTCTTTTTTTCATACCCCTTCCCCTTTTCTGTTTTTATTTAAAACAACCATGCCTAGCTTACTAAATGGCTATACTCCTCCCTTCTTTTCTATATTTCCTTATGCACGAGTTGTTTCATGCTTATTTTTTCATATCTTTTCCCTAACTTGTCCTTCTATGCAAATAATAGCATAATGTGGAATAATCTTCTACATATTCTCTTATCTATTTTTTGCCTTGAACGCCCTCAATTCTACAAAATTGTCTAAAAAAAGCCGTCTAAATCGTATTTAGTGAAAAAGTTTTTGTCTTATTATGCTTATGTTTGTAATCGATAAATCGTTTGAATAAAAACAGCCATATACAGATTAGGCGTAATTTGGAGAAAGAGAAATTCCTGTCCATAAACAGGGGTTTTTTCATTTTTTTACCGGAAAACAGACGGTAAAAACCGTATATTGGTTTGGCTCACTGCGAACGTTAATCCTACCTTCCATTTTTTCAGCCATCTGCCCAACGATGGACAGCCCTAATCCGCTTCCTTTATCGGATCGCCCTTTATCACATTTATACAGTCTTTTAAAAATGTGCGGCAAGTCTGCTTTCTCAATGCCTATCCCATTGTCCGCGATATGAATTTCAATTTCCTTTTCATTTTGTACCATTTCAATTTTAATCTGCGTGGCCCGGCTATGGGCGATGACGTTTTGCACCAGATTGTTGAGGATACGGGCATATCCGTCCAGATCAACTTTTGCAAGCAGCGCTCTTTCCGGAATTTCAATTTCATAATTCAGATGATTTTCTTCAAAGATGGGAATCCAATCTTTCAGAATATTCCGTGTCAATTCCGCAAGCTCTACCCGTTCTATGGATAATGAAAATTCGCCGGAGTTGAGCTTGAACCAGTCGAACAGAAGGTCGATATAGTCCTTAAGGTCATGGGCTTTACGTCTGACAATTTTCAGATAATCTTCACGCTCTTTCCCTGTGGCAACACCTCTGTGTACTGCCTCTAGATAACCGATTAAAGTTGTGAGCGGCGTCCGCACGTCATGGGAGAGGCTCGTCATTAGTTGACGGTTGGTTTCATCTGCCGCTCTGAGCTCTGAGATTCTTTCCTCGTAACGGGTAACTATTTCATTTATTTTGTAGGAAAAATCTGCGGTCAGCTCATTGTCCACGGCAAGAATTCTACGGTTCCCATTTCCCGCTTCCATATCATTCAGGGCATCTGTCATGTTCTGAAGCTGCCTCTTGACGCCAAGGAGTTTTCCCATACAGATCATATCGAACAGAAGCGAAAGAAAAAAGAATATGCCTAATGTCACATTGAAAATCATGGCCTACACCTCCTTGTTAAAACGGTAGCCGATTCCCTTTACCGTCTGGATGTAATAAGGCGTACCGGAGTCGAGTTCTATCTTTTTGCGGAGCCTGCTGATAATTGCCATGATGTTGCTGTCATCGTAAACGTATGGCTCTCCCCATACTTCTTCGTAAATCTGTTGCTTTGTTAAAATCTTCCCCTGGTTTTTCACGCAGAACAGCAGAAGGTCAAATTCTTTCGGCGGCAATTCAAACGTTCCGTTCTGAGTCGTTACGCTCCGGCTGTCCATATCTATGGTTAGCCCTTGATAGGTCAACGGCTGCGAATGATCTCCAGTCATATTAAACCGTGTATACCGGCGAATCAGAGAAAGTACTCGGGCAATCAGCTCTTCCATATCAAAAGGTTTTGTCAGATAGTCATCCGCGCCGGAACGTAATCCGCGGATCTTTGATGTGCTGTCGTTTTTGGAAGTCAGCATCAGAATGGGAATCCTGCTTTTTTGTCGTATTTTTTCCATGGTTTCAAAACCGTCCATTCCCGGCATCATCACATCCAAAAGAATCAACTGGTAATCATTCTTTTGGAGTATGGCGAGTCCGTCTGCGCCAGAATAGCAATGGTCTGCACCTATACTCTCAGCAGCAACGCTCTGCTCGATTAAAGCACACAATTCTTTATCATCGTCAATCACTAAGATTCTATAGCCCATTTTCAAACCTCCCGAGTATTGCGAAACTATTCGCAATGTATTAAATCCATTTTACTTTGTCTGCTAAATTAGTGCAAGTTTGAGTAACTTGAAAGCCTTACTTAACTGTGATAAGCTTTTCCATATATATTACTGGACAAAATATTTTTGAAATGGTAGTAGTCGCCTTTTATGCTTAAGAAGCAAATTATATTTGACGGAGGTATGTGATGTTAGATTTAAAAGATATTAATTATCAACCAAATATTCAAGAGATAAGTGAATATATAAATAATCCTATTTTTAGTCAATTCTATAACTTCATAAATAACGAATATAATGCTCTTTGTAAAGTTGAGTATAGTAAAGATGTATGGGCTCGTGGTTGGAATATCAAATTAAGAAAAGCAGGAAAATCTCTTTGTGTTATTTATCCTAAAGAAGGTTATTTTACTGTATTAGTTGTTATAGGAAAGAAAGAAAAAGAAAAAGTCAACGATTTATTAGCACAGCTATCAGACGAGATGCAGAAAATTTTTCATAATACAAAAGAGGGGAACGGACAAAGATGGCTCATGATAGATTTGTTTGATAGCGGTTGTTTATGCCAAGATACATTAAAATTAATTCAAATTCGCAGAGAAAGCAAATAATTAAATTATACTGCAAAAAATTGTATGGAAATAGATTTTTGAAAATCCTACTACTTTTGGTATCGGTTTTGATGAAGCTCATTCCGATAACTTCGAACAGGACAAAGGCAAGTATCATAAATTCAACTAACAGTTTACTTGAAATTATACTGATTCCACCTGTGGTCGGTTGATAATAATTAAATATTGATTCATGCTGATTAACAGGAGGTGTTGCAAATGCAATCGATTGACAATCAAGAATTTGGACAGTTTTTAGCCCAATTAAGAAAAGAAAAGGGAATGACACAAAAACAGCTTGCCGAACAATTATTTTTATCAGATAAAGCAATCAGCAAGTGGGAAAGAGGATTGAGTTTGCCTGATATATCCTTACTGATGCCCCTATCAAAAATCTTCAATGTAACGACCACGGAACTGCTATGTGGAAAAAGAATAGCAATTAATGCCCAGTTTAGTATTGATGAAGTAGATGCTATCATGTCCAAAACTATTACTTTGTCCAAGGATGAAATAGAAAAAAAAGAACACTCCAAACAAATTAGAATAAGAATTTTTATCGGTTCAATTTGTATCTTTATTGCAGAATTGATTTTATTCCTTGTCAGCGGACATTCAATCAGCACGATTCGCGAAAGTGTTTATACAGTAGAACTTTTGATGGCCATTTCCGGCACATATTTTACATTTTTTGCAAAGGAAGAATTACCCATTTATTATGATAGCAATCATATAAGCCAGTATACCCACGGTGTGTTTCGCATGAATATCCCCGGCGTCCATCTTAACAACAGTAACTGGAATCATATTGTTAAGACAGTACATCTGACAACAATGATTATTTTTACCATATTTCCGCTCTTATATTTTTCACTTTCATCGTTTTTCCCTCGACTTTGGGAAAGTGGGGAGTTATTTTTCACTTTAGGTGCAGTTCTTGCGATGTTTATTCCCATATGTATTGTTGGAAAAAAATATGAATAACTTAATTTTATCACCGAGAGCAGTTTGATTTCTAGCCTCGGTGATATTGTCATACCATCAATAGTAATTACAGCTTAATCTATTTTAATTTCCATCCAACCGCCTTTTTGCGGGCACGAATGAATTGTTCATAGATACCATTTGCATTGATCAGCTTTTCATGTGTCCCCTGCTGTACAATATGTCCGTCAGCCAGGACAAAAATTCGGTCAGCATTCCGTATTGTCTTCAGCCGATGCGCAATCATAATAACGGTTTTATTTTTAGTTAATTCTGCAATTGCCTCCATCAGCATATTCTCATTTTCCGGATCAACACTGGATGTGGCTTCATCCAATATGATGATGGGCGCATCTTTTAAAATAGCACGGGCTATGGAAATTCTTTGTTTTTCACCACCTGACAGTGATGCACCGCCTTCTCCAATAACGGTGTTGTAGCCATCCGGAAGACTCATAATAAAGTCATGACAGCAAGCTCTCTCTGCCGCAAGCTTAACTTCCTTATGAGATGCATTTGGTTTTCCGAATTTGATGTTGTTTTCAATCGTATCAGCAAACAGATAGACCTTCTGAAATACCTCGCTTATATTCGCCAATAGACTATCCAGCGTATAATCGCGGACATCGATTCCGCCAATTGTAATTTTCCCTCCATCCACGTCCCAAAAACGGGCAATCAGGTTACATAGAGTGCTCTTGCCCGCACCAGAAGGCCCGATAATGGCAGTTGTTGTTTTCTGTGGAATTGACAAGCTGACGTTATCCAGAATTTTATGATCACCATAAGAAAAAGAAACGTTTTCAAATGCTATATCGAAATTAGACGGAGTCTGTACGTTCCCCTTCTCATCCATGACAGGTGTTCTGTTAATTTCTTCGACTTTATCGATTGAGGCATCCAGAAGCCGCAATAGGGAAGACGAATTTCCGGCTGATTGGAGTTCCCCAAACAGCATGAAGGAACCAACCGTCATTAACAGGCATATGGGCAGGCTCATCGAGCCGTTGAGGTGAAAAATCAACGCTTCCGTAATTATGACTACGCTTGTGCCATATAGTATCATCTGCTGCAGAACGGTGTAAGGAATAAATAAATGCTCCAGCTTCAGATTTTTAGATTTGCTTTCTAAAATAGCCTGTTTTATTTTGCTGTTGGAGTCTCTGCCCAGGTTAAAGGATTTGACAATTAACATTCCCTGCACATACTCCAATACATTTGAGACAAGTTTCTCTTGCGCCGTCTGCCTCTCTGGAGAAACTTTTTCGGATTTTTTTTGAAGACTGCTGATGCACCAGGTAAACAGCAGGATACCACAGAGAATGGTTAATCCTATCCTCCAGTCAATGACAGCCATAACAATTGTAATAACTGCTACATGAATGTATCCGCCTAAAATGTTAGTCAACACGGTTGGTGCATTGTTTTCAATGTCGCCTATCGTGGTGGTAACCACAGAAGTTAAATTACCCAGATTGTGATCACTGAAATATCCCATTGGCATGTATTTAATACGATCGCCAATATGAATGCGCTTTTCGGCGCACATGAAATAGCCTATTTTTACTTTGTAAAAATCTGAAATATAACTGCAGATAATTTTCAATATCATACCTGCAAAAGTGATTCCGAATATCTGCCAGATTGCTGCTGTTCCAAAGCCGTTTATAATGCCTGAAAAAACCAACGCAAGCGCAGCAAAGGACATCATATCAAAAATGGAATGCAGTACTGAAAACAGAACTGTCAATCTCATTGTTCCTTGCATTTTCCCTGAAAAATTATATATTTTTTTTAATACATGAATCATTTTATCTCCCCTTAAGCAACGTCTTTTGTGTCGATATGTGCTTTCCACATTTCCTGATATAAAGGGCATGTCAGAAGCAGGTTCTGATGCGTGCCTTCTGCTTCAATATGTCCATTCTTTACCACAACAATCTTGTCTGCATCGGTAATCGTAGAGAGACGATGTGCAATCATCAGAACCGTTTTCCCATCAATGATCTTCGCCATTGCTTCCTGAATCAACGCTTCGTTTTCTGCATCAATATAGGCTGTTGCTTCATCGAGAATGACAATGGGTGCATTCTTCAGCACAGCCCTCGCAATTGCGATCCTCTGCCGCTCTCCTCCGGAAAGATGCCCGCCCGCACCACCTACAACTGTCTGGAAACCATTTTCCAATTTCAAAATAAAGTCATAGCAACCACAATCCTTTGCTGCCTGATAGACTTCTTCATCCGTGGCTGCTGGCTTTCCCATTCGGATATTTTCAATTACTGTTTCATCAAACAGATAATTGTCCTGTGATATATAGGCAACCTGATCCATCAACTGTTCCAACGGAATTTCCCGAATATTGATACCATCGATTTTAACTGCACCAGCGGTCACATCCCAAAAACCCGCAATTAACTTAGTAATAGTAGATTTACCGCCCCCGCTGGGACCTACAAAGGCTGTAATGGTTTTTTCCGGAATATTAAGGCTGACCTGCTCCAAAAGTGATTTATTCTCCTCATAAGAAAAACTTACATTCTCCATTGAGATGCTGGATGTATCAAGTTTGACCGGCCGCACAGGTCTTGCCAGCTCTTTTTCATCCAGAACAGAACAGATTTCTCCTACAATAGACTTCATCTGCGCAATGCTGTCTGTAAAATTCATGGCATTCAGGATTGGTGTAATAATGCCTAGTGACAGAACAATGCAAGTGACAAAAACCGGGACGCTCAAGCTGCCATTCCGGTATAAAACGCAGCCAACAGGAAGTACACTGACCAGCACACTTGGCCAAACCGTAAACAGCATGGACTTATAAACCTGAACACTCTTTATCCAGTTTACGGCATATAAAGCATTATCCTCAACTGCATCAGCATACTTATGATAAGAATTAGCAGATTGATTAAAAGCTTTGATTACTTCGATTCCCCCAATATACTCTACAACCGTATTCGTCATCTTACGAACGCGCATCATAAGACCCTGAAATTTTTCCTCATAGCCATTCACCATTCCTTTGTAGCAAAGCATACCAACAGGTAATGTTACCATGGAGGCAAGCGCCATTCTCCAGTCAAGAAACAGCAGATAAATTATAATGCAGACTGGAATACAAAAGTTCGCGGTTAATTCAGGAATCAGATGGGCGAGAGTTGTTTCCATACCTTCTACCCTGTCCACAAGAATATTTTTAAGTTGACCGGACGGGGTGTTAATAATATATCCCATGGGAACTTTTGTGAGTTTGTCCACTAACTGTATTCGAATTTCACACAAGGTTTCAAAGGCTGCGGTATGGGAAATAAAAGTAGAGAGATTGAAAAAGCATACTTTTGCTAAAAAACCAGCACCAGCTATGAGGCACCAGCTCAAATAAATGTAAATAGCCGTTTCCCCTCCCATCAGCAGCAGTATGATTTTAGAAACTGCAAAAAACGGTACTAAACCAGCGGCAACACCGAGGATAGCTAAAACGACTGACAGGATATATTTATGCCTGTATGGAGCTGCAAGCTCCATCAATCTGTACATAGGATTTTGTTCTTTATCCATTTCACATTCGATCCTTTCTTAAATAAAATAGAGGTTGGTTAATTTTCGTTAACCAACCTCTATTTTAAGCGATTTCATTTTTTTCTACTACTCTGATAAGGCTGTTAACCCCCTATTTAGACAAAGATTTACAGCATTACTTAGCAGGCTGCACATTGTTAATGTCAAAAAACTGAGGAACGCTGGAAAATGTATACCCTGCAATTTTAGCCGTACTATAAACCACTAAATCCTTTGAATAGGATATGGGCAGATCAATAACATTATCATTCGAAATGTTCAATGCATTTTCAATTGCATTCTGAACCGTATCAGGCTCTGCAGTTGTAGAAAATTGATGAACTGCTGCAGAATAATCCTCAAAATTACTCAAGGCCTGCAATGAAACAGCATGAGGGTCAGCACCCAGTGTTTCCTGAAGAAATTTATGGGGCTCCGTATAAGAACCTTCCGTATTCCAAGTGGTAATATCATAGTTGCCGGCTACGCCTTCCGTCCACCATGTCATCTGATCTTGTCCGGTGGTTTCCGCGTTAATACCCACTTTGGCCAGCTGCGTTTTGATTGCCAATGCCATTTCCTGAGCGAGAGAAATGTCTGACCAGTAGGTGTAATTCAGCGTCAGCATTTTTCCATTCTTCTCACGAAAACCTGTCTTTTCGTTCTTTATCCAGCCTGCTTCATCCAGCAGGGCACTGGCCTTCTTTAAATCAAATTTCCGCATGGTATTGTAACGAATATCTGTATAAGGTGCGCCTTTACTGAACAGTGTCGGAGCCGGAGTTTCATAGCCGTAGGTCAGCCCCTCAGTGATTTCCTGCTTATTAATTGCATAAGCAATCGCTTCACGAACCTTAACATCGCGCAACACCTTGCTGGCAGCATTTAGAACCAAGTTACGTGTCAGCGTACTCCCTTCATTTATTTTACCAGCAATACCATCCAGCGTGAGTGCCTGATTGTAATCATCATATGTAATCAGTTCTGCTCCATAAATCATGTCTACTTCGCCGGTCTGTAACGCCTGTAGTCGGGAAGAAGCCTCCGGAATATATTTCACAATGACCTCATCATAATACGGGGCTTCGCCCCAATATTTTTCGTTTCGAACAAAGCGAGTGCAGTCTCCAGAAATAATCTTATCCCGTACATAAGGGCCAGTCCCTGCAACCTCTTTGAATGTTTGGAAATTACCCGCCTCGAAAACCTCAGGGGACATCATACCTGCAACATTCTGAAAACAGAAATCATTTAAATAGGAGAAGCATGGAGCATCATAATGAACAGCCACTGTGTATTTATCAATTGCTTCAACACTCTGGATATTATAAATGCCCTTAATCCCACTAAAATTGGGGTTGGAGCTGTCAAATTCCAATATAGCTTTTACACTTTCAGCGTTAAACTCCGTTCCATCGGTAAAAGCAACACCCTGGCGCAGTTCGAATGTGAGTACCGTATTGGTTTCGTCCCAGCTCCAATCATCAGCCAGTTTTGGGACAATTTTACCCTTTTCGTAGGCCACCAGCGTTTCGTATACGAGACCGCAAGCAATATTGTTTTCTTTATTCATGGTTAGAGTTGTCAGGTTATCCAACTCCTTTGCAGTACAAATAGTTAATACTTTTGTAGAGGATGACTGACCTGCGTCAGGTGCTTCAGCATCTTGCCCACAGCTTGCCAGGCTAAATGTGAGGAGCGCGCAGATCGAGAGCGCAGAGAATGTTTTTTTCCAAGTATTTTTCATTTTAATTCTATCCTTTCTGTATTGAGATTTATTTTATTAGATGCCCCTGCTCTACAATCCTTCCATTTTGCATAATTGCAATCCGATCAGAAATTCGCATCGCATCTTTCCGGCTATGGGTTATAAAAATGCAGGAGCAGCGGTGCAGTTTTGCAGCGTTCTCTACTAGGGTAAGTACGGCATCGGCTGAAATCAAATCGAGACCGCTTGTCACTTCGTCCATGATTAAATAATCCGGCTCTACCGCCATGGCTCGAAGAAGCGACAGGCGACGCTGTTCTCCTCCTGAGAGCCGGCGCACCGGAGTATCCAGCAACTTATGATCCATATAGACCGCATCCATCAAATCATAGATACGTTGTTTTCGTTCTTTTCGGTTATACGAAGTCAAATTTATCAGCGCTTCTTCAACATTGGAAAATGCTGATCTTGCTGGATTCAATGTACCAGAAGAATCTTGAAAAACCGCTTGTATTTTTTTACGATGGCTTTTCCATGTACGGTAATTCCACTGTGTAATATCGTTACCATCTAACAAGATGGTGCCGGATGTGGGTCGTTCCATACCAATCAGCAATCTCGCTAACGTGCTTTTGCCCGAACCACTTTCACCCTCTATCGCTAGATTTTCACCCTTTTCCAATCGGATATTAATATCACAGAGTGCATGAAACTCACCCTGTGTTTCACTGCGATAAATTTGATTCACATTTTGTATTGCAATTTCCTCCACTCCCATTCACCTCGGCTTTCTTTCTTGCTTAAGCTTGCGAATTGTTTCATCCAATCCGTTTGCGGTTTCATCAATAGTTGATCCATATTGCCTTGTTCGATTACCTTTCCTGCTCCAAGCACATAAACATTGTTACAAAGTCTTTGAAGTGCGTCCACATCGTGGGATACAAACAGAATGCCTTTATCCTGCATTTGCGTCTGCAACACATCTAACAACAGATTGCGGTTTTCCTCATCCAGTGCGGCCGTTGGCTCGTCAGCAAGGATATAGTCGGGTGACATTCCTAATAAAATGGCAGCAGCCACCCGTTGAAGCATTCCTCCCGAAAGTTCCAATGGATATGCATTCAGCACTCTTTGTTTTTCCTTCAGATTGACTAAATCCAATTTATCTTTTGCCAATGCAATCGCATTTGATTTCGTCAATTTCAACTGTTTCTGGAATGTCTCCTGAATCTGATATCCAATTTTCAATCGACTGTCAAAGGCGGTAATTGGGTTTTGCGGTATAAAACCAATCTTTTTGCCGCACAAACCACGATGCTCCCTGGGGGATAAGCGGAGTAAATCTGTGTCATCCATGTAAATTTCCCCAGCCTCAGTCTTACAGTCCGTATGCAGCATTCCGAATATACTCCGCAGCAGTGTTGTTTTTCCTGAACCGCTATGGCCTGTAAGTCCTACGATTGTCCCCGAAGGTATCTCTATAGATACTTGTTCCAACAGGGAACGGCCTGATTTTTCTTTTACACTTAGTTGATTGATTTTTAACATCACGTCGCCTCCTTTTTAGTCAAGCGTCTGCCCAAAATATTAAAACAGAGTGTCGATAAAATGACAGCACCGATCGGGTACAGAATCATGATAGGATTTAGAACCAGTGCACCACGCGCATCTAAAATCATGCTACCCCAATCTACAACACTATCTCCCAACCCTAATCCAATGAAGGAGAAAGCTGTAATTGCAAGTATCATGTCTGCACAAGATAAACAGAGAAAGCGTATCATCTCTGCTATTAAATTGGGGAGGATATGGATCATTAATATTCGTAATTTTGAAGCTCCGGAAGCAACTGCGCACATAACATAGGCTTTTCCCATTTCCATATCAGTTCGGGTTCGTACCAGTTTAATATAGCGAAGGATATAGGATACGGTCAGCGCAAATAACGTGGTTTTCGCTCCACTTCCCCAAGCGCCTATAAAAATAATCAGGTAGGCAATAGGCGGTATTGCTGTGATTGCATTGATGAGTCCGTCAATTAAAGTATTTCCTTTCATTATCGCACGGCTTGTTGCCATCCCGATGATTGTTCCCAACAAAAAGACTATCATCGATCCGCCCAGTACAATTCCAAGTGTTGTCCATCCTCCATAAAGGATTCGTGAGAAAATACATCGACCTAATTGATCGGTTCCAAACGGGTATGTAGTGTCTGGTTTCTGAAATCTTGTCAAAAGATTAGATTCCATCGGATTATTGGGCGCAAATAGATATCCGATTAAAAAAAACACAATCACTAGTATGGGAATTACAATGGAAAGACGGTATGCTGCTCTCTCCTTTTTCATTTACACCACCTCCTTTTTTCTATGAATTGCCCATTGAATCAAATCGGCAGCAATATTGCATAGGGCAATCGCCAGAGCAAGGAAAAACACTTCCGCATGAATCATAGGCGTATCTCGATCCAATACATGATTGACAATCAAATAACCAAAGCCAGGAATGGAAAAAATCTGCTCAATTACAGTTGCACTTGCCAGCGCCAAACCTATACTTTGCAGAAAGTTAGGAACGAGGCCGACTGCGGCTCTAGGCAGAAAATGAAAAAATAAAAGTCTACTTTCCGACAGTCCGCGGCAACGGGCATAGAATGCATAGTCTTCATTACTTTCGTGCTCTAATGCATCCATTAACATTGGCGTATAGAAGGAAGCCCCAAACACCCCAATACAAAGTGCAGGTGATAGGTAACTAAGGAAATTCGTATTCCCCGTCACAGAAATCAGGGATTTTTTTACTGCGAAGTAATCCAGATATACCGTTGCCAAATAAAAAGAAGGGATAGAAACGCCTAAAATACAAATAATCTGCAAAACGGTTTTGGGAATCTTCCAAGGTGACAAAAATGCGGTACAGCTCAACACAATGATTGTAAAAACTTGAAATACAGATGCCAGGAAAACAATTCCAAGTGTTTTAGGAAAGGCAGTTGCAATATCCGTCCAAACCTCATGCCCATTTGCCAGCGAAGTTCCAAGATCAAAATGAAATAAATCAATTACCCAGCGTCCGTATTGAACCAGTAATGGTTTATCAAAACCCAGCTGTATCCGAATCGCTTCGATTTGCTCTATTGTCGGGCTTCCTATCATTCGCTTCGCATATGCGGTTGCTGGGTCAACGGATGACAAGCGCATCAAAAGAAACGAAAGCAATGTCACAAAAAATAGTGTAAATATCAACTCGATCAGTTTTTTCAGAATATATTTTTTCAAATCCTGCCTCATGTGCGATTACCTCCTTGATTTTAGTTAGTCTTAGCTAACCTCGACCCAAAAAAAGGAGCGCTCCATAGCGCCCTTAAGTCATCCGCTCTCTCAGATAAGAGTTTATACAATTATATTTTTATTTGCCACTCTGAAAAGACCAACACCCCTCTATTTGGACAACTTTTTTCTATATTCTGATGGCAGCACTTTAAATTCTTTTTTAAAAGCCTCTGAAAACTTACTTGGATTATCATAGCCCATTTTCATAGCAATTTCAGTAACGCTTTCCGCTGTATCTCTCAATAAAATTATGCTCACCTGCATGCGGTAGGATTTCATATAAGAATAAATAGAGCAACCGTAAACACCCTTAAAACATACTTTCATAGAAGTAAGAGGAATATCAAATTTTTTCGATAGTTCCTGCAAGGTGTAATGCTTTTGCAAGTCAGAAATCATATATGCCTGCATTTGTTTTATCACCTGCACCTGATTCTTTGAAAAATATCGGCGTTCCTCCTGATATTCGCTCACTTGAACATCATTTAAAAACATAAGTAATTCTAATACTTTAACTTTTAAATAGTGCGCTATCATTTTGGGAGTAACTCTATACAACTCGGAAAAAATATGTTCGATATTGTTATGGCTTCGCAGAACAAAACAAGTATCTTTTCTGCAAAGGCGCTCCGCTATCTGATACAAATCAATATGTAGTCCACCCAGCACATTTTCAACTTGATTCATCGTAGTTACTGCTTCTTTCAAATCAATCGTAATAGAAATACCATGATAGTGTGATAACGGAAACGTAGTCGATGTCGTTTCATTTATTAGGCGATTGATTGCAAGATCACCTGCTCCAACATATTGGCAATCCCCATTACTAAAAACACACTCAAATCGACCTTCTCTGCAATGATTGATTTCAAGCACATCAGGGTGTGGAAGTTTATTTTCATTTTGTCCATCTTTCATATGAAAATCATTATAAAACAGTTCAATACCAGGTAATATTTTGTATCGTGTAATAACACCCTCACCCGTTTCATTTTGTATCTTATATACAGAACAGCCATCTTCACACGCTGTTTTTTGTACCTCTGGATCAAAAAAATCCGTTATTTGTTTGTCATTCATCTTTCACCTTATCCTTTGCTAGAATTATTTAGGCCATAATTTTATTCCGTATTACGAAAAGAGATTTGCCGTGATTAAATCAGCAATATTCTCTTTCTTGGTTAGCTATATCTAACCAAAATTATATCATACTTACTATATTATTTCTACCTTAACACTCAAACCTAAAGTTATAACAATTAACTACTTCTGCCAGATGTAATAAAAATCTTCTGAAATCTTAAAAAAAATGCTAATATTTCTATCGAATTATAGAAATTTATTGTCCAAACAGATGGAATTCTAACTTTTCAGAGTGGTACGAAGGATAAGGTATTGATAATCTATTTAATGCTTGATGCAATCCTCAATGAGAGTTTTTATAAATACACGTAAAGGCATTAATAAAGCCCTAAATGCCTTGGTGATTTTCTAAATCTCAAATATGAATCACATAAAGAAGGAGTGAATTTTATGAGTAATAAAAACGCAAAACAAAAATTGGATTTCTGGTTATTTTCCTTAACTGGCCTATTGCTGGTACTAACAACCAGCGGATTTGCCCGTATGGCCTACGGTGCCGTATTACCCTACATGCAAGCATCAATGAATCTTTCTATTTCACAAACGGGTTTGGTTGGTACTGTAATGTTTCTTGGATATTTGTTGACCGTCGGTTTATCAGGAGTGCTTGCCGTACGGTGGGGTGCAAAGAAAGTATTGTTAAGTGGCGGCTTTTTAGTTCTTGCAGCGATGATAGGCATTTCAGTATCCTCCTATTTCTGGATGATCTGCTTGTTCATGTTTCTTTCTGGTGCAGGCAGTTCTCTTGTTTTTACTCCGCTAATGTCCATTGTAGTCGGAAGATTTCCACAAAAAAGAGGCATGGCACTAGGAATTCTGTTAAGTGGTGCAGGCATTGGAATGCTTTTAAGCGGGTTTATGATTCCTTTGTTAATTAAACACTTTCCTGACTTGGGCTGGAGATCTGTCTGGGTCTTTTTTTCAGTTGTATCCTTAATTGTTTTGATCATCGCATCAGTCGTTTTGAGAAATCCTGATAACATTCAAAAATCGGAAATGGAAGAAAAACCTCAATGGCTAAAAAATAAAGAACTTACGAAAATAGCTTTTTTATACTTTTTCCTTGGTTTGGCTTATTTAATACCAAACCTGTATCAAACAAGCTTTATGCTAAGCAAAGGCTTTTCCAATGAAACGGCGGGCTTTGTTTATGCAATAGCAGGAATATTTAGTATTATTGGTGGGCCAGTCTGGGGGATTATTTCTGATAAAATCGGTTCACAGAAGACTCTTTTACTTGCATGGTGTTTTGCTGTAGTTGGCGATCTCCTACCTATTGTACTTACAAACACAACAGGTTTTATAATATCTTCTATTATTTGGGGATCATCCATTGGCGGAATCGTAACCCTGATTCAAGTAAAAGGATCGGAACAGGTACCACCTAAATATGTTTCGGCAGCAATTGGTTTTATTTCTATATTCTACGCAATTGGTCAAGCTTTAGGGCCAGGAGTATCTGGATGGATTATTGATCACATGGGAAACTTTGCAGGTGCATATGGCTTTGGTGCCATTGTATATTTACTTGGAATTCTGTTGACGCTGAGATTAAAAAATAAAGTTGTAAGTGTGGACGCAAAGCAATTAAAATTAGATACTCTGTCTAATCAACAATAGATTTTGCTGCTTATCATTCTTCTTGCTTACTCCTACCCGTTTGCCGGACAGGAGATGTACCATCATGACCTGTGGGGTTATCTATTTCGCAGAGATGCCCCTCACTTCTATTAAGGAAAAATGAAGGAAGATGGACGGGTTCTAAATAAAAATGTAAAGGAACATTGACAAAAATTTTCTTATGTAGTACAATAAAAATGTAAAGGGAACTTGTCAAATAGTCAGGAGGTGCATCTTTGAAAAATATGCTCGAGCAATTAAGAAAGGAGCGAGGGCTAAATCAAGAAGAGTTTGCAAAAGCAATCCGAGTTTCAAGGCAAACTATTAGTTCCATTGAAAATGGAAAATACAATCCATCTTTAGATCTTGCGTTTATTATATCGGATTTTTTTGGGAAGCCCATAGAAGAAATTTTTATTTATGAAAGGAGAAAAAAATGAGAAAAAGTCATTTGCTATCTGGAGTGTTGTTTGTATTAGCTGGTATCACTTGTATTGTTGTAGCATTAATGTTTGATACAAAATTAAACAGTCTATTATTTGGAGTATCTGCTGCTCTAATTGTACCTGGCATTATGGAAATGCTTAAATATTTTTATTGGACTGCTCCCAAGAATAAGAAGAAATATGCAGAGCATTTAGAAAATGAGAGTATTGAACTACGTGACGAGCGTAAAGAAAAATTACGAGATAAATCAGGAAGACATGCTTATTTGCTAGGGTTAGTTATTATCAGCATTTCCATAATAGTTTTTTCAATATCGGGGCAATTAGAGGTGGTTAAAAATACTAATTTAATTGTCATATATTTAGGTGGATATTTTATTTTTCAATATGTTGTCGGTATTCTTATATTCAAACATCTTGATAACAAATATTAAACTCAGTGCATGCACACGTAGAAAAGTCATTCCCTTCACATTACTTTCCAGATTCAATACACAGTAGAAGTTATTGTAGTTGCAATGCCTCCATACATTAAGTCTTCGCTTACAAAAAGTATTTACCGTCAGGGATAGATGAAAAGACACATAAGTTAACAACGGAGCAAAAACTGCCACATCCGTAATGGCTTGAAGTAAAATGATTCACTTTGCTAAAGAAATGAAGTATAATTAATATCATATAAATAAGCCAGGTGTAAGGAGCTAGCATGAACGGATTTTTTTTACTAATTCCATTTCTATTGGTACGCTTTGGAGTATTAAGCTTATTAAATAAGAACGGCTTAAAACGTGCAGCTTTTTTTGCCCCATTAATTAGAACAGAAAAGGCAGCGTATTGGTTTTATCAAATTTCAAACGTTCTGTTTTTCATCTATCTATTCTTCCTTAAGGTCACGACTGAGTCGTATTGGTTTTATGCAGGTTTGGTGATATATGCATTAGGCATCGTGCTATGTCTTGCTTCCGTATTCAATTTTGCAAATCCTGCTGAAAATGGCATTAATGTTAAGGGATTATATCAGTTTTCCCGCAACCCGATGTATGTGGCATATTTTATTTGCTTTTTAGGCTGCGTACTACTTACGCAATCGTTCCTATTATTTATAATACTGCTGATCTTCCAAATATCATCGCATTGGATCATCCTGTCCGAAGAAAGATGGTGCATAAAGGAATTTGGAGAAGAGTACAAAAGTTATATGAATAAGGTAAGACGCTATATATAATCAGCAAACAGAAAGGTACTTCCATGAAAAATTTATACCTAATAGGCGGCACGATGGGAGCAGGAAAAACAGCTACCTGTCAAAATCTCAAACGAAAACTGAATAACAGCGTCTTTCTGGATGGTGATTGGTGCTGGGATATGCATCCTTTTCAGGTGACTGAGGAAACAAAGCAGATGGTATTAGAAAACATCTGTTACCTTCTGAATAACTTTATTCGGTGTTCTGCCTATGAAAACATCATATTCTGCTGGGTGATGCACCAACAGGCTATCATTGACGATATCCTTTCACGGCTGGATACTGCCAACTGTAAGGTGCATTCTATTTCCCTGATTTGCAATGAAATAGCCTTGCGAACCCGATTGGAAAAAGACATTGCTGCCGGTATTCGCACGGAAGATGTAGTCCTCAGAAGCATGGAACGAATCCCTCTTTACGAAAAACTGAACACCTGTAAAGTGGATGTATCCGAAATCAGTCCGGAACAAGTAGCGGATTCTATCATAAAAATTGTTAAATAGAAAAAAGAACAATATAGACCAGCTTGTTGCAAACAACTTCCTGCAATGCTAAAATTGAAAAGAAAATATGATTGTTAAGGAGAACCACAAATGATAAAAGTAATAGCGCCAAGTAAAAATCCAAATTTTATTCCATTCGCCCATATTTCATCTCTTTACCTTGTTTGTCATATCTCTTTCTTTTAGATTTTATTTCTTCCATGCGGATTCTATATATATTTGTTCTTTTTAACCCAGCCTTAATTGCCATATCAAAGTACATCATCTTTGTCGGGGTATATTTTTCGCATATAAGTCTCATGGCTTTGATACTTTCTTCCTCATCTTCAACTATTTCAACTTTGCCTTTTATTACTGCTGACTCATATTCAGTAGTAAATACACTGCTAATCAATAATCTAGCTTTAGATTCATCAGATGCGATTTCTTTTAATTCCTCTTCAGCAAAGTTATCTGGAATTCTTATCTCCCCTACAAATGCTACACTGACTCTCGGATTATTTGTCAATGTACGTACTTTTCTTCCATCCTTAGCTGAATGAAAGTAAAGATTTTCTTCATGTCTTACTATAGACAAAGGTATTCCATATGGTTCATCACCATCTATCATTGAGAGTATTCCGTATCTGGCCTTATCTATTACATGGTATCCAAAATCACTACTCATTTCTCTATCTTTTCTTCTCATGCTTATAAACTCCTTTTTACTATTCATTCTTCAAAGAATCAAATTTTTTATTTATCCATTTTATCAAGCCAAGCTTCTATTGGTATCCCTCTGAATTTATCTACATTATCCTTACTCAGTATTATAATATCCTTTACATAATCCATAGCTTTTTGCACAGAATCCTGTAAAGGTTCTCCCAAAAGCACTTTTCCCATCATTACTGATGAAAATACATCTCCTGTTCCTGGAAATCTGACTGCCACATACTCAAACGGAAGGCTAAAATATGCATCTTCTTTGGAATCGTAGCCCAATACAGCAGTATGATCCTTAAGATTTACACTTGTAATTACAATAGATTCAGAACCTAATTCTCTTAATCTATCTATTAATTCATATCCTTCTTTTAATGATATTCCTTCATTTTTAATATCTACACCTGCTAAGAACGCTGCTTCTGTATAATTAGGAACAATATAATCTGCAACTGAACAGAGTTGTCTCATATATTTTATAGTTTGATTAGTTACTCCATTATATAACTTCCCGTCATCCCCCATAATAGGGTCTACAAATATTATGGTACCCTTCTGGGATTGTTCTTGGCAATAATCTGCTACAAGTCTTACCTGTTCCTCAGACGCAATAAAGCCTGTTGATATCCCATCAAAATTAAATCCCAGCTCTTTCCATACAGATATTGTGTTTTTCATATATTCAGTTGTTTCCAATATTTCAAACTTTCCATAATCAAATGTGTTTGAAATCAATGCTGTGGGTAAATTATATAGATCAAAACCCATATGGGATAGTACAGGAATCATCGCAGCTAGTGCCACCTTCCCATAACCTGGCAAATCATTTATCAATAATATCTTGTCACTCAAATTATCCCTCTTTTCATACTGGTACAAAAGTTCGCTAATTAAATACTAATTCAAAACCCCGCTTATCATAAGCTAAAAATCCAACCTTAATTTTTTCATCTGTTCATTGGTGCGTTTTTATCTATATTAGATCAAATTCCTTTCATATACTTTCTTCCGTTTATAAGTATATTTCAAAATCGTTCCCGTATCAAGGAACGATTTTCAACTTTTTTTAGGATACAGTTTTACTCCATAAACAAATTCGTACGATTAAACCAAATGTCAGCAAGAAGTTCTATAGCTGGCACAATATCCTTTTCTTTAATCTTTCCATAACCTAATATAATGAAATTTCCTTGACTCGCACCATTGTTAAGCCAAAATGGGGATACCGGACTGACTTGAACACCACATGCTAAAGCTTTTTGAATAAGAACATCTTCTTTCTGTCCATCTGTAATTTCCATTAGAATGTGTAATCCCGCTTCATGACCATATATCCGAACTTTACCGTTCATATTTTTTTTGATTGCATCAACCAAGATATCATGCTTCCTTTTTTGACTTAGACATAGTTTTCGAATATGCTTTTCCCAATGGCCATCTCGCATAAGTTTAGCTAAAACACTTTGCTGAAGCAACGGAACTGTACACTGGTATCCTCTGTATTTTTCATTGTAAGCGGATAGTAACCAATACGGTAATACCAAATATGCCATTCGTAAACCTGTTGATAAAGCTTTAGAAAAAGTTCCTACATAAATCACTCGCTCAGCTTGATCAATGGATTGCAGTGATGGAATCGGAAGCCCTTTGTACCTAAATTCGCTATCATAGTCATCTTCAATTATTACCATATTACGCCGATGGGCGAGATTTAAGATTTCCATTCGGTTTTGGATTGGCATAACAGCACCTGTCGGGAATTGATGTGATGGAGTAATATGAACCATAGGGACGGACATAGATGAAAGTCTTTTTATGTCAATACCATTCTTATCAACTGGAACAGTTTGTATTGCAAAACCATTACTTTGAAATACTATACTTGCGCCATCATAACAAGGTTCTTCCATAGCAACATTCTTTTCACATGGAAAAATTCTTATGATAATTTCCAAAGCAAGTTGTGTACCACTACAAATAATAATCTGTTCTGTTTCGCACTTTACACCTCTGCTACGATACAAATATTGTTTTAGCTGTTGCCGCAGCTCTAAATCCCCTTTCACATCTCCAAACCCATGCACAAATTGTGCTTGGGGTCCATCAAGAATATCTGCTACATATGTACACCAGAGCTTATTTGGAAAACTTGCAGCTTCTAGTTCTCCATACTGGAAGCTATATCGGATTTTATTCACATTCTTATCAGATTGCCCAGTTGATCGCTTTTCATGTTTTGGGTAATCAAATAATTCTTGGTGTAAATAAAAATCTAATTTATTAACAACATAGCCCGAACCCGGTATCCCCGTTATATACCCCTCCAGGGCAAGCTGTTCATAAGCATTTTTAACTGAATTTCTTCCAACCTTTAGCTCACTTGCTAATGCTCTTATTGAAGTAATACGTAAACCTTCAGGGAAGTTCCCGGATAAAATACCACTTTTAATTTGTTCATAAATTTGTTGATAAATAGGCAGACTACTATTACGGTCAATATGCAGCATCTTTTTTTACCTCCTTATAATTATCAATTATACACGATATTTCTTGTAGAGCTACATCCGTTAGTCTTGCACCTTCCTCACGAAACAAATAATCAAGAAATGCGTGTGCCGCTTCATAGCCATAACCCTTGCCCTGATATGCTCCGTTCATCATCCAGCGCTGTTTTTGTCCAAAATAGCTGTAATCTCATCCTCCACCCCCTCGTTGAGCGCAATGTACGGCAGATTTGGCAGCTCGAATCTGGTTCCAGGGTAATCATGTTGAAATCTCTTTATCATCCCAGGGAGCCACTGTGCAGAGACACTGTTAAATGTTCCAATTCTAATAGGACCTTCACGAAGGCCATTGATCTCTCCGATTCGCTCGGAAAATCTACGTCTCGACAGCTTTGATAAATGCCTCATATTGTGAGAGACTCTTGTGGATTAATTGTTTCCACTATCTTTGAAATCTGATATCAACATTCCATAAGTAATAGTGTCCGTCCATTCTCTCTTATTCCAGAAATCCTTAATAAAATGAGCCTCTTTACGCATTCCAACTCTTTCACAAAGCTTTGCTGATGAAAGATTTCTAGCATCAAGATTTGCTTGTATGCGATGCACTCTCTCTATGTTAAACAAATATTCAATCACACATTTTATATCTTCAGAAGCATAGCCCTTTCCTGAATATTGCTCATTAAATACATAACCTATTTCGACAGTTTCTTTCATTTGTGTATACCAGACGGAAATATCACCAATCACCTTATTATCCACCTCACAAGCTAAGCTGACAGATGCTTCTTTGGTAAGCTGGTCAGCCATCAACTTCTTTTGAAATTTGTTATTCTTAGAAGATGAAGTCCATGGTTCATGCAATAAAAACCTGCAGATGTTTTCATTGCTGTAAATTTCAAAAGCATCTTCAATATCTGTTTCCCTGAAAGATCTGATTTTGAGTCTGGTTGTCCTTAATTCCATAATAAATCTCCCTAAATTTTTATTTAATCGATTATCTGTATTTTACCATATCAGCCTATTTTAATCATCATAAATCTAAGATGGACAACCAAATACGTCGCAATATTCTAAATACTCTGCATTAAAACCACTTCTGAAAAAGGCGTTAAAGAAAAATTAAAATCAAACTTGTCAAAACTTTATTCTAAAACAAAAAAGTTCAGTTTTTTCTTCTATTGATGAGTTGGCAAGTGCTTTGTCATTCAAGCCCCCGCTCTATCCTAATCAATTGCAAATTAGGAGGATCTGGTAACAAAAGAGCATTATCTTTGCTTACAATTCAATGACATCTGCACTTTCAAAATTCAATACCACATTTGCGCTCGTAAAACTTATTTCATATAAAACTAGATTCTCACCTACCTGTTCAATTGTATTGGCATAACCCATTATTTTTTTACTAAACACTTCCGCTAGATGGAAAATTGTCCTTTCGCTTTTTCTAACCACTCCTCTTGCTCGAACATGTTCATTACCCATATGGGGTATTGTAGTAAATGCAATTTCATTATTAGTTTCAAATTCTTTAACCTTTTCGTTGTCTCCAAAAGTCGAAAAGTAAATCAATTTCTTTTCTTCATCAAATATAAAATTTACAATTCTTACATTTGGAACGCTCGCTATACATGTTGCAAGAGCAATCTCCGTCTGAGTCGCCATCATTCTATAAAATTCTTTTTCTACATTCATCCTTATTTCACTCCCTTTGTGTTATTTAAGTTCATTTTACTTTTAAACGGTGTCATATTGTGATACCATTTAAATATACTATTTTAAAAAGAGGGGAAAATGAAAAAACCTGAACGCTTACAGGATCTGATGATCTATTTGAATGGTAAAAATTCATTCAACCTAAAGGATGTTATGAATAAATATCAAATCTCAAAAAGTACAGCTTTGCGAGATATACAGTCACTTGAATCAATTGGAATGCCGATATACTCACAGCAAGGTAGAAACGGGTATTATGGCATCCTCCCTAATCGATTGTTGTCACCCATTGTTTTCACCGTTGACGAGATGTATGCACTCTACTTTGCTATGCTAACCCTTAGTGATTATCAAACGACTCCTTTTCACTTATCTACAACTGTGCTGAAAAACAAGTTTGAATTATGCTTATCCGATGAGAAAAAGAATCAGCTCCGGAAAATGGAACGCATACTACAAATGGGTGGCACCAAGCATTTTAATGAAAGTAAATTCTTAAAAGACATCTTAGCATTTGCAACTGATAACAAGGTGTGCGAAGTTGAATACACGAAAAATTCTGCTACTCAGACATTTTATGTACAGTTCTTCAATATTTCTTCTTCATTTGGCCAATGGTACACAACCGCTTTCAATTTTCAATCAGAGAAACCGATTGTCTTTCGTTGCGATAAAATATCGTCCATAATGGAATCCAAACATTATATTGCCAAAAATTTATTAGAGTTTGATACGTCAAGTTTTGAGTTCTTCAAAAGTGCTGACGCAATTGATTTTAGGGTGGAAATCACACAAAAAGGTGTTGATAAGTTTTATAAAGAAAACTATCCATCTATGAAATTAGAAATGATTGGTAGTCGATTTTATATCAACGGTTATTACAATGAAGGAGAAGAAAGTTTCATTGCAAATTACCTTGTCTCTTATGGCAAACAAATACTTTCAATATCGCCAGAAGAATTAAAAAGCAGCATTAAAAATACCATAAGGGAGCTTGACTCTTATTATCTATCGGTAATCTAGCGCAACAATTCATTTTCTGATATATTCCGCTTAAATAAAGTATAGGTAACAGTTAAGTAGCAGACAAATATGAAAAGGAAAACGCCATATACGCTGAATACATTCATCAGTATGTGATCTACTGTGATATATGGCCTGTAATCCCCATAATTCACTTTTAATAAGTATACGAAAATTGCTCCGGCACCACATAAAGCCACAATAATAGGAACACCGAACCATACAGACATTTGCTGCCGTATCAGCTTCTTGATCTGGGTTCTATCCACTCCGATTTTTTCTATCACTCCAAATCTCTGTTTGTGTTCAGTCGTATCGGTAAGTTGCTGCAAAGCTAAGATTGTAAGGGATATAACAATCAAGACCAAGCCTGTATACGCGCCTCCCAACCTAAGCATCAGCGAGTTGGATATTCCCTCGTTAAGCTGTAGAGTTCGAAGCCTCACATATCCGCTGTTTTTGGGAATCATACCACTGTTATTCAACCAAGGATTGATTTGCTCGTCCATTTTGACGGCAAAATCGTGGGAAAGCGGTTTAGTCGTATTAGCAGCGTAATAGATGGTTGCAAGGGTGAGATTTTTACATATGGAATCCGGCAGAATATATACGGCTTTCATCCTGCTTGTAAAGATTCCCATGCCAACATTCATTTGATAATCTGCTCCTTGAACCTTAGTTAGCATGTTTTTGCCAGCCTGTATTTGTGTATGCTGCTGATTAAATGCCTCTATTTCTTCAGGTAAAGCCTTATGACTCCATGCTATGGCAAAACCCTTTTCAGACAATGAGATTTTTTCGTGTCCGGATAAATTAAGAAGGTCATTGTAATTGCTGAGCGCGATACCCAGAACGGGCATATCCTTTTGAATCCGTATATCGAAATCACTATCTTTCAAAAAATAGGTTTCTACTGTTGCACTCCCGGCTATTTCATAGCCTCCGACCGACAAATAGTGGTTCAGATAGGAGCTGTTTATCGCTGTTTTAGGTAATTGATTCATATTGTCTACCTGTGTATAAGCTGAAAATATTTGAACGTCATAGAGGGAACGTGCTTTCAAATATCCGTCCACCTGTGCGGTATAGGCAGGCAGCCATCCAAGCAAAACCAAAGAGAACAGAAAAGCGCAGGATAGAACTGCCATTGTTTTGGAATTCGTTTTTAGCTTTGAAATGATCTGCCCAAGTAAAAACAAATTCTGATAATTGAAACGCTTTGATTTCCTCTTCATCAGAACCAGCAACCATGAAAGTCCGCTAAAAAATGAAATTAGACTAAAAATGATCATGCCAACCGCCAATACAGGAGGAACAAAGGTATAATAAGCCCCGGTGATGAATCCACTCCGCAGCAACTCATCAATTAGCCCCTGAAGCTGTAATTGCAATATTCCTGTAATCAGAGAAGTTACAGACAGCAGAATTGCTCCGAAGCTGCCATCTTTTTTCATCTTTCCGGTGACAAAAAGAAACATAAACACACAAAGCAGGAAGACAGCTGCACTGACAATATTAGCTCCTGTCATCCAAATTGCTTGCTCACTGAGCCGATTCCAAAAGGGCACGATTTTATGACTGCAAAGAAACAGAATACCAATATCCGCCACACAACTGGCAGCCATAGGAGAAAGAAGCATGTACTTTAGCGTAGAAGCACTTTCTGTTTTCTTGCTGTCGTTCAGCATATCGATTATTTTCTGCTTGCGTATGATACGCACATTACCGATGCCAATGATCAGAAACAACATGGTAAAAAACAATAAAGTCCAGAGAATCGTGTCAGGGTAAACAGAAAAATACGGCTTAAATACTTCCCCAAAGCTACTCATAATAATTGCACTTACAATTTGAGATAAAAGCATTCCGAGTACAACACCTAAGCAGACCGCTACAAGCCCCATCAGAAGCATTTCTATAAAAAAGAGAGTTGCTACTGTTCGCTGTTCCATCCCTATAATGGTTTGCAGTGCAAATTCCTTTTTTCTGCGTTTCATCATATAACAATTGACATAAGAAATAAGAAAAACAAGAAGCAACGCGATAACCGGGATGATGATTTTCATTTTTTCCGAAAAGTATTCCAGATTCATCTGAATCGGCAGCCTGCTGTTATAGAAAGGGCTTGTGATGGATAAAAACCCATAAAAAAGTCCCACCGATAAAATCAAGGTCAGCATATAAATCAGATAGTCCTTTGCAGAATGCTTAACGTTGCGCAGGGCCAACTTAACGTACATCGGATAAGTCACCTCCCAGCAGTGTCATTACATCAAGGATTTTCCCAAACATCTGTTTTCTGCTTTGTCCCCCCCGCAGAATTTCCGCGAAAATTTGACCGTCCTTTAGGAACAGAATCCTCTTTGCATAGCTTGCTGTAAACGCATCATGGGTTACCATAAGAATGGTTGCGCCCAATTCTTGATTCATGGTTTGAATGGTCGTTAAAAGCATCTGCGCCGAACGGCTGTCCAGTGCCCCGGTCGGCTCGTCTGCCAGTATCAACTTGGGATTGTTGATCATAGCCCTTGCACAGGCACAGCGCTGTTTCTGGCCTCCTGAAACCTGATAAGGGAACTTATCCAGTATCTGCACAATATCCAGTTTTTCAGCAATCTGCTTTATGCGGGATTCAATTTCTCCTGCCGGAACCTTGTTGATAGTCAAAGCCATTGCAATATTTTCGCTGATGGTCAGTGTATCCAACAAGTTGAAATCCTGAAAGATAAACCCAAGATTTTCTCTGCGGAAACGGGCAAGTTCTTTTTCCTTGATTTCTGTAATATCAGTGCCACTTAATAGAATATGGCCTGCACTGACGGTATCAATGGTGGAAATACAGTTCAGCAAAGTTGTCTTCCCAGAACCGGAAGCCCCCATAATGGCAATAAATTCACCGTTCTGCACCTCAAAGCTGATGTCATCGAGTGCTTTAGTAAGGTTGCCTTTATTGCCATAGTATTTTTCAATATGTTCAATACTTAATAGTTGATTCATATTTTTCACCTCACATTCATTTTAACGAATAAAGAAATCTGATTGTATCTACTTTTCTTACAAAGTTCTTACAAAAATGTAAGAAGTGCAGGAAATTTACTCCTGCACTTTCACAAAATCTCCTTTGGGGAAATACAACTCTACCTGTGTTCCTTGCCCGGATTCGGACGTTACGGCAATACCAATACCCAGCTTCTCACAAAGGCGTTTGCACAAGAACAATCCGATCCCTGTAGAGCTTTTCCCAGTTCTGCCGTTTTCACCGGTAAAGCCTTTTTCGAAAATCCGGGGAAGATCAGTTCCTGATATCCCAACACCATTGTCACCAATGCCTAAAACAATTTGTCCTTGCTTGGAATTTGCCTCAAAGGTTATCTTTGGTTCTTTCTTACTGTATTTTACCGCATTCGCAATGAGCTGATTCAAGATAAAGCCAATCCATTTTTCATCGGTATAGACCGTATCGTCACAATTATTTACTTCAACCGAAATATGGTTTTGAAGCAGATGCTGCTTGTTCTCTGCAACAGCGGCATGGATCATTTCTGACAATGAAACTTCCCTGATTAGATAATCCTTTTCAATATTTTCGCTTCTGGCATAATAAAGTGCCTGATCAGTGTAGTGGCTGACCTTTGTAAGTTCTGCCATCAGCTTTCGAGTGGTATCGGATTTGTTGTTTTCGCATAGGAGCTTCATTGCAGAAATAGGCGTTTTGACATCGTGTATCCATTGCTCAATATATTCCTTGTACTCCTTGCGCTCTCGTTTAGATTCCGACACCTGCTCTATCATGGATTTATTTGCAGCTTTTAGAAGCCCATAATAAATTTTATCTTCTGTCAGTATTGGATACTCCATAACCTCTGAAATTAAATATTTTTTATCCAACCGCTCCAGTTGTAAAAGCAGCTCTGCAAAATGCCTTTTTCGGGAAAAGAAACGGACATTAATATAGCTTGCGGTAACTAAAATCCAGATAATCAGCAGAATTAAGGTGATGCTTGCCTGCACATTGACTGCCGATAAGAAAATCACACAGAAAAGCATGGATAGAGCATGAGTAATGATAACGGGGAGCTGATCTTTTAAATACTCTTGATACCTCATATCAAATACCCCTGTCGGTGCTTTGTCCGAATAAAGTCCGTTACCCCGATGCTCTTTAATTTTTCCCGGATTCTCGTAATGTTTACACTAAGGGCATTATCGTCCACATAGAGCTGGCTGTCCCAAAGGTATTCCACCAAATCCGCACGGGGAACAATCTTTCCTGCATTGCGAAAAAGATACACCATGATTTTCAACTCGTTTTTCGTCAACTCTGCCAACTCTCCTTGATACTCAATCTTGCTGTTTTCCAGATGGAGAGTAACTCCCCCATATTTCAAAACTTCTGCATGCTCAGAAGCGTAGGTGCGTTTTAGCAGTGATGCAATACGAGCCAGTAAAATAGGTGTATTGTATGGTTTTGTGATAAAATCATCACCACCCAGCATGATGCTGTTCAGTTCGTCCATATCCGTGTTCCGACTTGTAACAAATATGATTGGCACATTGGAAAACGTGCGTATTCCCGAACAAATTTTAAAGCCGTTCTGCACTGGTAGGTTAATATCCAGTAAAAGCAGATGTGGAGGGTTGTTCTGTATTTCACTGATAATATTAAAAAAATCCTTTGGCAGGATTACTTCATAACCATTGCTTTTCAGAAGCACCGATAACTCCTCTTGAATAACTGCATCATCTTCAATAATCATAATTTGATACATGAAATCATCACTCCTTTTTCCTGTTTTCTTCAGCCTGCCATCTGGTGCACTCATGGAAATTGCCCATGCACGCCCAAAGTTTAGTGTATACGTTGAAGAAAATAAATTCAAGTTAATAAACCTTAACTTTATCAGTCCCTCAAAGTCTTGTACAAGCAACAAGAAGGATCATCTCGTCCCACGAAAGTACAGGCTTTTTGCTTGATTTCTCCATTCAATTTTGCTGCTAAAATTCCCATGATGATAATCGTGATAATATCGGCAACCGGCTGCGCTGCTATCACTCCATTTAGTCCCATAAATTTAGGCAGAATCAAAATAACAGGAATAAAGAATACGGCCTGACGCCCTGCACTTAATACCCATCCCCCTAATGCTTTACCTAGTGCAAGTGAGAGCATGGAGTAAATTGCTTCCATACCGTAAAAAGTGAATGTTATGATATTTATACGAAGAGCCAATGAACCTATCTTTATGACTGATGCATCATTTGTTGTAAATAAAGAAATAACCGGCTGCGGTAATAAAATCATGAACAGCGTCATTAAAATACAAAAGAAGGTAGTCCATTTCACTGCGATCTTTGTCGCGCTCTGCAACCGTTCATATTGTCTTGCGCCATAATTATATCCGGCAACGGGCTGAAAACCTTTTGCGAAACCAAATACCGCATAAATGCCCATAGTAATCACACGAGTTACAATCCCCATTGCAGCAATTGCTGCATCACCATATGGTTGTGCTGTCATATTTGTTAAGCTGATTGCTACACTGGTCGAAAGTTGAAAAACAAGTACTGCTATTCCAATTTTAAAAATTTCCCTGAAAATTTTACTCTCAAAACGAATTTCTTTAGGTGAAAAGTTAAAGATGCTTTTTTTCTTTGCTATGTAAGACAAATACATAATAGATGTTATGATTTGAGCAACCGCCGTTGCTGACGCAGCGCCTATCATTCCCATATGCAGACCATAAATACAAACAGGATCAAGAATAACATTCAGCCCCGCCCCAAGGATCATTGCAGTCATAGATACCTTAACCGCCCCCTCGCTTGAAGCAATATTGTTCATGGTAACATTAAAAATATTGAATATTGAACTGGCTACATAGATCATGGCATATTGTTTTACATAGGGGAAAATTGTTTCCGTTGCACCTAATCCCCATATTACTTTGTCTAAGAAGCACAATAAAAAAATGATTACCACTGTCCCAACAGAAAGGCTTAAATAAAGGGCAGTCGAAGCCACATGACTTGCTTCTTCATTTTTTCTTTCACCCAATAATCTGGATATATACGCCGCTGCACCGCCGCCAAACATGACTGCAATACCGACGATTGCTTGTCCAAGAGGGAAGGCTATCGATATTGCCCCCATTTGGCTTGTTCCTAATCCACCGACAAAATAAGCATCAACAAGGTTGTATATCCCTGTCACCAGCATGCCGATCATTGTCGGCAATCCCATTTTTAGTAGAAGCTGAGGGATTGGGGCTTCCCTTAACATTGTGATACGTTCTTCCTTATTCATGATAAAAATTCCTTTCGTTTAAAATTTGTGCACATTTATGAATGAAGTTGCGGTATTACTTTTTTGAATGTAAAGCTGCAATAACAATCTTCGTGATTACCCTACAATTGCTATTGACTGAAAGTATGGATTGATTTATTGATACTCTAACTTGATCTTGTTTCTTTTGCAGCTTTCTTGATCCTGAAATTATGAATAGAACATTTTTATGTAATCCCGATTTTACGATTCGCAAACTTTTTATCTTACCATTCGCTTCGAATTTTTGAATTTCTTGTTCCGCTTTTTTATATATCAAGTCATACAGAACGGGATCGGTATCTAAATAATCAATTTGTATTGTTGTGTCACAATCCATTTGCAGATAAAGTTTATAAGAAATTTCATTGGCGATGTCGCTTAAAATGGCACTGTTTTCTTCCTCTCCCTCAATATGCATGGAAGCTACATAATGTCCAAGACCATAATCATGAATGATCAGGCTGTTGATACCTTTGACTTGGGAATACTGCATAATAATAGTTGTAATTTTATCAACTAAGTCTTTATCCGGTGTTTGCCCTAACAATCTTTCTACAATTTCCATCATGGATTTCAGACCTGAAAACATAATAAAAAAAGAAACCAGCAATCCGCACCAGCCATCAATTTTCCATCCGGTAAAATACTGTACAATAAGCGAAATCATAATAGCTGTTGTTGCTGCCATATCACTGATGCAGTCAGAAGCAGTCGCTTTCATGGCGGAGGAATTTATTTTACATGCAATATTCTTATTGTAAAAAAACATATACAGCTTCACAAGAATGGAACAAATAAGTAAAAATACTATCATCCAGCTGAATTCTATGTTTTGAGGGATACGTATTGATGTAATGGAGTTTTTTGCTAATGTAGTGCCCATTACAAGTACTGCAAGTGCAGATAGAAATCCCATCAGCCATTCATACCTGCCGTGCCCGAATAAATGATTTTCGCCAGATCCAATTCCGGCCAAGCAAAAGCCAAGAAACGAAGCTATGGAAGTAACTGCATCTGCTAAATTGTTAAAACCATCCGTTATAATAGCCGTTGATCCGCTTATAAGCCCTGAAAATAATTTAACTGTAAATAAAAGAGTATTTAGTAAAATCCCTATAGCGCTGCAAAGCTTCGCATAGGACTTCTGTACTGATTGTGACGCAATATTCTCATAATCCTTTATCAATAGTCGAATCAGCAAAGACACCATTTATCATCCCTCCTCTCTTCGCTAATTGATTTTTCAGTGCTTCAAACGTTTCATCACTTATGATATGTTCCATACAGCAGGCATCTTTTTCTGCTGTTTTCAGTGAAACTCCCAGATAGATTAACAAATCTCGAATTGTACAGTACCGTGCATAAATTTTATTCGCATACTGCAGTCCATCCGCAGTGAGGCATATATTATTTTCGATAGCAGTAACATAATGAAGTTGTTTTAAATTTTTTATCATATGGCTTACACTCGGTTTTGAATATCCCATAGCTTCGGCAATGTCTACATTTCTAACCTCATGCGATTGCTTATGAAGCAGTAAAATTGTTTTCATGTAATCCTCTCCTGACTGGTGTAATTTCAAAGAACACATTCACCTCCTTACGAATGAATAATTTTATTCATTCATATATATAATAATTCTTTAAGTGCAAAAAGTCAATGAATGAATTTATTCAATAGGTCGTCAATAAAAAAATACATGACAGCCAGCAGACTTTTCATGTACTTTTTCTTTCACGTATATTCCTATTTTATATTCTAATTTGCCTTGATTCCTAAAACGCGTACCAGCATATCTTGCGTAAAATCAAAAAAGGATTGCATATACTCCTTCGCATTTTCAGTTGGCATTTCTGCGTGGAACGTGTGTATCAGACCGGTAATCAAAAATTGAGCAGTTCTAGGAGCATTGCTGCAACTGAAAGTTTTTTCTTTCACCCCTTGTTCTATAATCGGTATCATTACAGTCATCCATTGATAGGCTACATCATCCAACAGAATTGCCCTAATGCTTGATCCCTCATTATATCTCGATTCATACTCATGGTGATTCACCGAAAAATCAAACATGCGGTTTATGACAAGATTCAATTTTTCAATTGCTGGGATATCCTGTGATATTGGAATTTTCATTTGTTCTACCGCTTGTATTGCATAATATTCTGAAGTTGCCGCAAATATTTCCGTTTTAGATTTAAAATAACGGTAACATAGTCCAGGAGATACATTCATCTTTTCAGCAATATCTTGAATGGTTGTATTTTCATAACCTTTTTCAGAAAACATCTCTAATGCTGTTTCAATAATTTCCTGACGGCGTTCGTCCGGTTCTTTCGATATTCGTATTTTACGAGAACGACCATTCTCGCCCTCTGTGAATTTATTTTTTGACAATTCCATAATATTCCTCCATTTAAATCACTTTGCGAGTGAATGAATATATTCATTATCATCCATTTTTTATTTTTTGTCAAGGCAACGATAAATTGTCTACTATCATACCCCTACCACAAAAAAGAAGATGAAACAAAAAACATGCTATTTCAAGATACGCTTTTGCCATAAGGTCAGAAGTGGAAAGCCCAACTCAATAATCACATAAACAAGATCAATAGGCGATGGTATGCCACAAAACAGTAAGGAAATCAAACGCCCGATGCCTCCACAGAAAAAGCATACAGCTATAACCCGTAGCGTTGTTTTATCACGGTCGATTCGCGGAATCATCCACAACAGAATTATACCAATGCCTAACCATAGACCATTGTAAAATCGAAAATTACTTTCCAGCATAAGAAGTCCGTTCGAGAATTCTTGCCCATCAGCAAAGCCGTAGTACCAGTTTACTGCACCATAAGCATATCCTAAATAGGCTGAAAATAAGGCTAATATACTGATCAAACCAAGAATCAACTGCATAATACGTTTTGATATCATTTTGCTTTTCATATTTTTTTTCATTACATTATCTTTCATTATTTAAATTCACTCTTCTTTCTATATACATCAAATAGTTATATATCGTTTCGATATTTCTGTTTAAAAAAAATGCACTTCCTTTTCTTTTTATATAGAAATGTGCCCCTAATTGGAAATAGGCCTTATTTTTTGTTTAGTTCCTGTGTTGTCATTTTCATATTTTTTCTCCTTCGATTTGTATTAATAAGTTTTTGCACCAGTCAATTATAAATTGATAATAACGAATACCATAGACCATTGTAGAATACACAAAAGTTAACTGATTCACATCATATGCTTCTTCAAGATCCGATTTTTGTTTGCTTAACTGATTAAAACATAATTCTACTTCTGATATAAATGTTTTTAAATTTAATATTGCTTTTTCTTTAGGTAAATATTGATAGAAGTAGAAATGAACTAAATGCTCTTGTTTCGTTTTAGAAAAAACAATCGGGGTTTCAAGCCAGCTCAAAAAAGATGTCTTACCCATATCAGTAATGGCGTATAGTTTTTTGAATTTACTACTCTCAACAACTTCATGGCAACTGATGTAACCTTTTTCCTCTAACCTTTTTAGCGCTGGATAAATGCTTCCAAAACTAGCGTCAAAGAAATAAGATGTGCAGTTTGCCATCCACTGTTTTAAATCATACCCGCTCATTTCTTCTTTCATCAGAAATCCTAAGATTATGTATTCTAACATATGTTCTCCTTGTATCGTCAATATATATATATCGATTCGATATAATTAATATTATAATAGCAAACTTGGATTTGTCAATAGTGCCGCTTTCGCTTTATTGGTTCAGTTTTTGACAAATATATTTATTGTATTTCACTTTTTTTACCAACTCCTTTTGTTCCACTACTTTCCAGATTCGATATACAGTAGAAGTTATGGTAGTTGCAGTGGCTCCATACGTTAAAGCTTGGCTTATAAATGTATTTACCGTCAGAGATAGCTGAAAAGACACATATATTAATAATGGGGCAACATAAAAGAGTATTATGGTGAACCTGCCTATAAAATCAAAAACAAACATTGCGTTTACTCTCGAATGCCTTTTTAATAAAAATGAAGTGATTACAAATTCTATAAATTTAAAAAGAATAACTGTCAAAAACCAAAATGGTGCTATTTTTAGATAAATCAAAGTACCGTATGAAGCTACAATATAGAATAAATCTGCTACAACATCAAAAGTTGCACCGAAACGAGATGTGTTCCCCGAAATTCTAGCAGCTTTACCATCTGTAAAATCCGAAAGAAAAATAAGTAAAGAAATTACGATAGGAACCAATACTCTGCCAAGGTTGTTTAGAATATAAGCATTTAGTAGGCACGTTAAAATAACCCTAGATATCGTTATCAAGTTAGGAATCCTCTTAGTCATTCTTCGATAACTCCTTACCCAACTCATATGCTGTGTTTTCATTTTCTTCTTTCTTCAAATTCGTATCAAACTTAAATACTTTATAAGGTTTTACATCTTTAAGTGACTTTTCCATAGCATCAAACTCGTCCATACTGTTCATTGCTATTCCGGTAGAATACAGAACTACTTTTCCTAATGAATAATCCTTTATGCTCTTGATATAATCAATCAATGCTTTCGACGAATTTGACCAATAGGCAGGCGAACCGAATATAACAACCTGATAACTCGAAATATCATAAGTCAATTTTTTTCCTGGATAATTCATGGTTACTTCATATCCGCTATCGTTAAGCCCTTTAGCAATTTGATGAGCCATCCGGCTGGAAATATTCGAAATTGAGGGTTGATATATAATCAAAGCTTTACCAATTGGTTGTCCGTCGCTTTTTAGTACTTCCTCATGGTTTCCTTTCGGCAAGTTTGTTGATAAAATCATCAAGCAAAACAATACCACACATAAAATTAGTAGCACAAATATAATTCCGATAACTAAAAAAATTTTCTTTATCATTTTTTACCTCCTAATTATTATTTTTTATCTCTGTTAAATCTACTTCTGAATAATTTCCTCTCTTTGTTTTTATAGTAATTCGAATAAAATTACTCTCCAACTATAAATTCAAAAGACCTTTCGCAAATATTCTGGCACTTTCCATATCTTTCTCATCTGGATGCCCTTTTTCTCTGCCTGCTATAAATGCCCCTTTTCCTTTGAAGTTTAAATTAAATCCCAGTGGGCTATATTCACCGGAACAGCTGAACTCACCTATTATTTTGCAGCCTTTTTCTGAAAGTTTATCTTTGACTGCATATAAATTTTTCGCCCCAAAGTATGCCGTGGTAAAAAACAGGAATACATTCTTGTTCATGTTGGGCATTTTCTCAATTAACGTATCTATCGTTTTATGGAACCCTGAACCATAGATACCCGAACCAAAGCCTATCAAGTCATACTTTGCCAGTTCTCCTATTTTGGCATCTTCAACCTTTACAATATCTGCATTCATTGTTTCTGCCATAACTTTTGCTATCTTCTTGGTATTCATTTTGTGATATGATTGATAAATAATTAATGTTCTCATATTCTTACCTTCGCCTTTCTCAATTAATATATTTTAAGTATGCTAAACCAGTTTTGAATGAACATTTTTATATTCATTCATATAATAGTATAAAGTATTTGTCGTTATTGAACATCATCTTAATAGATAATATTCATCAGTTTGCCACTTTATCAATTAAATTTTAGTAATAAAATGCCATGTTACATTTCACTTAGACCATCAAACCTTTCATGACGAACTCTGTTATGTGATCTAAAATATCGGGGAAATATTGCAATCCTATCTCTTCTTTGTGCGTATCAATATTTATAATCGCTGTAAAAAAAGCCATTATAAATTCACGATCCATATCTGTTCTCATTTTCCCTTGTGACTGCCATTTTTCTATTAGCTCTTCAAAATTGGTATATAAGAAATCAAATCGATCTGCCCCGTTATCTTCTCGGTATTGCTGCTCAATCTTCTTAAAGACATCTTTGTTATACCATTCTTTCAGTATAGGATTTGAAACTATCCCTTTAATATTTAACGATAATAATTTTTTACTTAATGTTTTGGGGTCTTCATCAAGGTCAACGGACTTCATAATGCTTTTTTTTAGTAAAACGTTCTCGTTCAGAAAAATCTCCAAGAAGAGTTTCTCTTTGGATTGATAATAGTTGTAAAATGTACCGACTGCTATTCCAGCCATTTTTGTAATATCGGAAACATTCGTATCCTTAAACCC
Organism: Sinanaerobacter sp. ZZT-01; assembly: GCF_035621135.1. Lineage (NCBI taxonomy): Bacteria > Bacillati > Bacillota > Clostridia > Peptostreptococcales > Anaerovoracaceae > Sinanaerobacter > Sinanaerobacter sp. ZZT-01. The sequence goes on from NZ_CP141728.1 coordinate 269,826, forward strand.
TTTAGAACTGAATAATTCTTTTCCGCAAGTATAAAGAACCGCTTTTTTGTCTTCCACTTTTTAGCCCTCCAGTATATGAATGAATTTATTTTAACTCATTCATATTATAGTACAGCTATTATTTTTTGTCAATTTAATTTTTGGTATAAGTATTTAAGTTGTTTAAGATACTCTATTTGTTCCTTCTCTGTTTTCTTAGAGTGAGTTCTTCACTGCATGAGCCATGATGTCACCTACCATAGGGCACCAAGATAGCAGATTTCTCCCTTGATAAGATGTCCGGTAATGCTGTTTTGCAATGCGATATTAGTCCTCGTCAAATATCTCTACGACCTCAAACCCCTCCTCGTTAATGGCATCACACAATTCATCTTCAGTTAATATACCACGGCCGTACTCCACAAGAATGGATTCTTCTTCTAAATTTAACATAACTTTATCCACGCCGCTCATACCCTCTAAAATTCGGGATACGGCACTACCCATTGGCATATTGTCCATGCCCTCAACAACGATAACCTTTTTCATCGTTTCCTCCTATTCTGCAATCAGTGCATCCACATATTTGACCACATCATTTACTGTCCGAAATGTATGGACATCTTCATCATGAATTGTCACCTCAAAACGCTTTTCAATTTTAATCATCAGTTTTGCAATATCAATTGGCTCAATATCGTATTCCGGTGTTAGTGGCGTTCTGCCACTTAATTCATTTTCAGAAGCACTTATGACCTCACACAGCAAAGAAATAATAATATCCAACGTCATATCTCGATACCTCCTTGAATGAATGCACTTTTCTCACCGGTATAAAATAGATTGAGACGATGCAAAGCTCGGGTGCTGGCAATGTACAGCAGCTTTTTATCATCAACGGAATGATAACTCTCTTTATTTGCACCGTAAATTAACACAGAATCAAATTCTAATCCTTTTGACATAGTGATCGGGATAATAAATACTCCTGCTGTATTCAGGTCTTCACCTGAGTGAACTAAATGAAGACTCAATCTATCTTTTAATCGACGATAAAGGGATTCTGATTCCTGTGCATCCTTACATATAATTCCGATGGATTGGTAGCCTTGGTTTTTACTATAAACAGCTTCTTCGATTATTTTTCCATCGAGCAAATCTATGCTATCAGCTTTGATAACCTGCGGTATGTCACCGCTGCGGTTAAAACTTTCAAAGAGCGTGGCATCATCCAAAAACTGCATACTGAATGAAAGTATCTCTTTGGTGCATCGAAAACTTTTATTCATGGCCATTAAGCAAGAGCTGTTAGGCTGTAAAATATTAGTAATTCTCTCATATAGGCTCATGGTCTCCTGCTTTTCAATCGTTTGATTGATATCACCCAATATGGTATATCGTGCATTTGGAAACAATTGCTTTAATATCTCAAAATGAAGATCGTAGTAGTCTTGTGCTTCATCCACTACAACCTGCCGGATGTTCCTGTAGGTATCATTTGTACCAATCAATAACTGCAAATAAGTTACAGCCAAAGCATCCTCATTTTGAAGAGTAGAATCTGTGAGTTGTTCCTTTGAGTAGGACAGTATTTTCTCAATGTTGTTTGGCAACTCAGTTTCTGCTGAAAGAGAAAGCAATAAATTATCTGAGTTTATCAATTTTTTGTAAAGTGAAACAGGATTTAATTTTATAAATTCATCAACTTTTTGAGCAAGAAGAGTGCTTTCTTTGATAGACAGTTCTCTTGCATATTCTTCCCAATCAAAAGGATGCTCAGGATCTTCCCTTGCTTGCCGCAACAGTTTAGGCATCCGACCTTTACGCATCTCATGTATTTCGTTAAAAATATGCTGGCGTAGATGGCTCAGTTTTATCGCCAAGCTACTTCCGTTCATTTGAAGCACACGATTTTTTAAATACTGCCCTGTAAAAACGGTTTTTCCATCATACTCAATATCAGGAAAGACGATATGAGATGTTGGAAGGCTGTCTGCATATCTGTTTAGTATTCTGCCAAATGCTTTGGACATTTTGAATTCCATTGCTTGCTTTTGCAGTGCTTTTGCCGAGGATGATGCACAGGAAATCAGCATTTCAGTTTGGTGATAGCGAGACTGAAATGCCGGCTTGTCTGGTAAACTATCCGTTATCAGATCATCAAACACAATAGATTTCACTTCATCCTCACCCAGCTCAGGCAATACATTGGAAATATATTCTTCGAACAGTGTATTAGGAGATAGAATAATAATGTCAGATGACTTCAGGCGACTTGAAAGCCCCTGATATTTGAGGTAAGCCACACGATGTAAAGCAATAGAGGTTTTGCCACTTCCGGCAATTCCCTGAACCATAAGCAGGTCGTGGGTACCATCTCGGATGGCGATATCTTGATCCTTCTGGATGGTTTCTACAATGCTTTTCATTTTGCTGGAGGTATTTCCGGATAGCATTTTGCGTAAAAATTCATCTGCAATCTGAACATCGGCATCAAAAAAGTACTCGAAGACTCCTTTTTTTATTTCATATTGCCGTTTCAGACCAATATCTCCCGTAATGCGGCCACCCGGTGCATCATAATGTGCATTTCCGGTTTCAAAACGGTAAAATAGGCTGGCAATAGGAGAACGCCAATCGTAGATAATAATTCCTTTCTCCTGATCATTAAATAATGTTCCTCTGCCAATATAGACTTTTTCGTACTGTTCTTCAGCCTCCATACAAAAATCAATTCGGGCGAAATAGGCTGACTGTGATAATCGTTCCAGCAACTGGATCGTTTTAGTACTGGATTCTATTGCAAAAGTATTACTGGCAAGCGGTTGATAGAATTGGCTTAACTGTACCGCTCCGTCAAAATTATCTGCGGAGTGGGAGGCATTCTCCCACATATCCCGATTAGTTTCTCTTAAATCTTCTATGCTTTTGGAGTTATCTTTTTTAGCATCCTCCAATTGCGAGTGAATAACTTCAAGAATCTCATTGTAATGAGCAAGTTCAGTATTTAATACCTGTTCATAGTTTTCCAAGTAAACACCTCATTTCTATACAGCATATTTATTTTAAATGATTGCACCTAATCATTACTTATAAGACATAATCGAAACATACGGACGGCTTCACGGGTAATATAAACCTTTAGCTCAGCTTCATTTTGGATTAAACCTCTGCCTAAAAGATAATTTGATATTTCACCCACAACGTAGCAGTGCGTATTATGAAGCACTCGTTTGCTCGTATCTGCATTTGGATATTGTCCATAAAGTTCTTTCCATATTTGGGATATATATTGATTCAGCATTTTGTTTGTAGCTTCTGTAGCTTCAATATCTCCCTGCGGCCGGTCACCATCAATATATTCATGCCATGCCAGTCGGAACCAGCCTTTATTATCCAGATACATTTCAACAAAGGCTTCAAAAAAATAGGAAAGGCGCATTTCTGCAGTATTTGCTATATCCAGCTTTTTTGTAAGCATTTTCATAAATATCTCCTGTATGGCAGCATGTGTTTCCCATAACAAATCATTATATGAGGGAAAGTAATTATATAAATTTGTATGGGCGCATCCTAATGTCCGGGCTATCTCCCGAAGATTAAGACCTCGCAAGTCGCTCTTATTTCGCATCAGTTCAAGAGCTGTTTCAACAATTTGCTCTTTTGTTATATTCTTTTTCATTTTTTACCTCCGAGTTATATTACCGTCGGTAATTACCATCGGTAATATAAGCATACTACCCTCATTTCTTTTTGTCAAGAATTTGCTACTATTCGTCATTGCATATATAATTGATGTATATTGCTTTGTCGAAAGGAAGTTGGATATAGATTATATTTCTGTATTCATTTTTAAATTAAATCAGTTAATACAAAGGCATTTATCGCTCTATCATCCTTTTCTGCTGTAACAATAATGGAATCGACTCCGAAATACTCTCGTATATTTTCTTTTGTAAGTATTTGATCCGTTTTCCCTACAAGAAATTTGTTTCCTTTTAAAAGTAAAGTCTTATCCGCAATCGTGAGCGCATGATTTGGATAGTGTGTATTCATTACACAGGCAATTCCTTTTTCTTTTGCTAGTCTTTTAATTATTTTCAGTATTGTGATCTGATTTCCAAAATCAAGGTGAGATTCTGGCTCATCCAATATCAGCAATTGAGGTTCTCCGACTAACGCACGGGCAAGCAACACCATTTGAAGCTGTCCGCCGCTTAACTGATTACAGGATTTATCACGAATCGCTGAAATGCCTACCTCTTCCAAGGCTTTGTCAGCTAACTGATAATCCTTTTCCCCAGGTGATGCAAATGCAGGCAGATACTTTGCTCTGCCAAACACAACCATATCCCTGACTGAATACGGAAATGAAAAGCGATGAGCCTGCGGTACATATCCAATCTGTCTTCTTGCGTTACCAGTATCCTTTCCATCAATGAGTGAATGACCTGATTTCCACTTATAAATCCCCATCAAGCATTTTAAGAAAGTAGTTTTTCCTATGCCGTTTGGCCCCATAACAGCAATTACTTCACCTTTTTGAAGCGATAACGTAATATCCTGCAAAATAGGTGTATCTGCTGTATAATAAAAACTTCCTTTTTCTACACGAAGCAACATTATGATTCTCCCTTCATTCGGTTATAAATGAGTGCAAAGAACGGTGCCCCGATTAACGCTGTTAGTATTCCAATTGGTATTTCAGCTGCAGTCAGATTGCGGGCAACGCTATCTACAATCACCATAAAAATTCCACCAAGCAGCATAGATGCAGGAAGTAAGCCCTCGTGGTTCACCCCCATAATTCTTCTGGATATATGGGGAATAACCAGACCTACCCAGCCGACAATGCCGGAAACCATTACACAGGCAGCTGTAATAATTGTACTGAACAGAATAACCGCTATCCGTGCCGCTTGCGGATTTACTCCAAGGGAATATGCCTCTTCTTCTCCCAGTGACAAAATATTAAGCTGCCACCGTAAAAGTAGCAGCCCAGCAATTCCCATAACAATTGGCAAAATAATTATTTTTAAATCATTGAATTCTTTATTTGCAAAGCTACCCATTAACCAGAATGTAATTGTAGGAAGTTGATCGTTTACATCAGCAACATATTTAATCAGTGATGTCAGCGCAGAAAAAACCGAGGTCACAATAATCCCTGATAAAATATAGGACATGGTTTGCGCTTGCCCCTTGGCTCGAACCATAAAAAGTGTTAGGAACATACTGATCAGTCCGAATCCTAACGACAATACGGATGTCATCACACCCATGCCGGATGTAAGGAGTATTCCAAGCGCTGCACCAAATCCAGAACCGGAACAAACACCAAGAATATCAGGGCTGACAAGAGGATTTTGAAATAGCCCCTGCAGGGAGGCTCCTGCTATGGACAAGCCTGCTCCAACGAGTAACGCAATCAGAATACGCGGCAGCCGGACTTGAAACAGAACATGCTCCGCAACTTCAAAGCCCGGATACGAAACTCCAGATAGTTTTGCTTCTATCAGCTTTAAGACATCCCCATATTCCATATGGTAACGCCCTCCAAAAAGTGACGCTACCATTACAAGAAAAAGGAGCCCTGCGAGCAAAATAAACTTTAATTTAACATTATTTTTGGTTTTTATTGTTTTTCGTTTTTTAATCATAATCATTATTTCTGCAACTGTCGCGGACTAAGCACAGCAGAAATCAGCTCCTCCTCCAGCGTAATTTTGTACATCCTGCTGTAATACTCTTGAAACAGCATTTTAAAATCACTCTCACTCAACAACTCCGGATAACTTTTTGAGATCATCCAAAGCGGTGTAAGCGGAGCATCCGAGCATGGTGCGCCCCATGAATAGATTCCCTGTGGAATATCAAAGATTGTGTTGTTTTTATAAGCGGAAAGCAAGTCCCAGTCCTGTCCATTCATTTTATTATTCAACATAGCAGAAGCCGGGCTTCCGATAAATACATAAATAAAATCGGGGTTCCACTCATAGAGCTGTTCCATGCTGACTTCAGCCTGTCCTGATATTTCTGCTGCCGCATTGACAAGACCACTTTTTTCAAACCACGTATCTGCATAAGTTCCGCTTCCATATACGGAAATCACACCTCCCGTATTGCTGAAAAGAAATAGTGCAGTCTTTTTTTCTCCTGTATATGTATCGAGAACCTCTGCTCCCTTTTTGTTGGAAGCTTCCCATTCGTTCTGAAGCGAAACAGAATCATCTACCTCAAATATCTTACGCATCAGGTTATCCCATGCGATCGTAACCGTTTCCGGATTGTTATCTCCTTTTTTCATCATATCGACAATCGGTATCCCCAAATTTTCAATGCCCGATTTCTGAGCTTCTCCATAGTAAAACACAATATCCGGTTTGAGATTTAAAAGCTCCTCAGTATTAGATACAAAACCTTCGCTTACAAATGAGGTCTCAACACCATTCCAATTTGGGAAAAGCTTGCTTACAATTTCAGTATTTGAAGTCGTAAAGGCTCTGGAATTAGCCCCTACAATCCTATCGGGATCAGAAATAACTCCCAAAAGTACGGATGTCGTTGGTGGGGATATGATAACTATACGCTGAATTTCTGCTGCCGTCGGCACAGTCACGGTGTTTCCGCCTAAATCGGTTATCATTCTCGTCCCTGATTCTGATGAATTTTTAGACTCGGTAACAGATGCATCTTCTGGCGCCCCACAGCCTGCGAAAGCCACAGTCAAAACAATCGATAAAATTAAGAACCATATTTTATTAGATTTCATTTTATTCCTCCCGTTATTTAAAAATGATTTTCTATCAAATCATTTGCATGCTTCAAAAATTCCTGAATGATATGAAGTTCGTTATCATTTAAGCTTTCAAGATAAGCAAACAACGGGCGGTCACATTCCTGATGATACTGGTTATGAAGCTTATAAGCCATTTCCCCTTTTTCTGTAAGGAAAAGGCAAAAGCGCTTTTTATCCTCGTCATCCTCCTTTTTCTCGAGAAAACCGTGTTCTTCAAGTTTTCGGACAGTTTTTGCTACTACAGCACGTGTTACGTTAAAGTTGCGCGCCATTTCAGAAATAAAGATACCTGGATGATCACCTATCATTTTAATCATGTGGATTTCCCCACGATAGAACTGCATTCCTTCTAAGCCAAAATCTAATACATTTGTCTTTCCATTGGCTATTCGCTCTGTCATCTGTATAAAATCACTAATCACAAGTTTTTGTAACTTTTCCATCTTGGAGACCTCTCGTTCTTTTTAAGTAAAATTCGCCTTGCAACCCTTCAAATACTCCACCGTCATCATCACTATGAATATGTTGAAATCCATGTCTTGTTAAAGTATTTTCAATATCCTTTTTTGTAAGCAGTACATCCAGTCCATCCAAATGGCTAGATAACCAGCCAAGAATACTCTCCGGCGGTTCCTGATAATCCTCGCTGACATTATGGGTAACAACATATAGGTAACCATTTGATGTTAACGCGTTATATAATTTGTTCATCACGGAGTCCAAATGGTCTTTTGCAAAGTCCAGTACGCCTGAGGCAATAATCAGATCATATCCTTTTCCGATATCATCTGCATTAAAGTCTCCTTCTATCACACTTACATGCTCCGAGAGGTTTCTTTCTGACACTAATTCACGTGGCAGCCGCGCTACGTTAGGATGCTCAAAAACAACACTTTTGCAATTCGGAAAGGTAATTGCAAGTTCCATCGCAAGAATCCCTGAGCCTCCTCCGAGGTCAAGTATCTTCTTAGGGGTTTTATTTCCATAAAGACTTGTAACTGCTTGAATCAGAGACTGAACACGCCCTGTATACATTTCAGGAATACTCACCCGTGCAGCCTCATAAAAATCATATACCCCGATCCCTTGATTATTGTTTAGAACGTTTTTGTTAGGGCCGTTTATCAAACGCTCTTCGATATTTTGCAGAGACATCATTTTCTCTCTAAAAAGAATACTCTCGCCCAAATAAGCTGAACTGTTTGGATTTAAAAAATCATTACTCTGCGGCGTATTTCTATAAACTTCGTTACTTTTTTCAAGTAATCCAATGGATGCTAATGCATTTAGCACAAAAGATACATTCCGCTCATTTAAGCCTGATTTCGTTGCAACAGATTTTGGAGCTTCCCAGTTTTCCAGATAAGAGAACAACTTCACCCTTAATGCTGATAAAAGTAGCTCTGTTTCTCGTTTTTGATGAAGCATTTTATAATACAGCTTTTGATTTTCTTTTGATTGATGCATTATTTCACTCCCTTTCGTTGGTTAGCCATTGCTAACTTATTGTATGCCAAGTATACATCCTTTTTAATTGTATGTCAAGCATACAATTAAATTATTGGAAAGCCTTATTTAATAAAATATTCTAGGAAATTCTACATTGATAGAAAAACCTTCTTAGTTGCATCCATATTCCATTCAGATTTTAGAAATAGAAAGTTCAATGAATTATCTTTAAGATTACTTAATGATATTTTTTACAATATCATTCATTATTCATTGGTAGGGAAATGTGGAATTGGCTTCCTTGGTTAGATTTACTCTCAACAAAAACTTTTCCATTATGTGCTTCTATGATGCTTTTTACAATATCCAATCCGTGTTCCTGACTGAATACCGTCTTAGTATCACAAAATTTTTGAATTATTATTCCGTTTAGTCCCGTACCATTAGATAGGATTTTCCGCTGAACCGTAAATGCTTTTTATAGCAGGATTTTCGTTGAGTGCGCGTGTTTTAAGTTCCTTATCATCTACAAAAGTCACTTTACCGCTTAAGTGTAGATTTTCCCTTTTTGTCCACGTTTCGTATCACCTAGATTTTTCAAATCCATATTGTTTATTTCGCCTCTTGAGTTTTTTATTACAGCCCATTTACAGAAAAAGGCTGCATGCAAGCAACATGCGGTCTTTTTCTGTAAATAAATAGCATTGAAACATACTACACATATACATCGAAACATTTCACTTTGCGTTCTAAAATGTCGAACTGCTTATTGGGCAGTTCTCCCTCTGGCAGTATCGACAATGGACGTCTACGAAATTCAAGATTTCTATCATAGCCTGGGTAGTCTCTACGCTCACGACATGCTCTAAATCGCAAGCCTCAGTATCTGCACTTTTTTCATCTACATTAAAAACTTTATTCAAAAAATTTTTAATGACTGAGAACTTATTTACTATTGATTCAGCCTCTAATTTTCCTTTAGTAGTAAGGATAACTCTACGACCGCCACCTCGTTCCACTAGCTCTTTTTTCTGCAAAAGATTAACAGCGACACAAGTACTTGATTTCGCCACATTTAGTTTGTCAGCAATGTCTACTATCCTGACTCCATTGCCGCAATCCAACTCGTAGATGACTTTTAAATAATCCTCGTTGGACTCAGTAAGCTTAATCATACATTTTTCCCCCCTTCTATGTTTTATCTGTCATGTTATAAATTGGGTCATTTTTCTCCATGCCCGGCAATTTCGGCTATCTCTGCAATTTGCGCATCGAGTTCCGCGCCTAGCCCCTCAATATCCGTTCCTAAAAAACCTCTGATAATCATAGAGATTGCTTCCAACTCTTCCATTCCACGGGACATTAAGTACTCTACCTGCTCCGGAGCGATTTTTCCGATACTAGCCTCGTGACTTAAACGGGCATCCGGATGATGGGATTCCACCCCCGGAATCGACTGAACATATCCCTTACCTGCGGTGTCAAGCAACATGCTCGCACAGTCCACATGTCCCTTGCACGGTGCGTTGGCAATAATCAAACCAGATTGGTGCATGATCCCTCCAGTGCATACTCCCCTATGTAAAAGTTCGGCACTAGTGTCCTCCGCGTTCATATATACGTTTCCTCCCGTATCGATGAAAGAGCCAGGCGCACCAAGCACTACGGTCAGATATTTTGCGGAAGCGCCCTTTCCATTCAGATAAGTTTGCGGGTTCATTTTCACCTGCTTGGCTGCCTTTAGTGAAATGTAGTTGCTTTCATAACGTCCGTTCTCCCCCACAATTGTTCCAGTACGCGGAAAGACCATTACCTCTGATCCCCATGAATGAACCATGGTACTGGTAAACTTTGCGTTTTTTCCAATATAATACTCTTCCACCGCAAGGTGATGCCCATCCTTGACGCTGGACTCCGTCATGCACCCTGTAATTAACTCCAATTGTGAATTTTCTTCCAAAATTACAATATTGTGAACTATTTGAGTAAGATTATTGCTTGCCATATACATTGCTGTTTGGCAGGGAAGCATCACCTTCGCATCCTTTTTAACATGTATGAAAAAGCCAATTGGTTTCTGCTCAGCGGCACATTTTTCAGTAATTTCATCAAAATCCCGAGCTACCGCCTTAAAGGAATATTGTTTCTCCAACCATTCATAGCGCTTAAACGCTGCAAAGATGGGCAGCATCTCAAATTCGTCGCTATTATTAAGCGTGTAGATTGGTTGAGACTGACGGTCGCGAACAACCATCGTGGCAGAACGGCTTTCACTACCAATTAGAACGCCTACTTCAGCCAGTGCCTTTTTATCTGCCAGTCCAATCTGTTCAGGCTCAATCGGGCTTTTAGAATCTTCGTTTTGTATGACATCAAAGTTATCGTTTTTATCTTTATTGTTATTTTCATTAATAATATTCATATAGTTTACTGCCCCCCTATACAACGTACACATTCCTCGTAGCCGTATTTGCTGATGGTATCCAGTATAATTGCTGGATTGCCTGAGCAGCCAATACTACCATCTCGCATGACATGGGCTTTATCAATATTGAAAAATTGGAGAATACTTCCACTGTGTGTTATGATAAGTCCGGAATTTCGTTTTGCTTTCCGCTTTTCATCCGGAGAAAATAATTTGTTAATCAGGTCTCCCACTAACGTTAGTGATTCAATATCAACACCAGAATCCGGTTCGTCCATCATAGAAAACGCAGGTGACATTGCTAAAAGCTGCAGTAGTTCCGCACGCTTGATTTCTCCACCAGACAGCCCATCGTTTACATTTCGATCCAGAAAACCTTCCATATTAGCGGTTTGAGCAAGTTCGACCAACTTTTCCTCCGGATTTTCCTCATTGCGCAGTATGTACCGCAGAACGCTTCGTAGCTTTACTCCGTCGATCGTAGATGGTCGCTGCTGGGCGATGGCAATGCCAATCTGAGCCCGTTCGCAGACGTCAAGCTTCGTAATGTCCTGTCCTTTATACAATATCTGTCCCTGTGTCACTGTGTATCCCGAAAACCCCATGATCGTCATCATGAGAGAAGTTTTTCCACTGCCATTCTGTCCCAAAAGCGCATGTACCTCTCCATTCGGAATTGTAAGATTTAAATGGTTCAGCAGATTTTTTCCACCTGCTTGAACACAAAGATCTTTAATTTCCAGTATATTTATGCAATATTTCATTTTGTTTGATCTCTCCTCTCTTTCGCTTCGTCAGGTAAATGTGATGAAACTGGTGTCTCTGTATCGCAAAATGATGGCATCCATCCCCAGCAATAAGAGAAGTATGATTGGAAATAATTTGAAAAGTGTTTTGTAAAAGCTAAGTAAGACTCTTCATCGTACTTTGTCAGCCGTTTGTCTTTTCTGGCTTTCATATTGTTCTCCTTGTATTATAAAGTAATCGTTAATAAACTCCATACTGAGGCTGCCACCATGACGCCAGCGGCAAATCCTCTCATGGCGCGCTGAACGCCATCACTCATGGACTTTTGTTGCTCGTATTTTTCATCTCCTTTCATGCAATTGTTCAGAAGAAATTAATCTGCCGAAAAGATTTATATTTCAAACAGTTAGCATTCGCTAACCTACATTCAAAAAAAATTTGCCTTTGGCAACTGCAAATTCCATCTTTATGCACGTAAAGTTTAATAAATACTTTACTATCTTTACTATCTACAGTATAAACCCAAATATCAGTAAATAAAAATATAATATTATATATGTATTTATAATTGTTAATATATTGATTTGTATAAAAAAAGGCATACCAATTTATTTGATTGGTATGTCCTTCTGCTCTAATTAAACTGTGGCATTAAAATATAGCGTTATATATTCACGGAAATTTCTTGCCGCTTTTGAAAAATATCGTTGCTCTTTCCATGCAAGTCGTAGAATATTCTTAAAGTCAATCCCATCGATCTTAAGCAAAACAACAGACAACTCCTTTTTCTCATCCTCAGAACACGGTAAAAAAGATACACCCAGCCCTGCTTCGACCAAATTAATAACCGCCGTGAACTCACTGCACTCACAGATGATATTTGGCACAAATCCATTCTTCTTGCAAAGTTCATCACAGAATTCCTGTTGGCTATAATTAGCTTTTAATCCAATAAAAGCTTCGTCTTTCAAATTCTGAAAAGAAACTGTTCGGTATTTAGCAAGGGGGTGCGATGGTGGTACTGCTAAATAAATGTCCTCCTCTGCCAATTTCATAGTTGAGATATTAGAATGCTCATCAATCGTATTCATAAAAGCAAAATCAATTTCATCTTTATCCAATAGATTAAGTTTTTCTCTATCATCACCTAACTGTGTAATATGGAAATTTACTTTTGGATGAAGACGTGCAAAGTTGCCTATAAGATTACCGAATTCTTTATTTAAAGATGTAGTTGCAAAAGACACAGCGCCCATTTCACTTCCGGACAGATCGGATATCTCCTGTCGTCCTTCATCAACTTCTTTCAATATTCTATTAGCCCGTTTTAAAAACGTTTTTCCATATTCATTTAAAACTATATTACGTCCTGTCCGATTAAACAAGGGAACTCCCAAGTCCGCCTCCAACTTAGCAATCATGGCACTTAAGGCGGGTTGAGCAATTTGCAACACATCGGCTGCTCTTGTCATATGTTGCATGCTAGCCACAGTTTGAAAATATTTAATTTGCAGCAAGTCCATAAAGCACCTCCATATTAATAAATATTTTATTAATATTTCACTCGTATCAATAACTATTTATGTATCATACCGTAACACGGATAATAGAAATTATCAAGCGCATTCAAATATCCAAATGAATTATCCGAGAATACCGTAGAAACATCTTTCAAAAATTCGCTAGTTAATAAATTCCTTTTTTCCAAACCGCCTTCCCACTTTCCACAATCCCACGCTGTCGTTTTGACAGCTTCAAAATTCCCTGCCGTTCCAGTTCAGCCAACGCATTCTCTGTCTCCACAATTTCCCGTTGGAGCGCATCATACTAGCTCTAAATTCATAAGCTTCTTTTTATTAACCGTGATTTTTCTTATATCCCTAATCTCAATATATTCTTGTTGTTTTTATATTTATTTTTTAATTTTGCAAACTGCAATTCAATAATTTAGTAGGTAATAAAAATAAAAAAAGACCAAGTCTATAGGTCTTAATTTGACCTAAGGCTTAGCCTTTAATTTATATCAATTTTTACCACGAGAATATGACCATTATATAAAGTTACTATTTTTTTTCAACAGCAATCCATATTTCGCTTTCATAATCTTGCGAATTCATATCACCATCAGGATACACCTCAAAGTCTACTTCATTTTTAGGTATATAGTCCGATGTTGGGAAAAATTCGGTATAAATTCTATGCCACATATTTTGTATTGCTATTGGCATTGCACCTTTACATTTGAAGATTGCCCAAGTGCTCGATTTAATTTGATTTACTCTAAATCCATCAGGTACTGGATTCCCATTGTATCCCGTTGCAATTGAATATGAAAATTCTTTAGTATTGTCACAATTATCTCCATAGCAAATGCCTAAAATCAGATTATCAAGCTCTGTACCTACACAAAATTCACACAGCTTTTGAATTGTACCATCATTACGTGAGGCGTCCCAAAATAATGGAATTCCCTTCATATTTTCCTCATTTTTTGTACTGAACAGTTTCACTTTTTCAATGACCTTAAATGCTTTCTTTTCTTCAATTCTGTAATTCATCACAGTTCCACCTTCCAAAACTAATTTTACGGTAAGTTTTGAAAATGATTTTAGATTCTTACCACAGGATTTTGCTTTTGATGGTGTAACGCCATGAAATTTGCTGAATGCTCTTCCAAAACTTTCAGAACTGTCATAGCCATACTTTATTGCAACATCAATAACTTTACCGTTAGAGGAAACAAGTTCACTTGCTGCAAGTGTAAGCCGTCTTTCACGGATGTATTCTCCAAGCGTCTGTCCACATAAAATTCCAAATACACGTTGAAAATGATAACTTGATGAATATGCTCTTTTAGCAATTTCATCATAATCAAGATTTTCTGTAATGTTATCTTCAATATAGTCAATCGCTCGTTGTATTCCTGTAATCCAATCCAATCATTTCACGCCCTTTCCGTATGAGTTAATTATATGAGAAGTGCAACTTTCTTTCGTGACTTTTTGTGCTGTTAGATGTAGGAATAAAAAAACACTTTTATTCCCATTTCTAAGCCTCAAAATCAGCCCAAAACTACAACATATTGTGTTTGAATGCTACTTTTTCCATCCGAACCACATTTCGTCATAAGAACCACACATTCCGTATGCCTTGAGCAGGCAATAATGGTGTCGTGAAGAGCTGGTGGTTCCTTGGTGGCACCTATGGCTTTCATATCCTTATATCATAGCACATTATATTTAGTTTTTTTAGCTGTTTCTCCGATGCAGCAGGGCTATGGACTCTACATGCCTTGTGGTGGTGATAATGATGCCGTTGGAAGCTGGTAGCCCCTTGGCGGTGAGGTGCACGTTACTGCGCCTTGATACTTCTTAAGCAGATGAAAAACTACCTTTTCTTATATAATTGCATTTTGACAACCTTAAAGGGCATCTTGAGTAGGTATCGTTGCTTTATTAAAATTGTAAAGCTATACTTTATACAGGATAAGAAAGAAGGTGAAATATTTGAAATTAACGATACATAAAGATCCCAAAGCTTCTGAAACGGAAATCACAATAATTTGTCCTGAAGTCGATGAACGGCTTATAAGACATAATAACGTTCCATCGGAGCATTATCATAGGGAGTTCCGGCACGACTCATACTCTGTGTTATTCCCCACATCTCACAAAAACTTGTGAAATCTTTTAAGTGATATAACGCCAAGTTCATGTAGCTCTTTTTTTACATAGTAGATTTTAAATCTATCTGCAACATTTGAAACAACCTTATACCCACCAGGTATTGTCGAAATTTATTTTGTAGGTATGTTTGGTTTTTGACTGCCTTGTCAATACTTTTATGTAATAATTTTCAGTTTCAATCCACAGCTGAATCGGAGCTGTAATTAAAAGCAAATGAAAATCATGGAGGAAAAATAGATGAAAAAGGCACTTAAGATAACCGGCAAAGTATTACTATGGATTTTGGGGATAATAGTCGGATTAGTGATAATTTCAGCAGTAACACATAACATTCTGAAGCCAATTGAAAAGAACAAATATGAAATCGGTCAGACGATAAATATAGAGGGTCAAGATATGCAGGCTTATGTAACTGGCTCAGGAGAAAAAACAATCGTGTTACTAAGCGGTTTAGGAACTGCATCACCAATTACTGATTTTATGCCTTTAGCGGAAAGATTAAGTGAAGATTATAAAGTTGTAATTCTTGAATATTTTGGGTACGGCTTTAGTGACACGACAAAGAAGGAGCGTTCCAATGAAAATATTGTAAATGAAATAAGAGAAGCACTGAAAGAACTAGAAATTAGTGGACCATATATATTGATGCCTCACTCGATATCAGGCGTATATTCGTTGTACTATGCAATAAATTATCCAAATGAAGTGGAAGCAATTATTGGAATTGACGAATCTAGACCTAACCAAACAAAAACCAATAAATATGAAAATATGTCGCCAAGTTTAGCGCTACTTAACACTCTGGGAATCATAAGGGATATTACATTTCTATTACCAAATGTTGATGATGGTATGAATGAAAATAATTTTTACTCTGCTGAACAAGTTAAATTTAAAAAAATTGCAACAGCTTGGAATAGTGTAAATACCTCTGTAATAAATGAAATGAATATGGTGAATACAAACACAAAAGAATTATATGACATGAAATATCCAAATGATTTACCTGTGCTTTCATTTTTAGCAAAAGATACTGTGGACACAGATAATGAGTGGCTATCCCTTCATGAAGAAGTAATATCAAATTCTACGATACAAAAGATTGAAACGCTTCGTGGTGGGCATTATTTACATTGGACAAATGCTGATAAAATTGCCGAAATTACAAAAGAGTTTATTTCCACACGTTTAAAATAGTTTCACAAATGAAATTATATACTATAATCACTTCCCAACTATAGGTTGAGTTCCTTGATTCAACCTATAGTACTTGCTCCATTTCTTATTGAAGCGGCAAATGAAGATCTGAAAAATGAAGGTGATGGCGATGCAGTAGCCTTTCTAACTATTTTGGGAATCTATGGGGAGATGATATTCCCTGCATATATTGCTTGGCAAATGATAGTATTTAAAAATAATGTCATGAAGACCCACTGGTTCCTCGGTGGAAGGTTATTTTTCTTGAAAACGGGTTCTAACACACTCTTTACTACTTCGTCATTCAATATTCTCAAAGATCTCATATACATACCACCTTTCCACAGTCTCATATGGCAAATTATAATTCAACCTCTAGTTCCTTAATATCAATTGCCTTTCCACCTACACGAACTCTAATGATTTCTCCATCATCCATTTCTACTGATGCCAGAATCTCAGAAGGCATTTCCATAGTATACCCCTGCTCCATCACTATGTTTTTTGCCTGGTCTATACTAAGTCTACCGTGATGAGTCAGATATGAACTTAAAGCGCCATTTGCAGTCCCACAGGCAGACTCTTCCGGAATACCATAGAGCGGAGCCAAATTCCTACAATGCGCTGTTCCACCAAGTGTTTCAAGAGTGAAAAGATGATAACCTATTGTATTGTATTTTCTACTCATCTTAGCCACTTTCACCATATCTGGCACAGTTCTATTTAGAATTTCCAAGCTCCGTATTGGCACCATAATATCACGCATACCCGTTGAAACAATTTGAGGAAAAATATCCTCTGCAAGGTCCTCAATCCTTAAGTTTAGTGAGTCTGCAATCTCAGCTTTATCAACGACTTCATAAAAACAAGGTAGCGCTTGATCCATCATGATTAGATGATCATCCATAACTTCCACATTTAAGACTCCAGCTCTTGTTTCTTGACTATAATTGCCTGGCATAAGTATTCCACGTTCAGCCATTAGGTAAAATGCTCCAACAGTTGCGTGACCGCAAAGATCCACCTCCTCAACGGGTGTAAAAAATCGGACTTTAAAATCTGCGCATTTCGATTTTGTAATGAAGGCTGTTTCTGAAAAGCCTATTTTCTCAGCTAATTTCTGCATTTCATTATCCGTTAGATCGTTTGCATCTAAGACAATTGCAGCAGGGTTTCCACCGCCTTGTGTCTTTGCAAATGAGTTCATTGTAAACACTTTTATGAGCATACTCTTCCTCCTAAAAAACATTTAATTTTACCCTAGGTAATGTTATACTTAATACTATATCGCGAATCTGCGCTCATATAAAGTGCCAGAATTTAAAATTATAATAGTGCCAGAAAGAAGTATAATATGTATGAATTTACATTTCAATTTGACTTAAAAAAAAGCATACCAAAATATCAACAACTCTATCAATACATTAAAGCAGAGATTTCTAATGGGTATCTTGCTGCTGGAACTAAGCTCCCCTCCACTAGAAACCTATGTTCTCACCTTGGAATAAGCCGCAATACCGTTGATACCGCATATGGGCAATTACTGGCTGAAGGCTATTTAGTCAGCAAAAAAAAGAGCGGATACTATGTTTCCGATGATATACGTGCACATATGTTTACTCCAAAAGAAATAAATAGTGCCTTATTAACATCTGTCGAATCGAACGAAACCAATGATTATCCTTCCGTTAGATATGACTTCAAATATGGGCAAATCGATCAAAATAACTTTCCATATTCAATCTGGAAAAAATCTGTTACTCAGTGGCTCACCAGCTCGAAGTCTGACGGACTGAATTATGGTCATCGTCAAGGGGAACTATCACTTAGGCAGGAAATCGCCTCATACATTAGAAATGCACGAGGGGTGAAGTGTACGCCTGAACAAATCATCCTCACGTCCGGAACGCAAATGTCTCTAGACTTAATCTGTAAATTGTTGAAATATGAACACCATTCTGTAGCTGTAGAGAATCCAGGATACATTGGGGCTAGAACTATTTTCTGTGCAAATGGCTATGAGATGGTGCCCATATCCTTGGACTCAGCTGGAATTAACATTAATCAATTAAAAGACAGTTTTATTCGTTTGGCGCTAGTAACCCCTTCTCATCAATTTCCTTCCGGTATGATTATGCCCATTTCAAAGAGATTAGAACTCTTAAAATGGGCTGATGAAAATGATGGCATCATTATTGAAAATGATTATGAGGGTGAATTCAGTTATATCGGAAATCCAATCCCCAGTCTCCAAAGCCATGATGAGAATGGGCGAGTTGTATATCTGTATAATTTTTCAAGTTCTTTGCTTCCTTCTGTAAGAACCAGCTTTTTTGTGTTGCCACCGACTCTATTCGTAAAGTATCAAGAATTATTCACTTCTCTTGAACAAACTGTTCCAATTATTGAACAGAAGGCTATAGAATATTTTATTGCAGAAGGTGCTTGGGAAAAGCACATACGTAAAATGAAAAACATTTATTCAAAAAAATTTGTCATCCTATCTGAAGCAATTCAAAAGTATATGAATGGTCGGGTAGAAATTATAGGAAATAAAGCAGGTCTTCACATTCTCTTGCGGGTTAAAACCCACTATACAGAAAAAGAATTGATTGAAATTGCAAAAAAAGCTGGAATTCGAGTATATCCTACAACTCAATATTGGTTAGGAAATCCGCTTGAAGAATGCCCATTGATTTTACTGGGTTTTGGTGGTATGGATATTAGCGAGTTTAACGAGGCCATTCATCTACTCAGTAATGTATGGTTTAAGTAATCTGACACAACAAGGATTAGAAAAATGATAAAACCCAGTAGAACGGTGCGAGTTCTTCGTTCATAAACGACAAAGCAGTCTGCAAACTGCAGAGTATTGATTAGGGATGGGCGTTCATCGCCGAAATACAGAGCATAAAAAACAGCCTTAACTCTTACCGAATCAAGGCTTTCGTTATCTTCTGTTTTGCTGTTAATACTTTTAATATCATAGTCAAGCAAGCTAAAGCTGTAACGCATGTCTTCAATATGCATTCTGAATTCCACGGATGCTTTTTCAGATATAGCACCACCGTTAAAGGATAATTCCAGTGCTGTGCTGTTATGACTTGCAGTTCCTGAAAGAATTTCAAGGATTAAAGCTATGGTGACAATGATAGGGGAAAGGATTGCCACGATAATCCACCCCACCCCTTTTCTGAGTTTGCCATTCGATAAAACCGCAGCGGCTGCTTTGGCAATTAGAATGGGATCCGCAATAATAATCACCTCCTAAATGCAAAAATCACTCACCATGCAGTGAGTGATTTCATCTTATTATTTACATCGTAAACTCTTGTGTCAGCTTAGGTGCGTTTTCTTGTTCTTGACGTGAAAGTTCTTGTTTCAGCAATAGCTCCATGCTATAGTCGAGGATTTTCCCCTTCCTTTCCGTTAGCATCACCTTATAAAAATCTTTCTGAACCTCTGTAATGGCAGGAATTTCTTCCACCAGCTTATTGAGTACATCCATATCAATACGTCCTGCAATCCTTTTCAGTGCTCGATTACAATCCTCATTTTTCAGTGAGGAAATATAATCAAAGTAAGATATTTTTTTACCATCTTCTAAAATAGCAGATGTGGGAAACACATAAACACGCTGATTGATTTCCTTCTCTTCATTCAACACTTTCTGCATCCCTGTCTGATCCATTTGCGGATACAGGCAGGAACCACAGTCATAAACCGGAGCAATCTCAGCATACTGCTGTTGTTCATCAATTAGGATACCCCAGTTTCCGTTGTGACGGTCAAAGTTTCCTAAGAAGGCATCTGCAACAAACATATCCCAAAAGAAATCCTTTAGCTTTTGCGGTTCCACAAGGGATTGTTCATCAATTGCTTTCATGATAGAAGAGAGTTCTGTGCCATATCCGCTTTGCTCGCTGTCCACGCAGGTGTTTTTGAGATGGGCAAACTCCATCAATTTTTTCCCGTCAGCAGTAAAGTCCTTACAAGCCACTACGATTTTTTCTTTTCCTCTCTTATCCGTATATCTTCCAAGCAGTGTATCCTGTACAGTAAATCCAAGCGTTTCAAAGATATGACAGGCTAAATATTCACTGATACAGCTGTTGGTATAGCTCATCACTTTGCTTTTTGTTGGTACCGGCGGAAACTTCAGCATATAGCTTGTACCGTCATATAGCACATTGATTTTATTTCCGTTGGCACCGCCGTAACCTTTAAATTTATTGACTTGGCAAGTTGTAAAATCAATCATTTTATCACTCCTGTTCTTCTCCATGGAGATATTTTGTTCTCAGATAATTGGCCTGTTCTTCTGAAATGATACCCGACCAGAGGTCTGCATTGATAGATCCATACAGCTCTCCCCACAGACAGTCCATGTAAGATACCTTATCTTTTTCACCTTGCACATAATCATTAATTGCCTTTTGGAGATGGGCAGAGAGGTTCGTTTCCAAGTAGGAACGATCACTGGGTTTTCCGTTTTTCTGACTTTCAGAAGGCTCTACTGTGAGCGCTAATATATCTTCTATGGTCATACCAAGTGCCCCCGACAGCTTCTGAAGGGTTTGAGCATTACAGCGTGTCAGGCTTGTTTTGCCGGAGCAGATATCCGAGAGAGTTGCCCAAGCAATACCGCTTGTTTTTGACAGGCTGTATCTGGACATTCCTTTTTCTTTTAATAATTCATTTATTGTCATTTTAATCACCACTATCATTATATCGGACTTCCGATATATCGTCAATAGCAATTACAACTATGACAAAAACAATTACCACCATTTCATGCCGTCAAAAGATGCCCCTATCCCATTTCCTTATTCATTATCTTCCACCTGCCTTTCCAAACAATTTTTCCTTGTATGTCGGAGCATGAACCACAAGGTTATATCGCTCGTTACCGCATTTATACATATAAAATTTAGAATCCACCGCACATAATCCCTGCCCAGCCGGGAAAGGTCTTTGGTATATGAAACAGCGTGTTAGGGTCTGCGTTTTGCAACACAAGGATACCCTAACACGCTTGCAAAAGCTATACCGAAAGCCGCTAAATATTACGTTGCCTGAGTCTGTGCATTGGAGACGATGAGGCTCTCCACACACTCCTCAATACTCCTGCCGTCAGGGAGAAAATGAAGATTTAAAAATCTGATTTTGTACGACAAAAAAGTTTCCTCGTTTCATCTTGGCTACACACTCCTTTCCAACGAGAGAGAAAGCATAAAAAAATGCCCCTCACTTCTACTAAGGAAAAAGTGAGAGGGTTGGACGGACTGATAAAGTTAAGATTTATTATCTTGATTTTATTCGCTTCTCCGTATACACTTAAGCAAAGATATATCATGGAGGAATACAAATGCTTGATTATATATCTGTGCAGCAGGCAGCAGTTAAATGGAAAATTTCAGAACGCAGAATACAAAAACTCTGCGAAGAAAATAGGATTGATGGGGCAGTTCGCTTTGGTCATGCATGGGCGATACCAAAGGATGCTTCAAAACCTGCAGATGGTAGGCTGAAAGAAAACAGAAAAAAGGAGTGATACAATGAAACGAATTCTTGTGGTAGAAGATGATGTAATGCTGAATTCCGGGTTGTGCTATAACCTCGAACTGGATGAATATAAAGGGATTCCCGCCCATGATGCGGCAGCGGCTTTGGAGAAGGTAACGAATGAGAGCTTTGATCTGGTGATTCTGGATGTGAATCTGCCGGATGTCGATGGCTTTGAACTGTGCAAAAAAATCAAAGCCAAACGGGATATTCCGGTAATATTTCTGACCGCTCGTGATCTGGAAGCCGACGTAATGAAAGGCTTTGATTTAGGCGCAGATGACTACATCACAAAGCCGTTCAATATAAATATTTTTAGAAAAAAAGTGGCCGCTGTTTTGAAGCGGTCGGGAGAGTCGGCAACGCAAAGGCTTTATCTATGCGAAGACCTTGTAATAGACTTCGACAAGCTGACAGCAACCATCAAGAATGAACCGATCGTTTTCACACCCACGGAGTATAAAATTCTGAAAATCTTTACGAGCAATCCCGGTGTACTGCTTACTCGGCAGCTATTGCTGGAAAAGCTGTACGATGTAGATGCAAACTTCGTGGATGAACACACTTTAACCGTCAACATCAATCGTTTAAGAAACAAGATAGAAAACGGGGATAGAAAATACATCAAAACAGTTTACGGTATGGGTTACCTATGGGCAGGTGATAAGGAATGAAAAAGAATTTATCTACAAGAGGAATCTATATCGGAGTCGGTGCTGCTTTTCTTGTCCTTATGGTATGCTTTTATATCATTTTGTTTTACAATACCAAAAACCGGATAATCCTTGGATCGGCTATTATTTTTCCCCTGCTGGTTCTTCTGCTGGGAATTACTTTGATCAGTCTGATAAAAGGAAAGCTGACAGCTTTTTCCGATTCTTTGAATGCCTGTATTGATGACATTGTAAGCGGAAAAGAGGATGTGACCTTTGAGTTAGAATCGGAAACACTGATTGGCAAATTCAACCATAAACTCCAGCGCCTGTACGAGATCATGCAAAATGGAAAAAGACAGGTTCAGGAAGAAAAACAATCCATACAAGAAATGATTTCCGACATTTCCCATCAAGTAAAAACTCCGATGGCAAATCTAAAAATGTATAATTCCACTTTGCTGGAGCGACAGCTTACACCAGAGAAAGCACAAGAGTTTCATGAACGGATGAAATCACAAATTGACAAGCTGGATTTTTTGATGCAGGCAATGGTGAAGATGTCCCGGTTGGAAACAGGTGTGATAACCCTCACCATTTCTCCTGCACCAATTTATGACACCATAGGGCTTGCACTTTCCGGCATTGAACGAACAGCAGATCGAAAAAAAATGGAAGTAACCGTGGACTGTAATCCCGCCATCATTGTACCCCATGATAAAAAGTGGACAGCGGAAGCCTTGTTTAACATTCTGGATAATGCAGTAAAATACACACCATCAGGCGGCAGGTTATCTGTGATGGTGGAGCGTTGGGAGATGGCAACGAAAATTGACATCACTGACACAGGCAGAGGCATTCATGAACAGCATTATGCGCAGATATTCAAACGCTTCTATCGGGAAGATGAGGTACATGAATTCAGCGGCATCGGCGTTGGCCTTTACCTGTGCCGTGAAATCATCTCCAAACAGGGGGGTTACATTCATGTGAAATCCGAAATTGGCAAAGGTTCCACTTTCTCGGTGTTCCTCCCAAATGAAAGGCAGCTTTGAGAGCTGTCTTTTTTCTATGCAGAATGAAATGTCTCAAAACTGTGACAATTGATTTTGTGATGAAACTTTTTGGTGACATTTGCTTTGTACAATAAAGAGGATAAAGTGAAAACAGGAGGATTTACTATGAGCATATTAAAGACTAATGAACTGAAAAAGCAATATGGAACCGATGCAAATCTTGTGAAAGCCTTAGATGGTGTTATCTTGAATGTGGAACCGGGCGAATTTGTGGCAATTGTCGGCACATCCGGAAGCGGCAAGTCCACTCTGCTGCATATGCTCGGTGGACTGGACACCCCTACCTCCGGCAGCGTAGAAGTAGGTGGAAAAGAGCTTTCGAAAATGAATGACGAGCAGCTCACAATTTTCCGGCGCAGAAATATTGGATTCATCTTCCAGAATTATAACCTTGTACCCATTTTGAATGTTTATGAAAATATCGTCCTGCCCATTGAGTTAGATGGCGAAAAGCCCGACAAAATCTTCCTTGATAAAATTGTGAAGATGCTGGGACTGACAGAAAAGCTGAACAACTTACCTAACAACCTCTCCGGAGGCCAGCAGCAGCGTGTTGCAATTGCAAGAGCACTGGCAACCAAACCTGCGATTATTCTTGCGGATGAACCCACTGGGAATCTAGATAGCAAGACCAGTCAGGAAGTGCTTGGACTTCTGAAAATGACAAGCCAGCAATTCAATCAGACCATCGTTATGATTACCCATAACAATGAAATCGCTCAGCTTGCTGACCGTATCGTGCGGATTGAAGATGGACGGATTGTGGCGTAAGGGGGGCGAAACAATGTTTGAGAATAATAACAGAAAAATCGTAAAGAAACTTGCAGTAAAAAACATGAAAGCTAATCGCAATCGCAGCCTGATTATGGTCACCGCAATTTTCTTAACAACGGTTCTGATTTCGTTTATCTTAACGGCCGGATTCAGCTTCTTTACAACCATGCATGAAGCCTCCGAAGCGGCACCGGGGCCGGGCGCAGACGGAGCACTGATCGGCAGCAAAGCTGTCTACGAAAAGGCTGTGCTGCAGGAAGAGGTCGAATGGGCGGACTTTGTAAGAAAATGCAGCACGACATCCTTGCACAATGATGCGTTTGCCGGTGTTCAAACAGAGCTGTTTGCACCAGATAAGGGTTTCTATACCAACAACTATATCACCTTAGCAAAAGGCGACTTTCCGAAAGTGAAGACCCAAATTCTGATTTCCGATACGCTCGCACAAAAGATGGACGTACAAGAGTTACACACAGAGATTCCTTTACAGGTAGTCGTATTGCAGGATGGAAAAGAGCTTGAAACCGAAATCTCTATGGAAGTCTGCGGAATCTATAAAAACCCATTAGCAAATATCAGCAGCGTCTATGAAGAAATTTATACGGCTCAAGGCTTCATTGACACTTATAATCCCGAACTGTCTGAAAATCAGAACTTGATTTATGTTAAGCTCAACAACTTGAATCCTTTTTTGCTAAAAAGCGATGTGTTCAATAAATTGTCTGATCTGAGTGAAGCAGTCAATGCAGATTCTGTTCAAACGAGACATTATATGGAATTTGCTTACTCATTTACACTTGTGCTTCCTTTACTTTTCTTTGTGTTACTAATCATGATGAGCGGATATTTTCTAATCCATAATGTTTTTTCCATCTCTTTGGCATCGGATATCCGATGGTTTGGAATGATGAAAACCATTGGTACATCGAAAAAACAGCTCCAGTCCATGTACATGAAGCAAATACGCTTTTTAGCTTGTATAGGCATTTTTTTAGGAATTCTAGCCGGATATGGCGTAGGCCTGTTATTGGCTCCAGAAGTCATTCGAATGACAGATTACTATCTTTACTACAAGGCACCAAACTTGTGGCTGATACTGTGTTTCACAGTCTTGTTTTCATGGTTTACGGTCTGGATTAGCTGCTCCAGAACACTTCGGAAAGCAGCCTCCTATTCCCCCATTGAAGCAGCCCGTTTTATCCCCCGTCATAAAAATAAAGTATTTACCGTTATTTCATTCGCGTTGAGCGGAATGATTTTCTTGACTGTTTGCAACGTGGCTTTCGGGTATCAGGTCGAGAAGATGGTTGACCGGTATAATCAAGACGAGGCTCAAATTGTTCATATCGCCAGCATGTGGGATTTAAATGAGCCTTATAAGCCCATTTCAAAGGAACTGCCTTCTTCTATAGAAAAGCTACCTTTTGTAGAAAGCTTTGATATTGTATACCGAGCAAAAACCATGCCTGATTTGATAGAAACAGTTTCTCAAAGAATGTATGAGAATTTTTTAGCGGAGGTTAAGCTTGAGGGAAAGCTTAAAGCCGAAATCGATGCAATCGCCCAGGTGCAAGGTGACCGTAACTTTGTTTATTTCTTACCGAACGGAAATACAAAGCTGGGAATCTGTGGTTTACCTGCTCGAAGGCTGGAACAGGAAGCCGCCTATATAAAAGTTCAGGAAGGGCAACTAGATATAGAAAAATTCAAATCGGGCAGCTATATTTTGTATCAGGATGTTGATTATTTGAATGTAACCGATCAGCAGGTCGATCAAAACCAGAAAATTCATGCAGGCGATGTCCTGGATTTATCTTTTTACGATGATGTATCTGGAACATATAAAACAAAGCGATTGACGGTGATGGCCGTTATAATGAAAATGGATAAGTATGGAACGGGCAATATTGCTTACAGCAATATTGTAATGCCGGACACACTTTTCCAATCCATATATCCCAATTATGACGAGCGTATATCAAGTATACAGATCATTTCAAAGGACAGCCTTAACGGACAGCAAATAGAGGAACTCACGGGTTTATTGGAAAAAGAACATAATGTTCAACTTCGTATAGACTCCCGTTATGAGGGCAGAGACTATTATACGCATCGCAAAGCTGCTATTACAATTTTAGGATTTTTCTTGGCGTTGGTGCTGGGTATCATTGGAATATCCAATATGGTGAATACACTAATTACTGATACGCTTGCGCAGAAAAAAACGATACTCATTTTTCAGGCTGTAGGCATGACAAAAAAGCAGCTTTGGAGGTTCCTTTTCAAAAACAGTTTGAGGCTCTGCCTTATATCAGCAGGGATTATGTTGGCGGCAGGAAGCTATCTTTCGGTTACGATGGCATCATCTTCCATGTTTACAGGGTTTAATCCGACTCTCTTTGGGTTAAACTTTTTGCTCCTACTCGTCTTTATGGGGGCGTTGTGTGCCACCATTTCCTCCATTATGACCCGACAGCTAAATAAGAAATCCGTAGTGGAACGGCTAAGAGCATTCGAATAAGTTGTTTTTTATCACAATTATCATCGTTTGATATCAAGCATGGAAAATTCCTCAAATGTGATAAAAGTGCATTCAAAGTTTTACAAACTGTTTCTTCAAATATTACACCATAACAGGTGGCACCCGCCGAATAAAAAAAACGGCGCTCTGGCGGGTCATTCTTCATGCCTGAATATCTAAATCATCCCTCCAAGCCCGTGAAGTTTGGGGGATTTCACGTTCACCACCTCTTGTCCTTCGTTTTCAATCACATTTTGAAAATTTGGAGGACAAGCATATGAAAGAATACACACTAATTGTAAAAAGAAGACGAGTTCCCGTCACCTATGAGGTATATAAAGCCTATTATCAAGAATATGAACACGAGAGATACCTGAAAAACAAAGCTGCCAAGCACGAACACTCTTTGGAGCAATTTATCGAAACTGGCGTATCCATAGAATTTGTCAGCTTGGACAGCATAACTCCTGTTGAGGATGAGGTTCTGAAGACAGAACAGATTGTTTACCTTTACCGCTGCTTGGACAAGCTGAACGCACAGGAACAGCAAATTCCTTTCTGCAGGTGCCGTGGTGGGTGCAATCTGTGGCGCCACTGCTGCACTTGCCAATATTGGGATTTTGGATAATCGTCGACATACCAGTAATGGGGCTGGATTTCTTGAAATGTTTTCTCCCTGCTATAAAGGACAGAGTTTTTATATAGACGAGTCCTCTGTAGCAGATAACAACCTCATTACTGCAGGTTCTGCCGGAGGATTGTTGTGGGCAAAACAAATCATTGAGTATTTAGATGTATTTCAGTCAGAAACACTGGAGGCCTGGTATCTCTATTTTAGCACCAGTAAGCCTGCACATTTCTTTGCCCTGATGCAAACTTTGCCATCTAACAATGAAATTTGATACAGCTTTTCCTTAAGCAGAATGCCATTCGTATAAAAATTGAGGACAGCCTTGCTGATAGTGCAAGACTGTCTTCATATATTTTCACCATCACATCCCGAGTATAGTCCGAGTATCCTTGCAAAAGGACGGTGGACAGATTTCCGTTTTCATATTTCTTACCCTTTCCACTGTTCATAATTTGTGCGTTGAAGCTCTCGCTTTAATATGATAAGCTTATTATAATTTGTGAGGTGATTTGAAATTATGGACGGTATTGTTTTTGATAAAGATTTTACAAACGCATATAGGGATAAATACAACGAACCATGCGACTGCGAACAATGTAAATTATTTTTATCAGAATTCCCCAAAAAATATTCGCTTCTGATAGCGTTCTTATCAGAGTTCGGCGTAGATCCTTTTTATCCACTTGAGATTATGGACCTTGGTATTAAAGATGAATTATTACAGCGAGAATATATGGTTTACTATGCTGTAAAAGGATATTTGCCGGTACCAAAAATGACCACAGCAATAGGTGATGTAAGTGTCACTATGAGGAACGATGACATCGCAAATGAATCCTATGCAAATACCGATATGCAAGTGCCTTTCTTTGTTATTGAACTAAGTGATATATTTTTAAACGATAATAAAGCTGTGTTTACAGAAGCTGTTAATACAGGTAGAGAGATAGAATTCTCTTACAATGGACAGCATTTTTTTGAAAGTAGAAACAGCCATAGTGATTGGTATATCTATTGCGAAGAAACAAAAGAAACACAGAGCTTTCCATATGCACAGGAACTAATTAAAAATACTATCTTACAAGGTAATAATATTAATAATCTTTGGAAGCAAATATCCTTAGATTGTATACTATAAGCGCACCCTTTTGTCACAACTTATTTTAGGCTACACAATAAAATCTATCTAATTACGCAAAAAAGGCACTGTACTATGAACCGACCCCCAAAAGTTAGACCTAGAATCTAATGATTGGAGGTCGGTTTTATTATGCCAAAATACAGTTTTGAATTTAAAAAGCAGGTTGTTGAAGCCTATCTAAAAGGAGAAGGTGGTTATACGTTTCTAGCTGAGAAGTATGGAGTTACGAATAGGCGTCAAGTTTTAAATTGGGTTCATTATTACGAGGAATTCGGTGATGAAGGACTATTTCGTTCTAGAAAAAATGAGAGTTATTCTTTTGAATATAAGCTTCATGTGGTAGAGTTATATTTATCAAGTGAAGTTTCATATCAAGAGCTGGCTCTTTCTGAAGGAATTAACAATAATGCATTAATTGCAAAATAGGTAAATGATTTCAGAACTGCACATACCTCATAATTAATAGTTTACAGCACATCCATTTTTCCTTATTGAATCTCTCATGGTTGAAATAATATTGCATAAACATCATCTAGAGTTTCAAGTTTTTATATATATTAAATCAAAATATTTTTTTAATGTTTCAACCAGATCATAGTCTCCTCCTGTTGAACTCCGGTTTACAGCTAGGCTTAAAAATGCAGATGCAAAACAATACGATAAATCTTCAGTAAAATCATTTAATCTAAAGCGGAACATATGATTTTCATGTTCCATATCAATATAAACTTAATTTTTTGATATTTCTTTATTAAATTTGCAGCACCCTTTACATGAATTTGCTTAACTTTCCAGCATTTATCAAGCCATGTTGTTTCATTTTCTATCTCCTTTAAAATAGTTTCTATATCTTCATCGACTAAAGAAAAATTAAATGTCCTCTTTATAATATTGCAGACTTCACATATTTCATTAATAGTTACATGATCAAACCCATTATTCTTGAAAGTTCAATAGCTTTAATGAAATTGTATGTTTTATATTTTCAATCACATTTATCCCTCCCGTGTATATATGTCATTATCTCCGAAAAATCTACTTCTTTAATATAAATCTATATTTTTTAAATAATATTAATCATTATCGCAGGTTTGACCGTTAATCTATGTGAAAGGAGTCAAAGCAGTGCAAGATAAAGAATTAATTAAACAAATAAAACGCGGACATATCGAATATGCAAATGAGTTGATTGAACGTCACTATTCTGCTATTTTGCGATATTGTGCATGGCATTGTTCTGATTCTGAACGAGCCGAAGATTTAACGCAAGAAACTTTTTTGCGGGTATCCCGGAATTTCAGTCAATATGATCATCGTGGCAAATTTCGAGCCTATTTATATACGATTGCCCACCGACTTTGTATTGACGAATCCAGAAAGCAAAAACTTTATGCACTTGATGAAGACGTAGGGGATTCCAAAGATTACTTTTCGGAAGTAGAAAATCGTTCTGAAATAAATAACTTATTAAAACGCTTATCACCGCCACAGCGTGAAGCGATTATTCTTAGGTTTGCAGAAGGATTGAGTTTTCAGGAAATATCCCAAATAACAGGCGTTCCTATCCGAACCATTCAAAGCCGTGTGAGGTTAGCTTTAGCAATTATGAGAAAGGAGAATCCATGAATAGAAAAAATATCAAAAACGCCCTTAGTAAAGGGCCTGTCCCGAAACGTCTGCTGGAAACACAGCATTTGTGCAAGGTCATTTTGAATGAGCAACAAGTAACCCGGGAAGAAGAACGAACTGGTTTTTGGATTTTTTTAAGCGATATATTTCGCCATTCCGGGTTACGTCTTTGGGGAATGCAGATATTGATTCTAACCGTTGTATGCGCTGGCATCCTATCCGTTCACAATGTGCCTAATGCGATTCCTCTATTTACGCCATTGTTTCTTTTGGCCAGTATTCCTTCACTATTTCAGAATCAAACTTACAATATGTGTGAAATAGAAGCCGCCACAAGAGCCTCTGGTGCACAAATCGTTCTGGCAAAATTAGTTTTGGCCGGGGCTGCAGACTTAATTTGCTTGTCCATTACCTTGGCACTGGCGGCCATTAAAACAGATTTTTCTGCGAATATGTTTCAGTTAATTCTGTATGCGGTTGTCCCTTTTTTAGGA
Organism: Sinanaerobacter sp. ZZT-01; assembly: GCF_035621135.1. Lineage (NCBI taxonomy): Bacteria > Bacillati > Bacillota > Clostridia > Peptostreptococcales > Anaerovoracaceae > Sinanaerobacter > Sinanaerobacter sp. ZZT-01. The sequence goes on from NZ_CP141728.1 coordinate 300,592, forward strand.
TGTATGGTGGCTATGCTTTGGTGTATCCGAACGTGTAAGCGACATGCATTTCAAATCAGCATGATTGTATGTTTTTCTACGAGTATGTTTGCTGGAGGTTTATCCCGATTAGCGCCTAAATTGTACCAACTATCTGCTATTGGATTATGGATAATTGCTTTTGTTATATTTACTTGTTTTTTTGTCAGGGAAATTTATTTTCTGACAGAAGCCAGAAAGGAAGGAAAAATGTATGGATCTATCGCTTAATCGATTGTCAAAACAATTTGGTCCTAAAATCGCTGTTGACGGTATCACCGCTAGCTTATCTCCAGGGATTTATGGCTTATTAGGAGCAAATGGAGCGGGTAAAACCACTTTAATGCGAATGCTATGCGGGATATTGGAACCTTCATCCGGTGAAGTTCTGTTTAACGGACAGAGTATTATGGATATGGGACCTCGATATCGAAACGTTATCGGTTATTTGCCACAGGATTTTGGATATTATCCAGATTATACGGCCCATGAATTTCTGATGTACATTGCGGCACTAAAAGGCATTCCACGTATTGCCGCTGGCAAGCGAGCGAAGGTATTATTAAATATGGTAGATTTAAGCGGTGTAGCTAAAAAGAAAGTAAAAACATTTTCAGGTGGAATGCGCCAGCGCCTTGGGATTGCGCAAGCGCTCTTGAACAACCCTAAAATATTGGTGCTTGATGAGCCAACTGCCGGACTTGACCCCAAGGAACGTGTTCGTTTTCGAAATTTGATAGCCGACTTTGCCAGTGACAAAATTGTTTTGTTATCTACACATATCGTATCGGATATTGAAGCAATTGCAGATAAGGTATTCCTTATGAAAAAAGGAAACTTTTTGCTCCAAGGCACGATACCAGAACTGGTTCAGGAAGCTGAAGGAAAGGTTTGGGAACTAACGGTTTCTCCACAAGAAGCAAGAGAGTGGGAAGATACTGTTACTGTTGCAAATCTACGTCATAGCAATGAGCAGGTTATTCTCCGCATTATTTCTGAGAAACAGCCGTCCCCCTATGCAATGTCTTGCGCAGCCACCTTAGAGGATTTATATCTGTACTATTTTCCAACAGAGGAAGGAGTTAAATAAATGGAACTATTTATATTAGAACATAAAAAGCTATGGCGAAAAAAGAATCTCAAAATATGTGTTTTTCTTTGCTTTGTGTATATCGTAATTTTTGGAAGCATTTTGTCTTACCAGTGGTTTAGTTTTGGAACTTCTAATGACTATACAAGTACATTCGGTAACAATTTTGATGGCTATTCAAATATTCGCAACAATCAAACCTATGCGGATCAGTGGCGTGGACCTCTTACAGATGAAACATTGCAGCATATGGTAAGAGATTATCAGGATAAATCCCAGTCAGGCCAACGGCAAGACTATGAAATGACTGACTGGAATACACTGAATACATGGGTAAAAACGTTATGGCCTAAATTAGAAAAATCAGAAAACCCATATATGATGCTTGACTACGTTGACCCGGATAAACTTACTGGTTTTTATGAACGTAGGCAGCAAGCAGTTGATTCATTTTTAGAACTAAATGGACAGACCGGACAAGAAAAAAGCTATTTTTTAAATATGGATGCCAAAACACCTATACCTTTTAACTATGATTGGGTAGAAGGCTGGTCAACAGTTGTTGCCAATTTTGTGAGTGGCATTGGTATGGTGATGGCTTTGTTTATAGCGATTGTACTATCGCCCATGTTTTCTGGTGAATGGCATAATAACACAAAATCCCTTATTGTTACAACCAGAAATGGATGGCAAAAAACGGCATTAGCAAAAATCGGCGTTGGCATTGCGTTCACTTTAGAACTATTTACTTTAATTTCCATAGGAGCAATTGGCGCACAGCTTTTGTTTATGGGTACCCGTGGTTGGGACATGCCAATTCAGGTTATAAAGTTACTGGCTACTGCCCCCATGAATATGCTACAAGCAGAGATTTATGAGTATGCATATGTTTTACTGGCATCCCTTGGATTTACTGGAATTACGCTGCTTCTCTCTTCACTGCTGAAAAGTAATTTTGCATCATTGTTGGCAAGCTTGGCCGTGGTCTATGTTCCAATGGCAATTGCTCAATTTGTTCCGATTTGGGTGCAAAAGCTACTTGATTTGCTTCCCTTCGTTGGGCAGTCAACGGATATATTCCGCACAAACGCATATCACCTGTTTGGCAAAGTAGTATGGTCGCCTTACTTACTAATAATTGTTCCTGTGTGTCTGGGAATACTGTGTATTCCTATTACCGTTACTCTTTGGTCACGGAGAATGAAAGCATGATGAAAAAGGAAGTTTTTCATGAGGCAAAGAGAATAACCAGATTGCTCCTTATGTTCTTTCTGATATTTATTGCTTACGTTTTAGCAGCAAATGGACTGCTGTCTACTTCTGTAAAAAATTATGCCAGCATAGATCAAGATTGGAATTTGATATTAGTTAATCAAGATAATTATATTCCTGATGACTATGATATAGAGCTGACCGTGCTATCGAATGGAGAAAGTGTTGATTCAAGAATCTATGCCAACTTACAGGATATGTTTGATAACGCCAGAGCCGCAGGGATTTATCCCATAGTGGTGTCAGGATTCAGAACACAAGAGAAGCAACAAAGCCTTTTGGATGATAAAATAGAAGCATATAACGTGGAGGGTCATTCAAAAGCAGAAGCTCGCAAGCTGGCTGAAAATTGGGTTGCCGTCCCGGGTACAAGCGAACATCAATTGGGGATTGCTGTTGATATAAATGCAGATAAATCAAAATCAGCCAGAAATGAAGTTTATAGTTGGCTTGCGAAAAATGCCTATTACTATGGGTTTATTTTACGCTATCCGTCTGATAAAACGGATATTACCGGTACCATTTATGAGCCTTGGCATTATCGCTTTGTGGGAGAAGATGTTGCAAAAGAAATATATTCCAAAGGTATTTGCCTAGAAGAATACATAGATGGGCTTAAATAATGCTTTTTACTTATTATCGTTGCATTGAAAAGGAGGAAGAACGTTGAACGATGAAAATTGGATTTTATGTCCCGTTTGTGGGAATGAAACACGTATGAAAATCCGTAAAGATACGATAATAGAGAGTTTTGCACTATTTTGTCCGAAATGCAAACAGGAAACCTTAATCAATATACTACAGTTTAATAGTTGTTAAAGAGCCAGACGCTAAGACGCAGAGCCGATAACCGATTCTTATAAATCTCCAAAGAAGGAATATAACTGATGATGGCGGCTTTGAAGCTAATGCGAACCAAGGCCTCTATTTTTATATTTAGTAGGTCACATAATACATTGCTTTCAACCTCGGCGGCCTTTGGGAATGGAGATAACTATGACTCTAGTGACACCTTTGTTTTGCCGAGTCACTGCATGAGCAGGTCAATCAGCGGGTGAAACGCATCCATGGGAAGGCATATCTTTTTTTGATGAGATTCAGGAAGTCGTGATGAAATCGATATGAGCAGCGACAGATTGAAGCATATGAATATCCGTGAGTTCCTGGTGTTTGAGCAATGGAATTGAATCTCTTCTATTTCCCTTTGAATAAACAAATGCCCGTCATGGTTTGTATGCCATGATGGGCATTTGTTCAATTTTATTTTATACTCTGTATACAGATAAGTTCACATCGGCAATACCATACGTTTTGGCTAAAAAAACATACCCACCTTCACCATTTAAGTATGAATCAACCACCTTTTTTTTTGAGTTCATAGCTATATTTTGTAAAAACGCCCTATGTCATCTATATTTTAATCATTTTTTAAGGCTCAAAAACGGCACTTTTTTGACCATTTCCAAGCCTCAAAATCGTTCCAAAACCACAACATCTTGTGATCAAAGTCTAATTTTTGTCCTCTGAACCACAATACTTCATCATTATTATCGCTTCAACATGGCTTGAACAGACAAAAAAGATGTCATTTAAATCTGGTGCCCCCATGGTAGCATACTTTATATTCTGCAATGAGAAAGAAGTACTCACGAAGGAATTTATTTTATATATATTTCAAAGTTCAATGAACTATTATTGAGTGTCACTAACTTTTTATTTGAATTACTCAATTCAGAATTAAAAATTATTTCAGCTTTAGTAATTCCTTCCTTGTAGCAAACAATCGGAAATAGCTCTTCTACCTTTTTATTAGGTTTTCCTGGCAAAACCAACTTGTGCAGATTCTTAATCCTGTATGCTCCTCCATTGGAATATTTGAACTCTTCTTTCAGCCTCTTTTTCCATCCAGTCGTGTCAAAGCGATACTTGACCAAAAATATAGTTGGGAAAAGCTGTTCTTCGTTTACGGTCACTGTTGTATGAGCTTCAATATCCTCCCCAATTCGATAAGAAAGTTTTTTTTCATCGAACAAATTAAATGTCTTTTCCAGTGGTTGTAATGGAATAAAAGCAACACCACTTAATCCATTAAAAGAACTCGCTTTCTTACCAAAGCGAAGTTTAAACTTAATAAACTCTATATTAATTTGCCCGAAATTAATTCCTACACTTGAATAGTCCTTACTTTCAGAATATGGCCACGCATATGGAAGCTCAAAGATTTCTGAAAACTCTTTAGCCAATTTTTGTGGATAATCAGTTTCAATCATTATATGATCTAAAGTAAACATTTTGTCCCCCTTAAATATGGATATTTAGAATAACAAATTACCGTTTTATTAGAAGTATCTTCAATTTCTATTTTTGCACTGTAACTATCAAAATCTTTTGTGTTAATAAAACGACCGTTTCATCAAATATTAAAATATTTGCTTATATAAAATACAAGTTTAGCAATCCGAACGACATAATTCGACAATGCACTCCACATGGCTCGAGAGGACAGTATGAATGTCTTATGCCTTTGGTTGTTCATAGGATGGCATTTTTAACCTATCGGGTCGCTTGTGGAGACATATCAATCTTTTCCATAAATTCAGTTGCAATACATAATCAAAAATTAAGTTAATTTTTTCTTTCAATAATTACTCGATAACAGTTTTTGTCATATCTTTCAATAAACCTGCTGCTGTTTTTTCATTTCCAGCAAGACATCCCCTGTCACCGAATACTAAAAATGAATCCTTTGCTCTTGAAACTGCAACATTCATTAAATTCGCTGCCTTATTAATAAAGAAGCAGCCATCTTCATTACCATATACACTTGAAAATATGATTACTTTTCGCTCTGCGCCTTGAAAGGTATGTACTGTTCCAACATCAATAAATTGTGCATAATTAGGAATCTCTTTTTTTATCATTGATTTAATCAGAATACTTTGACTTTTAAATGGAGTAATAACGCCAACCAGCTCCTTTTCATTGATGTCAGTCTTGCTCTTTTTTCTATAGCAGTCTACTATGGTGGTATAATGATATTTTAACCAGGTAATAATCTGCATAGCTTCCTCTTTATTCCGTCTGCTTGTACCAGATTTCTGCGATTTAGACACCGTTATTTGTTTATGTCCCATTGCCGGGAGAAAATCTATAAGTGCATTCTTGTTGTCCTCAAAAAAGCTTCCACGTTTCGGCTCCAATTTTTCCTCATATACCAATTTATTACAATATGCCACAATCTCATTGTAGCATCTACGATGTTCACTTAAGAATAGACCCTTTTTATATTTATCAAATGCACAGGATAATGCTGCTACATTCATAATACTAGACTGTGAGCAATTCAGCCCATTTATTTCAAGTTTTTCGTATTGTTTTTTGTCTTCAATAACTCCGTTGCTTATTGCCATAGCAATATCAAGCGGTCTTACAGTTCCCCACACAGGCGGTATCTGTTTCTCATCTCCAACAACAACCGCTTTTTTTGCCAATGAAAAAGAAGGTGCTGCTATCTCCGGTGATATCTGTCCTGCCTCATCAACAATTAGTAAATCTATGTAATTATACATATAATATTGTTTTTTCTCATTGCCATCATATGCGTGAAATTGTTTTGGCAACATAAAGAATGTCATAACCATACATGGTGATATCATTGCCAATCTACGATACATATTGTTTAGAACACCTTCAAAGGTTTTTCCCTTCTGTTTATCGCTTATAGGATTCTTCTCTAAAAGCCATCTGCTTTCATAATAATGAACTGCCAGCCAAAATTCAGCATATCTAACTCTATCTAGCAAATCATTCAATTTACAAACATCAAATTGATTCCAATCGATATCTTCTTTTTCTTTCAACAGTACTATTTGATATTTTGCAAAAGCGTGAACAGTTGCTTTTAAAGTATCCAGTTTTTCCTCGATTGTAAAAAGCTTTTCCTCGATTTGACTTATTTCTTTTTCTACTACTTTTCCATTGTCCGTTAATCTTACTATTTCATTGTCATTTTCAGTAATCATCCGGTGATAGATATTTTCTATTTCTTCAATCTTCATATTACGTCTTAAGAACCTTAATTCATCATCCTCGATAAAAGAAAATGACCATGCTAATATCTTATTTCTAAAACAAGGCAAAAACTTTAATAGCCGAACATACCAAGGCAGTTTGTCATATGAATTCCTCCAGTCAAAACATCTGGCCAAATATCGCTGATTTTTATTCTTTACATTATAAATGTTTTCCAGTATATCTTTTTTCTCTTTTTCTTTCTCTTGTTTATAGGTTCGTAGCTTACGAACATATGTTACATAGCTGTCTTCACCAAGAATTTCTTTGATTTCTTCAATTTTAGAAAAACACTCAACCCTCTCTGTATTTAGCTTATACAATTTTCCCCATAATACATTTGAACAGATTGAAAAATCTGTTTCTTCCTCTCCCAAGTAATTGCTGTATTCCTCCTGAAAACTTTCTTTTGCCTTCTCTCTATTTTCTGATGATTCAAGTATATCGACAAATGCTCCACCATTTACCGTTGTATACTGATAATGATTTTTTTCTGCCTCTCTTATTTTCCCTTTCGATGGAAAATATGTTGCAAAACTATTGGTTCCTGTAATCCATTTCTTTTCTATATTTGATATTCCAATTACATCGATTTTTCCAAATGAATCAATTATATTCGTAACTGCCTGATTATTTGTTGAAGCTGCAACTATAATTGGTGCTTCTGCTTTTTTTAATGCTGCATCAACATACATATTTGCAACAACAGACTGCAGCAAAGTTGTCTTTCCTGTTCCTGGAGGCCCACTTACTGATAAAATATCACCTTCCTCTATTTCATCAAAATGATTTATTGCTTCTCTTTGAGAAGGCGATAATGAGTACTCCCCACCCATTTGTCCAACATGTCTTTTCATTTTATCTATGTTGGTATTCACAAAAAGTTTCCTTGCTGGTTCTGTTTTCCCATTTGTCAGTTTCGCATACAACTTATTTTCATCATTGTTCCAGAGATCATTATATAACTGCATAATATGGAACGATGCACTGACTGTTGTATCTAGAAATAGATAATATTTTCCATCTAATTTTATTTTTTCATTTTTACTATAGATGTATTGATCCTCGAATTTGGCATTTGTAACGTGCTCATACATTTTTATTGCATATTCTAAATACTTATTCCATGAATCAATTTGATTTCTTTTATCCGTTGTTATTTCTAAATATTCATCATATTTATCACTATCTCCAATGGCAATCTGTGGATCTTCAATTGGATCTAAATATTCTCTTGGTATCCACGGCATCTTTCCTTCATCTGGCGGAATCAACTGTCCGCTTCTATTGATACTGACTGGAAGAAAGAAAATTGATAACATTTCTTCTATATTATTTTCCGTCTTTTCACTATCCTCAAATTCTGTGGCTACTGTTTTTAGTGCTATAATAACTTGCTTAATGTTTTCCTTTGATTCATCATCTACATCAATATCTTGCTCATGCTTGTCTCTTTGTAAAAAGTCATATATAGACTCACCTATACATCCAGTTTTTAATTCTTTAAATGATATTGTACAAAAATCATTATTCTTATATTCATGAGTCCCCTGCGAACTAGCCGCTACGGCATTTCTAAAGTATTCTGTAATTTTTTGCATAGCTTTTGCAATTCCCTCTTTCTTATTTATTCCAACTCATTCTCTCCAAATAAATAATATTCATGAATCTCAAAATTTGTAGGAAGCCTTAAATAGTGCTCTGGATTTTCATTAATCTCATCTTCCAACCCTTAGTTATCCAGCCCAGTAATCAGTATATTCGCAAGAAAAACACCTTCTCCTGTCTCCATATCCAGGAAATAAGTAACAATCATCTAATGTTGGATCACAAACCCGTACATTATAAATAGCAATACCAAATAAATCTATAATTACATTTACCTTATTATCTTTTGCACATATGATAATAAGGTATGATTTAGCTTATCTTCTTTTTCCTTGGCTAATATATTATCAATACTCAACATTCTTTAAATACTAATCCGCCTCGTCCTTAACTACCGGTATGTAAACCATCTTCAAAGGAATCATCTTTCTATACTTCTGGCTTAAGTCCTCATAGTACTTCAAAATCAGATCCACCAATTCCGTACCATTGATGCCACGGATAATTGGAGTACTTTCCAGATACTTCTGTGCATTTTTTGTATAATTGGAAAGGGTAACGAATAGACCATAATCGCCCTCACGCATTGCACCTTTCAGAGACTGAATTGTAGCTTCCCTAATATCGCTATCCTGACTCTTCACCTGCACAAGTATTCTCGGTGGTAGTTCATCTTTGTATGCCGTTATATCTATACCACTATCACCTCCATGAGCAGAAACCATTGTTCGATATCCCATTGCTCTAAGAAGGTCTGCCACAAATCCCTCAAATTCATATCCCTTCAAGTTTTTACTCAGCTCTTTCAAAATAAAGTCTTTGGTTGTCTCTACGATTTCTTCAGCAGTTGCTCCAACGCTCTCGTCTTCTTCACCCTCTGTAGTCAGCGCAGTCTTTTTGAATCCTTTATCCAATGCTGACAAATATTCATCTGCATAATTTTTTACCGCAAAGAAAGACAAAGCAGCACCAACTTCATAAAGGGCACCCTGTGAAAATGCTGTCCTTGGAAGGTGTTTCAGCCATTTCACTTTATGTTGCTGCACATATTCTGTGACTGTCTCATCATAGAAATATCCACCTTCGACAGTACCTATATTAATCTGGCGATCAATTTTTGAAGGGAAAACCACATAATCGCCAACTTGAACTTCATGTGCGAAACGGAAAAGCATACCTGCACCATTGGCCACGCTACCTTTCTTAGCTTTCGGATACTCTTTAAGATATTTTTCTTTAAATGCCTCCCTACTAGCTTCTATTTTACTAAGATCACCCATCTTTTTCCAACCAATAGCAATAACATCCTTCTGTAAGAAAAGGTTGTCATCCATGGTATGTATTCCCCATATTCGTTTTTCTTCTTTGTCAGCCATTATGCTATATCTCCTTATTCTATGTCCAGTACCTTATACCCCAAATCTTCCGTATTCTGATACGGAATAATATGTAATACATTCATCTAATCTAGTACCAATGTATCAAAATCAACCTTTGATGCTACGAGAATCAAGGTAGACAACCCCAGTTAACCTATCAGTCCTATGCTCCTAAAGACTCTATCAATAAAGTAGATTAAATCCATTTTTTACCATTAATTCACTTATCAATTATACTTATTTTAACACAGATCACATTTTCTTTCTACCGAAAAAGCCGTTGATTAAAAGTATATGAACCTTCAATCAACGGCTTTCTGATACCATTTTTTACATTTCCACATCTATCTCCAGACCAGACTTGAATTCCACTGTAAGCCTATTCTCATAAACTGTAACCTTCTCAATCAACTTCCTCACCAACCTCTCATCATATACCAGCAACTGACATCTTTGCTCTTCCAGAAAGACTTTCATCTCTTCAATCCGCTGAAGCCTGCCATCCTGTTCTGCCTCTGTGATGGTTTCGATATTTGTATCCCAGTCCCTATAGCTAATCAGGCCTGTGATATTTTGTTTTTAATTTGTTAATTTCCCCAATGTGGAGGTAGATAGGTTGATTGTTCAAATCTCGCTCTATCTATCTTTTGGCAAACTTACTTCTTGCCGGGGTTGGTTTGTGCTAACGCACTGCCTGCTACAAACCTTGATGTACTACTGTAATGGTTGTCTTTCAAAATTCTGCTTGCTTTTGATTCAACACACTTTGAAGTTTGCTTTGAGTTTTTTGCCATGTTCTTCACCTCTCTTTCTTATATATTCAAGTCTCCTGACCTGTTATAATAAGATTAACACTTTTGTTTTTTTGCCCGTTGAACAATCTTCAACACTAAACTAGCTTATACCTATATTGGAGGGTGTATTTTGTTCAAAAGACACCCCCTTACTATATGAAATTGACAAATTCACTGAATTTTCCGTTGAAGAAAGTTCAACAAAAATATTTTTGAGCAAAAAAATAGACCAGACTTTACGTCTAATCTATTTCTCATAGGTATTTATTTTGGTTCTGGAGGTTGGTGAATTAAGTTTTCGTACTTCTGGTCGACTAATTCTTCATAGATGTCATCATAGTCAGTAGCCCATTTTAAATGTAGTAGAGAATCATATATACCATTTTCGGCACCTGTTTTTCCGGGGAGATATGGATTTAATGGAAGTTGTGCTAGTTCAAGCATTTTATTACTTACAAGAAACGGAATATGTATACCCAAGCACGTCGATATAACGTTAACCTTTGTAAGGTTCGCTCCCTTTGTTAAATTACTGATTGTTCTTTTGTTTAGCCCAGTAGTGCTTTCCAACAATCCGAAAGTATAGTTGCATATATTTCTGCTTATTAGCTTCTTTAATGCTTCACCAAATTCCAAACCACTGATAGCCGCAAGCATTTCTTGAGACATTTCGTTTACCAAACCATATTGATTAACTAAATCCTCGTCGATTTCATCATAGTAGTTAAATGATTTACTTGCCATTGCTGCTGGAAGTGTAATGTAATGAAGCTGTCCAGTCTCTTTATCTACAACAAATTGAAGAAAGCATTCTTCCTCGTGAGTTTTAGCATAGGTTGTAAGACGAATTCTGCCATTCGCATCACGCTCAATATACTTGCTATCATTAATGCATAGCTTATTGTCGATGAAAGCAAAACAGTCGGTTTCAACCATGCAAGCCAGTGCTTTGCTCTCTGAATACCAGTTTTGTAGTGTAGCTGTCTTTACAGAAGATACATAGGTTTTGCCAACCATATTTTCTTCGGATATTACAACACCAACAACACGTTTTTCCTTTGGTTCATTTATTCTTTTCATAAATACAATATCTCCTTTCAAAAAAATCACCTATTGACAAATAGTCAGTACTGACTATATTAAAAAGGAGTGATAATATGATTCCACTATACATTCTTGGCTTACTCTTGCGATTTGGTCCTCAACACGGATACCAAATAAAAAAGCTAATGGAGGAACAGCTTGAGGACTTTACGCAGATTAAACTACCCACTGTGTATTACCATCTTGAAAAAATGGAACTTGCGGGACTAATTACTGCTAATCGTGACAAGCAAGGTGCACGCCCAGAAAAAACCGTGTATCAGATAAGCAATACAGGAGCGGATAAATTTAAGGAACTACTTCATCAAACCTTGCAGATTAAGTATCGTCCTTCCTTTGATATTGATGGTACATTTTATTTTTCTGATTCTTTGGATAGTAGTGTCTTAATAGATAGTCTTAGCCGGCACATTTCTAGCTTGAAAAAGACACTTAATAAGTTGGAAATTCACCGTAAAGAAACTATAGCGCATATCCCCGAAGACTATAAAACCTCTGCCAATATTATTTTTGAGCACCACATTCTGCATTATAAGGCTGAGCTTACTTGGGCAGCAGAATCATTAAACATCTTGAAGGAGGCTAAAACACATGGTAAAAACCAGAGTTATTGAAACAAATGAGGGTATACAGAATGAAGTTACTGTGAAAACCTTTGACTTATTTGCCCGCAGTATGCGGGATAAAGGATGGAACGGTGTGGACGGCATGATTGCGTCTGGCATCAAGGGTGGTGATGTATTGGAAGTCGGGCCCGGACCGGGATATGTGGGATTGGAACTGTCAAAAAAGATTCGACCATCTTCACTCACTGGCTGCGAAATCAGTCCTGCTATGCTTCATATTGCCGAGAAAAATGCTGCTGAATACAGCATTCCCGCCCACTACGTGTTGGGAAACTGCATGGAGATGCCGTTCGAGGATAAAAGCTTTGACGCTGTCATTTCCAACGGATCCTTACATGAATGGGAAAACCCTATCCGTGCCTTTGATGAAATTTATCGTGTTCTTCGTACCGGCGGACGATACTGCATCACCGATTTGCGTCGTGATGTGCATCCACTTAAAAAGGCATTGGTCTATCTTTCAACTCAGCCCAAGGAAATGCGCCCCGGTCTAATTACATCACTAAATGCTGCCTATACAATTTCTGAAATCACTGAACTTCTACGTCATTCTAATCTACGCAATGCAACTGTAACCAGTGATTTCTTTGGACTTTGTATTGCAGGTCAAAAGTAATGACACCTAAAAGAGAAGCTAAGGAATTTCTCCTTGCTTCTTTTTTCTATTCATTAAAAATTACCCACCTCTCACCATCGAAATCTTCGTACCTATCAGTCGTGACATTCTGTTCAAAGTACACTCCGAGAATTCTCTTGATATCCGCATTATCCGCTCTCCTTGCTGTAAAGCCTTGGTCTTTAAGGCTTTTTTCTATACGAGATAAATATGAAAACACGCCACTTTTTTTCTCATTTTTCAATCGAATGATTATCAGAAATTCACGTGCAGTGGCCATCTGCACTTGCATGCGGTCAAGATTGGTGCTGTCTTGCATCAGAAGTTTTCGGATAATAGCATTTTCCTCTTCCTCCATACGCTTTTTCAGATATTGCTTGTTGTCATCAAAATTCTCTTTGGAATTAAGGCAGAGCATTTCAATTTCAGCGATACCTTTGAGCACCGTCATCAGTGCATATATTCTACTGCTTACACTGCTTTCTGAAAGTACAGAGATATTGGTTGGATGGATGATGAAATATACAAGTTCACCATAAGGCGTAACAAGGCCGTAATCAGTGATTTCCGTAATTCCCATCAGTTCTTTTGTAGAATTTTTATGTTTTTTCTTTTCTTTTCTGCTCATAGTTTACCACCTCCATTCATATATCTGCGGCTTTAAAATAAAAAAGGATACGGCATATCGGATAAAATCCAAGATACTCATATCCTCAAATCGAATGCTTAAAAAAGCGTATGCTGCAGTTATTACAACAGGGAATAGAATACCTGTTTGAGCAAGGCCAAAAACAGAAATAAGCAATCCTATTCCAATAATACCAATGTCACGCAATTCCCACAGCCAGAGTGTTGCTTTTGCTTTTAAGTTATCGGGGTACATATACATTTTAGCTTTCCTCACTTTCTTCCTTGAATTTTCCCAAGAAAAAAGCAATCCCACGGAGAACAAAGTCTACGCATGGAATTGCTACACTATTTCCAAGAGCCTTGTATCTTGGCGAATCTGATGCTTTTGGTATCTTCGTCCACCCATCAGGAAAGCCTTGCAGTCTTTCGCACTCAAGAGGCGTCAGCCTACGGACAAGGTTTCGTGAAACTGCAAGATTTTCACTGCCTCCACCATTGTCACCGCCTTCGGCTCTTAAAGTGCCACAGCCTTCCTTGTAATCTGCAAATGCAGATTGTCCATAAATAGTGCTTTGATTATCAATAATACACTTATCTTGGCTGACATATTGATTGCCTGCACCTTTCCAATCACCATTACACAATGCTCCTACTACATCTTGATATGGCTCAGGCTTATAAATAGCATGAACATCTGATGTTGTAAGGGTATAACTGATATCTTTCTGCACCCCTTGACCGTTGCCACCGTTATGATCCTGGCGGTTAATCGTATTGCTGCCACTGTCGGAGCAACTTTTAGTGGTCCGTTATATCTGCAGTCCTTACCGTGATTATCAAACAGTACAGGCTGATTGTTTCCGCTTGTTCCGGCGGCTGATGTAATCGTCGGGCAAAGGTTTTCACAAATTTCCGCACCACCTTGCTGACTTCCCATAACAATTGGGAGGTTTCCACCCATACTTGCTCTTAATGTAGATGTTATGTTTTCGGTGATATCCATGCGTTTTCCGCCTTGGTTATTTAAGCATATCATTGGTTCTGTAACAAAGGTCTGCATCTGCATATTTTGTCTTGCCATCAACGCACCCGAAAGATTTTCAAGGTCAATTCCTTCATTTCTTTGATTAATGTGATAAGATTTCATCTCTTTCATATTTGATATACTGCTGTCATTTATCCTTGTAATTCCGGCTTGTATTTCCAATGCTGTTTTTAATTGTTCGGGTAATTCCTTACTCCTCGATTTTGCTCGTCTAAGTATTCCCAAGCAAGCAGTCTTGCTCAAATAGTATTTTGGGAGCGGTGTATCCTCCAAAATCTGCGACAAGAAAGATTCTTTTGCGCCTTTGGGCGACACCCCAGTATTGAGCATCCGGAACTCTCCAAGCAAGGGAGAATTCTCTTCCCAAAATGCACCCAGCAAATTTCCATACCCCTCCCGCAGGTCGAGGTACAGATATGGTGTGGTCTGCAATTCGAACGGTTTCTTCAAGTACCGCTTTGAAGTCTTCTCCGTTCTGAGAGGAGAAGGCTCCAGGGACATTTTCCCAAACGAAGAATCGAGGTCGAATAAGGTCATTTGCTTTTCCGTCTTTTCCATCGGCATACCTCATTTCTTTTGTTATTCTAATCTGCTCCATAAAGAGCCCTGAACGTTCGCCATCAAGTCCTGCTCTCTTTCCCGCTACAGATAAGTCTTGGCAAGGTGAGCCTCCACAAATAATATCCACAACAGGAAGTTTTCTCCCATCAAGCTTTGTAATGTCACCAACATGGAGCATCTCGGGAAATCGTACTTTTGTAACTTCGATGGGAAAACTTGGATAGACTACACTAAAGTGAACAGTTTTTTGAAGGAGCTGTTATAATAAACAATATAAAAAGGAAATTGTTCACATGAGTAGACGAAAAGCAAGAAATTATACGGATGAATTTAAACAACAAATGGTACAGCTATACAATAGTGGTAAACCTTCTAATGAAATCATTAAGGAATACGATTTAACTGCATCAACATTTCATTCATGGGTTAAAAAATATAATAAAACTGGTTCTTTTAAAACCTCTGATAATTTAACACCAGAGCAAAAAGAGCTGATTAAACTAAGAAAACAAAATAAACAACTATTGATGGAAAATGACATTTTAAAGCAAGCGGCTCTGATAATGGGACGAAAGTAAAAATTATCAGAGCCAATGCACACAAATATTCTATTTCTAAAATGTGCAAAGCTTTGGATATTTCAAGAAATACTTATTATTCTTATAAAGAGAAAATTAATTCTTCAGACCCATTGAGCGAAGTTGTTATCAAGATATTTAAACATGCATATGGTACGCGTAAATTGAAAGTAGAATTAGCAAAGTTAGGCTATCATTTCTCAAGACGCCGAATTTCAAAGATTATGAAATCAAGTGATTTGGTATCATCTTATACTTTGAAAAAATATAAACACCCTAAAGACTCAGTTAACGAAGAAAAAATAGCAAATGTTGTGAATCATAATTTTGAAAAAAGAAAACATCTAGAAGTTGTTGTAAGTGACCTAACATACGTCAGAGTTAAAAATAGTTGGCATTATATCTGTATTATTCTTGATCTACATAATAGAGAAATTATTGGCTATAGCTGTGGTGCACATAAAAATGCACAACTGGTTCATGATGCGTTAGCAAAAATAAAAGCCAATTTATATGATTTACAAATATTTCACACTGACCGTGGTAGTGAATTTAAGAATTATCTAATAGATGATTTACTCAAAAAATTTAATATTCAACGCTCCCTCAGTGCAAAAGGTTGCCCTTATGATAATGCTGTTGCCGAGTCTCAATTTAAAATCATAAAAACAGAATTTGTACACTCAAGATATTTTGAAACTTTAGATCATTTAAAACAAGAATTATCAGCATATGTATACTGGTTCAATAACAAAAGAATACATGGCGCATTAGGATATAAAACGCCAGTTGAATTTAAGCAAGCACTCCTTTAAAAAATTGTACGAAAAAGGGTTGCCTTTCCACACATCTAGTTTTAAAATTTCTTGACTGGCTCTATAGATACACCATCCTTCAGGGTCCATGAATTCAAGTTGCTTAAACCGGACTTGATCATCGTATCCCAACGTCCCACGTATCGCTTCATCAAGCATTTTGTCTACACGCTCAGATATTATCTGTTTTTGTTCATGTAGCTCCCATTTTGTTGCTTCAACCACGTAGGCCTCTTCTTGGAGTTCTTGTACCACCTCACTTAATTTGCTATTCCGATTTTGGAGTTCTGAGATTTCCAGCAACTTGATATTGATTTCATCTGATAAATCATCTATTAGCCTCGGATTTTTTAGAACCATCACCATGGCTTCCAATGACTTTTTAACCTTTTCTATCATCTTGCCCATAGACTCATCTCCATTCATCCTGATATTTGTATGGATAGAATTTCTGTGATCGTGCGAACCGAATCATAAATCCAACTTGATCTACAACGGAGATGTTAGAACGATCTCTTGTGAGCATCATGACACTCCCTGCAATGGCTACAAGAATCGTTACAACGCTAACTACTGTATTCTTAGAAATCAGATAGTACAGGACATCAAGAATACCAACGATTATGGTTGTCATAATCGTTTTAAACAGTTCTTCTTTACCAAAGCCATCAAATATCTCAACCCTGGTTTTAAGTCCTTGTGGAATATACAAAGGATTTTTTCTTCTTTCTTCCATACACACCTCCATCACATGTAGTAACTCATGACTAAATCTTTAATCTGCCAGATACTCTCTGCCAAAACATAAAAAACGACTGCATTTTTCATCTTCTTTTTATAGCTAGCACTTTGTTCTTCGTCAATGCCTAGATGAATAAAGCAGAAAACCACTCTTAAAACTGCGCCTACACGAATCAACAGGATAAAGGCATCCGCCATTTCTTTTAATAACTCCACGGCTTCACCCTCCTTCTATTTTTTAAATACCGCTTTTCCCATTTGATAGATTCGAGCAGTTGAATAAATGGGGTTCATCATGCCGCTACCGTTTCCACCAGAAACAATTAGAAATTCTTGTAGGAACTTCGGCGTCCTTAAGGCTAATAAAAGAGCTGCCAATCCCCAAAACACGTGGGCATTGAGCATTAACGCTACGCCTAGCTTTGCCAAAACAATCTGAACCAAAACAGCTATTGTACTTTGAAAAAACTTTTGAATGTAGGTTCTGAACACGCCATTTTCCTGATCCATTAAGCCAACACAGGCAAGTGGTAATCCGATCCGAAGAATCAAGATTTCCAGTCCCCGTGTCAGAAACTGGACATAAAGCATAAAGAAGCAGATAAAAAAGATGATGGAAACAATGCCTGTAAATATCCCTGCACTTGTAATCCCTGTAATAATGGAACTAAAATCCGTTGCCATGTCATCAGAAACCGTGGTAATTAATTCGTTGCTCAGATCTTCAACTACTTCAGTTAACCAACCATATAAGGTCGGAAAACTAACAGCAATAGCAAGAGACTTGAAGAATCCTGTCAGTAGCAAAAGAGGGTCAATCTCAGCATCCCCTTCCGTCCATAAAATATATCGCTCAAAGCCTTTTTTTAGAAATTTTAAGACAATGAGAGAAACTCCAAACGAAAAGAAAATATCAAATATGCTGCTTATACCACTGGTTCCAAGAAGTGTATCCATATAGTCTTCTGCATGAAGGGCAATGGGAACAAGTCCATCAAGAAGGGTATTCACATATGCCAGACAACCGGATAATATCGCTCCTATCAGCAGCATGATGACGTATTCCATTAATGTGCACCTCCCTCGCGATAAAGTATAAAAGGGGCTAAAAGCCCCTCCTACCATCACATCATTCGTAAAATAACGACTAGTTCACCGTCACACCGCCACTATAGTTGAACATATCTTCAATTCTCTCTTGCAAAGTTGGCAAAATCACATCGCCAAAAAGTGCATACAATCCTGCCAATAGCAAAGCACCAATAACAATTGAAATCAAAATTTTAACAGCAGAATCGACCATGCCCTCTCCGCTATTTCCAGCAAGAATTGTTCTTCCTTTTTAATCAGCAAAACGCCGACAATTGGTGCTAAAACCATTAACCAAGTCGTTACGTCTTGAATTAAATTTTCAGTGCCTTTCACAATTTGACTTTCTTGAACCGTATCTGCCATTACCGGAACGGTTGACAACATCATTGCTGACAGTGTTCCAGCCATGGCCTTTAGAACTCTTGTTACTTTCTGTCTTAGGGGGTTACGCTTCATCTTTTTCACCGCCTTTCATATTTCGCATATAGACAAAGTTTGATTTTTCTTCTTGGGTGTAATACTCCCAAATATTCCACGTATCAATGGCATTATGGGATTTTCTCTGGTGTCTTTTTCTTTCTCTTTCTTCACGCACCTTTCTGTTATGTTCTTTGTCACCAAGTCCGAATAGGGCATTAAAAAACCACTTCGATAAATCTGGCAATTGCATCATTGCCGGATGATTTCTCGAAGTGATTAATGTGTAAGGTCTATTGATTCGTCTAATTTCATCCACTGTTAAAAGTGCTCGATGCGTTAGATTTACGCTGTGAGAACTTGATGGATTCGAATATTTGCCATGGGATGAACTCAGCGAATAGGTGGATACCGTGTAATTCCCTAGTTTCTTTGATATTTCATCCAAGGTTCCTAGATCATCAGCTTGAAGATAAAGCCAAGTTTCACAATTGGATTTAATTGTACCAGCGACTTCTTTGCCATATTTCTCATCCAGTTGCATAAAGCTTTGAAGGAATAAATTAAACCGGATACCCCTTCCACCACCAACGGTTAGTTTGTTGGCGAAGTCTGGAATCTTTACAAAGTTGCCAAATTCGTCAAGCATGAAGTTGACTCTTCGCTTTAAGCGCCCCCTCTCTCATCTGCATTTTTCACCAGTTGCATATAACACTGATTCACAAAGAGACTGGCTAAACTATAGTAAGTTGTTTTTTCATCAGGAAGAATAATGAACAGTACCTGCTTGACTGTTCCCATTTTCCTGAGATCAAAATCACTGGCTTCTGACATGGAATGGATCAGAGGATTTGTAAACAGCCTTAATGTTGTCAGTGCTGAAGTATAGAATGATCCTCTGGTCTTACTAGGAGCCACTTCACTAATGGCAAGTAAAGCTTTAGCTGGATGATTTGCCGGCATATTCTTCATGTATTTGATGATAGGCATTGCGCCGTCCACTACTTTACACATCTCACTGATAAAGAAATAGACATTGCTCATATTCTGGTATCTTCTGTCTTTGCCATTGCGATTATCATAAACCACTGCCATAATAGCACTGGCAATAATACTGGCTTCACCATTGGTCCAGATTTTTTCGTTGTGACTATTCTCTGGGACGAGTGCCGCTGTTAAATCCCATGTAGCATCCACTGCTTTGGGAATATCATTTTCATCAATGGCATCAATAATTGGCTGCAAGAAGTTATAGCGATCACTCTTAAGAGGATTCTTAAAATCAATACAAATCACCTCATAGCCAAGAGCAACCAAATAGGGATAAGTGTAGGTGAAGATTTCGCCTTTGGGGTCACTTATGACCAAACTCTCCCCTGAAAGTCCAAGCAGGCCAACGGATTGAAGTACAACTGACCGTGTTTTCCCTGATCGAGTAGCACCAATACAAAGACTATGGGTGTCTTCATCAATATAAAATATCTTTTCTGTATCTCCCTCTTTCTGAAATCCAACTACAATGCCACCCTGATTTAGCTGGGATATCGGATGTTCCTGTGCATCGGTTTCTGACAAATCTTTTTCATTTGATGCTTCATTCCTTTCTTCTGATTGGTTTTGAATGTTTTTCCCTTCAGATAAGTTTTCTTCTTTTGGACTGTTTTCTTTTTCTTCATCCTGTTTAATCCTTTCCATTAATTTTTTTAGATCATACTTCCTAAGCCTAGTCGATTTAAACTCTTTAATCTTTTCACCTTCAGTCAGCCATCTTGCTGATCCAAATTGCATTTGTCCCGCTCTGACCGGCGTTGCAATATCTGGTGTAATCGCTTCTAAATCTGATTGATAGGGTTTCATATTTGCCAAGTAAAAATATATAGAACATAAAAGAACAAAGCCTTGTAAATAAAGAAATAGCGACAAATGTTGATCACTTGCCGCTATACTTTCAAAACAATATTTAATTGGAATAACAGTGAGCACTTTCATTTTTCCTGACAATAAAAAATGCAGGTTCGTGGAAAAGTAAATATTCATCCATAAACCTACAAGAAAAATCAGTGCCGATATCATCAGCTTCAATTGTTTGTATTTCAATTTGTCACCTCACAGTTCTACCCGTCATCAGCAACCATCTCAAGATCTTCAAGTTTCTCATGACGCAAAATCTCCGGAACAATCAATTCAATTTTTTCAAGAATAGAACCAATGGCTTTTTCATCCTTGTAATTCAAATTGCCATTAAGCCCTACATAATTCACTAAACTTGAATGGATTAATTTTAAATCCGTTTCCCCAAACATGCGATTGGCATTAATAAGTCCTGCACGTTTGGCAAAATCTTCTTTTGCTGTTTCAAGACTTGAAAAATAATGCCCCAATGTTACGGACTTACCATCATATGTGTATTGCCAAGTCACAAATTCAAAACCGTCTTGCATTTCCCCCATCGCCAGAACATGTCCATCATGTTCTAGTATTTTACGGTATCCATCTCTTAAACCATCTGCCTGAAGGGTTTAAGTTGATTGTAGAATTCCATTGGTTTTGTCATTCAATCATCCACCTTTCATTTACATACTATTTTCACTTTCTTTGTCCCAGTTAAGCCCTTTGCCTTTCTTTGATTTTTCAATTTTTTCTTTTACTGCTTCTCCTTCAATCGTTGATAAAGGATAGTTACTCCTGCTCGCATCAAACTGATTATCCATTTTGACAAGTTGAACTGCTGATAGGAGCATTTCCATTTTACTTCGAGAGATTCTAGCCTCCATTCTTTGACTGTTCAATTCAAAAGCTTTTAACAGTGCTTCCTTTGCAAAATGTTCCGGTGGATACAACTTTCTATTTCTGCATTTTTTGCCTTGTGCATTGGTAAAAGTAATATATTTTCTGGTATCACTCCAATCCACTTGATAACCTAATGCCTTCATATTATCTACAAATTCTTCTTTACTTCTGTCAATCCATTTCACTTTTTTCACTGCTAAATAGAGTTCATACTTCCAACTATGACCGTTTTCTTTTGAACGGTATTCACCTCGATTAACACGACTGCCTGATTTGCCTTGAGTAATAATCAGTCCGTATTTTTTGCAGATTTCATCAGAATAATCCTTCATCATTTGAAGGTGCTCTGCGCTCTGTTTCCATTTCATACCGGTCTCCATATTAACGGTATTTACAACAAAATGCGTGTGAAGATGATCTCGATCTGTATGAACTGCATAGGCAACTTGAAAACCTTTGAAGGCTTCCATTTGCACCAGCTCATCAGCAATCTGCTTAACCATTGCAGGTGTCACTTTATCATATGGCGCAAAGCTCTGAGTAAAGTGGATATATTGTCTGCCTTTTAATTTACTGTATTCTGACTTAGTCATAAAAAACTCATTATAGGCTGTATTAACACCACAGTTATGACCATCTTCTAAAGTTTCTTCTGTTTTAGCTGGGTTGGTAATGTATTTCAGAACTCTTTCAAGCGCTGCTAAGGTATTGTTCTTTCCATTGATGAATTCAATAACAGCCATAGGCATTACATCTCATCTAACTCATGATCTAAATCATTGGCTAGAGTTTTTAAATCCTCAATCATCTTTTGACTAAATTCAGATTTCACACCTACTGCTGCATAAAGTTCCGACAATGCGCCTATCATCTTTTGGGGATTCTCTTTAAAAAGTCTTGATTGTCTGATGTCTTGTGATAGAAGGAAGTCTTGACCTTTAGCATATTCTCCTTTTATCACTGCATCCACTGCATATGAACCTTCGGTAATACCTAAGGAGGTATACCTTCCATCAGTTGGCAAGTGATTAAAATAATCAGCGGCTTCCCGAAGATCATCTTTCCACTCACAGCCATTCCCATAACGATAAATATGATATTTCATACGTCATCACCTCTTCCCTTTGACTAATTTGCACAGCTCATCCCATAAACCAGTAAATGTTTCTCTGGCCTTCGTTAGATTAACTTCTTTGATTTTTCCTTGATAGGCTAATACCGTTAACTGGTTTAAGTTGTTGCCGATTTTAGATAACTGATGATTCATTTCTTTAATGTCGTCAAAAAAAATAATCTCCTTGTCCAGTGCAGACAAGGAGACGTATTTACTAATTGAAAGCTTTGATTTTTCAGCTTTCTTTTTTATTTTGTTATATTCGGCTTCCGTTACTCGGAAACCTATGAATTTAGTTTTGTTCATTTTGTTACCCACTATTTTTCTAATTACTTATTAATTAAGGAGCTATTCATTTATCATTTGTTCCATCTCATATTCAAGCCTTGCTTCATGCTCCATTTTTCTATCCAAATATTCCATAAAATGATCTATTTTTTTCCTTCTTGTAAATTCCACTTCTTCTTTTTTCTTTTCAATTAAGTAATCATTTGCAGTCTCACTTTCAGTTTTATCAATAAGATCTTCTATACTTTTAGCTCCCTCTGCAGAATACGTGATAACTAATTGATTAAAATAATAATCAAAGATTTCAATGAAACGTTTCTTATCATTTAATTCATTGAATTTTAGCAAAGATAGAACACGCCCATACTCTTGATTCGTAAAAGCTTCTTGTTGTTGATTTAAAATCGACGTCTCATATTTGTCTTTACAGGTATTATTAATCTTATCGATGAACTTCTTAACTCTATCCCTACACTCAATTTCATTCCCAAATTCATCTACATCGTCCCATGATGAATATTTTATCTTTTTATGAATCCCTTGACTCTCATCGTATAAATCTACAGCATTTTTTAATAATGATTTTTCAAAATCTTCATCTACTTTATATAAATCATTCAAAGCGTTAAAAACAGAAATTACATTTTCTTGCTTTATGAAATACTCTACATCCCTAGATTGTGATTTCATCAGAATTTTTTCCTTAAGCTCATCAAACTCTCTCTCATTTAGTGTATATGCATTATAAATTTTAACCACATCTGCCCGAACCTCGGACTTCGCCATTAAGTATTCATTGAACTCATTTTTGTCAATATCCTCATTTGAGTGTATTTTATATATGCTTTTGTATATATTATATTTATCAAAATTCATTGATTTTCTCTTACCTTCTCTTTCGGGAAAGTATATATCATAAATAACTGCTTTACATATTTCTAAAATATCCGTACCTAATTTATTAGCAACAAGGTGCTCCTTCACTCTAATAATTAATTCTACATATTTTAAAAATATTCTCAAATTATAAATATTTCCCACCTTATAACCTTTATCTGAAGTTCTAGGCTTTCCAAAGACAATATTCCCTTCAAGATAAACATTTATAATTTCATCTTCTTCATCTACAGTTTTAGGTATATTCTTAATAATTGTATAGAGAATGGTTTTATCAAGTTTATTCAACTCAATAATGTGATTGATAACTTTCTCTTTATATCTGGAGAAGATTTCCTGATCACATTCTGCTATCTCTTTTGTATTACCAACCACAATTATATCAAAATTTCTTGAAGCTCTTTCAATTAAGCCTAATAAGCTTTTCATTTCAATTGATTCTGATTTTCTCTCGATATCATCGATACATATGACAATTCGTTTATCCGGACTGGTCCATTTCACGTCTTCTATAGAAAAAGAATTAACATAGTTTTCTACACTGACACCTAAAAATTTGTCACCTAAATCATTCAATAAAGTTTTCGCTACTTTTACTCCTATACTTTCATCTTTTACGTTCTTCAGCCCTGGTATTAAATTAAAAAGCATTGATTTTTCAATATCTTTCATACTTTCTTTTCCAAATACCGATGTATATACTAAGTCATAATCACTACTAAAACTCTTAAAATACTCTTGGACAAAATATGTTTTCCCAATCCCC
This sequence comes from Sinanaerobacter sp. ZZT-01, assembly GCF_035621135.1. Classification (NCBI taxonomy): domain Bacteria; kingdom Bacillati; phylum Bacillota; class Clostridia; order Peptostreptococcales; family Anaerovoracaceae; genus Sinanaerobacter; species Sinanaerobacter sp. ZZT-01. The sequence goes on from NZ_CP141728.1 coordinate 324,904, forward strand.
CAATTTCCATCTACCAAAATGCATTTTTTCTCATTTATTCCGATTTTAGAATCACTAAAAATTATCTCTAAAGCTAAAGAAGCTTGATTCGTATTCATCTTTAAACCTCCCACATTCATAAATCAATTGTTCATTAATAATCAACGAGGGTTTGGGAGACCTCCCAACATTCAAACACACTTTGTTAAACAAAGTGGAAGCTTGCCCTCATGAAAGCAGAGCTTTCCTATTCGGTATTTGGGTATTGAAAAATAAAGACTTGATTTAATGCTTATGATATTCTTCTAAAGCATCCATCATATCAGCTTCCCAATCACCTCTAGGGTCACTTTCAATTATTTCTCTATTTGTCCTTGTCCATTGATTCATCTCTAAATCAAATTCAATATTAATTAACTTGAAGTCGAATTCATTACCTATAGAGCTAACTTCGAATGTCAATGTACTATCAAATTCAACAGAATGATCTTCACTAACCTGGCCACGTCCAATATACAAGTATTCCTTTTCTTCCGAGTCCCAAGCTGAATTTGAATAATCATCATATCCGCAAAACACACTAATATCTGCTTTACATTCAATTGTGACTGTAACATTATTATCGCTAACATCATTAACAGAACTTAATCTTAGTTCCATTCCTGAAATCGCATCAATAAATGCTTCATCATAATCGTAACCTTCACAGATTCCTTTTCTATCGCAATCTTGTCCGTCAATTTCAAAGTTCCCATCAGAAATCTTTTCTTCTAACAAACTGGTAATATTATTCACCACATTTTTATCAAATAAATGAGTCTTAATTGCATCATAAGTTTTCTTCTCATCCTGTTCATTAATCAAGTCAAAAATTTCATTTAATTTATCAAAGCAACTAAATCCATCAATATTTTCAAAAGCCTTTCTAAAACCCTTGTCTCCACTAATAATCCACATTGGTTGTATTTCTGAAAAATAACTTTTAATCTTTGAAATCATAATTGCATCCGGAAACTCGTTCTTTTTCTTTTCATTATTCTCGAATGGTGGTCTAAACTGAAAATAATCATCAATAATTTGATTAACATCTACACCTGAACTATCTATTATCATAAAATTTAAATCTTCAAGATATTGATTAAACTTAGCAAGCGCTACCTCTTCGAACCCATTATTCTCAGGTATTTCATAAAAAGATGCAAATGGTGTATCTTTAATCAGACTCGGTGATATATGTTTCCTCATTTCCTTGTTATTTTTTTTTAATAACTCATACGATATAAGAACGTTCTCTTTAATGTGTCTTCTTGCTTCACCTAGGACAATATCGCTTGTATATAAACTTACTTTCTTATTGTCTGAAAACTTTTTTAGTATATTTAGTGGACTTGTTCCTTCCAAATGGTACTTGCTTTCATCAAATATATTTGTATCAATAAAAACTGCAATAGGATAAACTGACATTATATATACCTCCATTCTCATATTTGTGTCATTAGGTCAAAATAGATGCACTACAAGATTTCTAAAATTGCATTAGAGATATAGCTTTTCCTTAACATTAAACGATTGCCCTTTCAAGTTATACTTTAAAAACTTATATAGAATATAGTTTTCTTTATCTGTTTCGTGAGTAGAGATGATTATTTGTTTGTTAGAAAAATCGTTACGCAAAACTTCTATAAGCGAAGATATATTGATGTCATCCATAGTTTGCACCGGATCGTCTACAAGAATGAACCCGATGTCATCTCTTGATTTCATAATATATTGCTTATTCATTGAAAAAAGGAATGCTAATACAAATCCCGAAAGCTGACCAGAGCTGAAAGTATTAAGAATATCATGCTTGGCATCGCCATTTGAAACAAAGCGCATCTCATCTTTACTAACAAAGACCCCCAAACCATTTTGATAGTCCTGTAGTATCTTACCAGTATATATCAATAAAGGTACTCTAAGCTTTTTTAATATCTGATTTTTATAATCATCGATTGAGTTTTGATATAACTTTTGGAGATCGTCTAAATGATCGCGTATTTTTCTGAGTTTATGAACTTTTAGCAACTCATTTTTGATTTCATTTCTCAAAGCATTTAATTCTGTACTCTTCGAAATGGATGATTTGTATTGTAGATATTGAATTTTTTCCTCTACTTGTTCTTTATCCACAAGTCTAGGTTGTGAAATAGAAAGTAGTTTTTGAAATTTGTTACTGATGCTTTTAAAGTCATATTTTTCCGTATCATTACTGAATTCAGCGTTGCTATAATTTTTCAGGCTTCCCTGCAGTATACGTTGAATCTCTATTGATTTTTCTTCATTCCTAAGTTCAACCCAAGAATCTGATTTTCTCAAGTATGAAAACAATGTTTCTACATCTTGAACTCTTTTTTCATTTTCAATAAACTGTTTGGTTTTTGACATTAATGCATTTAATTCCCGAATTTTCAAATCATCATAGCTTTGCACTATAGCTAAAATTGCATCCAAATCTTTTTGGAGCATCGCATTTAAAGCTTGCGTCAGCAACTGTATTTCTTGAGATTTTTCGTTTTTTTCCGCTGACAAAGAATTGGTAAGAGCTAAAAATGATTGCTCTAATTCCTCAACATTTTCGAATTTATGGTTGCAAAAAGGACAGTTTGAAGATTCTTTATCAAAATCGTTTTTTAGTTGATGCAACTTTACCCTTGCTTTATCCAAATCATTTAATGTGTTTTGTCTATTAGACAGTGTTTTATTTGCATCATTAATAGAAGCAATGATATCAGATATTTCATCAATATTAGATGAAATTAAGTTTTCATCTAACTCTTTAAGTTTAAGCAATTCGCCCTTTTTATAGCTGGTTATTTCTAACTTGCTTCTAAAGAAACTACTATAATTATATATATCAATCAATTTATTCCATTCAGAAATCAAATTCCGAATCTTCTCTTTGTCCAAAAACGAATCTGTTATATATTGATTAAAATCAATAAAGTCATTAATAATATCACTATTATTAATAAGTGCATTGATCTTTTTGTTATGCAAATAAATATCATAATCTTGTGTATTGATAACTAAACTATACAGTGCTTGTAATTCAAGAATTGCTGAATTTATATTTAATAATGATTCGGAATCAAAGTCTATAGTTTCCACATCCCAACCCACAGGATTAACATCAATAGGGTATTCTAACAATTGGCTATATTCAACTTTTTGTAAATTAAGATTAGTTCCTTGAATTTTAGATTTTAACAAATCTGCTTTTGTTTCAATAATCTCGTTACTTAATGTAATAGCATCATTAATAACGACACCCTTTTTAGATTTGCTTTTACCAATTAATTGGTTAGTAATATATTCTATATATCCATCAATTGTTGCAGTATTCAAAAGGACATTCATACTATCCTTACGATTGGTAATAGAGTTCTTTAAAAAGTGAACAGATTCCGCTTGTGATACATAATAGTAGACATTAAAATGATCCATTGAGTATCTTAATTTTTCGAACTGTTGAAGGGAGGGCTTCCATTGTAGTTGACTACCTAAAAATATATCTATATCTTCATCCGAATCAAATCTTCTATATACAACACTATATTTTATTGATTCCTCTATAAAAAGCTTCTGAATTTGATGGTCAATTACGGCTACAACTGTAATATAATTATCATTTTCATCACTTAAAGTTAAAATTAAATCTCCATCTTTGTCTGATTCATTCAATAAAATATTCTTCCCCAAATTTATCCTTCCATCTTCTATGCTAGTTTGCAAACGTGTTATTTTTTTTGTAAAAATAAGTTCAATAGCATCAAAAAAGGTGGTTTTTCCAAATCCATTTGGCCCAGATAATATGGTAGGATTTTGATCTTTATGAAATTCAAACTTATAAAAAGATTTGCTGTCAAAGCATTTAAAATTTCTAACCTGTAATTGACTAATTGCATAAGGCATTATTTTACACCTCCAAGCAAGCGGTTTAGCTCTTTTTCCAGCTTTTGATCATCAATCTCAATATCATTTTCTATTTCGAGCAATTGCTCTAGAGTGCAATTTCCATGTTTTATTAGATTATGATATTTCTCTGTGCCATCTGTAATTTTTTGAGAAATATCACTCTCAATGGATAGCGGTGTTGGGTCAGCTTTAAATTTGTACTGTAAAAAGGGCACTTTTGAAAATAGACGAATTACAAGTTCATATACACTCCCAATATTTTTGCCTTCTAGCAATTTATAATATTCATCTTCATTATTGGCAATATCACTGAGAATATCAGCAATACCCCTTCCTTCATAATTTTCTATCGTTGATTGCAAAATAGAAAATTGTGTTTCGGTATAAGGAATAATATATCGCTTAAAGTAATTTGGGGATTCCTCAATAGCGTATATTAAATTCCGATGCAAGTTAAGATTTTTCATATCACTAAACTGAATCAAATAAATCGCAGAAGTATTTTTATCAATTTGGCTTGCTTCTTGATTATTATCAAAGGATTTTTGAATTATCATTTTTATGGTTTTATTTTGAGAATCATCTGAAATTGAGTAATCACTCTCTAATTTTTCTAGAGCAAGTTTCATTAATTTCTCGTTCTGTTCAAATTCTCTGCAGTCAACATTATTTATCAAAAAATAGCTTGCAATGTTTTTATCGCTATGCTTATAAAAACCAATAGAGTCCAATTGCACTTTTTCTTCAGCAATATATGAATGTTGCCTTAAAATTAAATCTATAATTGCTTTCATTCACTTAGCTCCTTTTTAGCATTTTTCCTATCAATAAGCCGCATTATTTTCGGTTTGTTGTAGTTTTTCTTTATTTTATCGATAGAATCGCTAGTTATGTCTTTTAAATCACGAAATTCTTTTTCTCCGATCACCGTGGTATTAATACCATTATATATAAAATTTTCTTCATTTAACTGATCTGTAATCAGAACATCACTTTCATATATTAAAAGTTTATCATCTACAGATGCGTGTACTTCTTTATTAATTTGTTCCTGTAATTCATGTATTTCACCACTCGCATTGAGAGTAAGCCTGTAAAACAAACCATCTTTTTGGGCCTGAATAATATTGTTTTTTTCAAAAGATAAAAGTTCTATTTCTTTAAGTATATTTATAAAAAGCCTATTAATTAAACTATCATCAGGCAAATTATTGGGCTTCCCTTTTTCTGGTTCTTTTAATATAAGACGATATAAAAAATTATGTAAATCTTCTTCTTCAATTTTTGATATTATTTGTAGTTGTCGAATTAAATTACAAGCTGGTATCTCATCGCATTCTTCGCATCTATCCGCTTTACATAAATTTTTATTTTTAGAGGGAAATTGTTCAAAAATACTCCTTATACTTTTCCAGAGCAAAAAGTACTGGTATTTAATCGAATTAAAATTTGAATGATAATCATTTATTAATATAGTGAAGATTTCAAAAAATTTTATCTGACAACCATTGTTAACTTCTGCTTTATTAATGAAATGATTAGTTATATGATCTTTAAAATCTAAGAAAACTTGACCATATACAAATTCTAAATAATCGTTGTCTATAAATAAATTCCATTCTGGCTTGACGACATTTAAGATTTCTTTAATCAGAGAATACGATGCTTCTTTTACTTCCTGCGAGTTGTTAAAGTTACGATCATATTTAGATAGGAGTTGATCATCCTTTATTAAGTCATCATTGTCTTGTAGTTTTTCTTTGTAGGTTGTAAGTTCTGTTTCTATGTCCTTAACTAAGCGTTGTATTTCCTCTTTTTCTTTGTTTCCTTTGCACACAAAATTAATAATATTATATAAGCTTCCTTTTTTTGTAGTCGGTAAAATCTTGTTTATTATAATGTACTTGTCATAATCTTCTTCTGCAACCTCATTTGAATTCTTAATATCTTTATCGAGATCAAAAAGTAACGTATCAATCCAATCTGAGGTACTCTTTATGAAGTCGTTAGGAATCATCTTATTTGGTAAAGTATGAAAATATCCATATTTAGCGTTATACTGTAGTAACGAAATGATAAAAGAAAATTTATCTTTTTTTTCGTTCTGATCTAAATCAATAGTTCCACTTTTAACTTGATGAAGAGTTACATAGTTATTTTTCTCTTTTATTGAGAAATCTTCAGCGCCCTCAATTTCTAGTATAAAATCATTAATTGCATTATTATTAATAACAATCAATTCTCTAATTTTTTGCAATACAACAAAGACAGCGATATGTCCCTGATATTCATAACCCTCCCAAGATGAGATTGCACTAAACGGGGAAATTAACATGAAATCACCTACTTATAATTTATTGGATCATTAATCTGACTTTGTTGTTTTAAACCGACCATCCTTAGGCTTCGCAGTATCCTTAGGTATTGCCCAAGTAACCCCAAACCGAATAGCGCCCGGTATTTTGCCCTGTGCGCAAAGCACTTGTACCCGGCGTGGAGTGATTGCCCATTTTTCCGCTGCTTCTTTCGCTGTCATATAATCCATTAAAACTACCCTTTTCCGAATAAATATTGTATATATTATATATCGCAGCGGCGAATAAAGCACTCATATTCGTGTAAATTATGGAAATATTCACAGGATTATGGTGAAACGGGTTGAAAAATAGCAAAAAATTGTTTAACAGAGAAATGCCGCCAACATTTTTGGCGGCTTCTCCTGCTGTTTTTATTCACTCGGCAGCTCCTATTCCATTTCCATATTGTTATCAAAAGTGATTCGGATGCGGTCTGCGGATAAAACCACCACCTTTGTAATAATCCCCTTGACTACATCATCACGATATTCCTTTACGCTAAGGTAAATATGTTCCAGCGTGTAAAGCAGTTCATGGATTCGGGCTTGTGTATTTTGGGCAAGCATGGTCTGCTCTTGGTGTTCCCCAAGCTGCCCCTGCAGCCCCTTTATCTCCACAGCGATTTCTTCAAACTTGGCATCGAAATAATCTGTACCAGCACTGGACTTGGAGCTGAGTTCCACCAAATCCATCATCAAGCTCTGCAGCTCGGCGATACGGTTTCGGACAGCCTCTTCATTGAAGCTGTCATCATCCTGTGAACCGATGGCCAACCGCAGGCCTGCCTTGAGGGTTTCAATGACATCGGCTTTATCCTCATCCAGCCGGTTCAGGGCGGTGACGATAGCTTGGTGCAACTGGCTTTCCTCAATGGTAGGGGATTTCTTGCAGTATTTCGTGCCATATTCCAAGCGGTTGATGCAGCGCCAGACCACCTTTTTCTTACCGTTCCTCGCCCAAGTGACCCTGCGGTATTGTGTACCGCATTCACCGCAGCAGAGAAGCTCGGTCAGCGCATATTTGCTGCTGTATTTTCCTTTTTCGGTTTTCACAGCTTTCTTGGCCACCTTTCGCTTACCGGCTCGCCGGGTGATTTCCTCCTGTACAAGGTTGAATAAATCCTTTGAAATAATCGGCTCATGGTTTCCGGTTACATAATACTGCGGGATTTCGCCGTTGTTTTTCCGGGTTTGTTTGGTCAGGCAGTCCACCACATAGGTTTTCTGCAGCAGGGCATCGCCGATGTAACGCTCATTAGCTTGTGTCAAGACGTACAACAAAAAAATAAGGGAATATTTTTCCGAAAACAATCGAAATAAGCCAGCATCAGCAAAAAACTGCTGATGCTGGCTTACGTTATTTTATCTACATCTCTGTTCAAAACAAAGTTTAAGCAGTTCGCAGGTTTTCATATAAGTAAACATATTATTCTGCATGGAGACAACTGCTCCACCTTCTTCACAAACTTTGCTCTGCCATTCTATGACATCGGGAATGCTTCGTCCGATTCGTGATAAATCCGTAACCAATACGGTATCTGCCTGATTGCTCCTGATGGCTTGGAGTGTTTCTTTCAATCCAACACGATTACAGCTAAGTCCTGTCACGCTTTCTGCTGTAATTCCTGCAATCACAAGATTATTTTTATTGGCATAGTCACTCAATTTCTCTATCTGAAAAGCAAGTGCTATATCATCTTTATGGGCAGTTCTTGCATAGAGCCAACATTTTTTCATTTCTACCTCCATATCTACAACAGGCCTGTCATTTTATAATAATCCACATAATTCCACACAATTTCAAATCGTTCATCCTCAAATACAGAAACTTCTTTCACAAAGACCAGTACCATATCCTTGGTAAGCTGATCGGCAAACTCATACTTTTGATGGACCTGCTGATACTCGGTTTCCTGCTTATCTTCTGTGAGCAAGGAACATTCTGTTTGCATTTCCCGAAGCTTTTCTGAAATCAGGTTCATCTGCCGGGTATTGGCTTCGAGCATTGCCGCGTACTGCTCTTTGGAAATATGTTCAAAGCAATATTCTTCAAAGGCATTTTTCCTTGCCACACGAAGTTTTTCAATTTCCTGTTGTCTAATCTGGATGTCCTTTTGCAGACTTTGTATCCGTTCATGGTTGGTCAAAGTAAACTCCGAAGGATTTCTGCCATCACGAAGTACCATAATGACCTGCTTGTTGATGATGGCAAGCAGAATATCACTAAATGCCGTTTCCATTACTTTGATTGTACTGCACGGAGTGCTTTCTTCATACTTAGCCATATAGCAGTGATAATAGGGTTGCTTTACACTGGCACGGGTCAGATTATGATGGCAGTATCCGCACTTTAAAATCCCGGTCAGTGGATACCCTCTGGAAGGAACAGGTTTGCACGAATTTTCCCTTTTCGGAAACCAAACACCAGCTTTCTCAAATAGCTCCTGTGTTACAATCGGCTCATGGGTATCCGCAGCAATAATCCATTCTGATTTTGGATTCGCCTTTGTCCGTTTGGTTGATACATCCGCTTTTGTCCGTCTATAGCTAACTAATTTCCCGGTGTACCGCCCGTCACAAAGAATCCGCTTGATGGCAAATCGTGTCCATAATAGACGGTCATCTGCCACTTTCCATCCACGGTCGAGGTCTGTACCGTTCTGTTTACGATAAGCCAGTGGTGAAGGTATCTTTTCTTTATTCAAAAGAACCGCTATCTCATTGGGATTTACACCATCCGCAGCCATTTGAAAAATACGTCTTACCATCACGGCTGCTTGATCGTCAATCACCAGCTTGTTTTTTGTTGTTTCCGATAGCTGATAGCCATAAAACGCTATTGTCCCAAGATATTTGCCATTAGACCATCGGACTTTATTGGAACTGCGGATTTTCGTTGAGATGTCACGGCTGTAAAGCTCACTTACCATGCTCTTCAACGCAACGTCCATTCCAACAGAACTTCCCTTGATCTGGTTGCTGTCGTATATATCATTTACTGCAATAAAGCGTACCCCATAAAGAGGGAATACCTGCTCCAAGTAATCGCATACATCAATGTAATTACGTCCAAACCTTGAGAAATCTTTTACGATAATGCAGTCAATCCGCTTTTGTCTGACCAGCATAAGTAAGCGTTTGATTTGCGGACGGTTGAAGTTGGTGCCGGAGTATCCGTCGTCTTGGAACTCTAATATCTCCCAATCCTTGAACTCACGCTTTTCTGCGACAAATCTATGGAGTAGCTCCCTCTGGTTTTTAATGCTGTCGCTTTCACCGATATTTTCATCCTCGGAGGATAGCCTCATATAGAGAGCGAGTGTTTTTGGCATACAGCCTCCGCCCCCTTTACATTGCCGACAATGAACTGAAATTCGTCTTTGAAATTTAAGACAACCTCAAACCGGTTATCTGCCCAAACCCATACACGGCTGACCAGCTCCAGCATCATTTCTCTTGTCAGTATTTGTTCCTTTGCATAGCGTTCAAAAGAAGTAATCCATTTGTTTTTAGCAGTCAGTTCCTCCGTATATTTTGTAAGCTCCTGCGTGAGCTGTTGTAATTCTTCCTTAAGCCCGGCATTTTCTCCGTTGTAGCGTTCTTTCATATAGAGGAAATCTTCTTCGGAAATGGTGCCGTTATCAAAAGATTCAAACAGCGTGTTCTTCAAGGTGGTAATCCGTTTGATTTTCTGCTGTAGGGTTTGTATGTTCCGTTGCAAATTGCGGATATGTTTCTGATAGGCAGAGGATTCATTAAACCTTATCAGCAGTTTTTTCATATCCACAGCCAAGTCAATCTGACTGCGGATTACTGAAAATATAGCAGCTTCAAGCACTTCCTCACGGGTGGATTTTTTAATGCACCCATGGGACAGGTTCTCATTATAAACTCTGCACTGCTGATAATAGCGGACAGAGGTAGCCGTCGCATCCTTATAGCGTACTAACTTGGTGTGACAATCTCCGCAATACAACAGCCCTGCGAAAATATTCTCCTTTTTCCCATGCTTGTCGTACTTTCCTTTTAACGCCACAATCTGCTGTCGGATTTGTTCCTTTTGCTGTTGAATTTTTTCAAAGGTTTCCTCGTCTATGATGGCTTCATGGGTGCAGGGAACTACAATCCATTCACAGCGGGGAACCTTTGTGGTAGGAAGTCCGTCACAAAGGGCCTTCTTGGTTTTACCCTGTGCCATACAGCCTGTATAAATGGGATTCGCCGTAATTACTTTTATCATCTGCCCCTGCCAAAGCTCGTTTTGCGGCTTCTTTTTGATTTCGCCCTTTTGATATAAATATAGGGAGGGTGATACAATATTTGCTTCATTGAGTCTTCGGGCAATGGTAGTATTTCCAAGTCCTTGTGCCTTCCACTGAAAAATCTGATAAATGGTAGGTGCCGTATCTTCATCAAGAATGAGCTTATGTTTATCCTCGGGTGATTTCTTGTAACCATAGGGGGTAAAGGCTCCGATAAACTCGCCCTTTCGCTGTTTTGTTTCCAAGGAAGTATTGATTTTTCTGGAAATATCCTTGGCATAAAAATCATTGATTAGGTTTTTCAGCGAAACAATCATGGAATTGCTTCCATCATCTGTGAGACTGTCATAGCCATCGTGCAAAGCTATAAAACGTACTCCCATGGTAGGAAAGGTCTTTTCGATATAATATCCGGCTTCCACATAGTTTCTGCCAAAACGGGACAAATCCTTGACTACAATACAGTCGATACGCCCTGCCATGGCTTCATCCATCATCTTTTCAAAATCGGGACGTTCAAAGTCTGTACCTGAAAATCCATTATCACAGAATATCTGGCACAGCCGCATATCTGACTGCTCACTGACAAACCGCTCCAGCATAAGCTGTTGGATTTGGATGCTCTCGCTTTCTGCGCCGTAGCTGTTATCTTCTACGGAAAGCCTCACATAAATTGCCGTATTATAAATTCGCTCCGGTAAAGCGATATTTTCTGTCACTTCTCCATTCAGGGAAGCGGCGATCGCGTTTTGTCTGCTCTTTCTTGCCATTTAGACCACCTCCTTTACTTCCGGTGAGGTGGCATCCGCAGTTTCTGCACAGGAAATGACTCGCAGCGCCTGTTCAAAATCATAATGATACTGAAATACGATTTCAATGCGGTTTCCTTCATAGATATTGATATGGTCAATTAGAGTAACCACAATGGGTCTTGTAAGCTCCGTGATATTTTGGTACTGCCTGAATATTTCTATCCAGTTATTATTTTCTTTCAGGCTAAAAGTGGCGGTATGAAGCTCCTTTTCCAGCCTGTGCAAATCATCTTCGGCTGCTTTTTGCTGTTCATCGTATTGAAGCTTCATCTCAAAGTATTCTGTTTCCGAAATAAGCTTCTCCACTTTGGATTCAAGCAAAGCCTTTTTCAAGCGTTTATACCGCTCAATTTCTTCTCTTTTCTGCTCTGCCTGTATTCCTGTCCGACTGGCTATACTCTTACGGTAGGGCATATCATCAATGCGTTTCAGCATTTTCTCAACATCAAGGACAGCATCAATTTGACTTCTGATACTGGCAAGGACCGTTTGTTCCAGCAGGGTATCTTTGATCCGGTGGCTGGAGCAAATCTTCGTATTCCGGTTGTTGCCGCACATATAGTAGGTATAGATTTTACCGCCACGGTTATTGTTGTTTCGCACCATACTGCGTCTGCAATCCCCGCAGAACAGCAGTCCGCTGAACAGATATACCGTTTGCTCCTGTGGTGCAATCCGAGTATCTTTGATCAGAAGACGGTTTACCGTATCAAAGATTTCTCTTTCGATAATTGGCTCATGGTTATGTTCAATACACACCCATTCATTTTCGGGTTTTTGCATGAGCTTTTTAATTTTATGGTTTGGCGTACTTCGCTTACCCTGCACCAAGGTACCAACATAAAATTCGTTTTTCAGAATACGGCCTATGGCAACAGCCGTCCATCTTGCCTTCGGGTTGATTTGAAAGCCGCTCTTATACTTCATACCGCAGTAACGCTTATACTCCATAGGGGATAGGATGCCGTGGTCATCCAAGCGTTCTGCTATACGCTGCTGGCTGAGTCCCTCCAGCTTCCATTTAAATATGTCCCGTACCACATCGGCGGCATACTCGTCTATGACCAGCTTGTGCCTGTCATTGGGGTCTTTCAGGTACCCATATACAGCAAAAGAGCCAATGAAGTCTCCCTTTTTTCGTTTGACTTCAAGCTGGCTCCTGATTTTTACAGAAATGTCACGGCAGTAAGCATCATTCACCAAATTTTTGAAGGGAAGTACAATATCATCTGCTCCGCCTTTTCTTTGGATAGAATCATAGCCATCGTTAATGGCGATGAAACGGACTCCATACAGCGGAAACTCCTGATCAAGGAAACGCCCCGCTTCTACAAAATTTCTTGCAAAACGGGACAGATCCTTTACGATGACACAATCAATCTGACCGCTTCGGATGTCCTTTAGCAACTGCTGAAAGGCCGGGCGGTCAAAATTGGCACCACTGTATCCGTCATCAACACGGACAGAATGCACTTCAATATCAGGCTTATCCGTAAGATACTGCCTGATTAATTCCTTTTGGTTCACAATGCTGTCGCTCTCTACCTTATCGCCATCTTCCTTGGAAAGACGCACATAAATAGCGGCACGATAACATTTCGCTTTTATTAACTTTTCCATAGTGGAACCTCCTAATCGTTGAATTTCCAATCAGCAGGACTTTTCAACAACAGGCTTCCACCGTTACGTCTATTTGCGACTCATTGTAGCATAGAAACAATTTCGCGTCCAGACAAAAAGAAAAATCCGCTACAGTATGTCTGATCCATTTTCCGCTCCTAAAATGTTTTTAAGTAATTTTCAATGCGATCCTCAAGGGTCGCTGTTGTTTCGGAAAAACTGATTTTTACAATGGCCTCACCGCATTTGTAGCAATACGGATTTCCAATCTGGCGGACATAATCCTTAAGCCGTTGTTCCCTTGGGAGCTTTTTATCTATATTTACATCATTGATATCAACCAGCGTATTCCGATCTACCGTTCTTATATCTACATCCTTGCAGGATGGATTAAGTGTAATGATTTGTGGCTGCATGGCATGACCTCCTTTACCGCTTCTCTTACACTGTATGAAAAATCCGGATTGTCCTATGCAAAGTAACTTTCATCCTTATGGGACAGAATAAACCGCCCCACATCCTCAATCCGGTCAGTTACCGGCATATCGGGCAGAGCGGCCAAAATATCATTTAGGTAGCGTTCGCTGGCACGGCTGTCCAAGATGGAAAACACACAGGTATCGGTTTCCCGGCGTATCCCGCGGCCGATCCACTGGCGCAGTTTGATAATCATGCTGGGGACGATTACATCAGACAGATAGCTGTAAAAATTATCATAGAGGGACTTTTCATACTCTCCAACCGGATCAGGTGTAGGGAAAGGCAGCTTGACCACAATCAACGAAGATAGAATATCGCCGGGCAGGTCAATACCTTCTCCGGCACTGTCACTGGCAAGCAGCACACCGTTTTTGCTTTTCCGAAAGGATTCAATGGCGTTTAATCGCCCTTTGCCCATCAGAAACAACGGGTAATCCGTAATTCTGTCGGAAAGCCCAGTGTAGATAATCTCCATCATACGATAGGAAGTGAACAGCACCAATGTATGTCCATGGGTCTGCTGGATCAACTCCGTGAGCTTAATAAGCACGGCTTCCATGTATTCCTCGTTCTTCACATCGGGAAATGGCATATCCTTTGGAAGGTATAACAATGCGTGTTCCCGGTAGTGAAAGGGTGATGCTTTGCTGGTTTCTATCAATCTTCCTGTATCAAGAAAATCAATCCCTGTCTGATGTTTGAAATGGCTGAAATCTCCGCCGACTGACAGCGTTCCTGATGTCAATACATAAGGCATCGCTTTATCCCAAATATCTTCAAACAATAAGAAATCCAGTTGCTTTGGCAGAGTGCAGACCTGACAGGCAGTGGTACCAGTATGCTCCAGCCAGCAGATTGACTGAGAATAGTCCAGCAGGATCATCAGCTTGGAAAGCTTTTGCTCCATTCGGCTGACTAATCGTCCATAGGCTCCAGCTTTCCTATAATCCTTGGTAAAGAAAAGCACTGACAGTCTGCGTAAAATCTCTGTCAGTGCTTTTAGGTTCTGTATGCTGTCAAAGCGGAGTTCTACCGCTGAACAGGTTTTATCATAGCTCACGCCTGCGGAGCTTCTCAGATTTTCAAACAATGCCGTATTCTGCCGCAGCATTTCTTCACAAAGCCTTAAAATCTCACCCTTATCCGGGTTCTGGCTGCCTATGGAGCGGTAGATGCTGGAGGTAAGCCGTTCCAGCTCCACACTTTCAAGGGTCATTCCATACATCTGCCTTGCTGTATCCAGCAGTTTATGAGCCTCGTCAAAAATCAGTATCCCACAGGCCGGAAACAGTCGGTTTCTACCGCCTTTTTGGCTCAGCACATCCGCCAATACCAAGTTGTGGTTTGCAATTTGAAAATCAAAGGCATCGGTCTGCGATATACGGATAAAATTGCGATAGCGGCAAATAGTAGAGAGATCACAATGCAGATGGCAGCGCTCCACGCAGATACGTCCCTTGACATAATCGGTCAGGGGCAGGCTGTCCAAATCAATAAAGCATGCGCCGGTATATAAGCAATCCAGCGTTTCAATCAGTTCTTTATCTTCCCCACGCCCATTATTTACAATGGAGGAGCGGTAATTTCGCACCCGGTCATCACAGGCATAGTGAGATTTTCCCTTACGTACCACAAAGGATAAAGGGTTTTCAATAATACGATGTTCCATTAAGACATTGGAAATCTGCGGAATATATTCTTCGGTCAATGCTTTTTGCAGGGCAATGGTGGAAGTGGAAATAATCGTCGGTTGACTGCTCCCATGGAACAAGCGGTAGATTGTCGCTGCCAAAATGTAGGCGTGCGTCTTTCCCGTGCCTACCTCTGCCTCGCACAGCGCTACTTTGGTTTCTTCCATAGCATCCAACATCGACAGGGCAAGGGACAGCTGGTTTTCCCGAAAGGTCATGCCATGCCTTGGCAGAATGTCCGTAAAAATATAGGTCAGAAGCTCCCTCGCACGGTTATGCTTATCTGCAAGTATTGGTTCTTCCACCTCGGATACCTGTGCCAGCATTTTTTCAATGGCTTTCTGGTAGCCGGAAGACGACAAGGGCTTCTGGCGGGAAAACAGTCTTTTCGCTTTTAATGTTGTCAGGTCTACCATACGGTAGCTGTATGCTTTGCCGGTATAAAGCTCTAGCAGGACGCAATTCTTGGTGGTCAGTACCACCTTTTCGTCCGGTCGGAACAAACCGGCCTCATAAATCTTATTTTGAATGTCTGCCATGCAGACTTTTTTCTCATTCATAGCTTTATGCCTCCTTTGAGTCCTAAAGGAGCGACACAAGAATGCAGCGGAAAGCAGGATCGAATTTGAGAGTCTGTTGACTGGTATACCTGTTCCGCCGCATGGTTTCTATCGCTCCGATAGAGGTTTTATAAAAAAGAAGGTATGATGAGCGTTCCGCGCGGTTACATGGAATCCATAGAAGCCGCCCCTCATTCTCTCTCAAATGAGGGTGATGCGTTCTCCCGGTCATCCTGCCGGGCTGTTCAATGCGGTGAAGCGTTCAAAACAGAAGTATCATAATCACCGGCAGGAATCATCGCAATCCGCTCCACCACGGAGCGTAACAACCGCAGACATTCTCGCTCGGAGGGCTTGCCCTCGTCTTCGCGTGTCCCGTTATGTCGCTTCTCCTCCCGGGAATGTACCCATCACACCCATATTCTGTTTTCAATGTGCAAGTGAAAGGAAGCTTGGAAAATTTCCTTTCACCCAATGTCAAAAAAACAGGGGGGTGTAGGGGTATGAAATTAAATTTTTTAAATAATTTTGCATTTTTACCGTAGCTACTTCTATGCGTTCATGTACAGAAGTAAAATACACTCCTTCACGGCTTGCAATCTGCCGATAGGATAGCCCTTGAAAGAAATATGTTTATAACCTGCTGATGATAGATTTCAGCCGACAGGGCTTTCATATCCAAAAAGTCCTCTGCGGTTTTGCCGAGATTTCTCCGCAAGGGAGGAACACGGTAGTGAAAAGCCGGAAAATGTCGTATCAACAAGAACTTTGTCAAATACAAAAAAGACAGTACTTTGCCTGTAAAAGCAAAATGCTGTCTTTTTGTATTTGTTGATATGTATAAGCTGCGCCGTCTTTATTTCCACCTATGAAAAGGCAAAAGTCATGGCATATTCATGAGGGACCCCTTTCGCCGCGGCGTATAACGAAAGCTCTGCCCAATACCGAAAATATTCGTAAAATGCGGCAAGGATCCACCCTCGGAATGGATACCTCTCTCGCCATAGCCATAGCGAAAGCCGGTATCACGAAGTCCAAAGCATCCGTTAAAAGCCGCAAAAGCCTGCCCTCCGAGTATGAAGGACAGGCTTTTCCTTAACTGTCAGCAGCCAGACTATCATAGCGTCCTAAGACACCTTAGACCCTCGGCTTTGCGTCCCCGGCTTTTGCCGAGTTTGCCCATAGCTTTATTGATTTGTTGTTTTACTTCTCTGGTACTCTGAGTACATCGCCGGGGAGGATGAGAGAAAACCGGCTCTTGTTGTTCAGTCGTTCCAGCTCGCTCATGGGGCAGCCCAGCTTGCGGGATATGCTCCAGAAGCTATCGCCCTTTTGCACGGTGTAGGTGGTGTACCGCAAATTCTTCGGCACATCCGCTGTCACGCCGTACTGATCAAAGGTATAGGTCACCCCGTCGATGTCTTGCTTGCCGGTGAGGGGCTTGCCATCCTTGAAGTACATCCATTTGCCAGAATCGTTCATGGACCAGCCCTGCGCCGTGTCGCTGGAAATTGCCAGTTCCACAAAGCGGCGCAGTACAGCAGACACCTCGGCTCTTGTGGCTGTACTCTGCGGGTCAAAGAGATTGCCGCTTTTGCCGCTGATTACGCCTGCCATTTGCATCTGCTTCACGGCTTCCTTGGCGTAGGTGCTGATTTTAGCGTTATCTGTAAAGATATTTTCGATATGAACCTTCGGCAGAGTATAACCGATGGTCTTGGCATAGTTGCTCATAATGACCGCCATCTGCTCACGGGTGATGGACTGATCCGGGGCAAACTTGTTGTTGCCGGTGCCGTTTACAATGTTGTTTTTGCTTGCCCACTCAATGTAGCCCATATAGTAGGCGTCGCCTTTCACATCGGTGAAGCTGCTCTTTGTGTAGCCGCTCACATCGGCGTTTGCAAGCCTCCCCAGCGCCGTAACGAACATTCCCCTTGTCATAGTGGTGTTCGGGCTGAACTTGGTTTCAGAAGTGCCGCTGAACAATCCACGGCTTACCACTAACTCAATATCTCCCTTTGCCCAATGACCTGCAATGTCCGTAAATGCGGTGTTAGTCTGTTTATAGCCGATGCCATAGGTGGAAAAATGATCGGTGCTGAAACGCAGTACCTTTTCCACACTGTCATAGACTGAGTTTGTGAGCCAGTGTACCTTGCCCTTGGCGTCCACATAGACCGCCTGCACATTCCCGGCCTTTTCATTTGCGCCGAGGGTATATGGGATGGTTACCGATACGCTGCCTGCGCCGAAGCTGCTAACTTCCTTGCCGTTGCCGTAGTTCACCTTGAGGTCGAATACCGGGCGGCTACCGATGGCTTTTTTCGCATCACCGGTCAGCTTGCTACTGTCCCCACGGGTGGCGGTGATATTTACATCAGATTTTGCCTGCTTATTGATTTCCTGTACGGTCGCCAAATCCATACCGACTCTGATGTCGGGGTTGTCTACCACCACAATGGTGTTGACGATTTTCTTTGCAATGATGGTATCCTGCACGGCCTTTGGCAGATTGACCGTAACATTGGAGCCGGTTTTGTTGCCAGTATCCACACGGAGAACCACCGTGATGCCATTTTGCTCCGTGTCGTTTTTCTTGGCCTCAGCCAATGCCTTGTTAAAAGCGTCAGTCACAGTTTTGTCAGTGAGGCTCACTGTGACATTGCCCTTGCCGTCCACTATGCCGGGAACCTTGATTTCTCCCTGAGTGGGTGAATTCGGCTTATCCGGTGCGGGTGGGGTGACGATGACAAGGCTGCTGTTGTCGTTTGAGGAGCTTCCGCCGCCACCTCCAGAGCCACCGCCGCCGGTGTAAGTCCAATGAGCATAGTAGGTCACATTTGCACTGACGGTTGTGCCTACGGAGATTTGAGTTCCGCCGCTTGCCGCCGTATACCAGCCGTCAAAGCTGTAACTGCCAGAACGTGTCGGTGTCGGGAGCGTTCCTACCGCTGTGCCGGATGCAACTGAGCGTGATGTTTCACTGACCGTGCCGCCGTTCGGGTTGAAGGTGACGGTGTAGTCTGGAACCGCCGTTACCGTTAAGATACCCTTTGTATAGGTGATGGTATAGCTTGCGGCGTTTGCCACCACTCCACCTGAGATGGTAATGTCAAAGGTACCGATGGCAGTTCCGTCTGCTGTGGTAGACATGGTTGGCGCAGTTGTCACGGTATCACCGTTTACTAAGCCTGTGGCTGTGTAAGTGAAGGTCGGCAACGCATCGCCTTTGGTCATACTCGTGTCCTCGGCTTTTAGGGTAAGCGCTTTTTTAGAAACGGTCACAGTATAGCTTGCCGTTGCCTGTGCATGGCTACTTGTTTCCGCAGCGGTAGCGGTAATGGTGGCGCTTCCGTCACCCACGGAAACAATGGTCACCTCGCCGGTGGTGGCATTGACAGTCGCCACGGAAGTATCATCACTTTCATAGGTGATTGCACCGTTTACCGCCGTTTGGGTTAAAGTGTTTACGAACTTTGCGTCACCATAAGTTTTGGCAACGGTGGCATTTGCATAAGAAATTGCCTGCGGTATCTTTGCCGTATAGGTAACGGTTACAACAATGCTATAATCATTGTAATTGGTTGCGCCAGTCACAGGAATCGTCATCGTGCCGGTTTGTCCTGCTGTGCTTGCGGGTGCGGTATAGGTCAATGTGTTGCCCGCAACGCTCATATTTGTCATCGTAATTGCGCCGCCTGAGGTCGGACTTCCGTAGCTTGCGCCTATCGGCAGGGCGGGAAGCGTTACGGTCGCCCCTGTTTGCCCGCTTACCAAAACGCTTGCCAACACGGTTGTTGTGCCTGTATAGACAACTTTATTGATGGTGTAGTTGCCGAGCTCTAGCCCCGTAGCTGCGTTATATTCTGCACTTCCGGCAATATTCACTTTGACGGTATAAGTTCCCGCATTGATAGGTGCTGAAGTGCTGATGCCGCTGCCGCTGTCATATAGGACGGTGATTGTGCCCAAATTCTTGCCGTATGCTGCCGTTACGGATACCGGTTTTGCGGTGCCATCATAGTCCACAGCGGTTAGGCTGTAGACCAAATCACTCTTAGTCGGTGTTTCCTTGGCATACGCCGCCGCCTCGATTTTTAACGGGGCGCTGATATTACCCGCCAAATCAAACACGACCACATAAATATCCTTCGCCCCCACCGTCAGCGTAACGGCTTTACCCGTCACTGTTCCGCTTACGAAACCGAGAAAACCACCACCCCATGCTACCTCCGCGTTCGTTGGAGCGGACGCGCCGCTGTTCACAACAAGGTAATACGCCGTACCCGCCTTGTCGGTGGTAAAGCCGATTGTAGCCGCCGTGTCGCTTGTGCGGTTTACGCTCCCCGCCGAAAGCACAGGCGGTACATACGCCGCCGCCGGTATTTTTAACGGGGTGCTGATATTATTCGCCGAATCCTCCACGACCACATAAATATCTTTCGCTCCCGCCGTCAACGTAACGGCTTTGCCCGCCACTGCTCCGCTTACGGAACCGAGAGAAGTACCCGCTTTTACCGCCATGCTCGTTGGAGCGGACGCGCCGCTGTTCACAACAAGGTAATACGCTGTACCCGCCTTGTCGGTGGTAAAGCCGATTGTAGCCGCTGTGTCGCTTGCACGTTGTACATTTCCCGCCGAAAGCACAGGCGGCGCGACATACGCCGCCGCCGGGATTTTTAGCGTGGTGCTGATGTTACCCGCCGAATCCTCCACGACCACATAAATATCTTTCGCCCCCGCCGTCAGAGTAACGTCTTTGCCCGTCACAATTCCGCTTACGGAACCGAGAGAAGTACCCGCTTTTACCGCCATGCTCGTTGGAGCGGACGCGCCGCTGTTCACAACAAGGTAATACGCTGTACCCGCCTTGTCGGTGGTAAAGCCGATTGTACCCGCCGTGTCGTTTGTGCGGTTTACGTTTCCTGCCGAAAGCACAGGCGATATGACGTCAAGTCCAAACTTTAAGTATTTGTAGGTTGCGATATTCGCCGCGTTGTAGGCGACCGAACCGCTCCCATCGTAATTCGTGCTTGCCCCGCCCTGCACTCCGCTGTCCAACGTCGGCGCAGATGTCATTGCTCTGCTGGAGCCTTGGATAATAATGGTTGTTCCATTTTGAATCGTTGCGTTGACGTGGTCAATCGCAATACCGCCAGTCCACGTCGCGCTCACCGTTCCGCCCGATATATTCAATTGGCCGGCGGAACCGGTTTCACCACAAATCGCTTTCCCATTCACCCCTGTCGCGCTCACTGTTCCACCGGAAATATTTACGGTTCCGTTTTGGCTGTATATAGCATAATTGGCAAACCCAATCCCAATCACCGTTCCGCCGGTAATATTTAAGGTTTTATTACCGCCGACCCAAATCGCAACACTTTCAGTACTCCCTGCCGTTCGCACCGTGCCGCCGGAAAGGTTCACGGTGCCGGTACCTTTGGCATAAATCGTCCCCATTGCGTTGCTGGTCACCATTCCGCCGCTTTGGCTGTCGGTAATGGTCAGCGTACCGCTGCCCAAATATTCAATGGCAGAAACAGAACCGCCGGCAAGCGTTCTGCCGTTTAGGTCAATGGTGATGTTATAGTTACAAGTGCCGGGAATAGTGAGTTTTCCAGCCGTATCGATGTAACTGTCGGAAAGTTTCAAATCCAAATCGCCTATCGCACCGGTTATGGCAGACTGGAGAGCTGTGCGGTCGGCAACTTCCGTAAGCACAGGCGGTGTGGAGGCAGACTCCACCTTGATATATTTGTAGGTTGCGAGATTCGCCGCATTATACGCAACCGCACTGCCTCCGTTCTTATTGGTGCTTGCAGTAACCGTGCAGTTCGCATAGTCCGAAGTCGTCAAGGTTCCATCCAGTGCCTTTGCATCACTTTTGACTGTCACCGTGCCGCTCGTGACGGCTACCGCGCCGGATATGCCTACCTGAGTTCCGACAGCATTAACCACGCCCTCGGAGACTGTGACGGGGCCTTCTGCTGCGTTTGTGTGCAATCCTGTTTTTCCGACTGCAGTTACCTCGCCATCGTTAATCGTGAAACCGTTGGTTGCTATCATTCCATAAGAAATAGGTGCATCGGTGCTCGCTGACGCTTCTACTCCTTCATTGGAAATCGTTATATCGCCATTGGAGGCTATGGCGATGGAGGTCTGGGTTGCTACTGCGCTGGCA
Organism: Sinanaerobacter sp. ZZT-01; assembly: GCF_035621135.1. NCBI lineage: Bacteria > Bacillati > Bacillota > Clostridia > Peptostreptococcales > Anaerovoracaceae > Sinanaerobacter > Sinanaerobacter sp. ZZT-01. The sequence goes on from NZ_CP141728.1 coordinate 346,805, forward strand.
GCCGTAACCCTTCCGCCTTCAATTGTGATACTTCCTGCACTGTATATGCCGGCGCTAAACTTTCCTGTGCCGCCGCTGACATACAGACTGCCGCTGCCGGAAAGGTTCAGCGTGCCACCGGTATAGATACCGATGCTGGCGCTACCGGTCTGGTTTTGTCCCAGGACGGTGTTGCTTCCCACCATCTCAATCTTCAGAGCAGTATCGGCGTAAATGCCGTAATAGGCGGTAGTACTACCGTCAATCCATGTCTCATTATGCGCTGCGTTGATGGTCGCATTGTCAAGAGTAAGTGTGCTTGTGTCAGGGTCATAGGTGATGGTTGCGCCCTCATAATTCGCTGCGTCTAGCACATCGTCCTTGTTGGTGTCGGTCACCTGCACGCCGCCCACCCATATATTGTAGGTTGTGGCAGACAGGGGGCTTGCCATCCCCCGCGCCGCCGCAATTGGCAGCGTTTCGTCCACCGTCACGGTAAGCTCCGGTAGCGGGGCAGAGACCGTGTAACCCTCTATCACCGGCGTAAAGACATAAACACCCTCGGTGTTTGGGTCGTAAAAAGGCGAATCCCATGTCACCGGAATATTCACAGTGGTTTCTTCCCATTCAGGCTCAGCAGCCGTTGTAGGAGTTGCCGTTTCCGGGCTGCCGGAATCCTGTGTGGGATTTTCAGCGGCAGGCACAGCTGTCCGCACTGTGGCGGCCAGCGTTTCGGGCAATTCCAAATTCTCGCTGGATGTGCCCAGTGATACTGTTTTTTCTGTTTCTGAAAGCGGTGCAAAGCTGATAATTTCTCCGCTCCCGCCAATGGTCGTATGTATTTCTTCCGCCATTGCCGATACCGGCAGCATGGTCACAATCATGCACAGCGCAAGAAACATACTTAATAGTCGTTTGTTCATAAGGTCTGTCCCTCCTTGATCTCTAAACTTGTTTTTCCTTGTTCCAAAAGTTTTTCCAGCATCCCGATTTCTTCCTCAGTGGCGGGGCGAATATGGGGCTTCTCGCAGGAGGGGCATTCCGCTACCGCTCCTGCCCGACAGAATAAAAAGCCGCAGTCCTCGCAGGCGTAAGTCATGTCATGCCCCCCTTTCCGCATAGACACAGCGATTTTCTTCAAATCCCAAGGAGATGCTTTTTCTTTGCCTCAAACTCCTGCTGGGAAATCACGCCGTCCTCCATGAGCACCTTGTATTTTTTGATTTCTTCGATGGCATCGGCAGGCGGGGCAATGTTGGTATGTAACGCCCCCATTCCCATCATACCGGGGCCAATAGACTGCTCGGCTGCGCCGGGGAAGGCCACCGTCCTAAGTGCCGCCGCCAACTTTTCAATTTCTTCTATGCTTTGCTGATAGGAGCGGAGGTAGTTGTTCACATCCGGGAGGGTGTTGTTAAACCGAGGGCCGTCCATATCACATTTGAGCACCGTCCAGTAGGGGTGGTCAAAATGCAGCTCCATGTGAAACGCCTGAAAGGGTTCGGGAATATCAAAATACGGTACCGAAGCGGAGTTGTTTACCTTGCCGTCGTCCAACCGGTCAAGGGTTCGTGCCATCCGCTTGCTCGCCGCAAACTGTGCGATTTGCGGTGCCATCGACATAGCCCGCTCGGTTACGGTGCTGGCGTAGCGGCGGATACCCGCTGCCGATCCCTCAAACAGAGGGGTGTTGTCCTCTTTGATGGTAAAGGATTTTAGCTGTTTGCCTTCAAACACGGTCTTGTCCGGCTGTTTGCTCATGCAAAACCACTTGTTCTGGTAATCAAAGATGATTTTGGTATCCCAAAGGCCAAAGTCTATCTGTTCCGAAATCACAAACTGATCTTTTAGCAGCTTGTTTTGGTCGTAAAACATCAAATATTCCTTGAAGTCCTGCATGGTCAAATTCAGTTCTTTCTCGGTCTGTATATCAAGTTTGCCGTGACAGGTATCACAAATATATTCACCCTCGATTTTCGTTGGCAGAAACCATGAAATCTTGCCGCCGCAGATGGGGCAAGGGGGTTTTTTAGAAAATAAGCCCATATGTATTTCCTCCGTATATGTAGTAAGTGATTATCTCGTTCCGCCGCCCGAACCGCCGCCGATGGAGCCGCCGCCCCCTCCAAGGGAAGCAAATCCACCGCCTCCGCCGCTTCGCTTTTCCTGTATGCGCCGTTCCTCGGCTTTCTTCATATTGGTGTAAAGTAGGTAGTGGTAGGAATAGGCGGTTGCCATGCTCCCACTGTAATCGGTCAGCTCGGCAGAAATTTGCGGGTATAGTGCTTTCATCTGCTCCGCCACCTGATCGGCGATGCCAAACAGCATGGCATAGGTCAGCAGTTCCCGCCAAATCGGCATTTCCTTGACACCTCTTTCGGCAATCAATGAAAAATCCGTCAAATACCGTTTCAGCCCCATCAGCTCGCCCAGCTCCTGCTCCCCGGCAGGGGTCAGGTCGGTGAGCTTGGCAGGCATATCCCACCGTTTCAGGCAGTGCTTTTGGTTCAAATAGGTTCTGCCCGCGCTGTCGCATTTCTGTATGTAGGTACGCAGTAGCTTGTCGTTTTGACTTGCAAGGCGTTCCAGCTCCCTTGGCTGCAAAATGGAGTCCAAACCGGCCGCGCCCTCCAACACCGTATAAAGGTACTCGTCATATTCGTTCATACTGCTATGATTGCTGCCCACCAGCCGCAGGCTCACTGTTTCGCGGGTTTGTCCCATAAATCCGATTTCCTGTGTTTCCACCGGGGACAGGCAGCCAAGCTCTATCAGCCGCAGCATCCCTGTGGAGAGAATGGCACCATCCTCACACACATCAAACAGCCGTCCCAGCGCATAGGTGGCGCTCAGATTGCCGCCGTTGGGAATATCCCTGAAATACCCGAACCGTTCTGTAAACTGTTTCCGTTTTTTCTCTGCACGTTTCTTTTTCATCCTGAAAAACCAAATCATCAGGCCGATGGGAAGTCCGACGGATAAAAGCATCGTGACAATCGCTTCAAATGTGGATACTTCTTCGCCGGTATCATCGTAATCGCTGCCTGAAAAGGCAGTTTCTTTTACTTCCTCAAAGCTGCCCTGCTCTTGCCGTGAGGGGGACAGGATTCCTTTCTCCAGAGAAAACAGTACCGTCACATGGTTTTCGGGAGCAATAGGGCTTTCCGTGTAGGCCAGAATAGCGCCGTCTAAAAATTCCACCTGTCCGTCATAGCCAAACCCCCATATGTCGGCGGTTTCATCGGTGATGGGTGTGCCGTCCGCCAGCCGGATTTCAACCTTCACATCGGTGGGAGTGGTGTTCATCCCATCGTTTACAAATCGGAAGTTTACGCCGTCCCTGTCGCTGTAACCGCCCACCGCATTGTCCAGCTTATATTCAATCACATAGCGGTTTTGTCCATATCGGCTGATGCCAAAGCAGATTTCATACCCGCTGTCCGTATCATGGATGCCGCATTTTCTCGCCTTTTCTTCAAAGCTCCAGTCAATATTCCAATCCGAAACCGTCTCATAACTCCCGTTTTGGTCGGAGACTGTAAGCTGGCTGGCGGTCAGATAGTCGGGTGCGTTCATGGGAATGTAGCTTTCGGTTCCCTCGTTAAAATCTCCCTCCCACACCTGTGTCACATACATGGAGCCGTCCTCGTAAATGACCACCTGAATATCCATGGTATTGACCTGATTTGCTGCAAAAGCCGGGAGAGGGAGGGCAAATAATAAGGCAAAGCATAGAATCAGTCCGCTTACTTTTTTGCGCATCGGGCACCTCATTTCATGCTGGGCATATCCGCCTTATCAGCCTGCTCCACAAGATATTCTCTTTGCCCGAAACCCAGCATCCCGGCAATGGCAGAGACCGGGAACATTCGGATTTCACGGTTCAGCTTTGTTACACTGTCGTTGTAGATCAGACGGCTGGTGCGCACCATATTTTCAAAGGTCTGCACCGCGTCCATGGTTTTGATGTAATTTTGATTGGCTTTCAGGTCGGGATACTGCTCCGTTACCATGGCAATCCTGCCAAGGGCTTCAGAAATAACCCCTTCCTGACGCATCACATCATCCGGCGTGGATTTTGCCGTGATGACGCTTCTTCTGGATTTGATTGTCTCAATCAACGTTTCGCTTTCGTGCTTGGCGTAGCCCTTTGTCAAATCCAAAAGGGCCGTCAGCGCATCAAAACGACTGGAAAGCTGCACCCCGATTTGGCTCATGGCATTGCTGATATTCTCATCCAGCACCACCAGTCTGCGCTGGGTGGATATGATCCATAGAACAATGACCGCAGCAATTACGGCGATTGTGATGAAAGTTGGCAGCATAGTCATTTCCTCCTTTTTTGCAAAAGCGGATGCGGGTGTTCCGCATCCGCTTTTGTCATGAGATTATTTTTTTATGTTTTAGCAATTTGATAAAACGCAGTGATTAGTTGCTGTAGGGCTCGCTGTACTTGGCGACTAAGTTGGGCATTTCGTCCAGCATAGTCTGATACTGTTCTATAACGGCGTCAATATCCTCTGTGCTGGTGTCTCCGTATCCGTCAAGCTCTCCAAGTCCAACCCTTGCAGAGTCCATAATGGCATATACAGCGTTCAGCTCCTGCACCGCCAGCTCGTCCTGATCCCAGCCGTTTGCCGTGACCGCTGCCGCCGCCTCTTCGTACAATGGGCCCATCTTCGCCATAATGTCTACAATTGCCGCTGCCTGCTCGGGGGTTACGTTGTCTTTCCGTTCCGCAGCGGCGGGGGTGGATGCAGGCGTGGATGTAGGGGACTCGGCATTGCCGCCGCAGGCTGCAAGGCTCAGCGCCATTGCAAGTGCCATGATAAGTACCAGTAACTTTTTCATTTCTAAATCCTCCGTTTTCTGTTGGGTTGTATAGGGCAAAGTCCCATGCGTTCACTCTATCAAAACCCTGCCACAGAAAACCGTCTGCTGCATGAAACATGATTTTTTCGACATGAAACATGATTTTGGGGGTTGGTTTGTAAAGTGTAGGCGGTGCAATTAGTCCTCGGTGTAGGGCGACACGTCAGGCTCAATCCACGCTTTGCCGTCGCGCCAGTCCACATCGAAGTCAAACAGCTTTGCGATGTCCCGCAGCTTGATATAGTTGTTGCCGCCGATGGTGTAGGCGGTCAGCCCCGTCACCGCCGCACCGGTGTCACCCCATACAAAGGCTGTGGTACTCAGTGTAGCATTTTTACTGTCTTTGCCGATTGCGGCAAGCTCGCCGCTCGTCTTGGTGTATGCCGCATGGTTATACAGCTTTGCCTTGCCATCCTCAAAACGCACATCAAAGCGTGTTTTCAGGAGCGCGCCCACATCCCGCAGCTTGACGTAGTTGTTGCCGCCGATGCTGTAAGCGGGCAGCGCGACTTCCGCACCGTTTAACATAAACTTGGTGTTGGTGGGTGTTGCCGTAACGGTGTTGGTGGGTGTCGGCGCCGGAGCGGGGGTCTGTCCGGATGCTCTCCCAGAGGACGTTAGGTTCCTCGGCACGGCCGAAATGAGCGATTCCACCCTATCTAAAAGGCCACTCCATTCACCTAACCTCAAATGTTCTGCTGCCGCCCAATGGATGGTTTTGTATTGGAGAGCCGCTGCCTGCTCCCATGTTATTTTGGCGTTTGCACTTGTGTCGCCGCTGATGGCAAAGCTCTTGATGGTGTCCTTGGTGAAAGCGGAAAATTTAGGACTGTTCCTGCTTTTGTTATAGTCCATGAGCTTAATTAAGTAAGAGGTAAACTCCCCGTAGGTGGGATTCGCACTCCAATTCATATTTTTATCAGTAAAGACACCCCAAGCGTAACAAAGCACAATACTGCCCCTGAATTCCTCAGCTTGCCCCCCTTCTTTGCGCAAACTCTCATGCAAATCTTTCGGACCTTCTGCAGGGTAATGGTATCCTAAAATACTGAACGCATCCCAGAAGAACCCCGCCATTTCAGCATTGCTGATGGGTATGCTCCAGTCCTCAAAAGTTATATCGGTATAGTTGGCGATGTATTCGGACAGGACAACCCCCGCTCCGTCTGGATATCCTTTTTCCGCAGGACGGACCATCATTTTAGGATTCTCGGAGGGACGCATAGCAACATTGTTGCCGAAGGATATCTGCCATAGATAAGGGTTACCTACAGCCGCTACCCGCGTGCCGCCCGCATTCACTTTTGTCAGTCTAGCAGCCCACATATAATACTCTCGGCCTTCATGCTTCACCTTCGCCCAGTCGCCCTTGATCTCGGTAACTTCAAGAATGGTGCCTGATGGAAACTCCCCGACAATGTCGCCATCCGGCTTTGCACGGTAGACCGGGTTCGTCCCGACTTTATACATCGCTCTGTTATCTGTTTCGCCCGCAATTCCCAAATATCGCCCATCCGCCATTTTTATGGTTATCTCAGTCCAGTCACGGTCTACAACGCGCTTTTTCTCAACATAAAATTTCGTGGCCCTTCCCCCTGTGCGTAAGAATGCCTTGCCTGCGGAGTCGATATTGATAAAAGTGTCGTTCCCACCGGCGTACATCAGACCGCCACCGCCACCGCCAATGGGGCCCAGACGGATGCTGTACCAACCGTTGTCCATCGCATCATACAGTTTATAAGTAGTATCATTTGGCATAGGTGCAGCCTGCGTGGGAGGAACATATGTGCCGGTTGATGTAACTGTATATTTCCCCACGATTTGGCTCGTTTTTTCGCCCGGAGCCGTCCACCGCAGGGTAATCTCCTGCTTTCCCGCAGTGTATGCGAATACCGTACCTTGTTCTAACGTCGCGTTTCCGGAATTTCTGAAACTGATTTCGCTTGAGATGTCCTTTTTCCCGCCGCCTATTGTAACCTCCGCTTTAATCCCGGTTCGGTCAAATCCCTCGCCAACCGTATATTCGGTCTTTGCGGGGTAAGACAGTATGGTCACAGCTTCCGCCGCAAACGCCGTTGTCGGCAGTAGGGTAAGCACCATACACAGAGTGAGCAGTATGCCCATAAATTGCTTTTTCATAGTTTTCCTCCTTTTTGATTGAACGAAATAACATTTATTTCTCCACGTTCAATCTATCAGAAATCTCTTTGCAAAACTGTCCGCTGCATGAAACATGATTTTTTCGACATGAAACATGATTTTGGAGGAAATCACGCTCCTGTCTTTTTTACTTTTAGATGTGGAGCAACACAACATCACACAAAAATCGACGAGTTCACACGAATTTTATCTTGTATTTGTCATAATTTGATGATATACTGTAATCCATTATTTGTATAAATGATTTTCGACTTTTAGAGGGACGTGAGGCGTGTTATGGGTGTCAGTTATAACAAATTATTCAAACTGATGATCGACAAAAAAATAAGAAAAGGCGAACTGTGCAGGGCGGCGGGTATTAGCAGCGGTTCGCTGCTGAAAATATCGAAGGATGAAAACATATACGTGGATATTTTGGTTCGGATTTGCGGTGTTTTGGACTGCGATTTCGGCGACATCATGGAGTATGTTCCTGATGAAAATTCCGTTATAAAATCTGAACCCGGTAATCGGCAGCGACCCGATTTGCAGGAGGGAGAGCCTGCGAGAGTTTCCGAAGAAGTCTAATAGAACATGGAGGGGTGCTTATGCTGCAAATTGCGGTCTGCGACGACAATATTGACGAGCTATCCAATATGGTACAGCTTATAGACCTGTACCGAACATCAAGACATCTAAACTGTGAACACGCCGTATTTCCAAACGGATTTGAATTGATTTCGGCCTTGGAAAAAGGAAAGCGGTTTGATATATACTGTCTGGATATTATGATGCCGGGCTTTACCGGCATTGATGCGGCAAAGGAAATTCGCACCTTTGACAAAACCGCACCGATTTTATTCTTTACCTCATCACCTGAGTTTGCGTTGGAAAGCTATTCGGTGAAAGCCATCAACTATGTACTCAAGCCAATTTCAAAGGAGAAGCTATTCTTCACCTTTGATGAGCTGCTGGAACAAATCAAAGCGAAAGAAGAGGATGCGGTCATCGTAAAGAGCAACGAGGGGATTCAAAAAATACTGATCTCCAATTTGGCTTTTGCCGAGGTCATCGGCAGAAACGTCCTCTATCATCTGCGCTCCGGCAAGGTGGTCGAATGTACGGAGCCTTTTTCCTCTGTCTGCGATAGCCTGCTGAAATATGGGTGTTTTATCAAACCTCACCGCTCTTTTCTTGTGAATATGCAGTATGTGGATACCATCGAAAACCATCAGATCACCTTACAGACCCTTTCCGCTGTTCCTGTCGCACAGGGCAAGGCAAAGGAGATTAAGCAGCAATATCTGAATTATCAAATGGAAGGGGAATAAGAAAATGGAGGGAGGTATTTTTCAATGGCAGTAACAGTGATCGGACTCTTACGATTTGGGGTTTCTCTGGTCTTTGGCATCATGGTGACTGTTCTCTTTGCGGGAATAGAACCCACAAAGAAAAACAGGTTCACTATCGGTTTGCTCTGTGTCATTTTCCTTTTCGTTCAAACCGCCAGTTGGTGGCTTTTGGGCTTAGATTTGACATCAAAGCTGTATCCGCTGATTATCCATCTGCCGCTGATTGTGATATTCTCTTTATACTATAAACGTCCGTGGCTCATCTCCGTTGTCAGCGTGCTTTCCGGTTATCTTTGCTGTCAAGCACCACGCTGGTTTGGTTTCCTTGCAGGAGCCGCTTTGGACAGCAGACTTGCAGACCATATTTTTTACATAGCATTCGTGTTTTTGGCCTATTATTTCTTGAAAAGATATGTGGCCGGATCTGTTCGGCAGTTGATGGAGAAGTCCACTAAATCTTGCTTATTTTTAGGCGGAGTCCCACTTTTCTACTATCTGTTTGACTATGTGACCGCCATCTACACCGATGTGCTTTACAGCGGCACCGAGTGGGCGGTACAGTTCATGCCCTCAACAATCTCTGTTTTCTATTTTGTGTTTGTGATCCTTTACTACGCTGAGACACAAAAACAGGCAAGCCTTCAAAGAGAAAAGGATATGTTGGATGCGCAGTTTAGATTGGCGCAGACAGAATTTGCTTCTCTGCGGCAGTTACAGCAGAACGCCGCATCCTATCGGCATGATATGCGCCATCATTTTGCGCTTTTACAGGGGTTGGCCTCCAAGGAACACATCGAGGGGATTAAAGAGTACCTACGAACTGCCCAGTCCGACATGGATGCCATCACGCCCACACGCTTTTGTGAAAACGAAACCGTCAACCTGATTTTGTCCGCTTTCGCCGCGAAAGCGAAACAAGCGGAAATCATGCTGACGGTGGATGCAAAACTGCCTGATTTGCTTCCCTTTAGCGATACTGAGCTTTGCTCGCTCTTGTCAAACGCTTTGGAAAATGCTATCCATGCCTGTGAACAGATACCTGACAGCAACAAACGCATCATCCGGCTGCGTATGTATTCCAAAAATAATAAGCTGTGCATTGATCTGCACAACAGCTATCACGTAGAGCCGATATTTCAACAAGGGCTTCCAATATCACAAGAGCAGGGGCATGGCTTTGGCACAAAAAGTATAGCTCATATCGTGGAAAAGCATGGCGGCGTATTTCAGTTTTCGGTTAAGGATGGGTGGTTTATTTTTCAGGCTACTGCATAGGAGATTGTTTTATCTATTAAGTCCTCACACTGTGCTTTTTGGCCATCGTTCATAGCAAAAGCTCTGCCTGATATCAAAGATATTTGTAAAATGCAGCAAGAACCTGCTCTCTATTTTGAGATCAGGCTCTTGTGATTTTTGTAGTTAGACTACCATAGCCTCCTAATGACCTTAACCCCTCGACTTTCTCCACGGTATCATAAGGACATTTTTAAACCGTGGTGAAGTGGGCAACATGTATCAACAGACAACAATTATTCGCTGTTTACCGTTTAGGTTACCCAATGTCAAAAAAACTTTGCAACTTTGCCGTAGCTGCTTTTATACTTTCATGTACAGAAGTAAAATGCACTCCTTCGCAGCTTGCAATTTGCCGATAGGATAGCCCTTGAAAGAAATGCAACAGGAACCGCCGCCGCTGAACTTCTGTTAATCCACCGCTGTCAAGAAGTTGTCTGGCGGATTCTATGGCCTTTTCAGTATCTTTTTTATGTATCAGCTCTACATCAAGAGAAGCCGTAGCAAGCGCCTCCGTATCCTCTAAGCCATTGATACTGACATTCAAACGGCTTGTCCGATTCTCATCTATCACCTGCTGATGATAGATTTCATCTGACAGGGCTTTCAGTTCCAGAAAGTCCTCTGCGGTTTTGCCGGGATTCTCCGAAAGGTAGTCCTCCAATGTAATTTCCACGATACGGTCGGCAAAGCGGTACACAATTCCCTCACTGAACTTATTCAGTGCATAATCACTATCTTTATAATTCTTCATATTCCTTTCCTCCGATCTGTTTTGCTAAAATGCGAAACAAATCGGAGGGAGGACCACGGCAGTGAAAAGCTGAAAAATGTCGTATCCGCAGGAACTTTGTCAAATACAAAAAGACAGCACTCTGCCTGTAAAAGCAAAATGCTGTCTTTTTGTATTTGCCTATATGAATTTGTCGTGCGCCGTCTTTATTTCCAACCCCGAAAAGGATGGAAGTTTGGAATGCTCATGTGGTTACCCCTTTCGCTATGGCGCATAGCGAAAAGGGATTGTACTTCAAATAATTCAGCTAAAACTGCTTATGACAAGAGCCTGCCCTTAGAATAGAGAGCAGGCTCTTTGCAGTTTTTTGCAGCCAGACTATCATAGCACAATGTGCGCCTTAGACCCTCGGCTTTGCGTCCCCATCTTTTGATGGGTTTGCCCTTAATTCAATTCTGTTTCTTAGAAATGTCGGTTACTTTGTTTTTCTCACTCCGTTTTTATCAATCTCATAGCCGTCGATTTTGGTGCTTCTGGCAAGGGAGCCGTCGGTATAGAAATAGTACCATTTGCCGTCAATCTCAAGCCACTTACCGGATATCATCAGACCGTCCTTAGTAAAGTAATAGGTCTTATTGTTTCCGTTTGCACCAAGATCCCAAAAGCCGACTAACATTGTCTTACCGGAATAAAAACGCCAGTTATCGCCATCCTTGACCCAGCCGGTTTTCAGCGTACCATCGGTGTTGAAAAAATACTTCACACCGTCGATGGTCTGTGTGCCGGTTAGAGCTTTGCCATCCTTGTAGTACAGGTACTGTCCGGCATCGTTTTGCGCCCAGCCCTGCGCTGTGGCAGGGTTGATGGTCAGCTTGATATAACGACCTAACATGGAGGAAACCTCGGCGCGGGTGGCATTTCCCTTTGGATTAAACTTATTGTCACTGCCGCCCATCATAATTCCTGCCTGCTGCATGGCTTTTACAGCGTCTCTGTAAGCACTTCCAATACCGGAAGCATCAGCGTAGTTGCTTGCTTCACGGGTGATTGGCAGCGTATAGCCGGTTGCCTTTGCATAGTTTGCAAAGATTACCGCAATTTCCTCACGGGTAATCGCCCTGTCTGGAGCAAACTGGCTGTTTCCGATGCCCTGAATGATGCCCTTGCTGTACGCCCACTCAATATACGGACGATAGGCGCTGTCTGCTTTTACATCTGTGAAGCTGTTCTTTGTATAGGCTTTTGTATCCACTCCTGCTAGTCTGCCAAGGGCTGTTACCAACATTCCCCGCGCCATAGCGGAATTTGGTGAAAATGTTGTTTCCGAATTTCCGGACATCAGCCCTCTGCCCACCACATAGTCAATGGATTCCTTTGCCCAATGGGTACTGGTATCTGTAAATTTTGCTGTCGGTGCAGTGTAGCCGATACCATACTGCGAGAAGTGGGTAGTTGTGAAAATAACACAGCCGCTGTTTACATCATAGGCAGAGCCTGCAATGCGGGTTGCATTACCCTTTGCGTCTACATAGACCGCATACAGACCACCGACTGCTTCATTCTTGCCCAGCGTATATGGAATAGATACTGTTGCAATTCCACCGCCAAAGCTGGATACTGTTTTTCCGCTTCCATAGCCTACCGTAATGTCATAGACCGGTCTTGTGCCGATCATCTTTTTGGCCGCATCAGAAAGGTTTGTCTTTGGTGCAATGGCAATACTGATATTACCACTGCTCTGCTTCTGGATTTCAGCCAGCGCCTTTTTATCAAAGCTAACCTGTACAAGGGAGCCGTTGATTTCAAGACTGCTGACTCCGGCTCTTACAAGGCTATCCAAAGAGCTGCGGGTAAGGGTTGCTGTCAAGGAAGCTGTGCCCTTTGGCATGGTTACGTTCAACTCAACAGAAATTCCATTTGCAGTTTTGCCTTGGCTAGTTGCATCGGACTGTGCCTTGGCAATGGCATCGGTTATCGCTTTATCCGGGATAGATGCACTTGCCACACCGTTCGTTCCTGCTGTTGCCGCGACAGGAGCCGTTGCTGTTACCGGCTGATTTGGCATCTTTTCCGGTGTTGTTGTAGTCGGTGCTCCGCTTCCGCCGGAAGAAGAACCACCACCGGAGGAACTGCCGCCGTCTCCGCTGCTGTTTTTGCTATAATTTGCCGTAACGGTAACTGCCTTATCCGGCATGGTGAAGGTTGTTGTACTTGCTGTGCTGTTTGCAAAGGTTACGCCATCGCTGCTGCTCCAGCCGGTGAAAGTATAGCCACCTCGGCTGTCCGCCGTAATGGTTACGGTCTGACCCTCGCTGTAGCTGCCGCTGCCGGTTCCGTTTGTCACAGTCACGGTATAGGTCGCATTGACTACGGTCAGCTTAGCATTTGTATAGGTGACTGCATAGCTATTGGCATTGGCAAGGGTTCCGCCGCTGATTGTGATGTCATATTCGCCCACCGTATTGGTATCCGTCGCTGTGGTGGATATGGTCGGACTGGTAAAGGTGTCACTGTCCACTAGACCAGTTACGGTATAGGTAAGCTCTGGTATTGCAGCACCCTTCACTACGTTCAGCTTGTCGTCCGCCTTGACGGTCAGAGTTTTCTTGCCAACAGTCAGAGATACCGATGCGGTTGCTTCATTGTAGGTACTGTCTGCCGCCTTGGTAGCGGTGATGGTCACGGTACCAGCCTTGTGAATCGTTGCTGTGGTACCGGCAATGCTGACGATAGTCGGGTCAGAGCTTTCAAAGGTCACAGCTCCGCCACCGTTTCCGCCTGTTGCAGAAAGGGTAAATGTTCCATCGCCATAGGTCTTTGTACCAATACTTCCTATATTAAGTGCCGCTTGATTCTGTTTATTGGTGTCAAAGCTAAGCTCTGTACTGGTAGCAGTGTTATAGTTTCCGCTACCGTTGTAAACAGCCTTGACCTTGTAGATCTGACTGGCAAGCCCAGTCCATGTGTAAGTTGCCTTGCCGCCTGTGATTGTGACAGCGGTCGCGCCTACAATATCTTCATCACTACCGCTTGTACTGTTCACAAATTTCACAGCACCAGTAGGGTTTTCGCCATCGCCTGCACCAGTCACGGTTGCGGTCAGTGTTGCTTTACGACTTCCCGCATCATCGGAAACAACTGCATTTACTGTCACAGCAGGAGTTGCCTTGCTGACGGTAATGGCAACCGTATGAGTGGTACCCGTAATAGCTTCATAGTTTGCAGTTGTATTGGCGTTCGGCGTAAAGGTAACCTCATAGCCGCTGTTTGAAACAGTCGGAACCGCATTGCCGTTTGTCCATGCAAAGGTTCCATACTGATTGCTGCCACCGCTTAAGGCACTTGCAGACAGCTTTTGTCCGTAAGTAATAATTGCTGCCGTAGGCCATGTAAGCGCTTCTGGCGTTGCCCGATTGACTGCAAGGTTAACCTTCTGTGTTAAGTCCACACCTGACCAGTCGTAGTTATCAATGTCATTTGGCGTAAACACCACATCATAGCCGCTGTTGGCAACAGTAGGAACGATGCTGCCATCCTTCCATGCCCATGTGCCGGTTTTAGAGCCACCGGTCAACCCAGAGTCGCTAAGGAGCTGCCCGTAGGTAATGCTTGCTGCCGTAGGCAATATGAACGCTTCCGGCGTTGCCCGATTGACTGCAAGGTTTACCTTCTGTGTTAAGTCCACACCTGACCAGTCATAGCTATCCGTATCATGCGGTGTAAATACCACATCATAACCGTTGTTGGCTACGGTGGGAACGATGTTTCCGTTCTTCCATGCCCATGTGCCCGTTTCGGAGCCACCGGTCAGTTTGGAGTCGCTGAGAGGCTGCCCGTAGGTAATGCCCGCAGCAGAAGGCCAAACAACATCGCTATTGCTAGCGGTAATTTTTTTGACGGTCAGATTAAAATTTTTGGTGGCGGAAATACCCACGTTATCTGTAGCCTTTATGGAAAAGGAATACGTTCCGGCTGGCGCAATGCTACCATCAATGGTCAGTTCCCCTGTAGCGGCATTTATAGCCACACCTGCCGGAATGGTTCCCTCTAAGCTATAAGTAATCGCTCCGGAACCGCTGGCGGTGAAGGTACATGTTTCGTTAGATTTTTTCACGACAATCAAGCTGGTATTGGAATCCGTAAATCTAACGGTTCGGACGGTCGTTGCCGCTTTTGCAGCTGAGTTGCTCCAGCCCTTGCTATTGTACGCCTGCACCGCAAAATCGTATGAAGTTCCGTTTGCAAGGTCACTAAAGGTGTGGGTGAGTCCGTTGCTTACCGCAGTCCAACTACTACCACCGTCTTTTGACACCCGATATCCTGTAATACCTACTCCCCCCGTATCCAAGGGTGCTGTCCAGTTCAGGAGAACATTTCCATCCTCATCCGGTATGGCGGTAAAGCTTTGAGGTTTTTCGGGAACGGCAGCTATATCAAAATACCCTGAAACAGCTTCACCATCGCCGGAAAGATTGCGTGCATATACCTGAAACGCTTGCTGTTGACCCCAGCTTATCACATGAAAATTGGGGTCCTTTTCTGTAAAGGTATAGCTGTTATTGTTTCCGGCAGATACAAACACCCCCATCGAGCCTATACATACCATGTATTCTGTAATTGTGCTGTCTCCCGGAAAATCAGGCGCCGCCCAGGTCAAAGTGATACGCTTCTTATCGTCATCATCTCTGAAGGTGGTGATAGCAAGGGTTTTCGGCCCACCGGGCTTGTGGCCGGGGATGGCCTCTATCGTTGCTTTAGCGCCTTTTTCATCCCCCGTAACTGCCCGTACTGCTAGTGCATAGCTATGACCGTTCTCCATCCCTGTGAACGTGTATGTCAAATTGCTGCCGGCACTTATCCAGGAACCGCCGTTGTCGTCGGAAACTTCATATCCAGTGATTCCATCGGCATTGCTAGTAGGAATCGACCATTGTAATGTAATTTCCTGATTGCCCACAGTTGTTTTAAGGCTTTGCGGCGCTGATGGCGCTAAACTAATCAAATGCGCAGGAAGCGTGCTACTCTGTTCCCCACCCACATTTTTAAGAACAGGCAGCTTTTTGGTCTCAAAAACCCATGCAGAATCATTTGAAAACAAAGTACTGAAGTAATTATCAGCTTGGATAGCTGATGTGCTTATTGCGGCTCCATCTTTTCTACTACTGCCCTGTGGAGTTATCAACATACCTTCAAAGGCAACCTCACCCTGAACATTCCCTTGAGAAATAAATCCTGCCACACGCCCGATGTTTTCTGAACCACTTACACTAATATTCAGCGCTGCAAGGTCTTTAACAGCATAGGTATCGGTAATGCTGCCTGCGGCACCTCCCGCTTTACTAGTTGCATTAATCGCTCCAGTCGCAAAACAATTCGTTACAGTTGAAGAAGAATACATGGAAATTGTGCCCACCACCCCGCCGATCTGTTGATACCCTTGAACCGAGCCGGTAGAATAACAATTTTTCACACTGCCTCGGGAGACATTGCCCACCACGCCTCCTTGAGATATGAAACCCCCTTGAAGGTCCACAGCGGCGTAACAATTACTTAGAGTCCCCATTTCCACACCGCCTGCCACGCCGCCTACATTGGTGGTAAAATTCGCATTAATACTGCCCGTAACGTAGCATTCAGATATTGTACCTTTAACCAGTCCCGCAATGCCGCCTATGTTATTTTTGGAAAATCCGGCGTTAATCTGGACATCTCTAAGACCGAGTTTTTTTACATCGCCCCATTGATCAATAACGCCAAACAGCCCCACATCGCTAATATCCGTATTTGTAACCTTTAAATTGCTGATGGTTTTACCATTGCCGTCGAACTTTGACTTAAACGGAGTGTCATTGGAATTCCCAATAGGCGTCCAATCGGAAATTCCGGAAAGATCGATATCCGTTTCTAAGCAAAAATAAACGGTGCTGCCATATGCGTTTGCGTTAACTTTGCTTGCCATAAACACCAAATCATTGGCGTTTGTAATTTGATAGGGACTATCTACAGTACCCTCGCCCTCAAGCTTAGTTACCTCAGTTGTTGTCAGAAGCATCGCCGAAAACACCGAAAAATGCTCTGCAGGCACTTCCAGTGTCCCGGCCGCCTCGTCCACGGTGGTGTCCAAGCCCTTTGCTTCACTTAAAGAATCATCCATGTGAAAGACTTTCAGTTCCTGCGTGGGTGCGGTATCCTCCGTCACCATAGGCAGCTGCGCAAAGGAAACTCTGACCTCACCCTTGCTGGTATCGGGCTGAAGCTCATTGCCATCCGCATCGGTGATGGTAATGTCAAAAGAAACCAGCTCCGCGACGGTTTTAGCGGCATCCTCCGCTTGGACTTCTTCGCTGACAGCACTTTGGATTTTCTCTTTGTCTTCTGCACTGGTTACTTTCTCAGCATGAAGGGCAGCCCCCTCCGGGAACACGTCCTTTTCCGCCTTAACAGTGATTTCGATGCCGTCTATGGTCTGGCTTTGGCTGAACACCCACTGGACGTTTTCCTCAATCTGCACCTGAATCTGCGGCAGATTCACGCCGTCGGCAAGGGTATAGCCCTGCGGCAGAACCGGCTCATAGAAAAATACCGCACCAGCATTAGCGGAATCAAAGGTATCCGAACCACTGCGTTCCGCGTTGATTTCCCATGTGATGCCCGTCAGCGTCCGCTCTTGGGTGGTGATTGTTTCTGTCTCTGTCTGCTCGGTATCTGCATCGTCTAAATCTGCGCTAATGGCAGAGCCGGTGGTGCTTGCGGCTAAAGGCACCTCTCCGCTGTCTAATACCACGGTAGCTTCGCTGTCCGTAGCGGTGTTATCTTCTGCTGCATTTGTATCCTCCTTTGGTTCTTCCGCGTCGTTATCCGAAACAGTAGAATCATCAGCAGGAGATTCGTCAACCACTGGCTCTTCTGGGGTGCTCTCATCAGGTTTTGCTTCTTCGGCAGGGATTTTCTCTGGCTGCGAATCTTCCACAATGTTTTCTGCTGTGTCCACCCCATAAACACTGAGTGTTACGCTAAGTGTTTCCGGCAGGTTAATGTCCGATTCCTCGGCACCCACTGCAAGCTGCTGAGTGGCAATCTCACTGGACAACTTTGCGAAAGCGGTAATGGTTTCCGCTTCCTGTGCATGGGCAGAAACGCCATAGCCTGTGACCGGGTTCACCATCAGCACAGCCATCGTCAGTGCCAATAACCTCTTTGCTTTTTTTCTGACAGGAACGCTGTTTAGACGCTCTGCCATTTGTTTTATTTTCATAATGCCCTCCATTGCTCAATGCCCTTCTTTTTAAAGCGGCATTGCCTTATTATTTGTCTTACTGATATCCTTTCACTTATCCACTACGACAAGCAACTGTTCCTGCATCCACCTTGGAAATGGCACTGAGCAACCTCGTGGCAAGTAGCTTTGTGCCAGGTGGACCGGTGCTGTAAAAGGTTACACCAATCCGTTTCGCTTCCGGCTCAAATTCCCTGCGGCTGCACAGCCAAAGGATGGGTAACGCGCGGTTCTGCGTCCGCAGATAATCGCAGGCGGCAAGTCCCTTTGCTCCGGGATATCCCACGATGGTAAGCGCTACAGGTGGACCGTCCCGCAGAAAATATGCCAGCTTTACATCACCGCGTCGCTCCGGTTCATCAAAAAAGCGTAAGAGACGGTATTCGCCGCAGTGTTCCAGTGTACGGATAAGTTCTTCCTCTATCCCGCACAGCGCAATGTTTTTTGTCATTTTGCGGTTTCCTCCTCTCCTTTTCCCGAAATCTTCAAACATCCTGCCACTGCTTCCCGAAACTGAACATCGGATACCGTCCGGCGCAGAAAACAGGTTACACGGTACTGATAGCCGAACAGGTTGTAATCCTCATCGGAAATCCACAGAAGGGGAACGTCCGGTGCTTTTTCTCTGAGACGACGTACCGCTTCCAGTCCCGCCACACCGTTTAACACGACAATGAGCAGCGAAAACGGCTTTAATTCCAGTATCTTTAGAAGTGCCCCTGCGCTATTACACTCCGTAATTTCAATCCTTTGTGGGAGAGCTGCCGTTACCAGACGGTTTTCCCAGACGTCCTCTTCCAAGAACGCCGCGCACAATGCGACATTCACGCGACCTCCTCCTTCCTTAAAATGCAAATAAAAAACTACCGCACCTCTTCCACCGAAGAAGTATGATAGTTTTTATTAGGGTATCATTTTGTCAAGTGTTTTTCAATGGGTTATGATCAAGCGGTCGAAAATCTGCACAAGCGGTTATAAGTCCACTTGTTTTCAGCTCACTAAGCAGCTACAGGCGCCTGCCCTATCTGGCCATGAGGAGCCGTCAGACCCAAGGGCTTGATAACAGTTAAGCCCCTTTTTGTTTACTCCTTGGTGTTTTGAATAAGGCGCATGAGGATTGCCGCAACTTGCGCACGGGTAGCATCGCCGTGAGGCATCAGTTTATTGTTGCTACCCTTTATTAGCCCGACATTAACTGCCCAGCTGAGCGAGGTCTGCGCATAGACAGAAACACCGTCATAGTCTGCGAATTCCCGAATAGCCATGCCGCCCTGTGTGGTGTCATACTTTTTATAAGCAGCATAGCGATAGAGTATCGCCGCCAGCTGTTCGCGGCTGATGGAGTTTGTAGGGCTAGACCCGTCAGAAATACCATTTTCCATTGCCCAATGACGAGCATCGTCCATATCGGTTGGCATCCTGCCATCCATTCGTGCAAGCACCATCCAAATCATCTGGCGAGTCATAGCCGTGTTGGGACTGAACGTGGTAGCAGAAGTACCTGAGAATAGGCCGTTGTCGTAGGCGTAAGCCACGCTTCCATAGCTCCATGTATTTTGGTCTACGTCCGCAAACGGGAAGCTTACAATCAGATACTGAGACAAGTGGTCAGTTGTAAATTCTACCGTTCCATCGTTGTACGTACCACTCTTCGGCTCAATTGTGCCATCGTCATTGATGAACCAGACTGTGATGCTGTCTGCGTTTTCGCCGGATTTCAGCATGTACGGTACAGAAACATGAATCTTGCCATTATGAAACGTGCTGGTCTTGGTGCCATTCACATAGATGTTTACGTCAACGACAACCGCCGTATTTGTCTGCTTGCCAAGTGCCTCTTTCTGCGTATCGCTGAGCTTTGTATGATCCACAGCCTCAACGGAAATCTTTACGTCACCCTTGTCTTTGATGGCATTAAGCGCAGTTTTATCAAGGGTCACAGTACCGTTTGAAAGCACAACTTCAAGACTTGCGGAGGTAGATGCGTTATCCACTGCCGAAACAAGCTTAGATGGGATAACTATGGCATTAACATCGAGAGCGGATACATTGATTTTCATTGTGCCGGTGTTCTTAGCTGCGGAAGCAATCATTGAAAGCTGCGTGTCCGTGACAGAAATTGTTGCCGTGCTGTTAGAGACAGTGGCAGACACACTAACCGTTCCGAAATCACTTGAAACCAGAGCAGTGGAAGCACTGGCAGAAGATCCGCCCGACGAACCGCCGGAAGACGATTTGCTTACAGTCAACACTCCGTTATGATATATAATTTTTTCATTGTAGTTGTCACCTTCCGGTACAGCTGCGTCGCTGACAGCTATTGTGTAAGTATTACTTTTCCCCATATCTGAATCACAGGTAAGGTTTGGGAGCTTTTTTAATTCTTCGTTTGGTGCAAGACCAGACACGGTATAAGTTAAAGTTGGTTTTGTATCGTTTATATATGCAGTTTTGTTATCAGCAGTGATGTTGATGGTAGCCTTACTGATGGTAAAGTTCACTACTCCAATACCCATGTAAGCTGGGTCGTTGTCGTCCACCGAAATAATCAACCTATAGTTACCTGCATTCTTAGGAGCCGCAGATAAAGTTTGTCCACTGGCTGTTTGCCAAGTACAAGTATAGGCAGAAGGAGTTGTTACCATATTACCTGAGGTGGAAACAGGTGTACCAGAATAACTGATTTCATTACCGTCATAAGATTTATCTGTTACAGTTACACCTGAAATAGTTACAGGGACTTTGTCAGTATAATCTACATTCACAGTGATAGTACTGTTCTCATAGTTATCCATACCCGTAACATCGATGGTTACGGCATCAGAGGTATAGTCCTGCATTTTATTTACTACAAGAACGAGCGTATTTCCCTCCATAGTTGCACTGCTTAGGGAGTTATAGCTGTTACTGGTAACCGTAAATACAGGCGTACCGCCAGGAGTCAGCGGATAACCACTGGTTTGAGTCAAGTCAAGACGTAGGGTGTAGTTATCTTGATTCTTTACCATTGTTGCAGGGCTGTTCAAGGTAAATGCGTCAGCTTTCAAGATTTCTACTGTTGTGGAGATTTCTTCAACCGGCTGATTTAGAGTATAGTTGCCTGCCATGACACCTGCCAGTGTCATGTTGCCAATGTTAATTGCATTGTAAGTCCCTGCGTCAGAGCCATTAAGGGTTCCTGTCAATCCATTGGTGTCTACATAGACCTCATCAGAATTTATAATGCCATTTAGTTTGGCATTTGTGATAGCCACTGTATTTTCGCCATCATACTTTTTATTCGAACCGGTGACCTCGGAGAGAGTTAGTTCTTTCGGTAGGATAGTCGGTTTCAGCTTGCGCGTTAATTGACCGTAGCTGTCAGGATTTTCAGAAGGTATAAACACGACAGTGTATTCTGTTGTATCATTTACAGTTGGATAAATAGCGTCTGGATTGTTGATTTTGTCATCCAATACCCAGCTTCCCGCTATGCCAGATGTCCCAGAATCAATAGTAAGGTTGCTTAAGGGAGTTCCATAAACTGCACTGTTAAAACTTGGCTCGCCAGCAGTAGGCAGTGTTTTTTCAGTGGTAAAGCTTAAAGCCTGTGTAGTCACATTGCCTGCCTTATCCTTGACCGTTGCGGTAAAGTCGTATTGTGTATTAGGAAACAGATTTGAAATGCTAAATACACCGTTGTCACCACCGGTGATTGTAGGTTCACTGCCGCCGCTGGTTTTAGACAGTTCATAGCTGGCTATGTCAGAACCGTCGTCATTGGCATTTACGGTAACGATTGCTGCATTGTCAGTTATATTTGAATTGTTGATTGCTGATATTGTAGGTGCCGTTGAATCTCTCTTAATCTCAATAGTCTTAGATGCGGTGACACTGCCGTCCGCAGTCTTTTTAAGATAATAGGTGTAGCTGCCATTCATATCCGCAGTGACAACTAGGAAGTTTTGCCAATTTGCATTTTGCCCTATTTCTTTTGAAATCTGAAACCCATTTGGGGCATTGACAGTTACGTCGCCGATGTACCAGTTATCATTGCCTTTATTGGTGTCTGCCAAAACAGCTGCTTCCGTTGTTTCCAATTGTTGAATTGTGAAGCTGACGGAGGTCGTAGTAAAGAATACAAGATTACCGTTCTCGGGGTATCTCTGGTCTTTGTTACGTATGGTTACGGTGGCAGTGCCTGGCTCAATATTGTTACTGTATTCTATATCGCAGAATTCCCTGATACGAGGCATATAGTAACGATTATCGGCAGTTACAATGTAAGGCTCAATGGCCTCTCCTGTGTAGGTGGCAGTATAGTTTTCGAATTGATTCGAAGAATCATCTGGTAGATAAAACAGAAGTTTAGGACTGTATGTCTCAGTGTAGACCAAGCTTTTCACCAAAGCATAGTTAAATGTTTCTGTAAAAATATAATTTTTCGAATTTTCTCCAGTTAATTCAAGGTTGGCCTGGAAGTAAATTGGTACACTAGCAGTTCCAACATTGTCCTCTCCCCGTTCAAATTCCTTTGGATTTATACTAGATTTTAAAGCAACACCTACTTTACCTTTGTCTCGTTCCAGAATCTCTGATTCTGATAAAGTGAGATTTTCTGCAATTAACTGAACCTTTGTATTACCCGCCTCGTATGCTCTAGGAAGAATACTGAGTCCATTAACTTGTGTTAATTTTTTAGGCCTAATAGTACCTATATTTCCAGATGATCCATCCTGAATATAATAATTTTTAAGGACGGGGTATACATCACGTTCCAATACATAAAATCCATAGTTATTAATGACTACATTAATTCCTGTCCCAGCATCAGGGCTAGAAAAGGTGCCGAGCATATTATCATTCGGTAGTCTGACTTGATTTAATGTTTTTATATTTTCAAAGATGTCAGCATCTTTACTTAAATACCCATCGAATGCACACGTAACATTCGATGGATCATGGATGACCAGATCGTTTGCTCCGTCATATTGCTTTACCAATTCGCCTCCAAGTGTCATTGTGAGGGCTCGCTTATCAATATTGCAATTATCTAGAGATAGCTCCGCTTCTCCATAGTAGGATGAGCTACTGAAAGTCACCTTATAGCGTTCTTTCACATTATTTCCAGCGAAAGCCATGCCAGAGGCATCAATATGCTGCGCACTACCCTGCAATAAATTCCATGAGAAAACACCTTCCTCATTTACGGGCTGACCGTCATATGTTACTTTAAGCAATTCGCAAAGGTTGTCTCCATAGGTTAATTTCTGAGAATTGCCAAGGGTGTTGCTGTCGTTATTAAAAGTTAGCGCTACAGATTGTTTTTCTGTTGTATCTGTATTAAATTTTAGTGATGACGAGGCACTGGTGTTAATGTGTGTCTCTCCATATGTCTCTTTCGGTATCCTAAGTGTATAGGAGTTATCTTTTTTTGCAGCTGTAATGCCATTAAATGTTACAGAAGAGATGTTCTCACCATTGATAGTAAGGAAAATGTCTTTCGTTGCGGAATATAGAGGTACTGACATTTCGCCATTTACTGTCAGAGCACTTTCTGAAGTATTCCAAGTACCATCATTCGTAGCATTACCTAAGTATAAGCCCTGACCAGCTAGACCCGCTAAGGCAGAAGAGATACCAGCGGTACTACCCGATTGACTGACGCTTTGTAAATTTGCTCCACTGCCTTGGTAATTTAGAGTGGTTTTCGTTGCAGTGTAGCTGTTGGAATCGTTAGCGAACAGATAAGGAGATTCACCGGCAAGAGTTAAAAGCTCTAGAGTTGGGTGGTTCTCATCATGGTAATATATCTTCTTATTATAGCTTGCGGTAATAGTGCTAGTATCATTGATGGTTTCTCGCACTAAATAATTATTATTGGGTGTAACCTCTAAGGTATCTGGAACTTCCTCGTAAAGATTAAGGTCGCTTATTGAAAATTGTGCATTGTAGTCACTTAATTCAAAGAGTGATGCAGCAGAATAATCACCTCCGCCCCAGTTATTGTGGGCAGGGTCATAGACTAGATAAACGTATACCTTTTTTTCAGGGGAGGGCTTGATTACAGCCCCGAAGGTAGCTTCGCCCCCACCTGTTTTTTCCTGCACATAAGCTTCGCTATTTGGGAGAAGGCTGCTATCTCCGACGATTTCAGGTTGCTTACTTCCACCAACAGCATATTCCTCGCGAGACAACTGTGGATCGTAAGAATGTACAGGACTGTTGTCCACATAAGGGACCTCAGAATTAAAGACAAACAGTCTGAAAACGCCGTCGTGGTAGTACGTACCATTATTATCAGGCAGGTTGACCTTGAAAGTTAGCATTCGGCTAATTTCACTTGGTTTAAGAACGATACGAAAGAAGGTCGCACAGGACGAATCACTTTGGGGTGGATTGTTAAAAGTGAAGTCCTTTGTTGAATTACCAGAAGCAATTTGTGCATGCCTTGAATCTGAATTAGTAATCTTATTGCCATCAATGGCAAAATATCCACTGTCATCATCATATATGGAACCGCCATCGCGGTTATCCAGCAATGTCTGATTGCTGATAGCGTTAAGTAGATCATCATAAGATGTATTACCCCACGCCAATGCTGTTATGGTCATTCCTGGCACTAGGCTTAGCACCAGGGTTAATGTTAATAACCAGCTTAATAGCCGTTTTTTCATAAAAAATTCCTCCTATGGTTTTCTATTCTCTCGGAATCTTCGCCCTTGATTTGTAAGGCTTTGGAGATTCTGTTTTATTAAAATTTCCCACCTTTTTTGGGTTTTGAATAATAATTATTTTTCAAAGCACGTTATTTTGACTTTTGTAATAATCACTTAAGATTCCGAAAGAGCATATTTTTATTTCCCCATATACCGATACAGGAAGGTTACGATCTGCGCACGAGTGCAGCCGCCATCGGGGCTGAACGCCGTATCAGACGTACCCTTTGTGATATCCTTTTCCACTGCCCATAGGACTGCATTGTAGTAATAGGCATCCTTAGACACATCTGCAAACGGATTTGCGGATATGGACGTGGTTTCTCCCGCCGCACGCCACAGGAAGGTCATGCTCTGGCTGCGGGTCACGGTAGCGCTTGGGCTGAAGGTTGTTGGAGAAGTACCCTTCACGATGCCTTTTTCCACCGCCCAGAGGACTGCCTTGTAATAGTAGTCCTTTGCGGAAACATCGGTAAACGGACAATTTGCGGAGGCCGGCTCCGGTGATCCCTCGGCGCGCCACAGGAAGGTGACCGCCTGCGCACGGGTGCAAATTTTATCTGGGCTGAACGTGGTGCCTGTTGTGCCACTTGTAATGCCTTTTTCTGTTGCCCACAGCACTGCGTCATGATAATATGCGCTGTCCGCTACATCGACAAAGGGGCTTGCGCTCTGCACCGTTTTTTCCGTCCACTTGGCGTAAACTGTGGCGCTTTTGGTCAGGGTCACGCTAGTGACCTTGGTGGTCAGTGCCGTGTCGGAATACCAGCCTGCAAAATCATAACCATCCCTGGTTGCCTTATAGCCGCTCAGGTCAACGACCGTACCGGAAGTCTTGGATACGCTGGAAATTGCCGTGCCGCCGTTTGTTTCAAAGGTTAACGTATAGCTGCTGACGGAAACACCGCCGCCCGAACCACCGCCGTTATTATTGTTGTTCCCACCAGAACTTGCTTTTTTGAGCGTTATTGCACCAAGCGCACCGGTAAGCGTTGCCGGATTGCTGGATTCATTTGTTGCCGCAAGAGTGCTTGCATTGTTTGCTATGCTAAAGTAGTGATATCCGCCTCCAACGGTGTTTCCGACCGCATCGGTTATCTTAGTTCCGCTCGGAAGCATCGATGATGGAACATTCAGCGTCTGGCTTTGTGTTTTCATTTTGGTGGTATCCACCACGCAAACGGCGGCAACGTCGGCAGTTGCGGTAAAGGTGCTGCTTTCATCTATGGTAAAGCTTCCGTCTTTCACATACACACCGTAATCGCAGCCGACTATCAGCGTCGAACCGCCGCTAACACTCACATTGCCGCTTGCATCGTTGATTTTTTCTACCTTTAAACCAACAGAGCCAGAACCAGCGGCCTTCGCAGTCAAGGATGCGCCGCTCTCAACATTTACTTCGCCGCATAAAGCCGCATAGCTATTGTCAGAAGAAATGCTCAGCGTTGTACCAGAGCCGATGACGTTCAACGTACCATCGTAAACACCCAGTGACAAGCTTCCGTTTACCGTTACGTGTGCCCCTTCCTGCACGGTAACCGTATCACGATTGGAACCCAAGCTGATGATGCCGTTAATGTTAAGGGGCGCCGTGCCTTCAAAGGTTAGGTGCATAGCAGTGCCGCCAGCACCATTGATGCCTCCGCTGATGGTACTGCCAGAAGATGTATTGATAATTGTGTCATCTGGCAAGGTTAAACTACCACTCACAAAGACGTCACCAAGTGTCAGCGTATTGTTTGTATCGTCCCAATGATAGCCGTCAGCCGTCAGGTCGCCGCTGTCACCGCCAGTGGTCAGGTCAAGGTCGCCACTAATTTCTTTCACCGGAACACCTTCGTTGGTGTAGGTATCCCATATAGGAGGACCATCTTCATTTGTCCTTACCAGTACTAAGCCACTGCCTGCCAGCTTCAGCGCCTTAATCTCATCGACCGTTGTGCCAAACTTCATTTGCAATGTACCGTTATTCTCCAACACACCGCTGTTTTCTGCCTTAATGGTGCCTAAAACCATTGCCTCAACACCACTGTTTATCGTCACCCTTGAGCCACTGCCGCTGATGGTAAGGTCGCCCGTAATGTAGGCATCCCCCTCATTGACTGTTAGAGTGCTGCCATCGCTGACGGTAAGGCTACAAGGCACATATGTATCAATTTGAACCGCACCTCCAGAATCTCCACCACTAGCGGACACCTTGGCACCGTTTTTGAGAACCACATCTCCCTCCGTTAACATGCCGTAAACCAAGCCATCCATGGTAACGCTGCAACCGTCTATGGTCAGCGCGCCTATATTGGTGCACTGCCAAGCAGAAACGGTAAGTGAATCGCCGCTGCCGCCTTGAATGGTGATGGGCTGAGGTTCACCACTGCCTCCATTCGCATAGATACCTACGCCGCCATCGCTTTTGCTGTTTGTAAGGCTGTTCTCGCCCTCCAACTTGATAATAGTTTCTGCACTCAATACAAGAGGTGTTGCACTAGCCGAAGTAATGTTGGCATTATGCAAGGTTAGCGTTTCCTTTGTTTCACCGTTTGCAGGGGTGAATAGTGCATAGCCGTTCCCTGCCTTATAATAGGTGATTACATCAGGAGGCGTGGATAAATCCAGCCCAGCAGAAGCATCAGCACCAGTGCTTTCTATCATCAAAATATTTGAATTGATTGCTTTTGTACCACTAATGGAAACTGCGCCGATTATCATGCCTGCATCCCCAATGGTAACCGTACCATTGATGTTTGCAGCGTTAATTGCCTTCGCGCTGTTATTTCCGCAAATCAGCACATCATCCGCCTTGATGGTCACATTCGAGGAATTGATTGCCGCCCAGCTGTTGCTGGTAGCAGTAGCGGTAATGGAAACACTCTTGCAGTTATGCGTGCCATCCTTCGTAATGCTCACACTGCTTGCCCCAACGCCATCTTGGCTAGTGCCTGCAATCGATACCTCATCTGCCTGAATGGTCAGTGTGCCCACCTGAAACCCCCATGCAGTGGTTGAGGATAGCTTCCCGCCAGCGGTGATGCTGATGGTTTGGCCAGTTGCCTGAATTGCGGCACTACCATTTTCAGTGCCGTTGAGTGTAATATCCTTGGCTGCTGCCAATGCTACCCCGCCAGAGGCCTCAACACATTCATAATAATCACCACAGCTCATTTGGATACTTCCATTTGTTGAATTAACTGTTACAACGTCGGAAGTATCACTCTTACCACTGTAGATATCGCTGCCACTGCTTGCGTTAATAATTACATCATCCAGTGCTGATATAGTGATGGTACCCAATTCGCTTCTTAGAGCACAGCAGCCACTGCCACCATGGGTAATGTCAATTTTGCCCCTTGGTGCATTTAGCGTAATGCCATTTGTCCCCTTAATTTTTTCTTGTTTGTTTGTCTTTTCTGTATCATCAATGATAATATCTCCGTCCGTGGCTGTGAGGGACACTACGCCATTGCCAGAATTGAAATAATAGCCTGACTTCGATGTAATACTCTTTGCCGAAACAGTGATGTCACCGATAGTGGAAATCGGTTGATATACGGTATCAAAGGTCAGGTCGCCATCAATGCTTATGCTAATCGCACCCATCCCGTTGACATTAACGCCATAAAATGGTGCTTCAAGGGACAAATTGCCGCCGCCTGTGACGGACAACGCCTGCCCATTGGTAGTGATAACATTTCCACTGCCCCCTGCCGTCAAGGAATTGGTTCCTGTTACAGTAATGTCAACCAGTTCTGTGGACGGTAACGTTAAAGCGGTAGCATCCGTCGTAGCAATGGTTGCATCGTGGAACTCCAGCTTTGCCTTTGTTTCACCCTCTGCTGGGGTGAACAGTGCATAACCATCTCCTGCCTTATAGCGTGTCACTACTGTAGGCGCATTATAGGTCGAGTCTTCATTGCCACTGCTGTCTTTTCCCGAAATATTCATCCCACTTTCGCTAATATCGCCGCCGTAAGGGATGAATTCACCATCCACAAGGCAATATACGGTCTCCGATTCACCTGTGAGCACAATTCCGCCGCTCCCAGAAATCTCGCCAGTGATACCGGGATCATCCTTGGTTCTGTACATCATTTTCAGGGTACCATTATTCTCCAGTTTGGCGCCATCAGCCACAGTACATGTTGTGGTGACATTAAGCACGGTACCGCTGACAATGGTCAGCTTGGAATCACTGCCAGTTACAGCGAGCTTTTGAATCGTGTTCTCCGAGCCGCCGCTCACTGTGACCTGCGTACCTGAATCTATGGTAACCACCGTGCCGCCAATGCTGGAATAGAATCCACTCGAAGCGCTGTTGGTCAGCGACAGCGTGCCGTCGCCCGTAATAAGGGTGTCACTGCCTCCATCGTTATCCAGGGCGCACTTGGCTGCATCGCTTGTAGCCAGACTATTTTCATCCTCCACATAAACGGTGACGGGAACAGGAAATGATCCGTCATCCATGTTCCCACTAATCGGCAGATCTAGCGCCGTAGAGCTCTCCGTGCTGATGGTTGCGTTGTGCAGTGTCACCTCGGCGGAGGTCGTTTTACCGCTTTCTACCGTAGGGTTATACAGCACATAGCCACTCCCCGCCTTCCAGCAATAGGCCTCCGTCAAAGCGTCATAACTCATTCCATCTCCACTGTACATTTGAATGCCGCTGGTATCGGCTTCGCCCTTATAGGTGTAGGTGATGCCGTCAATGGTAACGGTGTCTGTGTCGGCAACCAGCGAAGATGGATCACTGGGCCAGCCGTCTGGATAATCCGTTGCCAATGCCGTTGCAGGCAGCAGCCCCAGCACCATGCAAAAGCATAGCAGAATGCTAAAAAATCGTTTTTTCATGTTGTTCCTCCTTCAAATTCTCTTATATACATTGTTTTAAAATAAGGGGTATCGTTGGCTCCAAATCTGGTGGGCCTGTGCCAAAAAAATTTACACCAAGACGCCTTGCTTCGGGCTCAAATTCCCCGCGGTCGCACAGCCATAAAATGGGTAGTGTGCTTTTTTGCGTTCGCAGATAATCACAGGCGGCAAGCCCCCGTGCCCCAGAATAACCCACAATGGCAAGCTCCACTGATGGGTCGTTCTGTAAAAAATACGCCAGCTTAACATCTCCCCGCCGTTCTCGCTCATCAAAAAAACGTAGAATTTGAAAACCGCCATATTGCTCCAGTATGTGGTATATTTTTTCATCAACACCGCACAACGCAATCATTTTTTTCATGGTTCCGTTTCCTCCTTTCCCTGCTGTAAACAGCCTGCAATGGCTTCCCAAAGCTCCAAATCGGAGATTGGTCTTTGCAAAAAACAGGTCACACGGTACTGATAGCCGAACAGGCTGTAATCCTCATCGGAAATCCACAGAAGAGGAACGTCCGGTGCTTTTTCTCTGAGACGACGTACCGCTTCCAGCCCTGCCACGCCGTTTAACACGACAATGAGCAGCGAAAACGGCTTTAATTCCAGTATCTTTAGAAGTGCCCCTGCGCTATTACACTCCGTAATTTCAATCCTTTGTGGGAGAGCCGCCGTTACCAGACGGTTTTCCCAGACGTCCTCTTCCAAGAACGCCGCGCACAATGCGACATTCACGCGACCTCCTCCTTCCTTAAAATGCAAATAAAAAACTACCACACCTCTTCCACCGAAGAAGTATGATAGTTTTTATTAGGGTATCATTTTGTCAAGTGTTTTTCAACAGGTTATGATCAAGCGGTCGAAAATCTGCACAAGCGGTTATTTTTTCCCTGAAATATATGGTATAATGTTAACTGGATAATTATGTACAGAAGGAGGGATTTCAAATGAATGCGGCAATCGTAGATGATATGGCTACTGAGTGTGAAATACTCCGCAGCCTTTTGAAGCAATATGAAACCAATCAGCATCAACCAATGCAAATTACAGAATTTCATAGTGGCAGGGAATTGCTTGCCGATTACATACCGGGCAGCTATGACGTTGTCTTTATGGATATTTATCTGAACAACGAAAACGGTGTGGACTGCGCCTTAAAACTGCGGCAGCTGGACGAGAATCTTAATCTTATTTTTCTTACCACCAGCTCAGAATTTGGTGTAAAAAGCTATGATGTCCGTGCGGCGGATTACATCGTAAAGCCCGCTACGCTGGAAAAGCTAACAAGAGCACTTCACTACTGCAAGATTGCAGAGCCGCAGAGCGTTCCCTCCATCACGGTTACTACAAGGAATCAGCTGCTGGAAATCACGCTGGACAGGATTCTCTATGCCGATTATCAGAACCGCTGTGCTTGTATCCATTTAAAGGACTGTCTCGTTCCGGTATCCGGCAGCTTCTCGGAGCTTACCGATAAATTTTGCTCCTATCCGCAGTTTATGTCCTGCTTTAAGGGCATTGTTATTAACCTAAAGGAAGTGCGGGAGCTAGAAGCTGATTATCTCATCTTGAAAAATGGGGAGCAGCTGCCGGTCAGCCGCCGCCTGCAAAAACAGGTTCAGCAGAAGCGGCTGAGTCTCTCCGCCGGTTCGCTGCGGGGGGATGGAATATGAAGCAGATACTTGCACTGATTTTAACCGCTCTGCTGTTTTGTACAGCACTTGCACCGCCTGTACTGGCGGCAGAGGAACTGATTGTACCTGCCGAAACCACGGATACTGTTACCGATTCCGACAGCGCTTCTGTTTCGGATGACAGTATAGACACCGCGACTCCTTCCGATGCAGATATGGTAACGGATGGTGATGAAACTAGCGGTACAGACGACAGTACTGTCGGAGCGGACGGAACTGAAGACAGCGCCGTTCCTGACAGCTTTGACTATGCCGGCAGCATCATTTCCTATACTACCCCAGATGCTTTCACAGGTACGTTCAATACGGATTGCGGCGATACCGACTTTACGCAGTTACAGAATGAACTGGATTCTTTCAGCATTTCTGCCACAGCGGAAAAGGATGGTTCTTCCTATCCGCTTACATTGTCTGTTACATGGGATTTCAGCACAGTGGATACAGAGACACCCGGTACTTACACTGTGATCGGAAACATTTCTGTTCCAGCCGGAGCAACGCTTTTGGAAGGACTAGAAAATACGGTCTCCATTTCCGTACAGGTAACTGCTCCGCTACTTACCGTAACGCCTGCTGCAATCACTCTGACCAGCTTTGATGAACCAGATCGGACAGATGCCGTGGCATTCCCCATAGGAACCACGCAGGAGGAGCTTTCCAATTGGTTTGCCGATTCCATCGCAGGCTTCATCGGCTATGACGCAGAGGGCAATCCCTATGACTTAAACTCAGGTTCATGGTCTTTGGATGCCGTAGACACTGTCACAGCTGGCGTGTACTATGCTTTTACATCACCTGACCTTGGAATAGAATATACTCTTGCAGATGGTGTTTCTCTGCCCCGGCAGCTTTGCGCGGTTTCCATTCAGGTTCCCGGTGAACCGGATATTAACTGCTGTGTAGCGGGACGCGGCTTCCTGCACTTTCCGTGGGTGCTTTCTGCCGTACAGGAGGAACAGCTGGAGGAGTTTGCTGTATGGCTACGGCTAGATGACGGAGAATGGACAAGCTTAAATGATGGCTTCCTGTCTGTCTCCGATGGTCTCCAGCTTTCCCAGCGAGTGCTTACCTATGGAAGCACTTATGAACTTAAAGTGACCTATCCCGGCGGTCAGACCGGTGTTCTGACCTTTCAATATGACGGAGAGCTTAGTATACTTGATTATTCCGGCGGCGATCGGGATGGCGGCGATGTAAACGGCGGAGGTTCGGGAACCGGCACGCAACCAGCTCCAATCCCAACTCAGCCACCAGATAATTCCAATGAGGATAACAATTCAGGTGATGTTAATGATTCGCCTGATACGAGCGATTCCTCCTCAGATGCAGATGACACACCACAGGATTCAGGCTCCTCATCAGGAGAACAACAGGAACCGCAGGGAGAACCGGATTCCTCAACAGGTGAAGATGAGCCAGCTTCAGCAGTGACTCAATCACCCAGTGACTCTCAAAGTAACGACAGTCATAACAGCGATGGCAATTCACAGGCTCAGGTTCCTGTAACAGAGAAACCGACAGCCGTAACTCCTGCCACTCCGACTGAATCAGCGGTACCAGTGTTTTCCGATGCTTTCTTTACACGGGAAACAGAGAGTACTTCTGCTGAGCAAAAAAACGATACAGTACCCAAACCGAAGGACAGTACCCAAACAGTAGGCAACCCAGTACCGGACGATAACACTACACAGTCGGAGAAAAGCTTAGAATCTCAGGTATCTTACACTGTTACAGAATCCTATTCTCCTACCCAAACGGTCATTTCCGGTCTGCGTCTAAAGGATCTCTGTAAAGAGGAAGAAAGCGTCGTATTTGGTTCCGGCGATGTAACCGTCAGTATTCCAAGCAAACTGCTTTTAGCACTGAACCTGTCGGATACGGATACTCTGACTGTTATGTTGACCCAGCCGGAAAGCAATCAGATTGTGCTTGCAGTGGAGGTTTCAGGCAAACCGGTTACGCAGCTCTCGGGAACAGTATTTCGGCTTCGATATATGCCACAGTCTAAACATACTGAGATCACCATCCAAAACGACGCTGGCGAACAAATTACAGATGTTTCCTACGACGGGGAGCTTCTGCGCTTTGCAGCGGATACGGCAGGAACTTATACCATTACAGAGCTATCAAATACACAGGAGACTGGGAAAAGTACATCGCCTCTGCTTCCTGTATCCGGCGGCTTGCTTTTAGCTGCGGGAGGAATTACACTTTTCAGGAGGAAACGCCATGGATAAAAAACCTTTTGTATTACGGCGGTCTTTGGCGCTGCTTCTGATGGTTGCCCTTTCCTCCGCTCTCTTTCTCGCCCTATACCATTTTGACAACAAGTACACAAAAGCTGCACCCCAAGCCATTAACGGCGCGCTGTATGTTTCAGAAGCGGACTGGACGGACACACCCATCCGCTATCTGCGGGACGGCTGGCGTTTCTATGCAGACCGCCTGCTGACACCGGAAACCTTAAAACAGCAGGGTGACAATTATCAGTATCTGTCCATTGGAGAACAGTCTAATTTTGCCATGGTCGACTCCCGCCGCTCTCCTCATGGAAGTGCCAGCTACGTTTTAACACTGTACCTGCCGGAGGAGGAACATACCTATGCCATTGAACTGCCTGAAATCTATTCCGCTTACCGGTTTTACCTTGATGATAAACTGAAGCTGCAAATGGGCGAACCAGACCCGGATGATTATCAGGACCAGACCCAATGCCGTGTCATTACCTTTGAAGCCTCCGGCAAGGTGACACTTCTGCTTGCGGTCAGTGACCACTCCTTTTTATACAGCGGCCTTGTTTATCCGCCTTCCTTTGGCGAACCTCTGAATACTTACACAATTAGAGGACTGCGGTTTGGGATTTGCCTTATTTTGGTCACGGTAACACTGATGCTTGCCATTTTTAGCTTTTATCTTGCCATCCGTACCCGCCGGGGGAACAATATCTGGCTCTTTTTCCTTTTGTGTCTTTCGACCGCAGTGTTTACTTCCTACTGCGTGGTGCATGGTATCCTGCCGCTTCCAATCCAGCCATGGTACACGGTAGAACTGGTCAGCGGATATCTGGTAACGCTGCTTGTGATCATTCTCCACAATCGCATCTGCGACACAAAAAGAACTATGCAGGTAATCAGCCGTGCCACCTCCGGAGTTGTCTGTGTGTTGGTGCTTCTTTACGGGGTATTTGCCTCACAGCTTACACTGCCGGTGATGCTTGCCTTTTCCAATCTGGTTTTCGGTTTCAAGCTGCTTACCGCTGTTTATCTTCTGTTTACCGCCGCTATGGCGGTACGCCGAACGATAGAAAAAGCGACCATACTGCTCTATGCGGATATTATATATGCCTGCGCCTTTGTCTGGGATCGCCTCCTTCCAAACTACGAGCCAATCCTTAGCGGCTGGTTTCAGGAATGGGGCAGCTTAAGCCTTGTCATCGCAACCGGCGTGGTGCTGGGGTATGATATTACCATGGGTTACCGCCACAGCCTTGTATACGCCGAGGAACAGCGGCAGATGAAACGACAGCTTACCATGCAGGTGGAACATCTGCGGCAGATGAATCAGAAGGTGGAGGAAAGTGCAAAGCTACGCCATGACTTCCGCCATCACTTACGCACCCTGATGACACTGGCCGGAGAAGGACACTGTGAGGAATTGGAAAACTACATCCGTGGTATCACAGAAATCAACGAGGGGACCAGACTTGGCCGCATCACTGACAACATCGAACTGGACGCACTGGTGCAGTATTACAGCAATCTTGCACAGTCTGCCGGTATCCAGTTCCGCGCAAGGCTCTCGCTTCCCGCAGTGCTGAATTTTCCGATTGTGGATCTGTGCGGTCTTCTTGGAAACCTTATGGAAAATGCGGTGGAAGCCTGCCAGCGCCAGCAAACCGGGGATAAGACCATTTTTATCGCCGGACGGGTACAGGACGGCCAGCTTGAATTTGTTGTGGACAACAGCTTTGCCGGAGAACTCAAAACCAGAGGGGGGAAATATCTATCCTCTAAGCGAAGCGGCTTTGGCCTTGGCGTTTCCTCCGTCTTGGAAACCGTGGAGCGGTATAACGGTGTAATCAATCTGTACGCCGATGAAAAAGGCTTTCATGCAGAGTTATCCCTGTCGACAGGGGTAGAAAAAAGAATACCTTCACCGGTATAACCGAAGTCTATTACTTACTTTTTCACTTTTATAACCAGTTAGATTGGGTAGTTCAAGGGGGCTGCAAATTGACCCCCACCCCCGACCATATAAAAAAATCAGCAACGCAGGGCAGAAATTGCTCTGCGTTTTCTTTGCCCGTAGAGAAAAATTGGGGAAGTTTCAGCCCATAGATAAATACAGGGTGAACGGGGGAAGGAATATGGTAAATACATCAGCTAGTTGGTCGCCAGCTATTTCCTCTGGCTGATGATTACACTGGTTCTGCTTAGAAGCTATCGTTACAAATGTAATACACTCTGCCTTGTATTCGCCTTTTGGTGTACTCTGTTACGCAGGTTCATGACTGAGGTCTTTATTGGATCGGTCGATCAGATAAATCAAAACGGAAAGCGCGCGGCTTTTCAGACTGCTGGCATATGCCTGTTTTTTTAGTTCAGCGTGCTTGGTTATCGTCAAAATACTCCTTACGCCGGGGCATTACCATAGGAGGTTTTTTTACTTGAAGCTAAAGCTCTTTAAGCTTACCGGCATAGCCGGTAGTTTATTGTTCTGCCTTCACTTTGTTCAGTTAGAACCGCTGCTAAAGCTACAACGGAAAAAGGAATAAGCGAAGTGCCGATGCACCTCGCTTATTCCTTTTGGTTTCTTGCTCTTTACTTCTCCGGCACCCGCAGTACATCACCGGGGTGAATGATAGAGAACTGGCTTTTATTGTTCAGCCTCTCTAGTTCATCCATAGTGCAGTTTAGCTTGCGGGCGATGCTCCAGAAACTGTCGCCCTTTTGTATGGTGTAGGCGGTATATCGGAGGTTCTTGGGTACATCCGATGTCACACCATACTGGTCAAAGGTATAGGTCGAGCCATCAATCTCCTTTTTCCCGGTGACGGCCTTGCCGTTTTCGTAGTACATCCATTTACCGGAATCGTTCTCCGCCCAGCCCTGCATGGTATCGCTGGAAATCGCCAGCTCCACGAAGCGGCGCAGCACTGCCGAAACCTCGGCGCGGGTAGCTGTACCCTGCGGGTCGAACAAATTGCTATTCTTGCCGCTGATCACACCTGCCATCTGCATCTGCTTTACTGCCTCCTTGGCGTAGGCATTGATTTTGATGCTGTCGGCAAAGGTATTTTCCACATGAACCTTCGGTAATGTAAATCCGATGATCTTTGCATAGTTCTGCATAATGACCGCCATCTGCTCACGGGTGATGGACTGGTCCGGGGCAAACCTTCCATTGCCAACCCCGTTTACAATGTTGTTTTTGCTTGCCCACTCAATGTAGCCCATATAGTAGGCGTCACCTTTCACATCGGTGAAGCTGCTTTTTGTGTAGCCGCTCACATCGGCGTTTGCCAGCCGTCCGAGGGCGGTGACGAACATTCCTCTTGTCATGGCGGTGTTTGGACTGAAGGTGGTGGTGGAAGTGCCGCTGAACAATCCGCGGCTTACCACAAACTCAATATCTTCCTTTGCCCAGTGGCCTGCAATGTCCGTAAATGCGGTGTTGGTCTGTTTATAGCCGACGCCGTAGGTGGAAAAATGGGAGGTAGAAAAACGCAGTACCTTTTCCACATGGTCATATACTGAGTTTATCAGCCAGTGTACCTTGCCCTTGGCATCCACATAGACCGCCTGCACATTACCTGCTTTTTCATTTACGCCCAGGATATAAGGGATACTGACCGATACGCTGCCTGCACCAAAGCTCTGGATCTGTTTACCACTACCGTAGTTGACTCTAAGCTCGAATACCGGGCGGCTGCCGATGGCTTTTTTCGCATCCCCGGTCAGCTTACCGCTGCCCATGCGGGTGGCTGTGATGTTGACATCGGATTTTGCCTGTTTGTTGATTTCCTGTATGGTCGCCAAATCCATGCCGATTCGGATGTCGGGGTTATCCACCACCACAATGACACTAACGATATTGTTACCGATGATGGTGTCCTGTACGGACTTTGGCAGGTTGACGGTAACACTGGATGCGGCCCTGTTGCCGGTGTTCACTCGAAGCACCACCGTGATGCCGTTTTGCTCAGTGCCGTTTTTCCTCGCTTCCGCCATAGCGTTCTCGAAAGCGTCGGTTACAGCTTTAGCAGTGATGTTCACTGTGACATTGCCATTGCCGTCCACCGTACCAGAAACCTTGATTTCTCCCTGTGTGGGGGAATTCGGCTTGTCGGCTGCGGGCGGGGTGACGATGACGGAGCTGCTATCTGAGGAGTTCCCACCACCAGATGGCCTATTTCTAATTGTCAATGTCCCTGTGATATAAGTGATGGTGCTATTGTAGTTACTACTATCGGGCGCAACCGCATCGGTGGCGATTATCGTGTAAGTTCCGGTCTTGCTCATATCCGGAGTTGTGGTATAGGCAAGCGTCGGCGTAGTATTTAGTGTTTCACCACTTGCAAGCCCGGTCACGGTGTAATCCGATTCGCCAAATGTAGGGGCTGTACCACCCACATAGGCGATCTTGTCTTTTGCAGTTATGGTAACTGTTGCAGGACTGATGATGAATGGAATTTCAATCTCGCCCATAAAATCCGCATTGCTGTCTGGAATTTTAACGGTCAGAGTATAGTTCCCAGCATCTTTGGGTGCAGAACCGCTCGACCAAACATATTGATAGGTGCCAATGTACCCCTGCGCATTGGCGGGTGTACCGGTATAGGCGATTGCTGTGCCGTCATAGACCTTATTCGCCACCGTCACGCCGGTGATGGTCACGGGCGTTTTATTAACCAGTGTCACCACCACGTCAACAACGACATCTTTGTAGTTCTGCATGGTGGCAGTCACCGGAATGATGGCGGTTTGCCCTATGTCACCGGCATTCGTGGAGAACTTGATGCCAGTGGCAGTACCCTGCACCGTGCCGCTGACGATGGCGGTGTCACCTGCCACCGTCCCGGCGGTAAAGGTCGTTGTTCCACGGTCGTCGGGTAAACCGGTGATGTTTACGGTCACATTGGTGTGCGCCGCGCTGTAAAGCAGGCTCTTGTTGACAGGGTCCACCGATGAAAAGTCAGCTTTTCCGATGGTCATGCCTGAAATGGACAGCACATCACTCAACAGGGAGTAGTTCTTCGCTGTGGCGCTGTTTGCAAGCGTAACTGTAGCGGTTACAGTCTTGTTGTCGCCCGCGTCGGCGCTGTTATACCGCGCGCCCGTGACGGTGTAATCCACGCTGATCGCCAGCGTTTCGGTGGGCTGTAAACCGTCAAAGCTAACGTTGGCAACCTCTGCGGTGATGGTACTGTCGTAGAATTTAGGATTGATCACGGCACTCGAAATCGTGAGCGGCGCCTTGCCGATGGTATAAGTCGCCGTTTTTATACCTTTGAAGCTGCCAATGCCGGTCAGGGTCAGCGTCACCTCTCCGGCGTTTATCCCTGCGCTGGCGCTGGCGCCGTCCGTGCTGGTGATTGAAACGGTATAATCCGTGTTCTTCGTCAGCGTTTCGCCGTCAAAGGTGACGGTCAGGGTTGGGATTTGCTCACTGCCGTTATAGGTGAGGGGGGCGCTCGTGCCCACCGTGGCGTACTGAATGTCCCGCGCGCTCATGTACAGCCCGCCGTCGCCGTTTTGCCCCGCAAGCCCTTTTAGCGTGGGCAGCTTGCCGTCTTCGAATGTCCAAACGTTGCTGTCCCACGCGGCAGTATTCCAATTGCCCGCAGTCGTCCAAAAGCTGCCGCTAAATAGTGTCTCTGAGGTTACGTCCTCGCCGTCTTTTGCATTTAGACCCTCATTTGCCCATGTGCCGGGTATGCGGCTGAAGGCGTAGTTGTTATATAAGAAATAGGGGGCGAAGCAATTTCCCACCACGCGCCCGCTATAACTTGAACTACTGACCGAGGGGTTCAGCGCGGCGCAGTTTTGCACCGTGCCTTTGAGAAGAGTTCCCATCACGCCGCCAATAGAGTCAGCATTTTTTGTAGAGCTGACGCTGCTGGTGCTGTAGCAGTTTTGCACCGTGCCAGAAACAATTCCCACCACACCGCCAATATAGTTGTAAAATTCCACAGAGCTGACGCTGACGCTGCCGGTGCTGTAGCAGTTTTGCATTGTGCCGCCCTCTCCAACAACGCTCGCCACGCCGCCGACGGCGGCGGCCGGATTAGTTGCGGAAATATTGCCGCTGACATAGCAGCTTTGCATCGTGCCAAAAACCCATCCCGCCATGCCGCCGGTGTTGCCTATGCCGCTGACACTGCCGCTGACATAGCAGTTTTCCACCGTGCCGTAAATCCGCCCCGCCAAACCGCCGCCGCTGAAGATACCGGAGATATTTACGTTTGCCACGCCGAGGTTTTTCACACTGCCAACACCGATATAGCCGAACAGACCCTGATAATGGGCGCTGCGGGTAATGTAAAGCCCTGTGATTTGGTAGTCTCCGCCGTTAAAAATTCCATTAAACGGCTTGTGTTCATCTGTACCGATGGGAATCCACCCCTTGCCGCCATCGTAGCCTGCGCCATAGTCGGAAAGGTCAAGGTTATTCACAAGCTTATAATACCTTCCTGCATCCGCATAAGGCGAGATTCCCGCATTCACAAGCTCTGCCAGCTTGGCAAGGTCCGCGGCGGTTTTGATGAGGTAGGGATCGCCCTCGCTGGTGCCCGCGCCCTCAAAGGGGCTTGCGCCCGCCGGGCGCAGATGAGCGGGCATGGAAGCGTCCTGCCCCGCAATGCCCTTGAGTATGGGCAGCTTGCCGGGTTCGATGTCCCAGATGGTGGTGTCCCAATCCGCCGTGAAGCCGGAAGCTGTCGTCCAGAAGCCTGCCGCCGCGATTTCGGCGGCGGTTTTGGGTGCGCCGTTATGATCTGTCAGCGTGCCTCCGGACACCGTAGCACCATTGACCGTCATACCGCCAAAGGCGATATTGCCCGAAAGAGTATTGCTGTCAAAAATTCCTGCCACGCGACGCACACCGGTGGAGGCTCCGGAAACTGATGGATTAAGCGCAGCGCAGTTTTGCACGGTGGAAGCGTAAACAACTCCCACCACACCACCAATACCACCATTACCGGCGATGCCAGCGACACTGCCGATGCTGTAACAGTTCTTTACCGTGCCAAAGTTAATTCTCCCGATTACACCGCCGCTCCCATTGGTGCTCGTGCTTGTCAGGCTTACCGCACTGTAGCAGTTTTGCACGGTGGAAGCGTGAACATGCCCCACCACGCCACCGATGTAGTCTGCACCGCTCATAATGCCGCTTACGAAACAACCTTGCACCATGCCCCCCTCATACACAGATCCTGTCACGCCCCCGACGCTTTGACCGCCTTTGATGCTTACATTTTGCAGTGCTAAATTATTTGCCGTGCCTCGGCTAATGCTTCCAAACAATCCAACATGAGATTGCCCGCTTTGGTTGATATACAGCTCTGTAATGGTTTTACCGTTACCATCAAAAATACCCTTGAATGGTTGTTCATACGTGTTGCCAATGGGCGTCCAACCCTTGCCGTCGTCATAATCTTTACCATAGGCAGAAAGATCGAGGTTGTTCATCAGCTTATAGTGTGCAGCGTTATAGCTCGCGTTCCCCTCGTTTACAAGCTCCGCCAGCTTAGCGAGCTGGGCGGGGGTGTTGATTTGATATGGGTTTTCGCTGGTGCCGGCGCCGAAGAAATTCGGGTCGCTGCCATTCACTAGATACTCTGGCATCTCCACCGCCGCGCCGAAGCCGGGCAGCTTGCCAGTTTCGTATGTCCATGCCGTATCATTGCCGAACAACTCTTCAAAGAAGCCTGCGGCACTGATGTCGGCGGCGGTTTTGGGTTCGCCGTCCATCTGATCCGCACCCTCGGCAGGAGGGATGATGTAGCCATACTTTGTTACCGTCATGCCGCCAAAGGCGATATTGCCCGAAAGCTGGCTGTTGCCCACGGGGAACTCCGCAGGCCAGCTCCCAACCACACGCCCGACACGGTCTCTGCCACTGACAGCGGGGTTGAGTGCCGCGCAGTTTTGCATTCTGCTTTCCCCAACAAGATACCCTGTTAAGCCGCCCGTATAGGTTGAAGATGCGCTGGAGCTGCCGCTGACGTTGCCGGTGGCATAGCAGTTTATCACCGTGCTGTCGTAAACGCCCCCTGTCAAGCCGCCGATCATAAAGGAGAAGGTGCCGGAGGCGCCGTCGATGCTGACAGTGGAGTAGCAGTTTTGCACCGTACTGTTTTCAAAAACAACACCCAGCACGCCGCCGACATAAATGTTGCCGCCAACACTGCCTGTCGTATAGCAGTTTTGCACCGTGCCGCCGCGAACCTCTCCCGCCACACCGCCGGCATAGCCCTTGGCCCTAATCTCGGTATTTTCAATGCCGAGATTTTCCACCAAGGCTCCAACGCCCATAGACCCAAACAGGCCTTGATACTCGCCGTCGGCGCGGTTGATGGTCAGATTGCTGATCTTGTGCCCGCCGCCGTCAAAGGCGCTTCTAAATTTATTGTCCTTGTTGCCGATAGGCTCCCAGCCCTCGCCTTTTGTGTAAGCCGAGAGGTCGATGTCGTTCGTCATTTTAAGGCTAACCTTTGCGCCTGCGTTGTTGAACAAAAACAGCTCCAAGCCGTTCTCCCGCGCATTCACCAGCGTGGCGATTTCGGCAAGCTGCGCAGCCGTGGTGATTTCAAGCGGGCTGTCCGTTGTACCTCCGCCTGCCATGCGCGCCACCATACGCCCCGCGCTGACGGGGATAAACACTGTTATGCGGGGCAGTTCCACGCCGTCTGCAAGGACGTAACCCTCACCCAAAACAGCGGTGAACACATAGAGCCCCCGCTGGGGATATTGCTCGTCATAGTCGTGGTCGGCCTCCCAAGTCACCGGGATTTGAGCCGCTTCGCTACCAACCGTGCCGCCCACCGCTTCCGGGAATTCCGGTTCGGTGGTATTCTGCCAACGGATTTCATCCGTCAAATCGTC
The DNA here is from genome assembly GCF_035621135.1 of Sinanaerobacter sp. ZZT-01. Lineage (NCBI taxonomy): Bacteria > Bacillati > Bacillota > Clostridia > Peptostreptococcales > Anaerovoracaceae > Sinanaerobacter > Sinanaerobacter sp. ZZT-01. Next base: position 388,803 of record NZ_CP141728.1, read on the forward strand.
AAAGGCCGTCACCGTGCCGGTAATAACCGCTGCGCCTACCGTTACAGTGATTGTCGGTTTTTCCACGCCGCTGGCTATGCTAATCCCCTCCGGCAGTTCAGGCATAAATATGTATTCGCCCGCTGTTTCGCCGTCGTATGCCGGAAAGGAAACCCATGTTACAGGCAGGGGAACGGTAATTTCATCCACGCTGGCCACGGTTTTCTCCATTGGTTCAGCTTCAAAGTAATCCCCATCTTCTTGTGCATCGGAGGGGGAGGCGATTTGGGCCTCTGCTCCAGCTTCGGTATCACCTTTTTTATCCATGCCAATTGCTGATCCGCTTACCGTATCAACGCTATCCAACTTCGCATCAGTTTCTCCGGAGTCCAACACCGTTTCTTCGTCTAAAACTGCAAGCCGGATAGTCGCCGTTAGGATTTTTGGCAATTTCAAATCTGATTCGTTTGTAGCAAGCGACACGCTCCGCATTGAGCTGTCTGCTCTCAGCACCTCAAAAGCAATAATCTCGCCGCTTGTGCCAATGGGGAATGTACTTGTTTCAGCGAACGCCGAGACAGGCATCATACCCACAACCATGATGGCGGACAGCATCATGGCCATAATTCTTTGCTTTGTTTTGTGTCTGCTCATACCATTTCCTCCACTTCATATTTTGAAAACTCATCGTAATGTTCAATTAACCGCATACTTTGTCAGGCAGAATTCTAAGAAAGACAACGATTTCGCTCAAATACTTGAATTTGAGATTGACAGATGATATACTACATATAAAAACCATGTTCACTAAACTCATTTAGTAATTTATATTTATTATACTTAATTTTTTTGAAAAAATCAATAGAGGAGCAGAAAATATGAGAGAGAAAAAGCTCGACAAGCGGAAGGCGCAGGGGGCGGAAACGAAAAAGAAGCTATATGAGATTGCAGAAAGGTTATTTACAGAGAGCAATTTTTCCGATGTTAACGTAGAGGACATAACCGACGAGGCCGGTATCACAAAAGGCGCTTTTTATGTACACTTCGAATCCAAGGATGCGCTGATTGCTATTTTAATTGCAGATCATGCCGCGAGGGCAGATGTTCATTACAAAACCTTTTTGGAATCGCTACCCGATGATATGCCTTCTTCATTGGTGCTGCTTGCTTTAGCAGAAAGAATTGCAGATACGCTTGCCAATACGTTCGGCTGCAAAAATATGACAAAGATTTATCAGATGCTACTCTCTGGAACGGCAGGTACGGAAGCAGTCAAGGGGTACGGACGGGAGCTTTATGCATTGGTTTACAGCATTTTAGAAAAAGGCCTTCGCAGCGGGGAATTTACATCGTCCTTGCCGCCGGAAACGCTCTCCCGGCATTTTGTAATGGCGATACGGGGTGTTAGCTATGAATGGTGTGTTCGCTATCCCGACTTTGATTTGAGAGAGCAGGCGATGGAGCATATTCGGCTACTGATAGAAGGAATCCAACCCCATTAACTATTCAAAAGGAGGATAAATTGCATGGACATCATCAAACGAAAAAGATAAAACTTATTTTCCGCTATTTATACCAGTTCACTTGAGTAGTTCAAGGGGGCTGCAAAATGACCCCCGCCCCCGTCCACGGAAAATCAGATGAAAAGCAGGGTCGAGATTTCCCTGCTATTTCTCTCATTCTTTCCGATAAATAACGGAGAGGCAGCGTTCCGAATGTATCAAGATGAATGGGGATGGAGGTCTTTTTCGTTGTCGAGCGTGCGGCTGAGGCAAACTCGTTTCTTGCCGCTTCCGCTGTTTGCTTCTCCTGTTTTTCACCTTTCAAGGTATCAAAGGTAATGTGAACTGCTACGGTCTTATTATCGCCTATCCCTGATTCTGGAGTTACAGGCGCTATGTAATCCTCATATGCGAGGGTATTGTCATTGTCGGGCGTGGGCATCTGCTCTACAAAAAGCAGGATATACAGGTTAGAGCTTTGCCCACGGTTTCTTTCACGGAAACGTGCTTCCCTTTGAATGTAGCCTGCGTCAGCCAGCTCCTTTAGGGCACGCTTTACCGTAGATACAGATATATGAAGCTGCTCGGCCATTGTCGGAATAGCCGGAAAACAGGTCAGGTCTTTATTTGATCGGTCAATCAGGTAAATCAATACAGAAAGCGCACGGCTTTTCAAATCGCTGGCATACGCTTGTTGTTTCAGCTCCGCTTGCTTGGTCATCATCAAAATCCTCCTTACGCCGGGGTGTTATGCCCCGGCGATATATTTTGTCATCATCGTTTTGTACTGCTTGGAATTGCTCATGTCGTCCGTAGGTTCAGGCTGGTAGTCCAAAAACAGCACCTTATGAAAATTGCTTTGCAGAATTGCCGCATAGTCACTTCTGACCGCCTCATGGGTAAATGGGCAGAGTATATAGGCATCTACGGTATTCAATCGTTTCAACAGCCGCACAGAGTTGGGCAGCTCATAGGTCTTTGTGCCGCACACGATAACCAGCAGACCCACATCATACACCTTTTCATTTAGACCTAGCTGACAGCCCAAATCATGGATAATAAAATTCACCGGTTCTGCCGGTGGCTTTGTTCCGTATTGGACTCCATCCATTCGCCAGCCCTCTCCCATCGGTTCCATTTCGTAGGCGGCCGCCATGGTGGTTAAGATATTGCTTTCATTTTCCTCCACATAGCAGACAGAAGCCCCCACAGCCGCCAGCCATGCGCAAAGGCCGAGTGCTGTTGTAGTTGCTCCCATTCTCGGCTGTGAAGAAATCACGGTGACATGGATATTCTCGCAGTCAAAACGATAGGTTTTCCTGCCGCCTGTTTTTACCGTGCGTTCCTTGGCAGCATAACGCACCATGCCCTGTTCACTCAGGCACTCCAAAATCTCACGCTGGATTTCCGCAATATCGGTGGAGCAGACAATATTGCCCACGCCGCTATCCAACAGGGAATGGAACAGAGGACTGTCCCTCGAAAGTCCCTCACAGATTACAGTAATGCGGGGGTTATACATAGTCAGAAATTCTTCAATAGCCCCTGCAAATTCTTCTTCACCATCTCCAAAGGCAATGCGATCCAGAACAACTTCTGTTACATGAGAAAAGTTTCGCATATCATAGACAATAAATTGCTTCAGAACAAAATTGCCCACCATTTTCTTGATAGGCATTTCGCTGTCAGCATTGTACCAGCCTGTAAAGTCCAGCAGATTGGTATGCTGTGTAGATGAAAGGTATAAAATCATGTTTAGCCTCCTTGTCAGTTAGAAATCGCCCAAAATGGACCGCCTGCTGCTGCGCCTTTCCGAGCCTCATTTATTATCAGCGACAAATCCCACTCCTGATTGCTGCGCCGATGACTGGCGGGGTCTGCCACAAGGATTTTCCCTTCGGCGGTCACTCCCCTTAAAACGATAAAATGTCCCCCCGTGGTAAAATGCCCCTTGCTCATAATGGCGACCACCAGCTTGCCGCCGGAAAGTGCGTCCACAATATCCTGTGCTGTCAAATTCCCCTCACAGGATAGTCCATAGCCCTCGGCCGCACCCGGTATCAGGCTGTGATAGGACCCGTTGCCCTCGCAGCGGTGTCCGTTCGCCACAGACCATCTTGATAGCTCAATCGGATCGTGAGCTTCTCCGGTCAATGTGGAAATCACAATAGACATGGAGGTGGGGCCGCACCCAGCCTCGCCAATGGTACTGGATTGACCGTACATAACATTCGCCCAGCGTTCATCGAGTTGGTTGTAATAAACCACCTCCATGCCACCATCTGTGAACACCACACCTTCGTAGTTCTGACCGCTACCTTCGATATAGTCCTGCTCATAAATACCGAGCATTTGGTTATAGCCATAATTGATTTGCAAATCCTCAATGGCGGCCAGTTCATCTCCCATTGCCCATTCTGCAAAAATGGATAAAGGACTGGTGAAGATATATAGAATTAAGGCAATCAGCAATAGCAATGCAATTGCTGGGCCTAAAATGATGATGAGCAGACGCTTTCGCGCCTGCTCATCAGTTGCGGCTTGTACCGCTATCTGTGCCAAAATCTTGGCGGTTAAAGGGTCTACTGCCATAAAATAATCCTTTCTTTCCCTGCTTTTAATCTTCTTAGTGAAGTACTTTACTTCGTCTGCTAAAATAATATAAAAGGTAGGTGACTAAAAATCATGCATAATTTAGAAAACATTTTGGAGTTGACATATGCCCCCTTAACGATATTTGAGTTTGATAATTCACGAAATGATTCCTATATTTACGATTGCTTGACTTTAACCAGTTTGTATGTAATTGCTAAAAGGACTTTACCAATAATGAAACTCAGAGATGGGGCTTCAAACGGATTTCATCTTGAAATTAGCATGGAAAATTGCGACTCACAAGTTGAAATAATAATGACCCAAAAAGATAATCCTAATCTATTTGGTACAGGATTATCCGGAATCAAAAGACACTCGAACCTAAGTAATACCAGCGATGAATATTTTCATGCATTAACACTTATAGGCGAAAACAATCGCTTTATTATGCACGCTAATTTTGATCGATTAATTCACTTAGCCAGCAACGGTGCCATTGGAATAAAAACAAAGGGCGATTTCACACAACTTCTATCATATGAGGTCTTGTATGTTGGTAAATGTACGGACGAGCATATCTTCGATCGTTTCAAAACACATCACGCACTACTTGACATCCTCATTAATGAAAAGATTGTTCCAAGTGGTTATGATAAAGTAAATGACTTGCTTATCCTTCCTTTTTGCATTCAAAGTGATGTAATATCTGTTATCAATGGAGATACTTCTGAACAGCAATTTATAGAAGCCTTCTCTGGAAATTTTGCATTTAACTGTAAGAATATTGCCTTGGATTGTGAAAAAGCATTGATAAAAGCCATGTCTCCTAAGTACAATAAGACTAAATTTAAGCACTACCCTAAATCCCAAGATGGCCTTTACAATAAGGGTTTGCAATTTATCGCATATAAAATTGGTGAGAATTTGATTCTAAAATATGAAAACGAAAACTGTATAATTGGGGATGTTACTGGCTTGTCTCCTACGTCAATTAATATTTTAGGGGATTATGACTTCTTTATTGAATAAGTAGAGGGGGAATTCCCCTCTACTTATCTTCCCCCTGCCTTTCCCATATACATCATCTTGTAGTCAGGAATCTCAAAGTTAATGTGCAGGCGCTTTGCACCCACCATAAAGAGTGCGTGTCCTCGCTTCCGAGCCAGCAAAAGTTCCTGTTCGGCTTCGGTAAGGTCGTAGAGCCTGGCTGTTTCCTTTAGGTTGGGACCGTCTGTTCCCATCAGGAGTTTGTAGCATGGAATGTCAAGAAGTGCCTGCCCATATTGCTTGATGCTCTCAGAAAGAAAATCAATGACACTGTGAGAGATAATAGCCAAGGCTGACTCGTATTTTCTTGCCCGTTTCATGGCATTTCTTAGATAAACGAGGGATTGCGGTACTTTTTGGTCGATCATCAAATAAGCCTCGTCGCAAATTAAAAGCACCCGTTCATCACGGTTGCGGCTCATTTGCTCCCAACAGTAGGTCAAAAGATTGAAATATTGTGTTCGCTTGATGTTATCGCTGGTTCCTTGGAGGGCATTGGTGTCCAGACAAACGAACCGGCTTTCACTTTTTATGGTAGTGTGACCGTTCCAAATAAAGCTGTCGGAGCCTTCCGCAATATCATAAAGCAGCAAGGAAAGGTCAGCATAAGCCTGCCTGTCCTGTTCGGTATCCGCTTTTTCTTTTACCAGTTTATACAGATCGAAAAAGATAGGAAAGTCCTCTGGCGAAAGTGCCGCCACATCGGTGTCCCATGTGATATTGAAATTGCGATACAACTCTACAAGGCTCTTTTTGAGAACCGCCTTTTGCATATCGGTCAGTGACGGAATATAAAGGCTGAAGAAAATTTCAAGGTTCTTCATGTGGAGAGCCAGGTCATTCATACCATAACCTTCATCACGATACAGTCGGTCGGCCTCATTTTCCTGTTCATCATCACGGGGGGACGGACGGACCTGAAGGGGATTGAAACGGCCACCGGCGCCGCCCACAGCATTGACCCAATCACCGCCGCAGCCAAGATTATAGCAGAGGTCTTTGTATTCACTTTCCGGGTCGATTACAATGATTTTAGTGCCTTTCATGTATTCGGACATGATAATATGCTTGATAGCGGTGCTTTTTCCTACTCCGGAATTACCCATAATGACAAAGTTGCTGTTTGTCCTATCGCTGCCGCGCCGCCAGATGTCCACGATAACAAGGCTGCCGCTGGAGTCCAGTGCAAGGTAGTAACCCTCTCCATCATTAAAACCGGAGCTGGCAAAAGGAAAGCCGCCCACAAAGGTGGACAGCGGCACAATTTTTTGCAGGATGCTTTCAATCTTCCCATTGGTGGGAAAAGACGGGGAAAGGTGCTGAAAGCACTCCTTTTGCAGATTGGGGATGACCCGCATTTTGCATTTGAGAACGCTGATGATACTCTCCGCACGGCGGCATACCTTTTTGAAGGTGCGTTCATCCTTTGAAATGGGCATGACGGACACACTCATCAGACCCACGGTTTCCCCTTCACGGTCAATCTGCATGATGATTTTTTCGCCGTCCTCGGCGGCTTTTTCCGCACGCTGACGAGATAGAGGGTCTTTGGCACCTTCAGCAAGTCCTCGCTGTTGCACCACGCTTCGGGAAATGGCATTGATAAGGGTGGCATTGTCCACTGGCTTAAAGCCGATGGATACAATGGTTGATGGGATATTGGTTATTTTAGAAAGCCACTCCGTTTCTACCTTTTGCGGATAACGGATCAGGCCGTAAATCTTACCGAGATTTTCCCCTACGGAAAGGCTGTTCTTAGTAAACTCCAGCCCCACAGGGGTAATCACATTGAGCAGGGCGGCATTTGTAATATCTCTTTCTTGTACTATTTGTTTTTTAGGCATAAATGTCCTCCTTTAACAAGGGCATACCGGCCTCAAAGTCTGTATCCTCTAAATGGGTATAGGAGGGGTTGTTGACAAGGTTCAAAAGGCGCACAATTTCCTTTTCCGTCAGTATGTCGCAGCCGATTCCGTTGGTGGTAAACTTCTCCGCCAGCAAGGAGGCACGTTTGAGTAAATCCTTTTCCACGCCATCCTCATAGCGATCCCAAAGGGAAATATAAAACTGGCGCTCTACGATTTCGCCGGACAGGGCAAAGCTGCTCATCTGCAAAATCTCCTGCCGCAAAAGCTCTTTTCGCTTATCATCGGCGGTCTTTAACATCCCCTGCATATCGGAAATCAAGGGGGAAATATCCACAGGGCGGCTCACCGCCATAAACTTGAACGGGTACTGAATATCCGATAGCTCGGCGGTGATCTGCTTGATTAGATTGTTTTTTTCGGCTTTGCTATATAAATCAATGCTGATTGCATGGACACGCAGATATATCAACACTAAGCCGTCCTTGGTATATAGGTATTTGTCCTTTACATCCCGCACGTTGATAAACTGTTGTGCGGTCTGAATGGCGATTGCTGTTTCGTCCGACACCGGCCGTTTCTTCGCCGTTTTCAGGAACAAAAGCAAAAGACCGCCACCCACAAGGGTGACGGTCAGCATAATAATCGGGAATAAAAGTCCCTCCATTTATCGTTCCTCCATTTCCTCGGCGGCTTTCTCGTCAAAGTCCTCCTGATCGAGCAATCGCCGGTAGCGTTCTCTGTCCTCCTGCGCCTGCGGTGAGTTTAAGTATTCCATCAGCCGCATATCCCCACGAGATTTTTCCAACAGGGCTTCGATGCCGGTTCCTTGCTGATAGATTGCGATAAGACGGTTAAAATCGTAGATTTCCTTTTTATCAGCATAGACCATGAGCTTTTCAACATTCTCAATCCCCGTTGAAATGGGAATAGACAGGTTATCCATGGATTGATACCACGGACAATTACGGTTATACTCCAGCAGGCAGCTATCATGGTCAAGATCGAGGGTAATCCGCATTTCAAATCCACTTTTCTGTGAAAATGCCTGTTCGCAGCCTGTGGCTTCTTCACCGGTAAGGGGCCTGCAAAACATATCCACATCACGCAGACGGAAAAGGCGGTATTCCCCCTCATAATCCAAGTGAGCAAAAATGTGTGAAATTGTACTCGGAAAGTTTTCTTGCCGTTGCTGGATTGCTTTGGCTTGCGAAAGGCGAAAAAGCGGTGACAGGGCGTTTGCTCCCCAATCCGCCAAAAAAGCATGGGTTTCCCCATGCTCAATGATGTTGTAAATTGCTCGGTTTCCCATCGGCTGCCCTCCTAACGCTCATATTCTTCGGCGGCATCCAGCGTATTTTCAGCCAGCATAGTATACTCCGATTTTGAATGTTCTTTCAGCAACGCATGATCCACCATGTAGTCCAGACAACAGTTCAAGGTGTCCAGTTCCTGCTCTGTGGCATTTCTTAGCGGACCGACGCCATAGGAGAATACCGTTACCGTAGCCGTACATAACGGCTGGAGATCTCCGGTCATCAGCATTTCCCTATACTGAGGTGCGTTTTTTACATCCTCTTGGTCGATACTTCCCGGCATCAGAAATCCATCCATTACGCTATTATGAGGCATATGGACTTGCGAAAAGACAATCTCGCTCTTTCCGCAGAGCCGGTCAAGCATTTGCTTTTCATGCTCACAAAACTGCTCTCCGTGCCTGCCCTTCATTTCGTAGTTGCAAAGCATATATGGAGGACCGGTCAGGTCATTCACGCTTTCAAGATACAGGCATTGGTGCTGCAACTTTGTCAGACAAGCCTTTGCCTCCAAGGAGTACGCCCACGATGAAGAATAATGCTCCACCTCTTTATCCTTGAAATAGACGAAGCCCCCATGGTCACGGGTCATAAACTCCACACCAAGATGGTAGGGCTTTGTATAGGTTCCGGCCTCTACGCTTTCGTATAGGCGGTCAAGAGCCGCCAGTCCAGCTTGATTCAGGTAGCCATTGGCGCCCAGCTCCACCAACTTCAGATGTTCGGGAGAAAGATTATCGCCATCGTTGGTTTTCTGCAATATGGTCAGTATTTTATCTATGTTCATTATCATACACCTCACTTTATCGGACGAATATGCCAATCGGAAAATAAGGAATCCCGAATAGTCAGATTATCCGTCAGGTTGATTTGCAACATTCCGGCTGGCGTCCATGCGTCGATACACTCCGCATAGGTCGTATATCGCCCATCAGGGAACCAAACCGGAGAAAAGTGGCAGGGGCGGCCATAGGTGCTGTACTTGTTTTTCTGAAATTCAAAGGTGATGTAATACCCGGTATTCAGCCGTTTTAGCAACCTCCAGTAAGTCGTGTAGTTAAACTCAGGGAAATATGCCACCACGGTCTGCGCACCGGTGATGTGGCTGCTGGGTGCGGAGGAACGGACCTGTGCCGACACGTTGGCATTTAGTCCATATCCGCTTTTCATTGTCTTGCCGGAAGCCGTAGGCGATTTTGCATCCGGCTTGGTCTGCATCTCTGCGGTCAGGTTGGCCGAATAAGAGAGCCAGGCGTATGCCCACCACCCCTCATCTTCCCACCAACCATCCTCATCCTCGCTGCCGCTGTGCCAAACCCAATATTCATGCCACCAGCAGTCCCACTCTCCCCATGTGAGAGAGGTCACATTCGGCTTGCTGGGCTTGGATGGGATAGAAAATCCATCATTGCGGTCATTGGCCTGCGGATCGGGCGGAGGGTTCTTATCGAGGTCTACAATCTGTGCCACAATCTCGCTGCTGCTCACAGAGCAGTTGCTGGAAACGGTAATCGTAACATATCCCGGCTCCTTTGGGGTACGCCATTTTACCCACGCAAGCTGTGAACCGCCGTCAGGGATATAGATACTGTTATGGGAATAGGTGCTTCCGTTGATGGAAAACCGTGCGTATGCGGGATTATCCGGCGTTTTTTGTGAACCGGTCGAAAGCGTAACAGCCGTGACCACCTCGGTATCACAGCGGTAAATCACATTGCTTTCCCTTGGTGGCTCAGGGTCAGGCTCGGAAAAGCGGATAATCCCCAGCCCCAAGTTTGCAATAATGGTTTCATCATTCTGCGCCTGTGTGGTAGACCCACCCCATGCAGGGAAGCCCAAATCCGGGGTTTCAAGGAACATGGACAGCGGCAGATTTTTGTGAGATAGGGATACCATCTTGCTCCGCAGACCGTTTCCCACCTGTTTGTTGTAAAGAGCGGCTTCGGTAGCAGTCATGGCAAACATAACGCTGTTGTACTTAAAATACCCTATCGGCTCCAAAAGAATTTTGTACTCCCCACCGATCAGGGTGTCATAGTCAAAGCCTGCGGCATTCGCTATGTCCCGAATAGTTCCTTCACGACAAAAATAGTTTCGGATGGCTGTAATGTTGCTGGAGCCGTTTGAGCTGACAATGCGGGGCATATCGTTTGTGGGCTTTATCGAATAGTAATTCCCGTTGTGCGGAGTAAGTCCGCTGCTACGATATGCGATTTTATTTACGCTGCCAAAATGGATAACAATATCGCCATTTGCCCCATTAGCAAAGTCTATCGGTGTAGATACTGGTGTGTTGTCGCTGTCACGAATAATCGTGATGCGTACACCGTCACGCCCCGGCGTCCATGAGTTTTGCCCGGTTCCCTGTCCCATGCCGCCACCGCCGCCGTCAATGTTGGGATCAGCTGCAAAAGCGGGAACGGACAAAGAAAAAAGCATTGCCACTAAAAGCAATGCACAAATCAATCGTTTCAAGTTTGCACCTCCAAAGTAAAAAGGGATACAGCCGTCAATCGCTGTATCCCTTTGGATAGGTTATTCTGTTTTACATATCGCCAACCGGTTCACCGGTTCCGGCATTAGGGGCTGTCCCTTGAGAATTTTCACCCTCGTATTCAACCCAGCCAAACCCTGGCACATAAACTGCACCATCCGAACGCTTTTCTCCGCCCTGCGGCTGCTCCTGTTTCGGTTCAGCCTTGGGAGAAGAACCGTTGCCCGACTCGGCCGGAGGGGGACTGGAAGGAGGAACGGCCTCTGACGGCGACTTCAGTTTTCCATCAGACGGCTTGCTTACCTGTCCCTGCGGTTCATTGCTGGCAGGCGGCGCAGGCTGTTCCGGTGTTTCTGACGGCGTGACCTCAGATGTGTTACCATCCTGTTTGACCTCTGGCGTTGTTTCCGGCTTAATTTCCGGCACAAAAACCTCAACCTCGGCAGGGGGCGTACTTTCCGCAGGGGTTTCCGGCGGTTGACCGCCCATATTGTTGGTATAATAGAAAAGTCCTCCTGCAAGGCAGATTGCCACAAGGGACAACGCGGTAATAACCGCTTTTTTCTTCGCTGTATAACTCTTTTTCATATGATGGCCTCACTTTCATACTGTTATGAATGTTTCAGCCCTATTTACCCATATCGCTGTTTTTACCCAACTTCATTATATCCTGAATCTTCCTGCGCGTCCAGACATTTCAGGGGGCAGAAACCGTCATTTTAGAATTTGGGCATATAGGCTGACCGTGTACGCAATTCCATCTGTAGCGGCGGGAGCTTCTCCCAGCCAAAGGACAGAGGAATTTCGATGGTAATGCGGGCGTCCGCTTCCAGATTGTTGTCGGCGTTCCCCGGCGTCAGGGGTGCGTTGGACAATTCCACGGAAAGCCCTGACAGGCGGTATTCGTAGCCTTCGGCCTGCCGCTTGATGTGGTAGCCGTCCTGCTCATCCGTGCCAAGCAGATTGTTAAGGCGGTAATATACATCATCGTAGTCAAGGTTCTCCTGCCAGCTATCGCCGGACAGGATATAACCGCCGGAATACCCCTCACGCAGTCCGTTGTAGGCTTCGTCATAATTGGTGGTGACTACGGTGATAACCGCCTGCTGGAGTCCGTCACGGACACCCTGCACGATGATCCCCAGCCTGAAAAACTCCGAGATGGCACAGATCAGAAGCAGCAGCCCTAAAATTAAGGCAACCGTCAGGGGCGTTGAACCGCCCTTTTTATCTTTTATGATTTTTTTTAGTCGCATAAACTCCGCCCCCTTTACTTGTAATAGACTTCGGATTTTCCGGTTGCCTTGGCCTGAAGCTCAATGGGGAACGGACCAAATATGAAAAAGCTAATGTCCACCGTATCGGTCAGAACCACCTCAATATCTCCGTTAAGCTGTACCTTTCGTCCGCTGTAATAGTCACAATCCCATCGGATGTTCGGGTCAAGGCCGGTCTGATCCCGCATATCGGAAATACGGGATTCCACGCTGGTGTTTCCCTTGATTTCCGCTTCACGCACAATCTCCGTGGCGAAAATATCAAGCTGCTGCTTTGTGGTAAAGACCGGGAACAGGGAAACGGCAAAGGACACCACCAGTAGCAGGCAGAGAATGCCGACAGCCACATCCAGATATCCCTCACCTCGGTTTGATTTCAATACTTTTCTAAGCATAGCCGCACCCCCTAAAACATTCCCGACATGGCGCCGAGGATTTGATACCCCATGACCCCCATATATAGGAGCAGCATACAGCCAAGGAGCAGGAAAGAAAACTTTCGGATTTTGGGCGGGCGTTCCATAGCCAGCCGTTTCAGCCTCTGCAATTCCAGTTGCTTGAGATCATGGGAGAGCATTTGAAAGAATACCACACCGTCATCACCACGGAGAACGCCAATCAGTCCCCGCACAATGTCCGACAGCATGGCACTGGACACTCTGGCCTCAAACCGGGTCAATGCTCCCTCATAATTGCCGGTACGCATATCCGAGGTGGTGATGGCAAGTTCGTTTTTCATGGCTTTTCCTGCGTTCTTCTGATAATGCTCCAAAATGGAAAGCACATCACGGCTTGCTTTCAGCTCCTGCACCAGCGTAGACACAAAGCGGGGCAACTCGTATTCAATGTCCTGCCGCCTTGCGGTAATGAGCTTTTCCGCCTTGGTGCTTTCCGTAAAGTACACGGCAATCCCAATAATCACGAACACTGGCGATAGGATTGGCAGAAACAGCAGACATGGAACAACACCTAAAAAAATCAGTCCTGCCTTTACGATTGCCTGTGCCGCATATGCCTCGGCAGTCATAGGGATCTCAGCGGATTTGAGAATGGCAGTCAGCTTGCGTTTTTTATGTTCGTCCATAAGCAGGACTTTTGACAGTTTTACCGCCAGTTCCATAATAAAGGCGTCGGAATCCCGTGCCTGTTTTTTTGTCTTTTTGCCCATGCCGAGAATCGCCTTGGTCGCCTTATAGGTCGGTACGCTGAGAAGCTCCGCCATAATAAGATAAAGCCCTGCTGTCAGAAACAGGGCGAAGAAAATTAAAATCATACTGTGCATTGTACAGCGCCTCCTTATCGCTTGTATTCAATGGGGCGTGTGTGTTTCGCAACGGCCGCCACCGATACAAAAATCATTCCGGCGCAGATTGCCAGCAGTATCTTCCCAAGGTCCGTAAACATCAAGGTGTGATACCATTCCTGATTGAGAAAATACATCAGCGGAATGCTGCCTAAAAGGAGTACCACCATCGTGATATACTCCTTGACCGGTTCAAACAAAAGCAAGTCCAATTCAGCCGATACCACACGCATATCCGACAATTTGGCGACAATGGGCGGCAGAATGTTTTTCAAGTTATAATCATCCTGACACGCTATCACCGCATCCACCCATTCATGGAAAACGCTGTTGTCAATTCCGGCTTTCAAGCCCTCCAAGGCTTCCTTGGTGTTGGAGTTGATGAGCTTTGCCTGTAACAAGAAGCCCCGGAACACCTCTGCCACCGGGGGATTTAGGTACGGCTGGTTTTCCTCAATGGCACGGATAATCGTGTTTTTCCCCCGAAGATAGCTGGTGGTGATGATGGACAGCGCCGTTTCCAGTTCGGTGTTGATCTGCTTCTTATGCCTGCCTGCGGTCAACTTCACAAAGTAGAACGGCAAAAGCGCAAACCCCACCGCCAGCACCGGCACAAGAAAGCTGTTTTTCATAGTGAGGGCAATCATAGCCCCCACCACAAACAGAAACATAGACAGAATACAGAGTACCGTAAATTGTCCACTTTTGCCGGTGATGCGTAAAATCTCCTTGGTTTCAAGGAAAAGCAGCTTCAGTCCTTTGGGCTGCTTATTCTTTCGGCTTTTGGCAATCCTGCTTTTGAGTGTGGTGTTTCGGGGCCTCACATATTCCGCAAGCCCCTCCAAAAAAGAAAAGGGCGATAACGAAAGCAGGATAAAGCTGCCCGTTACCGCCAGTAAAAACGCAATCGTTATGAGTATTGTCACTGTGCTAAACCTCCATTTCCTCTAAATCTTCCATCAAGTCCTCATAGCCTTTATACCTCGTCACGGTATCGGACACTTCCTGCAAATCATCCACCATATCCTGATGGGTTTCAGGCAGGCTTTGGGACGCAATCTCCTTTGCCATATCCGAAAAGCTGCCCAAGAAGCCCCAGCAGCTATCGGTTTCCTCACCATTTTCATAAAGGCGGAAGCCGTAGCACTGACCGGAGAGATAGTAGTCATAACATTCCACCTCGGATTTCAAAAGCGCGTTGGCTTTCTCGTAGCTCTCCGGCGTCAGGCTGCCGTATTCCTTTTCAATGTCCTCCGGTGTGGCGTAAATCCAGCCTACCTGACCGGAATCCCATTCGGCGTGCTGCGCCCTTCCGATAAAAGAGCTGACCGACATACTGAGCATGGAGTGGTCGTACAGGTTCAAGGGTAGAATGATGTTTCTCTCCGCAGCCAGCGTATAGAGGTCAGCGTTTGGCAGGGCGTCCACAAGGCTTTCAAAAATCTCCTGCCGATTTACTTCCAGCCTGCCCTCAATAGAAGCCTCGTGATACCATTTCTTAAAATAGGTATCATAGCTGCTGATTTCCCAGCTTGCCGCCGAACGGTCATATTCCAGCTTCACCTTGTCTGTCTTGCCGGATTTCACATAGGCAATGAGGGTGTCGGGCGAAACACTGTCACGCACCAGCTCCTTGAGAAAATCATTGGTGTTCTCGAAATTATGCTGATCCCCAAGGTTATACCGGCTGTGCCAGCAAATCATATGCCCGAAATTGTCGTAGTCGGTGCGGGGGTTCAGCGGTTCATAATCCATCATAATTTGCAGAAGATAGGGCGCTTTATAGGCTACCATGCTCATTAAAATGCACCTCCCTTACGCACTTAAAAGCCGCTGCTGTAATTTCAGCGGCATACCGTTCTCCCGGAGCCGCTTGCACAGGCTCTCAGACGGTTCGTGAACCTTTTCATAGTGACCGATGATCTTGGGCTTTCCATTTTCCGTGAGGGTGTCGGTAATATTAAAACGGTACAGGGTACGCATGACAGGCGCCCCCGCTTTTACGCCCACACACTCGGCAATCTCCATCAGACGGCGGCTGTTGTCCTCCAGCTTCTTGGCAAAGGCCACCACAGGAAAGCCCCTTGTGGCAAGCCCCATCAGGGTGGCATCGTCCATAGAGCTGCTTTCCTTGCACAGTGCCGCCATGCGATAATAGGTGTCCTCGCAGCCGTTGGCGTGAATGGTAGTCAGAGAAGTATGACCAGTATTAGCCGCTTTGATGGCTTGCAGGCTTTCCTCACTTTTCATTTCCGCCACCACAAGGAAATCCGGGTGCATGGTAAGGGCAAGCTCCAAGAGCTTTACCATGGACACCACCTGTTTGGGATCGTCGGACTCCTTTGTAATGAAGTGAATAACATTGTTCAGAACCCTGCCCAATTCATCACGCTTCACGCTGTCAAACTCACGGCAGCCCTTTTCAATGGTGATCAGCCGCTTGTCATTGGATATCTGATCGAGTATCCAGCTCATCAGCGTCGTTTTGCCGGAGGAAGTCGCCCCGGTCATGCACATGGAAACGCCATAATTAAAAAACACCGAAAGCATATCCAGCATTTCGGCGGTGGCAGTCCCATAGCTGACAAATTCCTCTTTTTTGAGCTTGCGGGGGTTGACAATACGAATGGACACGGACAGCCCCTTGTCCTCGTCCACAATGCCGGGAGATGTGGCGGTAATACGGATTTTGTTGGAAAGATGGCCGATCACATAGGGCTTGGCATTGTCCAGTATCATGCCGGACTTATGCAGCATACGCTTGATGACATCAAGGGCGTGCTGGGGTGAGGTAAAGGCTTCCTTGGTGGGGAGTACCTCGCCGCTTGCATAGATGACCTTCACATCGTCCCACTGGTTGATGTTGACTTCCTCTACATCATCACGATAGAGGTACTTGGAGAGAAAGGAAAAGCCGGTCATTTCTCCATACAGGAGTTCGGCAAGCTCATCCGGTTCCATGCAGTCCACGCCGAGCTGCTTTTCTTCAAGATATTTGCGGATATAGCTGCCGATCAGCGTCCGGCTATGCTCCGGGTCATCTTTTAGCTGGTCGGCATAGTTCTTGGTGATGTACTCCTGCACATCCTTCAAGA
The DNA here is from genome assembly GCF_035621135.1 of Sinanaerobacter sp. ZZT-01. Lineage (NCBI taxonomy): Bacteria > Bacillati > Bacillota > Clostridia > Peptostreptococcales > Anaerovoracaceae > Sinanaerobacter > Sinanaerobacter sp. ZZT-01. Next base: position 405,276 of record NZ_CP141728.1, read on the forward strand.
CCTCGGCAAAGGGGCGCAGGCGGGTTTCCCCGCCCATCAATCCCACATTGTTATGAATATTTAAGACATTTTGCAATTTACGTCCTCCCTTCAATTCAGGATGATTTCATATAAATGTTTCGGGCAGACCGGAGCCTTATCGGTTCTCGGTCTGCCCGGTTGGTTCCAGCTCCCGCCTTTGCTTTTGTAGCAATAGGAAAAGCCGCTTGCCAAAAGGCTTTTTCCGTTTTCGGCCTCCAAAATATAGGTAATGAGCTTGTCATAACCCAATGCCCTCCCCGCACGGCGGCAGGCTCCGTACAACTTGGAACAGGCATTGCGGGTTCCGTCCGTGCAAAGCCGCAGAACCTCCACTGTCATGTGCTGGTCAATGCGGCGTGATCGAGGTCTGCCAACAATGGCAACACCACAGAGCCTGCCATTTTCATAACAGGCAAGGGAAAAGCGGTGTCCTCTTACGGCCATATGATGTCGATGATGTTCCGTTATATAGTCATTGGCAGCCTTTAGTTCGATGTGTCTGGTGGATAGCATCAAAACTCCCCTCGACTTTTGGAAAAGGGAAGTCGAAACGCTAACTTGCTCTTTGCTTTCTTCGACGTTTCCGGTACAGGGGCAGCTTCTGGTGCAGCCTTGGCCTTGGGTTTCTCCGGCTGTATCCCTAAAATCCGTTGGATTGCCACCGTGTACCCGGCACTCTCCGGCTGTGTCAGCGGAACCAGCAGGGCAAGTTCGTCAAACTGCTGTTCCAGTTCAGGTGCATAGGGCAGAACAAAATCAGCGCCGCCGAGCTGCTGGGCCGCAGCCTCCCAATCCTGTCCTGTTTTGAGATTTCCAATGACGGTGCTGTGGGTATCCTTGCGGAACCGGCTGTCTGCCAGCATGGGATTGTGGGTCAGGTAATAAGAAACGCCTTTCAGATTGGCGGTTCCCAGCTTTAGCACCCTGTCCGCCAGTTCAATGGCGACAATGGATGCCGGGTCTGCCTCAAAGGTAGAGGTGCAGTCAATGATGATGTAATCCGCCAGATAGCGGAGCAGGACAAAAAATTCCACTGCTTTTTCTCTTGTGATTTGTGGGTAGTGCATCAGGCTTTCTCCTGCGCAATACCCCAGCAGGCTGATATAATCGTTTTTCTCCGTAGGCACACAGGCGTTCAGGATAGTGGTCTGTGCAAGCGCAGGAGCCGTTAAAAGACTTCCCAGCGAGGTGTCATGGGTCATATGGGCGGGCAGTACAGCCGGAATCACCGGTGTAAAGGGGTCGCAAAATACCACGATGACATTTTTCTTCGCCGCCGAAAGTGTAAGGGCAAGTTTTAGGGCAGCGGTGGTTTTCCCGCTGCCCTGACTGCCCATGACGGCAATTACTTTGCTTTCTTCCATGGTTTTGGCCTCCCTTTCTCAGTCTTCCGTGTCAGAAATATCGCCGTTTGCAGGCACACCCCCGGCCGCACTGTCGGGAGCCGGTGCCGGTGTGCCGTCATTATTTTCGGTTTCATAGGTTAAGCCCTCGCTTTTCGTGGGATACAAAGCCTCCAACAGCTTGGCTTGCTCGTCTAAAAACTTCTGTGCGTTCTCTGCACCGCCACGGTAGACCAGGGCGGCATGAAGTTTCCCCGTCTGCTCAAGCTCCGCAAGAAGCCTTGCCTGCTGCGGCGTGACAAGGACGGTAATGGTGCTGGCAAGCTCGGTATCCTCATTGCCCTTGGGCTGCTCCTGAATATTGCGGTCGTTGCCGCTGCTGTCAGTGGTGGCGATAATCTCAACATATTGCAGTTCATCAGGGATCAAGGTTTTTCGGGCCTCTCCCACATCACTGGCAATCAGGGAAACAATATCCCCACGCTCCAGCTTGCCGGACAAACCGGCCGCAAAGCTCTTGATGGTGACGGAAATAGCTCTATTCGTGCCGTCCAGCCCGCTGAGATATTCATTTTTTAGTTGGGGCGTATCGGAGAGCTTGCTTTTCAGAATGTAGTCGCCTTTGTAAAGGTCGGCATTGGCATACTTGCCGATGACATCCTCTTTCTTGTAAACCACATCAGAGGGAAGATTGTAGCCGCCCGTTTCCACAGCGGTAATCATACCGGCCGTAATCTCATCGCCCTTTTTGATTTCAGTGGTGACACGCACCAACTCCACTTTAGACTGGAGTGCATTATTAAACATGGGCGTCAGGCCAAAGCAAATGATGAGGGCTGTGATAATACACAGCAGCCCCACCACAATTCTGTTTTTGAGTAAATCTTTCATTGTGTTATCCTCCATATCGTTATTAAGTTGGGAAAAGGGTCAAAAATGCCCCGAAAGCTAAAAACGGCGCAAGGGGCAGACTTTTTTGTTCCCTGCAAAATGCACGGTTCCAAAGCAGGGCAAAGAAAAGCCCCCATATCATCATCCAGATGCCGCCTGTTACACCGAGGGCAAAGCCGCTGGCCGCCATGAGCTTTACATCACCGCCGCCAATCTTTTCCGTTTTCAATGCGGCAATCAGAAACGGCAGGGGAACAAGCAGAAACCCCAAAAGGGCAGGCAAGGGCTGAAAGTGAATCAGCCCTGCCATTGCAATCAGTAAATGTAGACAATCGGGGATTTCATAGGTCATTAGGTCAAACACCCCCGCCACCATGAGGACCTGGCATAGCAGGATACAGCGCAGCGCCGTTGGGGTAAATCCATATACACAGAGAAACACCGCCGTCACAGTCATGCTGAGAACGGCGGTGTTGGGTGTAGAAGGTTTTAATATTCTGCTGATAGCCATATCGCACAGACTGCCCACAAACAGAGCAAGGAGCAAACAGGCAAAAAAGGCACTCCAGCCATCAGCGTTCCAGCTCATCGGCCTGCTCCTGCATTTCTTGCTCATGTTTTAAGAACTCCATGCGTGCATTGGCCATTCCTAAAACTACTCGGTCGAGAGTTTCCTTATCGGTTGCTTTATCCCCAAAGCAGACCAAACAGTGGTAGGTAGAAGTGAGCGGATCATCTAATCTGCTCATAGCCTGTAATTGTGTATCCGTAAAGCTGTTAAACTCTTTCATGTGCTGATGCAGGACGGTAATCAGATGTTCAAACTCGGTGTTCGGCTCACCCCGGATTTCCTCATAGCGTTTCAGGTACTCCTGACAATCTGTATAGTCCTTTGCCAGCTTGTCATCATACTCATTTTGCCAGTGTTCTCTTTGAATAAGCCTCTGTTCTTCTTCCTGCTGATAGCTGGTAATCTGCTGTACCATGGCACGGTAATCTTCCGCCCGCGTCATTTCGTTTATGGGCAGCGCATCCCATTGTGCCAAAACTTCCCCTATATGCTGCTTGGTATCCAGCACAAAACGGTCAAAATATTCTATCAGTCCGTCCCACAGAGAAGCGCCGTTCTCCTTAATCTGCTCACAGGCTGCCGTCAAGGGCCTGTCATAAAACAAAAGAGCCTCTACATCGGAATAACAGCCCGAAAGTGAGGATTCCATGTGTTCAAGAAGTTTCTTTGCAATCGTAATCCTTTCCGACAATTCCTCTACATCGCCGTCCATAAAATTGGCAGTTCGCACCATTTCATTGTAATCTTCATGGGCTTTAGAAAGAAGCAGCGACAGCCGTTCTTCAAATGCCATATCATCCCTCCATTTCTTTGACTTTCTGAATAGCCTCCCGTATATCAAGGCCGTTGATTTCATCGCCAAGACACACCCAGCCGTCATACCGCTGCCTTGCAAACAGTTCCGCACGGGGAACATCCCCCATGAGCTGCTCAATGCGGCGCCGCACTTCGTCCGGCTTTTTGCTGTGATACTCCACCGGAGTATCTACAATGCAGTGGACCGCTTTGGATAGGCGTTTCGGCTTGCCCCTTGATGCAATCAGACACAGTTCGGGATTGGCTCTTGTCCAGAAGCCCAGTCCCCAAAACCATTTTTCCTGCTGCTTTTTACACCGCTTTACCCAGCAAAAGCCGAGGGTCTTATAAGTAAATCCCCAACGCTCAATGGCTTCCAGCCCCGCCAGCAGGCATGGGAATGTCACCCACAGAAACAGCACACAGTCCTTATCTGCAATTCCTGCCACATCAAGGTTGAAAATATCCTCGGCACTCATGGTATGGTAGTGGTTTTCGGCGCTGCGACCCTGTCCCTTTTTGGAATAAACCTTGTAAGACCACGGTGGGTCTACATACAGAACGGAAAACCTCATAGACAGCCACCCGGCAGCCGGACCCCAATCTCATAGACAATGTTGACGGTAACGGCGTTTCCGGCCTGCCGGTAAAGCTGGGCGTCGCTGATGCCTGCCGCTTTTGCACGTTCAAACAGGTAGTCCTCAAAGGCTTGTAACCTCCAGCACTCTCTCGGCGTCAGCCTGCGGATACGACAGCATAGGAGAACGCCCATGCTCCCACCCGTCATCAGGGTTTGGGAACACTGGCGACCGACACGCCCCCTGCTCCGGTGGCTGTTGGGATAGGACAGATTGATGCCATCGCCGGGATACGCCATCGTGCAGCCGTCTTTTTTGTCCTCTCTGATAGGCAGACCACCTTTCCAGCCCTCGCAGCAGCACAGCAGAATGCCGTGCTGATCCTGCGTTGTCAAGGTAAAGCTGGGTTCTCCCGGCTCTTTGAACCGCCTGCCGTTCTGCCTCTTTTCCATGCGGTCGGGGGTAATGACCGCCATCACGCAGTCCGGGTGTCCATGGCACAAAAAGACACCGGAGGTTTCCCCCCGGTGATTGCCGATGCCTGAATGCTGCCTTGCCCGAATACACCGGGCGGTTTCCGTGATTTTCGGCTCTGCGCTTAAATCAATGAACGCAGCACAGGGCGCAATTTCTGACAGCACGGCATTCTGATCCTGATTGCGGTTTAGGCCACGGGTATCGCTGGCGTTCAAGGTATGGGCCTGATTGATAGCCCCAGTAATACCCTCCTTGCGGTTGACCGATACAGCATAAAGCCCCGTTCGTCCTGCAAAGCCGCCGCCCTCCGCTGTCAGGGTAACAGAAACACCGCTTATGTCGTATACTCGCTTTCCTTGGCTTCCTCCGATAAGCTGCTTAACAGGCGCTGTGTTTGCTCCGCCGATAGGAAATACCTTTCGTCCACGGATTCCTCCAAAATGTCCAATAAGGTACACTCGCTCCCGGTGCTGGGGAACGCCGAAATGCTTTGAATTGACGGCTTGCCATTCGCAGTCATACCCAGCTTCCCATAATTCAGCGAGAACGGTGGTAAATGCCCCGCCATTCTCGCTTGACAGCAGATGCTTAACATTCTCAACGATAAGCTGCTGGGGTCGATTTTCGGGATTCGTGCTTTTGAGCAGGCCAACGACTGTAAAAAACAGTCCGCTTCGGCTTCCTCTAAGACCTTCCATGCGTCCTGCGATGGAAAGGTCAGTGCAAGGAAATCCAAAAGTCCAGATTTCAGCTTTTGGAATCTCTCTTGCTCGGATCTGTTTAATGTCCTTGGCATACCATTCGCCTTTGCAGTTTTTCCCATCACAGTTTTTTCTCACCTCCGGTTTACACATCATAGTAAAATTAGAGCCTGCATCCTCCCGGTAAGGGCAGGGTGCAAGCTCATACATTGCCATATAGCTTTTGTTTGCGTATTTATCAATTTCGACATGACCGACACAGGTATGTCCGCTTCTTTCGAGACCTCTACGGAATCCGCCGATTCCTGCAAAAAGGTCAAGAAACGCCAAAAGTCTACCTCCTTATCTCATACCCCATTCATCCTGCATACGGTAGGGGTAAATCTGCTGGCTGCGCCGAAACCGGAGCATATCCCCGATTTGGTCAACCACACTTTGGTTATTTTGGTCTTTGGTACACATCATCACCGAACCGAAAATGCCGGACAGGACTGCCACTACGGTCAGCGCCACATTTCCTGCAATCAGCCAAAGGAGCGCTGCAACTGCACCGCCGAACAGGGAGCCGACAACGCTTTGCATAAGCTCCCGCCTGCCAAAGCCGTTGAACAGCTCGTTTTCTGCCTTTACTCCGGTGGGGATGTAAAGGTTAATTTCATTGTTCACTCCATTCCTCCTTACCCTCCATAGTAGTAAAATACAATCTCCTTGATTTGCCAGATACACTCGGCAATCACATAGAAAACAACAGTGTTTTTCGCCCGCTTTTTATACCGTGCCTGTTCTTCCTCTGCCGATTGCAGCCGGATCATGCAGTAAATAAAGCGGAACACTGCACCCAAGCGGATGAGGGAAATGACTGCTATGGAAATATCGTCGAGGGTTATCATTTCATCATCACCGCCTTTATTTGACCATTCCCTTTGCCATGCCTACCAGCCGGACGGAATGGTACATATTGTTGATGACACCGGCACCGCCCCCACCTGTGGGAACCATAAACTCACTGAGGAAACGGGGGGTCTTGATGGCAAGCACGATGCAGGCAATGCCCCAAAAGATATTCATTATGCTTACATTCATCATCATGGCGACACCCAGCTTGCAAAGGCATATCTGCACCACCACCGCAAAGGTGGTCTGAAAGAATTTGTTGATATAGGTCTTGAAAACACCCTTATCGCTGTCCAGCAGACCGACACAGGCAAGGGGCAGGCCAATGCGCAGAATCATAATTTCCAGCCCCCTCATCAAGAATTGGAAATACAGCACAAAGTAGCATATCACGAAAACCAACCCGAAAATGGCTGTCACCAGTCCAAGGGAGCTGATCCCGTTGACCCAAGCATTCCAGTCATAGCTTGTGTTTGCACTGATAGCTGCCATTAGTTCATCGGTCAGGCTTTGGGTGATCTCGGCAAGCCAGCCATACATGACCGGAAAGCAGACCGCCACGGCTATGGCCTGAATAAAGCGAATGACCAGATAGGCCGGTTCTGCGTCCGGGTCGCCGTCTGTCCACATGACATAGCACTCAAACCCTTTTTTCAAAAACTTGAGGATAATCAAGGACACGCCAAATCCCAGCAGAATATCAAACAGCACACTTACCATACTGCCGCCGCCTGCCGCAGTCATATACTGATCGGCGTTTAATGTCATGGGGACAAGACCGGAGAGCATTTCATCAATAAATGCTACGGCTCCATTTAGAATGGCAACAATCAGCAGTACAAGAATTATTTCCAATCAAAAATCACCTCCTTGCCCTGCTGGAAATCCCGCAGGGCATAAATTCCTTATGGCTCACTCAGCAGGAACCGTTTCTTCCGTCTGGCTCTGATAAACCTCCAGCACGGTGTCTTTGATTTGACTGTGCAGCTCCGGTGTGATGGGAAAACAAATATCCTTGTATTCCCCGGCATTGGTTTTCCTGCTGGGCATGAACACGCAGGTGCCTTTTTCGCACTCAACGATGCGCACCCCGGTAATCAGAAACTCATTATTCAAGCAGACTGTGGCAATGGCCTTGAGCCTGCCTTCGTTGCTCAAACGGGCGACAATTTTAGCGGTTACTTTCATCGGTAATTCCTCCTATTCTTTTATAAAAACCCCATGCTGCCATATCATAACGGCAGCATGGGGCATTGTGCGGGTCTTACCCTCTGTAATTGAACAGCTCCTTGACACGATCAACCAGCGTAGGCAGTACCGTGTCGTTGAACAGCATATAAAGCCCTGCCAGCAAAAGGGCGCCGATTACCACAGAAATCAAAATCTTCAGCGCCGTGTCCACAAACCCCTCGCCGGACTGCTGGGCAAGAACCGTACCGGATTTTGTTCTGAGCTGCTGGAATTTCAAAGCCCCTGCAATGGCGGCAGCCTTTCCCTTTTCTTTCACATCGTTTACCTTGGAAATAACCTTGTTCATAAAGTTTTTCATTGTGTTTGTTCTCCTTTTCATTGATAGATTTTGAGTTATGATAAAGCCGGGGTAGTCCCCTGCCTTATTCCGAAAAGTCCACCGGCTTACTGGTAGTAGCCGATGATAATATTGAGGGTGGCGCTGCCCAGCACCGCACCGATGCAGGACACAATCGCCACTACAATGCGGTTGTTCCATTTTTTCTGATCCATCTCGTCCGCCGCACTTCTTCGGATACAGAAATAGATAATAAGCAGGCCGGCCACCACGGGAGCCAGAATCATCAGCCATGTGGTGGCGTCCTGAATGAGCTTTTCCGTACCCTTGGCTATTTGGCTGTCACCAATCCCGGCAGCATAGGCCACCGTACTGTTTTGGAACAAAAGATAGGCGGTAAGCGCTCCCGCACTCACCAACTTGCCTTTTGCTCTGATTTTTTTAATCATCTGTTCCATCTTCACTTTCACTGTGTCTGGAACCTCCTTTCCTGAATCCTTTTTCTGAAAAAATTGCGCCCATCTGAGAAGCAAAAGCCTGTGACTTCTGCTGGGCTTCCTTCATCTGCAAATCCTTGGCGTAGTAAACCCAAATGTTCCAAAGAGGAATATCGCTGGTCATATTGGACAGTACCAGACGGGCTGCTTCTCTCGTTTCCCGCACCATGCGGTTATGCTCCTTGCCGCCCAATCCGCACATCTGATTAAAATACCACTGCGACAGATCGGGGGCGTTCATCAGCGCCGGATGGGAACGGCTGATGACGATTTGTGAGGGTCGCTGGATTCTGCGGATTTCATCCGTTGTCAATAGCTCCCTTGCCACAAGGCTGATGCTGTGGGAGCTGGAGGGGTTGACATACCGCCCATGCTGGCTGGAAAGCTGATAGGCGCTAGTGGTGTACTTGCCCAGCTTGTCACAAACCTCCTGCAAGGTTTCCTTATCATCCGCTTGCAGATAAATCCATGTCTGACAGTTGGATTTGACGATAGCCTCCGTTTCTTTGTCGTATTTTAGGGAAAGCTGTTCAAAACTTTGCAGGAACAAATTGAACCGACACCCGCGCCCGCCTGCTACGGTCAGCTTATTGGGGAAATCATTCAGTTTTGTAAAATTTCCGAACTCATCAAGCACAAAGTTGACACGGCGTTCCAGTCTGCCGCCACGCTGGTCGGATTGACGGACCAGAAGTTCATAGAGCTGGGATACCATCAGGCTGGCGATAGGGTAGTAAGTCGTCTTTTCATCGGGCAAAATCATATAGAGCGCCTGCTTTTTCTGTCCGATTTCCGAGATGTTGTAATCGCTCTTATGGGTAACGGAATAGACGGAACGGCTGGTAAACAGGCGCAGGGTAGTCAGCGCCGAGGTATCAAAGCTGCCCTTGGTACGGCTTGGGGCGACCTCGGCAATGGACATGAGCGCCCTTGCCGGGTGGGTGCTGGGCAGTTTTTTCATGTACTCGCTCATAGGCGTCTTGCCGCCCACAGACTTGCTCATTTCCGCGATAAACCAGTACACATTGGTGAGGTTCTGATACTCCGGCCGCTTTTTGTTGTCCACCACCACGCAAAGAATCGCTGCCGCTATGGTGGACTTCTCGCCGTTTTCCCATATCTTTTCATTGGAAACATCATCGCCCACAAGGATGTTGGTAATGTCCCACGCATACATTTCCGCACGTTCCATATCTCCCTTATTTACCGCGTCAATGACTGGTTGAAGGAGATTGTAACGAGTGCTTTTTTCCGGGTTCTTGAAATCCAGACAGATCACCTCATAGCCCAGCTTTTTAAGAAATACCGCTGTATAGTGGAACAGTTCGGCTTTGGGATCGCTGATGACCAGACTTTCCCCGGCAAGCCCCAGCATACAGATGGACTGGATGACAAGGCAGCGTGTTTTCCCTGAACGAGTTGCGCCGATAGTCAAAGTATGGGTATCGTCAGGAATGTAGTAGAGCCGTTCAGACGGCTCCCCAAGCTCTCCTGCTCTGATTTTCTCTGCACCCACCACGATGCCGCCCTCATCAAACAGCTTATAGGGATCGGCTTTTTCTTTCTCCGGCTTATTTTGCGGTACGGGCGGGGTATCCTGTGGCTGTGGTGCCTCTGTTAAATGAGCAGCCGCAAGGTCATAATCCACGGATTCAAAGTCCGCATCCTGTATCAATTCCTCCTTTTCTTCCCTTGATTTTATAGGAACGGGCGGTGGGTTGGGTTCGTCCTGTACCGCCGCACCCTGCCCGGTTTCCACTTGCTCTAAGGGTATATTCTTATTTTTGTTTTCCTCCATAAACGGCAAATCCTCAAAGCCGGTATCTAACAGCCTACGAATAAGAGGGTTCGCCGGATTGATAAGCTGTGTTCCAAAGACCCTGCACTTTTCTTTATCTTGCAGCCACCGTGCCGAGCCATGCTGATACTGTCCCACCGGGGCAGGCGTATAGATGTCCTCTGCCACTTGAACAAGCTCGCTTTGATAGGGGCGGTTGTTCTGTACCCAAAACAGCACACAGCACAGACAAAGGAAACCCTCAAAGGACAAGAACAACATAAGCTGCTGGCGCTGGGTGAACAGCCCTGCGATACAGTCCCATAACGGGAGTAAAGTCAGGGTACGGACCCGGTGCGACAGCAGCCCATGCAAAGCCGCAGTAAAGAACAGATTGAAAATTGTGCCAAGGCCGATGATGATGGAACCTAAAATGAGCTTTTCCTTTTTCTTCATCGGCAAAGTTCTCCCTCCGGCTCTGCGGCTGGCTGGAGGGCAGCATCAAACTCTGGATAAGCCTGCCTAATCCTGTCCATCGTTTCAGGTGTAGGAATGCCCCAAACCTCACCACGCCCAACCGCCATGCGATCCCCGTCCACAGGATGCGTTAAGTGAATGGTATCTCTGCGGACATAATCCGGGCGGCAGCCGGGGCCATGGGTGACTGCCCATATCTGATTACGGGGTGTCCGATACTCCTGCTTTAGATGCTCATGCCGAAGTATCACAAATTGCCCCTCATAATTTTCCCGCCTGCTTTCGGGGAAACAGTCAATCGAAGTCAAAATTCTGTTTTCATCGGTGCTGACCGGATAATAGGCTGGATCATGGGGATGGCTCACGAAAAATATCGGGATTTTATGCTCCATAGCAAATGCAACTTCTCCCTGCATCCCTTGGCTGAAAGTGGTTCCCATAACCCACAGCTCATCGGATTTTTCCAACAGGGCAAGGCCAAGCTGCAACCCCTGTTCCCGCTGTTCGGGAATGGTGTCATTGCACCATTGACTGAAGATGATATGGGGAGCAAGCGGTAATACCCCCTGCTCTCCGGCAATGCGGCAATATTCCACGGCATTTTTTATGTTGGTGTTATAGTCCCCACGCAGAGGACTTGCGATATACACCATTTTCAAGTTGTTCACCTCCTAAAAAACAAAAAAGTGCCCCCCTGCACCATCAATGCGGTGCAGGGGGGCCGGTTGCTGTTCTATTAAGTTTTCAACGATTAAGGCTCATAGCCAAAGTCCTCGGCTTCCTCACCCGGATTATAAGGTTCCTGCGCAGTATCTTCCTTGAAGTCACTGTGTTCCGGCTCATTGGCCGACCGGTCAAGCTGCTTTTGCAGGAACAGGCTGGCAGGAGCGTTCACAGGCGGGATTTTCGCCTCCTCCTGAATCAGCTCGTTATAATACAAGACGTAGGTTTTGAAGTTTGTGTTCAGCGTAGACAGCAGGCTGTCCTCGGAAACAATCAGGTCAGCCACTTCCTCATAAAGCTGGCGCAGTTCAAAAAGAGGGACAGCGGCGGTGGTCAAATCGTAAAGCAGATATTCGCCCTGACGGTTTCCAAAGGCTACAGCCATATCAGACATGAAATTATCGGCTACCGCCTCATGGACAGCAAAGAAATCCTGTCCGCCTGACTGCACGAAATAGATACCGTTTCTCACCGGAACGGGCGGGGGGCTGTCTTTGCCCTGCTGGGCAGGCGGGGGGCACTCGCCAAAGTAATCGGTCAGACGCAGTTTGCCGTCACGCCTGATTTCCTCCATCATCTCCACTGCCTTGGCTTCCATGCGCTTGCAGGCAGCCACACGCCGCTGAAGCATTTCATACATGGGAACATCCTTGATGTCCTCGCCGTAGCAAAGCCAGTCCCCGTCCTGCTCTGCCATGGAAATGGCTTTGTCCGACAATACCTCCTTAGCCTTATCCTTCGGGATCATAATGCCCTCACGCTCAATGCCGTTTTCATCTTTTGCTACAATAACATAAATATTCAGTGCGATTTCAAGGGCAGTATTAATATTGCCCCAAATCGACTCTCCGCTTGGATGATTCATAATATCACTCTCCTATCTGAATGGGTTACGCAGTTACACTTACATAATACAACTATATATCCGTATAATCAACCACTATTGTTATCTTATATTTTGTTGTGTTATGACACATAATAAAAGTAGGATAGATTAAAGGAGGATAAAGATGGACTTACCACAAAAATTCAAACTGCTCCGAACGCAAAGGGGTATCAGCGTATATAAGCTGTCCAAAGAAACTGACATATCGGAAAATTATATCCGCAAAATTGAAAAAGGCGAAAGCCAGCCATCTGTGCTTGTGCTGGAAAAATTGCTTGCCCGCCTAGGCACAACGATTTCGGAGTTTTATAACGAAAGCAGCGATGTGCTGTATCCCACTGCATATGAACGGGAACTTGTAGAAAGTGTTCGTGTGCTGAATCAAGAAAAGGCTGATGCGGTTCTCCATATCGCAAAGCTGATGGCAAAGTAACCGGCTGCCCTAACAAGGCAGCCGCTATTTATTCCCGTTCAATGCCGCGCTCCATGCTGCCAAAGAGCCATGAGAAGTCCAGCACCTTTTCTCTTTTTTGCAGCTCCGGCATAATGTCCTCAATTTTATCTACCAGCCGTTCCACAGAGTTGAGATCGTCCTGTGTCATGTCGTTGTCAACGGTGCGCATTTTAACCAGCCCCGCATAGATGACTTTCAAATCCGTTTCGGAGAACAGCCGTTTTTCATCAATCAAGCCGCTTCTGGTGGCGAAACTCTCAAAGGCGTCCTCTTTGTTGTAGAAATACTGGCGCTGGATGGGGTTTTTCTTTTCATCGCAGCGGTAGGTGGAAAGCACATACTCAAACAGGGGGTGATGCTTGCAGGCCAGCACCACGCCGTTATGTTCATTAATTTTATACAAGTTGTTGGGCAATTTCGCGGCGGTTTCCTCATCAAAAGGCTTATCCGAACAGATCCCGCAAGCCACCGCTGTAGACTTGGCAAGGGTCTGTATTCTGTCCATGAGCTTATTCTGCACTTCCACAAAGGGATTTTTCATTACCGTGTCATTCTTGGTGAAAAAAGCAATCAGCTTATCCCTGTGGTAAATGTCCGCCACATAGTCCGGTGAAGTGGAGGGCTGTACGGTAAATCCTTTCTTTTGCAGGGTTTCAAAATAGCTTTGGTAAAACTCGGTTTTGGTTTTCATAGGCACTCTCCTTACATTTCATTCTGAAAATAGTGGCGGGGGGAAAGGTCAGGCTGCCCCGGCAGGCTTTCCTCAATCCTTGCCATCAGTTCACGGATACGGTTCTCCTGCCCGCTGTCCATTTCATTGTCCAGCATAACGCACCTTGCACAGCAGGACACCAGTACCCGAAGTTCATCGTGGGAAAGAGAAAGCGGCGCCGGGATTTTAAGCCCGCTGCGCTCCAAAAAGTCGTCCTGTGCCAGCACGGGGTCATAAAAGAAACGTTCCCTGTAAAAGCGTTTGGTATTGTGCTTTGGCATGGCCTTTTGACAGGTGACAAACTCATAGCCGAATAAAGCAGTACGGCGGCAGAGCAGCACCACCCCAGCGCTCTCAAACACCTTGATGTAGGAACCGCCTGTAAGCAGAATCGTTTCTGTCCGATCCATATCCGCAAACGGCGGCTGCATACAGCAGGAAAGACCTGTACGGGTTTCTTCGGCCGCCTGCTCCAAAGCCCGGACCTTTTCGCCGCCGTAGGTTTCAAAAACAAGCTCCCCATCCTGTGTAACCATACAGAACAGGGAGTTTTCGTTGTAAACCTCGGCGGCTATATCGCTTTCCATAACACTTTCCACACGGAAGCCCCTTTGGGTCAGCCGTGTATAAAAGTCATCAAAAAACTCTTTTTTGGTTTTCAATCCTCATTCCTCCTTAACGGTTAATGTTCATAGCCCTTATCCTGCAATTTCAAAAACAGCTCCTTTTTGGCGTCCTTTGACAGCTCCCGGCCGTTGGCTTTCTCCCAATCGCTGAAACGGCTGTCATTGTCGTGGGTCAGACCGGAGAGCATATCCAGCGCCTCCATCAGCATCTGCTCGGCAAAATAAGAACGACGGGCGCTTTTGTATTCCTCGGATTTCATTTCATAATCCAGCCGGTTCAAGGTCTTTACCATGCCCAGCACACGGTTTGCAATGATTTTATCCGCTTCCCCGGAAAATCGCTTTTGCAGGCTGCCGAGGTATTCATCACTGCCGCCGTATAGCTGGGCCATTTTCATTTTGCTGTCTATGTAGCGTTCTTTCTGCTCCCTGAGTGCAGGGACATTCTCCAGAAGATACGCCACCAGCTTATCAACCTCAGCCTTGAGTTCCGGCGTCAGAAGCTGATAGGCAATGCGGCCGGTGGGCTGGAGTGCGGATTTAAGACGGAATACACGGTCGGCGGTTTCATTCAGTACCGCATCATCAAAATCAAAGCTGCCGGATAGCTCATTTTCCTCGTCATAGTCATCCCGGAGCCGCTTATACTGATCCTTGCCCAGCCGCCGCAGATGCTGTTCAAACTCGTCTACCAGTTCATTGCTGATACTGCGCAGTTCGGCGGTGGCCTTGTTTTTCTGCTCCCCATAGGCACGGATGCGCTCCGCAAAGGTTTCTTTAATGAGCTGCTTTCTGATGGCATTGGGAACGGCAGGCGGGGTAAAGGGATTTTTGACCCGTGACGAGGTATCCCAAAACACCACATGGATATGGGGGTGGCGCTTTTCCTTATGGAGCGCACACGCCCATTGCAAGTTTTCACGCCGGATATTGTTTTTTTCGGCAATGGTCATAATGTGGTTTTCAATATACCTCTGCCATGCCTTTTGGTCGGTCAAGTTCAGTTCGGCAGCCGTTTCCTCGTCAAAAGAAATCACGCTGCGGTACTTGGTGATATGCTTTTTGGAATTGGCATAGACCAGCCTTGCCACATCCCGCCAGTCCTCAAACTCGGTTATGGGACCAGGGGAGAGCTTTCCGAACAGTCCATGGTTCATGCCCTCATTTTTGGCAACCCTCGGACGGGTGGCGATATAGCGCACATGGGCATAATTCTTGCCTGCGGTGCTTTTATAATTGGGATTTTTGAATCTCTGCTTATAGACTAAAAGGGAGATTGCCCATCACCTCCCGTCAGCGTTCCCATTCATCCTCGCCGGACTCCAGCATACGATTTACCTCCCTGATGTTGCGGTCGTCCTCCGCAGCCTCCGCTTCGCATACAGTGCGGTAATTCTCCATTGTGGAGTGATAGCGCCTGCTTTCCTCCAAAATGAATTTCATGCCCCCTGCGGTGCTGGGCGGCAGAGTTTCATAGGGCTTGTAAAACGCATAGCGGTTAAAACCGGCTTGCGGTTCGGGATCGAGCATATCCAGAAATTCATCATACCCAAAGGGGCAGACACGGTTTACTTCCTGACAGGCAAGGTTCACGCCGGAGAGCGTGTCTCTGTCCTGAAGGTTGGCAAGAATGAACGCCCCCATCCGTTCACCGGCTGCCAGCTTTACTTCAACCTGTTCCGTTCCATGTGCCAAAATCTCCGAAGCCGGGGAACGGATGCCTATACTGCCCAAATGCTCTGCCAGCTCATAAGCTCCGCAGGGCAGCTCTACCACCAGCGTACCGCCCTGATAACAGATAACTCCTGTAATCAAAATAATTCACCTTACCTTTCCGGCTCTGCGGCCTCGTCCTGCACCATGTCTGCAAACATGGATTTTTGAAGTTGCTCAAATCGTTGCTGGATACGCTTGTTTTGCTGATAACGGCTGGCATCCAGCTTCATTTCAAGCTGTCCATCCTGCCCCGGCTCCAAAACAACCTGAACCTCTCCGGTGGCAATATAGAAAGAATTGCACACCATTTCCAAGTAGGGATAACCCAGCCGTGAAATCTCAAAGGGAGTGGCTTTGCAAGCGCTGTTATAGGAAAACAGGTTGTGGGCAATGTCAACGACAAAGCGTGTACGCTCGTCAAAATCACGGGTTGCACGTTTTATGCCGGTGAAGCCGATGCCGTCCACGTTCACATATCTGCGGGCGGTTTCGTACAGCTCCGGGTCATAGGACAGCAGATAAAAAGCCGCATGATAAGCAGGGTCGAGGTCATCCGCCCGCTTTGTCAGTGCGGCAAGTTCTTTGTATCGGTTTGCCTGTGTCATAGGCTCAATACTCCTGTTCCGCTTCATAATAGAAGCTGATAAAATCGCTTAGTACGGAGTCAACGCTATATTCCTTGTGCAGCTCATCAGCATATCGCTTGATGATAACCAGTTCGTCCTCAGTGGGATATTCGCTTTCTCCATTTCCCACTGAGTAAGAATACACACCGGCATTGACTTGCGCATCGGTGGTTCCCTCCATAAAGTTTTGAAAGCCGTCACTGGCTTCCAAATCGTCACGGTCGCAAAATCCCGACACTAAAAAGCTGGTATAACCGAAATCCGTCTGAAGCGCCACTTCGGTATAAATCAGGCTTCTACGGTCAAGCTCCAGCTTTTCGATTTCAACCTTGGACTGTATCTCGGTAATTTCCTCATAGGCGACCGCTGCTTCGGGGAACTGTACAAGGGAAATTGGCTCTGTTATCTGCATATCATCGTAGGTCTGCACAAAGCCGTATTGCAGCTTATCAAAGCTGACTTCCTCATTTTTGAAGTCCTCTTGAAAACAAAGCCATGGTTTCGTCAGTAGTAACGCCTAATATACGCATACTGTCTTTGCCTGCCCATGCGTCGCAGGCTGATAAGATGTAAATAT
Organism: Sinanaerobacter sp. ZZT-01; assembly: GCF_035621135.1. Classification (NCBI taxonomy): domain Bacteria; kingdom Bacillati; phylum Bacillota; class Clostridia; order Peptostreptococcales; family Anaerovoracaceae; genus Sinanaerobacter; species Sinanaerobacter sp. ZZT-01. The sequence goes on from NZ_CP141728.1 coordinate 422,146, forward strand.
TGGATGCCATTGGATTCCTCCCATCAAAGATTTTGAAATGTGCCTTAAAGCTCCTGCTCCATACCCGTTTCCTGATTGAAAGCAGCATAATCAGAGTTCTGCTGAAATCTCTGTTTCAGTTCAGCCGTTTCCTCTTTCACAGTAGCCATGGAAAGAGTATGTTCTTTTCCATCATAGTAATAAACCTCATCGGAAAGCTGTTCTTCCGGCGGCACAGCTTCTTGATTTACCCCCATCACCATGGCCTGAAGTTCTGCGGCGTTTACCTCTCCTGTGTCCCGCATCAAAAGCAGTTCATGGACACTGCTGGGCAGAATGAAAAGATTTGACTGCGCATTATCAGAAATCTGCTGTAATACCTCTGGGTATAACAGAGTAGCCGCACCATACTGTTTTGAGGGAGTGGTAAGGACATACGGCTCATAAGACTTCATCTCACATACCTCCGGCATCTCCCAATTCACCTCATTGGAAAACATAGAAGGCGGGAACATCATTTCACCAATAACGGATTGTAGTGTTGTTATCTGTGCCGGATAGGCTTTGACGGTATTCTTTAGCGCATCCTGATACACCACCTCAGAATCCAGCTTCCATCGTTCCATCAGTTCCTTTGTAACCCGAATGGTGGCGGAGCTGTGGTCATCCTCGTGAACAGGGATTTTGAGAACAGCCGCTAAATCCGTGTGATCAATGGATTTGCTGAACGCTTCCTTTAACAACATCTGGTTCATATCACGATTGATTATCTGAACCACAATCCGGTCTTTTATCTGCTCGTAGTCAGACAAATCCTCCGGCAGATTTTCAAAGGACCGGACTGCCCTATGAAAATATTGGGCAGCGATGTCCGTCAGAATTTCATTCAAGCTGACACCATTTTCATAAAGTTCAAAATACCCGTTGAGGTAAATTTGTGGTACTAAGGAGTCCTGCTCCCGACGTATGGTAATCCCATCCATCTCTTGATCATTGGTTTTCACCATGTGATTTAGTTCTACCTTGGCATCTTGGTACTCCTTTGGGAAATAGTCCTTCGCTTGGTTACACACTGCGTCTAAAAATTGCTGATAATCCATTAAATTCATAAAAATGCTCCTTTCCATCACAGCTTATCTGCAAGACCACGCAGATTGTCAGTGTCCTGCAAAAAGCTGTTGATTTGAAAATCTTTTTTCTGCATATAGTCCACCCCCAGCGTGACCGCTTCATTTAACATTTGGTCAAACTGATCCTCTGTTCCATCGTGGGCAAGGTTCATCAAAACCTTAATCAGTAAAAAGAACCCTGCGGCGTCTATCTTGCCTGACTTCATCAGCATTTTGGCAAGACGATTGGTCTGTTGCTCTGCAACCGCTTTGATGTCCTCGATGTGATAGACCGCAGTAAATTCCTGTCTGATAATACTGGAAATAAAATCTACATTTTGGGTGTAGCCCTCAATGTCCAGTCCCTTTTCGATAAAGCGACGGATCTGCTCATTTCTGGACACATTCTCACGGGCTGCCAGCTTATCAATTTCACCGCACATTTCTTTGGTAAGATAGACCGACGTAATAATTCGGTCGCTTTTTTTCGCCATGATATCCTCCCTTCGACATTAGTCAAAACTTAACAACGTCAGTTACTCTTTAACAAGGGTACAGGCTTTGCCTGTACGGTGTTTTTGCGGGTTGTTTAACAACCCTATTCCTGCCTTAACTCCAAAATCTGAGATTTTGGCATTAAGTAGCCCCTGCCGCAAAAACGGCAGGGGCGTGGGTCGCTTCGCTCCCAAAAGAGCGAAAACAAAAGTATGATCCGTGATATTAACAATAATTCAGGAACATGATAACCATGTTACACATCTACTCTCTTTAACGGGCAAATTTTTCACGATAAGTTAAATAGTCTAAAAATTTTGCAACGGCCAATGATACCGTTTTTTTGCTTCGCAAAGCAAGTCCGATTTTCCGATAGGCCGGTACATCCAGTTCTTTTACAACGATTCGGTATGGAACTCGCTTCAGAATCAGCTCTGGCAGTATACTGATGCCAAGGCCGCTTTCCACCATAGACATCACGGCATAATCGTCCCATGTGGTGAAGTGTGTTTTTGGAGACAAGCCGCATCGGTCAAATATTTCTGAGATTTCCGCTTTTGCACCCTTTTCCAGCAACATGAATGGGTATTCGCAGAGTGTAGCTACTGGCACTTTGTCATATTCCGTGAGCGGGTGTCCTTCTGGCAGAATTGCTAGAAGCTTATCTTGCTCTAAAAAAATTGTCTCCAGTTCTGTATGCGTCGGTAGGCGCAGAAAGCCGCAGTCCACTCGCCCCTCCAAAATCCACGTTTCAATTTCTGTATAGTCACCCAGGAGAAGCTCATAATCGATGTTCGGATAATCCTTTTGAAATTCCTTGATGATACTCGGCAGCCAGTGCGTCGCCACGCTGGAAAAGGTTCCGATACGGATTAGTCCTGATTGTAGTCCGTTGAGCTCATTCACCTGCATTTGTAGTTTTTGATATTCTTCACAGACCCCCTTAGCATATGGGAGTAACTTCGTGCCGTCTGAGGTCAGACGCACACCGGCACGACTACGTTCCAGTAGAATCACATTCCACTCCTTTTCAAGATCATTAATCATACGGCTAATTCCTGATTGAGAATAGTTCAGAATTTCCGCGGCTTTGGTGAAGCTTCCGTACTCAACTGTTTTGATGAACGCCATATATTTTAGAATATTCATATCCATTTTTTCGTCCTCTTTCATACGGTTTTGTGATTTTACAAATGATTATTATTCGTTTTTCAAATCATAAATTTAATGCTACAATAAAACCGTGAAAATTACAAGTAAAAGAGGGATGAATATGTTTTATGTGAGTGAAATTCAAACAACGGCACCTGCTAAATCCAAGACGCCGTTGCAGGAAATAGTTTATGAAACTTTGGAGAAATTGGATATTTCCTTTGAACGGGTTGATACCGACGAAGCCATCACAATGGAGGATTGCATTCAGATCAATACAAAGCTAGAAATGAAGATGGTGAAGACTTTGTTCTTGTGCAACCGACAGCAAACAGCCTTTTATCTCTTTATCACCTGTGGAGATAAGCCTTTTCGCTCCAAGGAATTTAGCAAATCTCTGGACATTGCTCGTGTTTCCTTTGCACCCTCAGATAAGATTGATACTATGCTGGGAACGAAGATTGGAGCTGCCACTGTTTTCAGTGCGTTGCTGGATGCAGATCATGCGGTACAAGTCGTTTTTGACAAGGATATTTTGTCTGAGGAATGGTACGGTTGCAGCGATGGAACTACTACTGGGTACATGAAGATTCGTACAGAACAAATCTTCCAAGATTTCCTTTCCTATGCCAAGCATACGCCATCTATCGTGGAGGTGTGATATGGGATTGTATCAGAATCGAATTGTTGTAAAAGTAGGTACTTCCACACTGACCAACGAAATGGGAATGAGCGATTTGCGTTCTTTTGACCGACTGGCCTGCGTTTTATCAGATATACAGAACATGGGATATGAAGTTATTCTGGTATCCTCCGGAGCGATTGCAGTGGGAATTAATAAGCTACAAATGAAGGCACGTCCCACCAGTATGCGTCTCAAACAGGCTGCCGCTGCAGTAGGACAATGCAACATCATGTTCCTCTATGACAAATTTTTCGGTGACTATGATAAGACCATTGCCCAGATATTGCTGAACGCTGAGGACATCGAGCAGGAGGAAAAGAAACAAAATCTGATAAATACATTCTGGAAATAGGTGTTATTCCCGTCGTAAACGAAAACGACTCTGTCAGTTATACGGAAATTGAATCGGAGGAGCGACTGTTTGGAGATAACGATATGCTCTCCGCTGTAGTAGCCGTTCTTTGCAGGGCAAAGAGGCTCGTCATCTTTTCAGACATTGATGGTCTGTATGACAGCGATCCACGCTTACATCCATGTGCGAAAAGGATTGAGTATATCGAACACATAGATGACAGCATTTATGCTCTGGCTGGTGGAGCCGGATCAAGGCGCGGTACAGGTGGAATGCGGACAAAGCTACAGGCGGCATCTCTTGCTACTGCACAAGGAATTGACACCATTATTACTAACGGCAAGAACCCTCACTCCTTATATGATATTGTCGGGGGTGGGAGCGCCGGAACAGTGTTTGTTGGAAGGTGCAGACTATGAAGCAGGCATATTTCAAGTACATCCTTGCGCTTCTACTTTTCGGTTCCAACGGAGTTGTTGCAAGCTATATCGGGTTAACCAGCTATGAAATTGTCCTTCTGCGCTCTCTGTTGGGCAGTATTCTACTGATCGTGGTTTTCTTTTTCACAGGACACAAACTGACTGTACTACAGCATAAAAAAGATTTCTGTTATATTGCACTATCTGGTATCGCAATGGGTGCTGACTGGCTACTTCTTTTCGAGGCCTTTGCTCAAATCGGTGTTAGTTTGGGAATGCTGATCAATTACTGTGGCCCTGTTATTGTAGTGGCGCTTTCTCCATTTCTGTTTAAGGAACGAATAAGCCCACAAAAATTGACCTCTCTGATTACAGCCCTTATAGGCGTCTTTCTTATCAGTGGGCAGGCGGCAACGGAAGGGGCCAACTTCTGGGGACTTCTCTGTGCAGGCCTGTCAGCAGTCTCTTACGCTGCCATGGTGATTTTCAACAAGAAGTCAAAGCAAGTCACAGGGATGGAAAACTCTACCCTTCAATTATTTTTCGCTTTTGTGACAGTATCAATTTTTATAGGATTCAAGCAATGTTTCTATATAGAAATTGCTACTGAGGATTGGTTACCAATTTTGTGGATTGGTCTGCTAAACACCGGGATAAGTTGCTATTTGTATTTTTCCTCCATCGGACGTCTACCAGTGCAGACTGTAGCAATCTGCGGCTATCTGGAACCGCTATCCGCAGTTGCTTTAGCAGCAGTGCTTTTGCAAGAATCCATGACAGTGACGCAGTTGTTTGGCGCCACAATGATTATCGGCGGTTCAGTTTTCGGAGAAATGACCTCATGGAAAAAAGTATCTAAATAACACTCCTTTGGTTGAGTTGAGCATTTTTTTATATCAATGCTCAGCTTGTTTCTTTTATATCCCCAATATAGTCCAGTCAATACTTGCATAAAGACTGTGAATAATTTTAAGTTTTCATAATACTGGACTCTTTCCTAATTGTTTATATTTATTAATTGAAACTTCGACTTTACTATGGTAAACTTTTTTATATATTTACCAAGGATAACTTTTTTGAAGCGGTAATGGGGAATTTAATTCTCTGCTCTGGGAACGAATTCGTATTTGATTAATTCGCATTAGGCGGATACGCATAATGCGAATCTTTCTTTGAAAAACAAGGGTGAACAATTTGATTATAAAAGATAACAAGCAATTCAATATGTTTCCCTCACATGTGGGGCTGAGAAAATATATTCAATATTACAACATCGTATTTCCATCGAATGATACATTTACAGCACAATATACGCTTATGCCTAACGCTTGCGGAACATTGTCGCTTGCTTTTGACGGAAACGCAGTCATTGCTGAATTGTGGGGAGCATCTTTAACCCCTGTTTTGTTAGGAATGGAAGCAAATAGTTATCATGTCCTACTGCTTATTCAGCTTTCGCCTTACGGGTTGTATCAAATCACACGTCAAAGCCAAGCGGAGTTTGCAGACAAACGCCTTTCGCTTGTGGACATCGACAACGAGTTGTTCCGTTTATTGCATCATGCTTTTGCAATATCAAAAACTGTAACCGACTTAGCGAACGCTTGCGAGGAAATTTTATACAAACGTATGGAAAATCATGTTGTTTCAAATGCTTTGCTATTGGCAACCAAAGCGATTTCTGATAATCATGGACAGCTACAAGTGAAAGAGATTGCCAGACTATCTTGTTATAGTGAACGGCAGCTAAACCGCTTGTTCCGCACACAAATTGGAATGAATGTTAAGGACTTTGCACGTTTAACCCGCTTTAATTATGTATTAAGGCACATTCAAAAATCACCTTGCTTTTTTGCGGCATTGTCACAACAAGCTGGCTATTTCGACCAAGCCCATTTTGATAAAGATTTCAAGGCTATCAGTGGTGTGTCACCCCAAAATTACTTGAAAACAATGTCGGATTTTTACTATGACGGCACAGAGATATACGATACACTATCCTCAAAGGAGGATTGAAAAATGAAATATCAAGGTTGTCTTTTAGCGGTTAAGGATATAGCCGCATCGAAACACTTTTATGAAAAGGTGCTTCATCAAAATGCAGTCATGGATATTGGCGTACATGTGACTTTTGAGGGTTTTTCTCTGCAACAAGGATATGCCGAACTCGTTGGTGTGGCAGTCAATAGCGTGAAAGAGCAGTCACATAACTTTCAAGTCTATTTTGAAGTGGATAATTTAGATGAAGTGTATGCCGAATTGAGAAAGATATCCAGTTTGCAATGGGTACATGAAATCAAAGAATACCCGTGGGGGCAGCGTGATATTCGGGTATATGACCCCGACAAGCACATTGTAGAAATTGCAGAGGATATGACCACGGTTATCAAACGCTTTTTTAATCAAGGCATGTCGGCAGAAGAAGTTGCTACACGCACAATGTTCCCTTTTGAGGTTGTAAAACAGTATGCGTTAGGCTTCGGTATGTGATACACGGCGGCTTTGGTAAATCAAAGCCGCTATTTTATTCCAAACAAGATCGGAGGAGACGGACAATGAGTAAATATGAGCCACTTTGGAAGGCGATAGGTCAACGCGCGGAGAACAGCTTTGCGCTGACCTATGCCGAGATTGAACAGATTCTGGGCTTTCCCATCGACCACGCCTTTTTAACCTTCAAGAAGGAGCTGCCCGCCTACGGCTACGAGGTTGGTAAGATCTCCATGAAGGCACAGACGGTGACGTTCAAACGCTGCGTTTGACAAGCGGCTGCGTTTCTGCTATCATCGGCTTCACCCATCCAAGAGGAGGAACACTATGAACTGGGAGCCATGGACAGGCTGTTACAAAATAAGTGATGGCTGTACAAATTGCTATTTTTATGGTCCGTATGCAAAACGCTATGGTCAAAGCACAATACAAAAAACAGATAAATTTGATTGGCCCGCAAGGAAAAATGCAAAGGGCGAATACAATATCAAAGGCAACAAAATTCTTCCAACCTGTTTTGCGACTGACTTTTTCCTGCCAGAAGCAGACGAGTGGCGTAAAGACATTTGGGCTATCATCAAGGAAAGAACTGATATTGATTTCTTGATTTTAACAAAGCGAATTGATCGTTTTCTCGTATCACTTCCACCCGATTGGGGTGCAGGCTATGACAATGTGAATATTGGTTGTACTGTCGAAAATCAAGCATTAGCTGATTACAGACTGCCACTCTTTTTATCTTATCCGATAAAGCGGCGGTTCATCGCTTGTGCCCCACTCTTAGAAAAGATAGATTTGACACCGTATCTTCGTGGAGTAGACCATGTGACAGTTGGCGGTGAAACGGGTCGAGAAGCTCGTGAATGTGATTATGATTGGGTACTTAATATCCGTGAACAATGCGTAAAAGCAAATGTAACATTTTGGTTCAAAAACACAGGCTCACTTTTTAAACGTGACGGTGTAGTGGAAAAAATAAATCCATTTAAGCAAACCAGTATAGCAAAAGAGCTTGTTATCAATATTTCAGATGGAAAAAGGTTGTTTTGACAGGAACAGAATAGCATAAAACATTATTGCCTGTTTTGTTTAATGAATGTTCTGAACGATCCAAACGAGGATACCCTCCGAAACTGATTTAATTCGTCCACCAGAGAAAAACTCACTAATTATGAAATTGAGCCGTTGCACCTCTTGATGCAACGGCTCCTTGTTCGTTATATGCCCAAAATCGTCCAGAGTATCCTGTGCATAAGGACGGTTATAGGTTTGCTTTCAAACACAAAAGGCAAAGATTCCAATGTTAATCAGAATCTTTGCCTTTTATTTAAAACATCAGTACGAATTATTCGCCCATGAATAACTTGATATCATCTTCAACTTGTCCGATACCTGCAATACCAAACTTTTCAACAAGGACTTTTGCAACATTAGGTGATAAAAATCCCGGTAAGGTAGGACCAAGGTGAATATTCTTAACCCCTAAATAAAGTAATGCAAGTAAGACAATTACCGCTTTTTGCTCATACCATGCGATGTTAAATGCAATCGGCAGATCGTTAACGTCCTCAAGTTCAAATATCTCTTTCAGCTTCAATGCGATTACTGCAAGAGAGTAGGAATCATTACATTGGCCAGCATCAAGAACTCTTGGAATACCACCAATATCTCCTAACTCAAGTTTATTGTAGCGGTACTTTGCACATCCTGCAGTAAGAATAACCGTATCCTTCGGTAGTTTTTCTGCAAACTCAGTGTAATATCCACGAGATTTCATTCTGCCATCACAGCCTGCCATAACGAAGAACTTTTTAATTGCACCTGATTTTACTGCATCAACTACTTTGTCTGCAAGGGCAAAAACTTGGTTGTGAGCAAAACCGCCAACAATATTGCCTGATTCAATTTCTACAGGAGGCTTACACTGCTTTGCCATCGCAATAATTTCAGAAAAATCTTTTTTGCCATTTTCATCAGCTGTGATGTGAGGGCATCCGGGATAGCCTGATGCACCGGAAGTAAAGATTCTTTGTCTGATTTCCTCACTTCTTGGAGGTACAATACAGTTTGTAGTAAATAAAATGGGGCCATTAAAGGTTTCAAATTCGGTCACTTGCTGCCACCATGAACCGCCGTAATTTCCCGCAAAATTATCATACTTTTTAAAGAAAGGATAGTAATGTGCAGGAAGCATTTCACTATGTGTATAAACATCGATACCAGTACCCTTGGTTTGTTCCAGTAGTTGCTCTAAATCAGTGAGATCATGGCCTGAAATCAGTATTCCAGGATTGTTTCTTACACCAATATTAACGCTGGTAATTTCAGGATTTCCATATTTGGAGGTATTGGCTTCGTCTAGCAGCGCCATCGCTTTCACGCCAAACTCGCCTGTCTTTAATGTTAATGCCACAAGATCATCTGCAGACAAAGAATCGTCAAGGGTTGAAGCAAGTGCTTCATAAATAAATGCATTGATAGCAAGATCTTCTTTTCCGATATTAAGGGCGTGATGTGTATACGCTGCCATACCTTTCAAACCATAGATAATCATTTCTCTAAGAGAACGAACATCTTCATTTTCCGTTGAAAGTACACCTACTTTAGATGCTTTGTCTAACATAGACGCTCTATCGATTACTTCAAACTCCGCCGCATCACCAAGGTTAACACCAGAAAGCTGTTTTTTTAGCCCGTTTCTAAATTCAATCATTTTATGGATTTGATTTTCGATTGCGCCATCATCAAAATTAGCGTTTGTAATAGTGATAAAAAGGCTTTTTAACACTTCATGGTTTACTTCACTTATGGATTTAACATCCACTTTTCCTTTTACCACGATTTCAGAAATCCCTTTTGTAACATAAATCAGCAAGTCTTGCAATTTTGCAACTTCCTCATTTTTGCCACACACACCTCTTACCTCACAACCGGTACCTTTTGCGGTTTCTTGGCATTGGTAACAAAACATACTCATAATCGTTCCCTCCTTCGTATTATTCCTTTACTGGTTCAAACTCATCTTTACCCACAAAGCAAATTGGGCAAACCCAATCATCAGGGATATCTTCAAACGCAGTTCCTGGGTCTATTCCACTATCCGGATCACCTATTTCTGGGTCATAGATATATCCACATGGGATACATACATATTTTATCATTATTTGTTTCTCCTTTCAATGATTATAAATTTTGTTTCACTATTTTAAAGGTGCCGGGGCTTTTACGACAATTAGCTCAAGCACATTTTCCAATACATTCTTAACATTCATCTTTGTATTCACAGGAATTTTCAAAAGAGTTCCCTTATTATATTGGTGCACTTCTTGATCATTTAGCCCTATAGATAAAGTCCCCCTTACCACTGTCATATAAACGTTAGAGTTGGAAAAATGTTCTGGGAGGCCTTCATCCTTATTAAAGATCATATGAATATAATGAATATTTTCATCCTGAATTACTCTTTCAACCGCTTTTTCATCTCCAGTGGACATTTCATAGACTTGCTCAATCATTTTGTATACCTCCTTTTTGTTATAGTTTTAAATTATGTGGTTAAATTATACAACACATGCGAAGAAATGTATGTTGTTTTTACAACATTTTCTACTTATTCATTGTAACGAATGGCGCTAACAGGACAAGCCAATATTGTTTGGTTAAGCCTTTCTTTGTCTATTTCAGAGTCAAAAGATTTAATATATGCTTTTTTACCTTGCATACCAAAAATCTCAGGATAATTTTTAGTACACAATGTGCAGCCCATACAAGATTCTCTGTTTAATGTAAGACCACTTGCTTTTTCTTCTTTCTGTACTATATCTTCGTCTTTAACGATTTTTGAAGTAATCCACGAAAATACTACTATTGCAATTACAGTTAATACCCAGCGAATTGCCATAAACTTTATTCCCAAAAATTTTGCTTCATTTAGCAGCATTGGAACCTTTATTACTGCCCACGAGCTTAAAATTATAACCAAATTTCGTACAGAAGCTCCCTTTTTGTGGAGCATTACACACATAGGAAATGCTGCATATATCGGTCCCGCAGATATGCTACCTAAAACGAACGACAATATAATACCTTTAACTTTGGATTCTTTTCCTAAGTATTTTGTGATTTTTTCCTTTGCAATCCATGTATCCAAAAGCGCGGTAAGAACAAATATCACCGGCATTATCATAAGCATTTCTTTAATGTAATAGGCACTGTTTTTAATTGATGTAACACCCATATCTGGTTTAAGTATAAACATCAGGATATAGGCAGCTACAACCACTATCAAGAAAGTATTATCTTTTGCTTTTTTTAAGATTTTCATACAATCACCCCCATTACCATAGCGATAATTATGGCAAATAAAAAGCTTAATCCGTTTCTAGTAGCAGTAAATTTAAGCCCAAATTCACGCTTTTCAAGTGGAAATGTTACGACCCCTACCATTGTAAGTGTAGTTAGAAATGCTACGGAAGGAACAACACTAACCCCAGCGTCAACCAGCGTACCGACAAGCGGAAAAGCAATAAAGGCAGGGATCAGTGTAATTGTTCCAAATGCCGCCGAACCCACCGTTGCTATGACTAAGGATTGATTTCCTACAAATTCGGCAATATACTCTGGCGGTAATATTGTCAGAATTAAACCGATTAAAAAAATAATTGATAATATGCTTCCCAGCATCCCCTTGCCCATACCAAATGCCATTTTAAGTGCTTTCAATGTCTTCGATTTATCCTTTTTTAAGGAAATCAAAAGGAATATAATCGTTCCTATCCACATTGCTACTGTAAAAATATCCATACAAATCCTCCATTCTTTTTGTGATAACACAATTATAAAGTAGTTTATCATTCGCAAATAGACACCGATGTTTCTTTTTGATATAATGTTTTTAAATGGAGGAGTAAATTCATATGAATATTGACATTTTACGAAACATTTCATTATTTTCAGCTGTAAAGGAATCTAATTTAGAAAAACTAATAGCAGGTAATCATATTTATCAAAAACACTATATGAAAGGTGCAACCGTTCATAATGCAAATGAAACTTGCCGTACATTAGATATTGTATTGTCAGGAAGTTTGGTTGCGTATTCTTTATCAACGAACGGTTCAGCAACTACGATGTTTGAATTTAGTCAGGGAAGTGTGATAGGAGCAAATTTATTATTTGGTGACAACCACAGTTATCCTCTTACTATCTATTGTCTTATAGATTGTCAAATTATCCATATTGACATAAATGCTGTTTTGGAGTTTTTGCATGATTACAATTTTACATTGCATTATATAAAGTCAATCTCACAAAATTCACAAGGAATAAATCAGAAGATAGCAATGTTTACACAAAGAACACTTCGTGAAAATATTATGAATTATTTTAAACAGCAAACTATCATACAGAAATCTTCGGTAATTCTGCTTCCAATGAGTAAAAGACAACTGGCAGATTATTTTGGTGTACAAAGACCTTCTTTGTTCAGAGAAATGAAAAAATTAAAAGAGGAAGGTATTATTGAAATTAATAACCGTACAATCGCAATAAAAAAATATAAATACTAAATATTTAAAGGATGTTGTAAAATATAAAAGTCAAATTTAATCTTAAAGCAGAGCAACGGCAAACTAAACTTACTGTTACTCTGCTTCATTTTCTTATAAACACAATATAGTTCAAGTATAATCGATGATGCTACCTCTCCATATCCTGCTCTTTTAGATTTTGCTCCTGTATCCCACGAAAAGCCAACAAATCCTGATTAAAATCCTTTGTCTGCGGGGTCTGTATAAAGGTCTTGTACCCCAAATCCGCAAAGGTTTCAGCGGAGATTCCCGCCTGAATCTGTCCGTGGTTATGGGGCTGACCCTTGGCATCTTTGCCGTCCACATCGTTATCATAGCAAAACACAATCTCGACAATTTCTGGGTGGTGCTGCAAATAGCGGTAAAGAGCCTTATCTGACAGACATCCCTCGGCAACCCGATGATCCTCCCGCCAATCAATGCCGTGGAGCTTGCAGAGACTGGCGTGGCTCATAGCATCAATGGGGGCTTCAAATTCATATACACGGTTGGAACGCCCCTCCATGCAGAAACCATATGTCTTATCAGAGTTTTCTACATCCTGACGAAACTTACTGTCTGAGCTTGGCGCTCTGAGTGCACAGTACCGGGGCTTAGCTGTTTCGTCATAACCTACAAAGGCACAGTTATGGAATGTATAACCGTTTTTCTCAGTCCTTGCTCCATACACTTTCCCAGCCTCAATCATAGCGTAGACAATTTCCTTATCAATGCCACGAGTATGGGTCAAGTAGGCGATAGTACGGTCAAAACTCTTGTCCTTGGGCGGCAGTACCAGTTCGCCCTTGGGACCTTTTTCAATAGGTGGCACCAAGGAAGTCGTTCCCTCATAGGCACGGCAGCCCAAAATCAGTTCTGCCGCACTTTTGAAATCCGATGCACCCAAATATTCCTTTGCAAAATCCACGATATTACCCTTGGTCTGTGTAGAAAAACAGTAGTAGCCGCGCCCATGGTTAAACAGATACAGTCCGCCGCTGTTCTTCACATGAACGGTGTAGTTATCGCCTTTTTCAATCTGAAAACCATTTTCCACGGCGAAGTCAATGATATTGGTGTCAAAGACCTGCTTCATCTGCTCTTCCGTAAAGGGCATAGGCTTTGACGATGTACGCATGGGTTGTCACCTCCATTCCACGCAAAAGTGCCCCCTGAAAGCAGTTTCAATCCGCTTTCAGGGGGCACTTTTGTTATCTGGTATTTTGTTATCGTTCTAAATCATCTTTACCGCTATAGGCAGTATCCTCCGTCACATCGCTGCGGTGGTCGTCTACCGGAATCCATGTTCTGCGGGTATTTACCACTTCCGAAAGCAGTTCCACTCTCTCCCGAAGGGCAAAGCACAACGCATCGCAACGGGCAGTATCTATAAACACGGACCCGCGCATCAGCTCCCGTAGCTCCTCGTCAATATCATAAAGTGTGTTCAGGTTCAGCCACTCAAAAGAGCTTACCAGCTTGATCTGCTCCTCATGGTTGTTCTTAAAAGGCTTGCAGGACAGCTTAGCTTTCGAGCCAATCATAGAAATGGGCTTATCAAACCAAAGAGAAGTTCCGCTGTCAAATATGGGAGCCGTTCCAAGATATTCAAGGGTTTCCGCATTTCTCACCACACCGAAGTTATTCTGATGCCGGTCTTCATTAGCAATCAGGTAATCCAGCACCATCATCTGGTCGAGGGCTTCCTTCATACCAAGGATACCAAGCTTTTCGCAGCAATCAAGGTAATGCTGATAAATCGACACATGGTTCGGCTTTTTCTCCGTCTGCATCACATACCATGCCGAGATTAGTTCTGTCTGCGGTGTAATGAAGTCCTCGCATACACTGTAAGGATACTCATCCTCTGTAAGCAGGGTATATGGAACATGGGGAATTCCAAGCCGTTCCATAATTTTTCCAGCCATCACCTCGTTATATGGCTCCTGCTGAGTCGCACCGCTTCCGCCCTTAATCAGGCAGCGTTTCCCATCTATAATCTTCCACTTTTTCTTGAGCCAGCCGTCCGAAGTATTATCCGGGGACATCAGGCTCATATGGTCATTAGAGGAACCCTGTCCAAACAGGATATTTCCCACATCCTCCGAAAAAGGATTATCAAAGAAGTTGACCTGTGACCACTGAATGCCAGAATCAGCCGGACAGATCCAATACTGATCGGAAAGACTCAAACCAAGGCATTTTTCCAACAATTTTTGTGTTGTAGACAGATTCAGTTCTGTCAGTGCATTTTTGATTCCGGCACGGCTTGCAGGGATTGCTCGTCCACGCCACCATTCATTAAGTGCGCTGCGGTCTATCACACCTTTTTTCACCGGAATACCCAGCGGCACATGGGGTGCTTCATAGATATGGCCGATAGCAGAAATCGCGCTGGACGCTTCATCCAGCTCTATATCGGCTACCGAAATATTTTTGTGCATCAGTATATATCGTTTCATGCCATCTGCCATTTCATCATCTCCTGTTCTTAACTTAAAATTATACCAAATAAAGTCGTTCTTTTCAACGTAGTAATTATGAACTTTGCAGGACGATTATCGCTCTAATTCTTCCGCTTCCGACATTTCCGACATACTTTCCAATGTAGCTGTATGCATCTGAAAGGTGGAAAGCATCTCCCTGACAGCTTCTGGCAGACTGCTTTTCTCCACATGAATATCGCAGGGAATAGCTGCTGTATAGCCGTAATCATAGGGAATGAAGGTATCCTGAATATAGGCACGAATATGATCCGGCAATTCAGGATCACGTTGGGATAGGATGCCATACCCTGTCAGGAAATTGGTTTCATAATGTTCCCCGGAGGAAGTCAGGTCAAGCTCCAAAAGGACAATGCAAAGATTTTCTTTTTCTTTTGACTGCACCACGCCGGGGACCATAACATAATCGGTTAAGCCCTCCGTCAAGCAGTCCGTGCCATAGCACTGTATCATTGCCTTATATAGCAGATGCAATACTGCTTTGGCATAGTCTTTGTCCTGTGTGCCATAGGATGCCTGCAAACGGTCATAGTCAATGGTGGGAAGCACCTTTTGATTTAAGTGTTCCACATAAATACTGGTTTTATCGTGTTCCATACTTGCTCCTTATCGTTCAAAATCATTTTCGTCAGCTTCCGGCACAATCCCCAGCATTCGCAGAAATTCTTCTTTACTATCTGCATATCCAACTTCCATGGCAAAGCTGTGGGCTTCTGTATTAGAATAAAACTCCGGCTCATGAAAGTGGTTGCTGAAATAAGTAATCTGCTCATTGGAAAGGGAAGTATCGTTACCCTCTCCATCGTCAGTGCAGATGAAAAATGTGCCGCAGATAATGTCACCATTATCCATTCTTCGGTTTCCGGTTAGTCCATTCAGTTTGCCTTCGTCATTGCAGTAGAGGTGGCAGTTAAGCTCTGACAACGGTACAAACTCTATGCAGCCGCCTACCAGCTCCTGCATTGCCCTGTAATCATTTCTGACTGTGGAAACATAAGGATTCTTATGCGGCTCCACCACAAGCACCTGAATGCAGCCATCTGGGCATTTGTCATTTTCATTCTCGGCTTCCCTCAGAATATGAAAACTGTCCACATTGGGTACAAGCGCCAAAGTTCTTCCATTCTGCCATTTCATATGGAGCTGCCCCTGATCGTCCACGAATTTTATTTCGCCCGACAGGCCGTCCGGCATATCTCTCTCACCGTCCATATGGTCAAGTTGAATTTTAGTACCGACAGTATACTTTTTCTTAATCTGTTCTACCTGATATGGTTTTAAAAATCCTTCCATAATGCCTCCTTACTCAAAATAATATTCCACCGTGTAGGTGATGTTTGATTTGTTGTACATGCATGAATGGTTGGTATAATAATACATTTCCAGCTTGGAATAAGTGCCTGCGGTCAGTGTTCTGGTAAAGGAAATACCATTGCTTGTGGTTCCGTAGTCCAGCTGATCCCATGCACCTGTTTTGATATTGTAGCCACGCACTCTGCCATAATCCTGCCCACTGTGACCGGAAACGGGCGGTACGGTAAAGGTATACTGGGTAATGGTTGCACCATCAATACCGTTTTCCATAATAGTAGAATCAGGACCGGTCAGCATCATGCCGCCGGAGCCGTTGGAATCCATAACAAAAAATACAATCGCTGCCCATGGAGATTCTGCCCCGGTGCTGTCTACCGCCTTTACTCGTACCGTATGCTTGCCCAAAGCGTAAACGGCTGTTTCAGTGGGGCGTCCCTCCCAAACATAGGTAACGGCATCACCGTCTGGGTCGGTACTGCTTGCGGTGATGGTAACAGGCGTACCCGGTGCAACGCTGTTACCATTCGGCGTTCTTGTAATAACGGGTCTTGTGGGTGCGGAATTTGCCACTGTGAAAGTCACCTGTGACCAGTCGGAGATACCGCCGTAATTGTCCTTCGCTCTTACTTTGACTATATGAGTGCCTACGGCATAGTAATTATCACTTATCTTGCCCTCATACTCGTAGGTAATCACATCGCCATCGGGGTCGATGCTGTTTACGGTAAAGTTGACAAGGAACCTACCATCTTTCGCTGTCCTTGTTACATTCGCTGTAATAGTAGGCTTTGTAGGTGCGGTATTTACTACTGAAATGCTCTGCGTTGCGGTAAATACTCTGCCCAGCTTATCAGTAATGGTAGCGGTCAGCGTATAATTGCCGGATACATCCACATGAACCGTACCGCCACTGTTACCAAGTGTTCCCTTAAAATACTCAGAAACGGCAATATTCTGACCATCTTTGATAGCCGTCCATACGACGTTGTTATCGTTTAGATTGACTGTACTGCTCATATTCACAACAAAGTTCTGTCCGGTGCGAGCCACCTGCGGCATGGTGAAGTTGCAGTTATACAGCGGATAAATGCTGATTTTTTCTGTGTGGGTGAATACTCTTCCAAGGGCATCAAACATGGTGGCAGTCAAGCGATATTCGCCACTTTCGGTAAAACGGATTTTGCCGCCCTGTGCATTGAGCGTACCGCTGACAGCCTGCTCCAAAGGAATGGCTGTGCCGTTTTTCATCAGCGTCCATTCAATAGGAAGAACACCGATATTGCCCCTTGTTCTCACATCAATCTGCGTGTCAGTATATCCTGTTTCTGGCAATACAAAGGAAAGTTGAAGCACTGGCAAGACCTCAATTTTTCCACTATTAAAGCGAAATAACCTTCCTGTGGCATCGGTAACTCTTGCTTGCAAATCATAGACTCCTGCACGGGTAAAGCGGATAGAACCGCCGTTATTAGTCAGCTTACCATCAATGTAGGTATCCCAATCTTGAAAACCGTAGGTGTTATCTACATACCATACTGCTGTCAGTTGTTCCATATCGGTGAGAGTCGTATTTATCGACACTTGGTCATCGGTATGAACAGCACTTGGGACAGAAAAAGCAATGTTGGGAATTGGGTAAACCTTGATGGATTTGCTTACGGAGAAGGTTCTGCCTGCTTCATCGGTAACAGCGGCTGTTACGGTATAATCACCCTTTTCAGTGAAACTGATTAGACCACCGACATTCGTCAAATCATTTTCGGGAGCGACAATCACATCATTTTTTGTCATGCTCCACACAACCGGCAACGCCCCTGCATTGGTCAGCTTGGATTCTGCTGTTACAGGTCGATCCGTATGTGTTTGCTTTGGTAGCTCCAACGAAACCGTAATCACCGGATAAACCTTAGTTGATGCGGTATAGGTAAAGCTTCGTCCTGTATTATCGGTAACTGTAGCTTTTAGCTCGTAGCTGCCAACGGTACGAAACTGTATATTACCGCCGTCATCGGTGAGTATTCCCTCAAAACCATCTGCCAGCGAAATTGCCTTGCCGTCCTTGGTCAAGCTCCATACTGCGTGTAAGTCCTGCGTTTCCTTAAACGAGGTTTTGACCTCTACTGTGGTATCGGTGTGAGTCATAGTCGGCAGATAAAAACCCGCTTCTGCTACAGGATACACCACCGTGGTTGCTTCATGGCTATACATTCTGCCTGTTGCATCAGTAAGCGCTGCTTTGAGGGTATAAGTACCTTTCTGCGTAAAGCGAATGGAACCACCATCGTTATTCAGCGTTCCCTCTATCACTGCGGTAGCCTTCACGATTTTGCCGTCCTTGATGACCGTCCATTCGGCAATCATATCCTGCAAATCAGAGGACTTTACCAGAATATCAATCGTTTTATCGGTATGTGTGGTTGCTGGCAGAGTAAAATCGAAGGCAGCAACCGGATAGACCGTAATTTCTGCTTTTGCGGTAAAGAATCTGCCTGCCTTATCGATGGCTGTGGCAGTCAGTTTGTAGCTGCCTTTTTCTAAGAAACGGACAGAGCCGCCTGCATCGGTAAGCGTTCCAACAAAACAATCAGAAAGCGGGATCTCTTTGCCTTCCTTGGTAGCTGTCCAATCGAGTGATAAGTCGCCTAACTCCTTGGTATTCACCGCCACGGTAATTGGCGTATCGGTATGAGCGGTGTTAGGAGCCTGTACCTCGATCTCAATGACAGGATATACCGTAATATCTGCTTTGCCAGAAAACTCACGGCTGGTTTCATCAAAAGCAGTTGCTTTGATGGTGTAGCTGCCCTTTTCCTTTATTTGAATGGAACCGCCTGCATTCGTGAGCGTACCGGTTACCGTGTCCTGCCACTTTATCTCCTTGCCGTCTTTAAAAATATGCCAGTTAAGCTGCTGTGTGACGTTATCGGAAAGCGTGGTTTTGACAGTAAAGGTTTTATCTGTGTGAACAGTTTTATCCGCTTCTACACTGATTTTAAAGGTGGGGTGGATGATAATCTTTTTGGAAAAGATATAGGTGTGATTGCCGTAATTTTGAGCCGTAGCGGTAAGAAGATAGTTGCCCGGCTGGGTAATGGTAATTTTGCCACCATCCTTATCCAATGTACCTATTAGAAGTTCGCTTTGTGGTATGTTCTTGCCGTCCTCGGTAACGCTCCATTCCAGTGATTTTACGGAGCGAAGCACCGTTTTTACTTCAAATTCTGTATCGGTATGACTGAATTCAGGCGCAACGATTTCTACCACTGCGGCGGGATAGCTCACGCTGCCGCCACTTCCACTGGAGCCACCACCACTTGGCTTGTCGGGTTTATCGGGTTGTTCCGGCTTAATTGGCGGTGTTGTCGGGTCAGTGGGTTTAACCGGTTCTGTGGGATTTATCGGAGGGTCTGTCGGTTTTGGCGTTGGTGTTGGACTTGGGGTTGCTGTAGGCATTGGTGTAGATGTTGGATTCTTAGTCAGTTTTTCCGTTGGTTTGGTAGGTTTTTTATCCTGCGTATCCTTAGAAAAACCACCATTTGAATGGTCACTGTCCTTATCAGCCGTCGCATTATCGGTATCGTCCCCGACGTCCGTATCCTCATGCTCAATTTCCGTCACAATGGGATTGTCTGAAGGAATTGGTGTAACATCGTCCGTTTCTACCACAATTTGAGAGGGATTATCTTTCTGGCTAAGCTGCATGGAACAGCTCACCAATCCTATGATTAAAATAAGCAGGGCGATGATAGAAAGCACCATCACCGCCCGTTTGGTCTCTTTATTCATGTTAAGTTTGAAAAAATCATTATTCTTCACGGCTATATTCGTCCTCCTGTTCTTGGGCTTCGGCTTGTGCCGACTGCGGTATGGCACACTCCAGCTTGTGAATGATACTGTCTAAAAGTTTCACCTTGGCAGGGTCATTATTCATTCCTTCCTGCACTGCCAATGCGCACAGCACTTGCATTTCCTCACTGGAAAACAGCGGAACAACGTCCTGTTTAAAATATTGCAAAAGCTGTTTTTCCGCCGCTGTCATGCCATACAGTCCACCGCTGAAAAGATGCTTCTGATAGGCATCTCTGTCGGCAATCAGTTCTTTTGTTCCGTCTTTTTGCAAAGCGTAGCAGCACAAATGATTTTGAACGGCTTTTTCTGCATCCATGGGACCGGTCAGCAGTAAGTCATCTGCTGTGTAGCCATAATCGTGTAATCGGTCATGGTCTAAACGCTGCACAAAATCCGCAACCTTCATCGGCTCTGTGGCTTCCCAAAACTGTCCCCGTGCCGAAATTGCAATTCGGGCAAGTTCATGCTGATCCTCCGGCAAAAATTTATGGCGTTCCACTGTGCCGTAATGCTGTGCGATGGACTGCCAGTTCTGGTTATATTCCTGATAGGAAACGGTGCGTACATCGTTAGGATTTTTGAACACTACCTCCACTGCTACGGGATCAAGGGCATGGGTACAAAGATAATCCAAATGCTTTTGATAATCCATCTCCAGCACATTGCCAATGATGGTTTTGTCCTCGTTCATACGTAATATCTCAACCCAAAAAGTTTTGACATTTTCACTTTTGCTGGCTCCGTAATACTCCCATGTGTTGTGGGCATTGATATTTCGGAGATAGACATCACGTTCTGGGAAGCACCATGTTCCGTTTTTTCTGCTCAGCCAGAAAAAGTTTCGGTAACCGCCCCGATCCTCGGCAGCCTTTCTGATCTGCTTTACATCGTACTGAAAATCCGTTTGGTAAAAATCGGTGTTATGCTCCATGATTTTTTTCAACGTGGCAAGTACATCCACTTCTAAAAAAGAAGCGTTGTTATGCAAAGAATACCCCTGCGCCTTTACTGCTTCCCGCAGCTCTGCCATGATTTCCGCTTTGGAGCCACGGACAGAGGAGCCGTTATGGCGGTTCCTGTTCACAAAGTCCCCGCCCATATCCACGGTATGGAGCTTCAGACCGGCACTATGTGGTAAAACAAAGTTTATCAGTGATTCTGACTGGTCATCATGGGCGGTTGGAATTTCTCCGAACACACTGCCCATATCGCCGTCAACCACTGTCGGTTGCTGCCTGATCTCATGGATTTTGTCTCGGGGCATGGTCAGTGTCCATAGAGAGTAATCATCAGAGCCAAACTTGGTAACGGCGTTGATTTGGCTATATTCCATATTCATCCTCATGTTCCGGCATTGGCACTTGCTCATACTCAAAAATAAGATTGGGAATATTGCTCTCCACCTTTTCCATTACCGAATGCAACATTTTTTCATCCTCATAGCTGATGCTGTCATCGTTACGGCCACGGAATACGCAGGTGTCATGCAGCACCACCAGCTCCTCCTCGGAAAAGAGCTTCTGCTCCTCAATCAATCCTGACCGTACCGCAAAATCCTGTTTTGCTCCTTCATAGTTGGTTTCAAAATAATGTCCCCACATCACGCCTGTGCGGTCGTAATCATACTGCCATGTGGTAAAACGCACTTCATTGTCTTTTGTCATCTTCGCCGCCAGAATGTAATCTCCAAAGTTGGAAATCAGTCGAAAATCGCTGACCCCATCTGCCTGTAATTGAGGTGCATCTGTATACAGGTCATGGGCCTGCTTCATGGCAGTAAGGGTACGGTATATCTTATTTCTCTCTTGCTCCGGCGAGGTCTCCGGAAGAAAACGCATATTGCCGTCATGGTCAATTTTGCAGACCTCCTGCCCATCTTTGAAAACAGATAGCAACGTATTCTCACCGGCTTCCTGTTTTGTTGTAAATCCCAGCCCAGAAATCCGCCTTGTAAAAGCGGATAAAAATTCAGGTGTTACTTTATGTTTCACGCTCGTACCTCCTATCGTTCTATTTCTTCGGAATCATCTTCCGGCTCATAGCTTTTGACCTTCACCGGCTCAAAACCCTGATTTTTGATGTTGGTAAACCACTGTGACATAAACTGCTTCAAATCCTTTACCTTGGCAGGGGATGCGGTATCTGTTGCATAAAAAATCCCCATATCGTCTTGTAGGTACGATGTGGGGTCAATAGACCTGTTATCCTTGTCCACGGTAAAAGTGATTTCCGGGTCACGCATGGCGTCTCCGTTGCAGCCATAATAATGAGCGATACTGTACTCACCTCCGTCGATGGCTTCTATCGCCAAATCCTCAAACCCTTCCGATTGCAGCTTCATATAATAGGCTTCGCCGCTTAGAACCGGAGCTGCAAACAGCATCAGCTTTTGATAAAGCCCTTGTTCTAAGGTCATAGTTGTGCTTACAGACGGGCGGTCAGAAGCGCTTTCTTCCTCGTCTGCCGTCATCATATCCTCGCCATCGTCCTTAAATTCCAGTGCAAGGTCAAGCTCCACCTTTTTCTTTTGCAGCTCCAGCAACCGCTCTTCGTCAGGGAACGGCTTTTCCATTTCCTCCTTTGCGTCTGTAAGCTGCTGGTTCAGGCTGAGCAGGTTATTTTCCTCCTCTGTTTTCGCCTTTTCCATGCGTTCTGCCAAATGTTCCAAACGAGTGATGTTACCTAACGCAGCCTCACCCATGTCAGTGGAATAGGTGCATTTGCCGCATAGCTGGATGGAAACACCATCGCCCCATTGACGAACCAAGCGGATAGGAAAGCCTGCGTAGGTTCCCAACTCAAGGGTTGCACCGGTGTCACGCCCCAGCTTACGGGCAAAAACCATGAAATGCTCCGCTGCTTTGGTACGTTCCTCATGGAGCCTGCCGTCAATCACCATCTGAAAGTCAGCTGGTGCATGTTTGGCATAGGCGACAATATCAGCGGTCATACCCTCGATTTTTCTGGTAGCTGTGGCAATCTCTTTGGGATAATACTGGCTGATACGGTACTGCATTTCGTTCCTTTGGCTCTGCCATGAGGATTTCAGCACCGTAAGGCGGCTGATTTCGTTATCGGTTTCCATCTTCTGCTTGATTCTTGGGTCAGAGGTGGCAAGTGCTTTAAACTCTGCATACTGCAAAACAGTATCGTCAATGTCCTCACAGCTTCTAAGTGCAGAGCGACCAGTCATAATCTGGCTGATATAGCGTTGCTTCTGCTCTAAAATCTGCCACAAATAGCTGTCAAAGGTGTTTTCGGTGATGTAGTTGAAGATAGAAATTTCCTTGTTTTCGTTGCCTTGACGAAGGATTCTACCATTGCGCTGGGTTAGGTCTGATGGGCGCCAAGGCACATCCAAATGATGGAGAGCTACTAACTTTTGCTGCACATTCATGCCTGTGCCCATTTTTTCGGTACTGCCCATCAGAACACGGATTTCACCGCTGCGCACCTTGTCAAAGAGCTGTTCTCGCTGCACGTCGGTTTTTGCGTCGTGTATAAAAGCGATTTCCTCTGGTTTTACCCCCCGTACAATCAGGACTGTTTTGGTAGCTTCATAGAAATTGAAGCTGCCGTCATACTTCGGTGTACCCTGGTCACAGAAAATAAGCTGTGCCAGCTTTTCACCAGCAGTTTCATGGTAAATCTCAGCCACTTTTCCAGCACAAATATTGAGCTTAGTGTTTGGATCATCAGGGATTGACGGGTCAACGGCTCTTGGGTCTACCGACAGCAGCCTTGCTTCATGGGTCAGTTTGAGAAAATTATCCTCGGTGCTGTCCACCTCACCGTTACGGATCAGCTCCGCACGTTCGCCCAGCTCCATGACAATCCGCTTTTGTTCTGGAGTAATGGCAGTTTTAATGACCTGCACCGCACCAGTTTTCAATTCCGGCACCGGCAAGTCCAGCATATCTGCAGTTTTGATGTCCGCAATCATCTGGAACATACTCATCAGCTCCGGCAGATTGTGAAACCGTGCAAAACGCTTCTTCATCTGGTATCCGTTGCCCTCCGGCTTAATTTCTAAAGATGATTCTACTTTGCCAAAGGTGCTTGCCCAACTGTCGAACATCAGCAGTCCACGACGTTCCAGTTCTTTGGGCTGCAAGGTCTTTTGAATAACATACAGCTCTGCCATGGAATTGGATACAGGGGTGCCGGTGAGATAAATAACGCCCTTTCCGTTTCCGATTTCATTGATATACTGACACTTCATGTGCATATCCATGGCTCGTTGGCTACTGGCTCCACTGACACCGGCAACATTGCGCATTTTGGTATAGGAAAAGTTGTTTTTGTATGCGTGCGCTTCGTCTACCACCAAGACATCTACGCCAAGCTCCTCAAAATAGATAACATCATCTTTTTTCTCCGCCTTAAACAATCTGTCATAACGAAACTGGAGGTTGGAGCGGAAAATTTGCATCTGCTTTAAAGACCAGTCCTTGCCATCACGGAGCTTTTGCTCCTCAATGGCTGTAGAGATTGAATCAAGCTCTGCCTGCATAGCTGCAAGCTGCCGCTCTCTGGATAAACCAATTAGTTCAAAGCTGGAATGTGCCATTATCACGGCATCATAATCTCCGGTGGCAATACGGCTGACAAAGTGGCGGCGGTTCTTTCGCTCAAAGTCCTTTTTCTCCGCCACTAAAATATTTGCATTGGGATATAGACGCATATACTCGTTTGCCCACTGTCCAACCAGATGGTTGGGAACTGCAATGAGCGGTTTATGGATTTTGCCCAGCCGTTTCAGCTCATAGGCCAGGGCAATAGAGCTGAATGTTTTCCCAGCCCCTACCTCGTGAGCAATGAGCAGATTTCCGTCACCGTACAAACCATGTGCAATTACATCAAGCTGGTGCTGTCTGAGGGTAATATCATCTGCCATTCCCGGCAAAGCCAAGTCCGATCCATCATATTTACGAGGACGGACGTTATTGAATTTCTCATTGTAGAGCTTGGTCAGCCTTGCACCACGCTCCGGGTCTGCAAACAGCCAGCTTTCAAAAGCCAACTTAATTTGGGCCTGCTTCTCACGGGCGAGAATGGTATCACGCTTATTCAGAACGTATTTAACCTTATCCTCACCGGTATCCGGGTCAACATAGTCCACACGGTCTTTTACCTCCACAGAACGCAGATTCAGGGTGCTTTCCAATATCTCGTAGGCATTCATGCGGTCGGTACCATAGGTTTGATTGACGGCAATGGAGGTCTTTTCGGCACTTTTATTGGCGATAAAATAGGCACCGCTGTAATTGGAAAATTCCACGCCGATGGCATACCGCCCGGTCTGGTTATATGCCATCGTCTTGAAGGTATCATACATAAACTGTTGATACACATCAGCGGGTATCCATGTTGAACCGAGAGTAAAGCTGATTTCCTGCGGTGTCAGTGGCGTGGGCTGCACGGCTTTTAGTGCTTCCACATTTCGGGCAAACCGCTCCGGTTCTTCTCCCGCCTTTAAAATAGCTTCGGTCAGCTTGTCTTTAACATAGCCACTCAAATATTCCTCTGCGGTCTGCCAGCTGGTGTGGGGATTGCCCGTGTACTGTGCAGGGTCTTGATAAATACGATCACCCAGCTCCGCAATGATTTCATCCGGTGTTGCCTTGCGGTGTTCTGGCAACTGATACAGCCACGACATATAGGAAAGGTCAACCCTGCCTTTAACATTAAGAGATACCTTTAGGGCTTCCTCTGCGGAAAACACTACGCTAGGCATAACCTTGGGCTTGATGGTTGCCTTGTAGAACATGGGCGTTTTTTCATATACGCCTTTTTCTGTTTTACTTTCCTGCTCAAGAGAGCGAAGCAGGGGTGCGTTGCTATCCCTTGAAAATGCGATGACATTCCCATAGGAATTAAGAGAACCATTTTGCTTCACAAATCCATCGTATACCCTGTTCAGATACCCGATATGCTCCTGCAGCTGCTTCTCATGCTCCGCAGTAGGTAGCTCATTGCTGTCTGTAAAGGCACCGTTTTGAAAATCAATCAGACTACGGACAGCGGCGGTAATGGCAATCATGCCACGAATACGCTCTGCCTTTTTACCCGTGATGTCCTGCCGGTACATACGGGAATTTTCCTGATAATATAACGCATCTTCTACTACGGTATAGCTAAAATTGCGGACCGCAGGGTCAGCAGGCAGGGAATCCCTTAAAACAGTTTTTTCCTCGGCATATTCCGATATAGCCTCCGTATAAGTACCTTCCAGATAGGACACAGCCCGTTCCAATCGCTCATCCAGATCATCGCCGAGGATTGGGTGGCAGGCAGTCGTCTTTTCGTTGCCGAACATGGACTCATCGAACACCATCTCACCCAGTATCATTTCAGGGTGATCTATAAAATAGCTGCTGAGGGGAATGCCGTCCGCATTTTCTTCCACAGAAATCCATGGACTGTTTTCTTCATCCGGTACAATTTCCCGCTCTCGTTTTTGTAAGAATAAAATATCTGTGGTAGCTTCGGTTCCTGCCACCTGTTTGAACGCATTGTTGGGCAGACGGATTGCTCCTAAAAGTTCCGCCCTCTGTGCAAGGTATTTGCGGATAGTGGGATTGGATTTATCGAGCGTATATTTTGAAGTAATCACCGCCACGATTCCACCGGGGCGGACCTGGTCTAAAGACTTTGCCAGAAAGTAATCATGAATACGGAAGTTATGCCTGTTGTAGCGTGGGTCGTCCACTCGAATAGAGTTAAATGGTACATTGCCAACTACCACATCAAAGAAATGGTCAGGGAACTTCGTTTTTTCAAAGCCCATGACCTGAATATCCGCATAGGGATATAGATGCTTGGCAATGTTTCCGGGAATGGTATCAATTTCTGCGCCGTACAGTTTAGAACCACTCATGCTTTCCGGCAGTACGGAGTAAAAGTTGCCCGTTCCAATGGCGGGGTCTAAGATGTTGCCGCCATGAAAGCCGAAACGGTCCAGTGCATTGTAGATGTTCCGAATCACACTCTGCTCTGTATAGTAGGAGGTCAGCGTGCTTTGCTGTGCAGATTCAAATTCTTCCTCGGTGAGCAATCCCTTTATTTCCTCGTATTCCGTCTCCCAGCCGGATTTTCCCGATGTCAGGGCATTTGCAAGACCGCCCCAGCCAACAAATCTGGCAAGGGTTATCTGTTCTTCGGCAGTGGCCATGCGTCCCTGCAACTGTAAATCCTTTAACAGACGAATGGCTTCAATATTATTACGGCATTTGGTTTTCTGCCCGCCCTCGTACAGATGATGATCAGGGGAATAGCGATAATGAAAACCATCCATGGTGCGTTTATGAAAATCCTCCATGACAGCTCGATTACAATCTTCATTGGCTTGATTGAGAAGGGTTGTAGCATTTATCTCTTCCTTTGTTTCCTCTCTGTTATCACCGCTTTGTACGGCATTCACCACCATCGAAACAATCTCTCCATCGGTGTAATGGTCTTTTAGCAACTTGCAGTCTGCAATTTCAGAAATAGGTACTCTTTCCCTAATTGCAAATTTGGTGAGGTTCTGAAGCTGCAAAATATCCCCGATTTCCACCGTGCGCCCATCGTGCATGAACTTAAGGATTTCAAACACCTTGTCATGATAGTAAATACGGTCACCTTCCTGAAAAGGAAGCGGTTCCGGCTCTGTACTGCTCTCATTTAACAGGGCGTCGTTCTCCTCACCGCCAGTAGCTTCATAGGTATCCTGCGGCTGTGAAAACACTTCAAATAGATTAAGCTGGGAGGACGGCTCCGTGAGAACAGACGGCGCATCTAGGGAAATCAGTTTACCCACAGCTTCCAGTGCCGCTTTTTCTTTGGCAGTCAGGTAGCTATCTTGCTGAATGAGCTGGATAATTCGTGCTTCAACCTTTTCCCACGTTAGATGCTCGTGGAAGTCAATGCCATCGCTTTTGTACTCAATATCAAATCCGCTACCGTTATAATTGATTCTTCTGTGACCACCATTTTTTAAGCTACCACTGACCCCGCCAATCCCATACTCTTTTTTCAGTACGGCAATGCGGTCTTTTCTGGCAGACAGCGTGAGCATTGCGTTATAAATTCTTTGCTTACCGCCTTGAAAAGAAATGTGACTGGATAGAATTTGATTAATGATGTCATCTTTGGAAATGATCGGTTCTTCATCTGGCTCATAACTATCTTCATCCTTAGCGCCTTTCATTTCTTCTGCTTCATCAGGAATGGAGTAATCGTCCAACATAGAATCCGCAGAGCTAAAGGGATAGACTCCCATTAAAATAAGCTGGTCAATTTTTTCTGCCAGCTCCCGGTAGGTAAAGGTAAACTGCTGTCCCTCTGTTTCAAAGGTAATGCCATCCGCGCTGGACAAAATGTTTAGATATTCGCCGGTCTTAGTGGTGTAATCGGTATCCAGCTTGCCGTAAAAGGCTTTTAGGGCATTGGTTTTTGTGCTTTGTTTATGACCACCGCCCCAAAAGCGATATAGTTCCGACTGCCATTCCCGTGTGTCCGGAGTAATATCATCAGCACACAGTACCACATCTACGAGGTCAGATATTTCTTCCTCGTCCAGCAGATAGACCGGTTCGGCAACGGGCATTTCTATTGAAGTTTCCGTAACATCTTCAACAGCTGTTTCCTGCATTTGTCTTGGCGGGACAACGAAAAAACCGCCCGCAGACGGCTTGTTACCATCTACGGGCGGTTCAGTATGTGACTGCTGTTCTGTTATCTGACTTTGAGTACCACTTCGCTCTGTATGATTTCCTCCGCTGTGAGGGTAATCATGTTCATGTGACCGGCTCTCTCCAGTGTGTCTTCGGTTTCCGGCATCGGCTGTGCCAAGAGAAGCTCCTGTATCAGTGCTTCCTTGCGGTTTTCCGCTTCCTCGTCCACTTGGAGAATCATTTTGTTGATTTCGCCCTGCGCTATCAGCTCCGACAGACGGTGGGGATGCTGTTCCATCATATAGGCTTTCCACGCTCTGCCGAATTTGCCCACCGGCGTTTTGTCGGTCTGCACTTCCTGCGAAATCTGAATTTCGGGATACATCATCCCGTCCTCGGCCTGACGATAGCTGAGATTCATCAATGGCTCTGTTCTCATAAATTTGGCTCCTTTCGATTTTGATTGCTTTGATTTGCTGATTGATTTCCCTGAGAATAGGCCGTGCCAGTGAAACGGTGCAATTACCAATGATCATAAATAGTTCTAAGCTGTTAAAATGATTGATATTTTCAAAGGTGCCATCCTCAATAGGGGCAGTATCCATTCCGCATTTTCTAAACACGGTATAGGCTACGCTGTCTGTTACAAGCTCGGTAAGCTCCGCCTTGACCGCTTCGATAGGCATACCGTAGAGCATACTGCTTTCATCACGAATCTTAAAATTCTCCAAATACTTCGGCAGATGCTCTCGCACCATACGCTGTGCTAATTTATACAGACACTGTTCGATACTGGAAGTAGGAGTATTGTTTTTCTCATGAAGGTTTAGCAAAAGGCTTGGCTGATACTGTTCCTCCAGCTCCCACAAAAAGCTCATGACAGTGCGAAAGCTCTGCGGTGTGCCATTGGTGTCCATGAAATCAAACAGATACTTGATACTGGCATTGGGATTTGCCATATCAATTACGGCAATCCCTTTTGCACCTTTATTGATACTGCGGTTAATCCGTTTATCATGCCATTCATCAAAAGTAGCAAGCTGTGTGGCATCGGGGCGCTGTGCATAAATCAGCACGGAATTGTCAAAGGAACGCTTGTAGAACCGTGCAACACAGGATAACAGCCCCATCCACTCAGCAGGAGTTTTTGTATACTCCTGTACCGACTGCTTATAAAGGCCGGCAAGTAGGGTTGCTTTGCTCAATCTACCACCTCCGTATTCAGATTTTCAAAGTACATAGCAAGTGCTTTATCAATGGTATCCTCAATCTCTTTTGAACTCTGCTCGTTGGTGAAATACTTGGAAATCACCATAGGCTTGACCTTAAAAGGCTGGGGTTTGTTGCTCTTTGGTTTGCGGGTTTTCTCACCGGAAAGGATTTGTACCATGGTGGTATCAGTCAGCTTTCCGGTTTCATAGTAACTGCGGAGCAATTCCGCTTTTTTCATATCTACCTTGTAGCTGTCGGACTCCATGAGGTCGGAAATTTGCTGTTGCTGATTGCTGCTCTCTACGAAAGAGAGGTCATACGCAGCTAGGAAAGCAATTTCGCCGGTATCAACCTTTGCAATAAGCGGTTCAATCAGCGTAGAAATCTTGATATAACGCCCGACTTTTGATGCAGAAAGACCATATTCCTGTCCGACTTTTTCTCTGCTTTCTAACTTCTGTTCAAGTTGAACAGAAGTTGAATTTCCATCGGAATCATGCGGGTTCAAGAGCCTTTCTATCTCCTCTAAAAGGTCATTTCGCTTGCCCTGTGATTTCAGTGCTTCATAATGTTGGGAAAGGCAGTAAGCTCGTTCCGAATGGCTCATATCCGAGAAGGAACGCTGGCGCAAATTGGTTTCCGTTACAATCAGCACGGCTTCATCATGGGTCAGATTTTCTTTGATTATAACAGGGCCTTTGGTAAGACCCGCAAGCTGACCGGCATTTTGGCGGTTATGACCGCTAAGTATCAGATGCCGTCCATCCTCCGTATGCCAGAGGATAATGGGAAGCAGGATACCAAACTGGCGAACACTATCCACCATGTCCGCAAGCTGCTGTCCCTCATATAGCTTGAACCTGTGGTTCGGAAATGGCTCCATCAAAGAGAAATCCATTTGCGTGATACCGCCCTGCACAGGAGCAAGGGCAGTATCCTGTTCCGGCTCGAAATTGAGCATATCTGCAAAATCTTCAATAATAACTTTAGGCTTAGCCAACTCCAATCAGCTCCTTTCCATCTGCTTCTTCACAAGATAGAAGTTCCTCTACAAACTGACTGTAAGCAATCGCTGCTGGATTTTCCGGCAAAAACTCGCAGATTGTTTGATGATATAACACTGCTTCTGCAACCTTGATAGAACGAGGAATACGAGTCTCGAAAATCGGCACTTTCCCTGCAAAGCCCTGCTGAATCATTTGATTGACCTGTGCGGATAAAATAGTATTCGGAGAATCCATGGTGATAAGAATGCCATCAATTCGCAGACGATGGTTGCTGTTTTTGCTGATAACATGATAATGTTTCAACAACTCTGCCAGTCCTTGCGTAGATAAAAGCTCTGCCTGTGTTGGTACGATGATGCTGTCGGCACACATCATCACGTTAATCATCGGTGTACCCATTTGGGGCATACAGTCGATGATGATGTACTCGTATCTGTCCTTGATGGTATCTACATACTGCGACAGCACACGTTCTCGGAAATCCACGTTGCACAGATTGCGCTCCAGCGTAAAGAGCTGGGAATTGGAGGGGATAACATCTACACCGCAGTTGGTTTTAAGAATATAACCATCGGGATCAGGCAAAGGCTCGTCCTCAATCAGCTTACGAATGATGGTGTTAATAGTTACCTCCAGTTTGTTGGTGTTCATCACACCAAAGATGATACTTGAATGCCCCTGACCGTCAAAGTCGATAAGGGCGGTTTTATGCCCCCTCTGGGACAAGAGATAGGCAAGCGTGGTGGCCGTGGCCGTTTTTCCCACGCCGCCCTTCTCGTTCATGATTGCAATTACTTTTGCCATCGGCAAACTCCTTTCTTGAGTAAAATTAATTTGGGTAGGGTAAAAAGGGTAATAAAAAATAGACGTAATCGGTGAAAACCCGCTTGTTTACTGGGTTTCTCTGATTACTGTCTATTATAACTCAGGCTTTCCGGAGCATATATTGCAGTGCGCCGATTGACCATTCCTGCTTGCCGGTGGGCGAAAAAATTTTGTCTGCCTCTAGTGATTCCTTTATTTTTTGGACGCTGGCACCGGAATAATAGCTCCTGAAAATCCGCTTGACGATTTCCGCTTCCTCCGGCACAATCTTAGGCTGACCGTCCTCACCTTTTTCGTAACCTAAAATGCGGGAATATTGAAAAGGTACCTTTCCGCTTTTGAAGCTCTGGCGCTTGCCCCATGTGACGTTGCGGCTGATGGACTCACTCTCAGCCTGTGCAAACCCGCTGAGGAAGCACAGCACCATTTCGCTGGCCATCTCCATCGTGTTGATGCCCTCTTTTTCAAAGATGATGGGAATTCCCTTTGCTTTGAGCTTCCGGGTATATCCGATGGCATCCAGTGTATTTCTGGAAAACCGGGAAACGGATTTGGTCAGCACCATGTCTATTTTGCCCTTTTCGCACAGTGCCATGAGCTTGAGAAACTCGGTACGCTTTTTGGCGCTGGTTCCAGTGATGCCCTCATCGGCAAAAATACCGGTAAGCTCCCAATCTTTGTTTTTGTTGATTTTCTCCGTGTAATAAGCAATCTGTGCAGCGTAGCTGGACTGCTGTTCTTCCTGTTCGGTGCTGACCCGGCAGTAGGCCGCTACACGGAGCTTTCTCTTTCTGGCGTTGGGTTTGGTTAAAAGAATATTGGCGGGGATTATATCGACCCTTTGTTAAGCATAAATTCCCAGATTCAGTTGTCATATCTAACTTCAATGCACTAGTTCCGAACACCAAAAAGCAAAAGAGAGAATGTGATATTCTTATAGTTGATCCTTGTGGTTATGCATTATACATTGAGCTGAAACATTTTTATTACCCAATATCTTATAGTAAGACAAAAGCTTTAGATTCGGAGTTGAAAATTGCTCTAGATAAGATGCCAAAACAGCTAAAGGCAATAAAACATAGCTGGAATAATTTAAAAGTGCCCTATAAGTTCAATTTTGACTTAAAAGAGTTGAACGGACTAATCACTTCGCACCAGTATATTGGTTATGATGTTCCAATAGACATTAATACTCCTATTGTTTCAAATTCAAATTTATTTGAAAGTCTCTCTGAAGCAACTCAAGTTAAGGAAATATATCTAGGATGTAAAGAAATCGATGATATTTATCCAAATATCAAATTCGTTTCACGTGACTTTAAAATAAAGTATGCTGATTTTCATTTTAAATTTCAAATAGAGGCACTCGATCCCTCATTTGAAATAGAGTTTATAAAGTCATATAGAAAGCAAATACTAAAGTCTATTCAAATTGAAGAACCTAAAAGATTTGATAACATTGAAGAATTAGCAAAAGCCTATTTAGAAAAATTAGAGAGTTAAATATGTAAGTCGCTTAAAACTGGCAATAAAAAATCCTGATTTCATTTTCACGAATTCAGGATTTCTTGCTACCTATTTTAAATTTTGATCCTTAAAACTGACTACTGGTAGACGTGTTCCCACGTACCATGTCATATAACGACTTTAATTTTGATACTGCTTTTCAGGTCTTTTTGGTGGTAATTATCGCTGTTTTTACTGAAACTGAAGAACTCATAAAAGTGCTTAAACTCCAGCAAAATCAAGGGTTCTGGCGTTGTATTTTTACCACCGTCTCCACATGGAACGATAGCATCAGTTTGATGTCGGGGCTGTGCTTGGTGTTTTTCCAGTGCAAGGGAATAAGTCGAGCATACTTTTTACGGCGTTTTCCGTTCACGGGAATATCTCCAATATATTTTATGACGTTATCCGTTCGCGGGAACAAATCAATGGTAGGTATACCCTGACGTTTCATTTAACGGTGTAGATAAAGTCGTAGATGGCACATTTACTCTTCAATTGAAACCTATCATACTGTGACAACACCATATTTCCGAAATAAATTTACAAAAAATCGTTTTAAATCATTAAGTACTTTTTGCTTGAGTTCGCCACTATCATTTGCCCCCAGAAACTCATATCCTCCAAACCGGTAGACATCATATCCAAATAGACTCATCTCACGATGTGCCTTAACCATTTCACTATAAAGTTTGGGCGATGCCCTATCGCCATCAGCATAATGCTGTTTTCCATCGATTTCTATAACCACTCGATCACGATGTGAAAAAATCATAAGAAAATCCATTTTTTGATGTTCAAACAATTTATAACCACGCTCTTTTTGCGTTTGGGGATCATAGTATAGATAAACCTGTGGTATTAAAGCTGGTACATCAACACCCAATTCTTTTTTTAATTCATAATAAGCCTGTAGCATCCACGTTTCGGGACCCGACTTTTCGCCGCTGGCTTTAAAACTTGTATCTAAACAATCGCACAGCCTTCGGATAAACATATTTTCTTGATTGTCTTCTATTACGTTTTCCTCTGCATACCATTCTACCAACTCATTCCACATTAGCCCATTCTGTGGAATTGGTCTGTCATATATTAAACATTGATTAGCATTCTTGGTAATTCTTATATCATTGTTTAAAGCATCATCGAATACGATTTCTGGCTTGTATTTTGCTGCAAAAATAATGTTTTTCACAGAGCCTTGGACACCTGCTTTTGTTGACACGCATTGATAAAATTGCTTATCTCCTATGGTATCTTTTACCACCAGTTTATAACCATCATGTTCAAGATACCGATTGATTACATCTACAAATCCCGAATTACAAACATCCTCTCGTCGTTCTTCTTGAGCATTCCAGTGCCAGTGGTGTATGTTGGGGTTTGTATATTGTTCTAGGAAAAACATAAACTCTTCATCTGAAAGATTCAAATAATCAATAATGGTATCCATAAGATAGCTTTCAGGCCAATCGTCAAAACGATCCATATGTCTAGCAATTTCAGATATCATGCCTTCGGTAAGCGAAGGACATACTACTTTTGCAAATTCATGATACTGTTTATCACCTGTCAAGCTTCCCATTGCTAGTATGGCGTCAACAATAGAACGACGTGTTTCGTCAATAATAAAATGAGTTTCTTTGCTGTCCTTAAAGCTAGCCATATAGTATACCTCCAGAGTTTCTGTTCTGAACATAAAGTATCAATGTTAACGCTACAATGGATGTGTTATTTTTCTGATCGTCGCTACAAACTTGCAGGTTTTGCCGTTAATGAATCTTATCCCTCAGCATATCTTGCAAGAAAGGTTTTATTGAATTCAGAATAATTGCTGTAGCTCTTTTGTTCTGCCTCTCACTACGATTCCTTTTATTGAACATATCCAGCATAAACTGATAATCGTTATACGGATCATATTCATTGTACGACGAGGGCTTAAAAGCACCGAGGTCATAGAGGTAACGTAATAGTTTTCTGGAAAAGAAATCGGATGACAATACAAGAAATTGTCTATCCTCAATGGCATGGAGGAGCTTGAAAAGCTGCTCTTTTACAGCGACCTCCTCATCCAAATCAGAACGTTCAAATTTCGTTATACACGAACTGCCGATTGGATAAAGCGTTTGTCCATTGACGGTATTTCTGATTGTAAAAAGAAATCTGAGGTTTTCTTTCCCGCAGATGCAAGATTCGCTTAATGTTTCATCTTCTTCGACATCATCAATGCACCATTCTAAAACCGCTGCTTTCCATTCAGTGGCATCAGAATAGCGTAGGACGGTTTCAATCAGATTTCTATAATATGAGCTTGTCGTGTTCATAATCTGTTGCCTCCTTTTACAATCATTACTCAGTTGAATTTTCGTAATCTTTCAGCGTGATACCGTTCGAAGTCTTCCATTCGGTCAATCCATTGGCGTGGCCACCAATGACAAAAGCCAAAGCGTATGATGGGCTGCGGAACAGAACATCCTCTTGCAGAAGCCCTTCACTGCTAATTTTTGCATTCTCGCGTGCTTTCTTTATTCCTATGGGTATACTCTGTGAGTCTATTAGTTCTATCTGGCTTCCGGCTAAAACCACAAATCCTTCGTTGGTTTGTTTACAGGTAGCCTCAATCGTTTTTCCGCTCTTATGGCTTTTTCGCTTAAGATACAACATTAGGTCAGGTGATGACGTCGGCTCATCCTCGTCAGGAGCAGTCGGAGACACTGTCAGTGGCTCAAATACTTTATGACCCAATGTCCCCATAACAATGCGGGCGTAATCGACGAATTCTTCGAGTTCACTTTCTTTTTCCTCCGTTATGTTACCGTGTGTCGGATCGTTTCCGTTTTTGACCTCATAACGGTTTGCCGACAGCGCCAAACCACAGAAGCGGTTCTCAAGATAGCTTATTTCCGTCGGTCCGAAGGAGTTATTTGACGTGGTGAACACAACGGCTTCTGTCCAATAATCCTTATCGGGATTACGTTTGTGTTCCTGCAAACGATAAAGAAGCCCCTCGCCGTTCTTTCTCGCACCTGCCTGACCGACATATACGACATTATTGCCGGTCTGATCGGAAGTGCCAAACAGAAAGTAAATCCCGCTTTGCTTCAAGTCGTCACGCTCTTTGCACAAGTCTAAAGCCGTGCGCGGTATTTTATATGCAACACCCGTCCAGTTGGCAAGGGTACATTTGATGCGCCCGGTCGGCTCGCCATCCATTAAAAACAGATTTATACTCTTTCCTCGTTTTGCCATATCTGCACCTCCGCTCTACTAATCTACAAACAAATCGGGAGCATTAAAAATAATGTCAGGCAGCTCCCTTACAACACCATCGTTACTACAGTTCTTGAGCGTGGTGCGTAGCCGTATTTCACCAGATGGAAGCATGATGACATAATCGCCTTGATGCTGTCGGATGAATGTTGCCGCCTCTCTGGAGAAGCCGTGACGCTGTAGTTGGATAGTGATTGTATTCATTGTGCCGTACTCTACATATTCGTACCAGTTATTATTGTTCAACGAGACCTCTCCATAAACGCGCTTGTACTCATTGGAGAAGCGAAGAAAATAGTTTGAAATGCTGAACAGAATGACATTTTCAATTACTTCCAGCGTATCAGCGAACACGATATTCTTGTGCTCCCGCGTATCCATGTAATAACTTGGAGTGTATGCGTTCAGCCAGAATGAATCCGGGTGGTCTTTTCGGTAGCTGATGGCTTTGCGCATAATGCTGCCGAGTCCGTTTCCTTCAATCCACTGCATCAGAATGGTCGTATACCAGCCGAGCCGCGTATAGTCACCGTCATTATTTGTTTTTCCCAATGACGAATACTCGTATTTCTTCCAGTTAAAGATGTCTCCCAATCGACGCAGGAAATCAACAACCTCATCGTGGTCAAAGTAGCCATTTCCATCCGGCTTTGGATAGGAGAATTCTGGGTCGGCAATTATTGCCGCACGGAGCCTCCGCGTTTGGTCAAGCGAGACATTGATGTCGCTGTCTATCATTTCGGCGCTTTCGGCAAAGGATGCTCGGATTTGGGCTTCCTTTTCAGATGTCAGGTATGGGGAGAATTCTCGCTTTACAAGGCTGTCATTTCCGTCTACGATGTCACGGAGGAGAATCAGACCGAATTTTCGCATCATGATATATTCTTCTTCGGACTGGTCTTTGCTGTATTTGTCGATAACGGAACTGCCAGAGAGGAGCGTTTCCACAATCTTTTTTTTGTGTTTGGGCTTTAAATCCTGTGTTAACGACAGTTTCTGGTCTGAAACATCATCCTTGAGGAGCTGGAGATAATCATCTTGCTTGATAGTGTTTTCGTCGCTGACAAAGAACACATTACCGCAAAGGTTGAACTGGATACGCCCAACACGACCTATCAAATTGCGAAAATCGATGCTGTTCATACGAGCCCGTCCGTTTTTATAACTGGAAATAAAGAGGTTATCCGCTGGAAGGTTAACGCCCTCTACCAGAGTACTGGTGCAGAACATCGCGGTTATTTTTTCCTTTTTGAACAACTTTTCAATACGCATCCTTATTGCAGACGGCAGGTATCCGATATGATACGCCACGCCCTTTTCAAGCAGCTCGGCTAAATAGTATTCGCCGTGTACTTCATTGCGCACATCCTTCGCCAGCTCATTCAGCTCGGGGTCGTTTAGCTTTTCGCGTTTATCTGCAAAAAGCCGAGCTGCTTCAATAGCCTTGTCTTTGCCGCTGAAATAAGCAATGGTGCGCTTGTCTTTCATGCCCTCAGTGTGATCGAAAGCCTGAAGGATTAAATCCAGCGTGGGGTTATCGCCCTGCAGTGTGCAAACAAATTCATTGGATTTAGTATGGTCGTTAAATACATTGATGGTCTTGCTACCCAAGCTAACAAGGAACTTGAACTGCGAAACAGGCGAAAATGAGGATGCCATCGCATTCTCGCCGTCGTACTGACCGTTTGCAATTAACTGCAAATATACCTCCGGGTTAGGTATATTCGGGGAAGCAAAAATAAAATGGGGTTTCGGCTCTCTGCGTGAGAGGTCATCAACCACGGAATAGTAGAACGGACCGCGACTGTTTTTGCCCGACATCTTATGCGCTTCATCAATAAAGAGGTAGTCGATTGGTAAATCCGGCTTGCTGTTTATCAAGTATAGGAGCCGTTCAGGAGTGAGAACAAGAATAAAGCTGTGGCTTTGCTCTAGCGCCAAGTCTCCCGCAGCGGTGACAACACGGTAATCACGCTGCTCCAACAGCCCTTTCAGGTCATTGATGACCTCGCTGCGGACTTCGTTGATAAGTGCCTTTGTCGGAACGATAAGGGCGAAGTTCTTCTTTACGCCCTTGAGCACCTCCTCCTTTATGAACATACGCATAATGAAGGACTTTCCCATCGAAGTGGGCGCGGAATAACTGAAGCAGTCGTCCTGCAGGTGGTCATACGCATATTTCTGCGCTTGGAAAAAGCGCTTGTTCTTTTCAGCCGGGATTGTCAGATAGTTGCGGCTATACGCGGCGAATAACTGCTCAAATGCGGTTGGCTCGGTGTAACTCGATTTTATAAGGTCTTGTCCAAGAAAATTGCCCGTGCTTGAAAGCACCGCACCCGCATAATAAGACACCTTTTCATCGTCAGGGTACAGCGCAAGAAGCAGCGTGATAATTTCCTGCGCCCATATCCTATGGGCATCGCGGCGTTCCGGGTGCGTGGATTTGGAAAGAAGGTCTGCGAAACGCAACGCCGCTGTAACATTGACACCACGCATTTTCTTGCGTCCGTTGAGGCACAAGGTTTTCAGGGCATAGTTATACAGAATGTTGTTGTAAAGCTCATTCAGATATTCGTTGTCCTCAATGTCACCAAAAATGGCATCACTCAAATTAACCATAGGGGTCTCATCCATTGTCTGACACCTCCATAATTGACTGCATTATTTCACGTTTTTCCTTCTCGGCATCGGTTAATGGCATCACATAGAAATAGAAGGAGCGGTGAGAGAGTCCAAGTTCGTCAATTTTCTCCCGTATGTATTTCGCGTATTCCTGTATATCGCGTTCCATTTTTTTGTTGACTGCCGCCCGGTATTCCAGCGCTGTACGCGTTCCAGGTTCAAGCCCAAGCGAGTATCCGAGGAAAATGCCATATGCGGTATCGTATGTCGTATTGCCGTCCGGCGAAGGAATCAAGATGCTGCGGATAAAATCGACATCACGGGCAGGTACATTCTGATTAAGAAAAGTGTGTTCCACCAGCTCAACCTCATCATCGCCGCGATTCTCAATTTTGACAACTCCTTCAAATGCTGCGTCAATGGCACCCTTCAAATCACCAATCACACTGGAGGTGCCGAACACCATCTGATAGTAGGCTATTCCATCGGCATTGTTGACAAAATGCATATGGATGCTGTCGCACTGGCTATTGTACTGTTTCGCACCGGTGGAAAGCTCGACCTTGCTCAGTAACTTCGGAGCGTCGAGCTTCTCCTCCAAAAAAGCATAAAGCAGCATTTCACCCAGCTCGTTTCCTGTGCCTTTTTCATCGGGACGCCCTGTCTGACGCATGATGCGGAGAGCTTCGTCACGCACGCCCTCAACATCATCGTCCAATTTGAACTGTTCCAGCTTGGCTCTGGAGTATACATACCTGCCGATATTTTTTCGGAGGAATTTCAGGAGTTCCTTTTGAGAAAACCCGTAATTTACAACGTCCAAGTGAAAAAGGCGCAAGGCATGAGGGTTTCGCAAGTTGAGACGCTCCGAGTGGGTGACCTCTTTGAAAATGTTATCGAAGGCATCTCCCTTCAATGTTTTGGATAGCGCTTCGCAAGAATCATCTTCTAAATGCGTTTCTTTAGGTGCAGGAGTGGTCGTAATAAAACTAATTATTGCGTCTATCGTATTTTCCGGTTTCGTATTGTTTGTGTCACGGATAGTTTTCAAAAAATCGCCGAGCATAAGGAGGATTTCGCTTACGCGTTTTATTTCAGATGTAATACTATCTATGCTTTCAACGGGCAAGCTCTTAGCCTGATCTTCAAGAACAGTTTTCCTGTCCTTCCAGTACCTGATGTAACGCTCGTGATTCGCCACTGTATAAACATAAATATCAGCATTTCCAAGCACAACATACATAGTGCGGTATTCCCAGTTAACATCTTTGTATAGCTGGCAGGCCTCATACATACAGTTGATGGACTTCAAATACTCGTCCGATATTAAAAGCACTGCATAATCTGCCTGACGAATTCGGTTCATGAACTCCTCAATGCTGCCCCATGGAGCGATGTCATTTGTATCGCGCATGACAGGACAAACGGTGCGTGCAGAGGATTCTATTCTATCCGCAAAGTCTTTTTGTTCTCTATTATACGAGATAAATAATGACATCGTTTTTACTCCTTTGAATTTATTGAGCTGTCCAAACGTCAGCCAGATTTTCCGCTTGCTTCATCACAAGCTCTATTGCAGCGGGTTGTTTATCGGGTGGATAGCCATATTTGTTCAGTATTCTGCGTACGATGACCATAATGCGGGCACGGGCTGTTTCCTTAATAGCGAAGTCGATAGTCGCATTCTTTCTGACTTTATCAGCTATTTCGCGCGCGATTGCCCGTAATTGGTCGTCACCCAGAACCTTTACCGCGCTGTTGTTAGTTTCAAGTGCGTCATAGAAAGCAAGCTCATCTTCTGAGAGGCCCATATTCTGACCGCGCTTATCGGCTGCGTTGATTTCACGAGCGATACGAATAAGTTCTTCGATTATTTCAGCAGTGGTCAAAAGGTTGTTCTGATATTTCTTTATCGCGCCGTCCAACATTTCCATTAAAGTTTTTGATTTTGCAAGGTTGTGCTTGGAACGTATTTTTATCTCGTCGGATAATAGTTTTTTTAGTAGTTCAATGGCAACATTCTTATATTTCATTCCCTCGATTTCTTTCAGAAATTCCTCAGAAAGAATTGAGAGTTCAGGTTTCTCAAGTCCCGCTGCGCTGAAGATGTCCACAACTTGATCAGAGGCAATGGCAGAGTTTACAATATTCCGTATGACCGAATCATAATTCTCGTCTTTCCCATTGCTGCCAGCCTCAAATTTTGTAAGCCTTGCCTTGACCGCTTGGAAAAACGCTATCTCTTCAGCGTTATCAAAGGTGGCTGGGTCGGGCTTGGCGAGAGCATATGCCTGTCCTAACAGCGAAACTTCACGAACATATCGGTTCTTCCCGTCATCCACTCCAAGGATGAAGTCTTCCGCTTGCAGTATCAGCGACAGTTTATCCTTGACTACACTTGAGAAGAATGTTGAATAATCAAAGCCATGAAGTATCCCGCGCACAACTTCTATTTTCTCAAGCATTATTTCAACAGCTTTTTGATGCGTTTCGGCGGGAACGCCCTTGCCACCGCTCTCTGCATAAAAGCCGAGAGCCTTTTTTAAGTTTGTGGCAATGCCTATGTAGTCTACAATTAGACCGCCCGGCTTATCCTTGAACACGCGGTTGACACGGGCGATTGCTTGCATGAGGTTGTGGTCTTTCATCGGTTTATCTATATACATCGTGTTTAGGCATGGAGCATCAAAACCTGTGAGCCACATATCCCGCACGATGACAATTTTTAATGGATCGTTCTCGTCTTTCAAACGAAGAGCGAGTGCTTTTCTCTGTGCCTTTGTCGTATGATGCTTCTGTATAGCAGCACCGTCTGAACTGCTCGAAGTCATCACGACCTTGATAACACCTTTGTCTAAATCATCGCTGTGCCATTCAGGGCGAAGTTTGATTATTGCATCGTAGAGGGCAACTGCAATACGGCGGCTCATAGCAACAACCAGGGCTTTCCCCTCGAATACCTTTTGCCTCTCCTCAAAATGGGTCACGATGTCATTGGCAAGGATTTGAATTCTACCTTCGTTACCGACGATAGCTTCCAATTTCGCCCATTTTATTTTAGCAGCCGTGGCTTCATCAGCTTCTCCAACCTCGTCTAGTTCCGCGTCAAACTGCTCCACGAGTCGTTTGCCTTCCTCGGTAAGGTTCACTTTTGCAAGACGGCTCTCGTAGAAGATGCGGACGGTTACGTTGTCCTCAACCGCCTGTGCGATGTCATAGATATCAATATAGTTACCAAAGACAGCAGGTGTGTTTGCGTCCTGCTTCTCAACGGGTGTTCCGGTGAATCCAATAAACGTGGCGTTTGGAAGCGCATCGCGAATATATTTTGCAAAACCATAAGCAATCCTCTGTCCGACTACTTCGCCGTTTTCCTTGATGTCGCGGAGTTTAGCATTGAATCCATACTGGGTACGGTGTGCTTCGTCAGCGATAACTACTATGTTTTCACGTGCAGACAGCAGTTCATAAACCGATGCATTGTTATCTGGAATAAACTTCTGTATGGTCGTAAAGACGATACCGCCGGATGCAACTTTCAAAAGGGTTTTCAGTTCTTCGCAGGAGTCCGCTTGTTTCGGCGGTTGGCGCAAGAGGTCACTGTTGCCTGCGAAAGTGTCAAACAGCTGATCGTCGAGATCATTACGATCATTGATAACCAATATGGTCGGGTTATTCAAAGTGCGGACGATTTTACCTGTGTAGAAAACCATCGACAGAGACTTCCCAGCTCCTTGCGTGTGCCAAACCACGCCCGCTTTATGGTCACCCCTTGGTTGGTTTTGAGCGGAGGGCAGTCCATAATTCTCTGGATCTTCATGAAGCACCATGCCGGGAGTGCCAGAATATCCACTGGCGCGGATCGTCTGCTCCACGGCTTTATTCACAGCATAATACTGGTGGTAAGCCGCAATTTTTTTAACAGTCTCAACCTTGACAATGTGAGTGACTTTATCCTCAGTTTGAGTCTTTTCGTAAGTTACGAAACTTTGTATGTAGTCAATTAACGTCGCGGGAGCACAAAGCCCGTGAATCAGCGTGGAAAGTTCGTCATCGAACTTGGTGGCTTCTTTGATGCCGTCCTTTGTTTTCCATGCGCTGAAACGGGAATAAGACGCGGTCAGTGATCCCGCCTTTGCTTCCAACCCATCGGAGATAATGCATATTTCGTTATAAGTGAAAAGTCCGGGAATTGCCAACTTATACGCTTGCAACTGGTCAAACGCTTTGTGGCAGGTTGCATTCTCATCAGCGGGGTTCTTCAGTTCAAAAATAACAAGCGGAATGCCGTTAATGAAAAGAAGCACATCAGGGCGCTTGTTGTTATTATTTTGGACGATGGTGTATTGATTAACTACGAGGAACTCGTTGTTCAGCGGGTTTTCGAAGTCGACGACATGGACAAAATCACCTTTGATGTCACTGCCCTTGCGATATTCAACGGATACACCATTCACAAGCATTCTGTGAAATTCTTCGTTGTCGGCGAGCATATTTGAAGTAGCTATCCTGGAAAGCTTCCGAGCCGCACCCTGAATAACGTCGGAAGGGATCGTCGGGTTCAGCTTGGACATTTTAGCTTGTAGCCGCCCCATAAGGAGAACATCCCCATAACTATTGCGCTCGGGATTCAGAGCGTCAGGCGCGAGGTCTACGCCGGATATGTAGTTATAACCGAGGCTTTGCAGTTCCTCGATGGTCATTTCTTCTACTGCGGATTCACACAGTTTAGGCATAAACATTACCTCCTATTGCTTCACCCGCACTTCTCCGCTGAGTAGCTTTGGTAAAAGCGTGTCGCGGAGTTTCTGCAGGGTAAGAATTTGCTTCTGATTCTTCATGACCCGCTCCATCATTGGAGCACAGACTTCATTAAAGAGAGCGAGCTTTTCATCATCAGGAGCAGGTGTTTCTACTTCGAGAATGTACTCTGGTCTTATCCTCTGGTGACTTCCGCTTGTACCTGTTGCGCTCATTGCAAAACTGGAAACTACGTCTTTTGATTTCATGAGACAGTACAGGAACAAATAGTGGCGCATATCCTTCGGCCTTAACACCTGAAACTCCGTGGAGCATACACTGTTCGGCTGCACTTTCTCCCCTATGCGCCAAATTCGCGGTGTTACAGGGTTCAGCTTGGAAACAAGTATGGTGTTTGGTAACACGCAGAACTTGTTACTCAATATCGCTTTACCGAGTTCAACCGCAGGCGTTTGGGCGGTATCGAAGGCCGGAATGCTGTAGTGATAGAACGGCTCTAACGGTTTCCTCCCGGGGTTTACGCTGTTGTTTTCGAGTGTAGCAATATCCGAAACGGGAATAGGGTCGTTCTCGTTCTCCTCCAAGAACCATTGGCGGAAATATGTCTGCGTCAA
This sequence comes from Sinanaerobacter sp. ZZT-01, assembly GCF_035621135.1. Taxonomy (NCBI): domain Bacteria; kingdom Bacillati; phylum Bacillota; class Clostridia; order Peptostreptococcales; family Anaerovoracaceae; genus Sinanaerobacter; species Sinanaerobacter sp. ZZT-01. The sequence goes on from NZ_CP141728.1 coordinate 466,535, forward strand.
GGCTTCGAGGGTTGTGTTTTGCCGTGTCAGCAAATCGATTTTATCGTCAAGCGATGCCAGTACTTCAGCAATGGTTTGTTGCGTTGGGATGTCAGGAAACCGAAAAACTCTTTGCTTCAATACATCGGTTTCTACACGCTGACGCCCAGAAGTACCTGTCATAAGCTGTACTGCTAAATCTCTGAACTCGTTCCAATAGGCGAAGTAATAAACAAACTGTTGAGTTGAGATTCCAGCTTTCTTACGAAGAACTATAAATTCTGTCGAGCCAAAGGCTACTTCACCATCGTCAAGAAAATCAACAAAGCCTATCTTCCCGTTTTCAAGGCATGGAGTTATCCTTGCCACCAGCGTGTCTCCGTTCATAAACTTTGCGCCACCATTAAATCTGGCGATTTCCCAACCTAATACCTTTCTACTGTTAATCCCGAGATTTTCCATAGCAACCTTCTTGCACTCGGTATTTTTCCTCAAAGGAGTCGTTGGATTAAAGTCCATGAACTCTGAGAGCCTGTAATCAGTCCATTCACTCATTCGCATTTACCCCCACTTTAGAAAGATTAGTGCGAATCCGCTCATCAAGAGCAATTCCCTCGGCCATCTGTGTTTTCAATTCTGTAGTCAATGTTTGGACACGTTCAGTAAAGTCAAAGTCATCCTCGTCATCCGGCAAGCCGATGTAACGTCCCGGTGTGAGAACATAATCTGAGGTAACCACATCCGAAACAAGTGCAGACTTGCAGAAGCCCGGAACATCTTCGTACCCTACTCCAGCCTTCCAAGCATGATAAGTAGCGGCAATCATTCCGATATCGTTCTCATCTGGATTTTCAGAGCCGTTTGTGAGTTCTCTGGTCTTACGGCTTATCAACTTGCCCATGTTTCGGGCGTCGATGAACAGAATCTTGTTGTGGCGAGGATGCTTGGGGTCGCTTTCCTTGGCACGAGAAAGGAACCATAAGCAAGCAGGGATTTGTGTATTTAAAAACAATTTCGTAGGTAGATTAACGATGCAATCTACAAGTCCTGCGTCAATCAAAGCTTTACGGATTTTATCTTCGCCATTGGTTTTTGTAGATAGCGAACCTTTCGCCAGCACAAATCCTGCAGAGCCTTTTGGGGTTAGGTGATATATAAAGTGCTGTATCCATGCATAGTTTGCATTGCCCGCAGGTGGGGGTGTTTCGCGGCTATATTGCCAGCGGCCATCCGTGCGAAGTAGGTCGCCAGACCAATCACTGTCATTAAACGGTGGGTTAGCGATAACAAAGTCAGCTTTCAGGTCCGGATGTGCATCGTTAAGGAAAGAACCTTCATTGTTCCACTTCACGTTGGAGCTGTCGATTCCTCGCAACGCCAGGTTCATCTTGCATAGGCGCCAAGTGGTCTGATTGCTTTCTTGCCCATAAACTGATACGACTTTATCAAATAACTTATCAATTTCTTTTGCTTTCCCATTATAGTGATCGGCATGCGCCTCAATGAACTTTTCACTCTGAACAAACATACCTCCGGAACCGCAGCATGGGTCCAGAACGCGACCTTCATATGGTTCAAGCATTTCCACAAGTAACTGAACAACGCAGCGTGGTGTATAGAATTGTCCGCCCTTCTTGCCTTCTGCAAGAGCAAACTGACCGAGAAAATATTCGTAAACCCTGCCCAATACATCGTCGGATCGAGACACACTGTCCCCGAGAGCGATGGTGCTGATAATATCAATCAGCCCGCCAAGAGATTGCTTGTCAAGTTTCTCCTTGGCATATTCTTTTGGCAAAACGCCCTTCAGTGAAGGGTTGTCCTTTTCAATTGCATCCATCGCGTCGTCCACATCTTTGCCGATGGTGGCGAGTTTTGCTCTTCCGCACAGGTAGTCCCACCGAGCCTGCGGCGGCACATAGAAGACACTCTCTGCCCGGTACTCATATGGATCGTCCGGGTCAGCTCCGGCATAGTCGCCTTCGCCTGCCTCCAGTTTGTGGTACAACTCATAAAAGTTGTCCGAAATATATTTAAGAAATATAAGTCCAAGAACAATATGCTTATATTCCGCAGCATCCATATTTTTACGCAGCTTGTCCGCAGCAGCCCAAAGCACCTGCTCAACAGGCTGTTCTTTTGCTTCTTTTTTTGCTTTAGCCATTGTTTTCTCCTCATTTCCGGGTCTTCAGATACATTTTCTGACATCAACCCATTATAATTCTACTCTGTCGCGTGTACGATAAATCGGACTTAATCAGTGTCCGTTAAGTCGGAATTATCTGCAGCACCACCGGAACGAATCCAGTCATCAACTTCGGACAGCTTGAATTTCCACAGTCGCCCGACCTTATATGCTGGCATATTTCTCTTGGCAATCCATTGCAGAATGGTCTCGCGGCCTACGCCGAGATAATCTTGCACTTCTTTCAAAGTAGACCATTTTTCAATGTTGTTGTCGCTCACATTATTAACCTCCATTTATATAACCTCAAACTCGGTATCTATAGTGACATTGAATAATCTTTTATTATTTGGAAAACAATCGTTGCCTTCACTGTCCTGCATCTCCCAAAAGCATTCATAATGTCCTTCAAAACCACGGGTGTCAAAGCTCGTGGTTATTTTTAACTCTTTGCCCGGAGCCACATCTGGTATATCGATACAGTTTGTATCAGTTCTTGGTCTTACAACGGCATGGTTAACAAAAACAAATTTCCGATCTCGCCATGTCTGACTACCAGTGTTGCGGATTACCCATGTGTGATCAAACCGATCATAACACTTCTTTGAATATATCCTCGCCGGTAAAAATTCAAGAACATAGGCACTATCACCCGGATATAACGGAGCTAAAGACTGAGGCTTTTCATCGACAGGCTCATTGAGAAGCTTTTGATATTCCATTGCCACTATATCGTCTACATCGCTATCTTCATTTTTTATAAAGCAACAGAACTGAAGTGCAAGAGCTACAGAAAAGGTGCCCCTCGCTGGTTCGAGCGAAACCGGTATTGCAAATGCTGTCATCGCTTGGCGAACCCGATCATCCTTCAAATGCTTTTCAAACAGACCAACCAACGCGTCCAACTGAATATTTGCAGGGAAAGAATCCTTTAGATTCTGTGTTAGTGGCTTCGAGCCATTGTAAAGTTTCTTTTGATATTCCTTGTCAGTAGTGATCGATGCAGAGAAATACGAACTCCCACCGGTTATAAACAACTTGCTCACAAACAAACCTTGACTGGATATCTGCTGACAGTAAGGATATATGTTTTTGCAATACTGGGAGAAGTTGATTGTAATCACCTCCGTGAAAGTCCCTTGATTAGTCCCTTTAGTCCCTTGGAAAACCGATTTTTAGTCCCTTTGCGCCCTGCTATTCTTATTACAGATGGCAGGGCATTGCTTATCTAAGCCTAAATGTGGATTTTGACTTTTCCATTATATCACAATTCCAGCCAAAATTCAATCTAACAAGTCGTAATTGTTTGTAAAAAGTCATAAATCCACTTTGCAAGGAAAGGAAAGCACGATCTGTTATCCGAAATCGCCTCGAAGTACATCCGCTGATCCCGGATGGTTCAGTGCAACGGGGCGAACAACAAAATAACGAACAGCTGACTACTGAACAGAAAGCTGCAATCCGAAACGGAGTTATCCGTAAGGACTGCGGTCGGGCTATTACGCCTAGTTTCCGGTCAGCTCTGCAGATTCCTCCGTTTCGAGAAAACGACAAACGGAGGAATTTTTATGTCAAACCAAGCAAATCAGAACCCACACCGTGAGTACAAGGTCTACATCCCCAGTACCCACCAGTTCGTCCCGGTGGCTAAGGAATTCTACTATGAATATTACCGTCCCATCTGGCGTACTCAGAAGGAAGCACAGAAACGCGGTCAGTGCATGTGCCCGAAAAGCAAGCTGTGGCGCTGCGACGGCTGTTGCCTTGAATGTCCGTATCATGCTCCCGGAAACGTATGGTCGCTTGAATACGAGCAGGAGCTCATGGGGGACAAGCGTGAGGACCCCAGCGCGGATATTGAATCAATCGTAACAGACAAAATTATGCTGGACAAGCTGTTCAAGCGGCTGGACGAGCTCTTTCCAGAAGCCCGTCGCATAGGTGAGCTTCGCATGGAGGGTATCTCGGACCGTGACATTGCAGACATTCTTGGAATGCCCCGCAGCACCTTCAGGTCGCGTCTCGAAAAAGTTAAAACTCTGCTCCGTGAGGAGTACGGCGACATCATCTAATTAGGCATGATCTCCGGCCGCCCTAATACGGTGGTCGGAGATTTTTTCATAAAAGTTTTTCTGCTTTTCGTCCAAATGGGCCTTTTCGTTCCAGTGAGTTGTGAAAGCGATACACATCCGGCTTTCAGAACGGAGGTGAAACGAATGTATCAGGCCCAAACAAAATCCCACAGCTGCACTGCGGACGAAGAACTCGTCGATGTTCTCACCGCAATCAGCGTCGTGTCCATGCGACTGGCAAGAAAACTGACCTTGCTGTCCACACAGAGTCAATCTACGGAAGGAGGAAAAACAGATGAGCAAAATGAGCGAAATGGCCGCAACCATCGAGGACCTGCGCAGTGCCGCTGCCGTTATTAACGAAGCCGCCAATTGGCTGGCAAAACAGTTCAGCGGCGACGAAACTGTACCTGAAGAAACAATTCCCGCCGAGCTTGTACTTACGCTGGAAGCGGTCAGAGCAGTTCTTGCGAACAAGTCCCGTGCCGGTTTCACCGCTCAGATTCGCTCGCTGCTCCAGAAGTACGGTGCCGACAAGCTGTCTGGTATCGACCCAGCTAACTACAAAGCACTGCTTGCCGATGTGGAGGGACTGACCGATGCCACCTAAAGGACATGCCTTACTCTCCGCATCTAGCTCCGAACGCTGGCTCCGTTGCCCGCCATCGGCACGGCTCTGTGAGAGTTACGATGACAAAGGCAGCGATTACGCCGCCGAAGGCACCGACGCCCATACGCTCTGTGAGTATAAGCTTCGCCGGGCGCTGGGTATGGAGGCTGAAGACCCAACTGAAAACCTCACCTGGTTCAATGAGGAAATGACTGACTGCGCCACCGGCTATGCCACCTATGTTCTCGAACAGGTGGAAGTTGCTAAGCAAACCTGCTCCGATCCTGTTGTTATGATCGAGCAGCGTGTAGACTTCTCCCGCTGGGTAGCGTCCGGCTTCGGTACCGCAGATTGCCTTATCATTGCAGACGGCACCTTGAAAATCATCGACTACAAGCACGGTCGGGGAATTATGGTCGATGCAACGGAAAACCCGCAAATGCAGTGTTACGCCCTCGGCGCTCTGGAATTGTTCGACCGGATCTACGACATTGATACCGTTAGCATGACCATTTATCAGCCACGCCGCGATAACGTCAGCACATACGAGCTCTCGAAAGATGAGCTTTACCGCTGGGCAGACGAGGTACTAAAACCAACAGCCGACCTTGCTTTCGCTGGTGATGGAAACTTCCTCTGCGGCGAATGGTGCGGCTTCTGTAAGGCAAAGCACGACTGCCGTGCCAGAGCCGACGCAAATATGGAGCTTGCCCGTTATGACTTCAAACTGCCGCCGCTGCTTACAGATGAGGACATTGAAGGTATCCTCTCAAAGGTCGATGACCTTGTCGCTTGGGCGGCGGACATCAAGGAATACGCATTGCAGCAGGCAATCAGCGGCAAAGACTGGACCGGCTATAAGCTGGTCGAAGGTCGCTCCAACCGCAGATACACAAACGAAGCAGCGGTCGCTGGTACAGTCACCGACGCAGGCTTTGATCCCTATGAACACAAGGTGCTGGGCGTCACTGCCATGCAGAAGCTGCTCGGAAAATCCCGCTTTGATGAACTTCTCGCGGCCTACATTGAAAAGCCGCAAGGTAAACCCACGCTCGTGCCGGAGAGCGATAAGCGCCCGGCCATGAACACAGCTAAAAATGATTTTATGGAGGAAAACGATTATGAATAACAACACCAACAAAGTAAACAACCCGATGAAGGTTATCACCGGCCCTGACACCCGCTGGAGCTATGCAAACGTCTGGGAGGCCAAGAGTATCAATGGAGGTACGCCAAAGTTTTCTGTCAGTCTTATCGTTCCCAAGTCTGATACAAAGGCCGTCGCCAAGATCAGGTCCGCTATTGAAGCAGCCTACCACGACGGCGAGTCTAAGCTCAAAGGCAACGGCAAGTCTGTGCCACCGCTGGCAGCACTCAAAATCCCTCTCAGGGACGGAGATTCTGAGCGACCTGACGATCCCGCTTATGCCAACGCTTACTTCATCAACGCGAACTCTGCCACTGCTCCCGGTATTGTCGATGCTGACCGCAATCCCATTCTTACCCGCTCCGAGGTTTACTCCGGCGTGTACGGCAGGGCAAGCATCAGTTTTTATGCCTTCAATAGCAATGGAAACAAGGGAATCGCATGTGGTTTGAACAACCTGCAGAAGGTACGCGACGGCGAGCCTCTCGGCGGCAAGACCAGTGCTGAGTCCGATTTCGCAACCGACGATGACGACGATTTTCTGAACTGAGAAAGGAAGGGTGAAAAGCTATGACAACCTTACAAACCATCTTGTTGACCGTCCTTATTGCTATCTGGCTCTGTTTCAGCATTGTATTCCTGATTAATGCGATTCAGAGCGCAGTGTATGACCGCAAGCGTGAGAAGCGTGAAAAAGCACAGGCCGTCCGTGATAAGGAATACCATGAGCTGCGCATGAAGGAAATCAGCAAGTAACAGTATCTATGAGGGCGGCAGAGACATTCTTTGCCGCCCTCTTCTCAATAAAGGACGGTTGATTATGAAAACACTCAGTATAGATATTGAAACCTATAGCAGCGCCAACCTCGCCAAGAGCGGAGTGTACCGCTATGCTGAAGCGCTGGACTTTGAGATTCTTCTGTTCGGCTATTCTGTAGATAGTGGCTCTGTTCAGGTTGTTGACCTTGCCTGCGGCGAGAAAATACCGTCAGAAGTGATAGATGCGCTCACGGATGAAACGGTGACCAAATGGGCCTTCAACGCCAACTTCGAGCGGGTCTGCCTGTCTCGCTTTCTTGGACTGTCGACCGGCGAGTATCTCGAACCTGTTTCATGGAAGTGCTCGATGATATGGGCGGCTACAATGGGACTGCCACTTTCGCTGGAAGGTGTCGGTTCGGTGCTCAAGCTGGATAAGCAGAAGCTCACCGAGGGCAAAGACCTCATTAAATACTTCTGCCAGCCTTGTGCTCCGACGAAATCCAACGGTCAGCGCTCCCGAAATTACCCGTACCACGCGCCGGACAAGTGGTCGGCGTTCAAAAAATATAACGCCCGCGATGTTGAAGCGGAGATGTCTATTCAAGAAAAGCTTGCCAAGTTTGCGGTGTCGGACAGCGTCTGGGATGAATATCGCCTTGACCAAGAGATAAACGACCGAGGTGTGACTCTTGATATGACACTGGTGCAGGAGGCCATTGCTATGGACGGTCGCTCCCGTTCTGAGCTCACCACTGCCTTGAAATTGCTGACCGAGCTAGACAACCCAAATTCGGTTCAGCAAATGAAGCAGTGGCTTGCTGACAACGGCATGGAGACCGAAACGCTCGGCAAAAAGGCCGTGGTTGAGCTTTTGAAAACAGCACCACCGGAGCTCTCAGATGTTCTCTCCCTCCGTCAGCAACTTGCCAAATCATCGGTACGAAAATATCAGGCGATGGAAAAAGCGGTCTGCTCTGATAGCCGCGCCCGTGGGATGTTTCAGTTTTATGGAGCCAATCGCACAGGACGCTGGGCAGGCAGGCTCATACAGATGCAAAACCTGCCGCAAAATCATCTGGAAGATTTATCCGAAGCACGCGCCCTTGTTCGCTGCGGCGACTTTGATGCGCTAGAAATGCTCTACGAGGATGTGCCGGACACGCTGTCGCAGCTTATCCGCACAGCATTTGTACCAAGAACCGGTGCTTTTGTCAAGTATAGCGAGTAACCATATACACATTGCAGTAATGCCTATTGGAGATTTTCTCTCTGGTAGGCATTATTTTTTTGCTCTTTTTTCGTCCAAACAGCCTGAAATCTTCCAGTGAGTTGTGAGGACAGAGGTTCTCAGACTGGAGGTAAAATACATGGCCACTATTACTGGCGTAATACCAGAAATCAATTATGAAAAGAAACCTGTTCCGCAGGAGCAATTGCAGCGAGAAGTAGATTATGTAAGGGCACAGCGGATACTCTCTTTCATGTTTCAAAACGGACTTATTTCCTTGTCGGAATTCAACAAGATAACCACATTAAACCGCAAATCTTTCTCACCAGCTCTGGCACAGATTATGCCCGAAAACCGTTGATATTACTGAAATTCAGAGGTAATATGTCACACTGACAAGGAGGTGAAAAGTTGAAAAAAGTAACGAAAATCACTGAAAATACGTCTGATTTTACAGAGCGTCCCAAACTGCGGGTTGCTGCTTACTGCCGTGTGTCCACCGATAGTGACGATCAGCTGGTCAGTCTCGACACACAGATAAAGCACTACGAATCCTACATCAAATCAAATCCTGACTGGGATTTTGCCGGCCTTTATTATGACGAGGGCATCACCGGTACGAAAAAGGAGAAGCGGCCGGAGCTGCTTCGTATGATTGCCGACTGTGAGAATAAGAAAATTGACTTCATCGTAACAAAGTCCATTAGCCGGTTTGCAAGAAATACGACCGACTGTCTGGAGCTGGTCAGAAAGCTGCTTGACCTCGGCATTTTCATTTACTTCGAGAAGGAAAATATCAACACCGGGTCAATGGAAAGTGAACTCATGCTGTCAATCCTGAGTGGACTGGCCGAAAGTGAGTCGGTCTCTATTGCGGAAAACAGCAAGTGGTCGGTTAAGCGTAGGTTTCAAAATGGGACCTTCAAGATTTCCTATCCGCCCTATGGCTACGATACTGCTGATGGAAAGCTGGTCGTGAATGAAACACAGGCAGCTATCGTCCGTTTTATCTTTTCTGAGATTCTTTCTGGCAATGGTACCGGCAAAATTGCAAATGAGCTGAACCGCCTCGATGTGCCATCCAAGAAAGGCGGTCGCTGGACGGCGACAACCATTCGCGGGATGCTCGGTAATGAAAAATACACCGGCGATGCCATTTTTCAAAAGACCTACACCGATACGCACTTCAACCGCCACTACAATTACGGTGAAAAAGACCAGTTCCTGATTAAAAATCATCATGATGCGATTATCAGCCATGAGGATTTCGATGCCGCGCAGGCTATCATCGAACAGCACGGCAAAGAAAAAGGCGTTGAAAAATATCAGGATAAGTACCAAAACCGATATCCGTTTTCAGGCAAAATCATCTGCGGTCAGTGCGGCGGCAAATTCAAACGTCGCATCCACTCCACCGGTAGGCATAATATTGCCTGGTGCTGTACCAATCATATAGCGGATACCAAGAAATGTTCCATGAAATATATTCCAGAGTCTCATTTTAAATATGCGTTTGTTACTATGATGAACAAGCTCATATTCGGTCATCAAACCGTTTTAAGGCCCTTGTTAATGGGCCTTCGCGGTATCAACTCCGAAGACAGTGTGACAAAGCTACACGCCCTCGATAAAAAGCTCGAAGAAAACGCGGAACAGCGAAAGGTGCTAGTTACACTACAGACCCGTGGCTACCTTGAACCTGCCGTTTACAATAAGGGGAACAATGAACTTCTGCAGGAAGCCGAGCGCATACAGCGCCAGAAAGAATCCATATCCCGCTTCATAAACAGTGACAATATAAACCTGCATGAGGTCAGCGAGCTCCTGCAATACGCCACAAAGGCGGCAATGCTGAAGGGCTTTGACGGAGAACTGTTTACTCGTTTCGTGGAGCGGATTCTTGTGTATTCCCGAACAGAAATCGGGTTCGAATTAAAATGCGGTATTACGCTGAAAGAAAGGTTGGTGAGATAAATGGGCCACATTCCATACGGTTACCGGATTACAAACGGAAAAGCCGTGATTGATGAACAAGCCGCCGAGCAGGTAAAAAACCTGTTTCAGTCCTATCTGACCGGCGATTCTTTGGCAGCAGCAGCAAAAAAAGCTGAAATTATAGCATTTCACGCGGGCATCAGCAGGATGCTCCAGAATAAGCGCTATCTCGGTGACGAATATTACCCGGCGATTATCGACCTGGACACATTTACGGCTGCTGAAGCAGAGCGTATCAGACGGGCAGAAAAACTCGGCCGAGTCCGAGAACCAAAAGTAAAAAAAGAGGTCGTCTATCCCACCGCCTTCCGCATCAGCGAAGGCACAGATCAGTCTGACGACCCATTTCAGCAGGCGGAATACGCTTACAGCCTAATAGAAACGGAGGTGAATGTAGATGGAGGTCAGTAAGAACGTAACCGTAATTCCGGCAAGGAAGCATACCCGAAAGAGCAAGGACGAAGAAAAACCGAAGCTCCGCGTTGCTGCCTACTGCCGCGTTTCCACAGACAGCGACGAGCAGGCGACCAGTTATGACGCACAGATTGAACACTACACCGCTTACATTAATGGTCACCCAGACTGGGAATTAGCTGGCATCTATGCGGATGACGGCATCTCAGGAACCAACACCCAAAAGCGCGAGGAATTCAACCGCATGATTGACGAGTGCATGGCGGGCAATATCGACATGGTTATTACCAAGTCCATCAGCCGGTTTGCCCGAAACACGCTGGACTGTCTCAAATATATCCGACAGCTCAAGGACAAGAATATTCCAGTATTTTTTGAAAAGGAAAATATCAACTCTATGGATTCCAAGGGCGAGGTTATGCTCACCATCATGGCATCGCTTGCCCAGCAAGAGAGCCAGTCTTTGAGCCAAAACGTCAAGCTGGGCCTGCAATACCGCTACCAGCAGGGCGAAATTCAGATAAACTGTGCTCGGTTTCTCGGGTATACAAAGGATGAGAATAAGCATCTTGTAATAGTGCCGGAAGAAGCTGAGATCGTAAAACGCATTTACCGGGAATATCTTGAGGGAGCCAGCATGCTCAAAATTGCCCGTGGTCTGGAAGCGGACGGTATTCTGAACGGAGCCGGTAAAGGAAAATGGCATACCAGCAACGTGAACCAGATTTTGCGGAATGAGAAATACATCGGGGATGCCCTTCTGCAGAAAACCTACACAGTTGACTTCCTCACGAAAAAGCGAGTTAAAAATAACGGACTTGTCCCGCAATACTATGTGGAAAACAGCCATGAGGCAATCATCCCGCGTGAAATTTTCATGCAGGTACAGGAGGAACTTATCCGACGTCGAATCGTTCACACGAGCCCAAATGGGAAAAACAGAACCTTCAGCAGCAACCACTGCTTCGCTCAGATGATTATCTGCGGCAACTGCGGCGAGGTGTTCCGACGGGTTCACTGGAACAACCGTGGCAAGAAATCTGTAGTATGGCGGTGCGTCAGCCGCTTGGAAAACACCGGCTTGTTCTGCGATGCTCGCACGGTTCCGGAAAGCCAAATTGAGCAGATTCTGGTTACCGCTATCAACCAAGCTTTGTGCGACAAGAACGCATTCCTGGTCACCCTTCAGAATAATATCGAGACGGCCATAATCCATGAGAACGACCAGACACTGGCCACTATCGACAAGCGGCTCGAGGAACTCCAAACCGAGCTTTTGAAGCTCGCCAGCTCCAAGGCCGATTACGAGGATGTCGCCGACGAGATTTACCGCCTGCGCGAGGAAAAACAGAAAGTACAGCTCGATAACGTCGGCCGTGATGAATTTAAAAAACGCATCACCGATATGGGCGACTTTCTGCGGAAACAGCCCACCGCCATTACGGAATACGACGAGCCGCTTGTCCGGCGGCTGATTGAAAAGGTCACCGTCTATGAGAACAAATTCACCGTGGAATTCAAATCCGGTGTGACGGTAGATGTGGAAGAATAATGGTAAAAAACAAGCAAGGCACTCTACGAAAATGAACGTAGGGTGCCTTGTTTCACTTTGCTGGATCAAAATTATATGGGAAAAAGAAAATTAGTTAAGTATTAATTTTGCATTGTTGTATCTTTGAAGCTACTTTCTGGCAAGCTATTTTTTCAGGACTATCTTTATCTAAAATTGAAATAAAAGTGTTTTTTAGTTTGTCTGCTAATACAACCATATTAAATGGTTTTTGAGGGTCGAATACCTCTGTAGCATCAATATGGCTTTCTATCTCTTCCCAGAACTCTTTTGTCTTTATTATGTTATTTATTTTTTGAGCAATCTGCTCCCAATATCCTTCTGGAGTTTTCATATATTTTATTTCGTCATAAAAGAGTGCAGGGTTCTTTAAAAAATTAAGATAATCAAAGTTTGCTATCCCCATGCAAGAGAGCATTTCTCCTAATAACACAGTGGGTGAATTTTCTTGGGCAGCCGAGTTTATTCTGTCAACTGCATCTGAAATCATTGATATTATTGTATATTTTTCATGTGAGAGCTGATAAATCCATGAAATCATCGTATTTAAATCAAGGATAAGTTCATTCGCCAAATGTTCCAAGTTTGGTCGATCAGTAAGTCCTGTATGGGCAATTTCATTTCTTAATACTGGTATATCAAACATATAATACGGATAAACAGAAAGCATTATAATATGATTATCTTTGAAAGACTTGTCCACTTTTTCAACCAAAGTTCCAGCAGTTCCACTAAGTGTATTACTATTTAGAACTTTACAACAATCGTAAAATAGGCCTTCAATCTGTAGCACTGCAAGAGATATAAAGGACTGCCATTTATGATCAGCATATAAAGTTTTCATTGTATCAAAGACTTCTAAACGCCTGTTCATAACATTATGAACTTCAATGCGACTACACAAGTAAGATAGTACATCATTTTCATTTACCATTCGAGATAATTCAGCCTGATATTCGGAAAAGTTTTGAATTTTTAATTTAATGTATTTTTCAATGCTTTCTAAAAGATTACTAACGGTCACACCTGGGATAAATCGGACTTTAGCTTCTGTTGAAAAATCGTAGTTGTAATCATAATACTTTTTGAAAAAGCCATATTCATAACATCCCTGTAATCTTAATTTTAATAATTGGTCATTTTGGCGTGCAACAAAATTTATTGTCTTGTTTTCCAAGAGAAACTCAAGTAGCCCTTGGCTTAGAAAGGCTATGATTTCATCACGAGCTTTTTTATTCAGCTCTGAAAAATATCGTAGTTTGCGATGAGTATAATCCTCGTTAGGTGGAACTGTTCTATCAAGATTTCGTATTTCAACAAGCCTTCCATTTATTTCGCACAAATCCGCAATTACCAATTGGGATATGTATACATAATTAGAGACAAACATCTCTGCATCCAAATCTCCGTTTGCAATATTGGGCTCGATTATATTAGTCAAATTTGTGCAGAGTTGTTCCTTGGTTAGCGGCGGTTCTTCAGGAATCTGGGGAAATACTGTTGAAATTATAGTGGATGGATCAAATGATTTTATATCCATATTATTTTCTCCTATAAGTTATTTTCATGAGTAGAGGCCGCTCTCATTCACATTTCAGGTTTTCGTACTTTGTCATAAAACAAATGAATATTACCGTTTTAATACAATCTATTCTTTTGTCTACATCCAACCTGACCACACAACCTCGGAAAAATCAAAAAACATCCCAATCGACCACACACGAACCGCTGACATCTAACCTGACCACTCGCCAAGTGCCGACATCTAAATCGCTCTGTCACGTTCAAAATCATGCCTTTTGACTTGTTTCCATGAAGCGATATTTTTGCGATTTTCACACATCCGATTTTTACTCTTAATCCTCGAAAAGCCCTTGTTTACTGGACTTTTCATACACTCACTTATCCACCCTTGACATCAATACTACCGTCTCAACGTGTGTAGATGCTGTGAATCCGATTTTAGAAAGGCGCATTTTTTCCTTGGCGTAGGCAATAGAATAATTAATGCATACATAAAAAAATACAACCTTCGCGTATAAAAATGTTTAAATTAAATCCTCTGTATAAGTACCGCCAATTGTCTCCATGAAAATATTTCGGAATGGCACATCAAGTGATGCGCATACAAGGTCAGCCCACACCGTAGGTACGAGATTGCTGCCCCTGGCGCACCATATCTTGTAATGCATATTTCCGTATACTCCGATGGAAACACCGGTCAACTTTTCTGCATCGCGATATTTAGCTTCAAAGATTTCTCTGCCGTACTGGTTTACAGAAAAGTCTATATGCTCAAATGTCTCACTCGCCGGATAGTATGTCCCGTGAATATAATTAGTCATGATTACTTGCTCAGCGTCTACAAATATATCAGGATTCCAGAGTTGTTCGACATTCACATGGTAGAACTCTGCCCCAGTTTCATCAGCTCCGCGCTTGATGTAAACAAAGATTTTATGTAGCGTTTGAGGATCGAAATGTACTATAGTTTCTTTGCCGCTCTTCATCTGCTCAGTGATATTATCGAAGTTTAGTGTAATGCCACGCCATTTTTGAAAATCCACTGTAGCCGTGCTAACCATTCGTGAATAGGGTACTGCGAGATTTTCGTCGCACCGTGTAAGTATCTGCACAGGTGGCTTTATTCTCTGAATTATCTCAATAGTTTTAGGCACATCGGATACAGGACCCCCTATCGATGTATCAAGGAAAATATTGTAAAGATAGTATTTATCATTCACCCTGAACCCTTGCCGTTCAAATTCCGCATCTGTCACATCACTCAGGCCATATTTATCAATAGGCAATATCAGTTTTTCATAATTTACGATCTCATCTATATCATGAATCCTGTGAGCAAAGCTTTCCATAAGCGTGAAAATAAAGAGAAAAACAAGGCGTTCCTCATCAATATGGAAGTTGCCCAAATAGCTTATTTTCCCTTCGATGGCGTTAGAAGCAGCGACCATATGCTCCATCTTGTTGCGACCGGCATAAGTTATTATCTTACCGCAAGTGGCTATATACATCCGACTCCCATTATGAGGATTCCCTAGATCATCAGGGTCAATACTTAGACAATACCGCAATAATTCTTCAGCATCAACATCTGCAGCATTAATCATCACACGAAATTTATCAGCTGCATCCAACACAGGAGCCGGGATTTCGGCATTAGGTGTAAAAAACAGATATGTAGGTACCGAGTAATATTTTAGAAATGTATTAGGATATCTAATACTAAAAACACCGCCGTGGGGCGCTTTTTTCATTGACCGTAAGTAATAATTGATTTTCCAGAACTCTGGCGTTGTAGCAATACTCTGTATGAGACTCTTCAGTTTTTCTGACAATACCATTTTTCATCCCCTCCTTTCTGGAGTAGTATTTTTTCTAAATCAATATTAAGCACTATATTATTTGCATCTTCATAATACATAACTATTGTCCATGTGAACAATCACTTCTTTATGCTTTATACTGACCACAGCATTTTTTATACTTAATTCCAGATTGGCATGGACATGGATCATTACGACCAACCTTCTGATTCAATAACACCTCTATTTCATACATTCTTTTAAACATCGTGGTTGTTAATGTGTATGTATTACCATTGGACTCTGCAGCTATTTGGTCACGTTCATTAAAGAGAGAAATAAATTCTGCCACTAACGGGGATGAAGTCAATTCTTTTCGGATACTGGGTATTATATTACCTCCATACACCATCTGGGGTTCGATTAAAAACAAGATCGACTTTTCATCATTGATGTGAGGAGTAATGTCTATTAAATTACCATTTGGAGACTTCCACACAGCATGTGCTTCTGCTTCGATTAAAACGTTTGCTCTTTGCCAAATGCATCTACCGAATACGCTTTGACCACCATATTCTTTAACATATTCAGCGACGTTCGGAAAGCACTCATTAAAACGACTATTTGAACTTGCTTTTACTGGAACATATATAGGTTGATATTCAGATATAGATTGACACAGCTCCATAATCTGCTCTGTAATAATTTGTGGAGTAGCTATTTTACCCATTCGATAATCTCCTATCAACGTTTTAACCGACAAAATGTTTTTAATAATAGCCACTGTAATAAGAATGCATTTCTGATTCATAATCCGCTATAGCATCTAACATTGAATCACAGCCCTCAAAAAAATTTAACAATGCCCGCATAAATTCGTATATATTCTTCAAGTCAAACAGTCTATTATTAATTCTATATTCCAAGCTATAGGATGTTGGGTACCTAAAGTTATCTCCATTTTTATCAATTCTACTAATTACATCTAACTGCTTTTCTACAATATCGATTATATCCGTATCTTGTCCCTGTTCATTAGCATAATATAAAATAACCGGTTTTACATTCTTCCACAGATCTTTTTTTATTAGGTGACTCTTCCTTTTTGAAAAAAAATCATGCTTTGATACACCTTTTTCAACCCTGCTGTAAAAAAGTCTCTTCAAGCACAGTTCTAATGCATTTCTTAACGTAAACATCAATGGATATAGCTTCTCTTCATTATGTAGCTCTTTATTTTTAAAAATGAAATCTGAAACCGCAATATAACCTGTTATCTTCACATGAAATCCTTCATCGGTCAAACTCTGCCACAAATAACAATTGCCGATTCCATGTGACGCCATAATAAAGAACTCTGGCTTAAGATTATTATCAAAACTATCATCCGGACTTACTATACCACATTCTATACACTTTTTAATAAGGGCAAATGCCTGGAGTAAATTATTTGCTACATCTACATTATCAATAAACTTATTCCTGTATTTAGAAAGAAAATCGTCCTCAAATGGAAAACGAAACATATCTGATTGTGCATCTACTAATTCTAGAGAAATGAAGTATTCTTCCAACCATTGCTTTTCTTCTTGTGTTAAATAATTCTCTTTATTATAAGAATAATACTCTGCCCAAAGTGCAGATAAATTATGGCAACATTTTTCAAAAGCAGATTGCATTTCAGATTTCTTTGTACATGTTCTGCATAATAGCGCCTTTAGTCCCAACTCCATACTTTGCCTGATCATAAAAATTCCAGTTAGAAACCACATATCAGACTTAACATTATCGTGACCACTTTCAATAACGTTATTAAAGACCTGAAAGCCGCAATTATAGAATTGATACGATAGATTTTTATAATCCCAAAATGGTTTCTTACTCCATTTTACTTCAACTTGATACTCAGCATTATCTACTTTTTCAAAATCCATATTTTCTGAAGGCCATAACCACTTCTCTGAATCCATATTTTCACCTCACCAACAGCCCGATACGCCATTACTTTCATATTCGCCTGAATTGTTCTAATAAAACCCTCAAGAGCTTTATTTTTACAGCTTTAGTCTACAACTTTTATCGTCCAACCTGTATCTTGCAATGATTTTTGTGTCTTATCATCAACAAACTCTATTGGCATTGCAAGACATAATAAAGCTTTCGCACGCGTCATAGCTACATACTGGCACTTTAAGCGACTATGATTTGACCCCACAGATTTGGGTGGCTTATTGCATAGATATTTAAGTATAGCTTTCATGTTGTGAGCTTTTGAATAGGTTTCTAATACCAAAGTAGCCAAATGTGTTCTTCCTTTTACTGAATGAATACTGCCGAACTCCAAGTCAACGCAACGTTGACTTATTTTATCCTCAAAAACATAATGATTTGGTATCACTTGTGGTATTGCTTCTTGGGTAGTACAACTGAAATAGTCTTCATTTGTCCATGCTATAAATTCCTTAACTTTTTCACTTATTGTCAAATCAAGTCCTTTTAAAATATCTTTCAAAATGCTAACTATACTTTGCCACTCTTCCTCTTTCGAAATATCAGCAGAAGACAATACATAAAAATCCTTTCGTATCTCCAACTGTTTTTCTTCAGGAAATTGTTTTATAATTGATAAAAAAGGATTATTGGTTGCTGCTATTAAATTTTGACCTTTTGCCTTGTTGATAAGTCTTCGGATACCTTTTGCAATCCATTCTATTTGGGCGCATAATTCATTGTTTTTTTCAAATTCAAAGCGTCCCATTCTAAAATATTCTATAAGGCTATTTGGATTTATACTTTTGCTTGCTCTTCTAGCTTCATAATTCGGCCAATAGTCATATATGCCTTTGGGAAATTGTTTTTCTGTAGTTTCGTCTTTCTTCACATGAACCATTCCAATAACATGGCATCCACGTTTCTTATTTTTCAACAATTCTTCATCAGAAAAAGTATCTAACAAAAGTTGTGCAAACTCCTCAATGACTTGTCCAACCTTATCTTTTGAGAATAAATAAAGTGTATGGCTACTTTGTTTCCCGGAAAAATCATTTTCTGTACCTTTCATTTGTTCCGCAGAAATAGCTACAGTATTTGCTAAATGTGCTATTCTATTATCAAATCTTTTACTCTCACTCAACAACAGTGGTGATGGACGTGGGAACGCAGGTTGTTCAACGATCTCATTAACATAATTATAAATTGCTTGGTTGCTATCACCAAATCCCTGTCGAATCGTCATGCCGCTTGCTTCCGGAAATGCCTTATGAATTAGCTCCCATTGAAATGAATTAGTATCTTGTGCTTCGTCAATAAAAATTATCGGAAATCGCTGCTGCAGTCCAACAGGTAGAGAATCACATTCATCAAACGCTTGCTTTGCATATAGCAACATCTCATCAAATGTAAAGTTTCCATCACTTTGAGACTTCTGTATTGCTTCTAAAATTTTCTGACGTGTTTCACCCTGTTTGTCCCAGTCTATACGTCCTATATTCCCATTGTAGCTACAAATTTGTGAGTCTCTATAGTTCTTCTCTAAATACACTCTTGTGCCACGAGGGAGCATATACCAGCGAGATTTTCTTACAACATCTGAGTCAATCATATTCATGCAAAAGCCTTTTGATCGAATCCAAGGCAATGCAACAAATGTATCAAAAAAGGAATGAAGCGTCCCAATAAAGTGCGGGTACGCCAAAAGCTTTCTTCCAATATCTGTATTTCCTAATCGCTCTTCAATTTCTTCACGCGCAACATTTGTATGTGACAGAACACATATACCTGAATTATTGTATGGCCATTTTCTTGCTAAAATTGCTAATTTTGCAATGAGCGTGGTCGTTTTTCCGCTTCCCGGAAACGCCTGGACATCTATTGATTCTAAGTTTTTAATTATGTTGACTCTATCATTATTAAAGCGAAATCCCATAATGGACTCAACCCAAGTAATATCGTCATCAGTAATTTTGATTTGCTCCAACCTTTCAATTCCCATGATTTATTCCCCTGCAACGTATTCTATTGCATCCACTAGATAACTTGGCAACATAGATTTTAACTCACTTACATTTCCTGTGAAAGCATCTTCAAGTTCAAATGCAAACTGTTGTGCAAAATCCGCTTTAGATGCGGTCTTCTTCGCAAAATATTTATAGAAATAAGAGGACCTATCCTCTAACGTAGGTAATGCTTTGATTGCTGTCTTAATATCATCTGTTTTTTTATCCCAATTTTGCTTAGCGTAGCTTACTTTAACTAATGCCCTAATTAAAGCCTCTTGCATTTTACTATGACTTAAGCCTGCAAAAGCCAAGTCATACTCCAAAGTCCAGTGATCTGCAATGTATGTTACAACCTGTTGTCCATCTGCTTTTTGCTTTATATTCTTAAGATGAGAGGTCGCTTCTTCCAACGTAAAATCCGCTTCTGCTCTCCAATTACGGTCTTCCTTTTTCGGCCATGTTGACGGATCTAGCGTATACTTTTCGTCAATACAAATACCAGGAGCACAGTTCGGCATAACATCTCTATCAGTAACACAGGCAACTTTAATGCCCCAAGTATCATCAATATTGGAACGTTGGAATATTCTTGCATAGCGACGCAGACCTGTACTTCTAACATCAACTAATGAAGTTCCGAAATCCGTAAAGCTACATCCTAATAATTTGGCTATGGTGGGAAGTAACAGAGCTTCTCCAGGCCCTTCTACAATAATTACACTTCGTGCAAAAAACAAGTTGGCTTTTGTAGCATCCAAATACTTTTCCAAATACCTATAATCATCATCATCCAACATTGTATGACCTTTTGCCAATGGAAGCACTTGCCCTTCTTTTACCATTACAATATTATCTATTTTTACCACAGAAGCTAACAATGGTGAATGTGTTGTAATAATTATCTGTTGTTGCTTGCTTTCTGCTTCATTTTCAAGAGACTGAATTAACTTTAGTTGCCGCTGGGCATGCACATGAGCTTCCGGCTCCTCAATAAGTAGGAACGATGATTTCTTTTCCGTTTCAGCTTCTTTATGTAAAAGTAGTTCACATGCCATACTCATAATATTACTCGTGCCCAATCCAACTTTACCTTGCATAGCACTTGCATTTTTATCGACCGCCAAGTCAAGTTTTTCTAAAAGAGCCAATGTCTTTTGAAGATCATTGCTATTGGAACCTGCCACCTCAAATCTTGTTTTGATGATATCTTTTTTTAGGAGCATTTGCTTACCTAATATTTCTGTCATATCATCATTTATTGACTTAAGAGAGGGATGAGCTGCCAACAAATTGTTTGATAAGTTTGTAATACCTACCAATGACAATTCATGTATATCCATTCCGTCTTGAAACTCACTTTTTCCTTGATTTAAACCCGGTATGTTTTGGACAATCTGAGATAAACGTGAATGCCTTCCGGCTTGCATATCACTATAAGCATCACGCAGGGCTCTTAAATATGTAATACGTAGCAGCTCACGAGCTTCCGAGGATGGGGCAGGGCCATTACCATCCTTACCTGTAGAAAATGAAGAAACTGGCCTGGGTGGTTTAAATGATAATAAATATTTACATTTCCAGTGCAAATACAAACAAGGCGTATTTACTGCTCCTTTCTTTTCATATGTCAAGCATTCCAAGAAGTAGGCTTGCTCATCTGGGGTCAAACTAGTGAATTTACAACTAATACTAATTTCTCGAGAGATGTCCTCATTAAAAAAGTCATTTGTTTCTATACGAATCCAGCCGAAATCTGTTGTTCCAAGTACAATTCTGATAGCGTCCATTATAGCCGATTTACCTGAGTCATTTTCTCCTACCAAAACAGTTAAACCTGGATTAAAATTAATGATGTGCTCATCATCATTAAAACATCGAAAATTTTTTATTCGTAATGAAGACAAATACATAGTTGCACCTCCCAGTTTTCTATATTCTGCATATATAAGCCATAATATAATCAAATAATTAAGGATCAATTCATCAAAAAGTGGCCCTAAAGTCATCTAACATTTTTTTCAAAATAAGTGCATTTAAATAATCTTTTTTAAAAGCACTCATTACATATCCCTCTATATTAGGAAAATGTGGAAGCATACCTTCAAAATCATCAGCATTATAGTTAGCATAATTTTCTTTCACAAATTTATCAAATCTTACCTTCTCAATCTCTGATTCAAAGATAAGTATGCACTCTAAGAAACGTCTCCTTGATGTTTGTTCCTCATCCATGTCATCAGTAATATAAAATTTATGAACGATATACTCTATTGACTCTTTAATGAGATACTTGTAACTAATATCCCAATCCATTCTATTTCCGTCTAAAGATAGCCCTTCTATTTTAGGAGTAGCCGTGAAATATCGGCCTCCATCTAATGCTGCTCCTCCCAAAGAATCTAATAATGTTTGATGATAATAGAGATTGATATCATACCAGTGAGGACGACTATCATATTGCCCAAACAGATAGAACTCATAACCGTCCCTGTCATCTGCAGCCGAGACCCGTTCTATTACAAATTCCGGTGCGTACTTATAATACCTTCTGGATTCATCAGCCGAGTCAACCCAATCTGATGGACTTTGCAAATACAGAATGACACGTTCAAGTGCTGTCGCATCTATTCCAAAACGCTTCTTCCAAAGAGTTTCAATAATATTAATGTCAGCCGAAGAGTTTTTCGGCGTATTGGTATCCATAATGCGAACATATATGTTATTTGCATAAACTCCCTGATATTGTTCCGTCAAATAATACGGAGTATTGCGATCATTATGTATGACTATTACATCAATAGATTTTTCAGATAAAAGAATTGATTGGACTGTAACAGTGGGTCTGATTCCACCGGCGAATTTCTTGTCACGCAAAAAAGATACTAAATCTTGTGTTTTCTTCCGGTTAGAATCATCTACCATTTCTTGTATCTCATAATCTCTTTCTTCATCAACACCGATAATAATCAAGCCGTCTTGACTTGATAAATTATTTGCCATACAAATAATATCATGCAGAAGATCCGCCTTGTTGATATACCATTCCCGTTTAAAATCCCAATGGTCTCCTTCTTGTTTTAAGGAAATCAATTTGGCAACCTGCTCGGTTAAATCTTGTATATTCATAGACCATCTCCTTAAGTTTGTTTCCTCACTGCTCCGCGTGTCTTAACCTGGAATTCATCATATGTACTGTAATTTTTGATCCCCTGTGATTTCTGTTTCTTTCCCACTATGGTATTATCAATCCTTTTTTGTAGGAACTCACATAGATCTTCAAAACGTTCATTAGGAGTTTCATCCCACTTAAAACCGATTTCTCTCTTTATCGCTTTGTAAAGCAAGGCATAATTCATTGGGCTCCTGTCCATGTTTTCAGTGGCCTTCTTGAATTCATGATATCTATCAATTAAATGTTTCACATAATTTTTCATATATGTATTACTGCCAATAGTGCCTTGAATCGGAGCTTTCTTGATATTTTGGTTCTTAGAGGTATTAATTGTAATGTTATTCCCTATGACAGAATCCTTAATGTTTGCAGCATGCACGGTAGTGCAGTTATCCGATCTTCCATTGTCTGGTGAAAGCTGGGGATAATGCTGAACAAATACTTTTTCATCTGATACAATCAATGCAATGATATCTTCCCAAAAAAGAATATCTACTGAAAATAACCCTTTTTCAAAATGCTGTAAATTTAGAACATTCACTTTTTCCTGTAGTTGGGCACTTTTCTTCATAGATGTAGCAATAATATAATGTGTCAACGAGGGGGTGAATTCCTTTGCTTTGTCAATTTCCTGTTGAATTTGGGTATAAGTTAATCTTTCCACTTTTTTGCATTGAACTCCAACAAAAGAGGCATTTTTGTCCCGCAAATAGACATCCACTCCATGCTGAGTTTGCCCGCCACTCCCAAATAAAGCAATCATGCAATTAGGCCATTTCATCCTTAAATAGCTCTCGACTAATCGCTCAAAGTCCTGCCAATTTTGTGGTTTTGGTATTTCCATATTCTTTAATATTGGCATAAGACACCCCTCCTATATAACAAAACCAGTTGCTCAAAGTTATCTTGGTGTGGATTCTGAATTTATTCACTTCACAGGATGTAAAATCAATCATGTATTCCATCCTCCTTTCCACCTAGTCCAAGATATTTTTCACGCAGATAGCCGGCCTGTTCCTCTGTAATTATACCTGACCAAAGGTCAGCATTAATGGCTCCATATAATTCATCCGACAGACAATCAAGATGCAGAACCTGTTCTTTTTCACCTTGCAGGTAATCCTTGATTGCCTTTTGAATGCTGCTGGATAATCCGGTTTCCAGATAGGTCTTTTTGTTGGGCTTACCATCCGGTGCGGTTTCTGTAGGTTCAGATTCCAGTTCCAGCAGTCCCTCAATGGAAAGACCAAGAGCCTTGGATAGCTTGGAAAGTGTTCCCGCTCCGCATCGGTCGAGATGTGTTTTTCCCGAATATATGTCTGCGAGAGTCGCCCATGGAATCCCGCTGATTTTTGATAAACGATAGCGGGACATATTCATGTCCTGCATAAGCTGTTGTATTGTCATTTTCATCACCTGTTTCCATTATATCGGTGTTCCGATATGATGTCAAGGTGCGATAGAATAGCGCTGCCAACAATAAAACCCTCAGCCCACTGTCTGAGGATTTTATTCTTATCAGTACTTTATATACTGGCAGGAACCGTTGGTCTTTCGGCTCCTGCCGTCATTTAATCATCACACAGGACATCTTGCCGGATGACGATGCCCGATTTAAATTGAATTTCTATTTTGCTCTCACTGATTACCCGGATTGTTTGAAGCAGTCTGCGGACAAGGTCATCGTCGAATTCCCGTTTTAGGTAGTTAATTTTTTTCGTGTAGCTACTCATCTCCTGCAGACGCTGTTCATAGGATTCTGCCAGATGTCGTTCTTGAAGCACCTTTGTCTTTTTCTTCCTTAGCTCCTTGATTTCATCTGCGATGATACGGTATTCTTTATCGAAGGTATCATCTGCACACTCGGCTTTAGCGCTGTCCTCAATGAGTTTCATCATTTCCTGCTGAAGCTGTTCGATTTGTTCATCGTATTCCGTAGGCTCTGCCTGTGCCGAGTAGCTTCCAATGATGCGGATTACATTTTCTCGGAATGCCTGCACAAATTCTCCCTGGTCCTCTACCACGTTATTAATTGCGGTCATAATGGCTTCATGAAGGCTGTCTTCTTTCAGGGTGGGGGAATGTTTGCACCGCTTGGAACCGTGCTTGAGGCGGTTGTCACAGCGCCACACGGCTTTTTTCATGCCGTACTTGGACCATACCTGCCTGCGGTAGGGCTGACCGCATTCTGCGCATACCATGATGTCGGACAGCACATATTTAGCGCTGTACTTACCTTTGATAGACGGTGCATCCACTTTTTTAGATGCAGGTCGGTATATTGCACCTCTGCGCGCCTTTTCCTCTTGCACTCGCTGGTACAACTCCTTTGGGATAATCGCTTCATGGTTGTCCTCTATGTAGTACTGCGGTACGATACTTTTATTTATCACCTTTTTCTTCGTCAGAAAATCCACTGTATAGGTTTTCTGCATCAGGGCATCGCCCATATATTTTTCGTTGCTAAGCATTTTGTCAATGACCGTTGCCTGCCATACCGTCTTTCCAGTGACTGTGAGGATACCATCGGCTTCCAGTATCCGTTTAATTTTATAACTACTGTTTCCCTCTAAAAAAAGACGGAAAATCCTGCGCACCAGATCCGCTTCCTCTGGTATGATGACAAGATTTCCGTCTTTATCCTTTGTGTAGCCTAAAAACTTGCTATGATTGACAATTACCTTACCGCTTTCAAATTTTCGAACGATTCCCCAATGGCAGTTCTCGCTGATATTGCGGCTTTCCTCTTGTGCCTGGCTACTTAAGATGGTAACCAGAAGTTCACCGCTGCCATCCAGCGTATTGATGCCCTCTTTCTCAAAGAATACCGCGATGTTCTTTTCCTTTAGCTTTCGAATATTCATCAGTGAATCTACGGTGTTTCGGGCGAAGCGGCTGATGGATTTGGTGATGACCATATCAATTTTACCAGCCATGCAGTCCTCAATCATGGCTTGGAAGTTACTTCTGTTTTTCGTTGAGGTTGCGCTTTTTCCGTCATCCGCATAAATTCCTGCCAACTTCCAGCTAGGATTATTCTCGATTTTTTCTCTATAGTAGTTTACCTGTGCATCGTAGCTGGTTTCCTGCTGTTCCTGCAGGGTGCTGACGCGGCAGTAAGCCGCAACCCGCATGGCTTTCATTTGTGGACGAATTGTTCTGTCGTATCCTCGTGTTGCAGGTATAATCGAAATATTCTTCTTTACTGCTTGCATCTATGTTTTCCTCCTACTCGCTAATTTTCTTCGATGTTCTTATCAAGAAGCAGATAGTTAAGCAGTTCAAACTGGAGCCTGCCATCCGGGTTTACTGTGATTTTCCGGATTACCTGCTGAAAAAGTCTTTCATCAAAATCCATCTGCTTTTCTTTGCCTAAGATAGCGGCTTTTATCTGGTCTGTCCGGTAAGCGCTGTCATCAATAACCGATACCCGATATTGTTCCGCAGCTCGTTTAAAAGCAAGCTCTTTTATTTCGTTTACCGTATACTGGCCGGCATTGAGAGTCTCCTTTATTTGTCGGGTCAGCTTTTCTCCGACAGGGCAGGGAGCAGGTGTTTTTATCGAGCGCCTTTGTGCCAGCATAGCGGGTGTCGCTATGATTTGGTTGATGACATCCATAAAAGCACTTTCGATTTGTTCATCGGTTAGAAAAATGTTTAGGCAGGATACCCGGTTGGACTTGATATAATGCTTGCACTTCCATTTCACATTCTCACTGGGTTGATTGCAGTGTTCCACATATCTCCGGTAAGGCTGTCCGCAGATACCGCAGTACAGTGTTCCACTGAATTGTGTTTGATTCCGGAAGCTGTTTGGTTGTACGTGTCTGCCAAGGCTTTTTACTGTTTCCTGTCTGCGGTTTTGTACCTGCTCGAAAATTTCACTTTCGATCAGTGGAGGATAAAACTCATCTCCAATGTATTTTCTATTTTCCAATATTTTTCCCACCGAACCGTGGTTCCAAGAGGGCTTGTGACTGGCATTTAAGACTCCTTGTTTCGTTAAGTCTTTTGCAATCTGATAGGTAGAGGTTCCGCCCAGATATGCCTGAAAAACTGCTTTTACTATTTGAGCGGCTGCCGGTACGATATCAGCCTTACCATCTACGATCCGGTATCCAAGAGGCATATGTCGTTGCATCTGCTTACAGCTCCTTTCCGTAGGTTTCTTCCAGCTCCAGTCCGTTCTTCAGTTTAAAGACCAACCGCTGTCCGGGGTAAGCTGTCACCGTTTCAATAATCATTCGGAAGAGCTCCTCGTTATAATCGTCTAGTATGGCGGGTCGGTTTCTGAAAACCGCCATCAGATACTCTGTCTGGCTGATTTGCTCATCAAATAATTTTTGCTCCTTGAGAAGCTGCTGTCGGCGGTATGCCTTTTCCAGCTCCGTGTCTATAAGACCTCGTTTCTCTATAAAAACAACAGAGCCAATGTCGCCGCCCGTAAGGACTTTTTGCAACATATGACTCTGCTGTTTTAATTCCCGTATTTTATTCTCCAGCTCCAGCAATTCCTGTACCTGCTCCGGATCGTCCGGCACCGCTTTTAATATCGCCAAAAGGGGATAAAGGATATCTTCATAGTTACTGGCCAGCTTGTTCCACAGGGTTCTGAAGGATTGTTTAATACAATCTTCCCGAATTGATTTCTGACTGCATTTCGAGATATCCTCAATATGCTGATGACAGCACCATTGTACTTTTTCATAAGGCTTTCCGATGTATATCTTCTGCCTCCTAAATATGGAGCCGCATTCCCCGCAGATAATCCGACTGCTGAATGCATATCGATTCTGGTAGACCTCGACATTCTCCACACATTGCTTCTGTCTGCGGTATGCGTATAGCTCTCGAACCGCCTGTTCTTCTTCTCTGCTGATAATAGGTTCATGGTTATCCGTAATCATAACCTGCGGCATCTCACCGCGATTATGCTTCTTGGTAAAGGGAACCCCCTCAGTCGTGTAGGTTTTTTGGAAGAGCAGGTCACCTGCATACACTGGGTTCTGCAATATTTCCTTGACCACACCGTCCTGCCAGCCCTTCGATCCTCGTATAGTAGGAATTCCCGCTTTCCGCAGTTCCCTTGCTATAGCGTAGGAGCCTTTTCCACCAAGGTACTGATCAAAAATTCTACGGACAATTTTGGCTTCTTCCGGCTGGATGATAAGCTCTCCATTCTCATCGTTTATGTACCCGTAAGCAGGGGAGCTGATGATAAAGGTTCCATTCTGAAAACGATATTGCACGGACCATCTGGAATTGGTCGAGATACTCTCGGCTTCACCCTGTGCTATGGAGCTTAGGATTGTCAGCAGCTGTTCGCTTTTCTCAGACAGGGTGCTGATCCTCTCTTTTTCGAAATAGATCTCGATACCTAAACGCTTCAGCTCCCGAATCGCCTTGATGCTGTCTACGGTATTTCTGGCGAAGCGGGTGACGGACTTCGTAAGGATCAGATCGATTTTGCCTAATCTGCAGTCCTGCATCATCTGTCGGAATTGATCACGTCCACTGGTTTTCGTACCGCTTCGCGCCTGATCCGCATAAATACCGACACATACCCAGTTGTCCTTTTCCTGAATGAGCCGCTCATAATATTCCACCTGAGACTCAAAGGAACTGATTTGCTCTGCTGATCCTGTACTCACCCGGCAATAGGCACATACTCGCTTCACAAGTGGCTTTTCCATGTTTGAGATGGTGCTAACAGGCTCAATTTTTATTACCTTTTTTACTATCCTCTTGTCCATATGCTTCTCCTTTCCCAGAAGATTCTTCTCCTGTCAGCAACACACATTACCACACCTTTTCATATATAGCTAGTGTTTTTACGCATATACTTTTGCCAGCTCCGGAGAAAATGTTTCCCGGTTCAGTGCATCAATTTTTTCATATTCCTCTGGCAGTAAAAAGCCACTATTCACCATAATATCCAGCAATTTTACCGATAGCTTATACTGCATTTCTCTTGCTTCCTTTTTGTTTTCCATAGCATTTCCTCCTGTTCCTACCTATCGGCTCCTTACCTAAAGCATCCTCAGCTCAGCAGCCGTTACTCTCTGATCCTCTTCATATAAAAGTCTTTGATATTCTTTCTCACTAGCAACCACCATGGGAGCCGGTGAGCTTTCTCCTTTCTGCAGTGAACACAGCTCCTTTTGTACCTTCTGCAGCAGTTTCTGATTGGGACAATAGCTGATGCTGCTTCCAAGGGTACTTAAAATAAGACGGTCTGACAGACTGGTCAGAAGCAGCTGATTCGTACTTTCCTGATGCTCCATAATAAAGCTCGCAATATTTTCCGGTGTGTTTTCAAAATAATAGGTTTTGTTTGAGCCATTGCTATTGCAGACACCGCCCACCACCAAATCCTTTTCCAGTAAATCGTTTAAAGAATGATTACTCATACAGTTCCTCCTTTTTCTTAATTGATGATTTATCTCACAAGGATGCGGCAGAAAAATGGAAATCCGGTTCTGCCGCATAGTTTCTAAGATAAAACAATACGCTGTTCACACAGGTTTATAAAATTAATAATCCACTTCAAGTAAAGAAAAGAGGGGATACGCACTCTACATTTCCATTGAAGGCGATTCACACGTATTGCCTTGTTCAGAGTCGGAGGTTTGCGCATTACCCTGCTGCTCCGAAGCTTCCTGTGTCATCTTTTCCTGTTGCCCAGGCTGACAGGCTTCCAGCATTTCCACCACCTTTTGGGGAACATGATCAAAATCCACATGATGATCACGCTGGATATATACGGTGTACCAGTAATTGTAGGGAACATAAACATCAGTCAGATATTTGGAATCTGCAGGCTTCATTTCATCAAATCCATGATCAATGATACCCTTTAGCGTTAGAAAAAAGGTACCGCAATGCTCCCCGGAGGATTGCAGGTCAAGCGTCACGATTCCAAGTCCCATATGCCCTGTGTTACGTCCTACTATAACAGCCGGCACATCGACAAACTCATAACCGCCGTAATCCAGATCATCTGTTCCGTAAACTTCTACAAATAAATCGTGCATTTTCTTCAGGGCTTCCTTGGCATACATATTGTCCTGAATATTGCAGGAATGATCCAGCTCCTTAAAATCCAACGTGGGCAGCAGTGCATTCAGCCGTTCTATATAGACTGCCTGTAAATCCGGGTTTTCCATTCTCTAATACACCTCCAATTAGTTTAAAAGGGTTTATAAGACTACAATTCCATTTCCATTGACTCGCTTTGACTGTGGTACTCGTATGTACCGGATTTCTCATTATACTGGTAGCCCATCTCCGACAAATCCATGCCGTGTACCTCCGCTGCCAGCTCAAGAGCCTCCTTTGATCCACCGCGGGGAATATCGCTGAATATTTCCTCTCCGTTTTGGAACTCTTTTTTTCCTGTGTTATGTCCAAAGTCCTCGTCCGCCCACAGATACTCGAAGGTAAGCTCAGGATACTGCTTGGCAAGCGTACTGATGACAGGCTCCGCACGGCTCCATGCTGTTTGAAACTCGATATGCTCACCATCAAACTCCCTCGGAGTTGCCAGCTTATCGTAGCCATAGCTATTCCATTTGGTTCCCCAATTGGCAACTGACCACTGATACCATGAGGGGTGACCATAGTTTTTTATATTGTTGCAGCACTGTTCTCCCAGCTTCAGCAGCTGGGGATCGTCTTTGGTCAGTGCTTCATATTTTTTTACTAACGCAGCGACACGGTTTTCATGGTCAGCATCCGGTTTTACCACATTTGCCATTGCAAGCGCAGTACTTTCAGCAGTAAAGTCCCGATAAAGCTTCATCCCACGCTCTGCCCGGCTGCCATAATCCATATCCAGAGAGGGTGGCATAGGAAGAACTTTATTAAAGTCAATACTGCCAAGGCCGATTTCATCACTTTGAATGGCTTCAAACATGGACTTCACCTGTGCGGGATCACCGGATACCCGTAAAATATTGGTTACATGATTTGGCATTAGCTCATCCCTCCCATCGTCATTCCGCCCATCTGTTGACCCTGCTGTTCCAGCTCATCCTGCGTCTGGATTTTCCAGCTTTTTTCACTGCTCCAAAGGCTGACACAAATCTCACCATCTGGAATTTTAATGTAACGCTGTTCAAAGCCTTCCCCAAAGCCATCGGAAGCCTGACCACTGATGGTGTCCTTCAGCATCTCAAGCTCGTTGTCAGTCAGCTCACCTTGAATACGGCATTCTGCCATACCCATGAGACTGTCGTTTACCTTCTCCACAGTAAACACATAGGACTGTACTTTCTGGTTCAGGGAGTCGTTTTTTCCATAGTACTGCATAAGTCCCCGCTCCGATTCGTCTGGCCTTCGTTCACGAAGAATAGCAGAAAAGATGCTGTCTTCGTACTCCAGAACCTCACGGCCGCCAAGCTCTATGGGGTCATCGTCCAAACTTCCGTATTCATCACGCTCATAAAGATTAACTGCCAACGGCATATAAAGCTTGAGCGTGTGAAATGGCTGAGGAATAACCGTAAAACTGTCTTCCCCAGGAATTAGCGCCAGGGTACGGCCGTTGTCCCATTTCATGTGTATCCCACAAGCATCGTCAACAAGATCAACCGTGCCCTCCGTACCGCGCGGAACCGGCGCAAAGGGATCATTCATACTTTCAAGCCGGATTCGTGTTCCGGGCGGGTATTTCTCCCTCATAAATTTTATAAGTGACGGATTATAGCTCATAGCTTTATTCCTCCCATCCCCATGTCCTGATCGGGCATGTCATTCTTGGTCATATTCAGCTGCTGTACCCGCAGATCAAAAACAGTCAAGTATGCCTGATAATCTCCGGGGGCAGGATTACAACGTAAACAGTAACGGTAGTTCTCTGTTTCTACGATGTATCCATAATTCTGACGCCAGCCTCCTGCAATCTCACCGCCATGTGCAGCACAGTACTGCGACATTGCTCCCAGACTTTCAAGAGGCCCCTTTTCCCACAGTCCATCCACGACCGCCTTTAACTCCATTTCAAAAGCGGAACCATGATATTTTTCATAATCACGCGGCCACCAGGTGTGCCAGAACTCATGTCCATTGCCGCCAAAATCGATGCGCAGATGGCCCACTGTTCCAAGCATGGTATCCTGCTCCTTGGGAAGTGTAAAAAATTCCCTGCTTCCTCTGCTAATGCAGGACGCAGGGCATATCTGCAGGTTTCCGGTGCAAGGGTGATTGCGTGTACTTCACAGAAGCCTTCAAGATTCAAACATTCACCAAGAAAATTCAGCTTTCCGTTCAGTCTGCGGCGCCCCTCCCTTGGCATGTTAACCGGTTCTGATGTGAGTACTGAACCGGCATGATTTACAACAACATGATCCTCCACTATAATAGGCTTTCCGGGATCATAGTCAGACCCCCGAAGATCGTAGCAGTGAAAGCCCTCTGGTACCGTACTCCGATCAATCCGGGAATCAGTGAAAAGCGCTGGCTTCCCGAATAATTCGACATGTTCATATTGCTCTTTTCTGGCGTTTACGCTCATTTGGTTACCTCCAGACAAATGACATTAAGGGTATCATAGCTCAAGCCCCATCTTTGGCCCATCACGCATTTCGAAGTATTCCTCTACCTCTGCATCTTTCGCAACGGGAATCTCCTGTGACTCAGTCTCTCCCCTCTGTATCGGAA
Source organism: Sinanaerobacter sp. ZZT-01 (assembly GCF_035621135.1). NCBI lineage: Bacteria > Bacillati > Bacillota > Clostridia > Peptostreptococcales > Anaerovoracaceae > Sinanaerobacter > Sinanaerobacter sp. ZZT-01. The sequence continues at coordinate 498,650 of NZ_CP141728.1, forward strand.
CCAAGTGCGGCAGAATCTGTTGCAGGAGCTCCTGATTCGGACAGCGGTCGATAAATTCACCAATCGTGTTTAGTATTTTTCTATCTACTGTATCGGTGACAATGATTTCTTTCATGAGTAGCATCCAGAGCATCGTATGAATGCCCTAGCTCAGATGTAAAAACGGTTCCGGGGAAAGCAGTGTATCAGATGAAAGTTGGATTTCTCCTTCAAGAGGGGAGCATAGGGTGATCCCCATCTGATTGATCTGCTTAGAAAGCTCCAATGTCTGTTCCATACTTCGTCCGATACTAGATAGGCTTTTTACCAGCACCATATCCATTCGCCCTTCTGCGGCGGCAGTTTTCAGGACGTTAAATCCAGGTCGGTCAAGAATTAAACCGCTTCCAAGATCCTGGGATACACCGGCAACCTCTAATCCAAGCTGCTCGGCATAGTCCCAAAGCTCCTTTTGCTGTTCCTTTAATGTGCCATGCGTATCCTCCGGTGCATCGATGCGGCAATACAGCCATGCTCTTTTTTTCTGTTCCATTATCAAAAACCTCCTTTAAAGTTTGATTGATTTCATTTCACAGGAATGCGGCGGGGCAGAATTGTCCCGCCGCATGGTCTCTAAAATGAGATATTTTGCTTGTTCTTCATTTTGGTTCTACGCTTCTATTTGACACTACTTCCCGAAGCTAGGGCGGCAACAGCAACGACCTGCCGGTTAAGCGGGCCTCATAGGAATTTCACCTCTCCCAGGATCTCTGCGAGCCGTCCCCATTGCGATGTCTGTGGCTGGGCGGAAGTAGCGTTAGCACTGTCCATTTCATTGCGATACAGCTCACCACAAGCTGTTTTATGACCGGGCGTTCTCGCTCGTCACCTTCGATGCCATCGGTTCGACGGACGGATAAGGCGGTATATATACCACCTTATCCAATCCGCAGGCAGTTTTGGCGCGCCCGTCAAGGTCGCTGCCGCTTTTCACACGGCTGGACAGATCATGTATTGATGCTGCCGGATATGAAATTTTCAAGGAGCAAAAGGGAAAATAGAAAAACCCCCTCACTTACTTCCACGCCCAGTAAGGGGGTTTAGAACCAAAAACTTTTAAATTTTCATTATTTTTTTAATCTTGTCCAGAATTTTATGTTTTCGCTTGTTAACTCCTTTCTGCGAAATCCCAATTTGCTTCGCATAGGCTTCTTCGCTTTTTCCATTGAAAAACAGTTCTGTGATCAGTTCCTGTTCTTCTGGCGTGAGTAGTTTCAGGCTGGATAACATTTTTTCAATCAATACGGCCTTGATGGCGGCATCCTCCACGCTTTCTTCCTCTGATGCAAACTGTCGATTTTCATCAGTCAAACGCTCATAGGAATCCTCTCTGCTGGGAATCCATGTGGCAGATAGCCGAGTATAATCTATCTGATAGCGCTCCACTTTCAGATCGTACTGTTGGTATTCCATCTTACGGTCGCTTTTTTCAAGCACTTCAATGATCGATTCACTTACATCCGGATATTTTGCCCGGTAATTAATTCTCCTTTTATGTATAGCCATAGGCTTGTCCTCCATTTCATGATGTTTAAAATCAATGAATGAAGAACAAGCGGCGGGGAGCGGCAGTGTGGTTTTATCTTACTTACATTTAAGGTATCAGTTCGGTATCTGATTTTTGGAAAATTCCGTCGTTGTATCTGTTTTCTTGTCGAAAGAAAAAAGTCAGTACGTTGCTGTAAGCAAAATACTGACTTTATAGGTTTCCGGATATGAAATTGTGTGAATATCGGGTGCTGTGTCCGGAAAGAGTTGTCATGAGTTTGACCTCCCGAAACAAAAGGGACATGGGGTCATACAGTGTCCTCCTTTATTATGGAGAGCGGCAAAAGCCCTGTATCCCGATACACCAATATTCCGTCAAAAGCCGATAAAATGAGCAAGAGCCTGCCCAATAAAGAGGGCAGGCTCCTGCGCGGTTTTTGGCAGCCAGGCTATCATAGTACTTGAAAGCACCTTAGACCCTGTGGCTTTGCGCCCCCATCTTTCAATGGGTTTGCCCTAAATTGTATTCAAGTTATTTTTATCTCAATGCTTTCCAATGAGGCCTTTCATCGTAAGTAGTTCAGCACATAAAACAGAGCCCCCAGCTGCACCACGTAAGGTGTTATGGGAAAGTCCAACGAATTTCCAGTCGTATATACTATCTGGGCGGATTCTTCCAACGCTTATTCCCATACCATTTTCGTAGTTTACATCTAAATTAATTTGCGGTCGATTCTCGTCATAGAGGTATTGAATAAACTGTTTTGGTGCGCTGGGCAAATTCATGAGTTGCGGCTCACCCTTGAATTCCAAGAGCTTATTAATTAATTGCTCCTTTGTTGGTTTATTGCGAAATTTAAGAAATACTGCAGCAGTATGTCCATACAAAACAGGAACGCGAATACACTGACAAGTAATTCTCGGCTCCCTTGCTGGCACAATTAATCCGTTTTCAATACCGCCCCATATCCGCAAAGGCTCTTGTTCGCTTTTTTCTTCTTCACCTGGGATAAACGGATTTATATTCTCAATCATTTCAGGCCACGTATTAAAATTTTTACCCGCCCCGGAAATTGCCTGATATGTCGTCACCACCGCTTCAAATGGTTCAAATTCTCTCCATGCTGTTAATACAGGGGTATAACTTTGAATAGAGCAATTTGGTTTTACAACAATAAATCCCCGCTGTGTGCCTAGTCGCTCTCTCTGTTTTATAATTAATTCACAATGATGCGGATTAACTTCCGGTAAAATCATCGGCACATCTGCCGTCCATCTATGAGCGCTGTTATTAGAAACAACAGGTGTTTCATGTTTTGCATATTCTTCTTCAATTACTTTAATTTCTTCCTTTGGCATACTAACAGCACTGAACACAAAATCCACCTGATTGGAAATACAATCTATATCATAAATATTATAGATATTCATAGATTTTAACCGCTCCGATAGAGGTGTGTCCATGCTCCAACGTCCTCTCAAAGCTTCCTGATACGTTTTTCCAGCAGATCGTTCACTGGCAGCTAGCGCAGAAATTTCAAACCATGGATGATTAGAAAGCAAAGATACAAATCTTTGTCCCACGGTACCAGTAGCACCTAATATACCAACTCGTATTTTATCAGCCATAATAGTTCCCTCCTATAAACGCATTAACACATTATTAATTTTTATGAAATGAAAATAGTTTATACAATTACATTTATAATAAATTCTAATAATTCTATTTAAGTCCTCTTTTGATGCATATGGCGGTTGCCATTTCCCGTACTTTGGAATAATTGCTATTACAGGATTCTATAATAGAGGACTTATATTTTTTATCAAAATAATTATTCATATAGTTTAGTACGTTTACTTGCCACTTCCATAACTCATCTGGAGTAAGGTAAAAAAATTTGGGTTGAATTTTCTCTTTGTAGGTTTTCTCATCCATTTTTAAAATGTTTTCTGCAGTTAAAATGTCTGACAGCGCTTCTAATTGAGGAAAATTCTCTTTTCCTATCCATTTTCCACGATTCATCGGGCATACATCTTGACAAACATCGCAGCCGTAAATCCACTCCCCAAATTGTGTGGCTAAAGACTCTTTTAAAAGATCTCTTCCTCCAAAGGTCGTTAAAAAAGAAACACATTTCAATGGATTCATCATATACGCTCCGCACAGCGATTCGGTAGGACAAGCCTTAATACAGCGGTCACAGTTATTGGGGCAAGGTGAAAGTTTCTGCTCTTCAACCAGTTTCATTTCATAGTCAGTCAAAAATGCTTCGATACTAATATACGAGCCAGATTCGGTGTAGAAAAAATTATTTCTCCTGATAATACCAAGTCCGGCCTGCATAGCTGCCCAGCGCAGCCCAACTAAACCGAACTTTCGGTTGGTGGAAGTTCTCATTCCAAGATTTCTTATATATTGCTCCAATTCCACACTATTTTGATATTCTTTTGTATTTTCATCAATGCGGGTATCTAATAAATACTTTTTTGCAATATTCCCACTCATTGATTCTGGAACATGATATTTCGAATATGGTACCGTCAAGACCACAACAGATTTAGCCCAAGGAAACTCCTCTTTAAATTTTACAAGGCGCTGCTGCCCTTGATAGAAGGGCTGTGACTCCGGTATCTTTTGTGTTCGCTCATTTAATTTGTTTTCATATTCAGACATCATACCAACGGGAATAATGCCGCATTTTTCATAACCAAGCTTAAGAGCCTTTTGGCGTATTAACTGTGCTATCTCCATCCTAGATTCATACCTTCCTTGACCGCTGTCTCACCCATTAAACAAATCGATGGTATCTTCGAAGCATTACCTCATTTGCTATAACGCAATGTCTCCTGTTTTTATAAAAATAATGAAATGGCACAATATACTAACAATAAGGCCATAATTGCATTGATAGCTTTTCGATATTTGTTAAATAAGTTTTCAAAAACCGCACCAAAAACAGCCCAGCAAAGACAGCCAGAGGTGCCAATCACTGCAAGCAGTAATGCAAACATCCCAATTGTAGCTATATCGTGGTAATGTGGCAAAACGTATGAAGACATTGCAGTAATTCCATACAGAATGATTTTTATATTAACAAATTGGAGGAGCATTCCCGATAAAAAAGAATTAGCATGTGTTATGCCGTTACTTTTATGTGGCTTGTCCCTCCATACTGTCCACGCTAAATAAAGAATGTAAGCCGCTCCTATATAAATCATTGCCGGCTTAATGGAAGGAATATACTCGTACAACAACGTAGAAAAGGCAGCACAGGCTGACATTACTATAACGAACCCAGAAAAAATTCCACCAAAAAACGGAATAGAGCGTTTGAATCCGTCGCGCCCAGCATTTGTCATAGACATAATGTTATTGGGGCCAGGCGTATAGGCTGTTAAAAATGTGTAAGAAAAAAAAGCTGAAAAATTCATAATATGTACCCTCCAAAGGTGAAATTTACTGTATGTATACAGCATTTCAAGACATTTAAATTCATAAATACGCTATTGCATTTATGTCCTCATAGTGCTATGATAACATTTAAATAAAGTTCATTCAAATTGAAATATTCGAATTTAGAGTTCAGTATTTTTGAATAATTAGTGAGGTGATGATTTTGGATTTCAAATATCTTAATACATTTAAGACAATTGTGGAGGAAGGTAGCTTCATAAAAGCAGCAGCAAAACTTAATTATACGCAGTCTACTATTACGTTTCAGATGGGACAGATGGAGCAAGAATTATCAACAAAACTTTTTGAAAAAATCGGTCGCCGTATGGTATTGACGAAAGCTGGAAAGCAGCTTTTACCATATGTAGATGATGTTCTTACATCTATCAATAGAATGCGTTACTTTGAAAATGACTTAGCAGAATGTCAAGGCGATTTACATATAGGAATTGCAGAAACACAGTTATGTTATAAAATGCCGTCAATTCTCAAGGAATTTCATCAGCAAGCTCCTAGTGCACGTCTATTCCTTCGCTCCATGAACTGCTATGACATTCGCGACGAGCTTATAAATGGAACTCTTGATATAGGGGTATTTTATGAAGACGTAGGTGGGTATGGTTCTAATTTAATAACCCAGCCAATGGGAATATTTCCAGTCATATTAGTTGCTTCTCCTGAAACAAAGGAAATCTATCCGGATTTTATCACTCCTGACCAACAAATTCCTGTATCTTTCATCATCAATGAACCTAATTGTATTTTTAGGCAGATTTTTGAACGGTACATATGTGAAAAATCTATTCTTCTTGACCACACAATTGAATTATGGAGTATTCCTACAATTAAAAATTTAGTTAAGAGCACTGTAGGCATATCCTTTCTCCCCAGATTTTCCGTTCAAGAAGAACTTGACAGCGGTGAATTGGTGGAAATCCCAACAGATTTATCCGGTGCACAAATCTCTGCTGTATGCGGTTATCATAAGAACAAATGGATTAGTCCACTTATGCAAGCATTTATAGATTTATGCATTACAAAATAGCCATTAAATAATTTATTAACACCCCTACTCTTGCTGTTGATATGACTAGCTATTCCTGCTTAATTATTACAGAATTGAAATATGATGAACTGATCGTTACCTGTAGATAAATCCATTACTGAGAAAAACAACAAATATATCAACCTAAGATAGAATGAAAAATTAACTGACAAGGATTTTATTTGCAATAAACATTAAAAACAAATTGTAGCAATATTTAGCTAAGTTTTTAAGTCAAAGCTTCGATAAAAATATTACGATGGAAATCCTTATTAGAAAAAACATAAAGGAGATTAAGATATGAAACAGTATATGCTCACAATACCCGCAGGTAAACGACTGATTGCTAAGGCTGTCGTGTCGTTACCGCAAATCAAGGATGCACTGGAGAACCACACGATTGTCATCATTTCAGGGAGTACCAACGGGTACATTGCAGAAGAGCTTCTGTCTGGAATTGGACAAGCGGGAGATTTTTCAAAAGCGTCGTTTATGCGAGGCATTAACTTGGGCCCTGATAAAAAAGCGACAGCTGGAAATTACTCCGAATCCGATATTGTTATTGAAAAAGGAATTTGGCAAAAAGGGAAGACAATTTTTGATGTCGCTTCGTTCTTAGGGCAGCATGACATCATTTTAAAAGGTGCCAATGCTGTAGATCCTGAGAGAAAACTGGCAGGTATTCAAATTGGTAATCCTGCCCTTGGTACCAGCGCAGCAATACTGCCCGCTGTTGTCGGAAGGCGCACAGAACTGGTTATTCCGGTAGGCTTGGAAAAACGGATATTCGGAAACATCGGGGAAATCGCTGCCAAATTAAATGATCCGACTTCCACTGGTTTACGGATGTTGCCAGTTAGCGGTACCATTATTACAGAATTAGAAGCGATCAAATTATTAACCGGCGTTTCTGCAGAACTCATTGCAGCGGGAGGAATTAAAGGTGCCGAGGGCTGCTGCTGGATTGGTATATCCGGAACTGAGGAGCAAGTAGATGTCGCGGGAGATATTCTTCGTGCCATAGCAAATGAACCACCTTTTGCTGAATAGCCAAATGGCGTTATCCTCTTCTGTTTTTATTCCACCCAGGCTTTCTAGCTACGCCGAACAAATCTGCAGACTTTTGCTGCTGCAACTGCCTTGCGGTAAAATATTAAAATCATAAATCTACGGAGGTTGTTATGACAGTTTAAATTGTAAAAGAATATTTTTTAATCTTGGTATAAGTGACCGAATCAAAGAATTCAGTGATTCTTGCGCCACAGTCGAGGAAGCGGCACAAACCATTGGCGTTGCACCTTCAAGAATAGCAAAAACCCTGACTCTGCGCAAAGAAGATTGGTGTATGATGTTGGTTATGGCAGGCAATGCGGGGATTGGGCAGCGTATCTACCTTCGCTATTCCTGATGCTGTTTCTGTTTATATTGATATCTCAGTCAGGCAATATGATACTTTGTTTCCGGCTTGCGCAAGCCCATGTCATGTCATTGAGCTATCTCCGGATGAGATATTTCAATACGGACATGCAATCGAATGAGTGCATGTATGCAAAGTTTTATAATGCCGTAACTACGTCTACCCGTTTCTGCTTCAGAAATTAACAAACTGAACTTTCAGAAAAACAAGCAATCACTCAAGCCACCTTCCTGCGATGTTCTTTATCCTGCATAGATGCAACGCTTCACTCAGCAATTATCCATATAACTCCTATGTTTTTTTCTGGAGTTTAGATCTTTTAGAGTGGGGGGCTTAACCTTCATGGTTCATCGTGACCCCTGCCACAGTCCACCCAAAAGGCAGACCTGCTCCTTGGCGGAACAGTCTGCCTTTTTCTTATTACTGCGTCTGGGCAATCAAAAAATAGAGATTGCTGCTCTTGCCACCATTTTCCCTCCACCGCTGTTCCTTGCGAAGATAACCTTGTATTTCCAAGTCGGTAAGGGCTCGTTTTACTGTGCTGCGGGATAAGTTCAGTTCCCTGGCAATGGTACCAATAGCCGGATAACATTTACCATCCCTATCAGCCCTGTCATGCAAATACATATAGACGGATTTTGCCCGATGCGGCAGCTCTGAGTTGTATACTGATGTAAAATAAGCCACAGGTTCACCTCCCTGGCCTTTGCTTCTGCTCCATGGGTTCCAGATTAATGGAGGGAGCCGGAGTATGTGCCATTCCTGCCGAAGGAGGCGATGTATACTCTGTTTCCTCCGGCTCCGGTTCAAAGGAAGCATTGCGCCGGATAATTTCTTCCTCCACCTTGCGACGGTCAGCATATTCCACCTTTCGTGCAGACTGCTCTGCAATTTCAAAAATTTTTCCGAAAGTAATACCCCATTCAAGGAATAACTTTAGCCGGGTTCGCATAGGACAGGTTCCTGTCTTTGTTACAACGAATCTTCCTTTGGGCATAGATTTCAGCTCATCTGGTGTCATTAGCGGTCTTTCGATCATCTGCAGGGACTGGCTGGGGTCGTTCTTTCCCCGGCTGACGGAACCGCTCATAACGGTCTGACTGCCGAGAGCCTTTGACAAAATCTGCGCCGATTCACTGTTGGGGGCAAAGCCTCCGAACACGGTATCCTGACAGTTATCTATGATGATGGCGGCGCCCTCTTTTCCGTAGTTTTTCTCTAACTGGGCAAAGCTCTGGATGATGGCAACAATGGACACACGGCGGGAACGGCTGGCTGAGAACATCATCTCTGCAGACTCAATTTTAGGTATGGTTCCAATCTCATCCAAAAACATCATGATACGGTTCGGGAGCTTACCTCCATACTCATCTGCTACCGAAAGAATTTCACGGTAGAGCTGCTGAACAATTAAGCTGATGATAAAATATTTCGTGTTATCTTCCTCTGGCATAACAAGGAAAACAGCGCTTTTCTGCTTACAGAACTTTTCTGCATCAATAGCGGTATCAAAGCACAGTATCTGCTCCAGCTCTGAGTCCAGGAATGCGTTAAGCCGGGACAGTGCTGTGGACAGGACACTCTGCATGGCCTGCTCTGCGCTGTTTAGAGCGGCGCCGGCAAACCACTTTGTTTTATGATCGTCCGGCAGGTGTGCCAGCAGCATCTGGAACAGTGTTCGTCCCTTGACACCGCTGGGCGCTAACAGATCTTGAATGAGCTTGAACACAGACACGATGTGCCGCTCTTTGGGCTCGCAGTATTCCGCAATCAGAAGGATTACAGAGGTTAATAGTCCTTCAGCGGCATCATAAAAGAAGGCATTCTGTCCAGCGGCAGAGCTGTCAAAGCCTCCCGAGCTGATGATGGTCTTAGCGGTTATTTTCGCATACTTCTCCGCTCTGGCCTTATATGCCAGACTCTCCGGATGGGCAAGGTATAAATCCATATAGCGGTTTACCAGATGAAGCAGATTGTTTCCGTCTGAGCGGGTGGGATTTCTTAGGTCAATGACTGACACCTGGTAGCCGTAGTAATCCTTTGCAATACCCGCATAGTTACGGTAAAGGTCACCCTTGGTATCGGTTGTGATAAAGCTCATGCCGGAAGCGCAGGCATACTCCAGGTTAGGATAGAGAAAATTAGCCGTCTTGCCAACACCTGCAGCACCGATCATCAGGCAGTGGACATCATCGTCATCCACTAACGCATAGCCGTGGGGAGCAGTTTTATCGAATAGGGACGCCTTTTGCCAGCCCACAATTAACCCTTGTGCCGTCGGGAGGTTTTCTCCCTTCCGCCATTTTTCCGGCTCATACCGGACTGCCGTGTATACTGTCTGTATTTCCTTTTTGGTTGCCCATCTTGCTGTACCATGCTGACCATCACCTACGGTTTTTGACTTGATACCGTTTAAAGTATAATAGTGAGCAAGCAGTGATAAAAAGCCGATCACACCAAACATGGTCAGTCCGGCAGCAAGCAGCGTTACAAGCTGCGACGTTTGCACAGTCATCCCTCCTTCACATCGTCATGGTAAAATTTACAGTTTGCTCCTGCCTGGGCGCTTGCTCCTGCGCTTCCAGCACGATGAACATTTGCGCTTTCATACAGCTAAGCGCCAGTGTAAGGCAGGAACGCATAAAAAGCTTCTGTTCGTCTACCGTGCGGATTCCAGGAGTACGGATGCGGCTGGACACATCCCTCACGGCAATTCGAATATCCTCCGCTTTGGAGCGCAGCCAGCCCCTATCCTCATGAGGCTTGTATTCCGCCTGCAGCCAGCCTGCTACACGCTCCATGGATACCGGAATTTCCATCTGCCTGCAGGTATTCTGAATGGCTATTAAGGCACAAGCCACTGTCTGGCGGCATTGTTCCTCTAATATGTTTCGCTGGGGATTATCTGAGCGTAACAGGGGAGCCAGCTGTTCACATTCATTCAGCAGGCGGGCATTCGCCTCCTGATTCATTGACTGCATTCGACAAACCTCCAGCACTCCCGAACACACCCGCGGCAAAAGCATCAGCTTCGGATGCTCTTGTGCCGGAATAGGCTCGATGCCATGAAGAGCCTTTAAGTCCTCATTCCAGTCCTTAAACTCCGATTTGAGAACGGAAATGTCCATATGGGCAGGATCATAATAATTCTTCTCGCAGAGAATATCCTTGAGCCGGCCGGTGGCTTCAATCCCTGCCGGGTCATGGTCCAGACACAGCACCGGGTTCTTCAGATGTGTGTGCAGCTCCAACTGGCGCAGCAGGGCATGCTCCGATACGCCATCCAGCGTCACATAGCTGTGCTGCTTCCAGTCCTGCTTATTTAAGGTAATGAAGGACAGCATATCCACCGGAGCTTCAAAGACATAGAGGGTGTCACTTTCCCCGATCCAGTGGAAGCTATAACAGGGATCACTGCCCTCCACATTTCCCTTGTAAGGTTCACCCTGAGTATAAGTACCTCGTTTATGGGCGTGCCTGGCAACTGCATTCTCATCCAGCCCTACAAACACGGCGTTATGATACTGCTTATCCTCATAGATGAGCTTTTTGTGTGCAAAATGGGACAGGACGTCCCGGTCGATGAAGCGCTGCTTGATGAGATAGGCGAAAACCCTCCGCATGTCCGGGTTTTCCTCCGGCAGTGCAAATTCTTTACGGGGCGGAGGGGCGCTCTTCTCTGTCTGGTTCCATTCCACACCGGATTCCCCGCCAAGCAGAAAAGAGACTGCATCGGGGAAGCTCATATCGTAGAATTGCTGAATAAAGTCAATGGCGCGGCCGCCCTCCTTGCGGGAATGACGGAACCATTCGTTGCCCCGCACAGTAACACTGTCATACCGCTTCCAACGATATTCCCGGCCGGATCGAACCAACTGCTCGCCTTGCCGCTGGAGGAAGTCCACCAGATCCACTGCATTGGCCCGCTGCTTTTGTTCATCAGTAAAATATACATATGCCATGCCGAAGCACCTCCTTTATCGCTTGCGTTTCCCGCAGCGCATGTGCCCGTGGCGGACACAAAAAAATGCCGCCCGCTGATGAACGGACGGCTTGGGATACAATTGTTTTTGCTGTATGGAGGGCAGCTGTTTCGTCTGCCCATGAGATTGTTTTCGCATGGAAACCTCCTTCACATTTAATAGGCTGTAAATTTTTGTTCGTGATCGTCCGGAGCATGGCCCTGGGCGATCTTTTTCTGCCGGAGCCTTCTGCGCAGTTTGCTATCCGTGTGCATACCGGGAGCACCTGGCAGTCTTCTGGCTTCCTCCTGAAATATCCGGCTGGCATGATGTAAGAGCCGGGTGACAGCCAGAAATAGGGAAGGGTCCCGGAACGAATCCAGATGGTCAAGAAAAAACTGTGCATATAAATTGCCCTGTTCTGCAGAAAGGGTGAGCCATCGTACAGCGGCCTCCCGGTCATGGGGGGTATCCCGTCCCAGCAGATAAAGTTTACCGAGAGCGTATTGCGCATACTGGTTACCTTGTTCCGCCGAAGCCGTCAGCCAGCGTATGGCAACTTCTATATTCTTAGTAACATCTTCGCCAAGCAGATACAGCTTCCCAAGCTGGTACTGCGCATATTGATTTTCCTGTTCGGCGGCAGCGGTCAGCCAACGAATGGCATCTTCCATGTTTTTTGGAACATCCTCACCTTTCAGATAAAGCTTACCGAGCTGGTACTGTGCATATTGATTGCCTTGCTCCGCTGACTTTTGAAACAGTTCCAGCGCCTTGGAAATGTTCTTTGGCACATCCTCGCTAGTCAGGTACAGCTTCCCAAGCGCATACTGCGCAAATTGGTTGCCAAGGTCAGCAGATTTTGTCAGCCACTTTAATGCGGCATCCATATCCTTGGGTGTGTCATCTCCCTGCAGATAGAGCTTTCCCAGCGCATAGGCGGCGTAGGAATTATCCTGCTCTGCTGCCAGTGTAAAAAGCGCAATTGCTTTTGATATATCCTTTTCTACATGATTTCCGTCCCGGAAAAGCTTTCCGAGAGCATATTGTGCCAGCGCATTGCCGTTGTCCGCTGATATTGTGAGCCATAGGATGGCTTTCTCCGCGTTAAAATGCCCGCTGTCCGCATCCAGATAAATTTTCCCCAGCATATATTGTGCGTGGACATTCCCCAGCCGGGCAGATTTTTCAAAATAGCGAAGAGCCTCGTCCACATCTTTTTCTGTTCCGGTTCCGGTGTAAAGCATCTGTCCAAGGCGGTATTGCAGCTTGTCATCACGACTTTGCCGTTCCACCTGCAAAAAGCCCTGGAAGGCGGCCTCAAAGTGCAGGTCCGCTTCGTCAGCGTTTGGCGCTGTTCCAACTCCGTCCCGATACATCTTTGCCAGCTCATAATCCGCATAGGGCATTCCCTGAGTAGCGGAGCGTTGGTACAGGCTGAATGCCGTCTGAAAATCATGCTCCACACCCTGGCCCCGGTAATATAAACCGCCAAGGGAATATTGGGCGTATTTGTGACGCTTGGAAGCCGCTTGCTGAAACCAGTCTGCCGCTTCTGCGTAGTTCTGCTCCGTGCCAAGTCCCGCTGCATAAAGCTTACCGATACGATATTCTATATACCGATGTTCCTTTTTGGCTTCAATCGCCATAAAAGCGGTAAGAGCCTTTCCGTACCAGACAAAGGCAGTATCTGCATCAATCTCTGTACCCAGACCGTCTGTGTACATTCTTCCCAGATCATGCATGGCAAGGGCATTGCCGTCTTCCGCTTCCAGCAGAAATAGGGCAAGGGCCTGTTCAAAGTCCGGCTCTAAAAGATCACTGCCGTATAGGAATGCTCGGGCCTGCTTATAGCGGCTGTTCCATGCGATATGTGGTTCACCGCTGGATGACACTGTATCCGTACTGCCGGAATGTACGTTGGTCGATTCGAAGTCATGATCGTTGTCAGGCTCGGACCGATCGTCTTCTGCTTCCCCAGTCAATTCCTCGTCAGGCTCCGTATCTGGCATCACTTCCAGATCCTCCGGAATGAACGTTTCCTCCATGATAGGTTCATACTCCAGAGGCGGTTCCGCCTGATCATCCCCCTCAAAGGTGAACTCCTGATTGCCCAGCCGGACTGCTTCCGCAATTACCATATTCTTTATCTGTTTAAATTCCTTTTGCTGAGAAAGAGGGAGTGGTGGCGGAAGCTCATCTCTGTAAGTACGCAGTACCTCATTGCGAAGCTCGTACCATTGGGCGTAAGCCGCTGCCACACGTTCTTCCTTCGCCAGTTCATCCACGATCCGGTTCACCAGTTCCTTAACTGGTGCTTTTAGATAGCCATACTGCTTTTTACCGGTGGTGTGCCGAAGCCGTTCTGCCAGCTGAGAAAGTAGTTCCTCCAGCACGGGATTGTCACAGGCACCGGTCTGCATTTGTACCAGAAGTACCTGCAGGGCATCCCGACTCTGCGATGTCAGTGCATTTCTACGCTCTGTCTGCTCTGCATAAATCTGGAGCAGATCCTGCTGAAAGATTTCCCGCGCCAGACTGCTTCGCATGGCTTCAATGCCCGGCTTTGTTACAAAGCCCTCACGGGGATCAACCGAATACACAATCATATGGCAGTGAGGGTGATGTCCCTCATCGTGATAGGCAGCATACCACCGCAGGTTCTCCGGTTCGATTTTCATCTGCTGGGCAAAGACATTCCGCTGCTTACGCAGCAGCGCCATCCATGCGGCGGCATTGTCATACCCCAGCCGGGCGGCATCTTCCCGCCGCAACGATATGATGGGCGTCCAGATGTTTCCGGTATGTTCCGCCACCTCCTGCGCTGTCTGTGACAATACCAGCGGAATATCCTCATCGGAGAAAAGGCCATGGGTATCCAGTCGTTCAGCATGAGGGCGGGTAGCAATATAGTTGACATAGACTTCCTTGTGTGCCAGCTGGTCAAGATTCTGATCCAAGGCAGCGGAGATAAATTCAGAGGCGTTTTCCATGGTAGGCTTCGCCAGATAATCCTCATACTCGAACAGCCCGGTGGAATCCGGAAACTGCTCCAAAATATCCGATACCAGCAGCTTTTGCTTTTCCGTGACAGGACGGTTTCGCATCCGCTCCGGAAGCTTTTCTACACCATCCCGTGTGGCAACATAGGTTACCAGATTTTCCGCATGAGCCGCCGCATTTTTTAAGTAACGGCATTTAAAGATAATTCGCGGCATGATCAGTCACGCCTTTCCCGCTTCTGAAAGCTTACTACATCCTCAAAGGTTACGGAGCCCACTGACCGCTTCACGTCCTCCACACATTTGCCGCGGAGCTTGCGCAGCGTGTTTTCATCGTAATCTGCATTGACGGCAAGGATATTCATCATCATGCTCATTTCCACCGCCAGCTTGAAGGTAAGCCGTGCCATGCGGTTTTCCAGACCATCCACCATGCCGGTCATGGCCGAAGTAATTGCTGCAGGGAGGAACCGGACGCCTTCCTCTGCTGAGATATAGCCGCAGTAGAATTTAATCGCCTTTTCAATGAATTCACTCTGGCTCTGGCAGTTATCTCTTTTGTACCAGTCTGCCACCAGCTGTCTGGTTTCCGGATACATCCACAAAGGGAACTTTTTTTTGATTTTTTCTTCTTCTGACATAACAAACCTCCGTTTCTATCAAAAAAGAGCTGCAACACCTGTCGCAACCCCTATGAAAAGCCGTTATTTCCCGCCTTTATCGGTATTCTGTTTCCCTTACAACCCCGGAGGCAACTCCTTGGGTGTTATTACGACCCCGGTGAAAAACCGTTTTTCTCCCCGCATTGCGGGGAGATTTGAGCCGGAGCGGGGCGTTTACGACCCCGCTCCTTTAACCCGCATCGTTTTCGACCCCATGGTTCATCACGACTTTCCTTGTTTCGCCAGCCGTCAAGCTTGTGCGCACACGGCTCCAACAAGGGGCTACAGACCCTTATGGTGTAACGCTGCCACACCAGCCGGAAGAACGCGACACTGGGGCACACGGGCGGTAACGTGGCGTATCTACATCTGCTGCGTGTCTGGGCCTGTCAGCGGCTCGGATTCCTCCAGTGTCATACCCTCCTGCTTCAGGCAATAGTTCTGCATTTTGCTCAGCAAAAGCTCCTTTTCATGATCATCCAGCTGATAGGCCAGTTCTTCGCAGGAGCCATTCCCACGATTCAGGACAATGCCCAAGGTATCATACACCTGTCCATGAACGGTATCATAGTTGGCATAGACATTGATCCAGTCATCGTTATTCGCTGTTTCCACATGGGTTCCGAATATCTCGTCCACGTTGAAGGGGACATTGACATAAAAATTGAGGCGCCCATCCGTTTCCATGATCTCGTCTGAAAAGGAGATATCACCTTCCTCCAGCTTGCGGCAGCCTGCCGTGATCAGTGGAGCAGGCTGTGTCAGCTCACGACCTTCGAGATGTTCAAGAAAAATAGGCCAGCGCTTATCCTCTGGAAGATAATTGGCACGGTAGGCGTAATAGGCTGCAGTGCCGGTGTCCTTCATGGAGTAAGCCTTCCAACCATCCATGATATTGACTCCAGAAATCATTTGCCGGTCAAAGTCAATGTCAAACACGCCGGTGATCTGACCGGTATTGTCCATCCGATTTTTTACGTTTTCTTCAAATTGTACGGCGTTGATGGAAACAGAATTCCGGAACAGAGCTGTAAAGCTCTCCGGCTGATATTTTAGCTCACCGCGCTGGTATCTGCGTACCAACAACGCCAGCTGCATCAGCTCCAGGCAATAATCCGATTCGAAGCAATGGCTGTCGCCGTTTTCTGTCACATGGTATACGGAAAACCGTCGCATCTCCTGTGCGCGCTGCTCAGCAGCAAGGCGTTCTGCATTGATCCGGTTCTCAATTTCAATTCGCTCCTGTTCGGGAACGGTTTGTATATATAGCTCCACCAGCTTTTCCTGCATGATAGCTTTTATATCAGTGCCTTTTTCATAAAGGATATCCGACAGTGCGGTATATTGGTATTTATTGAGCCAAAGCTCGATTGATTCGTCACCCATTTCAATCCTCCTGTCATTTTAGAGTTTAAGATTCATGCCGGGTACCTGCTCTTCGCCCTGCGAGGATTCATAAGAGCCGAATTCACAGATACTCTCAATCCGGGATAGAAAGACCTTTTCGTTTTGATCCTCCTTCCATCCACACACTGATTTTCGCAGCGCGAACCTCAGAGAAAAAAAGAGGCAGCGCTCACACTACGCGCCACCTTCCACCGCTGCTTCAATTCGTTCCCGCACTTCAGAGGGAACATACTTTTCATAAAGTGCAGGAAGCACCGATTCCAGTCCTTCCTGCAGCTCTGCTTCAGTTCGATACTGCCGGAGGGCCTCCAGCCTTTCTGTGCTGTAACAAACAGAAATTACCGCTGTTTTCATAGATAACATCTCCTTTTCATAGAATTATTGAATAAATAAGTGAGCCAAGTTGGTGCATACCGTTTACACCCATACCGAAAAACTGCGCCAAATTGGTGCAAGTTATTTTTTTCCTCAACAGGTATTAGGCAGGGAAGTGGAGCCGCTACAATTCCTCCAACGCGTGGATCAGGCTGTCAGGAAGCTCTTCCAGATGCACAACGGCCTCCGGGACATTTGTCGAAGAAGGGACTGTTACCCGGAGCTGATTCAGTTCTTCCCGAACAGCCTGCCGCACCACCTGTTCCAGCTGAACATTTTGCTCTAAGGCGAGAATACTGGACACCACAAATTCTGTGCGCTGGCGGCTGGCCTGCTGCGTGAACAGCCGCTCGGCCTCCCGGTGTCTGGGATCGTCCATATCAAAGGACAGATAGTAACGCTTGCGCATATTCCTAACCCAGCAGAAGCTTGTATCCGTCTGCATTTGCAAACCGGTTCAGCACCGCCACAGTATTGAGTCCATCCCCGCGCAGCCGGGATTCCAGAAGTTCAGCACCACCGCCCGCAAACACAGTGGGGAGCCGCAGATCAAGCCCTCGTTCCCGGAGTGCATTAAACAGCTCTTTGCAGTAGGCCAAGACCTCTTGCTCCACAGCTTCTTCGATCTGCCTGCTGGCAGTATGCTGAATATTGCCCTGGATAGCATCGGTTATTAAGGTGTCTGAAAGCAGGATACCGCTTCGTTGAAGGGTATCCTGAATGCGGCTGTATAAGGTGATGATTCCCATCCGAAGGCTGGCACAGCTGGCTCTATCCAGTCTGAAATTGTGGACGGTAAGAACATCCACCGTATATCCGCCGATATCAACGAGGGTAATACTGCGGTATTCCTTCAGCTGAGGATAATAGCGGCACAACGCCGCATGTCCCTGTGCGAACACCTTACAGTCTGTAATACGACACTGGTAAGGTCTGCCCTCAAACACAAAGGAGACATCTTCCCGCAGAAAATACCGGTGGAACGCCTCCTTTTGTGTACCATAGCTGTCAATGGGAAGCCCCACACCCAGCATAATGTCGGTACTGCTCACACCCACGCGTTTCATGGCTTCCGCAATGGCCGGCAGGGTAAGAATAAACGCATCCTGCTCTCTGGTTTTATCCTGTTGAAAGCGCAGGCGACGTTCTCCAATCGCGTAATAGCTGCCCTCATAGAACAGCTGCATTTCCGGTGTAATGAATTCCCGGTCGCTGACCGCAAAGCCGGAGGCATAAAGCATCCCCTCCGAGGATTTTGTATTGTAATTTCCATTGTCTATGCCAAGCTTAATCATGGCTAACACCTCCTTGTTCTTTTTCTGTTGTTACATACTCATGTTCATGCTCTGGTTTTCCTGAGGCGAATCCTCCGAGGGTTCTTCTTGAGGGGGAGCGTCCATTTGAGGCTCAGCAGCAGCCAGCTCTCTCTGGCGGCGGCTTTGGCGTACCGGACGTTCTCTAACTGCGGGAGCCCCCGGTGGTTCCTGTGTTGCGGGCGTCTGCTCCATGCGGCTCTCCACATATTCCCTCACCTGCGTCGGAACTGCCTTTTCATAGGTTTTATCCAGATAATCCTGCAGCTCCTGTTCAATGGTAAGCTCCTTTTTATCCATGAAAAAGCGGAGGGCTTCCAGCTTTTCCGTTGGGAAGGACAGCTTCAATTCGGTTGTACTCATGGGTTAATTCCTCCTTCTTTTACAATTTCAGTTCCATGCCGGGAGTATCCTCCGGCTCTCTGACCCAGCGGTCATAATCCTCACAGGGACAATCCCCGGCAAGCATCCGGGCGAATTCAGTCAGGCGCTGAGAGGATACTCCCGCACACTCCGCCTACATGCCATAAATTCCGTGAAACACTCTAAGTACCTGTGCATTCAGCACATCCTCCCATGCCTGTTTTCCTTCCTCTGTCAAGGTGGCAGAGTCAAGATACACAATGGTGGAAGGGTCCATATCCACCTCGTGATGCACAAGATGGAGGTTTTCAAAAGGTACACGGATCAGCTCCTTTAAGCGCAATGTTTGATCTCCGGCATCCCCTTCACTCAAAGTGTCATTCTCCAGATTTGGGCAGTAATCCAGATAGAAGGTCATGTCGAGACCGTCCTCCAATGGTTCAATTTCAGCCATTTCCTGCCGAACCGAGAGAAGGTCACACAGCATCGTGCTGATGTAATCGCTGTCCTTTAGATTCACACCATGCTGCTCTTGTATCTCATCAAAATAAATGGCCCATGTGCCATTGGAGGTGCTTTGAGTACCTTCCCGAATAATCTGGTTCGCAAGCTCATTTAATTGGGTGGTCAGATAATCTCTTGCCCCCGGAAGATAACTGGAATACCTGGCATAGCCAAATCCCTCTGCTTCAACAAGAACACCATCAGATTGGTTTTCTCCCAACACCAGAAGACAATGGTATGTTCCGTTTTTCTCCATGTACATGGAATCGGTACTCTCTGAAATAAAGGGAGCGTCCCGAAGCAATCCGGAACGGAAACGGGTATATTCCGCTTCCGGAAGCTCCACTGCCTTTTCAATCACACACTCCCTTAAAGGGAACTCTGATACCTTTCGTTCAAATATTGCCTGTAGCTTCAACATAGCGTACTCCTTTCTTTTCTGCCTATGGCAGATAGCTTCTTGGGTTTTGGGCCGTTCCGTTTATCCGCACCTCAAAATGCAGATGGTTCCCGGTGCTTCGTCCGGTTGAGCCCACCTTCGCCACAATTTCTCCGGCCTTTACCGTCTGTCCTTGCGTAACAAGCAAGTCCGAGCAATGTCCGTACAGAGTGACCACTCCTCCGCCATGGTCAATGGTCAAATAATATCCGTATCCGGTGCTGCCATAGCTAACCGTCTGTACGGTTCCAGCGGCAGCTGCACGGATTGGAGTCCCCTTAGACGCCCCCAGGTCAAGTCCGGAATGTCCCGACCATGCTCCGGTGATGGGATCTGTTCTTCCGCCAAACTCCGAAGTGACCATGGAGCGCCAGCCGTTTCCCAACGGGGAGTGCAAACCAGAGGAAGATGCCTGAGCTTTATTTTCAACATAGGGTCTTGCATACAGCACCTGCTTATCTGCATCAAACAAATTCCGGTATACCACCTGTCCTCGAGAGGAGGAGGCATCTACTACCTTGCCATCACCTGCATAGATGCCGACATGGGTAATATTGAGATAACGTCCATTTACCTTATGGCTCCAGAACACCAGATCACCAGATGCCAGGTTGGACTTTGAAATGGTAAGTCCATTGTTCACACAGTATTTACCTTGCTCGGCAGCGGTACCGGGGAGCTTAACTCCCAACTGGCGGTATACCCACTGCACCAAATAGCTGCAGTCCGTATAATCGCCCTGCCCACGACGCTCCTGTGAATAGGGATCTCCCAGACGGGACAGTGCAAGCTGAACAGCCCCAGCTCCAGTCTCACCCACAGGCAAATCATAGGTCAGACCAGAGAGCTGGTCCGGCATCCAGTCTGCCCACTGGTCAAAACCATCGCCTTCACCGGGTGCGCCAGTTCCATGCAATGCCCGGTAATAGATTTCTGATGCATTCGCCTGCTTCTCGTAGGAAATATACAGACCAAGCGTTTCTTCCAGTCTTGCATAAATTTCCGGCAGGGAGGTAAGGGGAACCGCTACGGTATAGGTCTCCTTATGCTCCACCTTATCCTCGTCTGTCCAGGTGCGGGTTCGTTCTTCATAACGGACGAAGCAGTCCGCAAATACCTGGTAATCCATCCCACGCAGGGAATCTGCGCCGAAATACAGAGCATAAAAAATGGCCTTGACCTGTGTGGAGTCAAGGCTTCCATCCTCTATCAGGGGAGTGATTTCTGAGATTGCCGTGTCCAGCTCTGAGAAGCTTTGTCGCATGTCCTCAATGTACTGCCGGTAGTCCTCCGGCACCTGACCGGATATAACGCCACCATGAAAAGAAAGTGCAACAGCGGCATTGTTGTGGTTTGCGGTTCCTGATAAAAGACTTGTGATCATGACGATGATCAGAATAAAGGGCGTTAATATGGTAGCGATGAGAACACCCACCGCCTTCCATGTTCGTTTATTAGATGCGGCCGCAATTGCTGCTTTGACTGCAAGTGTGATGGTTGCAGGATCTGCCATGGATAACCTCCTTTCAAACACATATGCCCTCCGGAGAATTCCCGGAGGGCATATGTGTTTTCCTCATTCAATTAATTGATCTTGTTTAATACCAAGCCGGCTGCGAAAGTCTAAATGCTCCTGTTCCAGACGTTTCCATTCACTGTCTGCCTCTTCAAATTTTGCAAGAGCATCTGCCATCTGCGGAGAATCATAGGGTACCTTTCGTTCTACCAGTCTGCGCAGCTCACTTCTGTGCTTTTCCACCTTGTGTCCCAGCAGGTATAACCGCCCTGCTTGCTTGATCAACTTTGCTTTTTCCTTTGATGTCATTCTCTTATTTCCTCCGTTCTTATATCTTTTAGTTAGCTTTAAGAGATATTATAATTCTCTTATAGCTTATTTTCAAGTGGAATTGGAAACTATAAGCTAATAAATAAAGGAGCTGATAGAGATGGAAACTAAATTAGAGAAGGGGGCGTTGGGCGCTGCGATCCGTGCGGCACGGCTGGAGCAGCACTATACCCACGAAGCACTGTCCGAACTGGTTGGCATCACCCCCACGCACTTAAAGCATATTGAGAGTGAACACCGTAAGCCTTCCATTGATTTGCTGTATCGTCTGGTTCAGGCATTGAACCTTTCGCTGGATGCTCTGTTCTTCCCGGAACGAGAGGATGAAGTCTTTCGCAAAACCGAGCGGCGTATGCGACAATGCAATGAAAGCCAGTTGCGCATTCTGTACGCAACTATGGAAGCAATGCAGAAGGAAGAGAAGTAGAACAGGTCGTACCGAAAGGTACGGCTTGTTTTTTTACCACCATCTCTGCCCAAACAAATTGCCCTGTTCCGGCTCGGCTTCCTGCTGTTCCTGTGCCAGACGGATAGACTTTTCCACCGCCTGTTCCAGAAAATCCGAATCAAAGCCTGCGGATTTGTAGCCTTCCAGAATCGTGTTAAGATAGTAATCTGACGGCGCACCCAGCGGATGACCGTCATTCATCACATACACCATGGCATTAACAGATCGGCCGCCAAGCTCCACGGGAAACAGCTCTTTGCGGTAAAAATTCGGGTAACCCTCATAACGGTCAAGTGCAAGCTCATCCTTGGGGCGAACCTTCCACAGAAGCACAGGAACGCTGGACCCCGCAAGAGGTTCCACCGTTGCAACAGCACTGCTCCGACTGCCACGGAATAATAGTTCATAGTCCTTGATTTCGCTTACCCCCACCACCTTGGCAGTAGGGCACCGAAAAGACATCTGTGGCAGATTTAGGTTACTGCCATAGGCAATATACAGGGTTTCATTTTTCATATTTGAATACCTCCTTTTACATTGACATAGAAAGGCCGGGGCTTTGCTCATCAACCCCGGCCTGTTCCTGCTCATTTTCAATTGTTTGCTCTAATTGCGATGAGGGTGTATGAGCTGCTTCCTCCAGAGCCTTTTCTTTTTTCTGTCTTAATCGTTCCTTTTGCTGCTGAGCCTGTGCAGGGTCTTTCCACGCAATACAGCCATCCAAATGTTCCAGCAGGTGAAGCCTTGCAGTCTTAAATTCATCCCCGATGAGTCCAAGGCGCAGAAGCCAGGTGCGAAAGGTATATTTTTCATTAGTGCTTTGGGTCTTTGTACGGCTGGCGCACTTCTGATTCAGGGCTTGTGCGGAAATTGCCATACACAGCTGAATGTACGACTTAATCTTACCGGCATGGGTGGTGCTGTTGAATAAACGGAACTCTACCGTACCTTTCTGGAACACACTATGGAGGTTAAGGCAATGATAACGACTATCGTGATAATGCTCGTGGCGGCCATCCTCTCCGTCATACCAGATACGGCTGACCTGCTCCAGCGATTTGGGTCTGCGGCGATTGAGTTCTTCCAGAAAACGATTGTCCACCGGCTTACACCAGCGGTGCTGTCTGGCTACGGTTACCTGCAGTGCCTTGTAGATCATATCCTCCTTGGCAGCCATGATGTTAGTGATGTTTCGCAGTGTATTGGCATCAAAGGGGGAGGCATCCACATGCACATGGATGCCGCAACTGGAGTTTGCAATGGCACCGGCATCACGCAGCTTGCGGATCAGCTCCTGCACGGTTTCGATATCCTCCCAGCGGCAGATCGGGCTGACCATCTCGGTTTTGTATTCATCCGAAGCTGATATGGTTTGACGCCCGGATTTACGCTGGGGCGTGATACTGGCATCGCTCATAAACTTCCACTTCCGTCCCTGGGAATCCAAAGCAGAGTAGGTATTATAATAGGTTCCGTCATAGTGGCTGTCGGTCCCAAAGTATTCCGCAGCAACCTTTGCCGCCTGTTCACGGGTCACGCCGGTTATCTCTATCTCAATGCCGAAGCGCTGCTCTCTCATGTCCATAGACTATCCTCCCTTCGCCCTATGTTTCGGGTGGTCATTAGCGACCTCCGGCTTTTCCGAACAGCTTTGCCTTATGCTCTGGTGCATGAACCATCAGGTTGTACCGCTCATTGCCGCATTTATAAAGACACACACCCTGCTGGGGATAGCGGATCAGCTCATATTCTGATTTCTCCAGCTGGAGGGTATCCATATAAAACTTAGCATCAATAGAGCCTGCGTTGAACAGGAACTGGTGGGTTGGAATGGAGAACAAGGGCTTGGTCAGCTCACGGATATGCTCTACGTTGAAATCCTCCAAATTCTGTGATGCCAGGATAACGGCGCTTTCTTTTTTTCTGACTCGTTTCATAAAATTACGGATGTATTCAATGGCGGTGAGATTCGTCAGGAACAGGTATAGCTCGTCGATGCTGGCCGCAGTATTTCCGGTAGTCAAAAGCTCGTTGCTCATGTAGGAAAGCACGTTAAACAACAAGGCGTTACGCAAATTCTTGCTTGCATTTAGCACACCCTTGACACCGAAGGTAATAAAATCATTGCTGGTGATATTGGTATGGCCGTTAAAAAACTTGGACTCCGCTCCTTTACACATGGAGTGAAGTCCAAGGCAGATTTCTCGAAGAGAATCGGCTGTATAGAGCTGGCGGTGGCTTTCATCGAAGCCCTTATATTCCTTTTCAATGAGGTCGTACAGATCAGATAAAATCGGGTAATCTGAATGATTTAAGCGATCAAAATTGCTGTGGTCCGTGATGCCCCATTTTTCATAGAGCTTTCCCAGCATGATTTCAATGGTGTCAATCTCCCGATCCGTAAAGTCCTTGTAGGTGCGGAAAAAATCCTTTAGAAAGCTGATATGCTGGCTGAGCTTGCTGGTCTGACGGAATGCCTGGGGTGCGTCCATATCTTTGGGATCACCAGTTTCATCCCAGCTTTTTGGCTCCAACACATTGATGATGAACTCGCCGGACATGAGGTCGATAAAACAGCCCCCGAGATTAAGGGTCAGATCCTCATACTCCATTTCCGGATCTAACCCGATAATATGCATACCGGATTCTCGCAGGTTGCATAGAATCAACTTTAGCAGGTAACTCTTACCCTGACCGGAGTTGCCAAGGATTAGAATATTGGCGTTGGTCTTGTCATCGGCGCGGCGGTTGAAGTCTGCCAGAATATTACTTCCAAACTTATCCCTGCCGAGGTAGAAACCATTGGGGTCGGTTTTTCCGGAGTAATTAAAAGGATACAGATTGGCGACAGAACTGGCAGGCAACACCCGTTCAAACTGATCCCCAAACACATTCCAGCCGGAGGGCATGACGCAGATAAAACCTTGCTGCTGGCGCAGCATCAGCCGATCCACGTTAAGTTTGGAGCGTACCAACTCTGTCAGGACTTCCGTCTGCAGAAGCTTCAGCTGGTCATAATCATGGGATGTCAGCTCAATGTATACAGCGGCATGGAGCAGAGGCTCCCGGCTCCGATGCATTTGTGCCACAATGGTGGCCACGTCCTGTAGATTTGACTCTGCGGTCACAGTCTGCTGGAGATCCTGTGTACTGGTTCTCTGCATCCGGTTTTTATTGGCAGCGTTTGTGATGATTTTCTTTTCTTCCACTGGGGTGACATGTCGGGTATAAAGGTGCAGGGTAACGCCATCCTTCTCCCCAAGGTGCCGGAGGATAGCCCGTTCATCGGTTGCAGTAGGATATTCCCGGAGTGCCCAAACACAGCGGTAGGTATTGCCGCAGATGAAATGGTCGGTATTAAACTTGATTACCGAAGGGGCAATCATATCCAGAAATTCTTGTATCCGCACATCCTCCTGCGGCTGGGCTTTTGTTTTCACTTTTCTTGACATGAGCATCTTCCTTTCTGAGTTTGAATTTGGGTATTGAAAAAGCCGCCACAGTTTGTGACGGCTTAAAAAATAGTGATTAGGAAATGGAAATCAAGTTTTTATTAATTATAAAATCAATTTCATATTGACACTTTTCGATTTGATGCATATAATAGTCATATCGAAAAATATAAATGTGAGGTGC
Organism: Sinanaerobacter sp. ZZT-01; assembly: GCF_035621135.1. Lineage (NCBI taxonomy): Bacteria > Bacillati > Bacillota > Clostridia > Peptostreptococcales > Anaerovoracaceae > Sinanaerobacter > Sinanaerobacter sp. ZZT-01. The sequence continues at coordinate 524,050 of NZ_CP141728.1, forward strand.
CAATATGGAAAACTATTTGGAAAATACAAAAGTGTTTAAGGCACTGGGCGACCCCAAAAGGGCTATGATTGTTGATATGCTCTCTTGCGGAGAGCTTTGCGCCTGCATGATTTTAGAGAAATTTGAAATGTCCCAATCTACGCTGTCCCACCACATGAAACTTCTATGTGAATGTGGCCTTGTCAAAGGCCGAAACGAGGGCAAATGGACGTATTACTCTTTGGACGAGGAAACCATCGGCAAAACAAAACAATTTTTCTGCTCCATCACCTCTGATAAGGAAAACTGCATCTGCAAAGAAGATACGGGCTGCTGCAAAGGATGTGATGACAATGAGTAAGGAGAAAAACGCTGGTATTGGCTTCTTTGAAAAATACCTTACAATTTGGGTGCTGATCTGTATGGCAGCTGGAATTTTAATCGGTAAGTTCCTGCCGGGTATTCCTGAGTTTTTAAATCGCTTTGAGTATGCGCAAATATCCATTCCAGTCGCCATACTCATATGGGTGATGATTTACCCCATGATGATGAAAGTTGATTTTCAAAGCATAAAAAATGTAAGCAAAAACCCCAAAGGGCTATTTGTTACATGGGTGACAAACTGGCTAATCAAACCCTTTACCATGTATGGCATTGCTTCACTGTTTTTCTTTGTGATATTTAAAGCATTCATCACACCGGAGCTGGCCACCGAATATCTGGCTGGCGCTGTGCTGCTGGGTGCGGCTCCTTGTACCGCAATGGTGTTTGTTTGGAGCACGCTGACGAAAGGAAACCCTGCCTACACGGTGGTGCAGGTAGCGACCAATGATCTCATCATCCTTGTTGCTTTCGTACCAATTGTAAAGTTTTTGCTTGGTGTTTCCAATGTGGCTGTGCCTTGGGACACCCTGATTTTATCCGTCCTTCTGTTTGTTGTGATTCCTTTAGTAGGTGGCGTTTTGACTCGTTCATTAGTAACAAAGCATAAGGGTATTGATTATTTTGAGAATACTTTTATTGGAAAATTTAATAATTCAACCAGCATCGGATTATTGCTTACATTAATGCTTTTATTCTCTTTTCAAGGAGATGTCATTATCAATAACCCGCTGCATATTGTGCTGATTGCAGTACCGTTGATCATTCAAACATTCCTCATTTTCTTTATTGCTTATTTTGCAAGTAAATGGCTCAAGTTACCTCACAACGTTGCGGCTCCTGCCGGAATGATTGGCGCTTCCAATTTTTTTGAGCTTTCTGTTGCTGTGGCAATTGCTCTGTTTGGCACATCCTCACCGGCCGCACTCGCTACCGTAGTCGGTGTGCTGACTGAAGTTCCTGTGATGCTCTTGCTCGTAAGATTTGTGAATAAAACGAAAGGCTGGTTTCCTCAAAATGAATTACAAAATTAGAGAAATGCAAAAAGGCGACTGGAAATCAGTCAGCGAAATCTACCAGCAAGGTATGGATACCAACCTTGCAACCTTTCAAACGGAATGCCCCACTTATGAAGAATTTGACCAGTCCCATATCAAGCAATGCCGCTTTGTAATCACCGATGGTGATGTCATTGCCGGTTGGGCAGCGTTAACTCCTGTGTCAAGCCGCTGTGTCTATCGTGGCGTGGCGGAAGTCAGTATTTACATCCATGATACCCATAGAGGAAAAGGTACAGGAAACCAACTGCTGAACTTTCTCTCAAAGCAATCTGAAAAAGCTGGTATCTGGACACTGCAATCGGGAATTATGGCTGACAACAAAGCAAGCATTCGTTTACATGAAAAATGCGGATTCCGTCAAGTGGGATTCCGTGAACGAATTGGGCAAGACCGTTTGGGACAGTGGCGTAATACCGTTCTTATGGAACAAAGAAGCAATTTAATATAACTATATAGAAGGAGAGACTTATCATGAAAAAAATGCAAATATTTGAACCTGCCATGTGCTGTGACACAGGCCTTTGCGGTGTGAGTGTTGACCCGGAGCTGCTCCGCATTTCTACTGTTTTGAATGCATTGAAAAAGAACGGAGTGGCAGTTGACCGCTTTAATCTAAGCAGTTCGCCGATGGCTTTTGTCAATAACAAAACGATCAACGCCTTTATAAATGAAAAAGGTGTTGAGGAACTGCCCGCTGTTATGATCGACGAAAAAATCGTGATAACTGGCCGCTATCCAACCAATGAGGAACTTGTTTCTTTGCTGGAGGTTCCCGCAAGCTATATGACCGAAGCAAAATCGGCAAAGCAAGGCGGTTGCTGCTGTTCTGACGGGAACTGCTGCTAAAAGGGAAAGGAGGTTCCTCAATGCAAATCTTTGACCCAAACAAAATCACCTTAACGAAATACTTGTTTTACACAGGTAAAGGTGGTGTCGGGAAAACATCTGTAGCGTGTGCAACAGCGGTAAATCTTGCTGACAGCGGCAAAAGAGTTCTTCTTGTCAGCACAGACCCGGCTTCCAACTTGCAGGATGTGTTTGACACCCCGCTTTCAGGGAAAGCCACGCCCATTGCAGAGGTACCCAATCTGGATGTGGCAAACCTTGACCCTATGCAGGCAGCGGCAGAATACAAGGAAAGCGTGCTTGCGCCTTATCGTGGTAAGCTTCCGGAATCAGTCCTCACCAATATGGAAGAACAGCTTTCTGGTTCCTGCACAGTGGAGATTGCCGCTTTTAATGAGTTTTCCAACTTCATTACCAATAAAGAGATGGAAGAAAAATACGACCACATTCTTTTTGACACCGCACCTACAGGGCATACCCTTAGAATGTTGCAGCTTCCCTCTGCGTGGAGCAATTTCATCAACGAAAGTACACATGGTGCCTCTTGTTTGGGACAGTTATCCGGGCTTGAAAGTAAAAAGGAAATGTATAAAGCTGCGGTTGAAACACTGACAGACGGTGCACAAACAACCTTAATTCTTGTAACCCGCCCCGAAACAGCCCCCCTCAAAGAAATAGAGCGGGCTTCTTACGAATTAGCGGAGCTTGGCGTACTCAATCAGTCTATGGTAATCAATGGGGTGTTGGCTGATTATGATGACACCATTTCTAAAAATCTTTACAATAAACAGCAAAGCGCTCTTGCAAATATGCCAAAACCGTTACAGGCAATCAAATCCTACATGGTTCCCTTGAGGGCATACAACATTACTGGTATGAAGAATGTCAGGTCACTACTCACGAAGGATGGATATATCATCAGTGATGAAACCATGAAAGCAGAGCATGTTCCACAGCTAAAAGATGTCATTGATGACCTGTATCATAGCGGCAAAAAAGTCATTTTCACGATGGGAAAAGGTGGTGTTGGAAAAACCACACTTGCTGCCGCAATCGCTTTAGGGCTTTCCGAAAAAGGCGAAAAGGTACATCTAACCACCACCGACCCGGCAGCACACTTAAAATTTGTTCTCAATGAAAACAACGGCATTACCATGAGCCATATTGACGAGCATAAGGAGCTGGCACGCTATCAGGAGGAAGTTTTAACAAAGGCACGGGAAACCATGTCGGAAGAAGATATTGCCTATATCGAAGAAGATCTGCGTTCTCCTTGTACACAAGAAATTGCCGTATTCCGAGCCTTTGCGGAAGTAGTGGAGCGTGCCGAAAATGAAATTGTTGTCATTGATACCGCCCCTACAGGGCATACACTCCTATTATTGGATTCTACATTGAGCTATCATAAAGAGGTTCAGAGGACACAAGGCAATATCCCCGATTCCGTAAGAAAGCTGCTGCCACGTTTGCGAAGTGCTGAAACAGCAGTCGTTATTGTAGCCTTGCCTGAAGCTACTCCAGTTTACGAAGTATTACGTCTGGAAGAAGACTTGAAACGTGCCAATATTGCTACAAAGTGGTGGCTTGTGAATTCTTCTCTTTATCATACAAAAACAACAAACGCCCTGTTAGCTGCAAAAGCCAGCAATGAAATTCCATGGATAAACAAGATAGCGGAACATACAAGTGGAAATTTTGCTTTAATCGCTTGGCACGCAGATGATATAAAGGGCGATAAGCTAAGAGAGCTATAAAAAGGGAGGTCTTTCATGAATAAGGAAATAAACAAACCCAAGGTGGCATTTATTTGTGTTCACAACTCTTGCCGAAGCCAAATTGCGGAAGCACTCGGTAAACACCTTGCCGCTGATGTGTTTGAAAGCTATTCTGCTGGAACAGAAACAAAGCCGCAGATCAATCAGAACGCTGTTCGATTAGTGAAACAGCTTTACGGCATTGACATGGAGAAAACACAGCGTTCCAAGCTGCTTTCGAAAATTCCTCCGGTTGATATTGTTATCACTATGGGCTGCAATGTTCAGTGTCCTTTTTTACCCTGCAAGCACCGAGAGGATTGGGGACTTGATGATCCGACCGGCAAATGTGATGACGAGTTTATTACGGTTATAAAGCAGATTGAAAATAATATGTTATTTCTTATAAAGAGAATTCAGGATTTGTAATCCGTTTTTACAAAACTTATCTTCTTAAAATTAAGTTACACAATTTTAACATGTTTGTGGTATTCTCAGCATGAGCAAAATAGGAAGCTATGTGCAATCCATGGCTTCCTATTTTGTTTTTCTTTCACCAGCAAAATTGGAGTCATAGAACCCCAAGGTCTTTTAAAAAACGCACACAATCTTTCGCTCCCTGCATATAAAGATACCCTTCCTGCATCCCTGAGATATCCAACGTTATTTCAAAATACTCCTGAAAAAGTTGCTGTTCCGGCTCACTAAGAGTAGAAATGCACTGTTCAATTCTTCCCCGCACTTCAATGCGCCGCAGTATCTTTTGGTCCAGTGCTTCATCCTCCTCACGCTGCCTGCTAAGCGCACGCTGACTCAGTTCCGCTATCACTATATCCATGATTTCCTCATATTCCATGTTCATCACCTCCCGTGTATTACACAAGACAATAAATGAATACCTTGCACAAGTCTAGATGGAATACCCAACAAAAACCGGCAGACTTTAGTCCCCAAATATGATCCAACGTTCACCGTCAAAGTCTTCGAACTTCTCCGTTGTGACATTCTGCTCAAAGTAGACAGCCAGAAGTCGCTTGATGTCCTCCTTGCCGGAACGCTTGGCAATGAAGCCCTGCTCCCGCAGGGTTTTCTCGATACGGCTTAAGTAGGGGAACACCTCACTGTCCTTTTCATTTTTTAGCCGGATAATGACGAGGAATTCCCTGGCCGTAGCCATCTGCACCTGAATACGGTCAAGATGAAGAATATCCTGCTCCAACAGCTTTCGCACAGCTGTATTGTCTTCTTGTTCCATACGGCTTCGCAAAAACCGCTTATTATCCTCGTAGCTTTCACGGCTGTTCAAGCACAGAAATTCAAGCTCCGCCATGCCTTTTAGAACTGTCATCAGTGCATATATCCGCGCTGAGATACTTTCCTCAGATAGAACAGAGATATTAGTGGGTTTAATCATAAAATACACAAGCCGGTCGCCGCGATAGGTTTCCAGGCTGTAATCTGTCACTTCTCTGGTTCCAATGAGTTGACGGGTAACCTTGCGCTGTTTTTCTGTTTTCTTTTCAGTTTTACTCATCTCGGCTGATACCCCCATTCGTATACCTGTTGCTTGGTCAAAAAGAATGCGCAGGCATATTGGATAAAGTCAAGGATACTGGTATCGTCAAACCGTATGGTCAAAAAAGCGTAGAGGGCTGTGATGACAATGGGCAGCAGAAATCCCAGCTGCACCAGCGCAAACACAGAGATTAAAAGCCCCACGCCAATGATGCCGATATCCCGGAGCTGCCAAAGCCACAGTGTAGCTTTCGATTTTAGGTTGTCGGGGTAGATGTACATTCTGATTCCTCCTGTTCCAATTTAAATTTGCGTAAAAAATAAGCGATTCCCCGGAGCACATGCACCACACAGGGAATCGCCACACTATTGCCAAGAGCTTTATATCTTGCGCTGTCTGAAGCGCCGGGGATATCCGTCCAGTAATCGGGATACCCCTGGAGTCTTTCGCATTCCAGAGGCGTCAGCCTGCGGATCAGCTTACCGATGCGGATGGGATGCACATTGTTGAGGGAATAGCCACCATTCGTTTTGGATTGCAGTGTTCCGCTTAAGTCGCCGTTTTCCACTCCATTGCGGCAATCCAGTCCGGCCACATCCGCTTCGCATATAAGGTCTGTTGCATCCTTATACTGTCTGGCACTTTGCGTGCTGACTACTTCATTTGGCGCATACTCATCGCTCCGCTGCTGTGAAAAAACGCAATGACGGTCTGTGGATGTCACGGTGTAGCTGATGTCCGGCTGAACGCCAAGTCCATTGCCCCCATTGTGATCCTGTCGATCAATGATATTTCCGGCAATACAGTAAGTTGAATCATGTACCAAAGCTTCACCGGACTCTCCGGCAAGAACAGCTGGCTGGGAAATCAGGGGAACATTGTTGCCACCGGTTCCATAACGGGCAGACATTGTCGGAGCTACTGGGTGAGGTCCGGTATAGCGCGAATCAATGCCATGGTTCTCAAACAGCTCCGGCTGGGAGTCCAGGATTAATGGTTGGTGCCCATGTTCCTGTGCTCGAAGCGTACCGGTCTGGTTTTCAGAGCAGTACATCTGCCCGCCGCCCTGGTCGTTCAGGCAAAGGATGGAGGGCACCATATTGGTTCCGCTCTCCGCTGCCTTCAGCGTCGGTGAAATTTCTTCACTGTAACCAATCCCTCCCGCAGCAGGACCGGCTCCCGCACAGAAGCCAGCTGTCAGAACACAGGGATAGCCCTGCCCGGCCTGCCCACCGCCCGATGTGAGGGATGTGTGCTGTTCCGGGGTCAGAAAGCATTCGCCATTTCCCTTGGTAACTACACCTGCCGAAAACATCAGCCCGCCCGGATTTCTTCCACCGCCGCCATCCGCACCGGCCAGTGTTGGTGCAATGCTGTCCTCTGTAAAGATCCGTTCCTGCTGGGTATCCCATGGGGTCAGGCAATTTGGCTGCTGAACGCCGGATTCTTCCCAAAACTGCGCCACAAAGGTCTGCTGTTTCATGCCGGGTTGAGCTTGAATTGCCCCGGATACATCATTTAGATTTCGTACCTCATCCCGCTGGTTACAGGCAAAGGCGATGGTTTCGCTTTCTGGTGCAGAATGAAATACAGCATGGGAGTGCGATGCCTGGAGAGTAAAAGCGGGATCATCATCGGCTCCTATCCCAAGACCTGTTCCTTCTCCCATACGCTCATGCCTAGTGGCTATCTGTGTATTAATTGGAATCGTTACAGGTTCACTTTTTTCTTCTGTTATATACCCATGTCCTCCACCTTCGCCGCCATACAGTGACGGCCACACACCATTGCCTTCATAAATGCGGCGGCTTTGCACATCCCATGGTGTCAGGCATTCTCCGGATCTTCCTCCAACGGCTCCGGAGCTTCTGCCTGGATCTCCAGCGCTCGTTTCAGAACAGGCGGCAGTTCCTTGCCGCGTTTCCTCGCCCTGCGCAGAATCCCCAAACAGGCGGTCTTGCTCAAATAATATTTGTGATGCGGTGTGGCCTCCAAAATCTGCGACAAGGTATATACGTTTTCTTCTCTGAGGGGTGCGGGGCCAGTATTGAGCATCGTATACTCGCCAAGCAACGGAGAATTGATCTCCCAGTATGGCCCCAGCAGATTTCCATACCCCTCCCGGAGGTCGAGGTATAGATACGGTACTGTCCGCAATTCTGCAGGTTTCTTCAAGTACCGCCCGGAAATCCTCTGATTCGGAGGAGCTAAAGGCTCCGGGGACATTTTCCCAGCACATATACCGAGGTCGAACAGCGTTAGCTGGCCTTCCGTTTGCTTTATCATAGGCTCTCATCTCCTTGATTACACGGACCTGCTCCATGAACAGACCGGAGCGCTCTCCCTGTAAGCCGGCACGCTTCCCCGCAACGCTCAGATCCTGACAGGGTGAGCCCCCGCAGACCACATCCACAGGCGTAAGCTGCGCACCGTCAAGTTTTGCAATGTCGCCTACATGGCACATTTCAGGGAAGCGCAGCTGGGTCACCTCAATAGGGAACGGTTCAATTTCACTGGCCCAGACAGGCGTAAAACCCTGTCCGACGCCTGCCAGCGGAAAACCGCCGATCCCGTCAAACAGGCTGCCGAGGGTCAGCGGTTCGGTCAATACTGCAGTTTCATGCCAGAGAAAGGCGCTTCCTCCAGCGTGATGTCCATTCCTTTTGCAAAGTAGGCTACATTGGGTGTGCGGGTATTTTCTATCAGCCGCCTGGCTTCAGAGGCTGCTTCCTCATAGGTATCAAAAGTCAGAGGTTCTCCGTCCTGTTTTACCCAGGCTTCCGCAGCCCCGCACACCGAGGCGGCACTCCTGCGCGCCCATATTCCGTATTTCTCCATGGTATGTCCTCCTTGTATATGTTCTGCGGATATCCGTCTGACCGGAATCCTCAACCGCTCAGCTTCCGCAATCTCACAGCCCATTCCAGTGCTGATCCGGGAACCGCACACCCATAATTCCTCGCAGGCCGCCAGTACCCGAAGCCCCATTTGAATACCGGCTTCCCGTTCTGCAGGTACAGCATCATTTAACAGTTGGGGGTATAACAGATGCACAGCCACCGGCGCACTGCACTGCGATATAGCATAGCGGCAGGCATCCTGCGCAAACCTTACATTTCTTTCAATTTCCCCTGCATAGGGGGAACAGATATATACCAGCTTCATTTTGCTGCCACCGCCTTTACAATTGTTCTTGTAATGTTCATAGCAGTCTGCCCGGCATAGACGGCGCTCATAAAATTGGCACGGGTAGAAGTATCCAGCCCGAAGGCTCCGGCGATTCGGGGGATTTCTCCCGCCGCCAGCATAAGCCCCAGCCCAAGCAAAGCCTGATCCTTCACGACCATCAGTCCAGCTATGAGGATAGTGGCTTGTAAAAAGGCGGTCAGACACAGCCCAATAATCTGCTTGCACCAGCTGGTGAAACCGTCCATGTAGCCGCGGGGGACGGAAAACATATATAAGCTTCCCACAGCGATTTGAATGAGCAGGATACCGCCGCGTTTGAGATTTGCAAAGAACACCTTAATTACGGCGTAGCCCATCAGAATCAGGATAAACAGCATCATAATCGGACTGGTGATCACTCCCAGCCCGCCAAAGACGTTCAAGCTACCCGCGCTTTCTAAATTCCCGGCTGCGGATAGCTCGTTGATGATATTACCTGCAAGGGTATCCAAGCCACTTCCGTAGCCAGTGATTCCCGCCGTCAGACTACTCTGCAGTGAAACGGACAGTTTGTAAAGTTCTACAGGAACGGTGGAGAATAACCCTACTGCCATAAATCCCTTGATGGCATTCAGCGCGGCATCACGGATGCTGCCCCGGCCGGACTGGTATTCGATGGCACACTCAAAAGCAGACACCACCAGCCCGGTTCCATACAGCGCCCAAGCCAGATAAACAAAAAACAGGACGATGGACTGAACCCAGCTCATTTCGAACAGGTCTGCTCCCATGCCGCCCATTGCGGAAAAGAAATTTCCTAGAAAGCCGATAATTTGACCGTAAATCCAATCAAGAATCTGACCCAGCACGGTATCAGCTACAAAATCCCATATGAACATGGGCATCACCTCCAATAAAAAAAAGCTCTCGCATAAAATACGAAAACCTTTTTTACTGATTTTTATTTAATTCCTTGAGGAAAACATATCTTTCCTCCAATCAAAAGAACAGGACAACTACCTTTTATAGTGGCTGTCCTGCCCTTATATCAGTTATAAAAATTTGAGCCTGTTTCGTCTGGCATTGCCTACAGCGAATGCCATCCACCGTTCATCAGCTTATCTCGCCCATAACCGGACCGCTCGTCTGCTCCTCAGACGGGATCAGTTCAACCTCCTGAGACGTAAGAATTGAATCCATACGGTTGATCAGCATGGACATATGCTCCTGCCAGCCGTTCCAGTCTTCTTCCTCAAACCAGCCACCCCATTTTCTATCGGAATTGGCAGCCAGCTCCGCTTCCTCCTTGATACATTCGAGTGCGTCAGCAAGATAATTCCGGAGCCATTGAACGGACTCCCCGGTAGCGGCAAAGGATTTGACCTTGTTGAATTTGTTTTGGTTTGCCGCCCATTCCCCGTCATAGTCCATATCGCCGATATCCTCATCCTGGAATTTTACAATCATTTCAGCCAATGCCATCGGTCCGGTGTGAGATGCTAAATCCGTGACTTCGGGTACACACCATTCCTTCTGTCTCATCTCTTCGATGATTTTTTCAAGCTCCAGTACTCCATTCTCCGGCAGTTTACTTCTGATGAAATCCACTGTATCCAATCCGGTGTCAGACTCGAAGGCCGTTATTCCCCAGCATCCCATAATTTAATTTCCTCCTTTTTATTTTATTTCCATAGGCTTACATACCAAGAATCTGCCAGTCAATACTTGCATAAAGACGGTGAACGGATTTTAATTTTCATAGAACCGACTTTCCTCCCTATTGTCTATATTTGATTGATTGAAACTTCCATTTTGCTATGGTAAACTTATTTTATATATTTACCGAGTAAAACTTTTTTGAAATGGCAGTGAGGAAAACATTGCCCCAAAGGGGTGTATTTATATTTGCTTGATTTAGATTCGGCGGATAAACATAATGAAAACTTTACTTTGAAAATAAGGGGGAACGATTTGATTATTAAAAACGACAAGCAATTTAATATGTTCCCCTCCCATGTGGGGCTGAGAAAATATATTCAATACTACAACATAGTATTTCCGTCGAATGATACGTTTACAGCACACTATACGCTTATGCCTAACGCTTGCGGAACATTGTCGCTTGCCTTTGATGGAACCGCTGTAATTGCTGAACTATGGGGAGCCTCCCTAACCCCTGTTTTGTTAGGAATGGAACCAAATAGTTATCATGTCCTGATGCTTATCCAGCTTTCACCCTATGGTTTGTATCAAATCACACGCCAAAGCCAAGCGGAGTTTGCAGACAAACGCCTTTCTCTTGAGGACATTGACAACGAGCTATTTCATTTGCTGTATCAAGCCTTTGTAATGTCTAAAACCGCAACAGATTTGGCAAATATTTGTGAGAAGGTTTTATACAGGCGTATGGAAAAGCACATTATTTCCGACGCTTTGTTATTAGCTACTACAGTGATTTCTGATAGTTATGGACAAGTACAAGTGAAAGAGGTCGCGCGACAATCCGGTTATAGCGAGCGACAGTTAAACCGCTTGTTTCTTACACAAATCGGAATGAATATTAAAAGCTATGCGCGTATAACCCGCTTTAACTACGTGTTAAAACATATTCAAACATCGCCTTGCTTCTTTGCGGCATTGTCGCAACAAGCCGGATACTTCGACCAAGCCCATTTTGATAAAGATTTCAAGGCTATCAGTGGTGTTACCCCTCAAAAGTATCTGAAAACAATGTCGGATTTTTACTATGACGGAACAGAGATATACGATACAATTTTCTCAAAGGAGGAATGAAAAATGAAATATCAAGGTTGTCTTTTAGCGGTTAAGGATATCCTCGCTTCTAAGCATTTTTATGAAAATGTGCTTCATCAAAACGCTGTAATGGATATTGGCGTACATGTAACCTTTGAGGGATTTTCTCTGCAACAAGGTTATGCTGAACTCGTTGGATTAGCAGTCGATAGTGTGAAAGAACAATCACACAACTTTCAAGTTTATTTTGAAGTAGAAGATTTAGACAAAGTGTATGCCGAAATGAAAAGCATATCCAACTTGCAATGGGTGCATGAAATAAAGGAATACCCGTGGGGGCAGCGCGACGTTCGGGTATATGACCCCGATAAGCATATCGTAGAGATTGCAGAGGATATGAATACGGTTATCAAACGCTTTTTTAGTCAGGGCATGTCGGCTGAGGAAGTGGCCAAGCACACTATGTTTCCCCTTAAAGTCGTGAAGCAATATGCGTTGTGCTTTGGTATGTGATACACGGCGGCTTTGGTGAAGCAAAGCCGCTATATTATTCCAAACAAGATCGGAGGAGAGGGAGAATGAGTAAATATGAGCCGCTCTGGAAGGCGATAGGTCAACGCACGGAAAACAGCTTCACGCTGACCTATGCCGAGATTGAACAGATTCTGGGCTTTCCCATTGACCATGCCTTTTTAAACTTCAAGAAGGAACTGCCCTCCTACGGCTATGAGGTGGGTAAGATCTTCATGAAGGCACAGACGGTGACGTTTAAACGCTGCGTTTGACAAGCGGCTGCATTTCTTCTATCATCGGCTTCACTCATCCAAGAGGAGGAACACTATGAACTGGGAACCATGGACAGGCTGTTATAAAATAAGTGATGGCTGTACAAATTGCTATTTTTATGGGCCGTATGCAAAACGCTACGGTCAAAGCACCATACAAAAAACAGATAAATTTGATTGGCCCACAAGGAAAAATGCAAAGGGCGAATACAATATCAAAGGAAACAAAATTCTTGCAACCTGCTTTGCGACTGACTTTTTCCTACCCGAAGCGGATGAGTGGCGTAAAGAAGTTTGGGCAATCATCAAGGAAAGAACAGATATTGATTTTTTAATTTTGACAAAGCGAATTGACCGCTTCCCCCAATCGCTTCCGTCTGATTGGGGGTCGGGCTATGACAATGTGAATATTGGCTGTACTGTCGAAAATCAAGAATTAGCCGATTACAGACTCCCACTCTTTTTATCCTATCCGATAAAGCGGCGTTTTATTGCTTGCTCCCCACTTTTAGAAGCGATTGATTTAACACCCTATCTTCATGGAGTAGACCATGTTACTGTTGGCGGCGAAACAGGACGAGAAGCCCGTATGTGCGATTATGATTGGGTACTTAATATCCGTGAACAATGCGTAAAAGCAGATGTAACCTTTTGGTTCAAGAATACAGGCTCACTTTTCAAACGTGACGGTGTAGTGGAAAAAATAAATCCATTTAAGCAAAACAGTGTGGCGAAAGAGCTCGATATTGATATTTCAGATGGGAAAAGATTGTTCTGATCAAATCAATGGAGCAAAGCATTATTGCCTATTTTACTTCATGAATATTCTGAACGAACCAAATGAGAAACCCCTCTGTTGGTGACTAAGTTCACCTACACAATCAAATCTGACTTGCCACGAAATTGAGCCGTTGCACCTTACTTAGATGCAACGGCTCTTGCTGTATCTACATCCCTAAAATCGTCCAGATGTACAGAGGACAGGTTAGTGCAAACACGAGGCAGGCGAACAGAATCGCGGGCGCGGATAGTGATAGGTAATCCCTTGAAGTAATCGCAGGATTTTCCCCCACTCCACACCGTACGTGAGAGTTTCCCCTCATACGGCGTTCCATCGTTAAGGTTTTTAAAGTAATTTACACAATTTACAAGTAGCTTTAACCGTTACTTGGATATTTCATTTAGACAAAGAATAGCTCGCAATTTATTGACCTTTTCCCGTTGCTTTTCGTCCAGTTGCAGAGTTGAAAGGTATTTCCCGATAGTATTCTCCTGCGTGGCGTGAACGAGAATGTGAACATCAACGTCAATCAAGATTAGATTTCTATAGCTGTCATCTCCGCCAAGATATGTCGCCGTTTTATGATGGCAATGTATCCTGGTGATTTCTAAGGATCTGCCTGTGACAGCACATTTTCCTTGCTGAGAACAGTACAGAGACAGCCTGTTGTCGTTGTATTCCACGCTCCTGTCACGGACAGGATTCCGCATAAGATAATGGAGAATAGCCACATTGACAGTTGCCAACTTTTTGTGTATTTCAGCACGTCCTTCGACAGTATAGCTGTTAATGCTACGCTTTTTGTCAATGGGATTTTTGTGCCGCACATAGGCGATTGGCAGTATCGGCGTTTCTCCAACAAACCTCATTTCTCTGCTTTTACTATATTTAATGTAAATCGGACTGGTAATAGGTTTTGCGATTTTCTTCTTCATCTGTTGTTCGAGCTTGCCTTTTGCAGACGATTTGACCAAGAAAGCAATTTCACTAAAATCACGGCTGACGTGTGTTGCATATTGATAGTAATTATGCCAGCCCATGACCAATGCATTGTATCTTAAAATGGTATTTCCTTTTGCGTCTACTTTCTTCAACTCATTTACAGCAGAAACAGCCCTTTGCTTGATTTTCTCTTTTGCCTTATCAGAAATATGGGATTTCACAACATATTTGGTTTTACCGTTTGACTTCTTGCCTTTCTTGACCGCCTTCATTTTGAACCCTAAGAATTCGGAATACTGCCGTTTTAGATTGACTATCTTGGATTTTTCGGGGCTGATTTCAAGCCCCAATCTATCGTGTAGCCAGCCTTTTACAGCCATGAACATCTTTTGGGCGTCACTGCGGTATCGACAAAAGATTTTAAAATCATCGGCGTACCTTACGATGTAACATTCCTTTAACCCAGTATTTCTAAGCTCCGCATAGACATTGCTTTTATCCAGAGTGCCGTTTTTCATCACCCTGCATTTATACGCTACCCGTGTAGGCAGAGTTTCCCATTGGCTTGCCACCCACCAATCCAATTCATTCAGGACGATGTTTGACAGCAGGGGAGAAATAATCCCTCCCTGCGGCGTTCCCTTTTCGGGGAAGCCAATGCCCGCCACCTCTGCTTTTAACATTGCAGAAATAATAGACAATAGCTTTTTATCCCGAATACCAATCGACCACATCTGTTTCAGCAGTTTTCCGTGACTGACATTATCGAAAAATCCTTTGATGTCGATGTCTACCACGAAATGAAGATTTTGCCCCTGAATAAATTTGTAAGATTGGGAGATCGCATGTTCCGCACTCCTGTTTGGGCGAAAACCGTTGCTTCGCTTGAAGAATTTTGCTTCACAAATGGGTTCAAGGACTTGCAGAATACCTTGCTGTATCAGCCTGTCCATAATAGTCGGAATGCCAAGCGGTCTGGTTTTTCCGTTGCCTTTTGGGATTTCCACACGGCGTACTGGTTGAGGAATGTAATTGCTTAGTCTTTTCTGAATATAGGCTATAAGCTGTTCGTTTTCCCATTGCTGTAAATGGGTAATGGTCTTTTTATCTACTCCTGCGGTTTTGCTTCCGCTGTTTTTCTTGATATTCCGAAAAGCAAGTAGTATATTTTCAGGACTACAAATCAGTTCAGTCAGATTTTTAAACTGACAGCCTTTTTCGCTATCCGCGTACAGCTTGTCTAAAACATCTTGAAAATCGTAATATTCCGCATTGCGCAGGGCAGACCGTTTTGTCGGTTTTGCTCTTGTCAAAGTCAGCATTATCCTCACTTTCAGGGGATTTTGCTTTTCTTAGTCTTACTCGAACCTTTGAGATTGTGTGTTTACTTATTTTATTTCTTAACGACTCGAGCCCGTCCCTCCACGGCTTATTATCACCGCTTCATCGGTACCACGGCTCTACTTTCAGTTGGATTAATGTAGGTTATACGGTTTTAGATACCGCTTTCCCTGCAAACGCCTCATAGCGTTGTAATCCGCTCCACGTTCCAACCTTTCCACGTTCCGATATTCCTATCATTTCATATCGCCCTTAGGTGTCCCTCTAAGCCTGTATGCTGGATGCCGCCTGTAACGGCATAAGGTATTTCATAAATGGTGTTTTACTTTACCTCACATACCCGCCAGTGTTGGCGTATGCACATTTCTATGCACTATTCGTTTAGACTTTTTATATCGGGTGTTCGTCTGTGAACCACTTTTCACATACTCACCATAGGCAATTTATTGACCTCCGGCATATAGGCAACACCATTCACCTCTGAACAGCTTTCGTACAGACAAAATATCTTATCTGCTTACGGTTGCTCTCTGCCGACTTCACCGAGCTTCGTACAGTACAGCTATTACACGCCATTTTGCACGTCGGAGTATCAAGGCAGGCATTTCAGGGCGTTACCCCCTCATTCCACCTGTCGGAATATCAGTTCTCCTAAACTGAACATTTACACGTTCATTATTTAGTGCCTAACCTTTTCAGTTAGGAACGTGTCGCACCCCACTCAAATTGCCCGTGCTTACGGTAATCAAAGTACGCCATCGCAAGTTTAGCAAAGAAAAAGACCGCCAGAATCAGGTCAATTGCAGGAAAAACGACCTTGTTCACCACGGTCTTGATTTGCCCGGAGGCATCGTTCCATGTTCCTTCAATCGCTCCCGCCACATCGCCGGAACCTGCCGCATACGCTGTCGTACCGAACAGTCCGATAATCAGCAGCATGACACAGAGCATAGACAGGATTCGTTTCATTTTCATAGGGTTACCACCTTTCATTATTGGTTTTGGGGCAGAAAAAAAGGCTGTGAAGTTCTTCACTCCACAGCCATGTTGTTTTTCTGCTGTTGTTTGCTACATAGAAAGCCGGGGCTGCTGATTTTGCTCCAACATAGGAGAAACCTCTATCACCTCCGGATTTGCCTGAAATTTAAAGTCACTACGGAAACCGACCTTTAACCTGCTGAATTCCTTTGCCGCCGCCAGCAGCTCGGGAGGACTGCCGTGGGGTATCTCCTGATTCCAGCGGACCCATTCACCATTCTGGTATCGGGGTGTGAGTCTAAGAATCACATATTCCTCCGGCACAAAGGCTGGATACCGTTGGAGTATACCGTTTACATCATAATACGGATTACCTTCCTGCATGACCGTTCTTTCCATCAATGACAGAGTATCCTCAAGAGAAGTGCAGAACCAGCATTCCCGGTCACCAAACCGGCGTATTCTGCCGTCCTGCAAAATGCTGTCCAGCCGTTCCTTTTTGGTGTAATGATATAGGCTGCCCTCCGGTTTTTCAATGCGTTCATATGCCATATTGTACCTCTCAATCCGGTTTGACAGGCGCAATGTGCCAGTCATCCCAAACGCTTCCCTGGATGTTTACTGAGTCGGTCAGATTCATAGAAAGCATTCCCGAAGGCGTCCAGCAATCTATCAGCCATGTGTAGGGAGTGTAGCTTCCGTTTGGCATCCATACGGGAGTGAAGTGGGTTCTGCGTTTGTAGGTAGAATACTTGTTGGCAGCAAATTCAAACTTGGAGCTATAGCCGGATTGGGTACGCTCTAAAAGCCGCCAGTACGTCTGATATTGAAATTCTGGAAAATAGGTAACGGCATTCTGCGCATCGGTCACCGCAGAAGATTGATTGGTACTGACATTAGCAGTGGTGCTTTGATTGATGCCGTAACCACTTCCCATGGTTTTTCCCGAGGCAGTCGGTATCTTTGCATCTGGCGTGATGCGCATGGTTGCAGAAAGACTGGCATGATAAGCGTCCCAATCGAACTCCCACCATCCTTCGTCTTCCCACCATCCATCCTCATCTTCATCACCGCTGTGCCAAACCCAATATTCATGCCACCACGGGCGCCAGACACCCCAAGAGGCCGAGGTCTTCTGTTCCTTGCTCGTCACGGACGGTTTGGTATAGCCGTCGTTCCGGTCATCTGCCACAGGATTAGGCGGATCATTCCCGGATAGGTCAACGATTTTAGCTGTAATGGTACCCTTGCTGGCGGAGCCACTACCCGATACCGACACATCAATGGTCATTGTCTGTGGTGTGGAGGGTGTCCTCCAGCGTACCCATACCAGTTGGCTATCTCCATCTGGGTAGTACACGCCACTGACGGTATAAGTTCTGCCACCTATGTTGAATCGGACTGTTACCGGATGGTCAGGATCGGACTGTCCACCGCGAACAGTGACTGCGGTGATGACATCGGTATTAACGCGGTACTCATAATCCCATGCAGTCACTTCGGGTGGTTTGTTAGGTTTTTCCTTAAACCTGACAACACCAATTCCCAGGGATGAAATGATATCAACATTAGAAGCCGCTGATGTTCTTGAGCCTGACCATGCGGGATAACCGAGATCCGATACCTCTAAAAACATTGCTAAGGGCAGGTTTTTGTGGCTAAGCGAAACCATCTTGCTTCGCAGTCCACCACCTAGCTTCTGATCGTAAAGCGCTGCTTCGGTGGCTGTCATTGCCATTTTTACACCCTGAAATGTAATATAGGCAATAGGTTCCAGTAGAAGCTTGTATTCGCCGTTAATTAATACATCATAGTTCATACCGGTAACTTGAGCGATATATCGGATAACAAGTTCATCTGTAAAATAACTTTTAATTTGTACAATGCTTGCCTGCCCACTGCCTGAACTTATTATTCGAGGCATGGAAAGAGCTGGTTTTAAGCAAGTGTACGTTGATGTGGTTGGCGAAACCCCATGCCCGTTGGTATATGCAATTTTCGAGACTTTTCCAAAATGCACAGAGACCGATGGGGTTTTGTTTGAGAAATCTATAGGGGTTGTTACAGTAGCTCTATCGCTTTCACGAACAACGGTAATTCTAACACCCTCATTGCCAGAATTCCAATAGTTTTCGCTGGTACCGCTGCCCATGCCGCCACCTCCATGATCAATGTTTCCATCTCCTTCGGCATGGGCGGTGTTCGGCAAAAACGCAGAAACTAGCAGCACCAGTATAAGCAAAATACTGAGATGTCGTTTCATATGATACCTCCCTGAAACAGTAAAAAGCACCGAATAATCGGTGCTTTTTATGCTATATTCTTTTTTGTGGGCTAATCCATCTGCCCCACTTTATTTCCTGTCAGCTCATCGCCCTCATTACCCACAGTCTCCTGTTTAACACCGCCACCTTCATCTTCAATCCATCCAAAGCCCGGCACATATATTTTCCCATCTTTCTTTTCTCCGCCTGCCGGTTCCTGCGGCGTTGTCTTTACCGTGCCCTCCGTCTTATTCTCAGGAGGCTTGCTTGGATTAGCGGCAGATTGTTCTTCTTTGGAAGCTTCCGGCTTTGGTTTAGGTGCTTCTGTAGGAGCAGGTGGCTTCGTAGGCTCTGCCTGGATGCTCTGCTCGGTACCAGTGGATTTTCCGGTATCCGCACCCTCCGTCACAGCTGGTGTTTCTGTCGGATCAATTGATGGTACGCTGATCTTCGGCGTTTCCGAAGGCAGCGTGGAAGGGTCAGGAATATCTGCGCTAGGGGTGACCTCACTGGACACCGCCTGCGTTGGCAGTATCTCCGGTTCGTTGGGAACCTCTGTTTTAAACTGTGAGGCAATTGCTATTACAAGGGCGATGCCCACAACACCGAGTCCTGCAACTGTAAGTCTGCGTTTTGTTTTTTCTGTCAGTTTCATGTAGGATGACCTCCTTTTCGTGAATGGTTGATGGTATGTTTTTCAATGACACACCATACTACATAAGTTTTCGGAAGTCTATGGATAATCCGAAAACAGCTAAAATAAAGGCATATATTTCGCCTGCGTTTTGAGGTTAATCACCATCGGTGGGAGCAGTTTGCCCCCAAACCGTACCGGAACCTCCAATCGAATCACTGCATCAGCCAGAAATCCACGGCTGTTGTTTGGGCTGCCCGGTGCCAGCGGCATATTTTCTAAGTTTACAGATAGTCGTGAGAGTTTGAATTCCAAGCCATCTCCGGCATATTTCACATGATATCCGCCTTCGTAGCGCAGCCCCAACAGCTCGTCCAGATACCCATAGATGTCGCCGTAGTCAAGGCTTTCCTCAAATTCGTCTGCAGATGGTGTATACGCTCCGGCATAACCTTCCCGGACACCGTGATATACATCGTCATAGCTGTCATTCACGGTAAAAATGACAGCGGATTGAACCGCGTCCCGGACGCCCTGGGCAATAATCGCAAGTCGGATATACTCGGCGGCTCCGCACAGCACCATCAGCAGCACCAAGGCTACTGCAATAATTAAGGGAAACGAGGTTCCTTTGTTATCTTTTAGAATAGCATATTTTTTTCCATTTGTCACTTCCAATACACCTCGCTTTTCCCGCTGGCCTGTGCTTTGAGCGTAACCGGAAAGCTCCCGAATCCGCCGAATAATCCAAGGTCTGTCTGCACGGTCACTGTCACAGTAACATCCTGATTTAGCTGGATTTTTCCGCTTTTCGACCATGAGATATTGGGATTAAGCCCGGTCTTTTCGGTCAATACCTGCGCTCGTAAGTTTGTTTCACTTCCCACACATCCGGCGATTTCCGCTTCCCGGCACAGCTCGGCGGCATAGGTGTCCAGCTTATTCTTTGTAACGAATACAGGCAGGACGCTGACTGCCACCGCGATGACCAGCATCACGCACAACACCAGCACGGCTACGTCAATATAACCTTCACCGCGCCTGTTTTTCAGAATTTTCTTCAGCACAGGGTCACCCCCTCCATGGGAGTCTGCTCCTGCTCTATATCCATTTCATGAATGTAATCACTGAGCAGATGCCATGCACCATCACTGAAACGGGCATTTACAACCTCCTGTTCCAGCAGCTCTTCTGCAGGAATTTCCACTGCATACTCTGGGCTTCCCGGATGCCCCTTCGTGCTCTGCCCATCCTGCAGAAGTTGTGCCTTTTCCGGTGTCAGATACACATATCCGCCTGGCGTCATCATATCATAGGCAACGCCTTGGTGCTTTTCAATGAACTCCCGAACAGTTACAGGGCGATCCCGGTTTGTGGACGGTTCTGCGACTTTTGACAACGCATAGAGTTTTTCTGTATCCTGGCTGTCCATTACCACCCATAGCGCATGGGAGAAATCTTCATCATGCACCATCCCCATGCCGTTCTCTTCAATCCATCTGTCACGCATGATTTCCAGCGGATTTTCATAACGCAGCAGCCATGCGGCCTGCTGCTCATCCACACAGCTCATGAGGTGTTTTTTTGTCATCTGAACCGCATAGATTTCCTCTGCTTTTTCAATCAGTTCCTCCGGTGCAAGTGCTGCCCATTCTGCGGTAAATGCATTGTAATTCTCCTGCAGGCGGTCAAACAGCAGGGATTGATATTTGTCTTCCAAAGTTACACCTCCAATCTAAAACATTGTTCCAAGAGAATTTATAATCTCCAAGGCGATGATGGCGAGATAGGTAAAAAGAAAGCACATTAGCATAATAAAGGAGAATATCCGAATCTTCGGCGGGATCTTCTGTGCCTGCCCCTTGAGTCTCTGAAGCTCCAGCGCTTTAAAATCATGCGCCAGCATCTGAAAATACACAGCGCTGTCATCGCCGCGCAGTACGCCAATGAGACCTCTGACCACATCAGAAAGCATGGGCGAATTAAGTCTTGACTCAAACCGGGTCATCGCCGCTTCATAGCTGGAGGAGCGCATGTCGGCTGTTAGCACATCCAGTTCATGGGCAAAGGCAGGTCCGGCATTCTTCTTGTAGGTTTCAATCATCCCCAGCACATCCCGGCTGGCCTTTAGGGTCTGCTCAATGGTTGCCACAAATCGGGGGAGCTCACCTTCTACCTGTTCTCGTTTTTCCCGAAGCTGCTCGTCAGCACGTTTCGTTTCCTGAAAATAGGTCAGCACTGCCAGAATCAACAGTACCGGAGCCAGCAGCGGAAGCAGGAATAGGCACGGCAGCGCACCAAATGCTATGGCTCCGGATTTGGTAATGGCATAGGCCGTATACACCTCCGGTGTCATGGAAATGCCGGAAGCCTTCAGGATATTTGCCATCCGGCTTCGCTTGTACTCATCCATCCGGATGTATTTCGAGAGCTTTACCGCACCTGTCATTAACCACGCTTCCACTGTTTTAGCAGCTTTCTTATTTTCCTTGCCGGCACCCAGCATGGCCTTTCCGGCTCCCATGGCGGGAAGCTTTAGTACATCTGCCAATATCAGAAATAACCCCGCGGCAATAAGGATTCCGGTAAAAAATAACTGTGTCATCATCCCGGTCACCTCCTGTACTCAATAGGCTTGGTCAGCCGTATCACAAATGCCGCAGAAATAAAGATAGCGGCAGCGCAAATTGCCAGAATAATCTGTCCCACCATGGAGTGCATCAGCGTATGATACCAGTCCCTGTTCAGCATATACATAATGGGGATATTGCCCACCACCAGCATCGCCATGATGATGAATTCCTTGCGTGGCTCAGATACCAGATACTCCAGCTCCGCATTGACAATCCGCATATCGCTGAGCTTTGATACAATGGGCGTCAGGGTGGTTTTTAGGCTTCTGTCATAGCGGCAGGAGCTGATGGCATCCACCCATTCGTGGAACACATCGTTCTGAATCTTTGGCTTCATGGCATGGAGTGCAGCTTCCACATCCGGGTCAATGAGCTGGGTTTGTGCCAGAAATTCTGTAAACACGTTTTTTACCGGCGGATTTAAGTACTGTACGCTTTCCTCCACGGCGGTGAGGATGTCCTCATTTCTTAAGTAAGATGTGGTGATAATGGAAAGCGCGGTTTCCAGCTCAGCCGCCACTGCTTTTTTGTAATGAGTTGCTGTCAGTCGGATGTACCAAAAGGGCAGGAACATCAGCCCCGCCGCCAGCACCGGCACCAGAAACACATTGTTTAGCAGAATAGCAAAGGCCGCCCCTGCCGCGAAAAGTAACAGCGACACCGCGCACACCATCGAAAAGCGGCTTGCACGACCAGTAAGCTTTAAGATCTCCTGCACTTCAATGATCTCCCTGCGCAGAAAACGGGCCTTTTTCCGATTCGTGCTTTCGTTGATCTGCGCGCGGATGCTTTGATCCTTTCGGGTCAGAAACCCGAACAGACCATCTGTAAATTCCAGAGGAGAAAGGCCGAGGATGAGAAAAGCACCTGCAATCAAACCGATGCAGGCAGTTAAAAGGATTCCTGTCATGCGGCACCTCCCATCGCAAGAATGCGCTTCAAGGTACTTTGCGGCATGCCGTTCTCCAGCAGCCTTCTCTGCAGGCTCCCTGAGATGCCCTGTACGATCTCATGGTGTCCAGCAATAATGAATTTTCCGTTATCCATACGGTTTTCGGTGATGTGGTACTGGAACAGCGGACGGAAGTTTCTTGTGCCGTCCGGCAGGATCTCGCACTCCATGATTTCCATGACGCGGCGAGCCTTATTCTCAAGCTGCTTGCAGAACACCACAAGGGGATAGGCTTCTGTCACATAGGCCATGAGGGTTTCATCAGACATATCCACCGCGCGCTTGCACAGGGATACCATTCTGCGCCATGTGGCCTCACAGCTGTTAGAGTGAATTGTGGTCAATACCGTGATACCGGTTCGGGCTGCTTCCTGGGCTGCGTTTGCCTCGGCGCTTCGCATTTCTCCCACCACTACATAATCCGGGTTAAAGCGCAGAGACATATCCAGAAGACTGGTCTGCGTAATCCGCTGCCGTTCATTTTCACTGTCGCGGGTCAGGGTGTGGATGACGCTGTTTACGACTTGCCCATCCCTGCGCCTTACCAATGCAAGCTCGCGGGAGCCGTTTTCAATGGTAAAGATGCGCTTTCCATCCGGGATAGTGGTCAGAAGCCATCCTGCCAGCGTGGTCTTGCCGGAGCTGGTGGCTCCTGCCACGCAGGTGGACACGCCGTATCGCAGGCATTCCGATAAAAAGTCCAGCATCGGCTCGGTGGCTGTGCCGCCTCCGGTAAAGTCATCCTTTTGCATGGACTGCGGGTTTACAATACGGATAGAGGCGGCTACGCCAACATCTTCATCCACCACTGGAGACTTTAGAACCGCAATACGGATATTCTTGCTTAAATGCCCAAGTGCAGTAGGGCTGGCATTATCTAACACCATGCCGGAGACATGCAGCATGCGGCGCACCACATTGATTGCGTGTTCGGGACTTTCAAAGTGTTCCGTAAGCTTCTTGGTGATGCCGTTGCTATATTGGACCTCCACATCGTCCCAGGCGTTTACGTCAATTTCCTCAATGCCCTCCCCAAAGATGTACTTGGTCAGAAAAGAAAACTCGGCCATTTCGGTATAAAGTGCGTCAGTGAGCTGTGCCTCGGTCATTCCCGCTACTGCTACCCGGTTATCCTGGAGGTACTTGGCAATATACCGTTTGATTTGCTCTTTTCGCTCACCGTTGCTGCCATCCGTAATGAGTCCCGCATAATGGGAGGAAATATGGGCCTGAACCTCCCGGAGGACGGAACCAAATTCACGGGTATTTGAGGATGAAAAAAACAGACTCTGAGAGCCTGCCGCAGTTCGTGTCTTATCTATTTTCATAACCGGAGCAGACACCGTCTTCCGGTCTACATTTCCAGGCTTCTTTCGGCTCATACGCCAAACACCTCCTTTGCTATTTTTTCAATCTCCTTGCGAAACCCCCGGCTATCCTTGAGGCTCAGCTCCCCAAATAGATTTCCGCACAGAGCCAGATTTTCCAGCTCATCGGAATGCGGGAGCTGAAACACCACATTGCCCAGCACCTGTTCAATATGCTCTCCTGCCTGATTGGAGCGTACATTGGATGCCACCTTATACTGCTTATCCGCATCCCATTTCTGATCCTTCAGCAGGGGCAATTGGCTGGATAGGTAGCTGATGGATTTTAAGTCGCAGTTTACCAGGCGAAGAACGGAGTCGGCCTCCAGCAGGGAAACCGCTGACAGAATGTCGTGAGCAATATAGCTGCCACAGTCGATGATGATGTAAGGCGCGATGTCTCGCAGGTGGTCGATCAGTTCTGCCGCCAGCTCCTGGCTGTAGGGCGGATAGGTAAACACATTTTCTCCCTTGAGCATACCGATCATGGTCAGGTTGCCGATTTTCTTATGGGTCACGCAGTTCTGTTCAATGAGCAGATTGCTTACATGGGTGGCGGCAAGGATACTGCCAAGAGAGCGTTCGCATTCCAAGTCACCGGGCGGGCAGATGCAGGGAAGCATGGGGGCGGTCATATCACACAACAAAAGCGCCACATTCTTTTTTTGTTCGGCAAGGTATTTGGCAAGACGCACACTGACGGTGGTCTTTCCGCTGCCGGGGCTGCCCCATACTGCCAGCACCTGCACATCCTGTTCCGGTTCCTCCGGCAGGGCTTCCTTTTTCTCTCGGGAGAACAGGCTTCCCTTCATAAAGTTCAGCATGTTATTCACCTCCTGCTTCTGTGGCAGGCATCTCCGTTTCAGCAGATGGTTCTGTGCCGGAAGGCTGTGCTGTCTGAGTATCGTCCGATACTGCGGGTACGGGATACAGCTTGGCGATAACCTCATCCTGCAGCTTAGTAAACTGAACGGCATTTTCCTTGGAACCCCTGAAAACAAGTGAAAGGTGAAGCTTTCCATCCGCTTCCAGCGCTGCAAGAATTTTTGCTTGTTCGGGCGATACCAGCAATGTCACAGTAGAGGGAAGCTCCTTTTCCTTTTCCTCTTCCTCTTCAGAAATCTCTCCAGTGTCTGTGTCATACCCAGTGCTGGCCGTGACGCCGATCACCTCTACATAGGTCAGTTCCGGGGGGATGACTGTGGCTCCCTGCTTTTTATAGTCCGGTGCAATGACCGAGACAATATCGCCTGAGATGAGCTTGCCGGAAAGCCCCTGGGCAAAGTTTTTGATGCTGACCGAAATGGCCTGTTTATCTCCATTTAAGCTGTACAGATATGCATTTTCAGCAGCTGGAACGTCTGAGAGCTTATCAGTAAGGATATAATCTCCGGGAAACAGGTCCGCTTCGGCATATTTGCCAATCACCGAATCAGGCTGGCGCAGTAAGTTCTCCGGCAGGTTATATCCGCCCACCTCCACTGTCTGCACAGTATCCTTTGTGATCTGGTCGCCGGCTTTGATCTCCTTTACCACCCGGACAATACTTGTTTTCTGCGATACGCTTTGGTTAAACAGCGGAGTAAGCGCAAAGCAGATGAGTAACGAAAGCACGATGCAGAGTACCCCCAGCATCGTGCGGTTTTTTAGAAAACTCATAGAGTCAATTCCTCCTTCTTTCTATTAACATTCGGATTAGAATTAAAAAAAGCGGCGGTTTCGGAATCTGCGGATAAGCAGTGCTGCAACTGCAGCAACCGGAACGGCAACACAAGCGACAGTAACTAATGTTTTTTTCATGGGATAGTCCTCCTTCAAAATAAAAAATAGGCTGCAAGACAGCCAATGGATAGAAAAGGCGCGAGGGGGTATGCCCTTGGCACAGTCCTCCCCCGCAGTTTTTGGATGATAAAACACAGCTTATGAAACAGAAGAAGCAGGATAAGTCCTGCCACTAACGCTGTCATTCCGTTGTAAAAGCCCAGCACCAGACCGGAAGCCGCCATGAGCTTGATATCCCCGCCGCCCATGCCGCCCCAGAACAGGGCGGCACTGAGCAGGACGAGGCTGGGAATCAGTCCAAGCAGTTTTTCCGGCGTAAAATCAAGCAGAGCGGTCAGGACGATGCATAGGCACAGCAGGTCGGGGACGATCCGTTTGCGGATATCCCAAGCGGATACCGCAGTCAGCAGGACAATAAAAAAGCCGCCCTGCAGCAGGAGCCACGGATCAGCCACCATAATTGAACATATCAACGATACGCTGTTTTAATGTAGGTAAGACGGTCTCCCCGAACAGGGCATACAGTCCGGCCAGCACCAGAGCCCCAATGACAACAGCCATAAGGATCTTAATTGCCGTGTCGACGAAATTTTCCCCGTCCTTTCTGCGGAGCAAAGCCTGTGCTTCCAGCGCCTTTGTGGTGAGCTTATTGCTTACCTTGGATACGAATTTTTTCATTGAGATGACCTCCATTTTATTTGATTTGGTTTTTAATATTGGTGTATGGGTGACATGGCAAAACTACAGCCCTGCCATCTGCATACCGGGCTGCTGTTCCGGCTGGGAAGCCTGTTCCATCAGCTGTCTGCCCTGGGTCTGACTCTGTGTCAGTGCCTGCTGGTAGGCATCAACAACCGCTTGATTCAGCTGCTCGCGGAACTCCTTGGTGACCGGGAAGCAGATATCCTTGTACTCGCCATTGCCCGCCTTATAGCTGGGCATGGCAATAAACAGCCCCTTGGTGCTGTCCACGATTTTAACGTTGCGGATAGCAAAGCAGTCGTTTAGGTTGACCGATGCATACGCTCTGACATTTCCATCCGGACGAATGGAGCCGATTTTTACATCGATCTTCATAGGGAGCGGCTGTTCAGCGGCGGTTGGTACGGCTTTCGGTGCAGTTTGTGTTTTACTCATGGGGGAATCCTCCTTCTTCAGATTCTTCTACTTGCAGTGTCTGCTCCCCGGCCTGCAAGAGTGCCTGTCGGTATGCTTCCAGTACCACTTCGTTGATCTGCTCCCGAAGCTCTTTTACGATAGGAAAGCAGGTGTCCCGGTACTCGCCGGAGGTACTTCTGCGGCTGGGCATAGCGGCAAACAGACCGGTGGGTGTTTCGATGACCTTCACGCCCCGGACAACAAAGCAGTCTGCCAGCGTAATGGATGCAAAGGCTCTTACTCTGCCATTCAAGTGAATCGTATTGATACGGGCATCGATTCTGATGGATGTTAATTGCTGGTTCATGTGTTTTCCTCCTTCATTTTCAGGCAATAAAAAAACAGCCCTATGGCTGTGTGGTTTATGGCTACAGATTCATTTGCGGCCCTTCAATTTGTTCCTGCTCCGGCGCTTGAAATGAGATTTCCTTGAAACCAAAGGTATCACAGTAATGAAAGGTGCTGCCGCTTTTATCATACAGCTCCAGCACATCTGACATAGACAGACTGTGCCCTTCATAGCCGGGTGGGTGGTCGACATTAAATTTGGTATAGAGTGCTTCCAGATCATTGGTGTCCACCTCGCCGTCGTACACCACTTGATAGCTGGCGGGGTCCGGTTCTCCGAAGCGTCTTGTAAAGTCGTCATAGCTGATGAATTTCATCATCACATCCGTTTCAGGTGCAATCTGCCACACACGGCAGCGCCTTAGCAGTGCAGCGTTGCCCTCCGGATCAAGGGTTCCCGCCGCCAGACGCTCGAAGGTGCCAGGGCTCCATTCCACTTCCAGTCCCTTTTTTTCTGTGAGATAGGATTTCAGTTCGTCGGTTTGGAACATAGGATCAACCACAGCATTTTCCCCGGAGAGATAGCCTGCCGTGTTTCCGTAGTACAGAATGAGGTTATTTTTAATCTGAATGTTACTCATGAAAAGCCCTCCTTTCCAGGTGAGGCTGATTATTGGAAGTAAAACTCCACACTGTAGGTGATGTTGGACTTGTTATACATGCAGTCGTGATTTGTGTAATAGTAAAACTCCAACTGACTGTAGATGCCGGGCGAAAGGGAACGGCTGAAGGTGATGCCGTTAGTGGTAGTTCCGTAGTCGAGCTGATCCCACTGTCTGGTCAAGGTATTATATCCGCGGACACGTCCGTAGTCGCTGCCGGAATGCCCGGAAACTGGCGGCACTGTGAAGGTGTAATTGGTAATGGTCGCACCGGAGATACCCTGCTCCAGAATAACTGATTCCGGACCTGTCAAAGTCATACCACCACCGCGATTCGGGTCGGCTACAAAGAAAACAATTGCGGCCCAGGGCGATTCGGCGCCGGTGGAGTCCACAGCTTTCACGCGAACCACGTTCTTGCCAAGCGGATAAGCTGTACTTGTTTGTGCGGGACGCCCTTCCCAAATATAGGTGATGGCATCTCCATCCGGATCACTGCTGGAAGCAGTAATGGTGATGGACACGCCCGGGGCTATGCTGTTTCCATTCGGTGTGCGGGTAATCACCGGAGTACTGGGTGCAGAATTGCTTACAGTGAAGGTGATATTCGTCCAGTCAGAATATAACCCCCATACATCCTTGGCACGGACCTTCACGGTGTGAGTTCCCACGGCATAATAGCCGTCGGCGGTGTTGCCGGAGTATTCCAGTGTGACAGTATCCCCATCCGGGTCGGTAGCCGATGCAGTAAGATTCACCCGCAGCTTGGCATTTTGAGCCGTGCGGGTAACGGAAGCACTTCCGGTAGGTTTGTTCGGTGCATTGTTGGTAATGGTGACATTTTGAGAGTAACTAAAGGCGCGCCCCGTGCTGTCTGTGGTACTGGCAGTCAGAACATAGCTGCCTGTGGCACTGATGGTGATATTGCCGCCACTATTGGTGAGACTTCCGGTGTAAGCTGCCGGACTGCCGCCCTTAGTCAGCGCCCACACAAGATTTCTGCCATCCAGTCCGGTGGCTGCCGGCAGGGATACATTAAAACCAGCGCCGATATGAACAGAGGACGGAATGGTAAACGGGAAGCTGGCAACAGGCTTAATTGTTCCTGCATTTGAAACAAACGTAAACTTGCGGCCGTTTGTATCTGTTGCTTCTGCAATCAACTTAACGGAGATCGTTTTGTTGGTAGAGATATGCAGATTTCCACCATTCTTGGTCAGAGCACCTGTTGCATACTCAGTATAAGGTCTGGCGGCTCCGCCATCGACAGAAAGGAGCCATGCCATGTCCATTTCCGCCAGCTCGGAACCCGAAGCGGTAACTGCCATGGAATCCCCGCTGTAGGTCAATGCCGGAACGCTGATGTTCATAGTTGGGATAGGATAGACAGTGAAGCTCCATTTTCTTTCGTAGGTACGGCCGGCAGGGTCCGTCATGGTCAGGGTCAGCTCATAGGTTCCCTTTGCAGGAAAAATGAGGGAGCCGCCTTCTTCTGTCAACGTACCGGAAGCATAAGCAGCATAAGGCTTGGCTTCGCCTGCGTCCTTGCTGATTGTCCAGTAAGCAGCGAGGTTATCCAGATCTGTACCGGTAATGCTAACCGCTCCAGCTTCTCCTGCATACCATACCTGCGGCACATTCAGCGTAACAGATGGTACCGGGTAGACTGTTGTAGCTGCTTTGTACGAGAATACACGGTCAAGCGCATCCGTCATGGAAGCAGTCAGGGTGTAGGTTCCGACATCCTGAAAGCGGATTTTCCCGCCGTAAGCATTCAGACTGCCTTCCAATGCATTGGTAAGTTCCACCGGTTCCCCATCTTTTGTGAGCACCCATTCTACCGGCAGTGTATTGTTATTGCCGCGGGTACGCAGATCAATGGTGCGGTCGGTATGGGTGGCGTCCGGCAGCTCGAAAGAAAGCGTCAGCACCGGCAGGACTTCAATTTTCCCGCCATCCTCATACAGGAACACACGACCGGTTTCGTCGGTAATCCGGGCAATAAGCTCATAGATTCCTGCATGCTTGAACCGGATAGTGCCGCCGCCGTTTGTAAGCGTGCCGTCTAGATAAGTTGCAAGATCCTGGAATCCGAAGCTGTTCTCCAACAGCCACTCCACCTTTAGATCCCCCAATTCCAAGATTTCTGGAATAATGGATACGGGGGTATCCGTATGGGCAGTTTCCGGCAACTTGTAGGTGATACCCGGTACCGGATAGACCTTAATAGGTGCAGTATAGCTGTAGCTTCTGCCAGCAGGGTCTGTAAAGGCGGCCTTCAGCACATATTCGCCCTTTTCCTTAAAGCGCACGATGCTTTCGGTACCGGTCAGAGTTCCTTCCACATAGTCCGAGAGCGTGAGCGCTTCACCGTTTCGGGTCAATGACCACTGAATTTCAGCAGTCCCAAGATGTTGGAATGATGCCTGCACCTGAACACTTTTGTCTGTATGGGAAATCTCCGGCAGATAGAAGCCAACAGCGCCCACCGGGTAGATGGTAACAGCCTGTGATGCTTCAAAGGTTCTGCCAGTTTCATCCGTCAGCGTTCCGGTAAGACGGTACACGCCTTTGTCCTTAAAACGAACTTTGCCGCCTTCATCGGTCAGGGAGCCTTCCAGTTCCTCTGCGATTTCAGCCGTTTCTCCATTCTTCATAAGGCTCCACACCACAGGCATATCATCTGCATTTAGCAGTGTGGTAGAGATGTCCAGCTCCGTATCGGTATGGGCTGCTTCAGGAAGTCCAAAGGTAATCTCTGCAACGGGATAGACTGTTGTACTTTCCGTATGGGTAAAGCTGCGGCCAGTTTCATCGGTCAGGGATGCTGTAAGTGTCTGTTGTCCGGAACTCTTGAACACAAAGGTGCCGCCCTCATTTCCAAGCGCACCATCCAGCATATCGGTAAGAGCTGTTGTTTCACCGTCTTTTTCTGCTGTCCACACAATGTCATGCCCATAGAGCGCTTCCGGTGAATACGACAGCGTAACCGATTTGTCTGTGTGAGTGGTTTCCGGCAGGGCGAAGGTCAGGTCAACCACCGGGTAGACCGTCACCGTTTTGGATAGCACGGTTTCCTTTCCTCTGACGTTTTTCGCTGTTGCGGTCAGGGTATATTTACCCGGCTCCTTAAACTGGAGTATACCGCCCTCCAGACTGAGCGTGCCGGCATCTGTCAGTTCTGCCGGCTGTTCTGAGCCGTCCACGGCAGTTTTACTCAACGTCCATGTAAAGCTCTGCATATATTTCCATACCGGCATAATCTTGATTTCAGTATCGGTATGTGTAGTTTCGGGAAGTTCAAAACGCACCTGCGCATCCGGGTAGGAATAGGAACCTCCCCCTGAACTACCACCGGAGCCGCCGCCGGAGCTTCCTGAATCATCATCGTCATCCGAATTTCCGCCGGGTGTCGGTGTTGGCTTCACAGGATCAGGCGCATTAGGTGCGGGTGTTGGCTTGGGTATTTCCGGTGTGGGGGTAGGTGTTGGAAGAGGTTTCGTTTTATCAATCAGATCCTTGGCCTCACCCTTGGTAACCGGATCATTCGGCTTCAATTTTCCGTCAGAATTTTCTCCGGTAATACCATCCTCTTTTCCGATGATGATATAGCCCTTGTCGCCATCCTTGATGTCCTTGTCATCGTCATAGCCGCTGTGTCCCTGGGTGTTTTTCGCTTCCTCATTCTTTCCGCTGATACGCACCAGCATCTTGATGATTTCGGCACGGGTGATCGAATCATCGGGATGGAAGCCATCCGGATAGTCCGCAGGATCAATGATGCCTGCATCAATCAGCGCCTCAATGTACTTTTCCGACCAATGTCCGTCAATATCAGGGAAACTGGCCGGGTCTTTCTCCACGTCCTTTGTGTCCAGCGGGATATCCCGCACCATAATAGTAGCGAATTCACCACGGGTTAGGATCTCATCCTCCGGGATAAACAAATCGGGACGCTGTTCCATAAAAACAAAAATCCCGCCGCCGATCAGCAGCAGGAGGAGAATGAGGATGACGATTATGCCAACCCTTCTCTTTTTCTTTTCTGCCATGAGAATACCTTCCTTTCAATTTTTTATAAAAGGAGCCAAAGTCTGCAACGCGTTACAGCTTCAGCTCCATGCCGCTATTTTGTTCCTGTTCTTTGCGATGTGCATCCAGTATCTCCTGCGTTGGATAGATGAGTTTACCATCCACCATATCAAAAACGCAGAAATCATCCCGGTCGCAGACCATGATTCGATGCTGATATTCCTTCTGCAGGTCGATGTAGTCCTGCACCTCCTTGGGGCTGCAAAGCCACACACCGGAGGTATAGCGGTCATCCGGCAGAAAGCAATAACCGCTGTACTGAGGCTCATGATTTTTCAAGTCCAGCGCTCCTGCCGGACGAATCTGTGACAGCTGGAGTCTGGCATGATCCGTAAGAATTTCAGGCTTCGCAATGCCGAGAATGTCACTGCGGTTCCAGCGTATCTGTTCGCCATCTGCCAGAGATACGGCAAAGACTGCACGTCCACTGGGATTTTGCTTGCTGCCAAAGCCACCGGTACAGAAATACAGCTGATGATCTGCACTGCGATGGGATTCAGGCAGTGCGGCTGCGCTCAGTACAACCACCTTTCCCTCCAGTGAGAGATCATATCCTGTCTGCCGGCAGTCTTGCGAAGTGAAAAGCTTTTTATCTTCCACGAATTAATTCTCCTTCCTTTGCTTGAGCAGCTCCGTTAAATCGGTGATGAGGCTAAGCTGAGTTTCATCCGGCATACGCTTAATGGCAGCACGAACATAGGCTTCCACCGCTTCAGGCGACTGGTCGCCTACCTCGATAAGCGCCACCTTCTGAATGCTGACTGCACCCTGACGGACATTCAGCTTCACGATATCGCCGTAGTCCAATCCGGATGCAGAGCGCATGTCCTTGGGAATCAGTACTCTGCCCTTACTGTCGATAATGCGGTATGTGTTTTTAGCGTTCATACAAAGTAACCCTCCTTTCTCATAACCTCCCGAACGGTATCGGGGTGAATACCAAGCTCTTGAAAAAGCCCGGTCAGATCCTCTGGCAGCTGATTCAAAATATCTGAGGCAAAAATGACAATGGCACCGTCCCCACAGATGATTTCCAGATCACTGTCGGTGGAAATCCCTGCATCCTCCAGCAGCTCTGCTGGTAGATTCAAACTGTTCTCGTCATCTGATTCATCCTCATCCTCCGGTGCATCCGACAAAGCACACAATGGTACGGCAACCTCGATGCCGGATTGGGTAAGTAAAAGCAAAGGTGCTGATTCCTCCGCCTGGGATGCAAGAATGACATCGACCTGTTCACCGGGCATCAGTCCTGCGGGAATAGCAGGAAGCGTCAGAAGTCCATGGGTATCGACGACCGCTTTTGTTTTCATAATTTTCATAGGATGTTTCCTCCTTCATAAATATCCCTTGCGGGAGTTGGGTTATTGGTCAAAGAAAAAACCGGCGTCAAAAAGATTGAGCTGTGATGGCATATCCAGCAACCTTTCGCCGGTATCATAGTTGGAAATCAGCACCTCGGCGTACTCACTGCCATTGTCATAGCGCTGTGCCAGATTATTAAGACGGCTGACCGATTCAATCTGAAAGTCTTTATACAGCTCCCGAATGAATTCGCAGTCATTGTAGCTGACCAGAAACTTACCCTTGCAGGCTGTCAGCGTATCCCGCAAACGGTAATGATCCTCCTTTCTGAATTCAACAGCGTAATGTCCTTCTGTCTGATAGTAGGGAGGATCGCAATAAATGAAAGCATTTTCTCTGTCGTACTGTCGGATGAGGTCTTCAAAGTCCTTGTTCTCTATGACCGTATCCTTTAAACGAACATTTGCCTGCCAGAGCAGGTGAAAGGCTTTCCGGATATCAAAGGGCTGACAGCCGAAGCTGGTGCATCCGCTTCCGTAACTGTATCGAATGAGTTTATAGAAGGCGGCGGCACGCTTGACATCATTCATGACTGCCTTTTCTGTAAGAATCTGCCGGATGTCTTCGTACTCAAGTGGGGAGATATATCGCTCGGCAAGTTCTAACTCCTTTGCGAGATACTCACTAGTGAATTCCTGCTTCTCCAAATATCTGCGAAGCACACCAAACTCATCTCGCCCATTCAGCGGCAGGAAATTCAGTTCCTGAATCAGTGCAAGGGTTTGCTCCTTAGCACACCGGAACATGTTCGTGAGGTCGTAGTTAAAATCGTTGTACACCTCCATGGCGGTATCAACCGGCCGACCAAACAGCACCCATCCACCGCCGCCGAAAACCTCAATATACCGCCCGAACTCTTTGGGCATCCGCTGATAGATTAGCTCCCGCAATGCTTTTTTTCCACCCACCCAGCTGATGATGCTGTTCATTTTTTCACCTGCCTTTACTGCGGCGGTTGATGGCATCAACATCCGTTTTCATACATGTTCCATCCGGACTCCAGCAAATGAAACCGACACGGGGATAAGGACAGCCCTCGCACCGGGAACGCTCGGCTGGCAGTGGAACGCCATAACGTTTTGGTGGACTGGTTGCTCCCGCACCCGGCTTTTCTAATGGATTTGCTTTTTGATTCATGATTTATGCTCCTTTCGTTGAAAACAAAAAAGGCGCCGCCTTTTTCCAAAGACGATGCCTCATGTTTTCTTATTCTGTTAATGATAGTTGATTCGGAAAAAAGAAAAAGCCCCTCTCAGTTTCAGGTGAAACTAAAAAGGCGCTACATATTGAGATGTGTTCCACTGCACCTTTGGGTTCTCGCAGCGAAATCATTAACGATAACATAGGTTCATACATCCTATGCAAATGTTACCGCTTTACAAAAAGCGAAATATTGCGTACAATACGAGCAGTTGAACTGCTCAATGAAAGCTGTAGCAGTTCAGTGTTCTTATTGTATAAGGAGTGATCATCAGGATGACCTTCGGGGATAAATTCAAGCAGGAAAGAAGCAGGCTTGGCTTAACACAACAGGAAACAGCAGACGGTCTGCAAATTAACCGCCGCATGATCACACGATATGAAACCGGGATCTCGTTTCCCCGCTCCAGAGATGCCTATAAAAAGATTGCCGGCTTTTTCGGAGTGGATGTTAACTACCTGCTGTCCGAAGATCAGGAGCTTACTGTCGTTGCCACTGAGCAGTATGGAAGCCGGGGCATGAAGCAAGCGCAGGAGATCATTGACGGATTAGCCAGTTTATTTGCTGGCGATACTTTGTCTGAGCAGGATAAACATACAGTTATGAAGGCATTGCAGGATGTTTACAGGGAATCGAGAGCAATGAAAACAGGTTAATTTTAATCGGCGCAGATAAACACTAAAAGGAGGTAATGAACGATGAAGTCAGAAAATAGAACCTATATTGCTATCGACCTGAAGTCGTTCTATGCCTCCGTAGAGTGTATTGAACGCAATCTTAATCCAATGACCACAAACCTTGTGGTCGCTGATGCCAGCCGGACAGAAAAGACAATTTGCCTTGCGGTTTCTCCTTCTCTGAAAGCATATGGCATTCCGGGAAGAGCCAGGCTGTTTGAGGTCGTACAAAAAGTAAAGGAAGCCAATGCTCGAAGACAACAGAAAGTATCTGGCCGCAGTTTTACTGGCGCATCTTATCATGATGCCGAACTGAAAGCATCACCTACTCTCTCCCTTGATTATATCGTTGCGCCTCCACGTATGGCTCTGTATATGGAATATAGCACAAGCATTTACAATGTTTATCTTAAGTACATTGCACCCGAGGACATCCATGTTTACTCCATCGATGAGGTGTTCATGGACGTTACAGCATATTTAAATACCTATCAGCTCACAGCGCATGAGCTTGCCATGAAGATCATTCTTGATGTCCTGGACACCACTGGCATCACAGCAACCGCTGGTATTGGGACAAACCTCTACCTCTGTAAAATTGCAATGGACATTGGGGCAAAGCATATCCAGGCAGATAAAAACGGTGTTCGGATTGCGGAACTGGATGAGATGGCTTACCGCCGCTCCCTATGGACGCATCGTCCTCTTACTGACTTCTGGCGTGTGGGGAGAGGCTATGCAAAAAAACTTGAGGAACATGGACTCTATACAATGGGCGATGTTGCACGATGTTCCATTGGTAAATCTACTGATTACTACAATGAAGCCTTGTTATATAAACTGTTCGGCATCAATGCGGAATTGCTGATCGATCATGCCTGGGGGTGGGAGCCATGCACCATTGCCGACGTCAAGGCATATAAGCCCAGCACAAACAGCATTGGATCTGGTCAGGTACTGCATTGTCCTTATTCCTTTGACAAGGCAAAACTGATTGTTCGTGAAATGACCGAGCTGCTGGTACTGGATCTGGTTGACAAAGGGCTTGTGACCGACCAGCTGGTTTTAACAATAGGTTATGACATTCAAAACCTTCAGGACCCGGATTTGAGGAAGTCCTATCATGGCGAGGTAACCACAGATCATTATGGTCGCGTCATACCAAAGCACGCCCATGGCACAGGCAATCTTGGTAAACACACCTCCTCGACAAAACTGATCATGAAGGCTGTTATGGAACTGTTTGACCGCATCGTTGACAAAAAACTTCTGATCAGAAGAATCAACATCACTGCCAACCATGTGATTGATGAAGCGTCAATGCCAAAACCCGATGCCTTTGAGCAGCTTGATTTATTTACGGACTATGAAGCAGTCCGTGAAAGGCAAGCCGAAGAAGAAACCGAGCTCCAACGGGAAAAGAAAATGCAGAGTGCGATGCTGGCGATCAAAAAAAAGTTTGGAAAGAATGCAATCCTGAAAGGCACCAACCTGGAGGAAGGTGCAACGACCATAGACCGAAATAACCAGATTGGAGGGCATAAGGCATGAAGAATTCTTATGACGATATTATCAATTTACCTCATCATGTTTCTGCGACCCGTCCCCATATGCTTGCCCTCGACCGCGCAGCACAGTTTTCTCCCTTTGCCGCTCTGACTGGTTATGAAGCAGCAGTCAAAGAAACTGCTCGGCTGACGGATGAACAGGTAGAGCTGGATGAGGACTCCAAGGCTGCTTTGGAAATGAAGCTACGTATTCTGTCGAATGAACTTTTTAACCATCCGAAGGTCGAGATCACTTACTTCCAAGCCGATGCGAAAAAAGGCGGCGGCGCATATATCAATGCAATCGGTACAATAAAGAAAATAGATGAATACGAGAGAGTTCTTCTCATGATGGATGGGACAAAGATACCGATTGAAGCGATCATCGAAATCGAAGGTGAGCTTTTTCAGGCATATCTTTAATATCCTCTACCTGATAGTCTAATCAACGACTTGCACTCTTTCTCTGAAATAAAAAAAGCACCCTTCTGTTTCAATTCATACTGATGGGTGCTACATATTGAGTTGCATCCCTTGATCGGGATAGAGAATGGCGAGGCGAGAGGTTTGCAGCTCTACCACTTCACCAGTTTCAATCATTTCACGATGCAGAGCAATCCAACTTAAATCCTCCGCACCAGCAGGTTTGGGAGGACCGTGCCCATAACGAAAAGATTTTACGATCACGGCGATGTACTCGGATGCACCACAGTCCTCAAGAAGCTCCGTGTATAGATTGGACCGTTGTATGTCATCTACCTCCGGAATACCGCTCATAATTCCAGCATCGCGAATTCCTGTATTGGTTTCCAGACCAATGATAGAAAAAATTTTGCTCATGATGAATTTGACCTCCTACATTTTATAGTTTCTGTGTCATAAAAAATGGGAACAAAAAAGAGGCTAAGTCTGCAGGTCATTAAAGTTGACCTGAACCTTAGCCTCTTAATTTTCAACTGATAATATATTCACTTCTGCAAATCAATATAAAATTTCATTTCATAGTTGTGTAAGCTCTGAACCGTCTTGTAATTTCATCATCTTATTATGGTCGTATGACACCCTTACGAAGAATATTATCCCGGTTTTTTTAGCTACCTTCTCTTAACCCAAAACTATCGAATTTTCTTAAAATCATCTATGTCATCTGTGGAAGGGGCAAAAAAACGGGGTCAAAAATCGCATTTTTTGAGCTCTGAAACCGGTCATTTTCGAGCCAAAAACCACAATATATTGTGGTCTAACTCCTATTTTTCTTGTCCGAACCACAATACGTCATCATTATCACTGCTTCAACATGTCCGGTCCAAGGGAACATATCGACAGGCTGCACTTCCTTCACCGCATACCCACCTTCACCGAGTGTTTTGATGTCTCGCGCAAGTGTAGCTGGATCGCAGGATACATATACGATACGTTCCGGGTTCAGTTTGAGCACAGCATCCAAAAGCGCAGCATCACATCCAGAGCGTGGTGGATCTAAAATTACGACATCCGCCTTTACATCTCTTAAGCGTTTCGGTAAAACTTCCTCACTTTTACCGTAAATATATTCGGCATTTACAATTCCATTAATCACTGCATTCCGATTCGCATCAAGCACAGCGGATTTTTCACTCTCAATTCCGATGACTCGTTTTGCTTTGGATGCACAATACAGACCGATTGTTCCGACTCCGCAATACAAGTCAAGAACGGTTTCTTTTCCGGTCAAATCCGCAAATTCAACCACTTTATCATATAACACCTTCATCTGAACTGGGTTTACCTGATAAAAGGACTGCGGTGAAATTTCAAAAGACAAATTACCCACTCGATCTGTAATCGTTGGTTTTCCGGCAAGCGTGATACATTCCTTGCCTAAAATCTGGCTTCCTTTGTGCTTATTTATATTTAAAACAACGCTTTCCAAAGACCAGCGCTGCTGCCCCAATTCATCCATGGGCAGAGAATTCACCGCATCATCCATCAGTTCAACAAGGCGTTCTGCCTTCTTCAGATGTGTCCCGTTCACAACCACAATCGCCATAACTTCCCCTGTAGAAAATCCTGACTTCACGATTAAATGGCGTAATATCCCCATTCCATTTTGGGAATCATAAACACTAATTCCTTGCTCTTCTACAAATTTTTTTACTGCACCTGCAAGGACCTCCGCAGGTTCCGCCTGGATCATACAATGTTCGCAATGAACGACATCATGTGTCCTTGGCTTATAAAAACCAATGC
The DNA here is from genome assembly GCF_035621135.1 of Sinanaerobacter sp. ZZT-01. Lineage (NCBI taxonomy): Bacteria > Bacillati > Bacillota > Clostridia > Peptostreptococcales > Anaerovoracaceae > Sinanaerobacter > Sinanaerobacter sp. ZZT-01. Next base: position 563,187 of record NZ_CP141728.1, read on the forward strand.
TGCATGGTTTGTTATTTCTCAGTTTACCTTCATGATTTTTTATTAGGCGCCCTGCCTGAATCGGAAACTGTGCTTTATTTCGGTAACGGTAAGGTTCTTTCATTCCTAAAGTTGGTTTTACCACTATATCAGTAATCCCGCCGATTCTCTGCAAACGGTCTGAGACCCATTTTTGCTTCAACTCCAGCTGTCCCTCATAATCCATACTTTGAAATAAACAGCCTCCACATTCCTTTGCATAAGAACATTCCGGTGAAATACGATGTGGTGATTCCTGAATCAGCTCCAAGACTCGTCCCTTCGCAAAGCTCTTTTTCACCTGTGTAATTTCTACCTCCGCATAGTCGCCCGTAATGGCGCCTTCGACAAAAACAGTCATGCCCTCTACTCTTCCGATGCCTGCACCCTCTGTTCCCATATCAATGATTTGTACTTTATATTCTTCACCTAAATTCAATTTTATCTTCCTTTCAAACACTCATAAAAAAATGGAAATAACGGTTATTCCCCATACGATCTTCTGCGTTTTATCTACATAATATAAAAACAAATCAATACTCACAAAGGTTGAAATTCACGGCCTGTATTTTACACCATCGTTAATCGTCAATGTATTGTTTCTGTTTTGCTACCAGTTTAGTATACCATAACCTGCATACACTGTCTTCTGCTTTCTCTCATCACAATTCCTATTGCCCCGCAATCATGATAGGCTGTCAGTTTTGATGCTGACAGCCTATCATAACACAAAGCTTTCGCCTAATAACAATTCGTATTTCTCTAAATCCCCAGCTTTTCAAACTCCTTTCGAGCTTGTTCAAGTTGATAATTATAATTTTGCAAAGTCAATTTATATCCCTTCTGACTATCCCAAGGCTGGTTCATCAGTATCTTTCGGATCTGCCATTTTACCCTGGTGTCTTCTTCCTTTAAATATAAATCACTTAAATACGGCGCGGTGGCAGAAGATAAGCGGTAAAAGCTCGCTATATCTAAGCGTTCCAATGTTCCCTGCTGATACCGTTCAATATTGTATTTCGCAATCTGTCCATCTACATTCCCAAATGAAAGAATGAGAAAGCACACGATGAAAGAAATGACCATGGCTTTTCCTGCTTCAAATCGAATAAATTGTCGCAGTAAAATGATACAGAAAAAAGCAAATAGTAAAATCATAAACCACGTTGTATACACCCGAAGTAAGGTCAATCCATAATAATGAATGTACATACCCATTTTACTGATCGCCGTTAAAATCAGCAGTAAAGTAAAAACAGAAAGTATGGATATCTCAATTTTCAAGCCCAGCCCGCTTCTATTTTCTTTATCTTTTTTAGTTTCTTCTCCCTTTACTGCTTCATCCGAAGTGCTTCGCTTCATAATTAAATATGCAACAGCAATAGTCATTAGATTAATTCCAGAAACGGTGCACAACTCAAAAAAACCTCTGCGTGCATATTCTGCATAAGTCATCGATTGCGGTAATATATTGTCAAATGCCGATAAAAGATATGTACCTTGCGAAAAGAAGAATAAAAGATAAATTGCATTTAAAGCCGTTAATGCCGTAAAAATAGCAGCACTTGGTGCAAATTGAAACAATAAGATCGATTCTTTAACCGATTCCGTAGAGTATTCTTCTAGAGATCTGCCAGTCGCATCTCCATAAAGCAAACCATATAAATAACAGCTTACCGGTATCCCAAGTAAAAACTGAACTAAATAGTTTAAAAAATGATTAAAAAACGTAAACGATAATTTCCCGATCATCGCCTCGAAAACTGCATCCGCATTCATCAAAAGCTGCATAACCCAAATCAGAATCGGCGTAAAAAAGAGAAGGCCTAAGGCTGCCATAAAAAGATTCCTTCCCCTTTGACTCTTTTTTCCCATCTGCTTCAATCCTGCAAATTGGCACGTAAAGTTGGAAAACGGTATAAAGAAGAACTGTGTTATTAAATCCCAAAGAATGTACACAGATAACCGGCCTTCCAATCTTCGCTTTGTTGTCACACAAACCCAGTACACCGCAAGGATCGTGACAAATAATACGTTCAACAGCTTTAAAAATAGATTATCAAATAAGAAAAACGGCAATGCGCTAATGAGTGTCAATATCAAGTATGGAATGCTCTGCTTCGTCTGAGGAAATCCACTTTTGTACATATATAATCCCACGCTCAAACAGAATAACAGAACAAAACAAGTCACACTTAATCCCAAATCGGAAAATCCAATCCAGTGCCAGTATAAGAACCCGATCACTGGCATAAATAATGCAAATCCTATGTCTTTTCCTTCAAATTTTTTAGGTTTTACTTCTGTAAGCACCCGAACCTCTTCCTTTACTTTCAATATTTCGTCCATCTTTTCCCCCTATACTCTAATCTCTCAAACGCTAACCTATTTTATCAATTACCTTTTATCCCCTTTTTCATGTAGTTCATCTAAGAAGTTAATCCTTCACGTATTCCAAAATATCTCCCGGTTGACATTCCAAAGCTTTGCAAATTTCCTCTAAAGTAGAAAAACGGATCGCCTTTGCCTTATTGTTTTTTAAAATAGACAAATTTGCAGGAGTAATGCCAATACGTTCAGAAAGCTCTCCGGCAGACATTTTTCTTCTTGCCATCACAACATCTAAGTTCACGATGATTGCCATATTGTTCCTCCCTTCAAATTGTCAATTCATTTTCTCGTTTTAATTTAACTGCCTGTTCAATTACATTCTTCACCACCCTTAAAATCAATCCAAAGAAAACCGCCGCAGCAGCAACTATTAAAAATAAGAGATAATAGTAGCCTGACAGGAATAATATCCCCGCCACAGCAAAACAACACCAAGAAATCGCTCGGAGATACTGCACATTTTTATCAATAAAAACGTAATCTCTCTTTATGTTGTCTAAAAGACGATTTAAGCAGTAAAGTGCGGTCAAAGACGGTACACAACACGCATACACTGTCATTAAAAGTGGTACAATCAAGTCCGGATTCTTCGCAGTATAAGCCATGTACAGCTTGATGAGGCGAGGCGCTCCCACACCAAACAAGACAATAAGCGCCATAACCACCTTTGTGCAAATTGAGGAAAGGTTTACTGATTTCACTGCATTCCACATATAATTTCTTCTCCCCTATTCTTTCATCTTGATTTTTTAGAAAGGATCAAACGACAAATCAAAATTTTCATTTAAAGTTTTTTTGTATCCATCTCGTAGAGATCGTTAATGATTCTCTCATCCATTTATACCATAAATATCCTTTCCTACCTATCATAAAAAAAAATATATCAATTGTCAATATATATTTATCGTTTTTCAATAAAAATATACTGTTTTTCATTAATTTATTGCGATCCTTTTTATTATTTGATACAATATCTTATATGATAAATAGATTGGGAGAATTTTATGTTACATGAGTTTTCAAGAACCGCACTTTTGATTGGAGAAGAAGCCATCGACCGGCTCAGCCACGCTTCTGTCGCTATCTTTGGGGTCGGAGGAGTCGGAGGTTATGTCGCAGAAAGTCTGGCAAGAAGTGGAATCGGTCATTTCACTTTATTTGACAACGATACCGTATCGCTTACAAATATAAACCGACAGATTATTGCAACCCACAAAACACTGGGAAGACTAAAGGTTGAGGTGATGAAAGAGCGGATTTTAGAGATTAATCCAAAAGCGGATGTAAAGATACATTCCGTCTTTTTTACTGCGGATAACGCAGACGAATTTGATTTGTCTCATTATTCCTATATCGTAGATGCGATTGATACCGTAGCTTCTAAACTGCTTTTAATTGAATGTGCAAAAAATGCAGACATACCCATCATCTGCTCTATGGGAGCAGGAAACAAACTGGACCCGACACGATTTGAAGTTACAGATATTGCTAAAACTTCTGTCTGTCCCCTCGCAAAGGTCATTCGTTCGGAATTACGAAAACGGAAAATTAAAGATGTGAAGGTTGTGTATTCCAAAGAGGAAGCATTAAAACCAGCGGTATCCGAAGAAACCGGAAAACGTCAAATTCCCGGAAGCATTGCTTACGTTCCGTCCACAGCCGGATTGATCCTTGCAAGTGAAGTCGTAAAAGACTTAATAAAATAAAGTTGTGTCAAACGACTTTTTCTATCTGATAAAAAAAGCCGCTGCATCCAATCAACAAGGATGCAGCGGCTTTCTATTATAAAACGGTTAAATTTCCATCTCCATGAGAGCCATGCAAAGAGCTTTCCCATGTTTATCCTGTGCCAAAGATCTGGTAACTCCTCCCCCTAAGGTTTTATCCAGAACAAAATTCATGGCACAAATGCTGTCTATATCGTATCGTACAACTTCTCCCTTACAAATCTCACCAAAATACTTCTTTACTCTTTCCGGTGTAATTTTCTCTTTTAACATCGCATAATCTTTTTCATCATACGGGATCAGCGAAATGTTTGAAATATCTCCTTTATCTCCGGTTCGAGAATGTGCTATATCTTTTAATTTCATTTTTTACACCTCCTGATATGAAACTTTTATGTCCACAATTTCCCTTGGAACGAAAATGGAACAGATTGAAACGACTTCGGAAACTTTCTTAGTTGCCCCTGCTCCTCCTGCCGGTCCGTTAGTATAAAGTGCTTCCACTTCATTGGCAATCAATTCCGCATTGTGTCTGTCTTTTGTCCTGCCCGAGCATCTAACTCTGATTTCCGAAAAATGATCGGGAGCAAATTGATCTGAAATCTCGCTTTTATATAAGGAGTTATAGCCAATAAAATCGGTTCTGTATTCTTCCATCTCAACGCCTATCAACTGAAGCCGTTTTTCAACAATTTCCGCAGCCAGCTTCGCTCGATTCATACAATTCGATCCGCCGTAGCTGATTTCTCCTTCTCCGATAAAGCAATCCTTATATCCAACACTTACTTTCAATGTTTCCGGCTTTCCATGGGAAGTAGCATGCATCGCTTTTACTCTGTCTTTTCCTACTTGTGTAAACGTAACATGAGAAAAATCAGCGATTACATCCGGTGTCATATACTTTTGCGGATTATGAATTTCATAAATCATCTGTTCCTTACAGGTATCCGTGCTCACGATTCCACCGGAGCCTTCTACCTTAGTCACGATAATTTCACCTGTTTCATCAATTTCTATCAACGGAAATCCCAAACGTTCCAAATTCGGAACATCCTTATATCCCGGGTCTGCATAATATCCTCCGGTGACCTGGCCTCCGCACTCCAGCAGATGCCCTACCAACACGGCCTGCCCCATTTGTTCCGGATTCTTTTCCAGATTCCATCCGAATTCATGCACCAATGGTCCAATCGCAAGTGCGGGATCTGACACTCTTCCTGTAATAATAATATCCGCTTCATTTTTGAGTGCTTCGATAATTCCATCGGCTCCACAGTATACATTTGTGGATAAGATCGATTCTTGAATCTCTCCTAAAGAACAATCTAACTCCAATACATGATTGTCATAGTACTTTTTTATGTCATCAAAAATATCATCACCGGTTACTGCTGCTATTTTCAATCCGCTTACCCCTAGTTCCTTCGCCAATGCAACGGTTACTTCTGCAGCCGCAAGAGGGTTCGCTGAACCCATATTTGTGATTACTTTGATTCCATTTTTTTTCGCTAAGGGAAGAATTTTTCTCATTCTTGCTTCCAGCAGCTGATTGTAGCCTTTTTTCGGATCTTTCATTTTGTCCTGCTGTCCGATTGCAATCGTTCGTTCCGCAAGACACTCAAACATGATGTAATCCAAATTTCCTTTTTCCATCAATTCAACTGCCGGTTCAATACGGTCACCGGCATATCCGGCTCCGCTCCCGATTCTAATCTTCTTCATTTCTATACCATCTCCTCATTCACTGCTGGTAAAATATACTCACGCCAGCTACATTTATTAAAAAGCAATTGCACCAGTTACTGCTGCAACAATTACGACTACTATAGATACACCCCAGGCTAATGGCAACGTTTTTCTCTGATGTTCCGCCAAATCGAGTCCTGTAAGACCGGTAAGAAGGAAAGTCGCTCCGGTCAGCGGGCTGATCGGGAATCCTAAAGTCATCTGGCCTGCGATGGATGCTCTTGCAATGGATAGTGGGTCTCCTCCCATCATCTCTACAGCCTGAGATAATACCGGAAGCACTCCATAGTAATAGGAATCCGGATCGAATACCAAGCTCAAAGGAACACCTAATATACCAACCAAAACTGGTATAAACCCACCTAAAGATGTCGGTATAAAGGTCACAATGGCTTCTGCCAAAGCAGTAAGCATGCCAGAACCCTGCATGATTCCAATAAAGGAACCGGCCGCAAATAACATCGATGCCATCATCAGCGCAGCCTTTGCGTGAGAATCCACTCTTTCTTTCTGCATTTTAATATCCGGATAATTTATCAGTAATACCAATGCAGTTCCAATCATAAATACAGCGGCAGGCGGCAGGATTGATTTCAGCATAACGGCAACCGCAGCAATAATTAAAATAAGATTGACGATAAACAGCTTTGGCCTTTTTAACTCTGCCTGTTCTGGAGTTTCTTCACTCTCCGACTCATCCAAATGAATGTCGTTCAACGTATCTCCCAGTCTTTTCTTCTCCGCTCTTCCTAAGAATACCGCGATGATTAGTATTGTAATAAATCCGCAAATCATTGGAATGAGCATCGGATTAAAAATACCATTAATATCAGATTTTAATGCGGTTATCGCTCTTAACGTAGGGCCACCCCACGGGAGCATGTTCATAATACCTGCACCAAGCGCAACCAATGTTGCAAGTGTCGTTGCACGCATCCCCAATTTCTGATACAAAGGCAGCAATGCCGGAATCGCAATTAAAAACGTAACTGCTCCCGAACCATCTAAATGAACAATCGCTGCAAGCAGGAAAGTGCCGATACAGATTTTAACCGGGTCTTTTCCCACTACTTTTAAAATCCCCTTCACAATCGGATCAAATGTGCCTGCATCTGACAGGACGCCAAAAAACAGAATAGCAAAAATAAACATTACACCGGTAGGAGCAATATTTTTCAGCCCGTCTGTGATAAAAGTCCCCAATTGGGAACCCTGACCCGCGACCAGGCAGCCTATAATAGGTACAATGATAAGTGCAAGAAGTGTCTGCAGCTTTTTCGTCATAATCAAGGTAAGCATTATGACAATTGTTAAAAATCCAATAAGCGCTAATGACATAAACCATTCTCCTTTTCTTTACTAAGTAATACGATTTACAAGTGAAACCCCTTGGCCTTTGGGGCTTTCACCTTTGTACCATAATATATAGCAATTTGCATGCCAACTGTATATTCATTGAAATGTTACCATTTACCCTCTCTGCTAATTAAAAAATTATCAATATCTTTCTAAAATATTAGAAAGTATAATTCGATTCGTTATAAAATAATACCCCAAACAATGAGAATTATGCGTTTCTAAAGAATTAGAAAGAAACAGGACAATTTCTAATTTCTTAGAAATTGTCCTGTTTCTTATTGATCGTTTAATTTATTATAAAGAGTCGCCAGTGAGATTCCAAGCTTCTCAGCGACATTTTTTTTATCTTCTACCGATTCTCCGTAAAATTCAACTGCTTTTTTTATCTGCTCCTTTTCAAACAGCCGTACTGCCTCTGCCAGCGGCTTAAAATAGTAATCACTTTGATTTAAGTCCTCTAGTACGGAAGGAGGCAGACTTGAAACTCCGATTTCATTGTCGTGGCAGACTACTGCGCTGTATTCCAACACATTGTTTAACTCTCTTACATTCCCCGGCCAGTTATATTTATAGAGAATTCCTTTTGCCTCTGCACTGATGGAAAGGTTTCTCTTCTGTTGAATTCCAAGTACCCCAAGATGCTTTTCCACAAGGGGAATAATATCTTCCCTGCGCTCTCTGAGAGGGGGGAGGTGCAGAGGAAACGTGGAAATCCGATAATACAAATCCTTTCTGAACTTTTTCTCTTCTATATATTTTATCAAATCAACATTACAGGCACATATGAGTCTCACATCAATCCCGATTTCGGAAGTTCCTCCTACGCGTCTTATTTTCCTTTCCTGAATAACCCGAAGTAGTTTTGCCTGAAGATTATAATCCAATTCAGAAACTTCATCTAAAAAAATGGTTCCTTTTTCTGCAATTTCAAAAATACCCGGTTTTCCGTTCTTATTTGCTCCGGTAAAGGCACCGCCCTCATATCCAAAAAGCTCACTCTCCAGTATGTTTCCGTTAAGAGCTGCACAATTAATCGCTACAAAAGGATATTCTTGTCTCAGACTTTCATTATGAATTGCCTGCGCATATAACTCTTTGCCGCAGCCGCTTTCTCCATCAATGAGCACAGAAATATCCGACTTTGCAATTTTCTTAGCATCTTCTATGCATTTTAAAGAAGCCGCACTTTGACAAATGATATCCTGAAACTCATATCTTGTCCCATTTGTATGTCTCATTCTTTCTTTCAAATCCGATTGCTTTTTTTCAAGCTCTTTTAACGTATCCATAATAAATTGTGCATTTCTTAAGAAAGTAACCGTTGAAACTCCGCCTCTCAGAGTTCCATCCTCAAAGATCGGATAAATGTTTGCAAAATATTCCTCCCCCTTTTCCTCCCGAAAGACGACTTCCATCGGCTTTCCTTTTCTTAAAACCTGAGGCATTCTTGCTCCCGGACGAATTTTTGTCAAAACCGAGCCCTTTACTTCTTCTAAAGTATGGCCGATAAAATCGCCGTAAGCACGATTAAAATACACAATTTTGTTTTCTTGATTGACGATAAGAACGCCTTCATCCATAGCATTTAATATGGTCTCAAATTTTATCATACAGCCGCCCCTCCCTCTCTTTGTTATAATAATAACATTCTGCCACCTCGGGTTCAATTACTTATCCATTTCTTAGAAATTTCTTTATTCTTGATCCCATATTTGCTTCAATCCGTACCTGAGGATTCTTTCACGCTGTATGCATTTTACTTAATTTTCTTCTAAGCTATGAAGCAGTTTTTTTAAGCTGCCTTCGTTCATCAGTTGGACACTTTCAAATTTCCCTCTATAAAAAATAGCCCAATTATTGAATACACTGGGAACATGCTTTGCTTTCTCAAGTGTATCTACCTCAATCATGTCAAGAGGGATCTCATTCTTTTTGCAATATGCTGTAACCTGCTCGATGCAATTTAAAATGAAAGGGCATTGTTTGCTATAATAAATAGTAAGCCTTTTACTTTTAATTGCTTGTGCCTTTGCGCTTTCTGTAAAATTTGGCTTCGTCCCTTCAAATGACAATGCTAAGAGTTCATACATATCTCCTATCGTATCAGCCACCTGAAAGCCATATTTTTGCATAAATTTTTTGTCAGAAAGGTATGGTTTTTTCTTTTTCGAACTGATGATACATACCCCGGATTTTCCTTGCTTCTTTGCATCCTCTATGCAATACTCTAAAAGCTCCTGTCCGCATCCCTGCCCTTTGAAACTTCCGGAAACCCATAAGCAGTAAATGTAGATATAATTCTTCCCCTCAACCGGAACCCATGCGGTTTCAAGTGGCGCATATTCAATGAAGACTTTTCCCTTTGCATCGAGCTTTCTAAAAACATGTCCTTCGTCAAAGCGTTCCCTCAACCATTGTTTTTTTACAGAGACACCACATTGATGCTTTTTATCCGAAATCGCACAGCAAACATGCTCGTTTTCAAGGTTTTCTTCTGTTAAATTAATATATCTATGATTCATTTAATAGTCTCCTATTCTAAAAAATATTTTATTATTTATTTTTTTGCCTTTTTAATCGGATGCCGCAAAACTGTTTTTAATTTGCGTCATTCCCTGTATCGTTTTTGTCTCTTCGTCATAAGAGCCTATATGCATGCACTGGACACAAATGCCTTCGTCATAGGTAAAATATTCTGCTTCGGAAAAATCTTTTTTCTTTTTATTTCCTGCTTCTTTAACTGCCCAATCAAAATCTTGCTTGTCCACAAAATCAGGCAGACGAATCATAGAGATCCACTGAAATCTCTCTTTCTGCAAAAAATCAACTCCCGAAACGCCCTCCTGCCACCAAAGACCTTCTAGCGGTGGTACAACGTATTCAAAATAGCCTTCTATCTCATATGGACTCTTTTTGCTCATTTTAATCGTATAAGCAATTCCGTACAGCATTTCCACTGCTTCTTGGTATTTACTGATTTCTTCATTCGGATTTCCCTTCCCTCTTACCGCAATATAATTCATTTTCGGAATTTCCACAATAACCGGCTTCTTCGGCGGAATATAAAATTCTTTATATTCTTTTTTAAAATCAAATGCCATGCCTAAGCCTCCTTTCAGCAGCCACAACCGTATCTCGTTTTACTCCACGGTCGTCCGGTCCCTTAGATCGATACTTATTTAATTTTTTCTGCGCTTTTCAGCCTATCTTTATTATAGCCAATAAAACCAAACAACAGTGTGTCATATTATGAAATTATGAATCAATCTACTATTTAAAATAATATACTTTCGCTTATTTAACCTGAATCCTATGTAATCCATAGCACATAAAAAAATTTGCAGGTGCTTCTGCACTTGCAAATTTTTTACACACATATAACCCTAGCTGTAACGAAATCTGTTTTACTCTGTTATGTCCTTATAGCACCACCACCAATCCTCACAGGTCAGACCCATACCGCCCGGATTGTTAACCCGTTCCAATAGCTGCTCATACGTCCGTGGTGGCGGCACCATGACCGGCTGACCAGGCACCCAGTTTGCGGGAGTCACTACCTGGTATTCATCAGTTGTCTGCAATGCCTCCACCAAACGTAAAATTTCTGGAATGTTTCTGCCATTTGTTAAAGGGTAAGTAAGTATCGCCCGAACGATTTGATCCGGATCGATGATAAACACATTCCGCACTGTTTGCGTTTCACTGACATCTGGTGCGATCATACCATACAATCTTGCCACATCCCCCATGCGGTCTGCCACAACCGGGAATGGTATCTCAATCCCTGTATCTTCAAAAATCGAATAAACCCAAGCCAAATGGGACGGGTTACTGTCAATACTTAGACCTAATAGCTTTGTATTCCGGCTTTCAAATGCAGGATTTGCATTGGCGAATGCAATGAATTCAGTAGTACATACCGGAGTAAAATCCCCGGGATGAGAGAAAAAAACAAGCCAGCTTCCTTTATAATCAGACATCTGCATCGGCCCCATTGTCGTATCTGCATAAAAATCAGGAGCCTTCATTCCAATTGTAAGATGATTTTCTTCCATTTCTATCTACTCACCTTCTTTCTTTATATGCTATGTCTGATTCCCTTACTTCATGCCTAACGGCTAAAATCGTTTTGTTAAAATACCATTAGAGCAATCTAAAATGAGAGAAACTCCATTATTTCAGCAGCAAAAAAAGATTGACAAAGACTCTATGCTTTCATACAATATCATTAATTGATATCATATAACGATATTAAAAAATGTAAGAGCAGGAGGAATAAATATGCCAAGAAAGGCATTGGAAGGTTTAACAGAATCCATGTTCTATGTCCTCATGGCTTTCAATCAAAAACCAATGTGCGGTATTGATGTTGCCGCATTTATTGATCAAAAAACAAAGGGGCAATTACAAATTGGTCCTGCAACCTTATACACTATTTTAGGAAAATTTGAAAGTGAAAAATATATAAGAGAAACTGAAGTTGTTGGACGCAAACGAACTTACCACATTACAAAGATAGGGATCGCAGCATATCAGACAGAAATCATTCGACTGCGCCGATGCTTGGAAGATGCCGAAAGCGAGAATTCCACCGAGGAGAAACTATGAAAATCAAGAATTTACAAAGAAAAAAATATACTTACCGCCTGCCACCTTGTCCGAATTATGATGTAGAAGGAACTGAAAGCTGGCTTTCTGATATGGCAAAAAAAGGATTCCTTTTAAGCAGAGACGGATTCTTCGCCGGCCTTGCAATCTTTGAAAAAGCAAAACCCTGCACGATTCGTTATCGCTTAGAACCGATTTCTAAAAAATCCCGAATTTTGATAGAAAATGAGAATGAGCCTACTGATGAAGTGATTGCATTAAATGAATCTTACGGCTGGAGCTACATTGCATCACGAGGGCAATTTTACATTTACGCTTCCAGCCAGCTGCATGCACGTGAATTGAATACCGATCCAGCAGTTCAAGCCATTGCACTTAACATGGTAAAAAAGAAGGAACGCACCAATATGATTATTTGCTTCTTTTGGCTTATGCTGTATCCAATTCTGTTTTTACGGGGAAATCTAATGCTGTTAGCCGTCCATATAGGAGCATGGTGGGCCTTATTAAGCGTTCTGTTATTCTTTTGGATTTTGTGGCGTTCGTGTGCTAGATTCCTTTACCTTAAAAAGCTAAAAAAGCGCTTAACATTTGGTGAAATGCCGAATCACAAAAAAGATTGGAAACGCCATGCCCGCACCCATCAGTCTCTTGAGGTGGTTTTCCACCTCCTCATCTTTACTTGGCTTGTCCTCGTTTTTGCTGGATGGAGCAACGAGAATACAGCAGCAAACGTGCAATCTTTAAACGATTATAAGGGGCCTATCCCCTTTGCAACCATGAGAGATTTTGCCCCTAATGGCACTTACCATCAAAATGACTTGAACCTAAACAATCGCTACAATGTTATTAAAACTCGTTCCAGATGGCTTTCACCGACGATGATCACGTTCCGTGAGAATGCAACAATCAAACTGGATGGCAACAAAGCCATAACCGGTGGTTTGCTAATCAATTATTATGATGCAAGGTCCCCATGGATCGCTCGGGAAATCGCACGTGAATATGTGGTTGAAGCAAAGCATTCAAAGAATTGCACCATACAGCAGATTCAGGATTTGGGGATTGATTTTTCTGTTACTTACACCGAAATTTTTCCAGCTGTAATTATCCAGCAGGGAAATAAAGTTATGCAGGCTACTTTTTATCAAACCTCTCCCTCCTATACATTAGAACTCGATGAGTGGGCTCAAATTCTTGCAGACAGCATAAAATAATTTAATAAAAAGAATCCAGTTTTATTTCATTGTTCCTATAAATAATGTCTGAAATCCGTTTACTTCCTTTTATATCAAAATTCGAAAAATTATCCATCGTTAATACGGCTGCATCATAAAGGGATACACCTCCTTTATCATTATCCGTAACAAGCAGGTCTCCGTCTTGCTTGGAATAAGTAAACGCCACTACTTGTTCTATAGCCGGATCAAAATATGCCGCATGCGACCGATGAATGCCGGAGCCCCATGAATAAGTAAAATACAGCTCTGCTTTCCCGTCCTCGTTCAAATCATTAAGCACCATGCTTGTTATTCCAAACCCACCAAACCATTCACCTAAAGGATAAATCTCTCCCTCATACAGTAAAAACGACGCACAAGAAGCACCATATTTAAAAATCTTGTAATCTGAATTTTTCTCGATATATTCTGGTGTTATGTTATAACATAGGTCATCCGTATATTGTGATTGAAATCCTTTCTGTAAAGCTTGAAATGCTTCAACGCCATCTGTTTTCCCTCGTATTGATCTGCGCAAAGGGATTTCTCCGTCAAAGTTTTTTATTTTATAAATACTCCAAAAACTTTCTCCTTGCTTCGTATCATCAGCATTATAAAAACTTGCAATCCAAACCTCATCGTCCATCTGATAAATCCCATAATTTCTTGCATCCGGCAGATCCGTCAGCATATATCGGTATCGCTCTTTATAGTCGGAGATATTAGGAAGACTTGAGAATTTTATAGAAAAAGAATCCTCAAACGCTTGCTCCTCTACTTTCTCTTTATTATAAGAAACTGGAAATTTTCTCTGTTCTCCATTCTCGTCGGTCACGATAAGGAAATCCGGTGTTAAGGTATAATACTCCTTAAAGTCCTTAAAAGGCATGAAAGAGCTGAGTGGATTCATATAAAGCGCTTCTTCAAATATATAGTTTCCCGTTATCTCGCCGCCGCTCATACCTTCTTTTATTTGCTGCACAGGATTTGCGGCACAGGCAACTGTTGTCATGATACAAAGAATTACAGCAAGAACCGATACCCATCTCTGTGGCTTTTGAAAGCTCAATACGTTTTTTATTCGTTGCCGTATCCCAATTTCGCCAAAGAAAAGCGGGCTTTCTGCCAAATGCCGTCTATTTGCTGCAAAAGACAATAATGACATGCTATACGCATATGCGATCCCCTTTCCTCCTTCTGATAGCACTTTTTCATCACAGCTCATCTCCATATCTTTTACCATAAGCCGATATGCCAGCCATGCAAGAGGGTTAAACCAATGGCAGAGCAAGACCAAAAAACTGAAAAGCTTTATAAGATTATCTTTTCGTTTTAAGTGATACCTTTCGTGCATTAAAACAAACGTGCGCTCAGTTTCTCCCAATCCGAAAGGAATATAAATTTTAGGATGGATAAATCCCAAAAGGAAGGGTGAGCAAATTTTATCAGACTCATAAATATTTTCTTTCCATAATACCGCTGTATCCATACGATTTTTTAATCGAACATAAGACACAAAGTTATACGTGAGAAGAATCAAGATTCCCATCAGCCAAATACTACTTCCAATGAAAATCCATATCTGCATAGGATTCGCACTTGCATATGGAGCAGGAGCCGGTAAGCTTTCACTAAGAGCAGCATTCATAGCCGGAATCCCAACCGTTACCTTCGGCGTAGTCATAAGCCCTATATTCGCAGGAATATAATTTAAGCCTGCACCACTTCCACTCTGTGCCACCGTCATATCAAAAGGCTTAATCTGAAAAAGACTGAACATCGAAGAAAAGGAAACCGGGCAAAGGAAGCGAAACAGTGCAATTGACCATAACACGTAAGAATATTTTTTCGGAGCTTTTCTTAAAAAAAGACGAATCGCAAGTAATACAAAAACGACATAGCTTGCTGTAATGCTCATATTGCATACTTTTAAAAATAGTTCGTCCATATTCACCTCTCCTTGTGCGCATCAATGAGGCGTTTCAATTCATCTGCTTCTTTCCTTGAAATCGTCTTCCCACCCAGAAATGAAGTGAGAAACTGCGGCAGGGAACCTTTAAACGCCCGCTCTACAAAGCATTCACTTTCAAAAGCCTGCACCTCTTCTTTTGAAACAATTGCACTCACAATCGTGTTTTCATTTTCTAGAAGTCCCTTCTCAGACAGTTTTCGAAGTACGGTATAAGTCGTTGACTTCTTCCATCCAAGTTTTTCCTCACACAATCGCACAAGTTCACCGGATGCCAGCGGTTCATTTTCCCACACAACCAGCATAAAACGATAATCACTTTCACAAAGCTTTAAATTCTCCATTTTATCCCCCAATTTGGTTTATAGTTATAAACCTCTTAATTAGTCTATAATTATAAACCAAATTTGTCAAGATAAAAAGAAAGATTTATTTCCCTTTCATTCGAAATTCTTTGGTAAGGTTTTTATTTACCACAACCCATATCGTTGCCTGTCTTTTTACACTTTCATCGTCTTCATCAATGAGTATTGGCTGGCTTAAATTAACGTACACCTCACCATCTTCCCATGCAAATTTTATGACTGCCTTTTTCGCATAGGGGTCTGTATAAATCCCTGTGACTTTCGCACCTGCAAGATTGAGCTGCTCTATCGCAGCCGTAACCGGATCTTCAAGAATTTCTTTGCTCCCCTCATTGTAGTCGGAATTGTCATCTGCCTGAAGCTGGTAAGCCGCAGCAAATTCGATCAGTTCCGGTACACCGAATCGATACGCTTCCTCAAACTCTGCTTTCGACGAAATTTCATCAAAGTACTTCCAATTGTCCTGTGATACCTTATAGCCGCTTTTGTCTTTATTAACCGTAATCGTCTCCTTTGCCACGAAAACAGTCGGGCTTGAGGTTCTGTAATAATAATAAATATCAGCAGAAGAGTCATCAAGGATATTTATCACATAATCTTTATTCCAAGGCCAAGGGCTGGAAACGCCCATCCAATAACCGCCACCCTGCGTATGTTCTCCAAGGGTTAAAAATAATTCTTCATTCTCACACATTTCATAAATGCTCCTTGCATCTCTTGCAGAATATGCATCCGCCCATTTTACAGTAAAATCATTGAAAGCGTGTTCTTCCTGCCCACTGATCTCCTTCACATACTCCGGTGCTGAGGTAAACGTAAATCCAGCTGCCAAGGCCGCAATTAAGATTACTATGATTAAGGTAGAAGCTTTTCTCTTTTTATTTCTTGCGATCAGTATCATTCTCTCCTTCATCCCCTCTGCATTCTCATGCATACTTGACGCCACTTGTAACACATTCTTTTGATTCGTTTGGGTACGGATTAAATCGACCAAAATCCTTCTGTAATTCAGCCGTTCTTTCTGATTCATTTTCTTCATTACTTCATAATCACAAGCCAGCTCGCAATCTCTCTTTGAGATAATCGCGGCAGCCCAGATCAAAGGATGGAACCAATAGAAAACCAATACGGCTCCCCGCACCGCAGACCATAACAAATCATGCTGTCTGTAATGACATAATTCATGCAAAACGGCATAGTGAAGCTTTCTCCCATCTTCTGCAACGTCAGTTGTTACATAGATGACGGCTCCTCTCCTATGCCTCACAAGACAGGGAGAACACAGTTCATCCGATATATATACCGGTAACGATTTTCTCTTACGTGTTTGCATATTGCCGAAAGCAAGTGTGTCTGTGTCTAGAATTGGTTCACCGTCCAATCCAACTGACATAAGAAACGTACGTTTTTTGATCAACTGTCGATTAAAGTTAAAATTAACCCACAGAAACCACAATCCAAAAGCAACCGCACCAATGATCCAAACTGTCAGAAATACAAGCTGCCAATCGATCGACGAAATGAAAGAAAGCGCACTTGCATTCCTCATCGCATCTGTTTTTATGCTGTCTTCCGAAAGCATATCATTAAAAATAGTTCCTTGCTTTGGAGCAAAAATGAGTTGTTCTGCTTCAGATGCTCCATGTATTGTTCCTGCAACTGCTTTTGCTGCATGCATTACGCTCAGCCTGCTCTCTGGCATCTTTGAATTCAGCCAGCTGATGGGCAGCATTCGAAGAACAACGAGACTCCAAAGGCCATATTGCATTTTCGGGTTGATCTTTCCTAGAAATGTAAACCTTATAGCAAGTATGATTAAAATCAATACCGATGAAGATAGGATGATATCTATCATTCTGCTTCCTCCTCTGCCCGTTTTAAGATGGCATACAACTCGTCAATCTCCTTCTTTGATAAGGTGTTTTTTTCAACCATCGTATTGACCATTAGTCCCAAGCTTCCCGCATACACCTTCTCAAGGAAATTTTCCGTTTCTTCTAACGCTGTTTCTACTCTTTCGACAATCGGATAATATTGCTTCGCTCTTACCCCTTCCTCATATTTCACAGCTCCCTTTGCTTCCATTCGCCCAAGCATGGTAATAATCGTGTGCTTACTCCAGTCTTTGGATTCTTTTAACTCCGCTGTAAGCTGTGTAATGGTTTTAGGCGCTTCATTCCATAGTATATTCATGATGTTCCATTCGCCATCTGACAAATTAATCTTTTTCATTGATGTAATCTCCCTCTTAAGTAAACAACTGTCTACCTAACAGTAGCACACGAGGTATACATACGTCAACCTTTTTTTGCGCCCTATATTTTATGCTTTCCTTTACGTCTTCCGTTCTTGTTTAAATGCTTAACAAGCAGATAGCGTGCAACCGCTCAAAGGGAATTTGTATTCCAAAAACTATGATCCTATAAGGATGTAGTGACTTTTTATAAAAGTAAAAACAAGCATATTATTCATTTCGAACAACATACTTGTTTTCTTAATCGTTTCCTATTAAAATGTCAGCTTTAACGGTCTGCAATTCCTCGATTTAGAATAAACGATCCGAATTTTCATCTGCTTAAACATGCTGGTGCTTTTGTACAAAAGCTACAAACGACTCTGCCTGATCTTTTAGGTAAGGGGCGCTCTCCTTCAATACAAGGCGTCCTTCTTCGTCCAGCTGCTGCATCGCATTCGGTACTGTCAAGCGAGGTGCATTCATTACATTCATATTTAAAAAACTAATCAGTGAAATGAGATGATCCTGTGCAATAGCTGTTCCCGACATGCCCGGAGTAATTCCACTGACGGCTGCCGGCTTCCCTGCAAGCACCTGTGGTTCACTCTTGCTGATCGGTCTTGAAAGCCAGTCAAGAAGATTTTTTAAAACACCGGGAAAATAATGGTTATACTCCGGTGTAAAAAACCAAATGCCATCCGCTGCTTTTACCGCATCACGTACACGTCGAACAGAATCGGGTGCCGGAAATTCAATATCCTGATTCATAAAAGGAATATCTTCATAATTCAGCAGCTCAAAATCTACATTTTCTCCAAGCACATCCTTAGCCAGCAAAGCGAGTTGACGGTTATAGGAATCCTTTCTCAATGAGCCAATTATGGCAATTATTTTCAATTTTTTCATATTTTTTCCTTTCCTCTATTCATAAGCCGCAAAACTCGGCCGCAAATAATCTTTTTTTCATACAGGGGAACCTGCTTTTATCTTTTTCAGTATCCCACTTATTTATGCTTTATAAATTCTCCTCTGCGCAGCTCTTCAAAGGCATTTTCCAATTCTTCTTCGGTATTCATTACAATCGGTCCGCCCCATGCAATCGGCTCATGCAACGCCTTTGCCGAAAAGAAAATAAACCGTGTATCGGAATCTTCCTTTGCAGATACGGAAATACAATCGCCTTCTTCAAACAAAACTGCGGTTTTTGATGGAATCATCTGCTCATTAATCTGTGCATCGCCTTCAATGAAAAATACAAAGACTGTCTCATCTGACTTCGTCGGAATCTCAATTGTTTTGCCACGCTGAAGCTGAATATCAACGATAGAAGCAGGAATATGTCTGGGAACGACACCGTTTGCATCCTCAAAAGTTCCGGATAAAACACGTATTTTAGCGTTATCCTTCACAATTTCCGGCATCATTTCCTTTGTCATGCTTAAATAAGCCGGCTCTACCATCTTTTCTTTCTGCGGAAGGTTCAGCCAAAGTTGGAATCCAAGCATCCGTTCCGATGGCTTCGGCATTTCCTGATGTAAAATACCGCTGCCCGCTGTCATCCATTGACTTTCACCCGCATGGATTATGTCTTTGTTCCCTAAGCTGTCTTCATGCTCAATCTCACCGGAAATCAAATAAGTAATCGTTTCAATTCCTCTGTGTGGATGCATGGGAAATCCGGCTGTGTAATCTGCAGGGTCTTCTGAATCAAAAGAATCCAGCATTAAAAAGGGATCAAAGTCCTTTACATCCCTGTTTCCAAGTACCCGAACCAAATGGACACCCGCACCGTCAACAGCTCTCTGTCCGCGAATTGTTTTTCTAATTTCACGTTTTTTCATATCCGTGTCATTCCTTTCTTAAAGAAGATTATCATAAAAATTTTTCTTTTTTATATTTCATTCTCACCATTTTACACAGCAATCCATTGTGCAGTCTAAGTATTACTTTATCGTTTTTTAAGCCTTTCCTATTTGAGTCTTTCTTTTTTAATTATACCCTGTCTCTTATCTTTCAATCTCTTTTCGTAGCTTTTCTTCTTTTCTTATTTGTTTTATGCCAGACAACCATACATACTCGATTAAAAAACATCTGAAAAATAATTCTTCCTTGATTTTTGCACGCAATAAAGCGGTCAATACAAACGGAAAAAACGGGCCGGCGCAAAAAAGCACCAGCCCACTTTTATTTTACGATTTTTTGTCTATACTCTCTCTGCCCAGATAATAAGATTCAATTGCAATCACCCATTTACTATTGTTATTCAATATTATTTCCTTCAACTGATTTTCTGTCTCTTTTTCTAACACCGAGTCCTTCGTATATTGAATATTTACTTTATTACTCATGAAATCGCCTTCCTTTTTACATTTACATATGCTGTTACTATTATTTTTTTGCGGAAAGAATATATGTTCTTATTTAAAGTAAAAATTTCACTTTATTTACGTACCCTTCAATCCTCCTATTCAAATATTTCCGGTACCGGTTAGTTCATTATATCATGAAACTCAAACTGTTCGATATCATAGTTTCGTGTCGTATGTTTTTTATAAACAAAGAATTGCATATTCGACCCAGCTACGTCATCTGAATGCAGTTTCCCTATTTCGGTTCTTGATAAGTAAGTGCACTTTCACTATCGTTCATGCCCATTGTAGTCGGGTCAATCAATATTCCTAAAGCAGCCAGGAAATTCAAGAATACGCTGATAATTTGTATGATTTCATTTTCTGAAATAGAAACGGTGATATCGAATATACCAAATATTTGGTATATAAATGTTACCGTGCAAGCAAACAAGGCTGTTAAGACAGCCTTGTTTTTAAAACGTAATTTCCAATTAATCTTCATGTAAATGCTCCCTTCCGATATGTTCATTGATTCGATGATGTGCGGATTTTGTAGACTGTTCAACAACGGCTAGTACTTTACCCTGATCTTCAACTTTTTCTTCCAGCTTGTCCACCCTTTTGCTGATTCCCAGCAGAGCATCTAATTTTCCGTTCACAGTTCCCCGCCATTCCGAATCTGTACCAATCCGATTGTCTCTGCCTGAAATCCATCCGGCCAAGCCAACAAAACACCCTATAATTGCAATTAATAAAAAAATTGTCTGTATATCCACCCATTCACCCACTTTTTACTTTTTTGACCTCTGAATCATGGAAACGACTTCCTGACGGGTCGTATATCCGCCCGGCCTGCTCCCGTCGGTATACCCTAATCCTTGTGCATCGCTCCAAACTTCTTGAAAGCATTCTGCCACCTTGCTTTCTCTGCCCTCTAAAATTTGCTTTATTTCCTCTTTTACAATTTTTCTCGTCTCTTCTTCCGTCAAATCTTCCACCTTCTTTACAATGTTTTTTAGATAAGGCTCCGGATCAATTCGCAGCCCGCCTACAATTAGCTCTAAGTGTAAATGCATCGCCATGTTTCGAATTGTCTTTGTGCTGGCTCCCATCAGCCCGATTGGCTGTCCTGCCTGTACTTTTTCCCCCACTCTTAACGGTGATTTCGTTTTTAAATGCTGATACAGCGTTTTAAAATTTCCGTGATCTATGATAACTACCCAGCCACGGGTATTATTCCAGTAATTGTTCGATATCGTCCCATCGGCGACGGACAAGATCTCTGTTTCAGCCTTCGAAAAATTCCTGCCAAGATCAATACCTCTATGGTAAGTACTGGCACCTTCTAACCCTGTATTTCTGAATCCGAACCGGCTGGTAATCCGCAAGGGAAAAACTGGCAGGCTGTTAAACTGTATTTTCACTTTTCCTCCTTCCCCCTTTTGAGAAAAGAAAAAGCGAAGGAGATTGAAATTCCTTCGCTTTTTTTCTTTTAAAATTTTAATTAAGCACTACTCTATCTTTCTACTAAATTACTTTAAGGCTACATAATTGTATAAAAAACACGCCATATTGCGTGCTGTTTAACAACTAATTAGTTTATTGAATAATACTCATTTCTTTTTTCACCGCTTCTAAATACCTTCCAGGAACTTCATCAATAGTATTTAATCCTGAATCAACTTTATATACCCATAGTTTGACCATTTATTTTCTCCTCCAATTTATCAATTCTTTGCAATGCCATGACTAACGCTTCTGCAATCTCATCTTTATCCATACTTGTAAATGTAGTCAATTCAGCAACAGATTCTAAATCTTCTATAATAGGTTCATCTTCTTGTTTTGCTATTTGTTTATTTTCATAATACCATTTAGGACCCATTCTCAAATATTTTGATTTCAAAGTCATTCACATCATGTCCATTATTTTCTATTTCAAGTTTTATCTTTTAAATATCCATAATTTACCTTATTTTAATTTGAATTTTCTAAGATTACTTTATATACATTTAAACTTGCTGTTCCTCCATATGTTGTATATGAAGATAAACCTAATACTTTTATATAATATTTACCAGTTAAATTTGAAATGTTTATAGCATTAACACCCCCATCTTTTGATATTAAAAGGGACGCTACTTCTCCATTCTTTGACGCTGTATTATCATTTGATATAGCCATATAGTAGTCCACACCTGCTCTTGAACTACTTCCCGATCCCCTATCAAATTTCACATAATTAAATTCAGATAAGTCTACTTTATTAGCAGTGCAAAATCCAGCATATGCAGTTCCTGATGTAGGCATAAATGTATTTGAAGACATTTTTTCATTTGTAATACTTCCTTCACATGGACTATACGACTCTATATATTCCCAAGGAACTACTTGTCCTGCATTAAATAAATCTTGAAATAGACCCTGTAATATTAGCCCCTCCAGCTTTGTTTTATCTTCTTTGCTCATCAACCCATTTATAATATTCGTTGCAATTGGAATATTATCTATCTTATTTGAAACATTAGTAAGTTGTTCAGCCAATTCCTTACCCTGTACCGCATCCAACGCCTTACCCGGTACAGTTTCGTCAAGACTGTTAACCACTGTTACCGATGCTGGAATTTGGTCTGTTGTTGCAATTGGTTTTTCGCCTATCTTTGGTGTGCCTGTGAAAACAGGATCGGTTATTGGTGCTTTGGAATCTGCTTTTTCGTTTAGATTTTTTAGTTCTGTGTCAATAATATCCATATTACCATTTTGAACCTCAACATCGTAAAAATCCGTTGATTCCGGCTTTGTCAGGTTATAATTTTTCGTTTTTCTACTCATTATGCAATCACCTCATTTCTTAATTTTTCATGTATGTATTTCAATCTGACTGAACTGTACACTCATCGTGTCAATGTCCGTCCAATATAAAATTAAGTGCAACTGTTTTTACCTTTTTTGTGGTGTTTCAATTACACTTATATCGTACCAAAAACACGCTTGATTGCGTTTTTTAAGTTGCTTATTTAATTACCATACACTTCTGTGTAAGCTCTAATCTTACACTCTTCAACGTAAGTATTGTATGTATCAAATGCGACTTTGCACTGCTCATTAGTCATGTCCGACAAATACTCTCTCATGATTTTGTTTTCTTCGTCATAACTGTACTTTTCGTGTATGTACTGGATAGACAACGTATCATATCTCTGTTGTAGTTCTTCCAGTGTTGGTTTCAGCTCGTCTGATGGGGCATCATAGTATTTATAATGCTCACTAATCTTGATACCATCTTTATCATAGTCAGTAACAAGCTTTTTAAATTTTCTATTCTCAAACTCGTCACCAATTCCAATAGGTAATCCCTCACAGCAGATCGCTCCTGTTGATTTTGCAAAATCTTTGTCCGATACGATGACGTTGGTTATTTTATTGTTTTCTATAATTGCATAATCCATTCTATTCACCCTCTTTATCTATTAAAGCGTAACGCAACAACACCTTGATAGCCAGCTCCCTGCCCTCTATCATATCCCCATTCATTATCTCCGGCAGAACCTCCACCAGAACCATAATATGTTGCTGATTTACCGCCTACACCTTGTCCAATTTCTTTTCCATCATTTAATTCCCCACCGGCACCTCCACCTTTCCGTCCACCATCACCGCCTAGAGTGTGTGTCTTATCACTATTGAAGGCTCCACCCGCACCTCCTCCTGCACTAGCTTGCATTGACGAATCTCCAAAAATCCGCGTACTGGTTCCCTGTCCTTTACCAGCATTCTTACCACTACCGCCAGCTCCATTAGACCCACCAGCTCCACCTTCGCCATTAGACAACCATCCTCCACCACCAGAACCGCCGTTAATACCATTACCACCCGGAGCAGTGATTGAATTAGTCCCTATATCCAAAGATGAACCACCACCATTACGTACACCTTCACCAGCCGCACCACCTTGACCAATTACAGCTCGATAATAACTAGTCTTTATTTTAGATATTGGGTATGTGACATTTGTTACGTACCCTCCACCACCCCCTCCCAAACCTCTTTGTCCGGATGAACCACCACCAACAACACAAGCCTGAATATTACTAAAATAACTCAAAGCTCCCATATCAAGACTACCTGAAACAGAGGATCTTAAAAACACATCTTTTACATAACCAAATGCATTAACAATAAGTATTTTGGTTCCAAGTGTCAAAGTAAAAGATTTATTCGTTCTTTCAAATGGCATATTTGGAACAACAGATTGTATTAATGTATAAGTCCCAAGAGGAACAAAGAACGTCTTATTTTGACTAACTCCATCGGTTGTAAACTTAAAATTTACACCAGTTCCAGATAACGTAAATCCATATTGTTGTGGCACCGGTGTATTAGTATCTGGATAACACAAATTAATCTGAATATAACTAACATTATCAGCCATAACAAGACCACCAGCAATTTGTAACGCCTCATCCACAGACTCTACCCCACCGTATAATGCTTTTGTTTCTTCTGACAGTGTACTTAATTCTTTAATCTCATTAATAGCTCCCACCACTGTCTTATTACTTGCATTTAAAGCACTATCTGTTTTGGGTTGTAAATCCGATAAAGATGTTTTTACCCTCCCAATTGCTGCCTCTACATTTGGTGTATCTCCTATTCCTAAGTCAGTTGCTAGCTGAGATGATATCTTTCTTGATTCTTCCATTATTTGTGCATCTGTTTTTCCATTGATCTTTTCTGCATTATCTACAACGCCGTCACCGTTTTTGTCATAAGTAGACTTAGACATATCCCCCGCATTCTCATTCGCTTTTTTTAATTCCTCATCGATAATATCCATATTACCATTTTGAACCTCAACATCGTAAAAGTCCGTTGGTTCCGGCTTTGTCAGGTTATAATTTTTCGTTTTCTTAGCCATTATACATTAACCTCATTTCTTAATTTTTCATGTATGTATTTCAATCTGACTGAACTGTACAATCATCGTGTCAATGTCCGTCCAATATAAAATTAAGTGCAACTGTTTTTACCTTTTTTGTGGTGTTTCAATTACACTTATATCGTACCAAAAACACGCTTGATTGCGTTTTCTAAGTTGCTTATTTAATTACCATACACTTCTGTGTAAGCTCTAGTCTTACACTCTTCAACGTAAGTATTGTATGTATCAAATGCGACTTTGCACTGCTCATTAGTCATGTCCGACAAATACTCTCTCATGGTTTTATTTTCTTCGTCATAACTGTACTTTTCGTGTATGTACTGAATAGATAGTTCATCGTACTGCTGTATTTTCTCTTCATCGGTCAGTGGTGGCTTTTCTATTTCAATCACATCTACTAATTGCCCATTTTCTACTACGAAATCATAGTGGGGATACAATCTCTGTATTTTGTTTGCTAAGTCTGATTCATCCTCAACCACATAGAGAGCTTTACCAGTCCAGTCTTCGTTGGGGTGCATTGAGTGTGTCTCAAACCCCTTATTGCTTAGTACAATCATTTTATAACCTCCTAAAAAAATGCAATCCAGCTGTATTGATAGTTGCCATGGTCCATAATGACGGATGGTGACACATTTGGCTTATCATGTGAAATAATCATTCCAGTACTTGTCCACTGCAGTTTCACGCTCGTAGTGTAGTAGTCGGCGGATGACGATACAGAAGCATGCGTGGCGGCATGCGTTGTAGGATAAACCCCTATTACTAAGTCCTCGGGTAGGGCACGACTTAAGTAATCCCCACTCACTAATGTACATGCTGTAACCATCAGCACTTTCGGTGTTACTCCTACGTAAATAATTCTTGATGTCCCATTTAACCCTGTGTATGATCCTGTTGCAATCCTAGTCTTGGTATTTGCAAGGTTTATATTTGACGTAATTAAATCCCTAGCTGCTTGTAACACCTTGTCTACATTTGCATTATCAGTAGATAGTCCATAAGCTACTTTAACCGCTTCACTAACAGACATTGCAGTAGAATCTAAATTATCAACTTTATTAGTTACCTCGACAAGTTTTCCATCTAATTCCTTTCCCCTCACTGCATCCAACGCCTTACCCGGTACTGTTTCAGTTAGAGCATTAACCACCGTTACCGATGCTGGAATTTGGTCTGTTGTTGCAATTGGTTTTTCGCCTATCTTTGGTGTGCCTGTGAAAACAGGATCGGTTATTGGTGCCTTGGAATCTGCTTTTTCGTTTAGATTTTTTAGTTCTGTGTCAATAATATCCATATTATCATTTTGAAGCTCAACATTGTAAAAGTCCATTGGCTCCGGCTTTTTCAGGTTATAATTTTTCGTTTTCTTAGCCATTATGCAATCACCTCATTTCTTAAAAATCCATATGTGTAAGATGCTAATTTTGCGTGTGTAAATTTCTCTAAAGTTGAATGCTGGTTGTACTCCAAACTCAGATCAATTACCTCATTTCTCAAAAATTCATGTGTGTAAGATGCTAATTTTGCATGTGTAAATTTCTCTAAAGTTGAATGCTGGTTGTACTTCAAACTCAAATCAATCACTAAATTTGCCGGTACAACCCTATGCAACAATAAATCTACATCATCGAAATTTGATTTCACAGTCAATGCTACCTTTACAATCAATTTATATTCATCTTCTTTTAATTCAACCGTATAGCCACTTTTCCCGCAAATGGTTTCCAGTTGCTGTAAAAGCATACGATAACTATACGGAAGCTTTTCATTCAGTCTCGTTACAATGCGAAACTTTCTCTCTTCTAATAAGTCCGTACCTTTTGGCAAAATCTTTAAAATAGATTCCCACCGCTTTACACCGTTTTCTGTTGCAGATTCTACATACTGATCGTCTGCGACAAGTTGTATCGCATGATACAGCTTCACCATCTCTGTCGTTTCTGCTTCGGTGAGTTCCTTAAATTCTAAAATCTCACCCATAATCTGCGGTAAATAATTAACTAATTTTATTTTCCTATCCAGCGAACTCACCCCGTTTCGGAATACTGTCTGCATCCAGTACCAAATTCTTCTCTTCTCCATTGATTGCTGTTTTAGAAATATCTAGAATCCCGGGTATATTTAGAAGACGTGTTTCAATCTGGCTGACTCTTACAATCACCGTATCACTATCCGCCCAATCCTGAGCTAATTCTGTTAAATATTGGTCAACTGTCTCAAACACATAATCTTTTACGTCATTCCATTCCCATCCATCTTGATAAGTGATCGCTGTCGAAATAGGAATCACTGATTCTTTAACGCCTTCTACAGTAACGATATGACCAATGGGTGCAATGCCGAGTCCTTTCCCCTGATTTTGAATGGGATCTATCTCTGTTTGAACAATAGAAATCAATTCACTGCTTGGTTTTTGATATTCCGAATTAATCAGAACCAATTTTACGCTGCCACCTCCATTCCATGCCGGATAGACCTTCACGCCACCCACTCCGCTTATTGTAGAAACTTTTCCCTTGTAATCTTGAATGTTTCCTCCAAATGCTTTTGTATCCAGGCTGTCATAATATCTTTTTCTTAAATACTCCGTATCCTCTTCATCCTCACCGGGAACCAACAATTCTGTTAGTCTGGCAAAAGTCAGTCCTTTGATATAGTCAATTGGAATCAAATTTCCTGTTTTGCTGTTGCCGATTCTTCCTGCCGTTTCACACTGCATTTTATAAACTCCAGTTTCCATTTTTTCAATGGCAGTGTAATTTAATGTATCCAAGCTGAATCGGTGTCCAATCGGTATATCTGTATTAAATTCTCCTTTTAGTATTGCTTGTGTTGCTTCGTATGGAACAATACCTCTTTCCGCTG
Organism: Sinanaerobacter sp. ZZT-01; assembly: GCF_035621135.1. Classification (NCBI taxonomy): domain Bacteria; kingdom Bacillati; phylum Bacillota; class Clostridia; order Peptostreptococcales; family Anaerovoracaceae; genus Sinanaerobacter; species Sinanaerobacter sp. ZZT-01. The sequence continues at coordinate 590,987 of NZ_CP141728.1, forward strand.
CTCTCTTAATCAAATACGTTCGGCTTGCTGTATCGGCAAAAGTTTCATTTAAAATAACATCTAACTGAATATAGGCATTTTTTAATTCTGCCGCTGCCGGCGCAAGTGCATCATAAATGATTGATCCTTCTCTCTTGTCCACATTGTTTGACACCTGGTCAAGCATGCGCTTTAAAAGGGTCTCATAAGTAATGGATTCAAACATTAATAACTTACCTCCTTTTCCGCTTTCACATCTCCGAAAATGGTATGAACTGTAAATGAAACTAACATACTGCTTCTTTTGGTTTCAAAAGAAAAAGCATCTACGCTTAGAATCCTTTGATCCTGCGTCAATGCTTCTGTAATCCTTTGTTCCAATTCCGGTGCGATATAAACCATTGGCTTTCCAATTAATTCAGTGAGCTCTACACCATAATTCCAGCTGTAAATGATGTAATTATAACGCTCCGTACTGAGAATTTTATAAACCGCCTGCTCCATCGCTTCCCTACCGTCTACAAATCCAAAAATCCGATTTTTAGAAATGTGATAGGTCTTGCTTGTTGATATGACATCGAGGGAAAAGTCCTGCCTCAAATCATCTGTTCGTTCTGGTATCATCTCATCACCCTATCCTATCTAAAACAATAAATCTCTGTCCGCCCTGCATACGAATCATAATGACCTTTTCACCGCTTTGTAGTCCATTTAATACGCGGTATTTTTTTTTCCCTTTATACTCATGCTTATGTGCAGGTTCCCTATTTGTATTGGTCGTCCCGCTCCCACCGGAAGTACTGACACTATGGCTATGCTCATAAGCTCCAGACAGCTCTGTCTCGTGAAGCATCTCCATTTCTACGTCATAGTTCGTAACATTTCTTGCACATACCAGAAACGGCTCTTCCAGCAACAACTTCTGTTCTACCAATATTTCCAACGGATTTGTATTCTGCACGGTTCCATAAACGAGGTTTACGGGTTTTCCTTCTTCAAATGCATCAGAAGAAGCTTGTTTCATAATTTGAAGTAAGTTAGGCACTAAAATCACCTCCAATCAATGAGAGATCCATCTGATGCACATCTGCAGATATTGTATGCTTTACCTTTTCCACAATCATATAAGTATTTGCTACTACATCTCCCAGATCCAAGCTAACCGAAAGCAAAGAGCCTCCTCTTACCCTGATATCTCCAAATGCTTTAGAAACGCTTAAATTCCTTGTTTTTCGGTTATACATAGAAAGTAAGTTTTTCGCTTTTTCTTCCGCATTCTGTGGATTATCTACCTTTTCTGTATGCTGTAAAACCCCCCATCTTTTTATGGAAGCAGCATCTTCTTGAGGATGGATTTTTAAATCACCGGTTTTTTCGCTTTCATAAAACAGCTTAATTCGATTATATGTCTTACTGTCTATACTTGAAGCATAGTCAAAATCCTCTGCAGTATTTTGATTGATTAGAATATCCAGTTTCATATCTTTGATATTTTTCAGTGTCAGTTTCCTGCAATCATCGTATAAAACATACAACTCTTTTTTTGCCTGTTGTGTTTCATTGAGTGCATTTTTAATGATATCAAATAAGGTCTTATCTTGTTCCAAACGGTCTGCTATCACATACTTCGTATCTTCGATTTCGCCAACCTCCATGCCAAATATTTTAGCTAGTTTTTGAATCAAAGCACTGGCTGTTATTTCTTTATATTTTATAACATCTTTATTTTTCAAATATCTCAGCTGATCGTATGCGGTCACACTGATGAGACCATCTTTATTTCGTTTCTTTGTAAAAATAAATCCATAAAAAACCTTTTCTTTATTTACATACAACATTAGATGATCTCCTTCCTGAAAATTTAATCCTGCATCTTTCTGCACTGAAAAAGTAAGCTTTCCAGGTACACCCTGACGCTCTGTCTCCCACGAAATCGGTTCTTCCACAACGGGCTGGTAATTCAATCCATTGTGTTCAATTATTAATTCAATCTTATTCAAAACGTATCACCTGCCCGGGGTAAATTTCATTTGGATTTGTAAGTCCATTTAAAACAAGTATCTTACTGTAGACTTTTTCGTCTCCCAGTTCTTTTTTGCAGATACTCCAAAGCGTATCATTTGGCTGTACCGCATACGTCTTATTTGTCACCTTTGCCTCTCTTTGCACTTGCTTTTCCAATGTCACGTCGCCCGTTTCTTTATTTTCACTTACATTGACAAGAATCGTTCCGTAGGTAACATATTGCTTCAAGCGAATGGAAACCATAATATCAAATCCGTTTGCAGCATCTTCTTCAATTGTATATTCTTCTAATGTCACATTCTTTGATATGTTATAGCTGTACGTTCCATTTAGCTGTTTCCGATTTACTAAAAATATAAATGGCTTTCTTCCCTGCTTCAATAGTTCCAGCTTTTTTAAATAAAATTCCGGTGACTGAAAACCAGTTGGATATACAGCAAAAGGGTACGGTTGCGCTGGAAGCAGTGAGCTGAATTCGATTTCTGTCAATCCGGCAATTTTAGGAATATTCACCTCTTGTCCGGAAATCAAATTAATCGTCTTATTTTGATTTGACATCTTCATTTTCATCTTTTGCGGCGCAACCGGAAGCTGCATATCATCAAGAATAAATTCGTACAAGATTACACCCCCTCTGCGGTTGAAACCAGCATTTCATACGTCTTATCTTCCAGCTGTGATATGATACCGTCAATATCGAGATCACTATTAACGTTTGCCGTTGTCTGCATCGTAACGTTCAAGTCCGCTGTTGTAAATCGATTGATTACTTCACGCTCTGCGACGTCTCTGAGATACTTCAAATCCTCTCCGCTCATTTCCATAGTGTTTGCCATTTTTCCTGTATTGTCGGCTGTTTGATTTAAGGAATCTGGGATCGAATTATCCTGACTAAAAAGATCCGTTACTTTGTTCTGCAAACCGGCTCCCATCTTATTTCCTTTATCCCATGCATCTGTATAGCCTTTATAATCGAGTTTCTTAACATATTCAACCCAACCAGACTCATCCTTAACCTTTTCCTGTGCTTTCTCTAATTTCTCTTTAAAACTATCTAAACCGCTGGTGATATTTACTTTTACACCTGGTATTTTATTAATAATAGTTTCAATTGCACTCGCCAATTTTTCAATATATCCTAGGATATCAATAGCCATGTCATAAAATGCAACTTTCACCGCACCGATAGGATTATTGAAAACATTACCTAAGAAGTTCGCAATCATCGCAAAAGCATTATACAATGGAACTATAACTGTGTTATACAAAAATGCTCCCAATACATAGAATGCACCCATAATCATTCCTGTAGCAGACAAGCTTGACCCTGTGAATTTATTAATTGCAGCTATTACAGCGTAAAATATTGCAATTAAAGCAATGATGGCTATAATAATCCATGTGATCGGACAAAGTGCAAGTGCCGCATTTAAACCTTCCGAAGCAAGCGTCATAGCAATAATTGCTGCCGTCTCAGCCCAACTACAAATTGTTTTCCACGCTATTGCTGCTGCATTTTTTACTGTTTCCAGCCATGCAACACCCATAACTGCATTGTATGCGACAATTGCTGCAACTACCCCCATCACTATCGGTCCCAATATGCTCCATGAATTTGCCAGAAGATTAATAAAATCTAATAGTGGGCGTGAAACCTTCATAACACCGTTAATGGCTGCATTTAACACATCCCCCCAAGTCATTGGTGTTGCAGAAAATGCTGTATTTGTATCTTCCGCCATCTGGAATACGGAATTTTTAACCGCGGAAGCTGTCAGTGAGCCCTGCTCTGCATAAGATAGGATAGAGCCTTCTGCCAACCCCATTGCAGTTTCTATACTTCTTCCCAGACTCGGTGATACTTCTAAAATAGAGTTCAATTCCTCTGCTTTTACAGCACCGTCTGCCATCGCCTGCGAAAGCTGCATGATTGCAGTAGACTGCCGCTCGCCGGAAGCCCCGTCAATTTTAAATATCTTATTCACCTGTTCTGCAAAGGCTATTGTTTCATCACTTGTTTTAAATGTTTGTGTATTTGCTCCCATCGTTGTGACTGCAGATGCCATATCAAAATATCCGGTTCTCGATCTCTGCGCACTTGCAAATACTTTATTCTCCAACTCCTTTGTCGTTTGGCTCCCATCATTTGTCGTGTTTAATTTTGCTCTGGTTTGAATCATTTTATCTGAAGTCTGTACTGCACTCATGGCAACTTGTGCCACATCAATTTTAGACAGCATACCGCTCAGCTTTCCTGCAGCCCCTTGACCTGCTTTCATATCCTGATTCAGATTGATCTGCTGCATATCGGCTCTTTCAAGCGTTGCCGCCACTTTTTGAACACTCTTGTCCAGCGCGGCAATGGATTGATTGACTGAACCAAAATTGACACTTGCCGTATGATCCATGGTGACATTTAACGTATTAAAAACATTTTTTGTCTTTGTAGCAGCTAATGAAATATTGTTAATTCGGTTAGAAATATTATTAAATTGATTCGAAAGATTCAGTGCATTTAAAATTGTTGCCATTCCCTCACTCCCTTCCTTTCTTATACAAATAATAAAATGAACTCCTGTCAGTTGTATAAGAAAAACGCTTTGAAATTGAAGCACTTTGCTGCATCCCCAAAGCGTTTTATTTTATTTTTTCCTTGCTTTTTTTTCCTCTCTTTTTTCTGCCTCCATGCGCAATTGAATGGAAGCATAAATAAATGCTTTCTCTTCCCGTCTCATTGCTAAGAGTACACTCGGCAGAATTCTTAACTTGTGGAGAGCATAATATGCGAAATTTGCTTCCGCATCACCCTCCTCTATTAGTTTTTTGCTTCATCCACCAAATCTTCCATCGTTTGGTCATAACCGCTTATTTTTTGCACCTTTTCAAGATACTCTGCGTATTCCCCTGCTTTCAGCATTGTCTTCAATAAGGAATCTGCTCCTAAAACACCATACGCTTTCTGTAAAGTTGCATCATTTAAATTAGGATAAACGGTGCATGTAGCCGCCAGCTCCCCAAGATAGCGATTGATATCCGTTTCATTGGTATATTGTCCTCTTTTCCCCGGTACCGGAACCGATCTTGTACACTTTTTTCGTATTACCTCATCCTCTTCACCAGTCAAAGCACGAATTTCCCATTCTACAGGCTTGCCATTTTCTCCGACAAAACGTTTACTTGCCACTACCTTTGCATTTTCTTCTTTGATCGGGTTTAAAAAAGCATTTAAACTACTCATAATTTTTCTTTCTCCTCCGCTTTACACCATGCCATTCAATAGATTGAACTTTTCCGGTATTTCAAAATCTTCAAAGGTAAATTCCATCTCTTCATCTAAATATTCTGCACCGGCATCAAACTTCGTCAAAATTCCACCATCTACATTGCAGTCTTTCAAAATTACGGTCTGTCTTCCTAAATCGGAAGTCGGATCTTCATTGGTCACCTGAATATCAAAATAGATATCTTCACCACTCTCTTTGTATTTATAAAGAAGTTCTCTAAATATGGACGTGTTGTAATGGAAGGTCGCACTTCCGGTTCCCTTCCATCCAGTCGCTTTATTTCCTTTTCCTGTTTTCCCAAGAATCGGAACCTCCGTCTTCGTCTTTTCTATCTTCGCTTCTAAATTAATCGCATGCATAAAGTTATAGCAATTTCCGTCAATGGTTAAAAAGCACTCGGCTAAAGAACCGCTTACCGCATCTTTTGAGTTCATAAATTTCATAACATACCCTCCTTTACTGAACAACTACCGTCATATACAGCTCACTCATCGCATTGACCAAAGTGACATGATCTTCTACAACAACGGATTTCTTTGTATCGCCAGCCATCACCTTTACATCATCTGCTGTGAAGTTTTCAATAGCCTGCAATTTTTGAAGTTCTTGATGATGTCTAACAATGTCATTCCATAGCATCACTCTGCCAGAATCATCATTTGGAATATTGCCAAGATATTTGCTGTTAAATACGTCTGCGATATCATTTGCAATCTGATCCAACACACGAATGGACTGATTTGCAGAGAAATCTTCACTTTTCTCATTGGTAAAGGAAGTCAAAGTATTAATATCCTCTAACACACGAATTTCATCTCCGACCTTATGGAATAAGAATTTACCACTCTTTAACCCATCCGCAAGCTGAGTCTGTGTATAATCTGCTTTCACTTCAAATTCTCCATTATAAACCTGATTGGATAGCGTCGCTTTTCCCCCACCGATGGAACGGGTTGCCTGCGCGCCTACTGTCCAATACACCAATGCTGACTGAGGATAAGCGGAATCCGTCATTGTATTTTCAACACTGATAACCCCTTCATGATCGGCAGCAGTACGATATAGGACGGTTTGAAATTTTGCTCCATACTCTTCTCTCATGCGCTTTGTAAATGCAGTAAATAAATTACAAACTGCTTCATCAGTTGATAAGCAGCCCAGCACATTAAAGGAATAGCTTTCTGCCTTGCTGAGAAAGTCTGCATAATCTGCTCCGGCTACTGCCTCTTTATTTGTGCCTCCTGAAAGGGAAACACCTGCATTTTCTGTTAAGGCAGCTTCCTTCTTCCAAATTACATAATCATTGTCTGTCAGTTCTCCCACAGTTTTTACCGTTTGCTTGTCTACCAGCTTTGCATCAAACAAAGTGCTGATGTCAAATCTTTCAGAATCATCTACATTCTTCTCTATTACAATCTTAATACTGTTTCCTCTTATGCCGCTGCACGTTGCCTGCGCAAAGTCATTTTCCGCCTTGTTTCCGCTATTTAAACGGTACAAATAGGCAACTCTTAATCCATTTTGGAATAAGTCACGAAGACCTTTTAATTGATCTGCTGTGTAATCATATCCAAGAATCTTTAAAGAATCTTTCTGAAATTTTTCTGCACTGACAGAAAAAACATCTCCATCTTTTCCCCAATCAAGTTCCAGAGGCATTGCTGCATATCCGCGATCTGATAAGATTGCGGATGCTTTCTGTGCAGAAACAAAATTAATATAACTGCCTGGGTAAAATTTATTTTGTGCAGTAAATACACCACCACCTAAAGCCATTTAGTTCACCTTCCTTTTTAAAAATTCATTTATATAAGAATCTACATCTTGAAAGCAATATTCTTTATTTTCCTCAAGCAATACTTGAAGCAAATCACGCTTTTCGATATATTTGCTCGAAGAAACCAATTTTTCTTTTGAAAATTTTTCTTTATTGCTCTTTAAAGTATCTTTTTTTAATTTCAACCTTAATCCCCCTTTAAGCCATTCTTGATATCTACATCGCCCATATCAACTTTTTCTTCCACCTCTTTATAAGAATAGAAGTTGTAATCAACATAGAAATGAAATATACCTTCTTCGTTTTTTGTATGCATTTTCGTTCCGTGAATCAAGTCTTCTCCCATCAAAATGTACTCTAATAATTGAAAAAGAACATCTTCTACACTTTCTTGAACGCTTTCACCGTCTTTGGGTGGATAATACTGAACCTCAAACGAGTGATTCAACCGATACCGACTGCCAATCACTTTTTCAACGGAAGATGTAAGCGGCAAGACAAGAAAATAAGCCGAATCGCCTTCTTGTTTTGTACCTCTTACATAAACAGGTATGTCAAGTGTCTCTAATTTACGTACCATTCCAGCTAATATTTCGTCTCTCATTCAACACACCTCCAAGTAAATGACAACTCCATCTTTTCCCCCTGAACCAGGCTTATTTTATTTGGATATTCCTGATTGAAAATATAGGGGAAGGATTCTCTGTAAACTTTGAGAATCTCTTCCACCATCAAAGGCTCCCCTTCCTCATCAAAGCAAAATTTCTCTATCCCTCCGTGCTTAAAAATAAGGTAGTCCGGATCAATGACACCGAGAGATTTCATGGCCTCTTTCAAGCTGTATTTTTCTATAAGCTTCTTATTTTTCTCTTTATTCTTTGCCTTTTCTCTCTCAATATCGCGTCCGTTTTCAGCCATGATCTGATCGATCACCTCTTTTGTCATACCTTCAATTTTAAGCTCTTGTAAAAATTTTCTTTTCATAGCCTCTCCCTCTTTGATTACGCATTTTACGAGGTTGCTTCTCGCATTCCTGTTTTTTTACGTCTGCAATTAGACAACAAGGATAAAAGATGCAATAAAAAAAAGCCATCTGAATTAATGGCTCTTTTTTTATAAGAATCATTCTTTGCATCTTTCACCAATATCACTATAGCACCGAAAAAGGATTCTTTCATCTCAACTTTGTCTCATTAAGAAAATAGCAATTTTTTAAATCGCCCCAATGCAGCGTCCTTTTTCCGATATGCCGTCGCTCGCTCGCAGTGCATCTGCTCACACACCAAGTCAATTGCATCCTGCTTTTTTATATCCTGATTGCAAAAGACGCTAAGCACTTCTTTCTCTTCCTCTGTAAGATGTGTCCACGCCTTGTCGAACAGCCTGCACTCCGTTCCCAGCTCATCCAACTTTTTTTTCACTGCCTCTTTTTGAATTGCATGATTTACCATCGCATCATTTTTTAGACTTACCTGAACTCGCTCTTTCTCGTAGGATACTGCACCGACACCGTCTTTTTGCATTAGTTCCGCATACTGTTCTTTTAATGACTCCAAAGCCGCTAGATTATCTTCCCGATTGCGAATCATATCCTCTGCAATTCGGTTATAATTTATGTACTTATCAAACATACCCCTTCTCCTTATCCCAAAATTTTTCTTTCCCTTCATTTTTGTGCTGCTTTTATCTCCCCCTGTTTTTCCTTTCTATTCCAAAAAACTTGCATAAAAACACTTCGCATGATAGTCTATTCTTATAGATTAGAATAAATAAAATATACTATATTTGGATTTTTATTTTTTAAATTATTTGGAATAATCTAATTATATACACTTAAATTAGATTATGTCAAGCGCATTTAATCTAAAATATTATAACTAATTAGACTATTTATGGAGGTACCCACTATGACATTCTCTGAGATATTAAGACGGCTGATGAAAAACGGGAATATTACACCTTACCGACTGTCTAAAGATTTAAATGTACATCAAACTACAATTAAAAACTGGCTGGATGGCCAGACACCTGGTCCGGAAAACATACAAAAAATTGCAAACCGATTTCATGTATCAATCGATTTTATGCTCGGACTTGAAGACTTGATGACATGTAAAGATTGCGGATTGCTATATGACCCTCTTGATGCAGGAGATTCTGAGGATCATAATGAATTTCATCAAAAAAAATTAAATGCAATGCACAAATTTGGTGAATTATATGACTACAAAGAAAGGGAATTAATTAAAAGAAAGACGAAAAGAATTTTAGAAGATTCAACGATTCCAGCAGATTTCAAAATTGATTTCTGCATACCATATTTTAAATCATACTTTTCAGAAAGCATAGAAATCAATCAATTTGACCTAAACCACGTTTCTTTTCATACGTATCTGTCCATGCTGCTATTTCAAAAACACTGGAAACAATATTTAGGTGATCCTCTTTACCATCTGATGGTTTCAAAATATGGAAAGCAGCCAGGAATAACCGAAGGCGAATTTTATTACAATGCCACTGCAAAACAAGCACAAGGTGAACAACACAAACTTCAGTCCATTTCCATACTGGAACAATCAGATATTACTGCAGATCAAGATAGGCAAATCGGTGATTTTATATCCTATCTCTTATCAAAAAAGAAACAGGATTCCCCTCCGAATGAAAATTAAATTCCTTTTGAAACCATGATACAACGTTCCATTTTCGTCCAATTCGAATACTATGAAATAGTAAAAAAAAAATGGAGGTTTATTTTTATCATGGAAATTTCTCAATTAAATATTGGTATGCAAGTTCCGGATTTCGCAGCATTGTCAACAATGGGACCAATTCGAATGTCTGATTACAAAGGAAAATGGGTTATATTCTTTTCACATCCCGGAGATTTCACCCCTGTTTGCACAACGGAATTTATCGCTTTTGCACAAACCAATCAAGACTTTGTTGATCGCAATGCGCAACTTTTAGGCATTAGCATCGACAGCAACCCCTCTCACCTAGCCTGGGTTTATGACATTTACTTAACGACCGGCATTACCATCCCATTCCCGATTGTCTCAGACCGAAGCGGTGACATTGCTCGTTCCTACGGCATGTTTGCCCCTGATGTCACAACACAAGAAACAATCCGCGATGTATTTATTATTGACCCATTACAGACCGTACGAGCTATTTTGATTTATCCGGCAACAAACGGAAGAAACATCAATGAAATACTGCGGCTTTTAATCGCCATTCAAACCACTGACGAATACGGGGTTCTGACACCGGCAAACTGGGAACCAGGTCAGCCTGTCATGGTTCCTCCTCCTCTAACATACGAAGGACTCATTCGACGAGAGACAGATCCGGAAAGAATCGGTCTGGAATGCGAAGACTGGTGGTGGTGTTACAGAACAATTCCATTCCCAGAGTCGGAATAAAAGAGTTACTAAATAAAATATCTTGATGTTTTATTAAAGTTCCGTCATAATATAATAAAGTATGCATAAAACCCTTGAAATCTCATTTAACAAATGAAATTTCAAGGGTTTTTGAAAAAAGTCAAAAATAGCGAAAATAAATAGGATTAAGAGGATTTCTTTTTATGTATAATCAAGATGAACTGAAAAAAAAGCAAAAAGCACTCGCTTCTGTTTTTAAGAAATATAAGAGAATAGCAGTCGCTTTTTCGGGAGGGGTTGACAGTACCTTTCTTCTATTAGCTGCAAAAGACATACTAAAAGAAAATGTTACTGCAATCACAGTTACTTCTCCCATGCATTCGGAAGAAGAATTTGAAGATGCGCTTCTATTTTGCCGAGAGCACAAAATTTCCCACCATCGCATTGCACTCAGTGAAGAATGTTTTCAAGCGTTCTCACATAATCCGCCCAATCGCTGCTATCTTTGTAAAAAAAATATATTTACCGAAATTCTAAAAAAAGCAAAAGAAGAAGAATTTTTTTTCGTTGCTGACGGAACCAATGCGGATGATATAAAAGATTACCGTCCCGGTCTTTTGGCATTGGATGAGCTTAAAATTATCAGCCCGTTAAAAGATGCCGGTTTTACAAAAGAAGAAATTCGTCAATTATTAAAAGAAAGAAAGGATGCACATTGGGACAAGCCTGCATTTGCATGTCTCGCCTCCCGCATTCCTTACGGCGAAACAATAACTGTAGAAAAGTTAGAAGCGATCGCTTACTTAGAAAAAGAACTTCGCCAGTCTGGATTTAAACAGTATCGTGTACGCCACCACGGAAAAATTGCACGAATTGAAGTTGCCGCTGAGGAACGCTGCAAATTTTTTGATCTTTCCCTTATGGATCGAATAAACCGTGCCGCAAAAAAATCCGGATTTCTTTATGCTGCATTGGATCTCGGCGGCTATCAAATGGGCAGCTTAAATCAAACCTTAGAAAGGTAAAACAATCATGGATCACTCTTATTTAATCAACATACTGAATCAGGTTGCATCCGGAGAAAAAGAGCCGGCTGACGCAGCCGAAGAATTGAAAACACTTCCCTTTGAGGATTTAGGTTTCTCAATGATCGATCAGCACCGCAATCTCAGAACGGGCTATCCCGAAGCAATTTTCTGCGAGGGAAAGACTCCACAACAAGTTGCTGAAATTGTGAGGCACATGATGCTTCACAATACCAATATCCTCGCTACACGTGCCTCGCAGAGCCATTATGATGCAATCAGGCAGTTCACTCAGGATGCAACGTATCATGAATCGGCACGCATCATCGTTATAAAACAAGCAGAAATTATATATTCAGAAAAAACAATTGCAGTCATCACAGCCGGAACAGCTGATATACCGGTTGCAGAAGAGGCTGCAATTACTGCCGAAACGCTCGGGAATCAAGTAGACCGCATTTATGATGTCGGCGTTGCGGGAATTCACCGCTTATTATCAAAGATAAAGCAAATCCGCAATGCGAATGTTATCATCGTGGTTGCAGGCATGGAAGGTGCCTTAGCAAGTGTTATCGGCGGACTTGTAGATAAACCTGTGATTGCAGTTCCCACAAGTATTGGATACGGTGCCAGCTTCGGAGGCATTTCTGCTCTTCTTACCATGTTGAACAGCTGTGCGGCAGGTGTCGGCGTTGTCAATATTGATAACGGCTTTGGCGCTGCCTATCTAGCTTCCAACATCAACAGGCTGTAAGAATCTCTTTACTCTATTTTCAAAGATAAGAAAGGACTAATTATGGAACGTATTTTATATTTTGACTGTTTTTCCGGTATCAGCGGCGATATGACACTTGGTGCATTAATTGATCTGGGTATTGATCCTGCCTATGTAAAAGATGAATTAAAGAAATTGAAAATTTCCGGATATGATATAGAGATTAAGGCTACAGAACAAAATGCCATACATGGAACCGATGTAAGCGTTCACCTTACCCTTGATGAAACTTTATCTACTCATCATGAACACGAGCATACACATGGCGATAATGACAATCATATACACAGCCACACACACGATCATTCGCATCATTCTACCCACGCGTGTGCCCACGAGCAGAGCCACGAGCATTCACATGAGCAGATCCATAGTCATGCAAATGCTCGCAATCTATATGATATTATTCAAATCATTGACCAAAGCAGCATAAAAACTAAAGCAAAGGAGCAAGCCATTGCAATCTTTACAGAAATTGCAAAAGCAGAAGCTGCCGTTCATGGAAAAAGCCTTAAAGAGGTCCATTTTCATGAAGTAGGTGCTACCGATTCAATCGTGGACATTGTTGGAACTGCAATCTGTATGGAATATTTAAAGATAGACAGAGTCTGCTGTTCCGTCATTCAGGACGGGCATGGATTCATTGAATGTCAGCATGGGCTCCTTCCGGTTCCGGTTCCTGCGGTTTCTCAAATGCTCGCAGGGAGCATCCTATCTCTGATTTCCGGCGATACGCAGGGAGAACTGGTTACCCCTACAGGATTTGGTATTCTAAAGGCAAGTGCCTCTTCTTGCGGAAAAATGCCGAACATGAAAGTTGAACAAGTTGGCTACGGCTTTGGCAAAAAAAATACAGGAAAGCTCAATGCACTTCGTGTCTTTCTTGGTTCCGCCTTAGATGATTGTACGGATTCAGCCTCTCCTTCTGAACGCAAAGAAGATACCGATTCCATAATCGTTATTGAGACTTCTTTGGATGACGAAACGGGTGAATGCTTATCCTACACAATGAATCTTCTATTTAAATCCGGTGCTTTAGATGTATATCATACTCCGATTATCATGAAAAAAAATAGACCCGGCATTCTTTTAACGGTATTATGCCGTGAAGAAGAATTAAATAAAATGGCAGACATTTTATTCCGAGAAACCTCTGCAATCGGACTACGATATCGCAGAACAGAACGGCTGCTTCTTTCCCGCAATACAGAAAAAATAGACACTGACCTCGGTTCTGTTCGCATAAAAGAAGTTGCAATCGATGATCTGAAAAAATATAAGCCGGAATTTGATGATTGTGCTGCAATTGCTAAAAAACATAACTTGCCATTAAGAGAAGTATACCGGCAATTGGATCTATTTCTATCAAAGCATAGATAAAAACATGGTTTTTATCTTAAGATAATGGTAAGATTAAAGTAAGAAAGAATGGGAGGGAATTTACTATGAAAGGTATCGCAAGAACTGGTCTTATATTAGGTATTGTCGCATCTGCAATATCCGCAACAGCTATTATATTCAGTGCTATCAGCCTGCTTAGAACAAAATAAAGTAAAATAAAACTCTAAGCATAAGCGGCTCAAGAACTTATCATTCTTGAACCGCTTATTTTTTAGGTCTAAAATATCGAATCAGCAATGCTGATCTAATTATATTATTTTTGTATAAGAAGAAGCTTTTCCATACGGCTCATTTTCTTAATCTGTGCTTCCCGCTTCAATGCCTCTGACCGATTTTCCAGTATCTCATAGTATGCTAACTCTACCGGTCGATGACTTCGAGTGTATTTCGCACCGACACCACGATTATGTGCTTTGATTCGTGCCTGCAGGTCTGTTGTCCAACCGGTGTACAAACTGCCATTTTTACACTTCAACATATATACATAATGCTTTTTTTCTTCCACTATAGCTCTCTGCGCCCTTCCATTGCTTTTGATAACGTAACCTCGTCTGCATACTCCAAATCTCCTCCTACCGGAATGCCATGCGCGATTCGGCTTACTTTAATACCGGAAGGTTTAATCAGCTTAGAAATATACATCGCCGTAGCTTCCCCTTCTATATTTGGATTTGTAGCTAAAATTACTTCATGCACATCATTTTTTTGCAGCCGTAAAATCAAAGATTTTAAATTAATGTCCTCAGGGCCAATCCCGTCCATCGGTGAAATTGCGCCGTGAAGGACATGATAAAAACCATGGAACTCCCGTATGCGCTCCATCGCCATAACGTCTCTCGGACTTTCTACGACACAGATTGTTTTCGGATCTCTCGCTGTATCCGAACAGTAACTGCAGGGATCAATATCCGTTAAATTTCCGCAAATTGAACAATATCTCATATTTTTCTTTGCATCGATAATGGATTCTGCAAGCAGATTGACTTCTTTTTCTTCCATTGCTAAGATATGAAAAGCTAAACGCTGTGCACTTTTCCCGCCGATTCCAGGCAACTTTGAAAGTTCGCTGATCAATTTTGCTAAAGGTCTTGCATAATGTTTCATGGAATCACCAGCTTTCCTTTTTACTTACTTTTTTGTGCATTAAAACAATCCCGGAATAGACAGACCTCCTGTCAATTTTCCCATTTCATTTTGTGAAAGCTCTTCGATCTGCCGAAGTGCTTCATTTGCAGCTACCATAATTAAATCCTGCAGCATCTCAACGTCATCCGGATCAACGACCTCCGGCTTAATTTGAATCGAAGTAATCTGTTTTTTTCCACTGACTTTTACACTGACTGCTCCGCCGCCTGCAGTAGCCTCCACCTCTTTTTCGTCCAGCTCCTGCTGCATTTCTTCCATCTGTTTCTGCATCTGCTGAACCTGCTGTAGCTGTTTTTGCATATTTGCCTTACCGCCTCCGGCACTTGCTTTCTTCCCGGCTCTCATACCTTTTCCCATTTTCTTTTTCTCCTTTATTTCTTTGTTATTTAATATCTATCGTAAGACCAAGACGTTTTCCAACCGCACTGGCCAATTGCTCGATCTGATCTTCTTCTTTCACTTCTACTTTTGAAGATACAACGCATTCCATGCGCAGATGCTTTCCAAAATTTCGTTCCATCAAAACTTCTAATTGTTCTGCATTCTCCATTGCGCATTTCTTTAACAACTCATTGCTCACCTCAACAACAAAATGTTTCTCTGACACTTCCCGCAAAGCAGTTCCTCGCTTTAAAAGATGCAAGCTTCCCTTTACAAAATTCGGATTTGTAAAAAGTGAGCTCCAAAGCTGATCTAAATTACAAGCTGTTCTTTGAAGCGGTTCTATCTTTTTCGGTGGCTCCTGTGAGATGCTCGGTTCTCCTGTTGGATGCTTTTGCTTTGCCTTATACTCAAAAAGCTCCTCCCGTACCGTTTCTTCTATATTATTTTTCTCGGTCCATTCTGTTTTTGTTTTTTGCTCAACCGGCTGTCTTTCCTCCCTTTGTAAAAAACCCCCACTTGCAAGTTTTACAATGCAAAGCTCCAACAAAGTTCTAGGTTGTGTGGACCATCTAGCATCGTTCCATGTTTTGGAAAGAGCCATAATTGACCGATCAATCGTCGTTAAATCCAACCGCTTGCTCTGCTCTTGAATGCGTTCTATGTTCTCTATAGACATATTCAACATATTTTCAGGATTTTGAATATATTTTGTCAGTAAAAGAGCACGATAATGGCTGATCCAATCTTTAATGAACTGTCTTACTTCTTTTCCGTCTTCAAGGATACGGTTTAACAGCAATAATGCCTCTGAAACGCTCTGTTTTATAACGTGATCGGTAATCTCTAAAAAGATTTCTTCCCCACTGCTTCCCAATATCGTCAGCACATCTTGACGGTCAACCGTCTTTTCTCCTGCCGCAATACACTGTTCTAAGAGGCTCAGAGCATCACGAACCGACCCATCCGCATTGGAAGCAATCAATCCCAAGGCTCCTTCTGTAACCGCAATTTCTAAAGAATTACAGATCGTCTGCATCCCCTCTAACAATTGTTTTTCTGGTACTCTATGAAAATCCAGCCGCAGACAGCGTGATAAAATCGTAGCAGGCAGCTTTTGTACTTCAGTCGTGGCTAAAATAAACATCACATTTTCCGGCGGTTCCTCTAATGTTTTTAACAATGCATTAAACGCACCTGTGGAAAGCATATGCACCTCATCTATAATGTAAACCTTGCAACGCCCGCTTACCGGAGGATATTTAACGCTTTCACGCAGCTCCCGAATGTTCTCTACACCGTTATTGGATGCCGCATCAATTTCAATGACATCCATAAAGGTTCCATTCATAATGCTCTTACAATTTGCACAAATTCCGCACGGTCGCTCATTCTGAGGCGCTAAACAATTCACAGCCTTTGCCAAAATTCGAGCGGTAGAAGTTTTTCCGGTGCCTCGTGTTCCGCAAAAAAGATAGGCGTGGCTGGCTGAATCACCGCTGATTTGATTTTTCAAAATTCGAACAATGTGTTCCTGTCCCAGAATATCATGAAAGGTTTCTGGTCGAAATGTACGATATAATGCCTGATACATGAAGCCTCCTAAATTTTAAAAACTAACGTAAAAAAAGTGGCTGCGCCACTTAAGCCACGGAACCCGATGCTTTTACTAGATAAAAAATTGCCCTTTAGGAGCTTCGCGGACTTATGGAAAAGGCTAATCTGCGGCACATAAGAGATTCCGCTTATCGCTGCTTCCTTCCGGACCTGACGAGGTTCACAGATTCTTATTGCGCAGGACCCAAACCACGGCCAACGAAGCTTCTAAAAGGCAATTCATGCACATCAATATTATATCTATCTTTTTACATACTGTCAACCCATAAGGTGCTTTGTATGTGATTAGACAAGTAATACTGTCAGAATATAAATGATCGAACAAAGGTGAAGCTGCACTTGGCTTAATAAAAAGAAGATGGATTTTACTCCATCTTCTTTTCCGGTTCTTTTTACCAGATTTTCATATCTCTAATCGCGAAACTTTAAAAATTTATCAGCTGAAAATCTGTTGAATCTAATCTCACTTGTGAATTCATTAATTCAGGTTCTTGCAAAATCGAATTGCTCTACTACGATTGCTTTTTATGACATTGCAAATCCAAAGATCACATAGGCGATGAACGATATCGCTGTGACAATCCCTATATACGGAAGCTGTGCAATTGCATAATCTACGTTATTAATTCTGCAAGCGGAAGCTGACAACAGAGTTACATCTGAATAGAAACAAGCCTGCGCACCGAAGCATGCTGCTGAGATAATTGCCCCCAGTGTAAGTGGAATACTTGCACCGCTTGAAGCAGCTAGAGGCAGAATGATTGGAGTACATACTGCAGGGATGCTCCAAATATTACCTGTCGCAAAACATACAATGCCTACGAGTATGAATGCAATTGCAGGAAGCCATGCAGCACTCATATACGGACCTGCAACGTCGATCAGATAGTCAGGTAAGCCGATAAGAGTAATCGATTCTCTATAGAATAATGATGTAACGAGTACGACTGCTATAAACAGCATATCTTCAAGACCCTTATAACAATTGTCACAGAATTTACTGAGGCTCATAATTTTAGTTGGAACGAATAGAATAAAGCAAGCAAAAATACCGCAGCTTACACCATAAAGAATATCGCCAAGCCACAAAGTTACGATGATAACGACTGCCATTGGTACGATAAATGCCCAAAGATGTGGTGTAATTTCCTTTTCTTCCTTTTCCTTATTATCAGAAATGGCACCCATTACTTCACCCAGCTCATCGCCCTGATTCTGCATGTTACTGGATGGCGGCCAAAGTTGTCCGGTTTCTTCAACTCTCTGATATGCCTTCTTGATACCACCCATCTTAGGAACGACTCCCAAAATTACCAGTAGTACGAAGATTACACATAAAAATGGATAGAAGAAATATGGCATGATATGATAGTAAATGCTCATTGCACTGTCGCCGACTACTGCAGCTTCTTTCTGCTGTTCAAAGATCCCTGAGAAGAATACTACCCAGGCGGAAATCGGTATAATCAGACAAACCGGAGCTGATGTTGTATTGATGATGTAGCAAATCATTTCTCTCGGAGTCTTGTGCTCGTCTGAAAGGCTTAGTACACAATTTGCAGTAACCAGGATGCTGAGATAGTCGTCGATGAAGATTACAATTCCGCATAACCAGGTCATGAATAGTACTTGTTTTTCTGACTTGATATACCTTCTAGCTAAATCACCTACTGCTACAGCTCCCTTTGATTGTCTAAGCAGCTGTACAAAGCATCCGAATAGCAGGCAAATAATTACGATATAGTTATTATCTGCATCACAAGATGCTGAAAGTAATGCATCCATCATTGGTATGAAAAACGCTGCCTTATAATAAAATATATATCCAAGAATACCGGATAGCAGAATACTCAGAATACACTTCTTCGTTACAAGTGCGAATACTAAGAAACCCAGTGCTGGAATTAAGGTGATGATTCCTAAATTAGTACCGTCCATAATGTTTCCTTCCTCTTTGTCTCAGTTTGAAAGAGTATACACGGTATGCAAAAGAAATGTGTATTTTCTTGTAGATTGAGACTAAATTATCATTAAGTAATTTTTTACACTCTTCCCAAAATTTCCACCTTTAAATTGATTTCATTTTTAAAATAAGATTCTATTTCTGTCAGGCGCTCCTCTGTGGGCTGTTCAAACTCCTCCTGCATACCTCCCACATTTCTTTTCTTGCTGATTCCAAGGCTGTGGTATGGAAGCAGATTCACTCGTTTCACTCCGATTTCTCTGTACAGCTCACCCGTACGCTTAATGATAGCATCGCTGTCATTCACTCCCTTGATAAGAGGCATTCTCATAATCAGCTTATCCACAATGCTTATATCCGCTGCAAGCATTTTCAGATTCTCAATAATCAGGTGATTACTGACGCCCGTGTACGCACTGTGGATTTCATCATCAATTGATTTCATATCATAAAGAATGTTCGTGACGTTTTCTTTGCGTGCCATTTCCATGAGAGCCTGTGAGTCTCCAAAGCCGCTGGTATCTATGCACACATTAATACCTCGTTTACCTGCTTCATCGATGAGTTGGCTGACAATCTCTGCGTGCATGAGGATCTCTCCTCCACTGACTGTAATGCCGCCTTCTGTGTTATCATAGAAGCCTTTATCCTGCTCCGCTATACAGAGTATCTCATCTATGGTCATTAACTTAGCTACAGGTCTTAAGGCCTGTGCATAGCACTCGTTTGCACATGCAAGACACACGTCACATTTTTCTCTGTCAATTACAACTCCTTTTTCCGCAATCATTGTCACTGCACCCCGAGGGCATACCTTGACGCAATATCCGCATCCGATGCAGTTGTTCGGTGATTTAATCAGCTGCTGCTGCGGATCAATCAGCTCAGGATTGTGGCACCACTTACAGCGGAGAGGGCAGCCTTTCATGAATATTGTTGTTCTGATGCCGGGTCCGTCTTCTACGGAAAATTTCTGAAGGCTTCCCACAAGAACGCTTTCAGGTGTATTACTCATTGAAACATCCTCCCCTGTTTTACTAATTCTGTGATAAATGTGCAGTCCTGTATATAATGATATCTTGCGCTTTCTTATCAAGTTCTGTAAAGTATGCCATGTAGCCTGCTACACGAACCATGAGTCCCTTATAATTTTCAGGATTTTCCTGTGCCTTCTTAAGCGTTTCATTATCTACTACATTGATCTGTATGTGTTCGCCGCCATCTTGGAAAAATGTCTTGATAACGCCTTCAATGATATTCAGCCCACTTTCTCCCTGAACTCCCTTAGGGTCGAAACGCAGATTGAACAGTGCCCCTTCGTGTAATACTTCCTGTCCCATAGCGGCAACAGACTTAACGGTAGCGGTCGGCCCGTTAACGTCTCTGCCCATCATTGGGGAAGCACTGTCGCAAAATGGTTCGCCTGCAAGTCTTCCATCCGGTAGCGCTCCTGTAACGAGACCATGCGAAAGGTTTAACGTCTGTGTATCTATTCCGAAAGCGTAGCCACCGCCTCTCGCATCTTTCCATAGCTGAACCGTATCCGCAATATGGTGTATCATTTCCTTGTAGATGCTGTCTACATGCTCTAGATTGTTCCCGTATTTCTCAGGCTTGTTCAGCAAAAGCTGCCGAAGTCTTTCCTGCCCTTGGAAGTTTGTATCACATGCTCTAATCAGTTCATCCATTGTTATGCTCTTATCTTTAAATACGCATTTTTCTACTGCTGCGATAGAATCTGCCATGTTAGCCGCTCCTGAAATGTACATACCAGCTGTTGAATATTGCGCTCCACCGTGCTGTACGGATTTACCGCTTTCCACACACCCTTTGGTTACCATGGATGCGAAAATTACAGGATACCGATTCATATGAATGCTCTGCATCAGGTTATAGCTCACTCTGATGATCTCGTAATGATGGATAATCTGCTTCTTGAGCGCATCCTTAAATTCTTCAATATTCTTGAATTCTCTCGGATCTCCGGTTTCAAGTCCCATAAGCTTACCCGTAACCGGATCAACACCGTTGTGCAGAACAAATTCAACCATTTTACCCATGTTCACGTACCCGGCATCCGGTGAACCATCTGTCCCGCCGCCACCAGGACCTGGCTGAATACAGCCAACGATCGTCCAGTCTCTTGCTTCTTCTATAGTACACTTAGCTTTGCCAAGACACATCTTTATTGCTGCATTATCGTTAAAGAATCCTGGATTTGCCTGTCCTTCCTGAATCATTTTACATCCGAATTTAATTAGCTTTTCAGGTGTTCCTTCCCAGACTCTTACTGCCATGGTAGGCTGTGTTACCCGAAGCTCATCTGCTGCTTCCAGGCAAAGAAATGACAAGTCATTTGTTGCATCTTCACCGTCTCTGGTCTGTCCGCCTACAACCAGAATCTGCCACATTGGATAACCTGCGAATGAAGTAGCATACCAGTCGTCTCTTACTTCATATACTTCACAAGCTTTCAAATAGAAACATTCCAGCATTTCCAGTGCTTCTTCTCTTGTAATCTTCTTTTCGTCGATGACATCTCTCTTGTAGAATGGCCACATATACTGGTCAAATCTTCCGAATCCGCATGCTGTAGTACAGACTTCAATGTGAAAATAAACGTGCACAAACCAGATTGACTGAAGCGCCTGCTGAAAATTCTGTGGCGGATTCTCAGGAACAATTCTGCAATTTCCTGCAATCGTAAGAAGTTCCTGCTTTCTTTTCTCATCTATGCATTTCGAAGCCATTCTTTCGGCTTCCTCTGCCATCCTGTGTGCGTAAGTAATCAGTCCTTCGCACTGAATGATACATGCCCTCCAGAAGTCCACCTTAGCCTGTTCTTCCATACTCTGTGGAAACAGGTTATCGATGTTTTTCTGGCACTCTTCCATATATCCTTTGATTCCTACCGTCAGAATCTTTTCGTGATCGCATAATGTTTCTCCCGAAACACCATTTTCAAGACCTACGCAAATAATGTCGTCTTTCTCAAGTTCACGAGTGTGTGCCGGAAGCACTGTCTGTGACAGGTCTTCCATCGACTTCCCTTCCCAGTATTTCAGTGTTTCCAGTATTGTCGTCCTGTCTTCTGGTGAAATATAATAAGGATCATTGCTTCTTGTTGTAATTTTGTCAATATCACTGATATACCATGAGCTTGACTGAAATTCAGGGTGCAGGTTGGCTCCTCTATATGCATTTGTTGCGGTTCCTACGATCAGTTCATCCTCCATAATGAGTGTTGTCATGTTTTCCATGATGTAATTGACAACCTTTGCTCTGAAAATAGGAACTGCATCACCGGCAAACTTCTGGTATGCTTCCGTTGCCAGCACCAGTCTCTCTGCTGTGATTGCCGGAATCGTATTGAAATACTTTTCCTTCATTCTATTAACTCTCGGTGTTAACATATTGTCCTCCTTCCATTTTTTCGACTTCTGCCATGATATATTATGTAAAAACAGAAGACAAGAACTGACTTGCTCACTTTTCTAATTGTTTTGTTGCTAAAAAAATCGGCTTACAATGCTATGGTCTTTAATAATTAAGGGGAAAATAAATCGTGTTAAAACTTCAATGGGAATGAATTCAAAAAAATCCATAACGGCTTAAATTCAGCCGTTATGGATTTTTTTTGCGTCTAGTAAACCTTAATTCGTTTGCTGTAAACCTTAATTAACTTGCTAAAAAAATCAGCGAAAAGCTTTTCACCGTTTTCTAATCTAGTATATAATGTATGCATAGGATTATATGTTAAGAGTTTTAGATAGGCAGTTTCGTTTCCCATAAGAGGTGTTCAGCATGTTATTTGAAAAAGCAACGTATCTTGATGACTTCCCCATAAACATAAGAATTGCAAACGTTACGGAATATCCTTTCCATTATCATCAGGATGTTGATTTTATCTATGTTCTCAAAGGTGAAATCCGCCTGAAGAATGTATGTCACCATTATCTTCTGAAAGAAGGGGATATTTTTACTAACAGCGGTCATGAAGTTCACGGTTTGACTGCAACAGATAAGGATAATGTTGTAGCAATTATACAGGTGAGTAATCGCTTCTTCACGCAATATTTTCCGACTCTGCCCAAGGCATGTTTCATGACATATGTAAATAATGATAAATATCTTAAATGCGATACTCTTCATAAAATGATTCTTCACATTCTGCTGGATTATTCAAGAAGAAGTTTTAATTATAAAAGCACTTGCATCGATCAGATGATCGAAGTAATAAAATACCTGAACAAGCACTATAACTTGTTTGCTTTTGAAGAGCAGGTTGTAGTAAATTTCAGAAATGATAATCCGGTAATAGTCGAGCGGATCAGTCGGATTATAAACTATGTATATGCAAATCATGCAAGCAAAATCACGCTGGAAGACCTGGCAGAGAGAGAACACTTGAGTACCTTTTATCTCTCCCATCTTATTCGTGATTACATGGGCATAAACTTCCAGGAGCTGCTCTGTTTCGCCAGAGCCGAAATGTCAGAAATACTTTTGCTGGAAACTGACCGTAAAATTAGTGCAATCGCAAGAGATGTCGGGTTTTCAACCACCTCATATTACGATAAATTCTTCAGCAAATGGTTTGGTCATACGCCGTTGGAACACCGACAGCTTTATATGTCTCACATTCTAAGCCCTGCAAGACCTGCACGGCTTGAACTGCTTTCTGACAACCAGGCTGTCAGTCTCATCAGACGCTGTCTGTCAGCTGTAATCGATCAGGAAAAAAGCGCTTCCGTCATAAATCACCTTCATCTCACCGTTGATGTAAATCCTCAGACGGCGCCTGTTATGGATATACATCACTTCCTTGAAGTCATCATTACTCAAGAAGATTATCACATAATGGGTGAGCGGCTTTTCAATCTGCTCCATGACCTTAACGTTTCCAAAGTGATTCTTGCTTTCCGACAAGGAGAAAGTGAAACAACAACAGCACTGATTGCAAACCGACTCAATTTCATTGGATACGAAGTGTCCACGGTATGTGACCACGGTTTATGCTGCGGTTCTTCAGCAGGGTATGATTCGATAACAGCAGCGATAAACATATTTCGGACATGTTTTACTTCAAAGGAAAACATACTGCAATGCAGATTGAGAGACCAGGGTGAACCGTCCAGTATTTTAAAAGGAGCCTCTTCCTGCATCACTTCCTGTCTTGTCCCTAAGCCTTCTTTTTACGCCTATCGCCTGCTTAAGAATATAAAAGGAAAGCTTCTCTACTGGGGAAAATATTACTATGTAATAAAAAATGATATCTCTGCAAAAAATTCATATACACTTGCCGTCATAAATTACAATGACGACATACAACATCTTTATATGCGTAATGCAGGTGTCTACGAAGCAAATGACATAATCAATTCCTTTAAAGATGAACTCCACGTTGACTTCAGTATTCCTGTTGAATCCGGTCAATACGTTATCGCAAAATATGCGCTGTCAAATTCCAATTCCATTTTTGCACATATGTCACATCTGGGTTTTCCGGAAACGTTTCCTCTATCCGAAGCTTGAGTTCACATGCTCAATACAGAACCGCAAGCACAAGTGAGCCTGGAAAAGGTTGAAGATAAGCTGAATATAAACTCTTCTATAAAGGGGGCAGGAATTCATATTATTGTAGTCGAAAAGATAGACTGCACTGATTAAATTATGATGCATGTTATTATTTTACGATTTTATACAGTTCATCACTTGCAGGAGGTACAATGTCAATTTTCGTTCCATCTTCCTGTACCAAAATGCGGCCTTCTTCTCGTTCCTTGACAACGCCGATACACGCAATCGGTACTCCTGTTTCTTCCACTGCTTTTATAACAGCAGCCTTCTTCTCGGGATGTGCGACAATCATCATGCATCCACTTGAAATCAGTCGTAAATAGTCAATATCAAAATGATTGCAGATTTTTTTCGTTACTTCCTTTACAGGAATGGCTTTCAGGTTCAATTCTACTCCTGTCTTAGAAATTTCACAGAGCTCCCATACGGCACCTAAAACACCTCCCTCAGTAATATCATGCATCCCCGCAGTTCCGACCTTTCCTGCTGCAATGCCTTCCTTTACCACGCTCACCTGTTTTAAAAATGCCTTCGCTTCCAACTGTTCTTCTTCAGTTATAACTTCCTTTAATCGCCGCTCAAAATCACTGGCAATAATTCCGGTTCCTTCCAGCCCTGCATATTTTGTCATCAAGATGCAGTCTCCCGGCCGCATTGCTTTTGCTCTTTGCGATCCGCCTGAAACGGTCCTTCCGATTGCAGTCGATACAATAACCGGTCGGTTCACAGCTGGTGTAATCTCCGTATGTCCTCCGATGATCTCTACCTCTAAGGATTCTGCGACCTCAGCGGCCTGTTTCATAATGTCCTCTATTTCTTCATCTGTCGTTCCTACCGGTAACATAACCGCAAGCATAATACCAAGAGGTTCAACGCCGTTTGACGCAATATCGTTGCATGTAATATGGACAGCCAAACGCCCGATTTCTGAAATAGCGGCAGTAATGGGATCGGTTGACATGACACATTCATACGGGCCAAAATCCAAAGTCGCACAGTCTTCTCCGACACCCGGGCGAACTAAAACTTCTTCTCTCCTATGCTTTACATGTTTAAAAACGATTCGTTCTAAAAGTTCTGTGTCTAATTTTCCTGCTTTTAACTTTCTCATTTTGCTACTCCTTTGCCATATCCAAAAAAACTTCCTCTGAAAGCACTGTTATTCCTAAGCCTTCTGCCTTCGCAAGCTTACTCCCTGCCTCTGCACCAGCCAAAACATAACTGGTCTTTTTTGAAACGCTGGAAGAAACTTTACCTCCGAAAGATTCGATTATCTCAGTCGCTTGCTCTCTCGTCATATTTGGGAGTGTCCCTGTAAGGACAAAGGTTTTGCCTTCAAAACGATTATCCTTTTTCTTTTGGTTTGAAAATGAAATTAAGTTTACACCGACTGCTCTGAGTTCCTCAACTAAATACCTGTTTTTCTCTTTCGAAAAAAATTCCAATAAGCTGTTTGCTACAATTTCACCGAAATCAGGAAGATTCAAAAGCTCCTCTTTCGAAGCGTTCACAACTTCATCCAAACTGGAGAAATTCATAGCGAGTGTCTTTGCGGACTGCTTTCCAATATTTTTTATTCCAAATCCGGTTATCAGGCGATCTAAATCATTTTGCTTTGCTTTTTCAATCGCTTTAAGCAAATTGTCCACTGATTTTTCTTTTCCGATGATTCCTTCTTCAATCAAACGCTCTCTATGGTCCTTTAATCGAAAAATATCTGCAGCATTTTTAAGAAAGCCTTCGCTGATTAGCGCATCAACGGCACTCGGTCCAAATCCGTCGACATTCATGGCATCCTTTGAAACAAAATAGGTCATAGAACGAATATCCTTCGCTGCACATTCGTCTCCCGTACACCTTAAATGTGCCCCATCCGATTCCCGCACTGTTTTCGCACCACAGACCGGACAGGTTTCCGGTAAAAGATACCTTTTGGTTCCCTCCGGTCTTTTCTCTAACACCACAGAAAGAACTTCGGGAATGATGTCTCCGGCTTTTTGAACGATTACAGTATCCCCAATGCGAATCCCCTTTTCATCCATATAATCCTGATTATGCAGTGTGGCACGACCTACGGTTGTCTCTGCAAGGCGAACGGGTTCTAATATTGCTAAGGGAGTCAGTCTTCCGGTTCTCCCTACTTGAACAACAATATCTTGGATTACCGTTTCTTTTTGTTCCGGCGGATATTTGAATGCTACCGCCCATCGAGGAACTTTGGAAGTCATTCCGAGGCGTGAACGATCTGCCAGACTGTCTACCTTTACAACCGCTCCGTCGATGGCATACGGCAAGTTCCAGCGTGTATCTGCGATCTCACAAATTGCATCCCAAACTTCCTCTTGCGTCTTGCAAATTTGAAAATCCGGGCTTACCGCGAAACCTTGTTCTTCCATCCATTTTAAGCTTTCTGAATGAGACGAAAATTCTTTTCCCTGTGCAATCTCTAAATTGAAGACAAAGAGATCCAAATCCCGTTCACGAACAATGCTGCTGTCTAATTGCCGCATGGTTCCCGCAGCACTGTTTCTACGATTCTGATAAACTTTTCCTCCGGTTTCAAGCTGCTTCTTGTTCGCTCTTTCAAAACTCTCTGATGACATGTATACTTCACCGCGCACTTCAAGGTATGGAAGTTTTTGCGGGATATTTTTCGGCACGCTCTTAATTTCCATCGCGTTTTCATATACACTTTCACCGATTTCACCATCACCTCGCGTGATAGCTTCTTTTAAAATCCCTTCGTAATAACGCAGTACAATTGAAAGCCCATCAATCTTTTTCTCCACAACAAAGGCAGCATCTTCTAATTCTTCTTTCATTTTTTGAACAAATCGAAAAACATCTTCCTTTATAAATACATCCTGCAAGCTGATTACAGGAACATCATGCTTCATTTTTTTCAGTTCACGCTTTGTGCTCCCCCCTACTTTTTGAGTCGGAGAATCGCCCCTTTTAAAAAGGGGATATTCTTTCTCCAACGCTCTTAGTTCCAGCGACAGCTGGTCGTATTCATAATCGCTGATTTCAGAATCATCCTGATTATAGTAGCGATCATTATAATACGTAATCAAGCGGTAAAGCTCCTGCATCCTTGCTTGTACGTCCATAAATTCCTCCAAATGTCTTTATATTTTTTTTAACGGCGCAATATCCTTTGCCAATTTTTTTGTTCCAGCCGTATCAAAGATGACTGTAACGGTTTTTTCCAAAACTTCAATCACGAGCCCCTCACCAAATTTATTATGGCTGACTCTGTCACCGGAAACCAAATTTACTCCTGCTACAGACGGACGCGCTGTTTTATTTTGTTTAATCGTATTAAGCTGTGCAAACGGACGAAAAATTTCTCCTGAAGAATACGTATCCACCGCATTGTATCCGGTAGCCTGCGGCTTCTTCTTATATACTGCATCCCCTTCCATATAAGCACGATCTAACTCTCTTAAAAAAGTAGATTCCTTTGTGTAATCTGTTTTTCCGTAAAGTGTACGAGTCTCCGCGCTGGTCAGATAAAGCTGTTCCATTGCACGTGTCATACCTACGTAGCAAAGCCTTCTTTCTTCTTCCACACCATCCGGTTTTTCAAAAGCACGCCAACTTGGAAATAACCCATCTTCCATTCCGGGCATAAATACCACCGGAAATTCAAGACCCTTTGCGCTGTGCATTGTCATTAGAACGACGGCATTTTCATCAGCATCGTGGTTGTCTACCTCGGCTACCAGCGCAATTTTTTCCATAAATTCCGATAACGTAATATTTGGATTTTCTTTCTCCGCATCATAAATGACCGATTTAAATTCCAAAAGGTTCTCAATTCGGCTCTCTGCTTCTACGGTAGATTGCATTTCTAAATTTTTTAAATATCCACTGCGAACGAGTAATCCGTCATAGATATCCGATACTTTTAGATTATCTTTTTCTTCACCCAGCTGGCAAATCGCTTCGACTAGTTCTTTTACACTCTCTATAGATTTTGAAGGCAGGCCTTCCCTGACTTGTGCATCACACAACAAAGTAAACAAGCTTTCGTTTCTTACAGAAGCAAAGGCTTTTAACTTTTCTACCGTCTTGTCTCCAATGCCTCTTTTCGGCTCATTTATAATACGCTCAAAGCTTAAATCGTCGGATTGATTTAAAACCAGTCGCATATAGCACATCATATCCTTAATTTCCTTACGATCGTAATAACGAAATCCACCCAAAACACGGTAAGGAATGTCTTTTGCGCTGAACGCATCCTCAAATCTTCTTGACTGGGTATTGGTACGATATAAAACGGCAAAATCAGAATATCTACGGTCATTTGTTTTTAAGCGATCAATTGCCTGTGCTATGTAGCGAGCTTCTTCCCTATCATCATCCGCCCGATAATAATGAATTTTTTCTCCCTTTTCCTTATCAGTCCAAAGCTTTTTATGCTTTCTCCCGTGATTATGCTCAATCACGGAATGTGCGGCATTTAAAATGTTTTCATGTGAACGGTAATTTTGTTCTAACTTAATTACTTTTGCTCCGGAAAAATCCTTTTCAAATTCAAGGATATTTTTAATGTCGGCTCCACGCCACTGGTATATGCACTGATCGTCATCGCCAACCACGCATATATTTTTGTTTGCCTCTGCCAAAAGCTTGATAAAGCGGTACTGCATAAAATTAGTATCCTGATATTCATCTACCATTATGTACTGAAAACGATTTTGATAAACCCGTAAGGTCTCTTCATCCTTTTCAAATAGCTGTACGGTGCGTAAAATCAAATCATCAAAATCCATTGCATTGTTTTTCTTCAATGCCGTTTCATATGCCTGATATAAAGGGGCTATTACCTTTCCTTTATAATCATTCCCATATTTCTGCATATATTGTGCTGCGCTAATATTTTTTTCCTTGCAGTCACTGATTACGGAAAGAACATAAGCCGGTGTATATTTTTTATCATCTACTTTCTGCTGTTTGAGCGAATTTTTAATCACTACTTTCTGATCCGTTGGATCATAAACAACAAAATCCTTATCATATCCCAGTTTATCTGCATGTGATCGCAAAATGCGCAGGCACGCAGAGTGAAATGTAAGAATCCACATATTAATGCCGTTTCCCACTAAATTCTCAATTCGATCTCGCATTTCTTTTGCTGCTTTATTGGTAAAAGTCACTGCTAATATCTCATAAGGAGAAACCCCTTTTTCTCGAATCAAATATGCAATTCGATGTGTCATTGTACTGGTCTTTCCGCTTCCGGCTCCGGCTAATATCAACAAAGGCCCTTCCGTATGCATCGCTGCTTCACGCTGCTGTACATTTAATTTATTTAAATAGTCCATAATTTGAGTTCTCCCATAGTTATAAATTGAATACATTTCTCATTATTTCATTCCTCTTATTTTATCACATTATTAAAAAAAAAACCAACCGAAGAGGATGAAGTGCATCCTTTTCAGTCGGTTTTCCTTTATTCTATTTTTATGATAGCCCTGTCATTTATTTGTAGCTTTCGTTCTTTACAACCATATAGGACTGTGGATGTAAGCATACCGGACATAGTTCCAATGCCTTCTTACCCATGTAGGTATGTCCACAATTCGCACACTGCCACAGTACTTCTTCGTCTTTTTCAAAGACCTTACCCTCTTTTACGTTTTTAGCTAAAATTAAATATCTTTCTTCATGTTGTTTTTCAATCTTAGCAACGCCTTCCATTTGACGTGCAATTTCATCAAATCCTTCTTCTCTTGCAGTCTCTGCCATTTTTGCATACATATCAGTCCACTCATAGTGTTCACCTGCTGCTGCATCAATCAAATTCTCTTCCGTTGTGCCGATGCCTACTGCATGCTTGAACCAAAGTTCTGCATGTTCCTTTTCATTTCCGGCTGTTTCTAAAAAAATATCTGAAATCTGGTTGTATCCTTCTTTTTTCGCTTTTGATGCATAAAATGTATACTTATTTCTAGCTTGAGATTCTCCTGCAAAAGCAATCATTAAATTTTCTAAAGTCTTTGTACCTTTTAAATCTTTCATTTTTCCCCTCCATTTTTCTGTGATTCAAAACTATTTGTTGCAGAACCACTCATAAACAAAATCAAAAATCATTTATCTACAATATATATTGTAGATAAATTTTCCCCTTCCGTCAAGCGAATTAAACGCTTCTTGTAAATAGACATTTTTATTCATATATGCACTTAATTACATAATTATTCACAAATGTCAATCGCTTTTTTTTGTAGATTTCACAATAAAATATTCTTTTATCGTTCTCTTATCTATTCTATAATAGCCTATATATTTAATTTTCATTCTATTCTAAATTTTAAAGGAGGCCTAATGATGGAAGACAAAGTAAAAAAACAACCACGCCCTGCAAAACTTCACGAAGCACTTTTTTCATTTATTATGCTCATTGTAGTCATGGCTGTCGGCATTATGATTTTTGAAGTGGACCCACATATTCCGATGTTTATCGGTGTAATCGGCGCATCGCTTGTCGCCCTTTATATCGGTTATGACTGGACAGCAATTGAACAAAGCATGATTGACGGCATTTCACGTGCTATGCAAGCAATCATGATTCTCGCAATTATAGGTATGTTAATCGGTGTATGGCTCTTAGCCGGAGTCGTTCCCTCTATGATTTATTATGGTCTTAAAATTTTATCTCCTCAAATTTTTCTAGTTGCGGCTGTACTAATCTGCTCCATTACCTCATTGGCAACGGGAACCTCTTGGGGGACGATGGGCACAATGGGGATTGCCTTAATGGGGATTGCGCACGGACTCGGTATTCCAGAAGGAATCGCAGCCGGTGCAATCATTTCAGGTGCTTACTTTGGTGATAAGATGTCACCGCTTTCTGATACAACAAATCTTGCACCTGCCATGGCAGGAACCGATGTTTTTACACACATCAAATTTATGATGAAACCCACTATTACTACTTATGTTATCACTTTAATTTTTTTCGGAATCATGGGTATGAAATTTTCTGCCTCCGGCAACACAGCCGATGTCAGTGCGATTGACACATTAATTGACGGACTGCATTCGCAGTTTCACATCAGTCCTCTCTTGCTGATTCCTCCAATTATCGTAATTGGAGCAATTGCAATGAAAGTACCTGCGATCCCCGGCATTACGCTCGGAATCATCTCAGGAGCAATAATGGCACCAATTTTTCAAGGAGGCACTGCCGATTTTGGTGCAATTCTTACCGTTGCAAGAAACGGTTATGTAAGCAGTACAGGAATTGAATCTCTCGATTCGCTGCTTTCTGCCGGTGGATTAATGAACATGATGAGCTCCATTTCTTTAACTTTGCTGGCAATGATGTTCGGCGGTATTATGGAAATGACAAAACAGCTCGAAGTGATTGTGGCGCAACTATTAAAGCTTGTTCATTCAGCATTTGGCCTTGTTGCATTAGTATTAGGAACCTGTATCTTAAGTAATGCTACTATGCCAGAACAATATATTTCCATCGTTTTGCCGGGCAGAATGTATGCACAGGCATTTAAAGAAAAAGGGCTTCACCCAAAAACACTTTCCAATGCGCTTGAATCTTCAGGTACCGTCACTTCCGCATTGATTCCATGGAATACCTGTGGTGTTTATATTACAACCGTATTAGGAGTCACTACCTCTCAATACTTTGGCTTTGCTATATTCAACTATATGATGCCGATTGTAACACTTCTTCTGGCTATTCCAAAAATTACAATCGCTTATATGACGGACGAAGAAAAAGCTGCGTCCGCTGCATAAAATACAACTACGATGCATAAAAAAACGGAAGAATTGGTATCACCAGTTCTTCCGTTTTTTTCTTAATCATATCGACCTTTATATTCTATTTTTGCTTGATCTGTATATTCTTTGACAAAAGTAGTTTTCCCTTCGGTATATGCATCTCGGTTGTATTCATATTTCTTCCAAAGCTTAAGTTTAATCGCTTCATATTTTTTTGCAACCTCCGAGTGGCTTAAAAGATAATCTCTGAAATACAACTCATCATGGTCTCCTATATTCCTTACATGCAGATGAAATACTCTTTCCGCAAATCCGTTTATCGTGTATCCCTTATTTA
Source organism: Sinanaerobacter sp. ZZT-01 (assembly GCF_035621135.1). Taxonomy (NCBI): domain Bacteria; kingdom Bacillati; phylum Bacillota; class Clostridia; order Peptostreptococcales; family Anaerovoracaceae; genus Sinanaerobacter; species Sinanaerobacter sp. ZZT-01. Next base: position 623,415 of record NZ_CP141728.1, read on the forward strand.
AAGATATTCGCTCACTGCTTTCAGACATGCAAAGATATCCATTGTCTGTAAGAATTTTACTGATACGGTCGATATCTGCATTTTGAACCTCTATTAAAATATCAATAATCGGCTTCGCCCAAATCGTATGCACTGCTGTGCTTCCAATGTGTGCAATACGTCTAATCTGACTCATGGGGAGTATCCGCTTCAATGTACATAGTTCCTCTGCGTACCATCTCATCCAAGAAGAGTTATGTTCTGTAAGGTAAATCGGAAACAACCTCCACAATTCTTCTATAGTCATCTCCGACAGCTGTTTTTTTGGGGGAGCCTTCTTTTGTGACGGTTGCCTTTCATTAGTCAACAAAGATGCTTCCTCCAATAAACTCACGTATAATGGAATGGTTCGCAATCATGGAGTCATTTTCGACTGTTTTAAAAAAGCGGAGTAATTGCAGAAGACGGCAAGCGACACTATACTCGACTTCTTCCGGAGCAATGGCTTTTAAAAGCGGTTCTGCATACTTTTTCAATACAGATAGTTCATAGATGTGTGCAGAGTTAAATAACACATCAGCTTCTCCATTAAAAGGAAAAATATTTTTATCTTCTCCTGCCCTCACTTTAGGCCAAAGCTTTATCGTATGCTGTGCAGAATAGCCTCGAAATTGTTTATCTCTGACAATGCGTCGAATCAATCTGGCATCTGTTGTCGGAATTCGATTATGCGTATCGATATTCAGCTGCGTCAAAGGACTGATGTAAATTTTATATTTCTCATTTTCTGGAATCTCGGAAGTCAATTCTTTATTCAATCCGTGTATGCCTTCAATTACGATCGGCTGCCCTTTTTTTGCTCTGAGAATCCGCTTTCCAAAGATTTTTTTCCCTTGATGAAAATCAAAAGTCGGCAGGTCTACTTCTTCACCGGCTAAAAGTGCATTCATGTTATGATTAAAAAGAGTGAGATCTATGGCATCAATATCCTCAAAATTATATTCTCCATTCTCGTCCACCGGAGTCTGGTTTCTTTCTAGGAAGTAATCATCCGTTCCCATATAAAGCGGCTTTAATCCATTGACTCTAAGCTGAATGCAAAGGCGCTGAGCAAACGTTGTTTTTCCGGAAGAAGATGGGCCCGCAATTAATATGATTCGTTTCCCATCCTGCGTTATTTCATCTGCGATTTCAGCAATTTTTTTCTCATGTAAGGCTTCCGAAATTTGAATAACTTCTTTATAACTTCCATCGCTTACTTTTTCGTTCAGATCCTGCACATAGTTGATTTCCATCAATCTTGCCCATTCTCTTGCCTCACCGAAAGCACGATACAATTTTATGTCGTCACGATAAGGCGGCATCAAATTAGGAAGCTTTGGTTCCGGAAAACGGAGAAGCACACCTCTGCGGCATTTTCGCAGTTCAAAGTATTCGATATAGCCTGTGGAAGGTACCATTGATCCATAGAAGAAATTTTCAAAATCATCTAAGCTGTAAAATGGCACTTGTTCAAGCCACGGTGTATTTTCCAATAAACGCAGCTTTTGAATATAGCCGATTTCTCTTAGTTTTTCAATCGCTTTCTGTCGTGAATGCTTCCTCTTAATAATAGGAATATCCTCTTCCACGAGCTGGTGCATATGTTCTTCTACAGCCTCCAGTTCCTCCTGCGTTACATTCTGCTTCATTTGCGTAAACAAACCTTTATTCAGAGAATTTTCAATTTGAACGCGATTACTTCCTAAAACATCATATACTGCTTTTAAATATAAAAAGCTCACGCTTCTCTGATAAATTGCATTTGCAGAAGGGTCCCTCATATCTAAAAATGTTAGAGTACAAGCTTCTTCAATGACTTCACTCAAGCATACATCTGTATTATTGATCCGAGCAGCTAATATGCGATACGGTGTTTCGCTTTGAAATTTTTTTGCAAGCACTTCAATTTGTGTACCTGTTGATGTATTAAATGTAAATTTTTTATTCCCCTGGTTTAAAATTATTTTTATTTCAACATTCATACTTCTGTTTTCTCCCTTATATTATTTTTTATGACATAAAAATAACAAAATTGTTTTGTTTATTATATCATAATTTCATTTGCTATGGGAAAGATAGAAATTGAAAGGAGTGATTTTAAATGAGAAATTTAATTTTAGTTTTAGTTATCATCGGTGCTGTAAACTGGGGTCTCATTGGTTTCTTCGGTTATGATTTAGTTGGAAGCATTTTCGGAGGTCAACTTGCACTAATTAGTAGAATTATATTTGCTGTTGTAGGACTTGCTGGAATTTATGCAATTTCTTTCTTTTTCAGACCCAATAGCCATACGGTAGAATCCTAATAAAAAAAAGCTCCTACCTTAAAAGTGATTTTCGATTTTCGGAAATCACTTTTTCTATAAGGAAGGTAAATTTTTTTGTTCATATATTTCTTTTATATGTTAGAGAGCTTAAATTTTTTCGTTTTCATTATTTATATAATAAACATTTTACATAAGTAGTGTAATACAAAAAAATAGTTTTACTCATTGTATTTTAAGGTAAATATGTAAACTCTATAAATATTTATGCGGCGCTTATTGAATTACACACTAATTATGTTATAATTAAACCTATTTGATAGGTTAAAACAAGGAGCATCATATTATGGATTTAAAATTAAAAATATCAACTCCCCGCTACCAACAAATTGCGGCCGACATTGCCGCTAAAATCGTTGAAGGAAAATACGTAGTCGGAGATAAAATATATGCAAGGTCCGCTCTTGCTACACAGTATGGGGTCTCATCAGAAACCGCACGACGTGCAATTTGTATACTATCGGATCTTGGAATTGCCGATTCTACAAAAGGCAGTGGAGTCATAATAAAATCTTATGAAAATGCAATTGCTTTTGTAAAGCAATATAAAGATATTCAAAATATTAATTCTCTAAAAAAAGAACTAATAAAAAGTGTAGAACGTCAAAAAAAAGAAACTGAGATATTTACTCACTGCTTAGAATCTTTACTTGATAAAACAGAACTGTTTCGTTCTATTAATCCTTTTATTCCATTTCAATTAGAAATCTTAAAAGAAACACCCCATTTAAATGAATCTATTAGAGAAATGAATTTTTGGCATCACACTTCCGCAACGATCATCGCAGTTAAGCGAAAAGATGATCTTCTATTGTCGCCGGGTCCTTATGCAACCCTTTCAGAACATGATACCTTATATTTTATCGGTGATGATGATTGTATGGAACGTGTAAGGAATTTTTTATATCCAAACAAATAAAATAGAATTCTTATAAATGAAGTATGACAGGAAACGATTGATATTAAAAGATCAGTTTACTGAATTCATAAACAAAGAAATGAAGTAAGGTGTAAGTTATGAGTAAAAAAAATGTCTGCATCATTTATACAGGCGGTACGATTGGTATGACAAAAACAAAGAACGGCTACGCTCCGCAAAGAGGATACTTACCGTTTCTTTTGTCTCAAATGCCAGAACTTCAATCCAGTCAAATACCTGATTATATATTAATCGAATTAAATCCCCTTTTAGATTCTTCCAATATTTCTGTTAAAGAATGGAACCTAATTGGAAAAACTATCTTGCAAAACTATGATCAATTTGACGGATTTGTCATTCTTCACGGGACAGATACCATGGCTTATACTGCTTCTGCTTTGTCCTTTATGCTAGAAAACTTAAAAAAGCCAGTCATCATAACCGGGTCTCAAATACCCTTTTGTGAAATACGCAATGATGCTAAAGATAATCTAATTACAGCATTACTCATCGCTGCTGAAGGGACGATACCTGAAGTTTGCCTATATTTCAGCCAAAAGTTATTTCGTGGAAATCGTTCTACAAAGATGAGTGCGGATGAATTAATTGCGTTTGATAGTCCAAATTACCCTGCACTTGCGCAAGCAGGTATAAGAATTACCATTGATAAGAATAATATTTTGAAACAAACTGACGAGCCATTCTCTTTACAACTGTTAACAGAATATCGGATTGCTGTTTTGAAAATTTTCCCCGGTCTTCAGTTTGGCATTTTTGAGGACCTTGTGTCCGCGGACTTAAAAGGAATCGTTTTAGAGGCTTTTGGTGCTGGAAATATTCCAAATTATGACCAAGCTTTTTTAAGAACATTAGAAAATGCCGCAAAGAATGAAACAATTATTGCGGTCTGTACACAATGCTTTAAAGGCTCTGCACGAATCGGTGACTATGAGTCCAGCCTTCCGCTTCAAAAAAATGGTGTCGTAAGTGCATATGATATGACTGTAGAAGCTACTGTTACAAAGCTCTATTATCTGATCAGTAAAGGCTATTCAAAGATAGAAATCGAAGCTAAAATGCAAGAAAATCTTCGCGGTGAACTTACGATCTAATTAGTAACGTCACCGTTTTTATTCATGCTCATAAAGAAAAAGGGCTTCATCATAGCATGCATATCTCGCTTTTCCCTGGTTTTTAGCGAAATACAACGCTTTGTCTGCTTTATCATATAAATCCATGAAGCTGGTGCCCTGTTCAAAAGCCATGGCAACTCCAACTGTACTAAAGATTTCCAGTACACCTCCCTGGTTTTCTCCTAAATCAATCTGTAAATTGCAAAGACTTTTTACTTTACTTTCAATCCGTTTAAAATCACCTATATCTTTCAAAAAAGCAACAAATTCATCTCCACCAAGTCGACCTAATATATCTGTTTTGCGAAATACTTTTTTCATCTTAATTGCGATCTCGCTTAAAGCAGTATCTCCGGCAATATGACCATATTGATCATTCGTTCCCTTAAAATCATCTAAATCAATAATCAGAAAAGCGTGAATCATATTCTTCTTTTTTGTTGATGTCAAAATTTCTCCAATTAATCTCTCTGCTTCTGCTCGATTATAAAGTCCGGTTAGTGAATCTTTACGTGCCTTTTCTTTCAAGTGCAGGGTTTCTTTTCTCTCATTATCAATATCTTTTACATAAGCAAACCCTTTTATTTCATTATTTTTAAAATCACGATATAAGTGCATCGTGCAATTTACCCAAGAAATGGTTCCATCTTCTTTAATTCTACGGTATTCTAACTCTATATTGCTTTGTCCTTGACTATAGATCTCCAAAAGATTACATAATTGAAATGTCTCGTATACTTTTTGCCGGTCTTCTGCGAAGACATTATGCGCAACTGCATATTCGAGGACAGCGGAATAGCGGTTCGTCTCTGCCTTTTCTAAATATTTTTTCCAATAAGCATTTCCATTGATAATTTGATCCTTTTTTAAATAAAACTCATAGCTCAATATAGATTTCTCACATATCGCTTTACGGTATTGCTCTTCTTGAATAAATCGAATTTCAGCTTCCTTTTGTTCCGTTACATTTGAGAGTATTCCTATCGTGCGAATGGGTTTTCCCATATCATCAAATACATTTGTTAAAATAATTTTATCCCAACGATGCGTATGGTCACATAAATTGGACTTCACAACACAAGAGGCTTTGGGTGCACCCGCCGCAATGTCATAAAAGATTTGGCAAAATTCCTTCGCATAATCTGGTGAAATAATTCCTTTTTCAATCAGACTCTCCGGTACGTTTTCAATTTTCGTATTAACACCATACCGCAGGATACTCGGATCACAATGGTACATCCGCTTTTTTTTGACATCGTAGTCAAACACAATATTATCTGTATGGCTTGAAACAATTCGAAATCGCTCTTCACTTATTTTCAATGCTTTACAAAAATGCTTTACGTTCTTTTGTGATTTGTATAATTGAAATAGCATCATAAAAATAGTGCCAATACAGACACACGTATGTTGTTTCTTTGTTATGTCCGGATGGTAATTAAATTTCATCTTCTACCTCCATCGTTTTTAACTTTACCCATTTAGGTTAACCAGATTGAAAATTCTTATTTTAAAAAAACATCATTTAATCTGATACACAAAAAACAGGTTCTTTCTCCCCATTAATATAAAAATGGTTTTGCAAACTAGAAAATTCTACTTGCTCCAAATGGTAATCCCGTCCAATACCACTAATAAATGCTTGTGTTATATCTTCAGCCGTCAGTCCAACTTTTTTTAGATATTCTTCCATACTTAATATTTCTTTTTCTATTTCATCATAATAATAATTTCGAACAGAAAGCTCTTTTCCTTGATCTTCTTCTGAATGAATTTCAGTAATGACACTAATCGCACACATCTGCTCTAATCGAATTACTTTATAGGAAATATTGATTTGAGGATATTTCCATCCTCCCAAAATTTCATTGGCGTTTTCCGCATTCAATCTATAATAATCCATGAATTCACTATGGATTGTTTCATTTAGCGTTTTTGCCGCTTCCCCTGCTGCATCCACCTTGGGAATCACGATGTCAATTCGATAAATGCCATTTAGATCTTCATGCCGCTCGTATTCTACAATTACATTAGATGCTTCCACATTATCGGGCGAAATCGATAACGTTTTACATTGACAAGATGAAAGTAGTATTCCCGCAAAAATAATACCCATACAAAGTATGGCAGAACCAAGTCGCTTCATGCAGTTTTGAATAACCTTTTTTTTTAAATATTTCATCTTATACAATCCCCCTCTCCATTTTACGATATCTTTTTAGATTTTAGAACCTAAGTTTCTTCGACCAATTCTCGTATATGTTGCTTTTTCTTGACATGAAAAAAAGAATAGCGTATTGTAAATTTAGAAATTATTTTCACTCAAGCTTAATTTAAAGGGGGATCAATATGATTATAACAACAACACCCAGCATTGACGGGAAACGAATTACGCAATATAAAGGGATTGTGTTTGGAGAAATTGTTTCCGGTGTCAATTTGTTAAAAGATATTGCTGCGGGCTTATCCAATATTTTTGGAGGGCGTTCCAATAGTTATGAGGATGAACTGATTCGTGCAAGACTAAATGCGCTGAAAGAAATGGAGCAAAGAGCCCTTGAAATAGGCGCAAATGCGGTTGTCGGTGTCGATATTGATTATGAGGTACTCGGATCCGATAATGGAATGCTTATGGTTACAGCTTCCGGAACGGCCGTAATTTGTGAATAGTCCTGTTTAAAGCTCCTCTCGATCTTTAAATTGTAGTCGTTAGACCACCGTTTTATTGTATCGCGAGGAGTTTTATTTTTTATATTCAATTTTTGATTCCAATACCTTCTGCTTCTTTTCATTGTAGTAGTAATGTCTGACAATTGTAAGAGGCTCATAAGCATAGATTGATGAAACATTTGTTGCAATTATTATTTCATGAATCTTATTTTTTCTTTTCACTTCATAAGAAACTTCGATTACGGGGCTCTTCCATCCACTAAATGCCTCTGCCACGTTAGCCTGATTCCGATCGTATATATAGTAAAAATCAGCAGCAATTTCCGCACCTACATTCGTTGCATCTTTTAAATCAGAGACCACTTGAGGCAGCAGCGCATCAATCTTATAGGCACCTGCAACTTCTTCATGCACTTCTAGCCCGTCTATTACATCAAATGTTCCAACCCCTTCATGTACTTCATGAAATTTCTGCTCATTTCGTGATTCAACGATGTACAGTAATGCTCCGATAATAAAACCCAGCAAAACAAGATACGCGAGTAGTCTTGCCTGATTTCTGTTGGAATACAGCCTTGGTCTATGTTTTCTCGATGCATAGCTTCTTTTTATCCTAATGTTCATAAATACGCCCTCCCATACAATGTATGCAAAGGCTGTCCGATAAATTTTGAAATTACAAAAATAGTTGTTGCAATTTTTGGCGAAATACGTTATATTATTAAAGGTACGCTGCTTAGTACAAATCAAAAAGCAACTTTTGGAGGATTGACCGAGTGGCTAAGGAGCTCGCCTGGAAAGCGAGTAAGGTGTAACAGCCCCGTGGGTTCGAGTCCCATGTCCTCCGCCAAAAAACCGTTGAAATTTCAACGGTTTTTTTATTTTTCTATGATGTTGGTGGAAAAATGGTGGAAAAACTAAAAAACCGATTTCACTTTCCTCAGCTTCTATTTAATAATTGTAACTGTCTTTGTTTTTTCATCCCATATAACTTCTGCTCCGAAAGCCTCTGCGATTGCACGGATCGGTACAACCGTTCTGTTTGTTTTCTTGATTTGCATTGGTTCTTGATCTATTTCTATTTTGCAATTGTCAACAGTCATTACTTTCTTCCCTAACTGCATTTTAATTACTGTTTGTGCATCTCCCATAATAGGCAACCCCCATCCGGTATAAACATCTTTTTCCTCAGTCCTCATGTCTTTACTGTGATTTTTAAAATAACTATATATTTGATTTTGTGTTAATTGTCGGCCATACTTACATCTTAACAAACAACCCATTGCATTTAAAAACGGTGCTGAAAAACTTGTGCCGGATTCCCACCCGCGAAACATAACGAAGTCAATCCCTTCACCGATTGCTTTCATCCCGTATACCGGTCTATTGTTTATAAGATTTGCAGAACCTACAATAATTGCTGCTCCGAGATAAACGTTTTCAATGTATCCCTCATTTATATTTCCTGCCGCTCCGGTAAGCAATAGATTATATTCTTTAATTTTTTCTGCCATAAAGATGGATTCTGGCATATTGTAGATTCCTTTATTTCCACCTTTTGAATTATTGATAGAAGATATATCATATTTCTCAATGAACTCATCAAAAGCTAATATTTCACCTGTTTGAGTGCAAGAGATTCTTGCTGATTTTATAATACCATCTTTGATTGTGTATCCAATATTACCCGTCAAAACTCTTGCTTTCGGCAAAATTATCTGCATGATATCCGCTACTTTTTCCGCATGATGCTGCGTTTTTGTGTCATCACAAAATACTGTAATGCCTTCCCCTGTATACCCTTTATTGTGCCACGCAGGAATATTAACGTATTCTCTTTGCTTGATGCAAGCACCATCAATTTCAAATAAACTCATATAGCTATCCTCTTTCTTGCAACTAAAAACACGCAATCGAGCGTGCTGTTTAAGATGGTTATTTAATTACCATATACTTCTGTATAAGCTCTAGCCTTGCATTCTATTACATAGTTATTATATGTGCTAAATGCGACTTTGTACTCTTCGTTCGCTATGTCCGACAAATGCTCACGCATAATTTTGTTTTCTTCGTCATAATTGTGCTTCCATCTCCGGAATCGAAACGTGTATAAATAACCATAAAGTCTTTGGTTGTAATCAGGATTGCACCACTCGTCTTATGCAAGTGCAAGGCTGTTATCTAAAATAATTAATTAAATTTATAAATATATTTTCGCCTTTATCGTAACAAATCTTAACCCTTTTTAATACAATAGCAGTGACCAGAGGAGGTCTAATTATATGTGTTGTAATTCTAATAACAATGTAGCCAGAGCCACAACAAGCAGCTGCGGTTGCTCTAACAGTGTAGCTGGTACTTCGACAAATAGGTGCAGTTCTAACAGTGTAGCCGGTACTTCAACAAATAGGTGCGGTTGCTCTAACAGTGTAGCTGGTACTTCGACAAATAGGTGCGGTTGCTCTAACAGTGTAGCTGGTACTTCGACAAATAGGTGCAGTTCTAACAGTGTAGCCGGTACTTCAACAAGATGTTGCTGTTGTTGCCATCGTTGCTGCTGGTGCTGCTGCCGCCGCTGTTCAAGTTAGAGATTTTGCGTCTGCCTAAATGGCAGACGCTTTTATTATAGACTTTAATCCTGTTAAGCTCGCAAGACGTGTGAAACAATAAGTCACTCGCCATGTAAAGTTGTAAAACAATTACTTCCTTATAAAAAAGATATAAAAAATAGACGCCTTTTTCGACGCCTATTTTTTTTACAATCTCATTGATTTATTTCAATATACTCTTGAAGTTTTCTAGCATGTTCTGCCTCTGTCAAAGCATATTGACGAAAAAAATCTCCCATTTCATTATCCTGCATTTCATCTGAAAAATGCATAAAATCACGTACCCGCTCTTGGGTATCCAACAACGTTTTCTTTAAACGATCCTGTGTGCTGATTTCCATTCGCTTACCTCCGATATAAAACTTTTATATTTGTAAGCATACCCAGTTTTAATTTTTTCTATTCGATTATCCCGTTGATTGGAATAAGATTTACTATTTTTTATTCGGTTTTCTCTTGATTCGTAATAACTTTTCCATATCAGGTAATAGTGATGTATCCATTAATTCAAACATCATCCATTTTCCATCATGGTAAGTGGTAGATTCATCGTAAACTCTCTGTACTTCTATTGAGTAATCGCCTCTATTTTCTTCGAATTTAGCTCTTTCATTCTTTCCGAAAATAATCATAAACCCAATCACATTTTCTTTTGCATATAAGGCGCACAAGGATTTACCTCCTCTACGGTACTTATATTCATACATCCATTTTTTCCCGCCTCGATTCCAAAGACGCTCCATTTCATACCTAGACTCTATCAACTCTGTCATCTTTAACCAGATATAAAATAGAGATTCTCCAATTAATGCCGTCATTTCTTCTTCGCTTGGTATTCTTTCAAGCATCATACTTCCTCCATATACTCCATACGCAGCTTTTATTTTTATTGTAGCACCAAAACAAGACAACGTCCCGTCATATTTACTCTCCTCTAAAATTAAGCACACGACTCTTTTCATGTAATATATATTTTCCAATTAAACAAAATAAGTAAAAAAAAACACATACACTTTAAAAAATTAAATTTCTTTATGACATGCTCACATTTTTATCACAAAAACCGACAAATTATATGATATAATATATTCTACTATTTTTTAAGGGAGATTTTACATGCAGGGCTATGTTATAGCAGAAAAATCCGAACTCAAAATGTATGAGTATGATATCTACAGTGCTTATTACTGTGGAATCTGTAAATCAATTGGGCGCCGCTATGGTCAAATCCCGAGGCTTGCTCTGAATTATGATGCTGTTTTTCTAGCTATGCTCTTATCTGCCATTGTTGAAGAAAGACCAATAATCCAGAAAGAACACTGCCTTGTTCACCCTATTAAAAAAAAGAATATTATGCGTAACAGCGATGCAATTGACTATGCAGCTGATACGATGCTGCTTTTGGCATATTATAAACTGAAAGACGATTATTCTGATGAAAAAAACCTTTTAGCTGCTTTTGGACAAGCAATTGCAAAGCCTTTGCTTCATAAACTTTTTCATTCAGAAGCAGAACGCTGTCAAAAAATCGAAGCACATTTATCACAACTTGCTGATCTGGAAAAGCAAAACTGCGCCAGTCTCGATCAAGTCGCAGAACCGTTTGCAAAAATAACAGAAATTCTTTTTTCTGAGAATCACCTGATTGTAAAAGAATCCGATCGTTTGATTCTAAAGCAAATCGGGTATCATCTTGGAAAATGGATTTATCTGATTGATGCCTTTGATGATTTAGAAAAAGATGAAACAAAAAATGTTTATAATCCCCTTTTTAGTCGTTTCTCCTATAAAAAAGGAGCGGAAAGTCTTCCTGCATTTAAAATACGTATTGAAAAGCAAGTGGAATTTAATTTACTTCAATATTTATCAGAAATTAGTAAAGCTCTGGCGCTTTTAGAATTAAAACAAAATAAAGGAATTTTGGAAAATATCATATACCTTGGTTTGCTTCATCAAACGGACAAGGTATTGCAGAAAGGAAACACCAAACATGAAGAATCCCTATGAGGTACTGGGAGTCAGTCAAAATGCCTCTCAAGATGAAATCAAAACTGCTTATAAAGAGCTTGTAAAAAAATACCATCCGGACCGCTACCAAAACAATCCGCTAGCTGATTTGGCACAAGAGAAGCTTCAGGAAATTAATGAAGCATATGATGCACTGGCAAAAAATGCGAACTCTAACAATTTTAACAATAGCACTTCCTATCAAAGCGCAGGAGGACAAAGCACCCGCCCGACACAAGAATTTATGGAGGTCCGCCGATATTTAGATCTAGGTAACCTACCGGCTGCAGAACAGATGCTTGCACAAATTTCAAATCGAAATGCCGAATGGTTCTTTTTAAGTGGTATTCTTTCTTATCGAAAAGGCTGGTACGATGATGCCTCCGCTAAAATTAAAACGGCTGTATCTATGGACCCAAATAATTTTGAATATCAACGTGCGCTAAATACAATTGTAAATGCCGGACCAGCCTATCGCAACGCTTCTTACGGAAGAGGCTACAACCGAAATGACGACATGCTCTGCAAGCTTTTGCAATGCTACATTTGTACGGATTGTCTCTGTCCTTGTTTCTAATTAAAAATTCAAAAAATCGGAAAGCAAGCGTTTTATTTTCGTTTGCTTTTTTATTGTGTCTAAAAACCATTATTTTTTTACTAAATAGCAAAATACGCTTTAGTAATTTTTTATTTTTTCTCTTGCATTTTTATTCAACTGGTGATATTATATTTCAAGTTTGAGTTAATGAGAGAAAAAGGAGAAAAATATGAGCGAAATAAGAAAAGTCATCCAAGTAGAAGAGCGAGTCCCACTGGCACAGGGTATTCCTCTTAGCATTCAGCATTTATTTGCAATGTTTAGTGCATCCGTATTAGTTCCGGCAATATTCGGTCTCAACCCCGCCATCGTACTATTGATGAATGGTATCGGTACTCTGTTATTTATAGTGATTACACAAGGCAAAGCGCCAGCCTTCTTAGGTTCCAGCTTTGCTTTTATTTCGCCAACTTTACTGATTATGGCTAATCCAGACCTCGGATTTGAATACGCTTTAGGCGGTTTCATTATATCCGGAGGCCTTTTTTGTATAGCCGCAATTATTATAAAATTCTTTGGAACAAAGTGGATTAACATACTTTTACCGCCTGCTGCAATGGGTCCCGTCATTGCATTAATTGGATTAGAGCTAGCCGGTACCGCAGCTGGAATGGGAGGTTTAATTTTAGATCCCGAAAATGGCTACACTGAAATTGATCCAAGATTTGTTGCGGTGTTCATCATCACCTTAGGAACCGCAGTCTTCGGATCAGTGTTATTCCGTAAATTCTTTGCTGCCATTCCTATACTGATCGCCATTATCGTTGGTTATACCGCCTCCTACTTTATCGGCATCATCGATTTTACTCCAATGAAAACCGCTTCTATGTTTGCATTGCCGAATTTCCAGAGCCCGGCATTTAATCTGAGCGCAATTATGATTATCCTGCCTGCAACTCTGGTTGTTGTTTCAGAACACATTGGGCACCAGCTCGTAACCGGTAAAATTGTTGGAAAAGACTTAATCAAAGAACCGGGCTTGCACCGAACACTGCTTGGAGATGGTCTTTCTACCATGTTATCCGGCTTCTGCGGCTCCGTTCCTACAACTACTTATGGTGAAAATATCGGTGTTATGGCCATGACAAAGGTCTACAGCGTTTACGTAATCGGCGGCGCTGGTATCTTTTCTATCTGCTTAGCTTTCATCGGCAAAGTAGCCGGTGCAATTCAGACAATCCCAACTCCGGTCATGGGTGGAATCAGCTTCCTGCTTTACGGTATGATCGCAGCCTCCGGTCTTCGTCTCTTAGTTGATGAACGAGTCAACTATGACCGCTCCAGAAATCTGGCACTTTCCTCCGTTGTATTTGTTACTGGTCTTTCCGGTGCATTTATTCAAATCGGTGAAGTTCAACTAAAAGGAATGGCACTAGCCACCATCGTTGGCATGGTACTCAGCCTGGTCTTCTATGTAATCGACTGTTTACACCTTGCAAATGACATGGATGTTCCGGATGGACAACCCCAAACCTTTGGACCGGAAAACCTAAAATAAAGATACTTCTGTAAAAATATGCAAGTGATAGATGTTTTTACGCTTACAGTCTAAAAAATATGATAATAAGAAAAAATCGGAAAGGATGTAAATCAAACCTTTCCGTCTTATTTTTTTAAAGGCTTCTCAGTGCATGAACAAACTCTGTCTTCTTGATGGATTTTTCGTCTTTGCTTTTTATAATTCTTCCAGGTACACCTGCAACAACCATATTTTCAGGAACGTCTTCTACTACGACAGATCCAGCCGCTATAACAGCTCCTCTTCCGACGTGTACGCCTTCTAAAACGACTGCGTTTGCACCGACCACAACACCGTCTTCGATCATAACCGGAATTGCGCTTGGCGGTTCAATTACTCCCGCAATGACCGCACCTGCTCCTATGTGACAATTTCGTCCAATCATTGCACGACCACCAAGCACCGCATTCATATCCACCATCGTACCCTCTCCAACCTGAGCTCCAATGTTGATCACCGCTCCCATCATAATAACAGCATGATCTCCAATTTGCACCTGGTCACGAATCACTGCCCCCGGCTCAATGCGTGCATTAATATTTTTTTTATCCAATAAAGCAATTGCAGAATTACGGCAATCATTTTCTATTACCAATTCATCAATCCGGTCACAATTTTTTTCCAATATCGGTGCGATTTCTTCCCAATCGCCGAAAATAATACGATCTTCCAGTCCGAATACCTGACACTTTGAAAAAGTGATTCTCTCACATGCTTCTTTCTTTCTTTCCTTTAAGTATACCTTAACCGGCGTTTTCTTTTTTGATTCTTGAATAAATTTTATAATTCTGCTTGCTTCCATTTATGATCCTTTCCTTTCAAATAAAACGTCACTCATATCGTATATCCCATTCCTTTTTTGCAGAATAAATTTTGCTGCCTTTACTGCGCCTTTTGCAAAGATGGAATTGGAATGTGCTTGATGAGAGATTTGCAGCAATTCATCTTCCCCGGCGTAAACGATATTGTGCTGCCCTGCAACTGTGCCTCCCCGCAACGAATGTACGCCAATTTCCTTCCCGCGTCTTTCATTCCCGTTTCTTCCGTAAACCAGTTTATATTCCTGCTCTTTATTTAATGTCTCTAAGAGCATTTTTGTGGTACCGCTTGGTGAATCCAGCTTTGCACTATGATGCATTTCCTCTACCTCAATATCAAATTCTTCTTTCAGAATCGGAGTAATCTGTTTCAGCACCTGCTTCAAAACAGTAATCCCTAATGAAAAATTTGATGTGTAGACAATTGGAATCTTTTCCGATAATTTATAAATCATATTTTTTTGTTCTTCACTATACGCAGTCGTTCCTAATATCAGCGGGATACTGTTTGATTCTGCATAGTGGAGAATTTCATCCAAGCGTTCTGGCTTGCTGAAATCGATAATGACCTCCGGTATTTCCTCCAGTTCTGCTAACGAGTCAAGGCATTTTTCATCCGCTCCATGTCTTGTCACTACCCCGATCAACTCCATATCTTCCGCTTCGTCAACTTTCTTCCTAACTTCTTTTCCCGTTCTTCCTGCACCAACAATCACTGTTTTTACTTGGTCTCTTACTTTTTTGTTACTCATGATACCTCCTTTTCTAAATCAAGTATATTCATTATTTTTTGCAGTTTTTCTCGTGAGTCTTTTTCCATACTACAAAGTGGGAGCCGATACCCTCCAACATCCATTCCATGATGATTCATAGCTTCCTTAATTGGAATCGGATTTGTTTCAATAAATAAAGCTTGGATCAAATCCATATATTTCAGCTGCATCTTCCTGGAAAATTCAAGATTTCCCTCTAAAAATGAAGTCACAATTTGATGTGTCTCCAGTGGTAAAATATTAGCTAATACTGAAATTACACCTGCCCCTCCGAGCGATAAAATCGGAACAATCATATCATCATTACCCGAGTATACGGAAAAGTGTGAGTTAATAAATTTAGATATGCAGCTTACAAATCCAATGTCTCCGCTTGCCTCTTTAATTCCTACAATGTTTTTATGCTTGCTCAGAATTTCTACCGCTTCCACACTTAAGGAACATCCCGTTCTACCAGGTACATTATACAGAATGACAGGCGTTGAGACTACATCTGCAATTGCAGTAAAATGCTTTACCATTCCCGGCTGATTCGTTTTATTATAATAAGGAGTAATCACAAGAAGTCCATCTGCTCCTAAGGATTCATATTTTAAACTATCCTCCTTTGCCTGCATCGTATTATTGGAACCGCTCCCTACAATAATTGGTACTCGCCCATCCGCCGCTTCAATTACCTTTTTTACAATTTCTTCTTTTTCTTTCGCATTTAATGATGGTGACTCTGCCGTCGTTCCCAATACAACAATTCCATCACTTTTCATTGCAACATGCCATTCCACCAACTCTGTCAGTTTCTCAAAATTCACACTTCCATCCTCATGAAACGGCGTAATCAAAGCAACCATTGATCCAGTAAATCTTCTCATAATCTCACTCCTTATCATTTATCATGTTATCATTGTTGTCCCCCTAAACCATAAGTGTAAAAAAAAATCAACAAGGTATCCCTTGTTGACGTTAAATTTTTGAATCAACGATATAAAATCGTAAAATATCAAAATTACGGTCATTAAGGATAGCACAACTACTTTCGTAGACAGTCTTATAGCTATTAACTATAAGCCCACCACAGATTTATGCCTAAACCTGCAGTTCGGCGAAGGATACCTCCAATGTAAATCATTGCCCGCCGGCGACTTACATCTTCTTTTGCTTCGCACCTCTATCAACATTAATGTTGCTAGTTTACTTGGTATTCAGAAAAAAATCAACCCCCTTTTTTAAAGTTTTTTAATATTTTCTCTTTTTCTATAAAAGGACATATTTTTTTAATGTTTTTATAAAAGAATGATTGACGAATCATTTTATCTGTTTTATAGTGTCTCTTAAAATTAAAATTCTTTATGTAACGAATAGATGGAAATGGAGCTGCCTATGAAAAATAATTATTTTATACCTTTTTATTCCAAATATGATTTGACTTTTCATTCCGGCAAAGGATCTTGGCTTTACGATGACAACGGCAATCCCTACCTGGATTTTATATCCGGAATCGCAGTCAATACTTTAGGACACTGTCATCCTGCATTAGTTGAAACCATTCAAAAACAAAGTAACACTTTAATAAATATTTCAAATTATTTTTGGAATGATACGGTTTTGAATCTAGCAAAGCGACTTCGAGACCTCAGCAATCTCGATCAAGTATTCTTCTGCAACAGCGGAACAGAAGCAAATGAAGCTGTAATAAAGATTGCACGAAAATATGGAACACAGATTGCTCCAAATAAAAACAAAATCCTCTATATGAAAAATTCTTTTCACGGGCGGACAATGGGTTCTCTATCGATTACGGGTCAGGAGAAATATCAGAAGAATTTCCGACCGCTTCTTGAAAATGTCCAAGAAGTTATTTTTAATGATCTTGCAAGTGTTCGTGAACAGATGAACGACTCTGTTGCTGCCATTATATTAGAACCGATTCAAGGTGAAAGCGGTGTCATACCAGCAACAGAATCGTTCATAAAGGGAATACAGCAACTTTGTAATCAATACCATGCGCTTCTTATTTTCGACGAAGTGCAATGTGGAATGGGAAGAAGCGGCAAGCTTTTTGCCCACCAGTATTTTGATGTGAAGCCCGACTTGCTTTCAATTGCGAAAGGTCTGGGAGGTGGTTTTCCAATTGGAGCTGTTATCGCTTCTAAAAGAGCTGTCAATTGTATTGAAGCAGGAGATCACGGCAGTACTTTCGGCGGAAACCCGTTGGCATGCGCATGTGGACTTACGATATTAGAACAGCTGATTAATAAAGATTTACTTTCTGATGTTCCGGCAAAAAGTACCTACT
Source organism: Sinanaerobacter sp. ZZT-01 (assembly GCF_035621135.1). Taxonomy (NCBI): domain Bacteria; kingdom Bacillati; phylum Bacillota; class Clostridia; order Peptostreptococcales; family Anaerovoracaceae; genus Sinanaerobacter; species Sinanaerobacter sp. ZZT-01. The sequence continues at coordinate 641,098 of NZ_CP141728.1, forward strand.
TTATTACTAAACTAAAGAGATTACAAGAAACGTATCCAATGATTGAAGAGGTTCGGGGAAAAGGATTGCTGATCGGAATGCAGATGAAACATTCTTCAAAAGAAATTATCAGGAAATGTATGGAGCAAAAACTTCTGCTTGCAGGAAGCAGTAATGAGACGATACGCATTCTCCCTCCATTAACGGTTTCCGAAGAAGAAATAGATCTGGCAATTGATCGAATCGAAACTGTACTTACTAAATTTTAGCATATTATAGTTTATCGAATATACAAATTCTTATGGTTTTTTACTGTCATAAGAATGTACAATCAATTTTTTATTCTACGCTGTACTAGAAAAGTAGGAGGCTATTTCCTATGTAATCATAAAAAGAGCAAAACCTTATTTCTTAATCGGCTTTGCTCTTCACTTTTATTTATTACTTTTCATCTTCGATTTATTTAAGAGATTCCCTTACTGCTTCCGAAAGTGCATCTTTATCTACCACACCTGTATGCCGTACTTGTTTGTTCTCTAAGCCAGTAAGTCCTTTTGGCACACGGACTCCGGTTTTTGCATTCAGTGCATTGATATATGCAAAACCATCTGCAAATTTCGGTAAACCGATTGCATCTGCAACACTATCTGCAAACTTATAAGCACTGGCAGTTGAGACGATAACCGTTGGCGTATTATCTCCTGTTTCCTTTCGATAGTCCTCGTATACTTTATATGCAACTGCTGTATGCGTATCCATTAAATAATGATCTTGTGCATACAAATCACCGATTGCTTTTTTCGTTTCCTCTTCTGTAGCAAAGCCGGCATAAAAATCAGCCAATCCTTCTTTGATTGTACTGCTTACCTCGTATTTTTTATTTTTCTCCAAGTTTTCCATCAACTCTTTGATCTCTGCTCCGTTGCCACCTGACAAATGGTAAAGTAAGCGTTCCAAATTGCTGGAAATAAGGATGTCCATTGAGGGTGAATTTGTAATATGAAAATCTCTTTGAATATCGTAAATCCCTGTATTGATAAAGTCAGTCAGTACTTTATTTTCATTGGATGCACAAAGGAATTTATGAATCGGAATGCCCATCTGTTTTGCATAATAGCCAGCCAGTATATTTCCAAAATTTCCTGTCGGTACAACCACATTCATCGGTTCCCCTGCCTGCAGTACCCCCTGTTTTATCAATTGTACGTAAGCCCATACATAATAAGCTACCTGAGGAACTAATCGACCAATGTTGATGGAATTAGCAGATGAGAATTTACACCCCATCTTCTCCAGTTCTTCTGAAAAAGCCTTATCACTAAAAATTTTCTTTACACCAGTCTGGGCATCGTCAAAATTACCTCGAATTGCATAAACATGGGTGTTTTCGCCTTGCTGAGTAATCATCTGCCGCTCCTGCACCTGGCTCACCCCTTCACTTGGATAAAATACGACAATTTCAGTCCCGGAAACATCTGCAAATCCTTCTAATGCTGCTTTTCCTGTATCTCCAGAGGTTGCCGTTAAAATTACAATTTTATTGTCTTCCTTTTCTTTTTTCATTGCAGTTGTCAATAAATAAGGCAAAATAGAAAGCGCCATATCTTTAAAGGCAGCAGTCTTTCCATGGTAAAGCTCAAGAAAATATGCCTCCCCGCCTTTTTTTAACGGAACCACTTCTTCCGCTTCAAATTTATCATCATAAGCAGAATCAATGCAGTATCTCAATTCCTCTTCTGTATAATCATCTAAAAATTTAGATAATACACGGTAAGCAACTTCTCTATAATCTAAGGAAACGAAATCCTCCGGTTTTTCGGAAAGCTTAGGAAAAAGCTCAGGAACGAACAAACCTTTATCTTCTGCAATCCCCTTGATAATCGCTTGTGCCGCTGTTTTCGTTTCAGCACTGCCTCTTGTACTTTTATACTGATTCATGTATTTCATCTCCTTTTTCAATGATTTCCCTATCCTTTCCGTCATGAAAAAGTTAATACGAAAAAGATGTTATTACACATTTTATCAAAAAACTTCTAAAAATACCATAGACAAATAAAAGAAAAACGATTATAATAGTTAAAGTCTGATACAGATAATTTAAAAAGGATGTGTCCTGTTGGTCAAGTGGTCAAGACGCCACCCTCTCACGGTGGAATCAGGGGTTCGACTCCCCTACGGGATACCAAGCAGATAACCGCTATAAATAGCGGTTTTTCTTTGCTTTTCAACGGTTGGACTTTTGAAATATTTAATCAAAAATTAAAACATGTTGCATAAAATGATGCCATTTTCAAACAAATGCAACACGATATTCAGCTTTTAGTTTTTTATATTATTTGTTATATTTCATTGTTCCACTGCTTAAATGCACCTATTAAGCACACACATCTCGTAATTCCCACTCGAAAAAAGGTTTTATTAGATTTATTTTCAGTGGATTACTCTATTAAAAAAAGTATTTATCATAATCTAGTACTCATTCTATATGAATCTATATTGAACAATATTTTAGTTATTTTAAAAAATTTGGAGGAAAATATGAGAAAATTAACTACCATTTTACTCGCAGTTATTTTGTGCTTATCCATTGTTGCCTGTGGGGTGGATCCAACTCCGACTGATGTCGTCAATTCCTATATGGACACACTCAAGAAAAACGATACCGCAACTATTTCAGAACTCTATTCTGGCGATACCGAATTGTCGAACTTCTTTAACTCCACAGGTGTTGATACCGAATCCCTCAGTGAGGAATTCATGTCAACAATAAAAGAGAAGCTATTAGCCTTTGAATATACCCTTTCAAACGAAAAGATTGATGGAGATAAGGCTACAGTTGATGTTAGCGTAAAAACATATAACTTTAAAGTAGCTTTTACGAACGCTGTTTCGGATTATTTTCAAAAAGCGCTTTCCATGATTTTTTCAGATGTTTCGGATGAAGAAATGAATAAACTGATGGAAAATACGCTGTCCGAGCATTTAAACGACGCTACTTTTGACTATGAAAAAACAGCCCAGATAAATCTTACAAAAACAGAAGATGGATGGAAGATCGATGATTTTGAAGATAACACAGAAATTATAAACGCACTGACTGGCGGAATGATCGAATTCGCAACAGAAATGTCAGATGCATTTAGTAACTAGAAAAAGATCATGCATAGATGTCTTTTATAACATAAAATAAAGTGAAAAAGAGGAACATGTTGTTTGTGTGCCTCTTTTTTTATTACCACCAGACCTTATTTTAATCATAATTATCGATTCTTCATGAAAAAGGTAAATATATCCATAATAAAAATCACTTTTTTATATTACCATACATATTATGTTAGTAACCCAGCGAAGGGAGGTGCGATTATGTGTTGCTCTCGTTACTGGTGTCGCCGCACTCGTTGCCGTTGCTGTTGCTGTTGTTGCTGTAAATGTTACTGGTGCTGCTGCCGTAGATGTTATTAATTAAATTATAAATACTCACGCCTGTTTAACCGCAGGCGTTTTTTTATACCTAAAAGGAACCAATGATTGATTAATAGAAGTAATTTTTTTTAAATCTCATTTTTCTTCAGCGCGTACCTTTGCTGCAAAAATCATGGTAATCCATATAATTATTTTTTTGATATCGAAAATCCCAGAAAATGCAAATTGCTCTTCTGGCACATTCTCCGCAGCGAACTGGCTGTATCGTATTTTTCATTTCTTCTATTTCATCTGCCTGTCTTTCCAAAAGTTCCGCTGCTTTATACGCAAAATATCTCGTGATCCACGATGGCGTTTCAAACTGAGCAATGATGCGCAGCCCCTTTGCCAGCCTTTGTGCCTTCATCTTTTCTCTCCTTTTCCAACTACATCTATTTTAACCAAAAAAGTATTTTCTTATTTATCGACAAAGAGGCTTTCCTTATTCATTTTACAGCATTTGTTTTTATTGAAATATAAGTTTTTCCAGTATATAATAATTAGAGTATGTCTAAAATCTTTTAAGTTTAAGTCAATTCAAGGTTTATATCTCTTTATATAATTTTTTTAATTGTACAAAATTCCTGTTGCCGCAGCCATCTTGCATCAACAGAAACGCAATATAGAATGGAGTGAAAAAATGGATTATACCAAATTAGCAAATTTACTATTTCCTCAGATCAAAAAAACACCTGAAGATTATGAAACAATCTATCCCGTAAGAAACTTACCTGAGGGTGCAAAAGTTACGAGACTTGGTCCAAGCCCGACTGGTTTTATTCACCTCGGTAATCTTTATGGCGCCTTTGCAGGAGAACGCCTTGCTCATCAGAGCGGCGGTGTCTTCTTTCTTCGTATTGAAGATACGGATGATAAACGAGAAGTACAAGGTGCTGTTCCTATGCTGATCAATGCACTGCATCATTTTGGTGTTCATTTTGATGAAGGTGCTGGAATCGGCGGCGAAACCGGTGATTATGGTCCGTATTACCAAAGCCAGCGCGGAGAACTTTATCAGTGCTTTGCAAAGCATTTAGTTGCAAAAGGCTTAGCCTATCCTTGTTTTCTAACAGAGGGAGAAATCGCAGAAATTAGATTAAAACAAGAAGCTCAAAAATTAAACCCTGGTATCTACGGCACTTGGGCAAAGCATAGAGATTTAACGTTTGAAGAAATCGTCGATCGAATTTCTTCCGGACAACCTTATGTCGTACGCTTCCGTTCAAATGGAAATCCAGACAGTCACTTTACCGTGATAGATGGTATCCGAGGCGAACTGACAATGCCAGAAAATGATCAGGATGTTGTAATATTAAAAAGAACAGGAATTCCTACCTATCATTTTGCCCATGTAGTCGATGATCATTTCATGCGTACAACGCACGTTGTACGTGGTGAAGAGTGGCTTTCCTCTCTACCGATTCATGTCGCTTTATTTTCTGCTTTGGGATGGTCTCTTCCAATTTACTGCCATACGACCGTTCTTATGAAAATGGATGGAGAAACGAAAAGAAAGCTTTCAAAAAGAAAGGATCCCGAACTTTCCTTGGAATATTATAAGCAAGAAGGTTATCATCCGTTTGCAGTAAGAGAATATTTACTTACGATATTGAATTCAAACTTTGAAGAATTTCGTTTAGCAAATCCAGATGCGCAAATCGATGAGTTTAAATTTACTACCGATAAAATGAGTAATTCTGGTACGCTTTTTGATTTAGATAAATTGAATGATGTCAGCAAGGAGGTACTGGCAAAATTAAGTGCAGAAGAAATCTTTTTCTTCCTGCTGCAATGGTCCAGAGCTTACCAGCCGGCTCTTGCTGAAATGATGGCAGGAAAAGAAGAGCAAATGCTCCGTATTCTTTCCATAGACCGGGGAGGTAACAAACCTCGTAAAGATTTCATTTACTGCCGTCAGATTTTTCATTTTATCAGTTATTTCTTTGACGAGCATTTTATTATCGAAGATGAATATCCAAAAGAGGTTCCTCTTAAGGATGTAAAAGAAATTCTCAACCGCTACTTCCAAGTTTATGATGAATCTGACAGTCAAGAAGACTGGTTTGAAAAAATTCGAACCATTACGTCTGATTTAGGCTATGCGGTTAAACCAAAAGACTTTAAGAAAAATCCAGATCAATACAAGGGGCATGTCGGACATGTAAGCAACGTGATCCGCCTAGCGCTCACAGGACGCACCAATTCTCCTGATCTGTGGGAAATCCAGCAAATTATGGGTCTAAAACAAGTTCAAGGTCGTATTGCACAAGCTTTTCAAGATATTGGCTAAATGGGGCAATAAATGAATTCATAAAAGTATAAAAAAAAAGGTTTTATTTTTCATAAAACCTTTTTTTATTTTAAGTCACACATTTGACTATTTGCGAATACTTTATAATACACACATATAAAATATTAAAAAAGCAGGTGATTAATAATGTCAGACGGATGTGGTCTCCTACGCGGAGAGGGTATTGATACCAGTTTATTATTTTTCTTCTTATTGCTGGTTATCATTTTCTGCAATTGCTATACAAGATAGTCTTACATCGTGTATCAGGTAATTTGCAAAAAAAGGGCATTGCAAAACGCAATGCCCTACTTCTTTTTTGTAAATTTCTTTCAGTCCCAACTCTATAAATTCCAGCTGGATAAGTATTTTTCCTGCTGAGAAGTCAGCTTATCAATTTGGATTCCCCATGCCGCTAATTTCCGCTCTGCAACTAAATTATCAATCTCGTTTGAAACATCGATTACTTTGTTCTCCAGCTTCCCGCGATTTTCCAAAATATACATTGCGCTCAAGCACTGCACTGCAAAGCTCATGTCCATAATTTCAGCCGGATGTCCGTCTGCTGCCGCAATATTTACCAAACGACCTTCTGCTATTACATTGACACACTTTCCATTTTCCAGCCAGTAGCCCATGATGTTTGGACGAGTTTCTTTCTTTGCAACCGCTTTTCTTTCCAGCTCTTCCATATCAATTTCTACGTTGAAGTGACCTGCATTTGCTAAAATAGCACGATCTTTCATATTGAGCATATATTTTACTGTAATGACTTGATTACAGCCTGTTGCCGAAACAAAGATGTCACCACGCGGTGCAGCCTTCTCCATCGTCATAACTTCAAAGCCATCCATAACTGCCTCCACGGCAGAAACCGCATCAACCTCTGTAACGATGACCCGTGCTCCCAATGCTTTTGCACGCATTGCAATACCTTTGGAACACCATCCGTAACCACCGACTACCACTTCTTTTCCTGCAATAATTAAATTGGTATTACGCATGATGCTGTCCCATACGGACTGCCCTGTTCCATAACGATTATCAAACATATGCTTGCATTTTGCATCGTTTACTGCAACCATAGGTACCTTCAATGCACCGTCTTTTTCCATCGCCTTCAAGCGAATGACACCTGTTGTCGTTTCTTCACAGCCACCCCAAACATCTTTCAATAAGTCAGTTCTTTTATTGTGAAGCATATTGATCAGATCGCTTCCGTCATCAATAACGATATTCGGGCCGTGCTCCAAAGCCATTTCAATATGCCGATTATATTCCTCCGCAGTAGCGCCATGATAAGCATATACTTTCATTCCGGTTACAGCCAGAGCGGCAGCAATTTCGTCTTGTGTTGATAATACATTGCTTCCGGTTACGGACATCTCCGCGCCTCCTGCTGCAAGAACCTCGCAAAGATAAGCCGTCTTCGCTTCCAAATGGACTGACAAGGATATCTTTACTCCATCAAATGGTTTTTCTTTTTTAAACTGCTCCTCTAAGCCATTTAAAAGCGGCATATTATTTCGAACCCACTCAATTTTCTGTCGCCCCAACGGTGCTAAATTAATGTCTCTCACTTCATTCTGTTTCATAAAAAATCTCCTAACATAAAAGCGGTTTCTACCTTTTTCAAAATGGAAAATTCGCTCCGCACTCTTTATTTATTTAATACTGTTGACTATATTATACCAGTATGGCAAGCTTTTTCAAGAAAAGAGCATAATCATATTTACGAAATCAAATAAAAAGCTGTCTTTGTTTACTTTTTATAAACCCGACAGCTATTCTATCCTTATTTGTTCGTATTATAGAAGGTCTCTCTGAGACAGTTTTTCTATGTAATCGCTTCCAACATTTTATCAGCTCCATGTACCATTAAGTCAGAAAGTTCTACTTTTTGAATCCATGAAAAGGGAATTTCCAAACTTCCTAAATAAGCTCCTAACAAATTCCCGCAAATCGCACCTATTGTATCACTGTTTCCATCGTTATTGACCGCAAGCCATAACGCTTTTTTAAAATCATCAGAATGTTTTAGTGCACAGTAAACAGCCATTGCCAGTGCTTCCTCTCCGGTCCACCCTTCCCCTAAAGAATGCAGATCAGAAAGTTCTGCCTGCCGAAGCTCACTGCTCCCTATGCCATCCTTTGAGTCTCTTGCTAGTGTAACGGCTTTTTTTAAGACCTCGTAGGTTTCTTCGTAATTTTCATACTCTCTTAATTCTGCAAATACGTCAAAAACACTCTGTTCCAATTCTTTACCTTGAATGATTCCAGAAATAATAAAAGCCAAGCATCCTGCCGGAAGATATCCGCTGGGGCTTCCATGTGTGATTGCTCCACTTTCACAGCCGATTTTAAAAGCCATCTTAGGATCATTATAGAAATATAATCCAATGGGGGCTGCACGCATAACCGCCCCTGATCCTTTACTATTATTAATTCTATTTTTTATCGTTCCGTATTTCCCATGGATACATCCAGCTAACGTCACTAGACTGGTTGTCCCAGGTCCCCTTCTTGTAAACAACCCCTCCCAGTCAAGAATCTCTCCTTTTAATAAAAATTTATATGTCTCATCCGCAAAACTTCCCGTCTGAGTATAAAGCCATTTTTGAAAGGCAAAAAATATACATGGTGTATAAGCGTAAATTCCTTTCTCCTTTGCCCTTGCATCTGCCCAAAGCAATCCATCTACGGTGAAGGTTGTCATTTGTGTGTCATCTGAAAAAAGTGCCCTTTGAGATTCTTTGTCACAAACGAGTTCTGTAATCCCTTCCATCCCAAATTCTTCTCGAATTTCCTCAAGCTTTAAAAATTCCACAGGATACCCATAAGCATCTCCTATCGCCCCTCCAAGCAAGCACCCTCTGAAATACGCTTTGCTGTTTTTCATGGAATTCTCCCTTTCGTCTTTTAAACTATGATTCTATTGCATCAATCGTTTCAATTATTTCAAACATCCCCCTAATTATTCTACAATCATTACTTTTTTGTTTCCATCCCCTGTGTCGCTAACTGTAAATGGTTTACTTACATCTACATGTCCCATGAGTGATTCCGTTACTCCACCGTCCAAAGTAAACTGCACTTGTTGGATGTCATCAAAGGAATCCAATAAAGTTAAAACGATTTGGTTCACTAAAAGTCCTTCCTCCATCGATCCTCCGCTTAAATTTTTACTTGAAAGATCAACAAAGGCAGTTCCATCTTCTACTTTTACGCTTTGGATTATAATTTGTTCACTCAACATAGTAACATAGCCATCCAGCGGTGCTTCCTTTAGTTTAGAAACAGCCTCTAAATACGCATCTTTTGGCTTGGTTTGAATGGTTACCTCATAAGGTTCCTTCATTTGATTTAAATCTTCATTTCCGGTAGCTACGTATTCGTCATTCACATAATACAACTTTAAATCACTGCTTATTTTTTCTTCTGCATTCGTATCCGCTCCCTTACATCCGACAATCATAGATACCAATACCACTAGGAATATACAAAGGCTCAGCATTTTCATTTTTTTATTTTTCATTTTCCATTCACCTCCACTGATTTAACAGTCCTTTCTCATTTCATAAAAACCTTATAAGTTTAAAGACGGTCTTTCCGGACTTATAACCTGATTGACATCAAAATAATAAGTATCTACCTCTCCCGGCCTTACATTCATAGTATACCCGTCCAAATTGATTCTTGGCATTACAATATTGTCGCCATTTAGTATGAATTTACGACTATTCCCTACAGGGCAAAATAAATGGTATCCACCCTTTTCAATAATATAACGGTATCTCGGGTCGTCATTTTTCCATGAAAAACCAAATGGTGATATGTAAATTTCTGTTTTTCCAATATACGGTTCAATTTTCTCTTTCCAGCGATCCGTATCATAAATGACTTGTTTCAGCGTAGCTTTTCCTTCTCGAAACCACTTACTGTTATGTGTGTAGCTATGGCATGCAAACGCCCAGCCATTCTCTTTCATCACATCTGCAATGGCTTTTACTTCTTCCTGCCACTTTGCTTCCTCCGGAAGATCATCTGTAATTCGGTAACCCAGTGCACCCTCATATCCAGTCAATGCCATGACCCCTTTTGCCCCACGCCAAGAAAATCCAGGATTTTCAGCTACAAAGTCATCAAGAATCGGCATAACATCTCCATCTCTTGTGCAAACGGTTTCTCCTTCAGGCGTAATGACTTCCGTCCAAATTTTTCCATCTTTTCCAAGAACCAGACGATTTGCAAACCCATCCGGTTTCATATAATCATAATAGTTCACATCATCAATCGATATAACTAAAGGAATTCGCCCAGGCGGCAGATAGATATCTTTCAGTTGAACTTCTCCCTGCTTATCCGGATTCGCTTCGATGCAAGCTTCCAGCGGATATAAGATGTAGCCTCGCTCATATAAAAGCGGCAGCATCTTTTTAAATTCACTGACCGTTGTCATCCACATATTATAGCCTTGTGCCGAATGACCTACGTTATCGAAAGCCAGCTGCGGATAAACAATCAAGCTATGAAAAAAAACATGGTGAACGGGTCCCTCATATTTTACTAATGCATCCTTCGCTTTCTTGATTTCTTCCATCTTTAAAACAATCGGATCCGAATCATCATCTGTAATCAAATCAGATTCTTGCTGCAAGCGTTCCAATGCTTCATCATAATAAAAAGCTTGATACAACTGATCCGCTTCTTTCAGTGCAAATGTAATCTTTGCCTGCTTTTTCTCTATTCTTCCTCCTGCTATAGAAGATATCGGAAATCGAAAGCTGAGTGCTGCAAAGAAAATTACAAGAGAAATAAGAACTGCAAAAGCAATCCAATACTGCTCCTTCTTCCAGCTTTTTTTATCTTTCCTTTCTTCTGCTTGACTCCCTTTATTCCAAAACATTTCCATATCCTCCACTTCTTTATTGTACCATAAAGAAGTAATATATTGAAGAACTAACGCACACCGTAAACAAAATTACGATCATTTGAAAATTGCAGAAAGCTATATAAAAACAATACTTCATTCACTCCATTTTCTTGTATTGTATCACATATTACGCCTCGATAATAGCGTGGATCGATGACTGTAATACTCTCGTAATGGCCGCAAAGGAACGGAATAAAGCAGTTGGCATAGGAATCTTTAATTACCATCAGATTTCTGCCGTTTTTAATCGGTGTATGAATAAGCATCTCTCCGACATTTCCTCCTAAAAAATAAGCATACTTATCTTTTTTTCTTAAAAACGATTCTTCATAAAGGGAATGTTTCACTAGATTTTCTGCAGGTATCTCTATTGAATATTTCGGTTCATCTATAAATGTCCAGGAGTAAATTTTGTCCGCAACGGTCTCTGCACCGAGTGCTTTCGCTTGATTTGTTCCGTAAAAACTTTCACTCACTAGGCGGATTTGAAATGCCTCTTTATCATAAGGAACGAATCCATTTTTTTCTGCCCAATAGCGATACACCTCGTAAGCCCCAAAGGTAGTCCAGTGGTGATCATTCCTATAGTAAAGCTGCGTTCCATTTTTTTTAGCAGATAAAAGAGGGGCTGCTCCATCTACAAAAATTGCATTCTGGCTGATTTGTTTAATCTGCTCCTCTAATCTCTTGATTTCCCTTTCTTCTTCAAACACAGGCGTAAACTGCGGAAGTTTTTCACACTCCACACTGCTCACTGACGGCAGCATTAATATAGAAACAGAGATTTGGTTTTTCTGTTTTTCTGCCACGCCCATACGTTTTATAAAAGTACACAATAATGAACTATTTGCTGCCTGCTGTCTTTGATCTGGGCGGTCCATGCTGATTAAATAGCCGTCCTTTCCGAAATACACCTTCCCATTATCCATTTTCCCAAGCATCCTATCTGTTTTTGTTTTTATTCTCATAAAATTATCTCTGAATAAAAACTGATCTGAAGCATATTGTTCAAAACTTTTCATCCAGCGACCATTTTTTATCTCTTTTACATTTGGTTTTGAAAATAAAACAAGGCTGCGGTTTTCGTTTTCTGAAAATGACATCTGTGGCAAGATATGATTACAGATCGCGAAACCAATAATAAGAGATAAAAATACCCAGACCGTTATTCTATTTATATTCTTCTCATTCATAGGTTACTCCTCATTCAAAATAAAAGCTTTTAAAACCGAAAATACAAAAACGGGTTATAGGAAGAGGATACTAAAAATGCAATTACAATCACATATAAAAAGAGCATTCCTATCATTTGCAATCCACAGAAAAAAACAGTTCCTATCTTTGTCTCCACAAGGTAACTTCGAACAGAGGCAGCTACTTTTTTTGGAAATGCCGTAACACCAAAGCTCATGATCGTCAACAATATAAAATTACTTTTTAGTAAATACAGCCCTTGTAAATCGATGATTTTATTTCCGTTGCATGCAAACAGCGACTGAAAGTACCAAAATATTTGATGCGGTGAATCAAAAGAGAAAATGACCCAGCTCATCATTACAAGAAAAAAGGTAATACCATATTGAAAAATAACAGGTATTTTTTTTAACCAATTGATTAAAAATATTTTTTCTAAAATCAAGATAACGCCAAAATACAGCCCCCAAATCATAAAGTTCCAGCTGGCTCCATGCCAAATACCCGTAAGTGCCCAAACCACCAATAAATTAAAGATCTGACGCCTTAAGCCTTTTCGGTTACCGCCAAGAGGAATATAGACATATTCACGAAACCAAGTTCCCAAACTAATATGCCATCGCCTCCAAAATTCAGTAATGTTCTTTGAGGTATAAGGATAGTCAAAATTTTCCGGAAAAGTAAAACCAAACATATTCCCCAGACCGATCGCCATATCCGAATAACCGGAAAAATCAAAGTAAATTTGGAAGGTAAACATAAGAATACCAATCCAAACAGATAAAACAGATACACTTTCCCCTTGCTGCTTTGCAATCTGATCAAAGACGAGTCCAGCATTGTTCGCTAAAAGAACTTTCTTCGATAATCCAACAGAAAAGCGGCGCACTCCATTCGCGAATAAAGAATCGCTCTCTTTTCGTTCCTTCAACTGGGTTGCAATATCTGAAAATCGGACAATTGGTCCAGCAATTAGTTGCGGAAAAAGCGCTACATATGTGCCAAAGCAAATAAAGTCTTTCTGCACCTCCACTTTTCCTCTATAAAGGTCTATCAAATAAGACATCGCTTGAAAGGTATAAAAAGAAATCCCCAGCGGCAGAGGAAGCAGTAATGGTTTCAAATCTGTATGCAACAGGTGATTGCTATTCATAATTAAAAAGTCTGCATATTTAAAGAAAACCAAAAGTCCAACATTAAGAGCAACGGCAAAAAAGAGCCAAATTTTTGGCTCTTTGTGATTTTTCTTTTTCTCTGCTCTTTGCTTTGAGGCCTCTAGAATCAGGCCTAAAACAAAGTTACACGAAATAGAAAAAAGCATCAGAAATATGTAAACTGGTTCACCCCATGCATAAAAAACAAGACTTAAGACAAAAAGAATCCCATTTTTCGCTTTTCTGGGGCCTATATAATAGGATAGGATTGTTAGCGGTAAAAAATAAAATAAAAATACTATGCTGGAAAAAACCATGCTTCTTTACTCCGTTATATATTCATCTATAATTTCTTGTGCTTTGGTATTATCTTCCGATACACATAAAATTACATAGTTTCCTTTAGTTACAATAATAGGATCAGACAATTTTTCCAATTCTTTCGGTACATAATTCTCAAATCCTTCTTTTTGAAATTCCACACGCTCCGAAACTGCCTCTTTTACTTTATCCACCATATCTTCTGATTTTGCTTTAATCACAGCAATTTCTTCTGCAGTTGCGCCGGTGCTGCCTATCATAACAGCATCGTCGACTTCTTCTTCTGATAAATTATATAATGCATAAAAAATCGGAAGCTCTACTTGGTTCATCTGATCTTCAAACGTGATTCCCGATTGGAGTGCCTCTGCGACCTCGTTGATATTCAAGGCAACTTCACTCTTCTCTCCGCAAGCACACAACCCTGCTGCTATCAACAATAAAATTCCACTTATTTTCCAAACTCGTTTTGTCATTTTTTACCTTCTCCCAGATTCTTATTTTCTATATGTTCTTTTAAATATTCCATCCATTTTACACAATACTCTTTATTTAAGTGAACACCATCTGTTGTTGCCTCCTCTTGTAAAGCTCCATCCTCTTTTTGAACGGCTTCATTGACACGCAAATAAACAGCACCTTTTTCTTCCGCCAATCCTTTCAGTAATTCATTAAAACGTACAATATTCGTATTATTGTAAATCGCATCCGATTGAGATTTTTCATCCGTTACTGGCAGAATCGACTGTACATATATGATTGCATTCGGGCTAATTTCTCGAATCAAATCAATAATTTGTCCATATTTATCAGTAAAAATATCAGTATAAACCCATCCCAATTCATTTGCGCCAAGCATAATGTAATATTTATTGTATGCTTTTTCACGCAGAGCCTGGGCAATCGTCTTTGTCCCACTTTGTTCTTTCATTAAAGGTTTATCAAAAACATCCTTTACATTCAATCCTTTTGCTGTAAAATAAGCAGATTCTGTCAATCCTGCATGTAGTCGAAACCCCTCTGTTCTAGAATCTCCAATAAATGCAGCATCATCAAAATAGTGGTTGTCCACTGATTCTAATTCTGTCTTTGATATTTCCTGTTTAATGGCTGGCACGATTTCTGGTTCTTCTCTCTTTTCATCGGCTTCAACTACATCCTTTTCTTTCGGTTCTTCTGCTTTTTGTTGTTCTTCGACCTCTTCATCATCTGACTGGGACTGTTTATTATCCTGCTCGGAAATGATAGCTTTATTTTCTAATCCCATCGCAAAAACAGTTAACCCACATAATAATACTGCCACAATACCAATTGCCATTGATCTTCTCAAATTCTTTCTCCCCTTTTGTATGTTTTCTATTTTATAGACGTATTTCTACGTAAAAAAGTTCTTTCAATTCACTTCATTTTACCACATTTTTTTCTAGAATCAAAAGGTGCTTTTTAACAATTCTTGAGAAAAAAATAAAAATAAGATCGAACTTTGCGCTTCAATCAGAAATAATCTTTTTTTGCAAAAGAGTGAGAGTATTTAATTAATCCAATTAAATAAAATACATAAAAAACCGGGAGATGGCGATTGCCATCTCCCGGTAAAAATATAATACAAAATAATATTTTTTAATAGCATTCTGCCATCTTCTTGTAAGTGTCTAATCTTTCCTTCGCATTTCGTTCTGCAAGATCGAACAATTCTTCTGCAATATCAGGGAATTCCTTAGCTAAGGAATTATACCTTACCTGATCCATGATGAAGTCACGGAAGCTTTCCTTCGGTTCTTTTGAATCTAAAGTAAATGGATTCTTTCCATCTTCCTTCAAAGTAGGGTTGAACCGGTAAAGCTGCCAATATCCGCAGTTAACAGCGTCTTTTGTATTTTCCTGCGTCTTTCCCATACCTTTCTTCATACCGTGATTGATACAAGGTGCATAACAGATAATCAAGGATGGTCCGTGATAATTTTCTGCTTCTCTTACAGCCTTAATGAACTGATTTTTATCTGCTCCCATGCCAACCTGAGCAACATAAACATAGCCATAGCTCATAGCCATCATGCCAAGGTCTTTCTTCTTAATTTTCTTACCGGAAGCAGCAAACTTAGCAATCGCACCCGTAGGCGTTGCCTTAGAAGATTGACCTCCTGTATTGGAATATACCTCCGTATCAAATACTAAGATATTGATGTCTTCACCGGAAGCAAGTACATGGTCTACACCTCCATAACCAATATCGTAAGACCATCCATCTCCGCCAAGACACCATACGGACTTCTTAACCAAGAAATCTTTTTTCGCAACAATTTCATCTGCAACTTCTTTCGCTTCTGCATCTAAAGAAGCAGCTTCCATAGCAGCCATAACGCGGTCGCTAAGCTCTCTGGAACGTGCTCCATCGTTCATATTCTCAAGCCATTCTTCACAAGCAGCTTTTAGTTCTGCAGGAATATTCTTCTCAAGTAAGGCTTCCATGCTTACCTTGATCTTTTCTCTCATCTGGTTTACACCAGTAGCCATTCCAAGTCCATATTCTGCATTATCTTCAAACAGAGAATTCGCCCAAGACGGACCTCTTCCGTTTTCATCCTTGCAATATGGCATAGATGGAGCCGAAGCACCCCAGATAGAAGAGCATCCGGTTGCATTCGCAATCATCATTCGGTCACCGAATAACTGTGTTACAAGCTTAATATATGGTGTTTCGCCGCATCCAGCGCACGCACCGGAAAACTCGATATACGGTTTTGCAAATTGGCTACCTTTTACCGTTTCCTTTGCCATCAGATTGTCTCTGATCGGCATCTTCATTGCGTAGTTCCAGTTTTCAGCTTCGCTTTCCTGTGTAGTAAATGGTTTCATAACCAAAGCCTTATTTGGCGCAGGACAAATATCTGCGCAATTTCCGCAGCCTAAGCAATCCATAGGAGAAACCTGTATTTTATATTCCAATTCTTCAAAACCTTTTCCCTTTGCAGGAACGGTTTTGAAGCCTGCAGGCGCTGCTGCTTTTTCATTTTTATCTATTAATACAGGACGAATTGTAGCATGTGGACATACGAACGAGCATTGATTACATTGGATACAATTATCTGGATTCCATTCCGGAACATGTACCGCAACGCCTCTCTTTTCATATGCAGCAGTTCCGGATGGGAACGTTCCGTCTTCAATTCCTTCAAATGCACTAACCGGAAGGTCATCACCTTCCTGACGATTCATAGGAACAAGCACCTCTGCAATGAATTCAGGAAGCTCTTTCTTTTCACCGTCTGCATCCGTCGCTTCTGCCCAGGAAGCAGGAACTTCCACCTTGGTCAATCCATTTACGCCCATATCTACAGCATCTTGGTTCATCTTAACAATCTTTTCGCCTTTTTTGCCGTAAGTCTTAACGATAGATTCTTTTAAATAGCCAATTGCATCAGCTACCGGAATCACATCTGCGAGCTTAAAGAATGCAGACTGCATAATCATATTGATTCGATTGCCTAAGCCGATTTTTTCTGCCATGGCAACTGCATCAATAATGTAAAAATTAATCTTGTTCTTTGCAAGGTACTGCTTCATGCTTGCCGGCAGATTTGCTTCCAAGCCCTTCATATCCCAGTTGCAGTTCAATACAAAGTTACCATTCTTCTTTAATCCCTTTAACACGTTATACTGGTGTACATATGCCTGATTATGGCATGCTACAAAGTCTGCTTCGTTAATTAAGTAAGTAGACTGTATCTTATTCTTACCAAAACGTAAGTGAGAAATAGTTACGCCTCCAGATTTTTTTGAATCATAAGCAAAATATCCCTGCGCATATAACTCGGTCTTATCTCCGATAATTTTAATTGCCTGCTTATTTGCACCAACGGTACCATCGGAACCAAGTCCCCAGAATTTACATCTTACCGTACCGGCCGGCTCTGTTGTGATATCAACTGTAGGCAACGAAGTATTTGTCAAATCGTCAACTATGCCGATTGTAAACTGATCCTTCGGCTGTGCCGCCTTTAGATTATCAAAAACCGCAACAATCTGTCCTGG
Organism: Sinanaerobacter sp. ZZT-01; assembly: GCF_035621135.1. Lineage (NCBI taxonomy): Bacteria > Bacillati > Bacillota > Clostridia > Peptostreptococcales > Anaerovoracaceae > Sinanaerobacter > Sinanaerobacter sp. ZZT-01. The sequence continues at coordinate 658,463 of NZ_CP141728.1, forward strand.
GACAGTATCTTTCGAACCAAGTCCGTATCTGCCTCCGTAAACTTCAGGTGCATTTTCCTCATTGTAATACATAGTCTTTAAATCCATATAAAGAGGATCACCCATTGCTCCCGGTTCTTTTGTTCTATCAAGAGCAGCGATCCGCTTTACAGTTTTCGGCATAACTGCTTTTAAGTATTCCGGAGCCCATGGTCTATATAAACGAACCTTAACCAGTCCGACTTTTTCGCCTTTTTCTAAGAGCACATTCATCGTTTCTTCAATGGTTTCACAGACAGAACCCATTGCTACGATTACATTTTCTGCATCCGGCGCACCAACATAATCAAATAAGTGGTATTCTCTTCCGGTCAATGCAGAAATCCGCTGCATATAATCATCCACGATTGCAGGCAGTTCTGTATAGAACTTATTTGCTGCTTCTCTTGCTTGGAAGAAGATATCTGGATTTTGAGCTGTACCTCTAATTACAGGATGTTCTGGGTTTAAGGCATTGTCTCTAAATCTCTGAACAGCTTCTAAATCTGCCATCTCTTTAAAATCTTTGTAATCGATTAGCTCAATTTTTTGAATCTCGTGAGAAGTTCTGAAACCGTCAAAGAAATGTAAGAAAGGAACTCTGCCTCTAATTGCAGCAAGATGAGCGATTCCGCCAAGATCCATAACCTCTTGAACAGAGCACGAACATAGCAGAGCAAAACCAGTTTGTCTTGCAGACATAACATCAGAATGATCACCAAAAATACATAGTGCATGAGCAGCTAAAGTTCTTGCCGATACATGAAATACACCTGGAAGCAATTCGCCGGCGATTTTATACATATTAGGAATCATTAAAAGAAGTCCCTGAGATGCTGTATAAGTTGTTGTTAAAGCACCAGCAGCCAAAGAGCCGTGAACAGTACCGGACGCACCTGCTTCAGATTGCATTTCTACAACCTTAACTTCTTGTCCGAAGATATTCTTTTCGCCATGTGCCGCCATTTCGTCCACTACTTCTGCCATTGGGGACGAAGGTGTAATCGGATAGATTGCTGCTACATCTGTAAAAGCATATGATACATATGCTGCGGCAGTGTTTCCATCCATGGTTTTCATTTTTTTACCCATGATATACTTCTCCTTTTTCATAAAATTTATTGAATGTTTTTTCACTAGCTAACCATCACGTGAACGAACATATACATACAAGATTCATTATAGTACGAAAAAGTAGAATAATCAAGGCTATGAGTCTAGGCAAAATAAAATTTTGTCAATTCCGTAAATCCTAATGTTTTCATCTCTATTTGTTTATTATCTATTTATTTTTTAAGCATCAATTTCGTTTTCATTGGAAAAAATAATGTATTTATCCTCTTCTTCATTCCCTAAAATAACATAAAATTGACCATTTCTGCATTTGAGAAAATATTGTCCTTTTGTACAAATTCTACAGTTTTTTTCGGCAAAAGTGACTTTCCCCCTTAAATCTCCTGTCAGGCGATGTGCGCGGATCACAAGCGGAAAAACCTGCCGACATCCATCTTAGCTATTAAGCCCTGAAATATCTCCACACTATCTTCTCCTATGCTTTCATGTAAGAAAACCGCCCTCTTAATCCCATTTCAGCCGCCTCAAAATTCGTTCATTGCACAAATCCACAATGCTCAATTGCTTTCATATTTCATGGAAAGCATGCGAAAGTTACTAATCTGTCAAAAGAAGGTGCCCGTCGATATAAGCAATTCTGATATTTTTTTGAATATTGTTTCCTTGTTCATGAAAAGTAATTGTTAAGTATAGTATTATTGTTTATAATATTATAATAGAAAGGCAGGTTTCAATCATGAGTCGACTCAGAGAAATTCTCAAGGATAAGCAATACACTAAAGCGAGTATTTTTATATCCATAACTACTATTTGTTTATATATTATATATCTTATTATTTCTAATTTTTCTTCCATTCTTATAAGCATAAATTCTGCGATTGGAAGTTTAATCAGTGCTTTTTCTCCATTTCTCATTGGATTGTTGCTTTGCTATCTTCTAAGTCCTCTTGTTGAAATGATTGACGACCGATTGATTGGAAAATTCTTTCATCCAAAGACAAAAGATCCGATTTTATTAGAGCGCTTTAAAAAAAGGAGCAGAATTTTCAGTATTTTATTGACCTTCCTTTTAATTCTCAGCATCCTTCTTTTAATCCTCTATGCATTTACTGTACTAATTTTAGGACAAGTTGTATTTTTCAGTCTTCAAAGCATGTTAGACAATCTGATTCTTTATTTTACGGAATATGAAAAAATCATTTATGACATTCTGCAAAAGATACCAAACAGCGGCTTGGATACAAACTGGCAGGAAACTATCAATCATATTCTGACTTGGTTCTCCCAAATTTTTAATGCAGATGCCGCTGTCAATTTCATTGCAAATATTGGAAATGGCATCTTAAACTTTGCTTTAGGTATTGTTGTTTCTTTCTATTTATTAAAAGATCGCGACTTTTTTCTGCGTTTATGGAGAAAAACCTTACACTTACTTCTTCCGATGGAGCAAAGCTCTAAGTTCAGTGAAACGCTGAGAGAAGTTGATGTTGTTATCGGTCGATTCTTACGTGGGCAGTTATTGGATGGTCTTATTATTGCGATCTTATCTTCCATTGGTTTGACTATTGTCGGACTTGACTTTGCTGTTTTAATCGGCTGTTTTGCCGGAATTGCAAACATAATCCCTTATTTCGGACCAATCTTAGGTATGATTCCTGCTGCAATCGTGGGATTATTAAGCGGCAGCTTCAGCCAAGCAGCTTTTGCTGTATTGGTACTATTTGTAATTCAACAAATAGACGGCGCAATCATTTCTCCAAAGGTGGTCGGTTCGAGTACCGGCCTTCACCCTGTTTTTGTCTTGGTTGCAGTTACGGTTGGCGGCTATTATTGGGGCATTTTAGGCATGCTTCTAGCTGTTCCTGTTGCTGCTATCCTCAAGCTCTTTCTGATGAAAAAATTACGTAATCTCGATTCGTAAAAATACTGAATTTATTCCTGCATTTTACCATTTTCACAAAAATATATTTACATTATTTCTTTTTTATTAAATATAAGTGGTGCATTTCTTCTTTTTTCGCTAAATTATTTATAAATTTCTTTACAAGTCATCTTCCTGTATATATACTGTTGATATTAATTAATTTTTATCTTATTTTAGTAGACTAGAAAGGACGAAATCTATGCCGAAAAAAGGTATGTATCCGGAGGTTGATTTGATTCTGAAAACCCATGAATTAAAACAATCTGCCATCATTTCTATTTTGCAGGATGTACAAAAGCAATACCGCTATCTCCCCCCAGAAGTTTTGACTTATGTCGCTCGCCAATTAGATTTAAGTGAAGCAAAAGTTTACAGTGTTGCAACCTTTTACGATAATTTCTCTTTGGAGCCAAAAGGGAAATATTTAATTAAAGTATGCGACGGTACTGCTTGTCACGTTCGCAAATCAATTCCAATTTTAGAAGAGCTGCGTAAAGCATTGGGATTGAGTGATAAAAAGCACACGACGGATGATATGAATTTTACGGTTGAAACGGTCTCCTGTCTGGGAACCTGTGGATTAGCTCCCGTTCTTACGGTAAACGATAAAGTATATCCAGCCATGACCCCGGAAAAAACAAGAGAATTATTAAAGCACTTAAAAGAGGAGGTCAACGAATGAAAATTCCATCATTGGCTGCCTTCCAAAAAAGGCAAATGGATTGTGCGAAAGCCTTGAAGCTAGAGCACAAAAAAATATTAGTTTGCGGTGGTACCGGCTGTGTTGCCGGAGGTTCCTTAGATATCTATGCAGCTTTCCAAGAAATCATTAAAAAAGGAAATTTTTCTTTTGTCGATGTTCAGCTTGAAAAAGAAGAAAAGCCGCATGTATCGGTTAAGAAGAGCGGTTGTCACGGATTCTGCGAAATGGGTCCTTTGGTACGTATTGAACCCTATGGCATTCTATATGTAAAGGTGACCAAAGAAGATGTAGCAGAAATTTTCCAAGAAACCATTCTGAAAGGAAAACCGGTAAAGCGCCTCCTCTACCATTTTAATGGTAAAAACCACACAACAGAAAAAGACATTCCGTTTTATAAAAAACAAAGAAGAGAAGTCTTACAGCACTGCGGACTCATCGATGCCGAATCGATTGAGGAATACATTGGCATTGGTGGCTACACAGCATTTACAAAAGCTCTATTCCAAATGAGCAGTGACGAAGTGATTGAAGAGGTCGTTCTCTCAAAGCTTAGAGGAAGAGGCGGCGGCGGATTTCCAACCGGAAAAAAATGGATGCAGGTAGCTCGTCAGAAAGAAACGACTCGTTATGTCGTCTGTAATGGGGATGAAGGAGATCCTGGCGCCTTCATGGACAGAAGCGTTATGGAGGGCGATCCGCACAGAATGTTGGAAGGTATGCTTATCGCTGCGGTTGCCGTACGTGCTACGGAGGGCTTTATCTATGTGCGTGCTGAATATCCTTTGGCTGTTACACGTCTTCGAAATGCAATTGAGCAGGCCAGAGAATGGGGCTTATTAGGTAAAAATATTTTAGGTTCTGATTTTAGTTTTGATATTAAGATTAACCAAGGTGCAGGTGCGTTTGTCTGCGGTGAAGGAAGTGCGTTGACAGCCTCTATTGAAGGAGACCGTGGAATGCCACGTGTAAAACCTCCAAGAACGGTTGAACAAGGACTGTTCAGCAAGCCAACCATATTAAATAATGTAGAAACTTTTGCAAACTTACCAAGTATTATACTGAATGGGAACGAATGGTTCCGCTCAATGGGTACACCAAGCAGTCCGGGAACAAAAGCATTTGCCTTAACCGGAAATGTAAACAACACGGGCCTGATAGAAGTTCCTATGGGCACCAATTTAAAAGAAATCATCTATGAGATTGGCGGCGGTATTAAAAACGGAAAAGATTTTAAAGCCGTTCAAATCGGCGGTCCGTCCGGTGGATGTCTATGTCTTGACAAGGAACATCTCGATCTTCCTCTTGATTTTGATTCCTTGAAATCAGCCGGTGCAATGATTGGTTCTGGCGGACTTGTTGTTATGGACAGTGATACTTGCATGGTCGAGGTTGCGCGTTTCTTCATGAGTTTCACACAAAGGGAGTCTTGTGGGAAATGTGTTCCATGCAGAGAAGGTACGCTTCGTATGCTGAATATTTTAGAGAATATTACAAAGGGAAAAGGAACGCTGGAGGACCTTGATCTCCTAGAAGAATTGGCAGAAACAATTACAGATACCGCACTTTGCGGACTTGGAAAAACCGCTTCGCTTCCGGTGATCAGTACCTTAAAGTATTTCCGCGACGAATATCTGGCTCACATTGTGGATAAAAAATGTCCGACAAAAACCTGCAAATCTCTTTCCTCCTATGTTATCGTAGCCGATAAATGCAAGGGCTGTTCTAAATGTTCGAGGGGCTGTCCGGTTAATGCAATCAGTGGCACCATTAAGGAGCCATTCGTCATTGACCAAGCGAAGTGCATAAAATGTGGTGCTTGTAAAGACGCTTGCAGCTTTGCGGCCATTGAGGAGGTATAGACAATGAATACAATTGCAACAACAAACCACGATGAATTTATGTGGATTGATGGCCTAAAAGTAAAACTTGAGGGCGAAAAAAATATATTAAAGGTTATTCGAAAAACCGGAATTCACCTTCCAACCTTCTGTTATCACTCTTCTCTAAGTACTTATGGTGCTTGCCGTATGTGTGTGGTAGAAGATGAAAGAGGCACAGTTATGGCTGCATGCTCTACTCTACCAAAAAACGGAATGTCTATTAAGACAAATACAAAAAAATTATTGAAGCATAGACGAATGATTCTGGAGCTTATTTTGGCAAACCATTGCAGAGACTGTACAGTCTGTGAAAAAAACGATGACTGTGAACTTCGCTCTCTTGCAGCCCGTTTAGGGGTGAAGCACATTCGTTTTGATAATAACCGTGAGATACATCCTGTTGATCAATCGAGTCCTTCTATCATTCGTGATCCGAGCAAATGTATTTTATGCGGTGACTGTGTGCGTGTATGTTCCGAAACACAAGGCATGGGTATCTTGGACTTTGCCTACCGCGGTGCAGATATTCAAGTAACAACGGCATTTAATAAAAAGCTGAGTGATACCGATTGTGTTTCATGCGGACAATGCGTAGCAGTCTGTCCAACCGGAGCGTTGGTAATCAAATCGGAAACACAAAAAGTTTGGGATGTATTGCTTGATCCAAATAAGCGTGTTGTCTGTCAAATGGCTCCGGCTGTCCGAGTTGCACTCGGCGAAGAATTTGATCTTCCTGCCGGTGAACTGGTTACCGGAAAAGCCTTCGCAGCTCTAAACCGATTAGGTTTTGACTATGTCTATGACACAAGTTTATCTGCAGATATGACTGTTGTCGAAGAAGCAAACGAATTTATGAAACGATTAGAAGATGGCGGTCCATTTCCTATGTTTACCTCTTGTTGTCCAGCATGGGTTAAGTTTGTTGAAAGCAAGCATCCGGATCTTTTGGATAATATCTCTACTTGTAAATCTCCAATGCAGATGCTCGGCGCAGTTTCTAAAAATCATTTTACACAACCAAAGTGGAATGATAAAGAAACCATTATGGTCGCAATTATGCCTTGTACTGCAAAGAAAGCAGAGGTTTCAAGACCGGAATTTGTTCATAAGGGAAAGCGTGATGTTGATATTTGTATCACAACACAAGAATTGGCGTATATGATTCAGGAAGCCGGCATTGATCTTTCCAACCTTACGCCGGAATCTCCTGATATGCCGTTTGGTCTTGCTTCCGGGTCCGGACTCTTATTTGGTGTCACAGGAGGTGTTGCAGAAGCTGTAATTCGTCGTTGCAATGCTGAAAAAACTTCGGAATCACTTCAAGCCATTTCCTATTGCGGGGTTCGTGGTATGGAAGGAATAAAAGAAGCTACGATTGAAGTTGGTGATCGTGAAATTCGAATCGCAGTTGCTCACGGGCTACAAAATGCGGATCAATTAATCAAGCAGATGAAGAGCGGAAGTATCTATTATGACTTTATAGAAGTGATGGCTTGTCCTGGCGGCTGTGTATGCGGCGGCGGTCAGCCAATTGCTAAAAGGCGGCTCACTCGTGAAAAGAGGACAGAAAGCATCTACAATGCAGACGGAATCGCTCAGCTCAAATATTCAGATGAAAATCCACAAGTAAAAAGTCTTTATTCTGCTATGAAACCAGAAGATGTACATCATCTTCTACATGTTCACTATCCAAAGCCGGCATTGAATGATGAATAAAAAATATTCTTTATCAAATCTTTAATGATAATAAAAGCAAAACGAGAACGGTTAAAATCGTTCTCGTTTTGCTTTTTAGCATTAAATAAAAAAAGAGGGAATCTCTCAAGCCATATTCTGACCTTGAATCCCCTCTTTTCTCTTATATTTTTAAAATCCAGTCATACTTTTAGTTTAAGCCTTCAAACGTTTTCATGTAATCCACAACATTTGCTCCTTTAGGAATTGTTGTGTCAACTTTTTCAGTAGAAACCTTTGATTCTGCTTTCATATTCATCGTCATTTCCATTGTATTAGGGATACTCATTACTACATTACAAACAGAGCTCAAAGCATCTCCGCTTACATCCAGATCCATAGAAATATCCTTTGAATTAATGGAAAATTTAACCTTTGTATCCTTTATTTTTCCATCTAGCTCATTCAATTGAATTGTGCAAGAAAAATCAGATTCCTGTAACTCTTTTAACGCTTCTTTGGAAAGCCCTAACTTTTTATCAAGAACAGTATTTAGAGCATTTTTATCAATTGTTAAAGTATGTGTATTGCCTACTGTCTTGAACGCTGCATCTCCAGCAAGTTCTTTTGCAAGAGCATACGTGGTGTTTACATCTTTGTAGGTGTCAACTGTAAAGTCAGCTGAAATGCCACTGATGAATTTTGTAAGAAGTTCAGACAAATTCATATTTCCAGAGAAGCCTTTGCTCATATTCATAATACTTTGGAAATCCATTCCCATTTCTTCATACATAGCGTTCATATCCATCTTATACCATGTATCAGCTTCAACTTTCTGACCTAAGCTTCCCATAACATTGGATAACATCGGACACTTTATGTACATAATACCTGAATCACTCATCTTGATCTGCATCTCAATATTTTTCAATGCATCTTTCATCGGTGCTAATGCAGCTTTTTCTTCTTCAGTCATATCCTGAGACTTGAACAAAGCATCCAAATCCAAAGCCATATTCATAGTCATATCTGCATTCATTCGCTGCTGCAAGGCCGCTAACCTTCCGGAAAAACCGACATTCATTGCTTGTTTAGCATCTAACGGTGACGCAATTTTTACATTTCCATCTAAAGTACCTGTCGTTTTATATGTTTTTTCAGAATCATATTCCACCGCATACGGCATGCTTAGATAAGAAAAATCCTTATCGGCATTTTTAAATATTTTATCAAAATCAATGATAATAACTGCTTTGTTTGCATTGTCCCATCCTACAGAATAACCAAATGCTTCTGCGATAGAACGAGTCGATACATATGTACGGTCGTTTTTCTGGTCAACAAAAGGAGCTACGTCCATCTTTTTGCTCTCTGTCTGCTCACCAGTTGTCACTTTAAGGTCCGTATTTCCAACTGCAAATGAGATGTTTCTATCTCCCAGCTTTGCTGTTACCATCTCTTTTTCTTGATCATATTGAACGGTAGCATCCAATTTTTCTAAAATTGCACGGAATGGTATCATTACTCGGCTATTTACCATTTTAGGTGCCGCATCAGTAAAATCAATCATTTCACCGTTCAACTGAACCTTTATTTGAGTAGATGTCTCCGCAGCAAATACCGTGAGGCTGCTAGAAAATACCATAGTCAAAATTAAGACAAAAGCAAATGCTTTTTTTAGTGTATGAAATTTCATTTCTTTTCCCCCTTATAATACACTTTAATATCTCAAACTCCAACCATATGGAAGGAGTCTATATCTTTTATATTTTATCAGATATGTATTATGTATTCAACTCCCATTTTCCTCATATTTCTATTTCTCATCATTTTTTTTAATTTCTGTTGATGTCTCGCTTTTTTTGGTATATAAAATTCCACATACAACCGCAGTAAGCGGTATCGTCAAAAGAATAGCCGTGCTCCCCACTAGGGCTTGTAATATCTCTGCAATAATTTGCTCTCGATTCAAAAGTTCTGTCATAGAGCTTGTATAGGTAATCAGGAGTAAAACACTGGAAAAGGAACTTCCAATGTATGCCAGTACCAATGTATTTGACATGGTTCCCATAATGTCTCTTCCGATTGTCAAACCACTGCGAACAAGTTTATGAAATGAAATATTCTCCATATGCTGCTGTATTTCATATAAGGAAGATGCTATGTCCATGGCTACATCCATAACGGCTCCCATTGCACCGATTACAATTGCGCCAAAAATTACTGCTTTCAAGTCAATTGGATTTTCAACATTCATCATATGTAAGTAAACGGAATGTTCATCTACGTATCCTGTCATATATAAAAATTGATCCATTCCGACTGTCAGTAAGGCAGACACAATAACACCAAATACACACCCGCAAATAGTTGCAAGCGTTTTTTTTCCCATACCGTTTACAAGCAGCAGCGTCATTATAATGGTATAGATACATGTAAGCAATGAAGTTATGTAAATATTATAACCATTCAATACCGACGGAATAAAAACTGCAAATACAGCCAGACAAGTCAGTGATAAGGATAGAATGGTATTGATTCCTTTTTTTCCACCTAAGATAATCATCAATACAAAGAATAATAGCGACATCCAAATAATGACATTAAGTCTTGCGAAATCGCCGAAAACCCACTCTGTTCCAAATTCCTCCGAAGGATAATTATAAATAATCACTTTATCCTTCAGCTCAATTTCTTTTAACGGCGCATACGATTCATCAAGAATTTGAGAGACAGTAACGGTTTTCCCTCTTTGCTCACCATTTAGGATCTTACATTTAAAAAGAATGGCTCGATTTTTAAATTCCTGTCCTCCAAGTGAATAATCTTTCTGCTGTTCTCCAATTATTTCTACTACATTCGCTTTCGCAGCAGCAGAGTCACTTTCTACAAATAAATCCAAGTCTTTGCTTACGATACGGTTTCCAACAAAAATCAATAAAATCGAGATCGCAAGTGTTAGTATCCAAATCGTATCATTCATCTTCCTTTTTGTTAATTTCATAATATCTCCTATCTTGTATTTTAGCCTCGTAAATAATCAAAACTTCAAATCCTCGCTATTATAACTTTTTTTTTTTTCATCTGTCAAGATAATACGAAAATTAAAGCTTCTATTGAAACTGTCTGCAATAGAAGGATCTTTTTATTACATTTTAAGTGGTAAAAAAGAAAACTGATACATCTGTTTTCCAGGTTAGATGTACCAGTTTTCTTCTTTTGCTATATTTAGATGAGAGTATAAAAGGTATCGTTTTTATAGAGTAATTACGGTCCCTGTTTTTCCTTCTAAAGCATCTACTGCTTTATAAAGTGAAGTGATAATTGCTTTTTTACCAGGGTTTGCTTTTGCAAATTTTACTGCTGCCTGTACCTTTGGAAGCATGCTTCCCGGTGCAAAGTGACCTTCTTCTATATACTTTTCAGCTTCTTCTACTGTTAGCTCTGCTAAATTCTTCTGATCCGGTTTATTAAAATTAATTGCAACCTGCTCAACTTCTGTCAAGATCATCAGGGCATCTGCGCCTGTCTGCTCTGCCAATAATTCTGCCGCAAAATCCTTGTCAATTACAGCAGCTACGCCTTCTAAGCCCTGCTCTGTCTCAACAACCGGTATTCCGCCGCCGCCACAGGTAACTACAATGGTAGAATTCCATAATCTGTTTACAGAATCGATCTCGCAAATTTTAGATGGAATCGGCGAAGCTACGACACGACGAAAGCCTCTTCCTGCATCTTCTTTCATATTATAGCCTTTTGCTTCCATTTCCTTTGCCTCTGCTTCGGAATAAAATGGACCAATTGGCTTTGTAGGATTCTTAAATCCCGGATCTTCCTTATCCACAACCATCTGCGTCACTAAAGTAACAACTGGGATGTCTTTTCCAATCTTTTTGAGTGATTGCTTTAAACCTTGTTGAATATGGTATCCAATGTAGCCTTGGCTCATTGCACCACAAACATCAAACGGCATTGCAGGAGTAACATCTTTTGCAGTCTCAGATGCTAAAAGAATTCTTCCAACCTGCGGGCCGTTGCCATGAACAATTGCAATTTCATGCCCTTTTTTCACAATTTCAGCAATGTATTCGCAAGTTCTCTTTACTACATCAAGCTGAGCTTCTGCAGTTGCAGGACCTTTTGAATCCTGTAATGCATTCCCACCCAGAGCAATTACTAATTTTTCTTTCATTTTATCCTCCATTTAAGCGATTCTGCCTTCTTCTAGTGCAAACCTTATTATCACTTAATCTCTGTTAATCGGCATACTCATACATCTTGGGCCACCTCTGCCTCTGGAAATCTCAGAACTAGGAATGGTGAGTACCTTAATCCCGTAATTAGCTAGTATTTCATTTGTAATATAGTTTCTGTCATAAGTAACAACTACACCCGGAGCAATTGCCAATGTATTAGAACCATCGTTCCATTGTTCTCTTTGTGCTGCCATTAAATCATTGCCTCCGCAGCGAATCAATTCCACAGCGGGGAGCTTTAATTCGGATTTCAAAAGATTTGTTAATGTATCCGTTACAGATACAAACTGTAACGCTCCATCTTTACCTAAAGTAATCTCATACAAATGCAATGGCCCTTCAATTTCCGGGTGAATCGTAAACTTATCGTAATCAACCATCGTAAATACCGTATCAAGATGCATAAATGCCCGACGTTTTGGAATATCAAATACCAAAATTTTCTTAAAACTGTTCTCGCTCTTTAACACCTCTTCTGCCAAAATGCTGATTGCTTCCGCAGAAGTTCTTTGAGAAAGACCAATCGCTAAAATTTCAGGGGAAAGCACTAAAATGTCTCCGCCTTCAATTGGATTTGGACCTTCATGCTGATACCAAAGGCGCGTTCCCTCAGGCATCAATTCTTTATTATGCTCAAATACGTATTTCAGCATAAGAGATTCTCTTCTTCTCGCTTCCGTATGCATGCAGTTTACAGAAACGCCATTTCCAATGCAAGCGCCCGGATCTCTTGTAAAATATAAGTTTGGCATCGGGTCTGTATAATACGGATACCCCTCTGCAATGATACCTGCAAAAGAGTTGGGTGCCTTTACCTGCACATCGGTCTTCTTAATTCCCTTTATGCACTGTTCCACCATATCTTCTACGGATTTATCCATTAACCATTCTAAAATGCTGTCCTTTGCATAAGGTGAAACAATATTGCTTTCCTCAACAAATTCTCGTGCAAATTTTTTTCTAACTTCCTTATCCTGCAAAGCTTTTACAACTTCTTGTTTGCAGTAAACAACTTCAACGCCATTCTCTCTAAGCACATCAGCAAAACAATCATGCTCATGCTGTGCAACTTTTAAGTAAGGAATATCATCAAACAATAGTCGTTCAAAATTATCCGGAACCAATCCTTCTACTTCTGGCCCCAGTCTATGCAGCATTACTTTATTCAACTTTCCGATTTCGGAATAAATATTAACTCCCGGTTTCATTCTGTCACCATTCCTTCTATTTTTGCAGACCGAAAGACTCCCGCTCCTCCGGCCCGCTACATATTCAGGGTTACAGCCTACGCGTACGCTGTGGTTCGTTATTATTCCACAGATTATGCCATTGTTGCTACGATAACTGCTTTGATTGTATGCATTCTGTTTTCTGCTTCATCAAATACAACAGAGTGCTTGCTTCTGAATACTTCATCCGTAACTTCACGAATGTCATATCCCTTTTCTTTCTGTGTTTTTGCCATCGTCGTTTCGAAATCATGGAATGAAGGCAAGCAGTGAAGGAACAATACATCTGGATTTTCTGTTTCCTTAATCATTTCCATCGTTACCTTATAAGGTGTAAGCATACGAACTCTTTCCGGAATCTTGTCTTCTTCTCCCATAGAAGCCCAAACATCCGTATAAAGTACATCTGCACCTTTTAAGCAGGAAGCATCATGACAAATCTCAATGGTAGCACCAGTTTCTTTTGCAACTTCTCTTGCTTCTGCCAAAACAGCTTCGTCTACCTTTAATTCTTCCGGTCCATATGCAACGAAATGCATGCCCATTTTTGCACAACCATACATCCATGCATAGCTCATGTTGTTACGGATATCGCCGCAGAAAACAACCTTAACCTGGTTTAACGGCTTGGAGCAGTGCTCTTCAATCGTCAACAAGTCAGCCAAAATTTGAGTCGGATGATCCACATCAGTCAATCCGTTCCATACCGGTACACCGGAGAACTTTGCCAGATCTTCTACAACCTTTTGGTCAAATCCTCTGTATTCGATTCCGTCATAGAATCTTCCTAAAACCTTTGCAGTATCTTCCAAGGATTCCTTCTTGCCCATCTGAGAGCTTCCGCTGTCAAGAAAAGTAACGCCTGCGCCTTCTTCCATAGCAGCTACTTCAAATGCACATCTTGTTCTTGTAGAGCCTTTTTCAAACAACAATACGATGGTCTTTCCCTTCAATACATGGTTTACAACTCCGGCTCTCTTCTTTGCTTTCAGATCATGTGACAAATCAAGCATGTATCTGATTTCGCTAGGAGTGAAATCCATCAATGTTAAGAAACTTCTTCCTTTTAAATTTACTGCCATTTTTTCTACCTCTCTCATTCTTTCTTTTAGGTTAGTTTATCGCACGAATACACGTAAGGGAATTTCTTTTGTCATGTACATGTATTAGTTTGATACATCTTTAACAAAATCATACTATATTAGCCATAAAAATAAAGTACCAGTCCTATTTTTTTTGCGTGTGCCAGTTAAAATTTTTGTAAAACTATGTCAAAGTCATAAAAAATTTGATGTTTTTTTGTTTTCCCCTTATCATCTTTTGAAATCCACTTCAAATTCAGTCTTTTTCTAAACTTTGCTCCATTGCTTCAAGAAGAACGCCCATTCCCTTTTCAATCTGCTCCAATCCCGGATAAGAATAGTTCAACCGTATGTACTGCTCTCCTTTTGTGCCATATGGGAAAAATACACCGCCGGGAATGAATGTTACTCCCTTTTTTCCTGCCAATGTAAGCAGGTGATTTAAATTCATAGTTTCAGGCAGCTTGCACCAAATATACACACCACCTTCCGGTTTTTTAAATTCGACACCTAATTTTTCTGCTGCTCCTAAGCATTCGCACATCCGATCTCTCTTCTTCCTGTAATCGACACAGATACTTTTCAGATTTTTTTGATACATCCCGTTTTTCATATATGTGCAAAGCAGTCTTTGTGACAGACTGTCAAAACTGATTAAACGCAAAGAGATTAAATGGCTGAGATTTTTAATAACAACACGGGGTGCTACTACAAAAGCCAGTCGAATGCCAGGTGCAAAGGTTAAGGCAAAGGAATAAATATAAATAACAGAATTACACGTATCCAGTGCTTTTAAAGATGGAGTTTGATTTTGCTGATAACAAATTTCCGAAGCACCGTCATCCTCAATGATTGGCACTTGATACCGATAAGACAGCTTCAGAAGTGCTTTTCTCCTTCGAAGGCTCATAATAATCCCAGTCGGATCATGGTAGCTTGAATTTGCATAAATGAATTTAGGATGGTATTTTACAATCAAGGGCTCGATGCAATCTGTGAGCATTCCTTCTTCATCCATCGGCACAGTAATTACTTTTGCACCAGCTAGTCGAAGCTCACGAAAAACATCCGGAGAGATGGGTTCCTCCGTAATAACCACATCCCCCTCTTCAATAAATAACTCGGTCAAATAGTCAATGGCCTGATTGGTTTCTGATACAATTTGAATTTCTCCATGTCTGGCGTTGATTCCTTTTCCCTGCAAAAATACAGAAATAGCCTGACGCAGTTCAAAAAGTCCCTGATACGGTGTATAGGCATACAGATCATCTTTGCTCTCTTTTGAGTCTGCAATTAGTTTTTCTAAAATTAAGCCCAAATCGGCTCCGTAATAAGATTCGGGTGCCGCAATTCCTCCAGCAAAAGAAATATTTCCATTGTCATAAGATCTAGAAAACAAATCATCAAATGTTGTCTCCAAGTCCAAAACTGGCTGTCTTATTAGATGTGACCACAAAATACTTTCATTCTTTTTTTGTTCTTCCTCTTTTTTATTTGTTTCATTTTGGCTCAGATCAAGTTCATCCATAATACGATAGGTTACACGGTACCCCTTCCCCTGGGATGCACTAATTAAACCATCTGCCTTTAGCTCATTATACGCTTTGATAATAGTATTTCTATGCACATCGGCAATCCTAGCCATGACACGCTCAGAAGGAAGTGCAGAGCCATCCTGCAATTCTTCTTTTAATATCATTTCTTTAATCTGATTTTTAATTTGCCGATAAATCGGCGTTTGACTTCGATGATTGACCGTTATTTTCATTTTTTACTTTTATCCTTATTAAAGTACTCATTCATTAACTTCTGTGCTAAAAACTTCTGTGCATTTGCTTTCATCGATAGATTTACAATCAGCATGAATAATTCAGTAGTGTCATCATCCGCAAGTTCATCATCATCTAAGTTTTTCTTGATTCGATCGATATCCCCTGTTACCTCAGAAAGTAAATTACCTTGTTCTTCCTTATATAAGTTTAATGTATTATTATAAATTTTATAAAAATCAAATTTTTCATCAAATTCCGAATTATAATTTTCAATCAGTGGTTTCATTAAGGTTTGAATCTCTTCCATCTGGAAGGTTCCCTTTAAATAGAAAATTAGGGTTAGTAAAATAAGATGATCCTTCGTATATTTTTTGTTTTTAGGTCTTGGAATCAAATGATGTTTTACATAATTAGAGACCATAGTCTTTGTCATCACCTTATCTTTTTCTTCTCTCTTATAAGCATTTAAATGTTTATTAATAAAAAGTACTGCTTGATCCATATAAAGTTCCATATCCGGAAATGCATCTCCCGATATAACGCCTTCTCCTACAAATTCCTCTACAGTTTGTTTTATGAACTCCTCATATCTCATATCAAACGCTCCTTTTCAACCTTTCATTTTATCCAAAATGTAATATATTTTTACAAACCATATTATATGGTTTTAAAAAACCGATGTCAATGTCTAATAAACTTGTTTGTTGTAACAAAACGAGAAATTTATATAAACAAATCATACCTTATTTGTCACCTTATATCAAAAGCTTTCTACTATTTTTATTCTTCTTTTAAAATTTTATCTGATTCTTTATATCTACTGTTGCTTCTGCATTGTCCCAATTGGAAAAGGTCCTTTTTCTTTTCTGTATACCTAACTTTACAGACTTGACGTATACCATCTATTATGATGATACTTTTTCCCTCTCCTTCGATTATTCATGTATAAAATATATAGTATATTACGCTTTTTTTTATTTTATTTGTTGAATAATTATTTTTATTTATGTATAATTATACGAATTAATTTATAAATATAAGAAAGGAAATATAGAGTATGAAGGGTTTATTATATCTAGAAGACGGAAGCATATTCCAAGGGGAAGGATTTGGATTCCCAAAAACTTCAGTTGGGGAATTAGTATTCAACACTTCAATGACCGGTTATCAGGAAATTCTCACCGATCCCTCCTATGCCGGGCAAATCATTAATTTTACATATCCTCTAATCGGAAATTATGGTATTGCCGAATCGGAAAACGAATCGGAAAAAATCCATGCATTCGGTGCAATTGCAAAGCATATTTGCTTTCACCCCTCCAATTATAAATCTGTTGATACCATTGACCAGTGGCTTTTTCATCAAAAAGTTCCTGGTCTTTTTGAAATGGATACCAGAGCGATCACTCGAAAAATCCGAAAATTTGGGTCGATGAAATGTGTCTTGAGCAATGAAGGAATCTCAATTGCACAAGCAAAGAAACTATGCGATCAAACAACGCTTACACAAGATTATATGAAGACTGCCGGCACAAAAGACATGGTGCATATTAGAGGAAATGGTCCAAAGGTCTGCATATTGGACCTTGGTATAAAATCCAGTATATTGGAAGAGCTGAAAAAAAGAGAATGTGATCTTTATTTATTTCCCTATAAAACAACAGCGGAGCAGCTTATGTCCGTTAAGCCTGATGGCTTGTTTCTGAGCAATGGTCCCGGAAATCCACAGGAGGCTGACGAAGCCATCCGTGAAATTCAGAAACTGCTTTCGGTGCTTCCTATCTTTGGAATTTGTATGGGACACCAGCTTCTAGCACACGCAGTCGGCGGAAGTACGTACAAGATGAAGTACGGACACCGCGGTGCAAACCACGGTGTTTTTGATAAAGATACAGGATGCAGCAGCATTACTTCTCAAAATCACGGCTTTGCTGTTGATCCAGAAAGCATCTTGCTTACAGGAATGGAAATCTCACATATTAATTTGAATGACCGCACGATGGAAGGAATGCGCCACCGAAGCTTACCAATCTTTTCCGTACAATTTCATCCAGAAGCTTCACCCGGTCCGAATGACAGTTCCTACCTATTCGACCGTTTCGTCACACTAATGAAAGGAGACAAACTTTATGCCTAAAAATTTAAGCTTAAAAAAAATACTGATACTCGGCTCCGGTCCAATCATAATCGGGCAAGCTGCCGAATTCGATTATTCCGGTACCCAAGCATGTAAGGCCATTCGGGAGGAAGGAATTGAAACAGTATTGGTCAACAGCAATCCGGCTACTATTATGACTGATCCCGGTATCGCAGATCGAGTTTATCTCGAGCCTCTCAAATTAGAATTCCTAGAAAAGATTATTGAAAAGGAACAACCAGACGGGATTCTTGCCGGATTCGGCGGGCAGACGGCCTTAAATCTCGCTATGCACCTTGCAGATAAAGGTATTTTAAAAAAATATAATGTGTCTCTCCTAGGTGTCAATCAAGAAAGCATTCAAAAAGCAGAAGATCGCGAAGAATTTCGGCAACTGATGCTTACTATTGATGAGCCAATTCCTCCAAGCATCATTGCAACAAGCTTAGAAGAATGTGAAACATTTGCTGAGAAAGTAGGTTACCCTTTGATCATTCGACCTGCCTATACCCTAGGAGGTACCGGCGGTGGTTTTGCAAATAACAATGAGGAATTAAAGGTTCAATGTCAAATTGGAATGGAGAACAGCAGTATTGGACAAATCCTTCTTGAGAAATCTGTAGCAGGATGGAAGGAAATTGAATATGAGGTAATGCGGGATGCTAAGGATAATTGTATCATTATCTGCAATATGGAAAATTTTGATCCGGTCGGTGTTCACACCGGAGACAGCATTGTCGTGGCTCCGTCTCAAACACTACGGGATACCGAATATCAAATGTTGCGGAATGCTTCTTTAAAAATCATCCGCAGTTTAAAAATTGAAGGTGGCTGTAACATACAGTTTGCTTTAGATCCAAAAAGTAACCATTACATCGTCATAGAAGTAAATCCGAGAGTCAGCCGTTCCTCCGCACTCGCTTCCAAGGCTGCTGGTTATCCGATCGCAAAGATCGCTGCAAAAATCGCCCTTGGCTATCATCTTGATGAGTTGAAAAATTATGTGACAGGTGATACGAGTGCTTGCTTTGAACCAACCTTGGATTACTGCGTCGTAAAAGTTCCGACATGGCCCTTTGATAAATTTCAAACTGCTTCCAGAAAACTAGGAACACAGATGAAAGCAACGGGTGAAGTTATGGCAATCAGCAATTCCTTTGAAAATGCACTCTTGAAAGCCTTAACATCCTTTGATAATAAGAACAACGGTCTTCGCATACCATGGATTCAAGCACTTCCCAAAAAAGAACTCTCAACCATGCTATCCGTTCCCAATGACCAGCGCATTTATGCTTTGGCGGAAGCTCTTCGAAGAGATACGACCATCGATGCCCTTCATGAACAAACAGAGATAGACACTTGGTTTTTAACCGCTCTCAAACGAATCACTGACATGGAACAAACCCTTGCTGCCTCCCCTCTTACTCCAAAACTGATGCTTGAAGCAGAAGCAATGGGCTTTACCGATCAGGAAATAAAAGATTTATCGAAGCTTCATCGTGCTGCCATGCAGGATATAAGGATCTACAATGATATCTTCCCTGTATATAAAATGGTCGATACCTGCGGAGGAGAATTTGAATGCCATACACCATATTATTATTCTTGCTTTGATAAAGAAGATGAAAGTCAAATCAGCGATCAAAAAAAGGTGCTCGTCATCGGTTCTGGACCGATTCGTATCGGGCAGGGAATTGAGTTTGACTACTGCTGTGTTCATGGTATATGGGCATTACAAAATGCCGGATACGAAGCGATTATGATTAATAACAATCCGGAAACAGTCAGCACTGATTTTGATACTTCCGATAAACTTTATTTTGAATCGCTTCATATGGATGATGTCATGAATGTGATAAAAAAAGAACGCCCGGAAGGCGTCATCGTACAATTTGGAGGCCAAACCTCACTTAATTTGGCACAGCGTTTGGCAGAACGCAGCATTCATATCCTTGGCACAAGCTATGCTTCCATCGACCTTGCGGAAGACCGGGAAAAATTCAGCTGCCTTTTAAAAGAACTGGGCATTCCAACTCCAAAAGGCTTTTCTGTCACAACAATTGGGCAGGCATTTTCCGCAGCTTCCCAATTACAATACCCGCTGATGGTTCGTCCTTCCTATGTTATAGGCGGAAGAGCAATGCAAGTTGTATACAATGATGCGGAGCTTGAAAAATATTTGCGAGAAGCAGTCTCCCTCTCCACTGAACATCCGGTTCTGATCGACCGCTACATTCAGGGAAAAGAAATTGAAGTCGACGCCATTTCTGACGGCGAAGACATCCTAATCCCGGGAATTATGGAACACATCGAAAAAACAGGCGTTCATTCTGGCGACAGCATTTCTGTCTATCCACCATATACGCTTTCGGAAGATATAATCAGCGCATTAACCGCCTATACAGAAAAAATCTCAAGGGCATTAGGCGTCAAAGGGCTTATCAATATTCAATATGCATATGACGGAAAAGAAATTTATGTTATTGAAGTAAATCCACGTGCATCACGGACTGTACCGATTTTGAGCAAAGTAACTGGAATTCCAATGGTAAAGCTTGCTGTTGATGTTATGCTCGGCAGCAAACTAGAGGATATGAGGTTCGGAACTGGTCTTTTTAAAAACCGAGCACTTCATGCGGTTAAAATCCCCGTTTTTTCCAGCGAAAAGCTTGCTGATATGGACGTTGCTCTAGGACCGGAAATGCGATCAACCGGAGAAGTACTTGGGATTGATTCCGAATTTTCCGATGCGGTTTACAAAGGGTTTCTTGCCTCTGGTGTTCTGATTCCAAAGAAAGGCAATTTGTACATCTCCCTTCGTGACAGTGAAAAAACGGAATTTTCGGCTGATATAATAAAGGAATACCGTGCACATGGTTTTTCTGTTTCTGGCTCAGAAGGAACGGTCAACTTCTTAAATCAGCATAGGATACCGGCTTCTATTCTTTCCGAGGAAGAAGTGCTTTTAGCTATACAAAACAAAAACATGGCTCTCGTTGTAAATGTTCCTGAGCATCTAAATGATCCACAGAGCGGTGCTTTTCATATACGTAGAAAAGCAACCGACTGCCATGTTCCCGTTCTTACCTGCATGGATACGGTAAAAGCTTTTCTTCTAGCTATCAAAATTGAACAGCAGGAGAAAAGAAAATCATCCATAAAAGTACAGGCTTTAGAAGCGTATCTCTCCTAATCCATTTATAACTGTTTCTTCGGTGGTTTATCCCCATAATACTGGTAGTAACAAGTCTCAATTCTTCCGTTATAGAGCTTACGCCGTCTGTCTGCTGCTTCTTTTCTGAATTGAGGTTCAAATTCTTTATCTGAAGTAACCAAATACAGGGACCATGTCGGATTTTCCGTAAAGAATTTCCGAAGGTCCTTGTAAATTTTTTGGATCTCTTCTTTTTCTCCAATTCGTTCTCCGTATGGAGGGTTTCCTATCATAATTCCGTATTGCTCTGTTGCCTTAACCTCTGCCACAGGCTGAACTGAAAAAGAAATACAGTCATCAACACCAGCCTCTTCGGCATTTGCCATAGCTGCTTTTATCGCAGTAGGGTTTATATCCGAAGCTGTAATCCGCACTTCAGCATTGTAGTCAATTGCCGAAAATGCCTTTTTCCGCTCTTCTTTCCATAAGGTTTCTTCAATGCCGCTCCACTGCTCTGCTGCAAACTTTCGCTGCAAGCCCGGTGCAATATTTCGTGCTAGCATCGCTGCTTCAATAGCAATGGTACCAGAACCGCAAAACGGATCGACCAGAAGCCTCCCGGCTTTCCAAAATGACAATTGCACCAGGGCGGATGCTAACGTTTCCTTAATTGGTGCTGCCACATCTTTAACCCGGTATCCTCGCTTGTGCAACCCCGCTCCACTCGTATCAATCGTAATCGTTACTCTGTCTTTTAAGATTGTAACCTTAATTGTATATTCTGCCCCGGTCTCTGCAAACTGTTCACAAGCATAGGTTTCCTTCAATTTTTCGACAATCGCCTTTTTTACAATCGATTGACAGGCCGGAACGCTATGCAGCTTTGACTTTACCGAAGTCCCTGTTACGGTAAACTTTGCATCTTCTGTAATCCACGTCTCCCAAGGGAGTGCCTTTGTTTGTTGAAACAGTTCTTCAAATGAATCTGCTTTAAACTCGCCCATTTTTAATAGAACACGATCCGCACACCGCAGCCATATATTTGATGTCACAATGGCTCTCTCATCTCCTATATATGTGATTTTTGCGTCTTCTGATTTTATAATCTTAAATCCAAGAGCCTCAATTTCTCTTTTTACCACCGATTCCAGTCCAAAGGTTGCGGTTGCAATCAATTCCAATTTTGCCAAAAAATATTTCCTCCTTCAATCAAAGGTAAATGAACCTTTCTCAAAAACACAGATAAAATTTATTTATAAAGTGAAAAATAAAAAATAATCAAAGACTTTTATATATCTACAATCTGCTTTTTATCTGATAGAAGATACTACTTCCTACAGATAAAAAGCTGTCTCAAAACAGCAAATATATTACGCTACTTTGAGACAGCTCTGATTTACTCTTTGATCAATGCCGCATTAAATAAATGATTTTTTTCGGTTCATTGCGTTATTCTGAATGGCATCCATTGAATTCAATGCCTTTCCGGTTCCAATTGCAACACATGATTTTGGATCTTCCGCAATGATAACAGGAATACCGGTTCTCTCTTGAATTCTACGGTCAACACCGTACAACAAGGCGCCCCCTCCTGTAATATAAATGCCACTGTTGCTGATATCTGCCGCCAATTCCGGAGGCGTCCGTTCTAAAACGGCATGTGCCGTTTCACAGATTACCTGTAAAGGTTCATCTAAAGCTTCCATCATCTCCTTGGATGTAATTTCCACAGATTTTGGAAGACCTGTTACAAGGTCTCTTCCCCGGCATTCTTTCACAACAATATCTTCACGAGGATATGCAGTTCCGACTGTCATTTTCATCTCTTCAGCAGTACGCTCTCCTATATAGAGCTTGTGCTCTTTTCTCATGTACTTAATGATATATTCGTCAAACTTATCACCTGCCACTTTTACGGATGAGCTAGTTACAATTCCTCCTAAAGAAATAACCGCTACATCTGTAGTCCCTCCTCCAATATCAATGACCATCACGCCATCTGGTTTAGCAATATCAAGCCCTGCACCAATCGCCGCTGCCACCGGTTCTTCCATAAGAAACACAGCCTTTCCTCCTGCCTGTGTTGCAGCCTCCCGAACAGCTCTCTTTTCTACTTCTGTCACCCCGCTTGGAACACAAACCATAATTCTAGGCTTAAAAAACCGGCTATTTCCACACGTTTTTCGAATAAAATATTTTAACATTCTTTCAGTAACATCATAATCGGAGATAACGCCATCCCGAAGAGGACGCACCGCTACGATATTACTTGGGGTTCGTCCCAGCATTTGGCGCGCTTCTTCACCTACCGCCAAAATATCATTTGTATCTCGATTAATTGCAACAACGGAAGGTTCATTCAGAACCACACCTTTTCCTTTTATATAAACTAATACATTTGCTGTTCCAAGGTCAATACCTACTTCATCTGTAATTGCCAATTTCATTCCTCCTTGCCCTTACACGTTTCCCTTTTTCGTGCTTGCCCAATTATTATATCTATTATTCCTCTAAATTTCAATTTATATTTTCACTTCTATCCGTTTTTTACTTTACCCTTTTTTTAGAAAAAAACTATTTACCGTATAAAAAGAAAATATATTATTTATTACTTTTTATAGAAGTAAAATTCGTCACAACGAGTCCATTTTACGCATATAATAAATAGAGTCCGAGAGAGGAGGTTATGTTATATGCCTATTATTCCGCTTCTTGTCGGGTATCTCGTTGGCAGTCGCTGCGGTTCAAATTCTTGCAGATGCTGCACGAATTGCTGTAGCTATAATTGTGTTTGTCGATGCCGACGTTGTTACAGACGTTAACTAAAAATAATAAAGATAAATCAGATGAACTTGATATAAATTACAACAAATGAAAAATAAAACAATAAATACAAATGTTTAATTATATGATAATAGTTTAAAAACAACCTGCAAATACCTGTTTTTACCAGGAAAAGCTGCCTATCCAATAAGGATATGACAGCTTTTCTGTTTTTATGCACCATTTTTTTTAGAAAGCATAGAATAATTTTGAAGACTGGAAACAGTCAACTTCTATCATAGAAAGGAGCTTTTATCGTGGATGATTTTGCACTAAAGTTTGGTGAAATTACACTAGACCACAATTTTCCCAATCCGGTTTTTAAAACCGTTAATGGAAATTTACCTTTAGATCAATTACCTTTAGCAATGGCCTATGTTCCTATGCAGATGTGGAATGGAACTTATGAGGGGATGCGTGCTCTCGAAAGAGGAACTATTTTCCCTGATTTAGATTTACCGTTCAGTGGAATAGGAGTGAAATAGGATAGTTATGACAGAACAACAAAATTTAATGAGACGGTTACAAATTCAAGATTTTGTAATAACCGATATTAACCTGTATTTAGATACCCATCCTACCGATCAGGCAGCACTGGAATATTACAAAAAATATCGCGATTTAAGAAGTCAAACAGCGACAGCATATATTAAACAATTTGGCCCGATTACTCCAGAAGATGTTTACGGAAACACTTGGACGTGGGTAGAATCACCTTGGCCATGGGAAGGATGTGTATAAGAGTATGTGGACATATGAAAGAATGCTGCAATATCCGGTTAATATAACCAAACCAGACGCACGCTCAGCTAAAATTATTTTAACCCAATACGGCGGACCCGATGGCGAACTCGGCGCTTCTATGCGCTATCTTTCACAGCGATATACCATGCCGTATCGACAAGTCGCTGGTATATTAAATGATATCGGTACAGAAGAATCAGCACATCAATGGTGTACATATTCGATATGATAAAATTCCTTCATTTATATATATCATTTAATTTTTTATTATATTAATTCTAATGTATCTAAATAAAAAAGCTCACATTCATATAAAAATATTCTTTTTAAATTATGTAAAAATATCGTTGGTGTGCTGGGATCTCCGATAGGACGAATAAATCCACCCGGAAAAAGCATCATTTCTTGTTCATCTATTCTGCTTTCTATCAAAGTAGCATAGATACCAACTGTATTTCGAGGAACTCTAATTCGAAGTATATGTGAAGCTTTAAATTTCCATTCAGAACTAGAAAGCAGTGCATTTTTTACTAAAGACGTACTTAAAAACCCTTCCTCGCAGGTAGGAATCCCATTATTGAAATCAGATATCATCTTGCTAATAAAATAATCTGGAACGATTCGATACACAATTATATCTTCAGGAATACGTGGTGCATCAAGAAGTAAATAAATTAAAAAGTCTATTAGTGCAGAAATTTTTAGAGATTTTTTTTGTTCAGTCCCTCTTAGATAAGCATTCACATTTCTATGAACATATCCTAAATAATACTGAATAGGCGCTGTCATATGAGATGTAGTTTTTCTACCTAATAGGCCCATTATATCTGTATTGTTTAAATAATGACTAGACCATTCTTTATAAATTTTTTCGCCCCAATCAGAAGCTTCTTCTATTGTTAAAAATTCTTTATACTTCATAAAAACTCCCATGAATACATTTTAAATACTTACCCCTTATTCCCCCAGCTTCTTATGGAGCGGAACTCTTCCCTGCTTTTTAGCAGCTTCTTTAAATGGAACCAGCTCTTTTTCAATCAGTGCATCTAAGTCCTTTGTCAGTAAAAATCTCTGATATTCCCCATCTACCTTTTCCCATGCAGCAATTAAGCGATTCTTTTCCAGGGAATAGATAAAAGTTTCATCGCATTCCACACGGATCAGCTGCGGATCTCCGTGAATATCATAATCCACTACCGGATCCGTATAGCTATAAGGAATTTTACCGATTCGCTCATCATAAATGATAATGCTCTCCTCAAACCCAGCATTTTCATCTTCCTCCGTATCAAGTAAACCATTTTCTATTTCTTCCGCGGTCATCACCCAAAGTCCTATATTTTTAGCAGCATTAATACGCAGATGCATCTCAGTTTCCGCAGAATCACAATCTAAATATTCTTCCCCACAAATTACGGCAGCCATTTCCTTAAAGGAATCTACCTCATACATATTCCTATCCAAAGTTGCTATCAAGAAGTTACCTTCTTTCTCTTTTATTTCTTTCTGCCCATCAAATACTAATTGAATCATAAATCCTCCTATATCCGTTTCCCATCTTTTAATATAAAATTAATTTCTAATTGCGCTCCTAATATTTCCGCAATTTTTCGAAGTTCTTGCTCTGAGAAATTATCTCTTTTAAATTTATTGTATAAATTCTGCGGCGTTGTAGATTGAGCTTTTGCTAAATCTGCAACCGATAACTTATTTTTTATAAGCAATATTTTGATTTTTTCTGCCATCATCTATAATCACCTCTTCTAACGTAGAATATAACACGATTTAATTTTATTTGTCAACTATTTAGTTACATTTATCTATTTTATAGTTATCTATTAAACCATTCGTTTCGAACAAGTACCGATAATAGATGCTCTTTATCCTGTTTCCTGGAACAAACCGTATCCAATACATTCATGATCGCCTGATCAGATTGCCCGCTGTTTTGCTCATATTGATTAATAATCTCTCCACGTTTTCGATCTTCAGCTGTTACTTCAAAATTTTCACTTAATTGTATTCTTGAACGTTCCGCGGAGTTGATGAGTCCAGCAGCATACTTTATATTTGCTTGAATGATACCAGGGTTTAAAGTACCGTTAAAGGCTCGAAATTCAATTGTTTTTTTTGCTCTAAAAGGGCGAATGTTAACACTCTGATATCTTCCCCTAGAAATCTGATCCATAACATTTTGAAATATATGTGTTTCCCCTCCTTGTGGCATTCGTGTAGTTATTCCGTCTCGGTTCTGCTCTCTGGAAGAAGGTGCATAGCCGCCTCCACGAAATCTTCCCTGCTCGCCTCCGGAAAGTTTGAAATACACTTCTTCAAATCCAGCTGCCATTTTAAAAAAGCGTCTCCAACGCTGTCTTTTTCCATCTAATGTATGTTCTGCACCGATATGAACATGTCCTCCGGTTTTATAATTAACCTGCGCACCGTGTCGTTTTGCAACCTCACAAATTGTTTCAATCTGTTTCCATGTTTCCGGTGTGTCTTGCAATATTGGGGATATGATTTCTCCACCAAATCTTCCACTCGTAACGGAACCATCTCTTTCCACTTTCCACTTTCCGGGATTACTTTGAGAATGATATCGCTGCATTCGACGGCTGCTGCAAATTCCACGCTGATATAACTCTGCTGCAATTGGATTACTATCACCATTTATAAATTCCAATTCCACACCAAAAGTAACGTCAGATCCATTTAACACATTTTCTCTATAATACGGAATTGGCTCTCTTGCCAAACGTTCCATATCCTGTCGAAATTGCTCCGGATTATCATTGTAAAAGAAAGCATCGTCTTGATGCTGTTGTTGGCAAATATTTATTTCTGATTGCTGTTCATGAGCCATATATTCCCCAATAACTTGATTGGGTGAAATAGCTTCATTTTGAAGATTTCCTGTCACTATGCCCTGGCTTACTTGCCCCTGCGCAATTTCTACAGCTTCTATGTGTCGGCATCTTGTATGGCGATGCTGATGATCCGGACAAGTGCAGCTACCGCTATCTATATCAACATGATAAGTATTTCCGCTTCCGGATCTGACGTTCGTACCGGAACCAAGGAAGGATACGTGTACGTTTTCTAATCCACGAGTTCGA
Organism: Sinanaerobacter sp. ZZT-01; assembly: GCF_035621135.1. Lineage (NCBI taxonomy): Bacteria > Bacillati > Bacillota > Clostridia > Peptostreptococcales > Anaerovoracaceae > Sinanaerobacter > Sinanaerobacter sp. ZZT-01. Next base: position 686,049 of record NZ_CP141728.1, read on the forward strand.
CTTTCCATGGTTACATCAACTTCCAAACCATCCAATCGGTTTTCCATTCGATCTCCCATTATAAGTCGTAGTTTCTGAACGATTTCCAATGCTGTTATTTCTCGACTTTGGCATAATTAGATCCCCCTAAATTCATTGTTTCATACTCTTGTGTGTAAAAATCTATATTTCGTTTCAATATCTGATTTTTTGTCAATTCTCCGGCACTTTCAGTCGGTTTTTCCGATAAAATTCCGCGTCGGCTTTGAATATAAGCCGTTTGATTTAATACGGAGATCCTATTTTTACTTTTCCCCGCAGTTCGTAGCATCTGAAGACGGTCCGGAGATACCAAGCCGGCGATGATGATTTCCACGTCATCATCTAATTGACTGACTAAATAGGCAAATCCCATTAAATAATGCCTCCATGTATTTGAAGCTTTTGATTGTGTGCTGACTGTTTGAAAGCTAAAAGCAATCGTTTTAATATGATTCTTCCGAATCTCTCGAATCCACTGATCTAAATCAATGCGGTTGTACCAAGATATATCTGGGACGGCCGGAAGTCCCTCTTCCAGCATTTCGTTGTAAACAATACTGCTGCGTTTGATATTGTACAAATGATCCATTCTAGGAGCATCTTCATAAACAGAAAAATTGGGCGCAATTACTGCAGCCCAAGAAAACTCCAATAACTGTTTATATAATTCTTTTCGATTATCCCATAATCCTTCTATCGTTCGATCCTTAATGTAAAATTGCAGCACTGCTTTTGGATCGTTACTAAGATTTAAGGTCTCTTGTATTCCTTTCTTTCGATATACTCTTGCAACGTTTTCACCGTTACTGGTAAGAAAATTACCTCCATGAACACCGATAATTTCACCTAAATCCATTGGCTCAGTCAAATGATCCGGAAGCACGGGTATGTTCAAGGGTAAACCCTTTGCGTTATTTTTTGATAAAGATAATTCGCCACCTCCAATGCTGTGGAGCAAAGCATAAGAAGCTCCTCTTCTTGGACATAATGAAAAGCATCGATGGCAATCTCTAGCGCAAAAAGCCATTTCGCAAAAAGAGCATCCTTGGCATTGAAGTTGTAAAACACAACGCTTACAATCACGCTCACATAGACTCATAACTTGCTCCTATTCTAAATCTTATAAATATTAAATTCCTTTTCCAAATTGCTTATAATTTCATTCACTTGCTTTTGATGCACTAAGGATAAGGGCATCCCACGCATGATTTTTAATTGCCGTTGTAAAATTCGAGCATTTCTTGTTAATTCTAATAATGCAATCTGTTCTATATTTTTTTCTTTTTTCATTTCTGCACTTCGACTCATACTACAAATACCTTTCTAGCCTTCTATTCTTGCTTGTGACGTTTGTTTTTTGTTTTAATGTAATTTCCTATTGCTTCTAAAAAACAAACTCTTAAAACCGATTTTAATAATTCCAATAAAAAAATCATTCCCTCCTTCCGTCCGTCGGTTCTCCCTATAGACTGAATGATGAATGACTATTATTAAAGTATCTTAGTATAATAACGTAATACTTAAGATATATATACTGTTTCTAGTAAGACTGTTTCTATTAGTGTCCTCGTTTTAGGGACATCGAAAATTAGGACATCTCAAATTTCAACGTTTCTCCCGATGTCCTTAAAACTGGGACATCGGTTTTTTTAAGGTTTTTCTCGATGTCCTTAAAATGAGGACATCGGGGAAAATACATGTTAAATGCATCCTTCCAACCCATTTTTCTTAACAAAAAGTTCTCTTTTAGTTTTTAATTCACTATGGGTTGTTTTTAGTTTTTTATGAGTTACTTCATTCCCTGATAAAATTGCTTTTGACATTTCCTTTGAGAGAGAAATCAATTGATTATCCATTTCTTTTAAAGCCGGGTATGTATTATATAATTCCTGGACTTGTTTTTTATGTTTAGTAGCCGCTTCTTTTTCCCTTTCTTCCTCTTGTTTTTTCTTCTCAATTAAATTCTCTGCTTCCCGTTTTTTATTATTGATATCAAAGATACTATTCGCGATGCACGTTTGTAGGTACGCTTTTTTGTTTACAAAGCCTTTTTTGTTAGCGGAAACATTATGTGTCACCAATCGAATATGATCCGGTGTGAGGCGATTTAAAAGCTCCTGAATGGCATCCTTTTTCTTAACTGCACCAGCGATAGTAATTTGTTCGCTGCTGTCCATATCTTCTATAGCCATAAATATTTCTTCAATTAGATTGGAATGTTGTGTGTCTGATTTTTTTAAACGATCAATCTCCAAACGTTCTCTGAGTTCCTGCACACTAGACTTTCCCTTTACTTTTAAGTGTGCAATATTGTTTTTTCTAGGTTTTACGTAAGAAGATTCCTTCTGTTCTCGACTGCTCTTTTGAGTCAATGTAGGGTTAGACTCTTTTAAAGTAGATTCTTGCTGCTCTTCTTGCACCTGTGGATCCGGAAGTGAAACAATGGTATATATATTTTTTCCAAAAATATTGCCCTTTTCTTTTAAGCGTTCCACTCTTATATAGTCCATATCAATTAAATATTTTAAATGTTTATAATAACGAGTTTTTGACATTTGCAATTCATCCAGCATGATATCTCTGCTCGGAAACGCCTGATTTCCATTTCCGGCAAAAGAAGCCAAGTAACAATAAATACTTTTTGCTTCTAATGTCAATCTCTTATCTCTCATTATAATTTTGGGACTTAGTCCATAGCCCTGGGCCATAATTCCTTCTACCCGCAGAACGTTTACAATTTCCTTTTCTTTCATGGATGGGCTCCTTTCAAAAAACAAAAACAAAACCCCACATATTTTTATTAAAACTTGTTGAGGTTTTGTTCCTAATAAAGTAGAAAAAGTATTCTTCTCCTTTTAAACTATATAGTTAAAGCATATAAGATAACTATAAGATATAAATATAGGTACCGCAAACGGTACCGTTTTTGTTTTGTGAATGACGCAATATACTATGGATAAAATACACGAAACCAGCATTAATTTTATAAATCCTGCTAATCCCAAAAGCCATCCCATAGCTATTAGTAATTTGTAATCACCTCCTCCCAAACCGTTAGAATTAAAAATATAAAGTCCAAACAATAAGATTGCTGGCAAGATAATGCCAGCAATCCGATCTCCCAATGCTATATTGTTTGTATTAAGGATACAACACTGCAATACCCCTAATATTATGAGCAAAATAGGCACACTATTAGGAATGATCCTTTTTCTAAAATCCCAATATGCACCATATACCAAAATAAAAAAAGGAATGAGTGTCAAGATAACATTCATAAAGTTTCTCCCTCTAACCTGCGTTTTCTTTTCTCTAACTTCTTAGAATCTTTTCCAGATTCTAAGTGAAGCCAAAGTTCCCCTTTTACATTTTTTAGTCGCTCTAGCTCATCTAAGTAATATCGTTCTTCTTGATCTTGTAATTTACGATATAGGGCATACTCACCCTTTTCCGGCCAAACTTCATATTTACATACATAATTTGCCATCACATCTCTCCTATGGCCTACGATCTACTGTAAAATCATCCTCATACATATTTCCGTTGATGGTAATCGTTTTCGGGATGGTTTTGCAGAAAGGTACTCCATTAACACCCCCACCGCTGATTACAATCGAAATGGGATGTGTTACAGGCTTCTTCCCTGTACCTTTTAGTGCTACATCGGTGTAAATCTTACGCTCTTTGATTTCACTGATACGATTCTTACGACAAGTAAATTTTGAGAATACAGCCGTGGATGAAGATTTTTCAAGCTGAACGGTTCTTAATTGTGTACCAAGCCGATTTTTTACTGTCCATCCATTTCTTATTTCTACCGCTGCCGGTGGCACCGGAATTTTACTGTTCGCTTTTTTTAAGCTTTTTCCACATACCCCTTTATCACTGATTTGTTTCGTAAATATGCTGTTATTTACTGTCACACCAAAACCATATCCAGATTTCAATTTATTCGGTGTAACTGTTGCATTGGCTGTTAAAGTAGTCTGATACGTATAAACATGCCTGCAGGTGTGTCCGGGGCAGCCTCCACCTATTAAACAACCTCCACAATAATAAGTATGTGCCTTTACTTCTGACCATTTAATCACATCACTACAGCCTTTGGTATCTGCCGGTGGTGTTGGCTGCTCCGGCTCTACAAATGGTGGAACTTCCGGTACTTCCTCAACCACAGGTTCATCCCACTCTATGACGTATGGCATAAAATAAAGCTGCCCCTGCATATCATCCGACAAGGTATTATTTCTCGCATAACTAAGGAATTTCTCGATTTCCGGAGAAACGTAGCCTAATAGACCTCGTATTTCCTGTTCTTTTCCTTTTCTTAATCGATCGGCAACATTATAAAGCCTTTTAGACTGTACTCTAAACTGATAAGAATATATAATTTTTCCTTGTGCATCCGGCTTTGTTTTTAATTTAAGACTTAGTTCAGAAGCGGCATATGGCATATATTCTTTATCATACATCATCTTTTCTCTTGCCCCATCCGTAGCCGTTCCCGGATCATGTTTGTCCATATCGTAAGGATAAATTTTCACATTCTTTGCGCCTTTTTCTAAAGTCGCTGACGTGTTAATGGTGTATAAATCTTGCGGGGCTGCTGGATCCCATTCTTGTGTCTTATTCCTCCAGATGAAGATTACACTGGTGACAAACTTTACTTTCTTTTCCGTTTTTATTTCTTCTGCTGCAAATACCGGTATAACTGACATCCCTAGCATGAGCAAACTAAGAAGCATACAAAAGATTCTTTTTCTCATATTGTTATCCTTTCTTTGCAAAAGAAAATCGCCTGTAAAAAAGCAGGCGATTTATCTCTTTTAAATATTTATTTTTTAAATGGATTTGGTATTAGAGTCAGCACTGGGTTAACTGTATCATAGCTGCCAATGTAGTCTACTTTTGTAATGTCTATTGGTGCACGTCCCTGCATATTCTCTTTATGCAATAGTAATTCATATTCTATTGCAAAGCGCCCATCCCTCATTTTTACTGAGCAAAAAGAATCAACTGCTTTCCCATTGATTACGAAAAATTCCAATCCAGGATCTTTCATAATAACATGCTTTGAAAATTCATCCTCCCCAAGTTCCATATTCCAAAGCTTCGGATCAGAGATTACATATGTGGTCAGATGTTTTCCCCCAAAAATATCCTGTGAATTTGTAATAATATCCTTGATTGTTCCCGTCTTGTCTTTATCCACCACTTTTTCGGTGGTTCGATCTGCCGGCTCCAGCATCCTTGTCAGCATAGAACAAACCTCAGCTCTTGTTGCAGTTTTGCTTCCTCCAAAGGTCCCATCGGGATAACCTGATATGATACCCTTCCCGTAAGCTTGCAAAATATATGGTTTGCAGTAGTCACAAAGTCCTGCATAATCCTTTATTTCATTTTTAAATTTATCTGCATTGGCAATTGGCTCTTCCTTTAGCACTTTTTCTGTAGTTCTTGCTATGACAACCGCCATCTTCTGACGTGTAATCGGTTTATTCCAATCTGACTGCTGCATCTCATCCCCAATCAGCATCTCATTTTTCTTTGCTGCCTCGAAATAGCCACTTGCCCAATGCTGGCCAGTTTTATCTTGTTTGCCTACTGTCGCTGCGACGATGGTGGTAATAAACTCCGCATTCGTCATCGTTTTGTTTGGCCGGAAGGTCTTATCCGGATACCCGCTGATAGCTCCCTTATCAACCATTTTGCTCATATATGGGTAATACCAATCAGTTACTTTTGTATCTTTAAATTTTGCATCTGCCGCAAAAGCAGTAACAGCAGATGTAATGCTGACAATCAAAGTCACGGCTAATAATATATATCGTTTTTTCATTTTTTCTCCTCCATACATTCTTTTTCCCGATTTTTATTGAACGGCACTATCTCAATCGTGTACCCTAATGGAAGTAATAGCTTAAATAACGTATCGATCTGAGGGGTAGCTTTCATTCTTTCCAAACGGGCAATAGATGATTGCCTTATTCCGGATAATGCAGAAAGATCCCTTTGTGATAATCCCTTTTCTGCTCTTACTTCAATCAACCGCTGAATCAAAGCAGTCTCTCTTTCTACACAACTATCTTGTGCCTCCATAAATTTACAACTTCCCTTCAAAGAATTTGTTTTCAAAAAAGTCTTATTTGCCTAAAAGATAACAAATAAGAAATCAAAAGTCAAGCAAAAAAAACAAAATTTTCTTAATTTTTATTAAAATAGGTAATTCTTGACGCATACCACGTCACATGCTATGATACATATATAAAAGGATTACCGCTTTTGAGACTGGCGGCTAGTCCGAAATGTCAGAGTAGACCGCTTAAATTCTCAGGTTTAAGCGGTCGTTGCTATTTTTTGAGGTATATCATCAAGCAAATGGTGATAACCCCTATAATCACACCCGAATAGGCAAATAACCCTTCATATGTAACCATAGCATCCCCCCTTCATGGGAGTGACCAACCGCCAAACGGTAATCCTTAGCACATTATACCATAATTTTCTTTATTGCTACTATCGCTTCCGCAATAACCCAAAATATCTCCAGCAAAAAAATTACAAACAACCACCATCCAGGGTATTCACGAATCCGAAACCATATCCATTTTATTTTCTGCACACTATCTTCTCCCCTCATTTTATTACAGCTGGTTGATTACTTTCCATCTACCCTCATATTTCTGCTTCCTACATTAATGGGAAGCTGCCAATCCGGCAGTCCTACAAATACACATGGTACATTTGCAACCGCTTTTACCTTCATTTTTGCGTTCTCTCCATCGATTTCTATATCTTGAATTTCTACTTTGTAAGCATATTTTTTTTGACCTGGTTGATGCTTCTCCATATTGGAATCTAAATCGAGATCTTCATATAAATATCGGTAAAACTTATCTTTTGCCACATTAGGATCTAGCTTGTTTAAATAATCTTGCCGATAACTATCATACATGGCTTCTTTAATGGATAGGTTTACCGCTCGATTCAACTCTGTTTCTAAATGATCATTGATACCATTTACTTTAAGATACTCTGCTACAAAGGTTCCCATACCAAGCAGCAAAACGAAAATAGCTAGTGTGGTGATGAGTAAGTCTCCCCGCTTATCCTTGCATAAATTCCTCATTGCTAATAATCCTTCCAATACACTTCAGACATTCCCTCAATGGTACTTTTTATAGGGATTTTTAATACAACCGGCCGTTTTGAAAATGCCGGTGTCAAAATAGTCATATCATAACTGTCCTCCACCACTACCGTAAAGGAATCTCGAAACTGTATTTTCTTAGAAGAATCAAGATACCTTATATTTTCCACGGTCATTTTTGCATTCGTTTGTAATTTATCATTCAAATCTCGAAGCTGCTCCTTTACATCACTTGTAACCTGTCCATTCAGTTCAATGGTCTGCGCAAGCTCCTTGGCAATATAGTGCACATGCTGGTATTTCACCATCATTTGAAGCAAATTCATGCAGTTCAAAATCATAATGACAATAATCAGCATGATTACGATTGGTTCCCATAGCAGTTCACCTTCTCTACCGGAAAAGAAGGCTTTCCATCGCTGAAAAGCCTGTAACTTTCTCCTTCTCATTTTGCCACCTAAACAGTCAGCAAGGACTTAAACTTGTCTACCATGGAATCCCAAAGGTTGGATATTGTAGGGCTAACTGCTTTTAACAGCAATCCCACAATCACAATTCCTACTAATGCTGCCAGCAGGATTTCCCACCCTGCCATGCCGGATTCATCCTTCTGTAGCTTACAAAAGAAACCAATGCACGCTTTGTTATACTTTTCTTTCACATTCTTCATCATAGCTTTTACTTTCATTTTCATTTCCTCCTAAAATTAAATCATTTTTCCTAAGCCAGAGCTAATGCTGGCAATAATCACATACAGCATGGCGGTCATAGCCACACCAACAAGCGGCAGCGTAGCCACCGTAACTTTTCCCGGACGCTTATCCAACTCCCGTTTCAGATTCTCTCTTGCCCGCAGATCCATATCATTAGCTAAACGATCTAACGCCAGCTCCTGATTTTCTCCACGAGTCACGCCAATTAACGTATTGCACAGATAATTAACTTCCGTCAATCCAATCCGATTAGCAAAGTTTCTCAATGCCGTTTCAATGCTCTTTGACTTCATTTCCATAATGAGGAGCGAAACATCATATCGAAAAGCCGAATCTGCGACCTCTAAATAAGTTTCAAATATACCAATTAGATCTGGAGAACTCCGTGCTTCCTTCAATTTAAAAAGGATTGCCCTTACAAATCCGGGTAATCCCTTTGAAATTTTCTCCTTTTTCTGTTTTAAAATATCAGGACACAATGTGAACTGATGATACCCCAAAATCGCAACAATGCAGATTCCTATAGGCATAAACATGACCAAGCCACCTAAGTACAGTCCCACTACTGTAAATAGAAACGTCATTCCTGTTATGGTAATGCCCCTAGCTACATATTCCTGGGGACTACAATCTATATCAGCTCTGGCAAGCCGCAGCTTCCATTCTGCCGCCTGTCGTTCCTCCAGTTTGATCCATGGAGTAATCTTCCTTGCAATTGGCATCACCAATTCCTCTTGTAACGTTTCTTTTATATTGCGTTTCGGCTTTATAGTTCCTCGAAATGCTCTAGTAGCAGCTCTTGGCGGCTCCTTGTTGTAATGCTGCCCAATTAGGTCAAGAGCCTTAATCACCAGCAATACAATAGTAATTTGTAACAGTGTCAGTAACATAACAACCTCCTTATTCAATTGGCCGATTGATTTTCATAACATAAGCTGCTGTCAGCAGCGAAGTCAGAATCATTGCAATCACAAATCCCTTCCCAATTACGGTCTGGGTCAAAGTGAGAAACCATTGCACATTAACGAATTTCAAAATTGGTATTACAGAGAACATAGCAGCTACAGTCATGAGATAATTTCTCCATGCCGTCATCATCGCAGTATCACTTTCCTGTTGTATATTTTTCTGATCATTCATTGCCCGCAGAGTGGATTGTAGGTTAAATTTCATTCTTCTATCTTTCATACAAAGCAATAGCTTATTAACCCATTCATGAAAGTGCCGATTGTCAATCTTTCCGTCCAGCAAAATCAATGCTCGTTCCACATTAGGGTTGATCAGAAGTACATCTGTTAAAAACTCATCAAAGGGATTAATTTCTCGAAACCGTTCATCTACATAGCGATTCTTCTCTTCCACATATACCTGAAATGCTCCAATGATGTCATCACTTGTTAGATAGGCATTGGTAATAATGGACATAACACTCTCTAGTTCCTCCAGCTCTCTTCGTCTAGCTGACATGGTCCGAAACAGCAAGAACAGATATGCTAGAGGCGTAAAGGCTGCTCCAGCGAAAAGGGAGAGCGTCACATCCCTGAAGATGCCGATTCCACACATACATCCGGCTAAGAAAAAAACAGCTACAACCTTATAAAAGTAATTCCAGCTTTTATGAATTTTCTTTAAGAGACTGTCCACTTTTACCATGATTCTCTCCACTGGATTGAGGGCATTTTCTGCAATGATATAAATTCGTTTCCGTTTCGCTGCATTGTCTCTGAAAGAAAGGTGAACTACTTTCGGGATGGAAATATGCCAAGTCTGCATCAGTAATATAGCAGCTACCAGAAGAAAAAAAATGATCCCCAGCATCTTACTTCTCCTTTCTCGTGTTGGAATATCGCTTAATGAATTCTTCGTCTACACTGTTCATACGCAAAGTTTCTTCCAGATTCTCAGAAATGCATCCTACTCTGCGATGCACTCCGTGTACCTTTAACACGTTTCCTACTTCGTCCTTTTCGGAATGGTCAATAACAAAACGATAGATGCTGTGTCCAACCACTTCTCCATCCTGCACACCGGTTGCCTCAAAAATGTCCATCCATCGCCTGGACTTATCCTTTAATTGCTTGCAAAAGACCATGAGGGGAAATGCTTTTACAATGTTTTTTAACATGCGTGTTTCCGATAATCGAGTACCGGATTCCATACACATAGTTAAAATTCTGTCGTAAGCATCTGCTGCACTATTGGCATGTAAACTTGAAACAATGGTATGCCCCGTACGTCCTGCTTCCTGCGCTGTCATAGCCTCTTCTCCACGCATTTCTGCAGGAACAATAATATCCGGATGAAACCGCAGAGCCATTTTTAACAAGTCGTTCATTGTAATTGCTCCCGGCTTGGTATAGGTTTGTACCACATCATTAATAACAAAGCCTTCTTGATCCACAATCGGCAAATCCAGTTCCTTTGTATCCTCAATGGTATAAACACGAGTCTCCTTAACAATCGTTCCCAAGACATAATTCATATTGGATGTTTTCCCAGACCCGGTGGACCCTACAAATGCCATTGAAACGCCGCTGCCTAAACAGGTAGTAATAAAGTCCAATTCTTCCAGCAAAACTGTCCCTGACTCGATAAGAGTCTCTCTTGTAATGCCGGACTTCTTCTGTTTTCGGATAGAAGCTACTCCTCCTACTTCTGTGTCTACACATGGAGAAATTGCCCCTGACATACGTACACCTTTGGATATGTAAGAATCACCCAAAGGCTGTGCACCATCCAAAATGACACCTCCCGAACGTGCCATTTTTTGAACGATATTCGCACATTGCTCTGCTGTCTCAAATCGCTCTCTCACGAGTACCGTTTTATCTTTATAGATTACTCTTGTACTGTTCGAACCATTGATATTTATTTCCTCCACTTCAGCATCTTCCAAATATTTTTCAATAAAGCTAAAGCCGGCCATGTCTTCATAAATGCGCTGTGCGAGTTCTTCTACGGACAACTCATTATCTACCAAGCGTTCCACGTTTAAATAGTGGATAATCAATTGTACCAGTCGTGGCCGTTTTTCTTTATCCGTCCAATCTCTTGCTAACTCTTCTGCATGATTTGTGCTGATAATATGCTGCATCCGTTCTTTGATTTCCGGATAATTTTTCGCCTGTATCCCTTTTTGCTGATTCAGGTAGTCCATATTTTTCTGATACATCAGATTTTCCAGTGCAATAAGCCGATCTGCCATCTACTGTACCTCCTCCGCCAACTGCTCCACCACAGCTCGATATTGTTTTGCCTCCTTGGACTTCATTTCATAAATCAGCTTCCCGCTGTTTTGAAATACCACAGCATCCTCTACGGCAGGAAGCTGTACGGTATCGGTAAGCCCATAAAGCTGAAGAAATTCATGTATGCTGCACCCTATGTTCCACTCTCCAATCACCGGCTTTACCAGTTCCTTGATATGAAACCGTTCAAAAAAGCTCTGCATGGATTGATGCCATAATCCACTTTCTGAAGACAGGGTATAGGTGCAAAGTATCTGATCTGCCAAAAATAATCCCAAGCTAGTCATTGGTTCTCTCAAATAACCAGTACAGTCAATCACAATATAGTCTGAGCATACTTGAAGCTGTTGAAACAATCGTCTTGTTCTGTTTTCATAGAGTTCTTCCATACAGGGTTTTGTAATTTTATTCGGAACTCCCAAAAGAAAAATATTCTCTCTATTTTTGCATGGAGTAAGCATCCGCTGTGGTTGTTCTGCTGTATCGGCCAATGCAGCAAAAATTCCCTGATCTTCCGGAATACTTTCTCCGAAAAAGGTCTGAATCCCGCCGTAATCCAGATTAGCAGAAATTAGAATTACCACTTGGTTTTTAGTTGCCAGAGCACAGCTTAAATTAGCTGCCAGTGTACTTTTTCCTGATCCCGGTCTGCCATAAACTGCAATAATTTTGCTCATTTCTGCCTCCTATCTCTTTACAAGCGTCAGATGCAGCTTCCCATTATACTCTGCACCCATCAATTTTAGTGACTGCTCCTCAGTAGCTATGAATGTTATGGTTTGAGGTATTGCATCAACGGCATCGGCTTTGGATGCTTTGACATCATCCACGCTGACCGCATCGGCGTTCTCTATATCATAAATTTGCATTCCTTTTAAAGATGGTTCAAAGATAACCTGAAATCCCGAATCTGTTTCTCGGACTGTTCCAACGTTAACAATGTCACCTTTTTGTAAATGAGAGGCAAGCCCCGCAGCATTGGATTGTAATGTAATGGTGGTAAGCTGTTTTCCCTGTTTTACAATATTTTCGATGATTGGATCTGATACAAAATCACCAATTTTTGCATCGGTAATATAATCATCGGCAAGCAAATCCACCTTTGCAACTTTACCGTCTACCTTCTGCATACTTTTTATAACATTGGAGGGCAATCCATATGCCCCTACTTTTTTCTCAATTACTTTATTTGCCTTAATGATCTCTCCTTTTTTTATGGTATCCGTTACGGTAACAACAGTGGTTGTATCTGCTTGTTTCTCATAAAGTCTTGGCAAGACGACAAAGGAAAGTATTGCTGCCAGTACAATACACAGTAAGCTTAATAGCTTTTTATTTTTTAAATATTTCCCTGGATTTCTTCGAAGCTTTACCTTCTCTTGCATTGGTGTTTCTTTTTTCTTAAATAGCATAGTTCTTCTCCTCAGTTAAATAAAAAAGGAAAGGTTATTTACCCTCTCCTTGATCAATAAGCATCGTAACGATGCTCTTATTTAGCATAGTTGCAACTTCACTACGAGTTGCGAAGCCATCCGGATCTAAGGCACCGTCTGGTCGTCCAATTAGAATATCATTATCTGTCATCCAATGTAGTGCATCTTTAGATGTGGTGACATCTGCACCGCTGTATTTAGCAAACTTGTAAAGCATAACTGCCAATTCTTCTCTCGTCACATCCGATTCCGGATGAAACGTCCCGATGCTTTTTTCTTCTGCAATATCATTTTCAATTGCCCACGCTACAGATTTGTCATACCACTTTTGCTTTTTATAATCAGAAGTTACTGGTTTATTATCATCTAAACGATGTAATACTGCTGCGAGCATCCCTTTGGTCATATTCTCATTTGGAGCAAATTTTCTTTTTCCTACTCCGGCAAATATTTCTCTAGCGGAAGCTTTCTGTATTTCTTTCTTCGCCCAATGGCGGTTGATGTCTACGAAGTCCTTATCGTTGTCGATAAATTCAAACTCTGCATCCTTACTAATTTTGACATATAATTTCCCGTCTATCATGGTCTGAAAGGATGGAATAGTATTATCTAACAGATTTCTGGCCACTTTTCCCTCCGGCACAGGAACCACCAAGTACATCTCCGGATGTAGCTCGCTAACCGTTACTTTAATGGTCCCATTCCCCGCAGAGATGATCGCATCTTTTGCATCATCAGGCTCTTTGGCTTTAATGTATGGGCCATCTTTATTTTCTTCTTTCCCGGAGCTGCGGCTATTTCGATTTACTGTAATATCAAAGGTTGATGCAAATTCTTTATAATGCACTGTTATAGTTTGATTTCCTGCTTCATCTGGCTTATATCCCTTAATTGTTAATTCTTCCGATGGCACCGGAGATTTCGTTCCGTTGTCATAGATTACATTTACTTTGATGTCTCCTGAGTTAATTAACTCACCCATAGTATAGCTATTTTTGGATTCCGGCAGAATCTCAATGCCAATGGCTTGCTTTTTTCGTACGGTAACAGGCTGCTGACAGGTGACTACTTCACCATTTTCGGTATAGGAAATGGTCACACTTTCTTGCCCAAATTTCAGATTTGTTCCGTCAGAAGAGGAAAGCTCCTTAGCAATGTCGGTTGTGTGGTTATTGTATGTAATTTTTACTTCAATTCCTTCAAACTGAAAGGATTGTTCTTCAATATAATCCATCTTATTTGGAGGTTTTACAATTTCCAAACTCACCGGGGACTTCGCTAGAACTTTAATTGGAAATGTGGTACTCAATCCACCATAGGACACCGTTACCTCTTGAGATCCTACCAATGAACCATAGTGATCAATGGTCGCCTCGGTTAGTGGAATGCTAGTCATATACCCGCCTTCCATATCCAATGTTAGTTCCCCACCGGTTAAGTCTATATTTACTAACCCTTCAAGGTAATCCGTTGTATTTGGGAGTTTGCTCACCCGAATGCGATTAACTTTGGCTACAATCACCATAAATGTAGTGCTCTTATCCTCATAGGCTACGGTAATGGTTTGCTCTCCTAAGATGGTATTATCAAAACCACTCATCATAGTAAGTTCCATCGGCATCTCTTTTTCTGTACCATTATCATAATGGAGTAAGAGATTCCCTCCAGATATATCTAAGTGATCTCGATTTGATACATAGATTGTCTTTTTTGGCAAGCTCTTCACTTCAATGGACACCAGCTGTTTTTTGCGTACAGTTACAGGCTGCTGACAAATTACGGTGGCTTCGTTTTCCGTATAGGACACGGTCACAAAGCTTTGTCCTAACGTCAAGCTGTCTCCATCTGTAATAATAAAATTGTCTACCATTGCTTCTGTGAGATTATCATAGTATGCTTTCACCGTCATTCCCTCAGATTCAAACGGTAATTCTTCGATATACTCTGTTTTTTTCGGTGGAGCAATGATTTCTATACGCACCGGTGATTTGGCTTTTACCTTTGCCTGGTAAGTCGTCGTAAAGCCTTTATATGTAACTTCTATATTAATATCACCAATGGCAGTTCCATGTGAGCCTACTGTCGCATCCGTAAGAGGTATAACACTTATGGTGCCATCCTCATATTTCAGTGTCAGTTCTCCACCCTCTAAGTCTATATTGACTAATTCTTCGAGATATTCTAGTTTGTCCGGTAATTTCGTAATCTCTATCTCAGTGAGCTTTGCTACTGTAATCGGAACATCGGCATAAGCTGTACCACCATTTTCAGAAAATGTGACGCGAATACTGGTTACCGAAGGATCCAAATTTGTTTTCTTAGAAAGCGTATAACCTGTTACTTCCTCTTGATGACCATCTGCATAGATGGCTTGTACAACCATACCTTCCGGATTAAAGTCCTCATATTCTTTATAGCTGATTTTGTTTGGCTGCTTAAGAATCGTAAGATTAGTTAGTTTTGGATATTCAGTTACCGTTTTTGTTGCTGTGCCAGAGTAATTCTGTTGCCATACTCTTGTGTCTGATGCTGGGATATATCCTTGTCCCTCATACATACCACACTTAAATACTTTCCCCTGGTTAAGACAACTGTCTTTTTTACAGTTGACGCAGTAACCAGCCCCGTGCCCATGACCGTAGGTGGTAGTATACCCACACTTCCAACACACATAATTATATGTCTCGCAACTGCTAGTATGCACATGCCCTGGACTCCCTGGGTTATAGCTTCCACTTTTCAAAAAACTAGCTCCATTTTTGTCAAGTGATCCTTTATATCCATCTGCATCTGTATATTCCATCTTTTGATCAAAACTATTGTTAGAGCTTGTTTTTGAGTCAGTAACCGCCTTACTTAAAACTTTGTCAACACTATACCCATACGCTGTACTACGATCAAAATCTAAAACAGTCATCGCCTGTGCTCCTACTGCTACTAGCACTGCTAATAAGACGACTCTTATCCCATATTTTTTGTTTTCCAATGTACTTCTTCCTCCCCTCAATAATTAAATAAAAAAGAAAAGACTGATTTCTTCTCTCCTTTCACTTTTTCTCTATTTTGCTCGATTCCTAACCACATAAGTAAGATTTCTAATGCAGTATCTGTGGAGCTGCAAAAATTCAAATTATATTGTTTGGCAATCCGATCCGTTAATCCTCGGATTAAAAATATAAAAGTTTCCAAATCATCAAATACCGGATTATTTATGAAATAATTTAATTTCCCTACATTCCATTCATCAGAAAATCCAACTGCAATTTTATAATTGCAACGAAAAAATTCTTCAATCTCGTATTCCTTATCCGCTAATCGTTCCGTTTTTCTTTGCCCTGTTGGTGAAAGTTCAAACAAATTACCAAAGTCTAAAAGAATGAACTGACAACCACTTTTGTAAGCTGCCAAAACTTCTATCTTTTTATCTGCTAATTGCGGAATGATGTAAGTAGCTTTTTTCTTCTTTTTATCAAGATAATGTAAATCTGTCTTGTCATCCATGGATATTACCACTACTTCAAAGCCTTGGCTCTGAAGTTCTTCTGCTATGGTGACCGCCGATGTTGTTGCACCCGCACCATGGGCTAGATTAAAAATACCAATAGTAACAGCACCTATAAGTCTAGTGTTATTACTATTAGTTGTTTCCTGTGGTGTAAAGTAATTATTACTTAAAATATTCCAATCAAAGGTTTCTGGATATTCTTTGATATAGCTTTGAATTGACTCTAACTGATTGAATGTGACAAACGCATTTACTTCTAGCCCAACTAATTGAGCAATCAATTTCCGCTGCTCAAAATCCTTTATCAATGCAATAATTTTAGGTCTATCTCTATCAAAATCCTTCTCATGAATAAAAGCCGCTGCTTGAATAGCTTTTTTCTCGGATAGAAGTGTATTTATTAGAACAAAATCATAGTTTTCATATGATATGACATCTTGAATTAAATTCAAATCCTCTACCGACTCTAAATGATGTATCTCTGTAAAATCTGAAATCATTTTTTCTATTTCTTTATTACCTACAGCCATAAGTATACTTGCCAAATCATTTCCTCCCTTCTATTGAATTACTGAAAGCGGATCTATTAGCACACCGTTATAGGTGATCTCAATATGTAAATGTGGTCCGGTTCCAATTCCTGTATTTCCTACACCACCGATGACAGTCCCAAGCTTTACTTCATCTCCTACTTCCACTTTGGCCGCAGATAAATGCTGGTACCGGGAGATCCAAATGTCATCGCCAATCTTATGCTGCACCTTGATATTGATTCCACGTTCGCCTCCAGATAGATTAACATAAATAACGGTTCCGTCTTCAATTGCAATCACCGGCGATCCCATAGCATTACTTCCGCTAATGTCCACACCGTTATGCGCACGTTTAATACCAAGAACTGGATGCACCCTTACAGATGCAAATTTGGATGTCACAGTATGAAGCTCTGGTGTCGGCCATGCAAAATACCCCCCTTCCGTTGTGTCAATGTAATCCGGCAAATCATAAAGATCACCAAACATCTCATCTAAGATTCCCGCTGTCATTAACATGTCAACCCATTCAATCTGATCTTCATCAAATTCCTTTTCGATAATCAGCTCATCCAAATCTTTATTTGAAAACTGGATAATCCACTTTACATCGCTGCTGCCACTCTCAGATACTCGTTTTCCCGCATCCAGGATAGTACGAATATCGCTCTCAGTTGGAATAGTTAGCCAAGAGCAAATTGAAGAAGGTGACACCAAGTCGCCGCTTTGTACTTCCTTCCAATAACCACCATCATCCGTTTCAACCCAAATCCATTTTTCAAAGTGCAGCTTTAGAAAATCGACCGCAGATAAGAATGGATCTACATCCTCTAAGTCATTGTCAAATCGAACGGTATCATAAACAAGAAGCTCCTGCCAAGTACAGCCCACAAGCTCTGCTGCCACCTTATAATCGTCCACCATACCATCTGCGATTGAAGGCATTACACTAGCCATTGAAATAAATAGCATTGTTAGAATAAGGAAAATCATAATAAAAGGCATTGTAATCGCAAGCAATGCCCTTCTAAGTTTTCTGTTTTTTCTTCTTTTGGGCTGTTTTTTATACTCTTGGTAACTCTTTCTTTCATTCATTGTTTACCTCGTTTTTACGCATTTTCTGAGTAGTTGTAGAGTTATCTGCTTTGGCTGTACGTTTTCTTTTCTCTTTTTCCAGCTCTTTTAATACTTCCGCATAGCTTGCCTTTCTTTTTGTATTCGAATCTCTTTTTTCTTTTGATGTAAAGTTAGAAAAATTATATTCGTCAACAAAATTTTTACCATATTTCTTTGCTGCAGCTTCGTAACAATCCTCACCCATCTCATCACCAAAATTAGCTTTAAAAAATGCGATTCCCATTTGCTCCTTTGATTTTTCATTCATAATTATATTCCCAGCGGGAGATTTTATATGTTCTCTTATTGCTCCTAAATTGGTTGGCCGCTTTACTTCTTTTTTCTTATCCCAATAAATTGCCTGGCCATCTGCTACCACATTTTTAATATTTCCACCCTGCATTTCTGTACTTCGTAAGATATGAGCAACCGCAGAAACATCTCGTTGATCGAAATGATCGCCGCCTGATTTTCGTATTGAATCAGTACGTTTTACAAAATTACCGTATTCCACGTCATCCTGTTTTCTGTCGGCATTATCCTCGGTTTTTTCTTTAGATATTTCATATTGTTTTTGAAGTAATTCCTCCGCTTGACGAAAATATCTTCCCATGTCGTTAACTGCCGTTGTCATGTTTTCGGATGAATCTCTCATACTGTCACTGATTCGATTGATATTCGGTGTTTCGACTCCACCAAACCGGCTGCCCACAGTTTCGGTCCTCATTTTTCCGGTTGATTCTGGGATTCGCGTCTCAGACTGCTCATCGACAGTCTGATTATGCATTTTACGCCACATCTGTCTTGAACTATTCACCGCGTTAAAATCCTGATCCAAAGCTTTATTCATACTTTGGGGCATCTGTACACTGTTATTTGATTGAAAACTAGAAAACAGATTAAGCAATCGAAACCGTTCGAACCAAATGGATGCTACGATAACTAGGATTAAAAATATACTTGTAATCAACCCATATTCATCGCTAAACTTGTAAATTACCTCCATAAAAACAAGAGTCATACTGAGGAAAAAAACAACCAAAATACGAACGAAAGAAATGCTTATGATACGACCACCCCATCGTTTCACTAGTGGTAATCCAAAATTGGGAAGCAAAGCCACAAGAAATACGAAAATGCCAAGGAGCAAATAAACTAATACCAGAAACTGATACCCAATAATTAAAACGGAAAATACCATTAAAATAATCATAAGAAGAAGAGTAAACATCAACAAAATAATGGCTGTAACTAACCTTCCTACTTGATACCCAAAGGATTTTGAAAAAAGCTGATCAGATTTCGCTAATTTTTCTACAGCATCCTTTCTTTGTTCTGAATCCGGTGTTAATTTTAATATTTCTGCTTCATGGCGTTCTGCCATCTTTACACTACCAAACTCCAATACCTGCCATGGCTGATGAACAAGTAGATTCCAGCAAAGACTCGCAGCCTTGCCTTTTGCTTCTCCCGTCTTCCCTCCTACTGTTTCTTTATATGGTCCTTCCATGACAGTTTCGCAAACACCGCTTGTTACGGTATCGACACCCTCAAGAAGCTTAATTGGATAAGCATAAAATGCAAATGCCAGCATTATGATAAAGACCAAAGCAACCATACTTGAAAAAGCCTGTGCCGTTCGATTTTGCATCATTTTTAAAAGCAATAAAAAAGCGGCAAATACAATCCCGATTGCCGCAAATGTGTCCCACATTGAGCCACGCATTGCTATGATAAACGGCTCTAAAAACCCTCCAAGCATCACCGCTATGTTACTGGATAATGAGAATGAAAATAAGGAAATTGTGACCTTTGCCAGCAAGACTTGAATGGCAAATAAGATATTTGAAAACAAATCACAAATAACGCTTCCAATGTTTTTAAATACACTCATTTTTTCCGTATCCAGCTGGTAGTTGTCTCGATAATTTATAAAATAATCTTCATTGCTTTCCGCTGCTGTTTCATCAATGTTTTTATAAAGATCACTGTCTGCCGCAAAGATGACCGCCGAAGAACACACTAAGATCAGGATCGCAATGCAGGTCAGGATTAATATAATTCGTTTTTTCATACCTCCTCACTCCTTCATGCTGCGTTTCCCGCATTTGGTGTTGTATTAAACGCATCAATCAGATGCTCGTAAACCGCATCAAATGTCAGGATACCGACACGTCCATCTAAATCTTGGAACAGACACTGTCCATTTCCTAAATTCATTACAGTCTTTATGTTATCATCAGTTTCCTCTAAATCTAAGAAACTCAACACTCGTTTGATCTCATTAATTTCCGTTGTTTTAAAACAGAACTTATAGGTAATGGCATTTTTAATTCCATCACCCTTCAAATCAGTTACAGAATGGCCGATAAAGATACACCCGGCATTGAGAGAACGTCCCATTCTCGCAAGCGCATTCATCAGCTTAATTCCCATCTGTGTGGACGACAATGCCCACGACTCATCAAATAAAACCAACTTAAAAATACTCTTGTCAGACATTGCAAACTTCTTTGCAAAGCTTGCAATCGGAAGCATAAGCACAGAAGATAAGATTTCTTCTTGGGTATAATCTTCCTTTGGTGTACTTGGATCCGGCATTTGTAAATTTTGTATCTGTAAGATATTGAGCCGATTTTTAAAGCTCAATCCCTTTTCCTTTCCGGTTCCAAACAAAAGTTTTGCCATCCCCGCTTCTCGAATAATGGAAATTTTTCTTGCCAATAAGCTTGCTGTTTCTTTCAGCTCATCTGTTTCTGGAAAATTCCTTAAGTATTCGGCTAATCCAGACATACACGGATTTTCATTTTCCTTTACCCATTTGATTGCTTCCAGTAAAACTGTATATTCTTTATCTTTCGGCTGTATTTTAAAGAGTTCACAGATAATGTTTTGTGCAAGCTCTCCGGCTTCCGACATATTGTCTCGATAGATCAGGAAAGGATCTAGTTTCCCAACATCTTCCTCACCCACAGAAAGCGTAATAATGCTAATGAATTCCGAAAGCTCCGGAAGATCATAAATCCAGTTCGAACGTTCTCCCTTTGGATCGAAAATTAACGCTGCTCCTCCGTAAAGAACATTTAGGTACGCTAACAGGTTCGCATTAAAGGATTTACCACCGCCTAAAGTACCGAGTAGTGCTGCTGATGCGGAACGGTTTAAAAGACAGGCTCTAGCCATATTTAAAAAGACCTGATGCATATTTACACCCGTTGTTCCAATAAAAGGCCCTTCCGTATCTCCTAGCATCCTTGTAGCAGCAAACATGGAACCGGCTACTGTCTGCGGCGGCAACGGCAATACATAATCGGATACATAACGACCAGCTCCCGGAATAAATTCCATGAAAAGCTTAAATTGGTCGGTCATAGGCCGTTCTATCATAAAATTAGCATCCTCATAACGCTGCTTGATAAAAGTAGCCTTATCTTCTAAAATATTTGCATCTTCGTTAGCAATACAAATAGCAATAGATACTTCCGTCAAAGGATCTCTTGCTTTTTTTAATTCTGACTCCAATTCATCCGTACTTTGTGATGCTTCAAACAAATCGTCCGGCACACTGTCGTTTTCTGCTACATGCTCTATCTGACTTTTAATTTCCCGCCGTTTTCCAGAAATCTTACGAATGGATTCTCGAAACTCTACGGTCTTAATGTGCATGCAAACCTCGCATGCTACCGAATAGTCTTGCAAAATCAACAGCCATTCACTCCCGGGAAAAACGAGTCCATCCGGTATATGCGCCATCGTGAGAAATGTCTGATAAGAAACCTTACCGTCACTGTTTGTTACTTTGACATATTTATATGACGGCTCAATCATTCCTTCTGTTAAGGTTAAAATATCTCGTTTTAAAGGACGAATCGCTTTTTCACCATCCTTAATCACAATTTGTTTTTTAGGTTTCCAACCGGTTCCATCTTTATTTTTTCTTAAGGATACGGATTCAGAAATACCACGGCGCAGCATTCGCTTGATTAGCCATTGCGTCGTTGCTGCATCTGTCTTTATAAGCCCAAGTCGCTTATTTTCTTCTCGATACCAAGCTTCTGCCGCTTCTTCAAATGATTTTTTTTCACTGAGTAAGATTTCTCTTCGCTCTACTCCTAGAAACTCCTCCAATGTTTTTATCGGTCTTTTAAAGAGCTGATCTACCATCTCGCCCATCGTTGGACGTTTGGATATTTTAACAACGACATATACCTCGTAATCATTACTGCTCCCATTCAATTCTGTCATTTCATCTAAATATATTTGTGTTCCAACTGCATGCTCCTTTGCAGCATCATACAGCGGATCCTTCTTAGATAAAGAATTGATAAGATTTGCATAGTGCTTTTTCGTATCCTGTGCAACCGGAATCATCAATATTTTTGCTTCTGAACCAACATTAGCAATGAATCTTGTTAATCGATTCAGCATATTAATTTTACGTTCTGTCGATAAAAAATCATAATTGAAGCATTTGACTTTGTAGCAGGCCCAGCAATCTTTGTTCTGCTCGTTAAAAATCATGTTGTCTTCATAGTATTTTATTGGGAATTGATACATCTCTGCTTCCCCTTTCTGCTTTTCTTAGATTTTCTTTCAAACACTAATTCTTCCGTCAAATTGATGATTTCAGGAGTACGAAAAACCACAGGAGAAAATTTCCCCTGTGGGTATGTTTTTGCTGCTTGAAATCGAGCAATTTTCTTTGGCAACCCTATGTAGTCCAGATAACCAATCAAGAACATATGTGGCAATTTCCCATCGAATTTTTTCTTGGTTAGGAATTTCATAAGTCCATAAGGTATTACCAAATATCTTATGAAAAACGGAATTGCATTTAAAAACGGGAGCACCTTAAGAAGTAATAGTGTAAATAGAAATCCTATCACTAAATAGATCAGTTCGTCCGGATTAATTGGAAACGGAAGCCGTATGTTGTCAATTGCATAGACCTTTCGTTCGAACTTCCAAGCTTTATTATACGTTCGCAGTAATAGCTTATCTTCCATATGACATCACCCTTTTATTTAAAAATAATATTAAACATTGCTTCTCCAATTGAGGATAACTTCTCCGGATTTTTAATCACAACCAGTATCATACTTCCGATTAATACAAAGATTCCGCAAGGTATCCATGCTTTTTTAATGAGGTACTTCACAGCCATAAATGCGACGATAGCCAATGCCACCCACCATATCTGTCCCATCGCCCATTCACCGAAATTTTGACCAACGCTAGTTGCATCGGCAAATACGGTTGCAGTTGATGCAATCACTGTTAAAACGACTAATTCTGCTGTTCTAAATGCACTTTTTTTCTTTTCATTCAATGTATGTTTCATTCTTTTCCTCCATAACAGGTTGATTCTAAAACGATCAACCGCCTAAACACTTAAAATATAGTTATATATCAGCTATTCCGCAGATAGTATCAAAGCGGCCGTGTACTGATATTCTTGATATAGTATCTTCCTTTTGCAGCTTGCAGCCTTAAAAACAATCTCTGCTGCATTGGCTGCATTTCATCCGATAACGTAATCGTAGCATCCACCAAATACTCTTTGCTCTGTGGATCCTGATATGCAGTTATGTAATCTATTTTTTTATACTGCACGGTCCCTTCAATGCCTGCAGTTACATTACTTCCACTCGATAGATAATACGATAATTCTGTTTTACTTCCTTCGTAATATGACGTAAAGAAACTATTTAAAGTATCTTTGATGCTCTGCACTTGCTTTGTTGCTACCTGCTCACCATCATAAGAGTCTACCGGATCAATGTTTGCTGCTCTTATCTGTGGGACATACGATGGAAGAGAAGTTACTGCATAACCCCCCTGTTTATTCATAGTCACCGGCACACGAAGATAAATATTTTTCTGAGTTGCACTGGCTCCTTCCTTAAGTGGCGTATAATCTACAACTAAATGAACATCAATATCCATTTGTGTATCACTCAGATAACGAATTTGTGTTGCTGTTGCTTGTTTTACAGTTGCTGCTACCTCTCCTGCAACAGGAGCTTTATATTCCAAATTCTTTGCTAAATAACTTGAAACTCTCTTCTCATAATCACTATTCATCTTTCCGGAAAAGGTATAGTATTCATAAGCAAAGCTTTCTGCAAAGGATGCAGCCCGGATTTGGTTTGTTTCCCGCAGTTCTGCCTTCTGCTGGTAATCGGTTACGATATTTTGCAGCCGACTTTCACTGCTGGGTGATAAAATTCCAATCACACCTTTCACCAATAAAAAAAGAATCACTACCCAAAGCAGGATTCTTCCTATCTTCATTAAGCGATCACTTCGTATTCTTTCAACCGCTTCTAAACTTTCTTTTATTTTTTCTGATTTTTTACTCTTATCCTTTTTTAACTTCAAGTAGATGCCTCCTTTCAAAATCCCTGAAATTCAAATTCTTCTTCGTCTTCAAAGCCATCTTCGTAATCCTCTTCCAATTCTTCTTCATAGCTGTTGTCATCATCCATTTCATATTTATGGTGACTTTGTTCTAGTAGCATTTCTCCGACTTGGTAATCTCCCGGAGTCAGGCTACTGTCACTAAAATTAAATGCCTGAAATTCGTAGGTGTCTGCTCCAACAGAATATAGGAAACGCCCTAATGTATCTCCCATCTGGCTGGCTTTTGTATTTCCTAGCACCATTTCTGAGGCGTGCTTATCTACCATTCTCCCGCTGATCCGGATCGGTAGATTGTTTTTAATCTGTCCGGCGATGACCTGTGCATCCGGCCGCTGGGTTCCAAGTATCATATTGATGCCGGCTGCTCTTGCTAATCTCGCCAGAGATGCCATTTCTTTTTCGATTTCAAGATAGATCTTCTGATCCGATTTTTGAAGTCCTGTTTTATCCAGCATTTCCGAAACTTCATCACAGAAAGCGACGATTCTGCATAGTACCCGGTTCGGATGAAGCTCATTATATTCGGCCAGGTTCTTTACGTTACATTCCCGAAACAGCTTTAAACGTAACTTCATTTCTTTTACAAGTACTTTTAAAATTTCCAAAGCTCTTTGACGTTCGGTGACAACTTCACCGAACTGCTCATATTCCCTGCCGAACTCAACACCACCTTTAAAGTCGAAC
Organism: Sinanaerobacter sp. ZZT-01; assembly: GCF_035621135.1. NCBI lineage: Bacteria > Bacillati > Bacillota > Clostridia > Peptostreptococcales > Anaerovoracaceae > Sinanaerobacter > Sinanaerobacter sp. ZZT-01. The sequence continues at coordinate 710,875 of NZ_CP141728.1, forward strand.
ATATAAATTTTTGCGCCTTTTTTCACGCATTGCCAGAGCAAGCAGCGCAAATTTACGGATTTTCCGGAACCTGTTACACCGGCAATTAATGCATGTGGGTATTTGTTCAAGTCAATGACTGCTTCATCCAAAAGACCTTGCCCTAAGCAAAGCAGCCAATCCTTCTCCTTGATGTAATCATCAGACCATGGAAGATTTTCGCTAATTGCTATCTCTGCCGGCACAGCATGCAGCCGGACGACTTGCTTGCTCTTTTTCGCATTCTCAATTTTAAGGATATTGCAATCCAGAACATTTTCCAGTTCTGTTTTACGAGTCTCCCACACTTGAAGCTCTATAGATGGAGAAAAAAAGGAATAAATCACCTTTTTCCCATCCTCCTTCTTTTCCTTTTCTTTGAATTTTGGATAAGAACCGTCTTTCCCACAAAATTTAATTTGTGCAAATTTCTGCTCAAAATCTTCTGATTTTTCATCATTTGTACCAATGATATAAAGAAAAAGAACCGGTAAAACCGGTACAAGCAAAAGTGCAATTTTTAAAATATGAAATTCCTGATTAGGAATAAAATGCAGTGCAATATTTGCCCGCAAATAAAAAATTGCTCCACTAACTAGTGTAACAATCACAAATAAAACCATCATCCCTTGTTCTTTTAATATTTTCTTTGTTCCAGCTCCTACACCTTTAAAAAAGTTAATTAGATAATTACCAACCAATTCAAGCTGCTGATCGCCTTTGTCAAGATTCGATTTCGCCACTTACCTCGCCCCTTTCTTCGTTCCATTCCTCTCCCAAATATAAATTTGTTGTCTTTGGATTACTATGCCCAAGTTGTTTTCCAACTGCCCGTCTAGCTGCTGTTTTCGTACTTCCTAAATTTCGTTCTGCACGAAAACGTTCCCTAGCATTAATACGTCGCAAATCATGTGTTTCCATTCCATATTCGCCTGCTTTTTTCATCATATAACTAGCAGAGTAAAATAGCTTTTCATCTGCCTCAAATTGGCACGTATACGCCGATAAATGTTCTCTTAGGTATGAATCTTCAATCACCTCCACTTTTCTTTGTTTACGCCCTTTTCCGTTCCTTACACTCAAAAAAATTCTACCTGTTTCATCAAAATGAATGTCTTTAGCTCGAAGTTCTGCAATTTCACTAATACGTAAGCCTGATTTTTCTTGCAAACGGAATGCAAGCTTCAGCTTTTCATTCTCAATTCGATTAAACTTTTTTATATAAGTTTTTTCTGAATAATTAAGCTTCTTAGCTGATTTATTTTTAGGTTGCATCTGCCGCAGCCTTTCCAATGGCTCACCGTAAAGTAAAATTTTCGGGCTGCCAAGTACATCTCGTTCATATTTTTTAATCGCAGTGATATATTTTGCAATTTGCTGATTTCCATCACACAACTTGCGGATTACTTTTTCTAATGCTTCAGCTGATGAATGACCTTCCTCGAAATTTTCTTCTAGCTCTCTAATTTTATGTAAGTATCCACTTCTAGTCTTTTCGGAAAGTTTCTTTCTTTTTACCTGATCTCTTAATACCTCATCATACACCTGAAGGTTAAACATTACGCTCTCCTCCTCTTTGGTTTCTGAGAACCCAAAGTTCCTCCGTCTCGATACAACATCAATTCCTCCGCAGTGAGTTTATATTCCTTTACCGGCGCAGCGGGGGTTCTTTTTTCTTTTCTCCTTTTAATCTCTTGTCTCACTTGATACCTCCCTCATTAAAAAAATATATTATATTGTCCAAGCAGCACAGCACTCAGCACCGCGCAAACGGCAGCCTCACCTAAACTCCCTGTTCGAATCGGTAGGATATGCTGCCGTTTTTTTGATATTGGCCAAAGCCACATGATTCCTTGTATATTTAAAGTATCTAATATTAAATGGGACAACATACCAGGAACAAAGCCCTGTTTAAATAGTATCGCAAGATGCAACTGTGGTGATCCTCCAAACCAGATCGGAATTCCCGCAGAAAGCAGGATCCAGATAAGTAGTATAAAAACCGGCGTATGTAAAAAGCCCCGGTGCTTAAACAAGCCCGAAGCCACTTCTGCTGCAATTGGAGCCTTATGTCCAATCCAGCTTTTTCTATGATCTATGTCTGGAAACAGTGATCCTAAAACAGCCCCTGTCACTACTGTAGTTTGCTGCACAGGATCACTGATTCCTGTTGCTGATATAACTGCAAAGCCCGCAGCCACACCACCTAATGAATGTGTTATATAATTCAATGTGCCCACTCCTTTAAGTTTTTTTATCTTGCCAAATAATATGTCACTTGTTATCTCTAAAAATTTTGTACTAAGTTATTTGGTCTTAGCTTCCAAACGTCATTCATACTAAATCCATAACCGCCTAAAAATTCTATTAATTTAATATAAATATGTCCGTTAAAAATAGTAGCTTCCAGTCTACTTTCAGAATCCGCAATATATCTATCTACAAATTCTTCTAAATCATTAATATCTACCCATATACATAATTCCCTATTTCCGTCATATTCTACAACAGTTTCATTATCCTGATGTGCCAATATCCACTTCCAAAATTCTTGTATAATTCCTTTTTGAAAACCATCCATGAGTTTTTCCCTTTCTTTTTTTAAATTTTTAGTTTTCTCTCTTCCGGCTTAATTCTCTAAGGATTCGTTATGATCTTCAATCATTTTATAAAATTCACTGGCTTTCATTTCTTTTAATCCATCCGGTAATTTAAAGTCTGTATTACAAGAATATGATCCATACCAAATCTCTTTTATATCAAACAATCTTGTAGAAAATCTGCCACCACCACATGATATCCAAGATCCTGGAGATGGTCTTTTCAAGCATTCAACTTTTTCTTGTTTTATCTTTTCACACCACCATTTATGTAATTCACTATTTTTCTTAAAGTATCTAATGCCATCAAAATCTTTCTTTAAAACTTTACCAAATTTGTCTTCATCTTTTTCGGTCGGAAGAATTGCAATTGCATCTTTATAAGGCACATATTGTTGTGCTTCAATCCCAAACACATCACACATTTCATTGAAAATCTTATTGGCTTTTTTTAAGCTTTCATCCCATTCAACACATTCCTTATGAAAACAACTTTCCTCTAATATCTTAAAAAACTTTTCCATTTGTACACTCCTCTAATTTTATTCTAAGAGACACTTTCTTTCATGTCGTTCTAGAACTTCTGCTATCCAAAGCATTTGCATTTCTTTTGCAGTCAGTTCTTTATCAATCGGAGCCTTTAATACATCTACAGGAAAGATTTTATTTCTCTGAATAAATGCTTCAAGAAAAAGCTCCATATCTTCATTGAATTTTCTTTTATAAAAATCATATTCCAATTCCAACTCTAACTTCTGAGCCGGAGTACAGTACACACCTAATTTCTGCCTTGTATGACGTGTCTTATACATCTTAGAATCTCTTCCAAGTACCTTAATCATTACTTACCTGAATAAGTAGTTGTCTTTCAGTTTTACCGTTATATGCAAATAAGTAGTAATTTTCTTTTTCTTCTTCTAAATCTACTGTAGAAATTCCATGTTTTTTCATAAGAATTTCTACCATTTTCTCAGCATTTTCCCTTTCACCGTCAAGACCACGCTCAGCAAGTACCTGAAGCTTCTTGATTTTCTCTAAAATATCACTCATCTCAACAGCAACTCCTTAAATTATATTTTTAAATGTCCGCTTCCATATGTACTGCCAGTTCAGGATTACTGTAAATATCACCAATTTTCTTAGCATACGTTTCAGTGTCTCCAATCGGCATTTCAGGGTACCCTTCTGCTATTGCATAAAACCCAACTCCATCCATAACGCTTTTATCAGCAGGACAATAAGCACTATATTTTCCATATCTTATTTCTATTATTTGTCCACCTGCAAGACTTTCTAATATATCACCTTCATACAACAGTTCTCCGTTAACATCATGTTTTCCTGTGCATTTTCTCGAAAATTCTGTATAAGACACTTCGAGTAAAGTTAATCCTATCTCTTCATTTTCAGCACCATTAACTATTAAGTTTCTAGTAAAAGCTATAAGATTATCTTTAATCTTATTCAAACTTAAACCACTTTCTTCTACGTCAATATCTATCTTTGCCGTTATAATCATCCTTATTTACCTCCACTAAATTTTTAGTTTTCTTGAGGAAGTTCCATTCCTGCTATTTTCATTTTATTAATTACAACATCCTCAAAATAAACTCGTTTTCCCTCTATTTTTCTCATTGCTCTTTCATATCTTTTTACATTTTTTCTAAGTTCAACATATTGTTTTTCCGCTTTTTTTCGTTCTTCATTTGCACGTATCACTTCTTTTTTTAAAGCATTAGCTTTATCCATATCAGATGAATCCTTATATTTAAGCATTTTATAAAACATACTGCGTATAATACTTTCTTTAAGTATATTGTTAGTTTCTTGGTCTATTTCTTGTCGTTTTGGATTAAAGACTGTTACCATCTGCCATGCACCGTGATATCTTAATTCATATGCCCTAATAAGCCCTACGTGGTTAGGCTTATATTTTTCCCAATCACCAATCTTATTTAATAAAGCATCTGATACTACAAGATAATTATAATGTCCATACCATGATTTTTTAGCACTTGATTTCAAGTCTTGTATGGTGACTTTAATTTCATAACAACGTATAATGCCTTTGCTATCCATTGTCATAAAATCCACTATTTCATCACCATAACCATTATTTACAAAACCTATGGTAATTTCTTCACAACCATAAATTCTTTTATCCCTGCACATTTCATTTAGTGCTTTTTCTATTTCCAACGTCTCTTTACGTTTTGCCATTTCACTTCCCCTGTAAATTCTAACTTACCAGTTCACTAATTCTGGATTATCAATGATATTTCCAATTACTTTGGCATACTCCTCCAGCCGTCCAATGGGCATATCCGGCAAGTTTTTTCCGGAAGCGTAAAAGCCTACACTGTCCATAAAGCATTTGTCTATTGGACAATAAGCTTGATATACCCCATACCTTATAACTAAGTTATTAGTAAGGACTTGTCCTCCTATATGACTTTCAATAATATCTCCTTCAAATACTTCTTGGCCAGATATATCACATTTGCATGTATATCGCCCTACTGTTTCAGGTGCAACCATTATTTCGCCTATGTAAACTGATGAATTTATGTAATTATCTGCTGATAAATACCCATACACCCACGTGCCGTCTAAATGCTTGTTTACATCCATTGCGTGAATATGCTTACCTCTAAATTCATTTTCTCTCATATTTAATTCCTCATCATATTTCGCTGCCGTACCACATATTTACCATAACCTTACCGTTTATATCTATAAACTTTTCTATTCTGCAAACATTTGGAGTAAAATGAATGTCAAAGTTCTCTACAGGAATAATATTGTTTTTATACCAATCGCCTAAAGTTCCTAAGAAAACTTCTGATGCACTTTCAGCTTGTTCAAGAGTATTGATAATAGGTCTCTCCCTTTCTTTTAAATGCTGCACCTCAGCTCTTAAAAATTCTATTTCTTGCTCTTTAAATAGAATACTTTCGTCTTGCTGTTTTATATAAAAAAACATAGCTAAAAAAACTACTATGCCTGATAAGATGATAATAATTTCTACTAACATTCTCCTTTGCCTCCTTTCATCCATTCAATCCGCATTTAACTACGTTCCATAATTTCTAAAATCTGTGCCCCTAGTCATATGAGCATTTATAGCAGCCGGTCTGCTCCATGATCGCTGAAAGGCGTTCCACTCTTTGCTATACTCTGTTTTCTCATCAGTGAAATCTCTAAACAATTGCATGAACGGCATTGCTCCTGCTTCCCATATCTGACGGCAGCGTGCTTCGTCTGCATCCATATTCTTACCGTAAGATAGCGCATAACAATAAATCTTGTTACGGTTAAACCCCGCTTTTGCTAATTTTCTACATGCTTTTTTAAATTTAGGTAATGAATTATCTGTATCACAAGCAAGCCATAATTCTTGTATTCGCAGGCTCGTTATTCCGTTTATAAAGTGATCGTCAAGTAAATCCGCTTGAAGTCCTCCCTTAAAACATATCTGTTTTTGACTTCTTAGCATCTCAAATACTTTATCTTTGTGTACTTTTGAAGCTTGAAGAAAATTGTTATCCTGAATAATACTTCCTTGACATATCGGCAGCTCCCTTATCCTACCTTCTAGGCTTGGCACTATGCACCATGGGCAGTTATTGTTGCAGCCTCTTGTTGTAAATATGATATTGCTTTTCAAATAAAGACCTTGTGTAAATCCTTCCACAGGGCCACCGAAAGCCGGACCGCCTAACTTCACAGGCTTGTTCGTTCTTCCTTCCCATTGAAAAGCCAGTTCTGCGGCATATTGCTTGTCCCATGAAAAAGCACATGAGATATGTATTTCATCATGTTCAGGAATGATGAAAGGCGGCATTCCAATGAATACATAATCATCATCAGGTGTGTAGCTTGTACGCTCCGGAAATACTCTTATAATTCTTTTCATAATTCACCTACAAATTCTAATTTATCTGCTAAACTCTATAACTGAAACATCATCCTGAAGAGGTGTTCCCGCTGCACTTATAATAGGTCTGCTCACAACTGTTAATCCATCAACTGCGTAGCAGCCTCTATAACCTTCCAGCCATACTGACAACGTTCCGCATACTTCCTGCGGCTCTGTTATTACACTAAACGTCTTATCTCTATTTTTTTCAGGCACATAGTATTTATCATTCATTTTTACCTTGTCATATTTTTTTATTGTTTCTTCGTTCATATTTTTCACCTCTAAAATTTTGATTTGTAAATACAAAACCTCAAAGGCATTAACTTTGAGGTTCTTGTTAAAATATTTGGAATTATTTTTCTTTTTATATTGACATTTACGTTACGTAAATGTATAATAATATTATAGAAAGGGGGTAAAAATGAGTAAGAAAAAATCAAAGAAAAAAGAGCCTTTACCAACAATATTGCTTCTGACAGCAACCATCAACCTGATTATCGCAATAATCACTTTGATAAGAGATTTTAGGTAAAAGCTCTATAGAGGGGAAATCCACTCCCCTCTAATCCCACTATATAAAATCTTACTCATTAAGTCAATATGCTGATTATGTTACTCATACTAATTACTACCATGAACACAGCCAACTTATTTTTCGACTTTGGTAAATATTATACCATAGCGATAATCGCATTATCCATTGCTGCAACTCTCCTTGCATGGAAAGAATGGAGGTCAAGTCGTGGAAACAAAGCCAATTAAGTTATCTCCAAAGAAAGGTGGAAATGGTTATGTTTCTAGTTATTCCGTTAATCTTGGCATCAAGGAAGTTGTAGCATGTAATTTTCTTGATGAAACAGGTACTCCACTTGAAATTGAAAAAGTCATTGATACAGAAAAGAACCAAATTATCATTAGATTAAGAACTTAGAATTTATCTCAATTTTCACATCGCGTCCAATGGGCGCGATGTCTTTATATTTTTTATTTGCTCCTAATTTAATCTATTGACTTTAAAAATCTTCTATTTGACCAACTATGAATCTCTGATAAATCGAAAGGCTCTCCACATCTAGGGCAACAAGGAACCATGCTAAATTTATTTTTTCTGTAATATCGTTCTAATTCTTTTATTACTACAAGATGCGGTTTATAATTAGCAATTTCCTGCCTTTGTTTTAACAAATTCTCTGTCTGCTGCACTAAACGTTCATAATGCGTTGCTAAATAATGTAATGCGTCGAGTGGATCTACTATGGCACCGCAATCATCACACCATACAATTTTATTTACATAGTCAATTGTATAGTGAGGCTCTTTGCATTGACATAGCTTTTTTCTTCCATGATCCACCTTAACAATATCAATTCTTATTACCTTTTCAGGCAGCTTCCCACCTTTCTTCTCATGATTACTTTCTTTCATGCTTTTTCCCTCTTCACTCTTATTTTATTATCCATTTTCCCTTCACTCCATATTGTTTAACTTCGTGCCAACTTGGCATGAAGTTAAATCTCTATAACAATTTTATAACGTGATGTGCTTATAATTATCAGAATCCAAATTTCTTCATACTTTACACCAAGGGGTGCAAAGTTAATCTTTGGTTATTTCTTCTTCTCCATTTTCTTTAATAACTTATACTTGTCACAATCCACTGTAATTACTCTGACTGATTTGCCATCAATAAACTGCACATTAGTAAATCGACCAGACTTGCATACAATCCATTCTAATGTACGAAATGTAGACATGTATTTCGGAAGTTGACTTGATTCAATTAGCATTAAAAGTACCTTTTTAAAATCATTGGAACGAAAATTCATAAAACGTCCATTATTTGTAACAACACAGAGCTTTTTTCCAGTATCAAGTTCAATAGCTCTAGATGGAGAATCTTTCACTATACTTAGTTTATCTATAAGCTCAATATAAACCTGCGCAAGACGTTCAAGACTCACGTCGTCGTGTCTATTATCCAATAGGCTCTCCTCCTTACGCAATTAAAGGACACGGAGTGCGTACCCGCCCTCCTACGACGGATTTCCGTCGTGTCCTCTAATTGCTTACCTTTTCGATAAATTCTATTTACCAGTCAGATACACTATCTTTTAGTTTTCTGACACTTAGTACATATTCCATCTTGTAAATCTTGTGGATAAAACTCTTTATTACAAACTTTGCATTTATCCTTGCAGAAGTATAATTCTTCCCCATTTTTGTATTTAAGCAAAGGGTTAGCTCTTAAAGCAACCGCAATATTTTCTTCATTTTCACCCATCCTGCATAATATCTCAGCATATGTGCCTGCATATTTGTCTTGCGTAAAAGTTGGTAGGTCTGATGGTTTAAATTCTCTTAACTCTTGAAAGTTAATTTTTGGAATAATATGTTCTATGCTCTGACTAATATTTGTATATCGTTGTAATAGTGACACATTGTCTAACTCGCTTGCTATTTTTCTCAATATAAATTTTCCTCCTACTTTCTTCAAACTACATTCCCAAACTTCATATATGCCTTTTCTGCACTACTTTTATTTACTTTTTGTCCTGGATGCAAGCTGTAGTTCCGGCTGATCCATGTAAACTTTTATTAAAAAGGCGAACATTCTTTAATCTCCTCTCACAATAAATATTTGTCCTATATTATCATTTATAGAATTAATGTCCTGAATAGATAACGATTCTGATTCAGTAATAACTTTTTCTTTTAGTTTCATCAGATCTGCTGTCCATTCATACATAAATTGTCGCCTTGCGATTTCCTCTCCTAGGGCTAATTGCTGAATAATATATTTTTTCTGTTCATCACTTTTTATTTTATCTACTATAGGTAAGTATTTATTTCTGTTCTTTTTTTCTTTGATACGCAAAGCTAAATATATTACTATTAAAGGGAGTATAATTATAAATATATATTTCATATTCTTTTCCTTATCAAATAATCTTTAGTTTGGCTTATTTAACGGACACCATTTGGGAGTTGTTTTTCTAGTAAACTCAGTGCCGTGTCTTTCAGTCTTACAAATTAGTTTGAACGGTGTACACTCTGTTCTAGCAGCATTACAATAATATCTATTTGGATTTCCATTATGATTCTCAAAACTCATGTGCTCACATTTTTTGCATTTTAATTCAGCCATTAAACTCATTTCTCCCGTTCATGCAATTAGAGGACACGGAGTGCGTACCCACCCTCCTACGACGGATTCCCGTCGTGTCCTCTAATTGCTTACCTTTAATTTATGCATTACTCCGAGGAAATATATTCGCTTGCCCGTTACCGGTCATACTCACATATTTCCTCTTATAGACTCTTACTGGTAATATATATATTACTTTTACTATTGTAACAAGAAAAGAATAACAATATCTTTACACTTACAAGGCGGTAATATTAAACTTATGACATTTAAAACTCATTACCGGTATTTTCAGCTTCTTTTCCTGCCTTTTTCTGCACAACGTAAGCCTTAATTGCGGTCATAATTACTTGTTCCAGTTCATTCGTATCCACAGAACAATCTTGCAGAATCTTTTCCTTTTTGATTGCTTTGTTCACACTGGCAGTCGCTTTTTTAAAAAGCTTTATTGGATCAAAAGCTGGTGTCTCCGTTTTTTCTTCCTTTAATAATGTCTCAAAAGGTGTTTGCTCTGTTAACTCACTATTTTCAGACAGCTTTCGTAATATCTCAGCCATTTCTATAGACACCTTCTTAATTCGTGCATTACAAATACCATCTAATACAATACCTTGTTCTTCTTGATTTAAAAAAGAAAGTTCATAGGCAGCACCAAATGAAATATCTTCCTCATCAACCATTTCCAACAAATCAGGAATCAATTGATTTAAGCGAATATATCGATACACATTTCGCTTCTTATCTCCATTATTATCTGCAACAATTTTCCCAGCATCTAACTTAGTGCCAACTTGGCACGAAGTTAGATCTGTCCTCTTTCCCTGTCTTTTATAGATTTCTATCTGCATCGCATAAGCCTTCGCCTTTTCACTAGGTAATATTTTTTCTCTCTGCTTTAAATTAGTATCCGTCATAATAATGGTTGCAGTATCATCATCCACATTCATGATTTTTGCTGGTATATCTGTTAGCCCTGCCATCTTTCCGGCAGCCGTTCTTCGATGCCCAGCTAATATTTCGTAATTTTCTTCGCTAGTACATCGAACAAGGATTGGTTCTACTACCCCAACCTGCTTAATGGATTCTACCAATTCTATCATCTCATCATCTTGTCTTACCTGAAAAGGATGATTCTTAAATTCTTGCAATTGGGAAATAGGCAGCATAGTATAATTGTCTGTATTTGCCGTCTGTGCACCAGGGCTCATAATCCCTCTTAAGGCCTGTACTCTTTTTTTTGAATTTTCCTCAAAGCTTTGTTTTGTATCACCAAGGCATTTAGGCCGAATGCTGTTACTGTTATTCATCAGCCAATACCTCCCTTACAAATTCTTTATAACTCAATGATATTTTAGAATTTATATCAAATTCCGCAATGGTCTTTCTCTGACGAAACGCTCTTGCTGCTTTGGTACTTGTTCCTATTTTCGCTCTATAAATCGGAATACTGAAATATTCACAGCTTCCCTCTAATGTTTTAAGTACATCTCTTGCTTCCAGCAACCGTTCATCAAACATGGTAAGCAAAACACCCTCAATCTTTAAACTCGGATTAGTTTCGATTTTAATCATTTCAACAGTGTCAATTAAAGAGTCAAAACCTTTGGTGTCCATATCATTTGCTTTAATTGGAACGATTAAGGCATCACTTGCTGTCAGTGCATTGACCACCAAAGATCCAAGAGTAGGTGGACAATCAATGATAATGTAATCGTACAGTGATCGAAGCGGAGCAATGATTTTCTTAAGTAGATATTCTCTTGCTACAATAACTCTCTGGATAGAGGCATCTGCAACCGAAAGTGCTAGATTTGCTGGAATATATTCCACCTTTCCCCGGCTTAATATATAGTCCTTAATATCCGGTAACGGTTTCCGATCAATCAGTTCCATAAACAAATCACCAATAGTATATTCCAGCTCTGACGGTACTTGTCCCATAGAAGTCGTCAATGATCCTTGCGGGTCCATATCGATGGTTAGAACCTTTTTCCCTTGCTCTGCCATTTCTGCTGCCATATTAAATACCGTCGTCGTCTTTCCTACGCCACCCTTTTGATTAATAATCGCATATACTTTTCCCATTTTCCTTTCCTCCCCACTTTGCGCCCAATGAGCGCAAAGTTCTTTATATTACATTTTTTTCAATTAAAATAATATATTTCCTTTTTTGTTACTAAGTTTTAAAGCCACCTGCGAAACACGATATAAGCTCGTAATAAGTGGCACAATGTCTAATTCATGATCCTCATAACCCTTTTGTATAACTCCATAATACCGACCTCCTGGTGTCGCCGGCTTGTTTGCGTAATCTTTGCTCATTACATATATCATTGCTTTAACAGTTCCATATTCCGTCTCAATATCTATTATCTCTTTTTTATATATTCTTGGATAACATTCATAAATGTCCAAGACTTTTTCACAAGACGGCGTAATTATCCATAAAACAATTGGCACTGAGCTGTGCTCATCCAATTCAATATTTGCGACACCTGATCCGTGCTTATTCCCACAAAAAGTTAAGCGATAACCTTTTAATGTACCTATGCAAAGAACTTCAGCGTTCGGGCATCGCATCGCCATTTGTTCTAAATTTGTATTGCTGCCATATGCAGCATACAATCTTGTGTTTCTATTAATCATTTCCAATCACAGCTCCTTCCTTTGAAGCCTTGCTTACAGAAAACTCCGTATCTAACGTATCCAGTAAGCAGGTAAGCCCAAATAAAAGTGGGCAAAAGATAAATGTAAAAAAAATCCCCCATAAATTCATTAGCAAATCCTCCTTTTAATTATTTTTTACTTGTAATTAAAAAACAGCTTTGCTATAATGAACGAAAGCTGCTCTTTAAATTTAATTTATTGAGTGGAGATTGTGTAAAAGGCTCACATCAACCGGCAAAAGTTATCTGTGAGTCTTTTTTAATTGTAATAAAAAAATCTTACCCTTTGGTAAGATTGATTTTATATAAATATTTAGAAGAAATGGTTAGAACTTACTTCTACAATACTCTATATATTTTTCTTCAAGTAATTTAAAATTACAGCAACGACCATCAAGAAAATTCGTGTCTCTTACAACGTTATCATGTAACTTTGTAGCTTTATTTAATATTGTATTAATCATTTTATTTATACTAAAAACTTGTTTAATAAGTAGATTTTGATATCTTGTATCTTCTTCATCCATGATATTGTACAGTATTATTTCTTCTTTTGGAACTGGAATCATGTTATTAAGATTAATAATTCCAAGTTCCCCACTCTTAATTTTAATAAAATCGGCTTTATTTTTCATTATTAAATGTTTTGGCTTTGGTGAAGATAATGGTGCAAAATAATTAAATTCTTTTATTTGAAGTACCACTCCTATATATGGTCTTCTGCCCTTTTTATTATAAGGAATTCTAATGTCATATTGTCGAAGAAAGTCTATGTACTTATCCGTTACATTATATATTTTTAACTTATTCACTTTTCTACCTCTATGGAAAAAGGAAGGGAATCTACCCTTCCTAACCTTTTTCGTCCCTCATTATCTGGTAGAGGATCACCGCTTTTTTCGTCCCTCATTATCTGGTAGAGGATCACCGCTTTTTTCGTCCCTCATTATCTGGTAGAGGATCACCGCTTTTCTATATTATATACAAAATAAGAACATTTGCAAACCTATTTTCTAAAAATATTAAATTATTTCGGATATTATTTATTCGAAACAAAGGTGATGCATTTTCCCATTGGTTATCGCCTTCTGATTTTATATCTTTAAGATTGTATGTTACTTCATAATTCTTCATGCGGCACCTCTCTTTCCAATAATAACATTTATTTGGAAAAATAGAAATAATATTGCGTGGAAGACATAACAATATGCCTCCCACGTTATTTCCTATAAAATTGTTGTATTTGTACACACCCACACCCCCAACATGGGAACATCTCAAACATTCACACTACATACATAGCCTCGGTCGTTTCCACAATTCTTTTACCGGCTCATATCATCGCACAATAGTCCCTCAAGAACTATGGTGTAAACTATTGTACACAGCTGTTTTACGGACCCGATTTATATGTAACCCATCACCCTCCCGGGGTGGACTTCTGTGTATCTCCATGTCTAAGACAATACAAACGCTACCGCCGCTCCTTAGCTTCATCACAACCTTAAAAATCATGATGTGTTTATAGGCATAGCCTACAGCTAGATCCTCGCGGTATCTCTTAAACACTTCATTTAAGATGCTGCTTATTAAATTTTCAAGGTACAGCCTACTTGAGATGGCAAGTCCTATTTCTCAACCGTACTATGCCAGATCTGCCACTAGCCATATGTATCCCTACATATATCTTCAATCACAGAGCTGCTCTCACAGCTCTATGGTTCAGGATATATAAAAGGAGAAAACTTAAATATGAACCATAATTATCCCCGTACGTTGCCTTCTCTTTCACTGCACATGGAATCGTAAAACAATCGACTGGCAACCCTATGTATGTTTTCTCGTACCCGCTGCAATTCTTCTTCCGTTTTATCCCTATATGCCTCATCGTTAATTTTGATTGTCGTGCCATCACTTGTTGTATATTCCATCACTACTGCCATTGTCTCACCTCCCTGCAACACAGTACGCTCTCATGGCTTGCCATTATTCGTCATTTATATATAAATAAGTTATTTGTCGTTATTTTTTTATGGAAATTCCTTCATACTATGTTAAAATTAAATTAATTGGTCGAGGAGAAAGGATCATCATTGGAAGCTGCTGCGAACAGCTCACGATAATTTAAACCAAATAGATTTTCAAGACGGTCAAGAGCAGGTCTGCGAGGAAATTTTCTTCCCTTTTCCCATTCGCATATCGCCTGTGGCGACACACCGATTTTTTTAGCTAAATCGTTTTGTGTTAATCCCAGCCTTTTCCGTTCTTGTTTTAGCCTATTCATATTTACTCCTTTCTCCTTATTCAAAACTACACTATAAGTGTATTTTCATTTTTATACTACTACACAATTAGTGTAGTAGTCAAGAGGTTTTTTTATTATGATTTCAAGTTTAGCGACTCGCTTAAAAGAATTACGTTTATTACATAATTTAAGTCAGAAAGCTTTAGGTGATAAAGTCGGCTTATCTATGCAAGCAATAAACAATATTGAACGTGAATATCGTTCCACTACTGCGGAAAAATTAATAAAGCTTGCCGACTATTTCAACGTATCTGTTGATTACTTACTTGGCCGGACGGATGATCCAAAGCGATACTAAGCAAAACCCATATGTATTCCTACATATACCTTCAATCACGAAGCTGCAAAAGCAGCTCCACGGTTCAGGGTATATAAAGGAGAAAAAGATAGTTTTTATATTCATTGAAAATGTGGTAGAATCTAATCAATTGGTCGAGGAGAAAAAGATATCATCAGCTACCGCAAATAGCTGTTTGTAACTTAGTCCAAATAAGTTTTCGAGATTATTAAGAACTTGTCTACGTGGAAAGCTTCTATTTTTTTCCCAATTGCAGACAGCTTGTTTTGTTGTACCTACCATTTCTGCAACTTCTTGCTGTGTCCAGTTTCTTTTTAATCTCTCTTGTGTTAATCTCAAAGTCACGTTGGTATCTCCCTTCTCCTCTTTTCGGTACATTCTAATTGTACCTTGTTTTATAGTTTAGTACATTCTAATTGTACTGTCAAGAGGTATTTCTAACTATGTTTAATCAAAACTTATTTATACAAAGATTAATTTTTCTTCGTAAAGAACATAATCTTAGTCAAGCGCAATTGGGTGAAATTATAAATTTATCAAAACAAGGAGTTAATGAAATTGAAAAAGGTCGAACTACTACTCGAATTGATAAATTAGCAATTATAGCTGATTATTTTAATGTGTCTACTGATTATTTACTCGGCCGGACGGATAATCCGGAAGTGAATAAATAGCTACCTATTCTTAAAAAATATATCCTCAATATTCATATTAAAATAAAGAGCAATGCTTCTCGCTTCCTGTAAGGAAAATGGAATGGTCCCTTGCTCCTTTTTGAAATATGCTGAAGCAGTTTCCTGTCATTCCAATGCTACTATCGCCATTATTTATTATCTTTAAGAATTTTAATAATATCATCACATGTGACATCATATGTTTCTGACATTTTCAAAATAATATTTAGAGATGGATTTCTTTTTCCATTTTCTATTGCCCCTAACATTTGAGGAGATATCCCAAGTCTTTTAGATATTAAATTCCGGGAATTCTTACCTCGTAACTGAATCAACTTAGTCCTCATTTCCTCCTCCAATTGAAACATTTCGTTTCATAAGTATTAATATATAGAAACGTTTTGTTTCTGTCAATAGCAAAAAGAAACTTTTCGTTTCATTTATCGAAATATTGTAGGGAATCTTTTATAATGTTCACTATGGGGTGATAATATGGAGAAAAACCGTGGGGTTTTTGCTGAACGATTAATAGCACTTAGAAAAGAAAAGGGATTTGAATCACAACAAAAATTCGCAGAGAAACTTGGTGTATCTAGAGGTTTAATAGGCAATTATGAACAAGGTACTAGAAAACCTGATCATGAGATGCTTTGCCTTATTGCCAATTTTTTTAATGTTTCTGTTGATTATCTTCTAGGCCAAACAAATATAAAAAAAAATCTATCGGTAACAAAAAACGAATTATCTCCCGAGATACATGAACTTATAAAGATATATAATGGATTATCAATGCAAAATAGAATTGCATGGTTAGAACGCGGCCGGACACTTTTAGATATTGAAAAAGAATCCGGTATATATAAAAAGCAAGAGGTTTAGTAGAAAAATGTGGAAATTTGTTATATGTTAGCTTTTAATAGAAACCCAATATGTCATTATAATTGGAGGTGATCCATTGAATCGCATAAAAAGACTTCGCGAAGAAAAAGGATTAACGCAGTCAGAGCTTGGAGAAATACTGCATGTTAAAGATTCAGCAATATCAAAATATGAAAGTGAAAAAATACCTTTAACGGCAGAAACGCTGCGCACACTTTCTAAAATCTTTGATGTCTCAATTGACTATATATTGGGAATGGAAACAGAAAGGCATCCACAAGTTACGGAATTAAAATCCGCTTTGGATGAATTATCTCCGGAGGCGAAAAAAAAAGCGAATGAGTATATTGAAATGCTTAAGAAGTTAGATGAAGTAGGTGCTCATGATGACGTAATTGATTTCAAAAGGAACTTTTAAAAAAAAGTTTTATTTTATAATAAATTTTATAATTAAACTTAATAATCTGGAGAAATTATATGGAAAAAAATCGCAGTGTTTTTGCTGAACGTTTGATTGCACTTAGGAAGGAAAAAAGATTAACTCAACAAGAACTTGGAAACCTTTTAAAGGTTACTCGTTCTACTATAGCAGGTTACGAAAAAGAAGGCCGAGAACCCGAATATATGATATTGATCGCTATCTCTAAGTTTTTCCATGTATCCACTGATTATCTTCTTGGCTGTAGCAATAATCGTAATTCTAATACAAGAACAATTTCTTTATCAAAGCAACAATATTATTTGCTTCGCTTATTTAATTTTCTGAATAATTTTAATCGAGGGGTTCTTTTAGAAAGAGCAACTTATCTTTTAGAGAAACAGCAGAAAATTAACTAAAAATCATATTTCAGTAGAGATAATTAATTAAAAAAGTTGTAGTTGCATTACAACTTTTTTCTAGTTTATATTACATAAAGAAACTATATCAATTGTCAAACACAGGAGAACTTAAATGGATTATTGTATGTATCTCAGAAAATCAAGAGCGGACGCAGAAGCGGAGGCGCATGGGGAAGGGGAAACATTAGCAAGGCATCAAAAAATATTATTGAGCCTTTCTAAACGCTTGAATATAACTATAACGAAAATTTATTCCGAGATAGTCTCTGGGGAAACAATTGCAAGCCGACCTGTAATGCAGCATCTCTTAGGCGAAGTAGAACAAGGCCTTTGGGCTGGTGTGCTCGTAATGGAAATAGAACGTCTTGCCAGAGGCAACACCCTAGATCAAGGATTCGTTGCCCAAGCCTTTAAATATTCGGGAACAAAAATTTATACTCCAATGAAAACATATGATCCAAACAATGAATTTGACGAAGAATACTTTGAATTTGGATTATTTATGAGTCGGCGGGAGTATAAAACAATTAATCGCCGGTTGCAATCTGGCCGAGTTGCCTCCATTAAAGAAGGCAAATATGTAGGAAATATTCCTCCTTATGGATATGAAAGAAAAAAATTAGAACATGACAAAGGGTTCACTTTAGAAGCAGTTGAGGATCAAAGTGCAGCTGTACGACTTATGTATGATCTTTATGTAAATAACAGTATGGGTCCCGACTTAATCGCAAAAAGATTAGATCACCTGGGATACAAGCCACTCACTACAGAATACTGGTCTCCTGCAACCATTCGCGGTATATTGGAAAACCCTGTATACATAGGCCTTGTACGCTGGAATGGTCGAATGCAGGTTAAAAATGTTATTGCTGGAAAGATTGTAAAAAGTCGCCCCCGCAACAAAGAGGCGATACTCATAAAAGGCCTGCATAAACCGATTATCAATGAAGAAGTATGGGAAGCAGCCCAAAGAATTAGAGAAAATCATATCCGTCCCCGATTAAATTCAAATAATGCTATTATTAAAAATCCATTGGCAGGTCTAATCGAATGCGGTGTCTGCGGCAAAAAAATGGTACGCAGACCATATTTGAATGGTCAAGCAGATACCCTTATTTGCAGAGATTCAAATTGTAATAATGTAAGCAGCTACTTATACATTGTTGAAGAAAAGCTTCTTGACTCCCTTAGCAGCTGGTTAGAGGAATTAAAAATCAACTTTGATAGTAACAGTCCTAATGCATCAAATCCCGATTCTAATGAGGTGATTTACAGAGCGATAAAAAAAGCAGAGTCAGAAAAAGTCATAATAAATAAGCAAATAGAAAATTTACATGACCTGCTTGAACAAGAAATTTACACAATAGATATATTTTTAGAACGTTCCAAGAAATTAGCAGAGAAGCAGCAAAAGATTATACAAACTATAGCTGCATTAAACTCAGAATTAAAACAGAAAGATAAGAAAATAGATTATAAAGATATGATTGTTAAGATTGAAAATATCTTACAACTATATAATGCGCTACCCAGTGCTCATGAAAAAAATCAATTATTAAAAAGTGTATTAAAAAAAGTTATTTATATAAAAAATGAAGGCGGTCGATATTCTGGCAAAGAACGTGCCTTCTCCCTTGAATTATACCCATTACTGCCAAAATAATAGTTCACGTACACCATCGATGCACCGAAGAATTAGCTCACTTAGAAATGGTCAGCACAATTGTACATCAGCTGACGCGCGATTTAACGATTGAAGAAATTAAAGAGCAAGGTTTTGAACCTTATTTCGTAGATCATACAGTTGGAATTTATCCGCAATCCGCTGCTGGCACACCATTTAGTGCCTGCGCTTTTGCTTCCAAGGGAGATGCAATTACTGATTTAGTAGAGGATATGGCAGCAGATGGTGCAATCTTACAAGAACAACCACAGCTTCAAAAAGAAAGCTCTTTGCGCCGTATGCAAGGAGCTTTTAAAAATTCCAATGTATTTCTATCGGTACTTGCTTTGTTTTTGGATCTCGCTTGCCGACTAAAATATAGTCAATCAATTTCTCAACGGTTTCCCGATCCAGCTTTTCAAGATTGGTGTATCTTTCGATAAGCTGCCGGCGGTTGTCACCGACTTTTAATTTGCTTTCAATGACAGCTATTTTATATTCCGAATCTGCAATCAGCTTTTCAAGTCGCTCCTTATCATTTGAAAATTCCTTTGAAAACTCTATGTAATCCGACTCGGAAATAACACCCTTTACCTTATCCAAATAAAGCTCTTTTGTACCTTTTATATACTCTGCTATTTTTTTCTTATAGTTCTCACTCTCTTTTTCTAACTTGGCTTTCTTTTCATTGAGATTATGATTAAATTCTACCTTACGTTCCAGTTCATCTTTATCCAAGTATTCCTTTGATAACTGATTCAGCTCTGCAATCACAGCCTTTTCCAATCGATCAACCGAAATAAAGGAACCAATACAAGCATCTTTTGCCACATGCCGGCTGCTGCATTTCAAATAATGTCTGTCATGATTCTTCGTAGAACGCATGGTGTATCCGCAATACATGCAGCGTGCTTTACGAGCAAACAAGCCAATTTTTCCGATAAGAAACGGTTTGGCTTTCTGTTTTAATAGAGCCTGCACTCGATCCCATAATGCACGTTCAATAATTGCTTCATGTGTTCCCTCAACCCGATACCACTGCTCTTTCGGCCGAGGTTTGTTCCGCTTGGTCTTATATGATACACTTCCATATTTGCCTTGTACCATATTGCCAATATAAATTTCATTTTCCAGCATATCCGCAATCGCGAAGTATTTCCATAAGGTACTGTTTTGATTCTTCGGCTGCTGATAACGCAAACCGTGCAGGCGTTTGTATTCTGTCGGATTAGGAATGCCTCTATCATTTAGAAGCCGTGCAATCGCAGTTTTCCCATACCCTTGCGAAAACAGAGTGAAGACTTCCCGAACAACCTCGGCAGCTTCTTCATCAATCATCAGATGCCCCTTTTGATCAGGATCCTTTTTATACCCATATAAAGCAAATGATCCAATGTGGTATCCCTTTTTCCGTTTTACTGTGAAAACACTCCTAATATTCTCGGACATGTCTTCTAGGTACCATTCATTTACAAGTCCATTGATCTGCCTGGACTTTTTATTTCCCTTATTCGCCGTGTCCGCATTATCAACAATGCTCACGAAGCGAATTCCCCAGAGCGGAAAAAGCCCATGTATGTATTTTTCCACCAATTCCAGTTCTCTTGTAAATCTTGATTGTGTCTTGCAAAGCACAATATCAAACTTATGTTTTTTAGCGTCATCCAAAAGTCGATTGAACTCCGGACGATTGCGATCGGAGCCGGCATAATCATCGTCACTGTAAATATTATAAATTTCCCAGCCCTGTTCCATGGCATACTGAATCAACATGGATTTTTGGTTTTGAATGCTTTCGCTGTCATCGGTCTCCAATTGCTTGTTTCTGTCTTCCTCCGACAACCGGCAATATATCGCAACTTTCATTGTTTTATCTCCCTATTACTAGGCGATAAAAAACAAACCATTTTTACATCATGATTATACACGATTCAAAATGGTTTGCAAATCACCTTGTCCCTGCGGCGCTGGCCTTATTCTTTTCCATCTGATTGATCAGTTCAATCCATTTTCCGGTAAATTCCGTTTTCAAAGTTTTGTTGCTGCCGCTTTTGAAAATGCTTTTACAAATGATTGTTGTATCCTTTGCCATCCTTAACACCCCCTACAAATACTGTTTATTTAGTAACTTATGCTGCATATCTACTTTTTCTGCTTGACCACAATAAAAAAAGAGCATTTCTGCTCACCTTTGCCTCGTTGTTTCTTTCTCTTGCTTGTATTTCTTTTCCGTTTTCCGATTTTCCCTAAAGGCTCTTTCTATTTGTTGATCCAGAGAAGGACGTTTTTGTCCTTCTTCTTTCTCCCTTTGTATTTCTAATAATAAGTGTTTCTCAATTTTAATTACGTCCGGTTGTGTTGGGGTAAAATGTATACCGGATCGTAACATCGATATTACTTTTTCTGCATTTCTATGTAACTTCTCTACTAGCTTCCTGTTCGTCAGTTCCATCGGGCCTCTGTCCTTACGATGATAGTAGTCCTTGATTTCTTCCGGACGTACGGGAAACATATCCTGAAACAACAAAACTGTTGATATACCTTTAATCTTTACAATTTGTATACCTAATGGCTCTTTGTGTTGTTCTTCTTTCTTATGTATAATGGCTTTATACTTATCTATTTGACTACTACAAGGTACCATCCAACACAATCCATTCTGATCTAAAAGTGCAAGATAGTGAGGCCTTGCTCCACTTATCTTATTATGCTTTAAATAAGGATCTTTAGCTTCATTGAAAAAAGAATCTGGTAAAAAGTATAATCGTCCCAAAACTAATTCCAATGTACCACCTCCTATCAGAACAAAAAAAGAAAATCCCCTAAATTAGAGGATTTCTAAAAAACTTATAAGTCCGCCACTCTTATATCCCGCTAAACGGCGCGCGGCTGCACTACATTGTCCGCCACTCTTGTATCCCGCTAAACGGCGCGCGGTGGAACTTATAAAAGTAGAATTATTCACGGTGTATTTATTCTCCTCGCCGGTAGCGAGCTACTTATCGGTGGTCACCCACCTAATACTATTATTATATGTAAAACTAAAAAATATGTCAAGAACAATTCAATTCAATTTTTCCACATAAAAATCAATACTCTCACGTTTCAGGTAAAGGTTCTCGCTACTTTTTGAAATATCAGAAAGCACAATTCCATTCAGTTTTTCATCATCATATTGAAACATTTTTTCAACAGGAATAATCTTTATAACGTATGATTGCAGCGGATTTTGAATAATCGGTTTTCCAAAAATACCACTTTCAGAATGAAAGCAACGAGATCCACACACCCATAGTAATTTCGTTCCCTCTAGCATGCCCATCAGTGGTCGTCTTAAAGTAATTACAGATTTGGGCTCTGCCTTAAAAATATCATAATATTTTTTCCCACGTGCTTCTTTATATGCTTTAATCATTAAATCAAAATATTCTTGTGGTTCAATAAATAACAAGCTTTCTTGGTATCCCATACTACCCCTCCCTTTTATTACTAACAGCACATTGGTACGGCGAAATCTCTTTCGCCGCAAATTATCTACTGTTAATTAAAACATTTTCTTATTTATATCAATGCTCCGCATCTATGTACTCTGTTGTCCAGGTCAACTTGGCTACGCTCCCTCTCGGTCATCGCATTGCCGGTACGGTCTGCATTCTCTTTATTCAGTTTCCAAGGTTCAGCCTACCTGAGCATGCCATATGTATCCCTACATATACCTTCAATCGGGGAGCTGCAAGAGAGCTCCACGGTTCAGGGTATATATTACTCAAAGGGGACTTTGTCGTTATTTTTTTATGACATTTTTTTAATGCTGTGTTAAAATCTAATTAATTGGTCGAGGAGCAAGGATCTTCATCGGAAACTGGTGCAAACAGTTCCCGATAATTTAAACCGAATAATTTTTCAAGATTATCAAGAACGGGTCTGCGTGGGAATCGTCTTCCCTTTTCCCAATTGCAGACAGTCTGTTTTGATATACCAAGCTTTCTAGCAATGTCTTCTTGGGTCCATCTGCGATTCAAGCGTTCTTGTTTTAATCTTGTTTCCGTATTCATGATTTCTCCTTTCTCCTCTTTTAGTATCCTAAAAGAATACTTTTTCATTTTTATTATAGTATCCTTTTAGAATACAGTCAAGAGGATTTATTTTATGTCAGATAATAATTTGTCTCAAAGATTAAAAATGCTTCGCAGCTCACACAACCTTACACAAGTGCAGCTAGGAGAGCTAGTCGGATTAAGCAAACAAGCCATTAACGGTATAGAGCATGGTCGCCGTAATACAACTTCGGATAAATTGATTCTTTTTGCCGATTACTTCGATGTATCCGTTGACTACTTGCTCGGCCGGACGGATAATCCGGAAGTGAATAAGTAATCTGTTTCATCACTTAGATGAGCAATCCAAAGATGAATAAGTCTTAGATATGCCGTTTATTTTATTAAAAAAAGTATCCTCAATACTTTTTTTATAAAAATCGGCAATTAGTTTTGCTTCCTTTAAAGAAAAAGGAATGGAGCCTTGCTCTTTTTTGTAATATGCCGAGGCAGTTTTTCCTATCACTTGTCCCATTTCTTTATGTGACAAATGGCTATTCAGCCTCAATTCCTTCAGAACTGTATTCAATGATATACTCACTCCTTTTATTTTTTACTTTCCTGCCAGGAAAGCTGTTAGTTTTATTATAGTTTCCTGTCGAGAAAGTGTCAAGTGATTTTTATGTATATTCTTCCATATAGGAAAATCTATATATTTCCCATATGGAAATTGTTATAATTTATAATCATAATTGGAGGTGATCCATTGAACCGAATAAAAATGCTGCGAGAAAAAAAAGGGTTAACGCAATCTGAGCTCGGAAAAATATTACACGTTAAAGATTCCGCAATATCAAAATATGAGAGTGAAAAAATCCCTTTAACTGCAGAGACACTTCGTGTATTATCTAAAATCTTTAACGTATCAATTGACTATATACTAGGTATGGATTCTGAGAGGCACCCGCAACCCGAAAAATCCACATTTGATGAATTGTCTCCAGAAGCAAAAAAGAAAGCAACCGAATACATTGAAATGCTAAAGAGACTAGATCAAGTGGATGCACATGATGATATACTTGATTTCAAAAGGAACGCTTAAGAAAGAAACTAAAATGCCATTTTATTTTTTACAAATCTTTATGATCAAATTTAAAGAAAGAAATGGAAAGTTGATTTTACTAGGGTGGATGAAGCAATGGAGCTAAGAACGAGTTGATCCGAAATTCTCTCCATCACGCTTTTCTTTTTAACAACAAAAAAAAGACAGCGCTTTCAACGTTGTCTTTCAATTTACTACTCAGCTATGTAGGAAAATATCTTCAGGCCTGCTACACAGCTACATTTCAAACTCTTCCATTAACCTCTCATATTCGTTATTTAAAAATTTAGCTGCTTCTTCATCCCCCATTTCCAAATCTGGATGAAAGCTTTTTATTAATTGTTTATATCTAATTTTTAGTTCCTCTTTTGTCGTGCATCCTGCAAACGGATTAAATTGACTCTTGGATTGGCTGTTTGAAGTTGATTGGTAATCGGAAGTATCACTCTTTTCATTAGAATTTTCCGTTCTATAAGAATTACCCGTATAATAATTTCCTACAGTCTCCTTATATGATGATTGGTTTTTATACGCATACTTTGCTGTGTTATCTTCATGGTCATCTCCGATCATCTCTGTGTGAGAAACAAAATGCAAAAGAATTCCTATAAGACAAAACAAAATTATAAAAAATGTGTTCCATACTTTGTCTGTCTTGCTCCATTCAATAAAACTATCGGCAATGCTATAAAATAAATATCCCCATCCTACTCCAAATATCACTTGTATTATCTTATTATCTTCCCTATAATACGTCTTTTCATCAAAACAATCAATATGATACAAACAATGATTCCCAGGAACAACCCTACGATAGGATGAATATTGGGGAAAACTTCTTTAAAGATTGCATAGATAACTGCCACGGTAAATAGCACGTCCCAAATTATTAAATTAAAACATCCAAGCCCCTCTCTCTCCACTAAATAATACTTCACCCTTCTGTTCTCCTTTGTCGAATATCTAAAATTATTATAAAAATTCAAATTAATTATACCCTAAATATTTCCAATATTCAACATTATTTTCTTTCTCTGTCAATAATATTTCATAGTAGAAAATTTTAATTTTCTTACCTTTATTCTTTAATACCTTCGTTCTTAGTAGACTTAATTTGGGTTAAGTTCTTTCATAGACGCATTATAGCAGCCCCCCTGCTTTATATTTTCTATGCTCCCTGCTCTAAAAAAGCTAACGTGATTTTTTAGCCAAAAATATAAGCCTTTGTTTCGTCTTTTTTCCTTTTTTGAGGATTTCTTTTGAATCTTTTTTGCAGTTTTCTTTCCTACAACATTGCACCCAGATGATACCTTCTCTACTGCCATTTTTATTAGAGTATATAAATTACTGGTTTGTCCATTGTCTTTACGAAATTGAGTTTTAACAGCAATGATTGCACAATCAATTAATTCCTTAATTGCCTTTCGAACCGTGCTGAAGCCAAGAGAGCACTTCATAGCAGTTGTTTTGTGAGCTGGAAAACAAGTTCCCTCCTTACCCGCGCAACGACAAAGATAAAAATAGATCAGCTTTGCTTTAGATGAAATCGCTTTGGTAAAAATCAGAGGACTTGCAGCAAAGTTCTTTTCTTTGCTGAGATCCATAATCATATAAAGGTTGGAGCTCTTTCCACCCTGCTCACGGTATCGAAACGATACCGTGAGTTTCTTTGCATCCTTTAGCTCCTGCAATGCAGATTTGACGGATGTAACGCTTAAGCTGCATGAATCTGCGATTGTTTTATGTGCCGGCCAGCTCTTTCCGAAACAATCAGCACATTTTACTAAATATAAATATACTAGCTTTGCATTCGCGGAAAGCTCTGTATCAAAAATTGCATTTCCAGCATAAAAACGCCCAGATTCAAAGATTGCATTTGCCATAAATAAACCATTCCTTTCATAAAACATTGACAAACCTTTCATTCGGTGTACAATGTAGGTACTTGAAGAAATAACAAATCATAAAACGGACGAAAGCAATCAGCGATTGCGCAGCCGCCCGATTTATGTCCATGCGTAAGCCATCAAATTGTCGGCATGGCTGAAACTTGAGAAAAAGAATGCCACAGCACGCCTATACTGTGGCATTTTTTCTTATTCAATGAGAGAAAAAGCGGTAAAGCCGACTTTCACTGTATTTCACCCGGTTCCTCCTTAATCTCAGATTTATTTCTTTTATTCCCGTGCGTGAACTGAATTTCATCCAGCAACAGATATACGGCTTGGATCTCCTTTTCCGTTCCTTCCGGCAGCTTAATTTTATATGCAGCATTGCGAAGCTCGCCCTCCCCGTAAAATTCATCACCCTTAGCAAGATATGCTCCGATTACTTCTGCAAGGCTTCCCCATGCAACAATGTCAATAAAGGTCGTCTTATCCTTAACCTTAATTGCCACACGGTTGTTTAAAACACTGCGGGGTTCTCCTTTCACATTTGCAGTGGTTAAAATCACATCATTCACCAAACGCATTAAATTTCCATACATTTGCTATCCCTCCTTATTGCTTCTTCGCTGCAATTCATTTAAAACATCATCTAAGTCAATACCGCTGATTTCAATGCGCTTTATCACTGCCCTTGCTTTTTCTTCCTGCTGTTCAGTAATAAGTCGTCTAATGAAATTTTCTTCTTTCTTAATTTGCCGGCTTATTTGTTCCTTTTTCAAAAATAGTTTATCCAATCGGTTTTTTGCATCTGCAACTTGCTGCTCTCTTGATTTAACCGCCATATTCTTTCTTCTCCTTCCCATATTTAATCAAACCTAATAGCAGTGCTGCAACGCCTATAAAAATTAGACTTGGTGTACTGCCTTTTATAATTTGTTTTAAATTTTTACGTCCCTCAATCTTTTGTTCCTGATTTCCTTTTTCTGTTTTTATCTTAGCCTGAGAAATTTCCACTTTAAAATCTGTTGCTAAGCCAGATTTGACACTTATCTTTTCTTCATATTCTAATTTATACGCATCTTCCTTTATGTCATCTACCCCTACATACTCCACAATATAGCTTCCTTCAGGAAGTTCCATATCGTATTCCCAATCATTCACCGGTTCAGCAACCATCAAATAATTATCTCCCTCTTTTCCAATCAAATTTACCATAATTGATCTATCGAATTCCGGATATGCTTCTACATTTAATATGACGGTTCCCATACTATCCGCAAAACTTAGACAGAAAAAGGATAAAGATAGAAGTAATACCAAAATACTAATTCTTATAAATTTCAATTTACAACCCCTTTCCTTTTGGCTCATCAAATTTTACATAGGGCCTCCTGAAATATTTAAACCCCTTGTAGCTGTCTACCGTCACGCCCTGAGTCCAGGCACAGTGACAATAGAATTTTTTTCCACTTTCATTCTTTCCCACGTAGATTCCTACATGATTTTTGCCTGTTCCAGGCGGCTGTTTAAATACTAAATCACCTACCTGTAAATCTTTCTCAGATATTGGATAACTGACATTCCATTGATGAGCAGAACCTCCGGAAAGTAAATTACCAACTCCTGCAGTCTTATACACCCAATCCGTAAATCCAGAACAATCCAAACCATATGGCTGATACGTCCCTGTCGTTGAATCTCCTGGTGACGTTACCTTGACACTTTTACCCCAGCTTTTATTCCATCCGGCCGCAGACTTACCACCCCAAAAATACTTGACGCGCCCTACTAAACTTAATGCGGTCTGTCGAATTTCCTCTCTTGTAACACAACTGCTAGGTGCATTGGCAATTAAGTCTGCCAAAATCTCTGGTGGTATGGTCTCATTGGGTGGGCAAATAGCAGGAAACAGATCCGATAAATCAGAAGTGGCAAGGTTTCTCGCCCATTCCATTTCATCCTCGTCTAGATTCAGCGGTATCTCATCCATACCGTATGCATATACCTCTACGATGAGTCGCACATGATTCCCATGACAATGCAATGCAGATTGTCCACATGTACAGCAGCCAGAACAAAAAAAATGCTCTGTTCTGGTTTTTATCACATTCATCATATTAAACAGCTCGCTCATGCGCCGCTGCTCCTCCGGTAAGAAAGATAAATCCTGCTCAAATTCCACTGCCATAATAGCTAACAGTTCTGCCCAGTTTGGTTTCAATTCTCCTGATTCACACATATAATCAATGCGAACATCATCATATCCTGGTTTCTTTTGATAGTCATTAATTTTTTTCTGAAATGAATCCTCTAATTTCTGCATTTCTACTTGATATTTTGCTGCTGTTTTTTCATCCATTAGGATGAAATTCATGGTCGCCATACTAAAGGTAGACGAAGCCATCACGGATATTAATAAGCTAAATAAAATTCCCCCTGTCAAAATTGCTGCAATTACCACTGGTTGCCGCATAAGGACATTTTTAACCGCATCTCCGGCCACTTTCCACAGCTTTCTTTTTGTCCCTTGCTGAAGCTTTGAGGCAGCCACTTTTGCAGCCTTTTTCTTAGCCTTGGATTTTTGGTGAAATTCTCGAATGCGCTTTGCTGTTTTATATACCTTTTTTCCTGTGCGTATGGTATCAACTGTGACTTCCGTGGCTCTCACAGTCATATGGATACTCCCTGCGCCTGTATTGGTAGTCCCAGAAGAATCCAAAGATGCAACAATGGCTTCCTTAGTGTTTTTGCCAAATTCTTTTGTAAGACCGATGCCTCCTTTCACCAGTTGTTTCTTTTGATCCTTTCCCAATACCTTAAGCTGTCTTTTTCGAAAATTCACTTGCAACAACTTCTCTTTGGGATGCAACATCTTATAATGCTTGACCTGTTTTGTTATATCTCTCACACGCTTTGCTGTCCGAATGACACCACGGCCACCCACAAAGGTTTCCCTAACTGCTGCTGTTCCTTGTAATACTGCCCCCATAGAAGTGTTTGTGGTGCCACTGTCGGTATTCAATGCACGCCGTAATTCAGACCTTATGGCATGTCGATGCAGCGTATTGTCTTTTTTCTTTTGGTTGTTCTTTCGGTTCCAAAAGGTCGATTTGCGACTAATGGTTTTACTGGCAGTCCGAATATCTTTCCGCTTTGCCTCTCCATGACAATGAAAGGTTTGCTCTTTTCTAACTTTTCCTCCCTTAATTGCTGCCATTTGCTACACCGTCCAAACTTGCTCGGTATCTGGCTGGTTCACCTCTTCCACCTTTGTAGTCATCATGCGATATAGTTGAGTATTTTTCGGAAATTTATTGATAAACGGCACAATGCTTCCTCCTGTGTATAAAAGCCCTTCCCCTGGATCCGAATTGGTCACATAAGAGAGCTGAGAATCGGAAATCTTCAATAACTCCGATAAGGCTTCTCTATCCGAAGCAGCCTGATTCAGCATGACAATAAATTCAGAGTTCGAAATCATCGTTTGCGCGATGGTAGACTTCATCATTGGAGCTATGTTTTGCGTAATTCCTGTAGGGATTCCTCCCCATTTTCGGAAGCGTCGGTACACTTCGTCAAAGAAAATGGCTAAATACTCACTGGAAAAGAAAATATACATTTCATCCACATACAGCCAGGTTCGTTTCCCTTTTTCTCTGTTGGCTGCAACTCGGTTCCAAATGGCATCCAGAACAATCAACATGCCCATGGATTTCAACTGCTTGCCCAAATCCTTTGTATCGTAACAGACCAGCCGGTTATTCACGTTAACATTTGTTTTATGACTAAATACCTTCAAATTGCCTTGCGCATACAATTCCAGTGCAGTAGCCATATCCTGTGCTTCTTCCTCTTTTTGCTCCTTCATCTTGCAGTAGAAATCCTCTAAGGTAGGTGTATAGGCTGAGTCATAGTCATGCTGAATCATCTCCATATAGGTCAGCCGCATACAACGGTCAATGATGGATTTCTGTCCTGGAGACAGGCCATCCCTGCCGCCTACCAATACTTCACACAGGGATAACACAAAGTCTGACTTTAATAGCAATGGATCCTCATCGTCTCCATAGTTTTCATTTAGATCCATCGGGTTAATATAATTTTTAGAGGCTGCAGAAATCAGGACGACTTCGCCACCAAAGTTTTGCACCAGCTTGGTATACTCTCGCTCTGGATCAATGATGATGATGTCGTCATCGGTGTTTAACAGCACGTGAATCATTTCCAGCTTGGCCAAAAAGCTTTTTCCCGAACCTGGTGTTCCAAAGAAAAAGCCGGAAGGTGTTTTTAAGAGCTTGCGATTGCAATGAATTAAATTACCAGACACTGCATTGATTCCGTAGTGTATGCCATCCTTATGCCACAGTTCCTGACTGGAATAGGGCATAAAAACACCGGTGCTCTCTGTAGTTAAACACCGGCTAATCTCTAAGTTATTTTTGCCTACTGGCAACGCTGCTGTGAGGCCATCCTCTTGTTGATAATTCAATACCCCGATTTGACACAGATTTCTTCTAGCTGCAGCTTCGATTGCCTCACGCTGTTGTTTTAGCTGTTCCTGGGTGTCCGCAATATGCAGCATCACAATGGATACAAAAAAAAGCTTTTGGTCTTTACTGACGATGTCATCCAAAAGCTCTTGTGCTTCCTTCAATGCATTTCGCAGATGGTATGGGATAAAGGCTTCCATATAACCTGCCATTAAGCTTTTTTTCTGCTTCTGCATCTTGTTTGCCTCCATACCAACCAGTTTTTTACGTACCAGCTTCAATGCATTTTCTGGATTCATGGGTTTTATGTGCATAGACAACATCATGTTAAACCGATGATCGGTAAGATCTGCTAAGACGCGATCTGTAAGATAGGACGGAAAATCTTTTAAGAACAATACCTGTGCATATTTATCTCCCAAGAGGATATGATCTCTCTTAAATTCTATCCCATCTGGAGCAATGATGTCCTTGCTGGAAATTCCTCTGCGTTTTTGCACCACTGCAGGGTTTAGACCAAACTCGCCTTCCTTGCCATTGCGATACACATCATGTAATATCTCCAACCGCTGCTGCTCATCCAAATCCCACATTTGGCTGCCCATCTTCTTAAGGCTTCCGCTCATTTCTGCTTCTAGGCGTGTAAAGTAATCTCTGGCTTTTTCTTGCTTTTCGGCTTGGCTGCTACAGGTCATATAAATTTCCTTTCGAATGTTATTCTTCCCTGCAGTCATTTTCTTTCGTAGTACACCATTATATTCCTCCCGGTAATTTTGCAATTTATCATTACGATCTGCCAGCAAAATTTCCTGTTCTAATGTTACTTTGTTAATGGATTTATTATTGATAGTAATCTGCACATCTACTGCAGCATCAAATCCATTTAAAAAGGCACAGTGCTTCAGAAATAAGCTCTCTTGCTCTTCCTGCTGTGCCGTTTGATAATCAATATCCCTACACAAGAAAGTTTTTGAATATTGTTCTTTTCCAATTTGCAAGATACCGTCTTCAAAGGACTCCATATACGGAATACTCTTCTGTGCTGTATATATTTTCTTCTTGGTCGATTTCTTAGTTTTGTGCTGCACGGCTCTTTGCTTACTTTCTTTCCATTTCATCATCCTCATCCTCCGTTTCTTGGATCAGGTATGCAAATAAATTTTCTGTTTGGTATTTCCGCTTTTGTGGCAGGAAATTAAACCGAAACACACACCAGGCCAACTTTTCAAATTTCATACCGTTATAGGTAAAAAAGCCGATTAAGGCCAACGGCGTGGTGGTAAACATCACAATCCATCCAGCTAAGTCTCTTCCTATATAATCACTTAGCCATAGGTACAACGGTATATTCATCGCACAAGCCGCCACGGCACAGATGGTCTGCCGCAATGTCATCCCCATCCAAAATGTTTCTTTGTATTTCCGTATCTCTTTTGGTATTTTAATTTCAATCATCCAGTCCTCCTTACCTTAAACCAACAATTTCTTTCGCCCAATTTCCTGATTTGGCCAGCACAAGAAGCAATACCATAGACGCTAACAAATAGCCGCCAAACCCTCCCATCATTGATGCATTCTGCGTAGGATCCTTAAACTCTATGGCAAGTCCCGTGTAGATAATACAGCAGAGCAGCATAATAAAGCCCTGGATACATACACCAATGTACGACTGGAAAAAGGACTTGGCAATGCTGCGATGGTCTTCCGATACCGCCGTACTAAGGGGCAATGGAGCCAGTGCCATATACACATACAATTCAATTAACCTGCCGTATGCAAATACGTTAACCGTAGTATTGATGAGGCTCACAATGGCCGTTGTCGGTAAACTCTGTGTCCAGAAGATAAAACGGTCTAATCTATTCATCTGGCTCATATGTGCTTCCAGCTCATTCATATCCACTAAATTTTCCATAGGTGTAATCTTACCCGCCTGCAGCATCAAATTGGCAGTTTCACTATATAGCCATCCCATCAAATCAAAGCTGTTTTCCAAAATGACCTTTCCAATGGTAAATACTAAAAAGAGCTTTACAATTCGCTCATAGTTATTTAGCTTAAAAAGCATCGCTTGGTTCACAAAGGTCATCAAAATAAAAATAGTTGCTACTGAGTATCCCACCGGTAGCAACACATTAAATACATTCTCAATACTAGCCCAAACCGCGTGATTGGACTCTGGGGACATGGTCAGAATGTCAATGATATTTTGCACGATGTCATTGAGATTTCCATATGTCCTTTTGAAACTTTCCATTGGATCGTCAAGACCAAACATAGCATCACTCCTCCTTATCCAAACAGGCTGGTACCACCCTGTCCAATGGCTGCCACCATAAATCCAGCGGCTAAAGTCTGCAGCCCTCTTACCTTAGCATCTGGATCTTCTTGTTTAAATCCGATGGCCATTTGAATGCCTCCAATCATCGCAATTACCACACCAATCTTTACCAACCACTCACAAATGAAACTAATAAAGTTATCAAAGCCTGAAGTGTTCGCAGCTGCAAAAACTACAGTTGGGTTGCTGCATACGCTGACAATTCCACATCCTGCTAACAGAAAAAAACTGATTACTTCATTCTTCCACTTCTTTTTTACTTGTCCCTTATTCATGTTCTTCCTCCATATATGCATATACTAAAATTCATATTCTAAGGCATATCGCATTTGTTGTATGCCTTCCACACTAACTTGTAATTCCTTTAAATTAATACTTGGATCTGCTTTCTTCACTTTCTGCTGCTTCACTGTCTCTCGCATAGTATCCTTTTTTTGCAGCACTGGTGTAACAATGCTTTTATAGTCAAAGAAATTTTCTGGATGCTCCTCTTCATCATACAGCAGCTTGTAATTGGGATGCTTGGTCAAGTCATACTTCTGTGAATAAAACGGAT
Organism: Sinanaerobacter sp. ZZT-01; assembly: GCF_035621135.1. Lineage (NCBI taxonomy): Bacteria > Bacillati > Bacillota > Clostridia > Peptostreptococcales > Anaerovoracaceae > Sinanaerobacter > Sinanaerobacter sp. ZZT-01. The sequence continues at coordinate 744,300 of NZ_CP141728.1, forward strand.
GTACTCCCTTGATCAATACGAAGCAATCCGTATCTGGCATCTGACCAATCTCATCTGGCATCATGAGTTCTCTGGCCTGTTTGTTGTAATTTTGAGTTGCCGACCGATGCCTACCTCTAGTAAGGTTTCCAGTCTGTACGTCAATGGTCTCCTTTCCAAGCATCTTGGAAAAATACTCTGTAGTGCTTTGCTCATCACCGCCTAGATACAACTTGGTGTTACAGCAATTGACGATAGCTTTCCAACTTTTTTTATACAACTCCTCTAGCTGTGCCAGATGCTGCAAAATAATAGTCACACTAAAATTTTTGCTTCTCATAGTAGATGCCTGCTCTGAAAAGTCCGGTATCTCTCCGATGTTTGCAAATTCATCCAAAATAAATCGTACATGATTCTTCAGCCTTCGGCCTTTGCTACGAAATGCAATGTTGGAAAACAACAAAAACATTTGCGTGTACATCATGGCCACAATAAAGTTAAAAGTCTTATCCGAATCGGGAATGATAAGAAATAATGCCATCTTTCTCTCTGGCAGCTGTCGAATATCCAGCGTATCTTGCTGTGTTAAATTTGCCACTGCCGGAATATTAAAGATCGCTAAACGGACACCCGCAGAGATAATGATACTCTTAGCTGTTTTTCCTGCTGCCTTTTTAAAGATGTCATATTGGCAAATCGCTACGTTATCGGGATCCTCCTTTCGTAGCTGTTCAAATAAAATATCTAGATCTGATTCAAAGCTGCTATCTTCTTCATCCACCACCGCCATTCGAATCAAACGTAAAACAGTGTTAAAATTTTGTTCATCCTTTGGTAGTTTATACCAAATAAAGAAAAACAGCGCTTGTAATAACGCTGTTTCTGCCTTTTCCCAAAAAGGATCATTGACGCTGCTGTTGGATGGTGTGGTATTACGGATAAGACAAGAGATTACCTTCATCACGTCTTCCTCTTTTTCGATATAGTGAAATGGACTGTAGCAGTAACTATGTGCCATATCTACTAAATTGAAGACACGAATTTCATAGCCATTTTTCTCTAACATTTTCCCGGTGTCCTGCAAAATCTCTCCTTTGGGATCTGTGATTACATAAGAGGTGTGCAGTTGCATGAGATTAGGTTTTACATAGGATCTGGTTTTTCCAGCACCGGAATCTCCTATGACAAGTACATTGGCATTCTTACGAATCTTCCTTGAGTTTAAACTGAGGCACTCCGTAAGCGTCAAAATAATATTGTTTTTAAACACCTTATCCGCCAACCGCTTGCCTTCCTCTTTTTCTGCCCACCTTGCCGTGCCATGCTCTTTACCGGGCATTAGCTTTTTCCTGCTACTGATATACCACACGACTCCCATGAACGCAATAAATGTAAACCACTTGAACGGCTCTAAGCTGGCACCAGCAAAGGACAGTGGATAGAGCTGCATGTGCGTAGTGGCATCATACAGCAATGCATTCAAATCTGACAGAAAATTGAACTCTAGATATGCTGGCCAGCACACGCCTATGTGCAGCATCAGATAACTGCCCAGCACGTAGCTGACTGCCATCAAGATGTAATCCGACCGCCGTTTCTTACGTCGCCGCTCTTGTTCTGTAATTGCCATTACCGCTCACCCCTTACTGAAGCTTCCTTGGAGCCTATTGAAAGTTTTACCTCTGGTACCATATTTGCTTCCCTTGTAGCTTTAATTTTTGCTACTGCCTTTTCATACTCTGCCAGCGGTTTCTTTTCTGCGCCATCCCCCTCTGTTCCTAGCTCAACGTCACCTTTGCTTTTTTTCCTTGTCCAATTCATCTCATCTGATTGCAGCAATTTTTCAAATTGACCAGTCACACCTTTTCCAGATTTTTCTGTATGTCGATACTTTTCCATCTGCTGTAACGCTGCCTCTGGCCGCACCTTTGCTTTCTGTCCATCTAAAAATACTAGACTCTGATTGACTGTTTTCAATTCTCCATTTACTTGCTGAATGTCTTTATATATGTATATCCGATTATTGGTGTTTTTTGCATCAATAAAGGTATGCAGTGTACCATCTAACCCAGCCATTTCCGCAAATATATCCTTTAGCTTCTCCTCTTTGGCCGCCGCTACTGCAACTAATTGCTGCTCTGCTATCTGCTCTTTGGCAATGCCATCTACTTTTTGATACAGTGTATCATGATCATAATGGCCTTTTGCAACCATAGTCATTGGATCCTGATATTCCTTAATTTGCTTTGCCGCCTGCACAGCGGATACCTGCAGCACACTTTTCCCTTTATGCAAAAATGTCTGCACTGTCTCATCACTCTGCCTTAGTTCCACAAAGTGATTGGACTTTCCTGCATCAAAAATAACATGAGTTTCTGGAGGTAATTTCTTTGGCACAGCTTCCCGCTCTATCTTTTCTATCTTTGCGTTCATGAGTTGCTGACTTTGTTGTTGTAGCTTATTAAAATGCTTTGCTGCACTTCGTCCAGTTTGCTCCGTATGCTTATATTCTTCATATCCAGCAAATGCTTTAACTGGATCAGCCCCTATCTGCTCTATACCATCTGTATATACCTGTACCGTATTCTTCGTAGCAATGCCGGCTTCATTGGTCTCCAGCTCCTTGTACACAGCAATGAAATTGTTGGGATTTTGTGCATCAGATACCACGTGTAAGCTCCCATCCATCCAAGCGGGCTGTTGCATCAGTTTATCCATGAAGGAAGCTCTCTCCTCCTGCTTCATTTGCAACTGCTGTTTTTCCTTCTGTTTTTCAGTCACTTGCTGTATCATCTGTAGTAATTCTTTTTCTTTATAAGATGAACCTTTTATTTGAAAGCTTCCATGTTGCACATACGAATCCACTTCATGGCGTGCCTGCTCCTGCGTTGGCAGTCCATCTTTTGATAGCAGCTCTCCATTTTGGTAAATGGCAAATTGGGCATTCCCATCTACATCAAAAAAAATTTCCACAAAATCCATTGGATTATCTTGATTAAAAATAACAGTAGTAAACTCTTGCTGACTTACTCCAACTTGGAACAATTCGTCTGCACTACGTATAGGCTGATCATCTGGCTCCACTACGCCCATTTCTTTGTTAGTTTCCTGTTTGCTCTTACTCTTTTCTGATTCTACCGTTTTGCTCTCATCTTCCTTTTGTGTGCCAGGTTCTTCAGAAGAAGTTTCTTGCTTTGAATCCGTTTCTTCCTTTACATTATCCTGAAGAATATCTTCAAAGATATGCTGCATCCGTTCTGCTTCACTTTCTTTATAGTAGACAATCATTTGTCCTTCCTGATTTTCCACCATAGCGTAAACCACTCCATGTTGTTTAGACAATTTCGCGATCTCATTTGCATGGCTTGGATCAATTACGGCACTTTTAATTCGATCTCCTTCATCCAGTGACTGAATTAACTTGTCAATATTTGTTTCTCCAGCTTTAATCCGTGAGCCCTCACGTGCCTTCAAGAATAAAAATTTCATTAGCTCTGCTGTTATATGCAACGCTTCCTTGCTCATATCTACCGACGCATTGGCAACGACAGTAGCTGCATCTGCACCATGATCTTGCATCTTAGCTCCTCCTTTTTTACAATCGCCTATCGGTATGCTTCACCTTAGACGACTTAGACGACATTTCCTCTTGTGAACTCCTATCAAAATTCACATCTGGTATAATAGTCCGTTCTCTTATTTTATTTAAGTTCTTTAGTAATTTTTGATAAGGCCCCATCTCCTTTTCAATTTCCTTTTTCTGCTTCCAGTCGGTTGTCCGGTTCAACTGCTCCATCAAAAAAACCAGTCTTTCATTCACATCACTCCTAGAAGATATATTATTTTTCTGTACAAAAAAAAGCTGTTCTGTCAGCTCTTTAATTTGATATTCATATTTACTTTTATACCCCTTTCGTTGCGAAGGGGATACCTTTTTCAAATGGAACTCCTTTGTACCTGACATAGCATGAAGCCATAAGCCAAAGAGCGTTGAGAATCTTGCTCTGCGATGCTTGAGCCCCCAAAAGGCTTTTTGTGATGGCGTTAATTTCTTCCACTTTGAATGCCATTCAATGCCACTTGGTATAAAACAGAATTCTTTAAAACGAATGCGTTCTTTTATCATTTCTTCTGTATATGCTGCTCCTATTTTTCTTCCACGACACCCCTTCTCCATTCCTTCTTTTTTAAATACAATGTGAGTTACATTCTCGCCATACTTTATAAAATATCCTTGTGCATGCATTAGCTCAATAAAATGTTCAAAGCTATCTGAACGCCAAATAGTGGCATCAATGTCACGTTGAATATTCGCTTTCCAAGAACTTTGATTCCGTCTCTCCATATATTCCTTATAGCTCATTCCTTTGTCTTTTGGGATTACTACCTCCAGTCCATATTTTTCACACAAAGTGTCAGTCCACGCTCGAAGTTCATCTAGCGTTCGATTGCAGTCATTGTATTTTTTTCCATCCATATCAACTGCATTAAAAATAAAATTGAAATGAATGTTTTTCGTATCCACATGCACGCTTCCAAAGTATTGGTATCTCGAAAACTTACCATTCATCCACTCAATTGCAATTTCTCTGGCTTGCTCTGGTGATACTTCTTTTGCAGGGAAGGAAACACACCCATGATATATTAAATTGTTATTATCTTTATTGAACCGTCTCCTGTGCGTCTGCATCTGTAGATGCGCAAGTTCCCAATCAGTAGAGCATCTATTCGAGAAAAGCAATGTACCATTATCGCTTTTTTCAGGCCTAGATACATATTCTAATCTTTGATCAGGTCGCACTTTCACATCCCATATTTTCGTAATAGCCATTATCCACCCTCTGACTTTTTCTTTATGGTGTCTCTGTAAATTTTTTTGATTGACTCATGAATTGTCTCCATAGCTCCCACCAAGTATTCTGCATTTCCTTTATCTAAGTTATCACCTTGATTTAACTTCTTTGCAATTTGATTAATGTTGACACCGATTTTTCCAATCTGCGCCGTCAGATTATCCAATGCAGAAAAATCATAAATGACAACTTCCTTGTCAAAAATCAATCGGCGCAAATAATCACTTCTTGATGTTTGCAATTGGTAAGCCTTCTCATCAATATCTAATAACTCCTCTACCGTCACTCGACACTTTACTGTTTCAGTTCTGCTATCGGCTTTTGTTTTCATAGGCTACCTCCTTTCCTTTTTTATTTTCAATCAAACGGGGTTTTAGGGGTTCGCCCCCCTAACGAGCGGATTTGTGGCACAAATCCAGTGCTTGCCAATTCAAAAAAAACTTGTGGCACAAGTTTTCACTGACAGAGAAATCACCACTGACAGAATAAAAAATAACATCCGCTGGGTGCCACATCGCTATTCTAAATCAGAATACATTGGCAAAATTTCAAATAGCTTGCGAATATCTTCTTCCGACATTTGCTCTACTTTTTCAATTACCTCGTCATACATCATTTCTAGTTCTTCGGCTGGGTCAAATAAAAATCCTTTTCCGCTTAAGCCATCATCCGATTCAATATTGGCTCTTCCTTCTCGTAATGTACGAAGCAATAAATCCTTATCTGGTCGGCGCATTTCTTTTACCAAAATTGCCTCTTGCTCCATGCTGAATTGTAAAAATAAATAATCATTAGTCATGTTGTTTATCCTCCTTTGTACTTTTTGTTTTCTGATTTTCAAATCGTTTCATTTGGGTCAGCAAATCCTTTTCACACTTTTTTACAATGTCAGGATACATGCTCTTTTGAATAAAGTCTAGCAAGTTATCTGCGTATCCATCTCCAATGTCATACCGTGAGATACCATACTGCCATTGTCCATTGTCTTCAATATAAAGTGCAAACTCTGTTTTGTCATATCCACGATTTGGATCAATTTTTCTTTCTTTGCGAACCCTCGCTTCATACTGCCCAAATACTTTGTTAGCAGCCATCAACGAGTAAAATTCTCCTTTCGGTAAATTGGATTCAGAAAAATTGATTTGTACTTTTACCTTGCCTTTAACTTTATTGCCTGCATCAATTTGTTTTTGTATAACACCCACACAGCTTTTCAGCGAAGTCGGCTTAGCAACCGCTTCTTGAATGAGCGGATCTTTGTATAAAATAGCGGTGTTCAATGTGGACTCCTCTACTGGATAACCAAAAATTTTCATGGTCTCCACAGGGTCTTTTCGATACCCTTCTTGAAAAAGCTGCATGACATATTCACTTTTACTTTTCGGATTTTTCTCTATCTCTGATAATTTTAAGAGTGTTTCTTCTTCTAAGAGTTCACTACTGTCTTTGGTTTCTTCAGCAACTGATTTTTCTTTTTCTAGCTGCTGTTCCATCGCTGCTTCAAGTTCTGCTAGCATACTTTTTGTTCCTTGTTGTATGGTTCGTAAAGATTCCTTTAACTCATTTAATTCTTGATTTTCATAGGATGCGATGTATGGGAAACTGTAGTCGGATGTGTCCAATCCAAGTTGCTCACATACCATAAAAGCCACTGACTCTGCTTGAATCTCTCTCATGGTTTTCGACTGGTCATCTAGCTTTCCACTATTGTCTGCATGCAATCTGGAGTGAGCCAGCTCATGGATGGCAGTTTTCAAAGTTTGCGCTTCACTCATTCCATTTCGTAATGCAATCCTTTTCTGCTTCGGTGAAAAATACCCTTTCTTGCCATCCTGCATTTGCTCAAAAGCAATGGGATACTTAGAAACCGCCTGAATCGCTTTCATCATTAACTCATATTGGGCTACGTTACCTTTTAATTCACTTGTTAGCTGCGGTAGTTCTCGTCCTTCAGTCTGTGATACATCAAAGACATAAACAGGCTTATAATATTTTTTTTGCACTACTTGATTCTCAATCGTGATCTCTCCTGTCTCCTTGTTGACAACCTCTATCGCTTCTTTTTTGTTGTAGGTAACAGGTGCTAATATTTGCAGTCCAGATTCTCCTTTTTTAACAGTACGGGAAAACTTTTTCTTCCAAGCTTGGAACCCAGCCACCCTGGTTGCATTTGGCATCTGCATAGCAATCAACAAACAGTTTGCTATGCTGTAATGATAAAATTTAGCGGCAAACTTTAAATAATTGATGTAATTATCACTGGAATATACCGCTCTTACCCCATCTTCCAGCTTGCTCCACAGTTCGTCCATTTTTAAATTGGATTGTTGAATGTCAATGCCTGCAATCTCATTTTTTTCTGCTGAACTACCTTCTTTGGGTAAGGTTCTCTTTGCTTTCTGTTCCTTTACCTTTTTGTTCTCCGGTAACTCAGAAGAAATTCCGCGACGGGCTTGTAGTTCTGCATTTAAATCTTTCTCCTTAGTTACAGAATTTAATACGGTATAGCCTTTCTCTTTATACACCTGAGCCAATTTTTCAGCTCGTTTTTGTCCGTGATTGTCTGGATTTCCATCCTTATCTACGGCATCTTTATCATTGTCTAATGCAAGAACAAGAGTTTTAATTTCTGGATGCTTACTCAAATATCGTTCTAACGAGGAATCTGACATACCTCCTAGCGCTAATCGGTGATCCTCCGTCCAATCACCTCCTGCCATCTTGGTCAACGTAGCTTGAGACAAAGCATCAATAGCAGATTCACAGACAATTAAAATATCATTTCGCCCAGGTAAAGCAAAAGAATATGATTTATCCGATCCAGTCACATCACCTTTAAATGGCTTTGCTGCATTGGTATAAGTTCCACGCAAGGACGCATGTTTTACATGCCCCAAATCGTCTGCCTGTCCTACGAAAACCGCATTGTTGTACTTCTTACTCTCATAAATCAGCCCTTGCTTCATACACACTTTTACAATGTCTGCATCCAATCCTCTAGTCTTAGTTAGATACGCATATGCCCGCTTTGTCGTATCATTTTTCTCTGGTAATTGAAACTCTACCTTTTTCATCTCTCTCTGTACTGATGCTGTTATCTCAGAAGTAACACTAGTCCCTCCTGCAAATTCTGCTAGTTTTTTAATTGCATCCAATTTACTGATACCTTCCAGTTCGTGCACCAATGAGATAGGGCTCTGCCCTCCGGTATTCCTACTATGCCAGAACCACTTTCCATCTCCGCTTATTTTCAAACTATCGTGCTCTTTTAATTGCCAATCCTTCCCCGACTTTTCCAAAACATGACCAGTTGCCCTCAGATAGTCTAGTGCATGTACACCACGAGCCAGCTCATAGTCCTCTTTTGTGTATACTGCCATTTCTCGCTCCTTTCTTTCCAAAAAACAGAAAAGGAAGAGTCGTTGTTACACTCTCCCTCATCCTTATTTATCTATTTTATATTTCACGGAATATCAACAGAAAGATATATCCAACGAACACCATAATTGCAAAAGGTACTGAACGTACCTGCTTCATGAAGCAATAACATAAAGCGATCAGGCAAGCCACAAATGCCACTATACTGAGTTGTGTTGCCCCGATTAACGCTCCTAATGCTATAATTAGCTTATAATCGCCACCTCCAATGCCATCCTCCTGAACAACATATAATAAAAAAAGAATCAATGCAGGCACAATTACCCCAAAGATTCTTTCACTGATACTAACTGAAATAAAAAAATTGTTATTACCAAAAATCGAAATTATCATTTCTATAACAGCTAGAATTGCTAACCCTGCAGGTACTTTATTGGGGACGATTCGATATTTCCAATCTTGATATGCACCATATGCCAAAATTGGCACAGATAGCATCCAAATACACACGTTCATGCTTTACCTGCCTTTCGAATTATTCTCCCACAATTTTCATCAACTTTTCTTTCTTCGTAATTAGTTCATTTTTTTCTCCGACATCTAACCGCAACCAAATAGTCCTATTCTCATATTTCAAACGTTCTAGCTCTTCCGTATAGTACTCTTCCTCTTTATTTTCTAACCTGCGATAGAGTGCAAATTGGGCACCTTCAGCAAATATCTTATATTTACATAGCATCATAACCCCTATCCTTTCCTATGGCCTCCGATCGACTGTAAAATCATCCTCATACATATTACCATTAATAGTAATTGTCTTTGGGATAGTCTTGCAGAAAGGCACTTCATTTACACCACCACCGCTGATCACAATCGAGATGGGATGTGTTACAGGCTTCTTCCCTGTTCCTTTTAGTGCTACATCGGTGTAAATCTTACACTCTTTGATTTCACTGATACGATTCTTACGACAAATAAATTTTGAGGATGCAGCCGTGGATGATGATTTTTCAAGCTGAATAATTTTAAACTGTGTTCCTAATCGATTTTTAACAGACCACCCCGTCTTTACTTCTGCAGCTGCCGGTGGCACCGGTTTCTTTTCATTGACCTTTGTTTTACTTTTTCCACATACCCCTTTATCACTGATTTGTTTCGTAGATATACTGTTATTTACTGTTACACCAAAACCATATCCGGATTTCAGTTTATTTGGCGAAACTGTTGCATTGGCTGTTAAAGTAGTCTGATACGTATAAACATGCCTGCAGGTATGTCCGGGGCAGCCTCCACCTATTAAGCAACCTCCACAATAATACGTATGTGCCTTTGTCTCTGACCATTGAATAACTGTACTGCACCCTTTGGTATCTGCCGGCGGTGTTGGCTGCTCCGGCTCTACAAATGGTGGAACTTCCGGTACTTCCTCAAGCACAGGTTCATCCCACTCTATGACATATGGCATAAAATAAAGCTGCCCCTGCATATCATCCGACAAGGTATTATTTCTCGCATAACTAAGAAATTTCTCGATTTCCGGAGAGACATAGCCTAATAGATCCCGTATTTCCTGTTCTTCTCCTACTTTAAGCTTTGCTGCTACATCATAGATTTCACCTGATTGTAACCTAAATTGATAGGAATAGGTAATCTTTCCATCTGCATCTGGATTTGTTTTTAATTTAAGACTTAGTTCCGAAGCGGCATATGGCATATATGCTTTATCATACATCGTCTTTTCTCTTGCCCCATCCGTAGCCTTTCCCGGATCATGTTTGTCCATATCATAAGGATAAATTTTCACATTTTTCGCACCTTTTTCCAGTGTTGCGCTGGTATTCATCGTATATAAATCCTTCGGAGCTGCTGGATCCCATTCTTGCGTCTTACTTCGCCAAATAAAAATAACGCTAGTGACAAACCTTACCTTTTTTTCCGTTTTTATTTCTTCTGCTGCAAATACGGGTATAACTGACATCCCTAGCATGAGCAAGCTAAGAAGCATACAAAAGATTCTTTTTCTCATATTGTTATCCTTTCTTTGCAAAAGAAAATCGCCTGCTTTTTTACAGACGATTTATCTCTTTTACATATTAATCTATTATTTTTTAAATGGATTCGGTATCAGAGTTAACACCGGATTTACACTGTCGTAACTGCCGATATAATCTACCTTTGTAATATCCGCTGACTGTACTCCCCTTAATTCATACAAAACAGCATATCTTCCATCTCTTGTAGCATTACGACCACTTGTTATAACTGCTTTTCCATCAGTCACAAAGATTGCCAATCCTGGATCCTTCATTTTCACGTATTTTTGAAGAGAGTCTTCTCCAAGCTCCATATTCCAAAGCTTCGGATCAGAGATTACATATGTGGTCAGATGTTTTCCCCCAAAAATATCCTGTGAATTTGTAATAATATCCTTGATTGTTCCCGTCTTGTCTTTATCCACCACTTTTTCGGTGGTTCGATCTGCCGGCTCCAGCATCCTTGTCAGCATAGAACAAACCTCAGCTCTTGTTGCAGTTTTGCTTCCTCCAAAGGTTCCATCCGGATAACCGGATATGATACCCTTCCCGTAAGCTTGCAAAATATATGGTTTGCAGTAATCACAAAGTCCTGCATAATCCTTTAATTGAGTTTTAAATTTATCTGCATTGGCAATTGGCTCTTCCTTTAGCACTTTTTCTGTAGTTCTTGCTATGACAACCGCCATCTTCTGACGTGTAATTGGTTTATTCCAATCTGACTGTTGCATCTCATCACCAATAACCATTTCGTTTTTCTTAGCAACATCCATATAACCACTTGCCCAATGCTGGCCAGTTTTATCTTGTTTGCCAACTGTCGCTCCCACGATGGTGGTTATAAACTCCGCATTCGTCATGGTTTTGTTTGGACGGAAGGTCTTATCCGGATACCCGCTGATAGCTCCCTTATCAACCATTTTGCTCATATATGGGTAATACCAATCAGTTACTTTTGTATCTTTAAAATTAGGCTGCGCTGCTGCAAAGGATATGGTAGACGATGCAATGGCCACGACTAAAGTCAGTGCCAACATAATGCTCTTTTTCTTCATAATTTCCACCTCCAAATTAATGAAATTTATTCTTTTTCATACTATAATTATACCTTAAAACCGTTGAAATTTCAATAGTTTTGTTGAATCTTTATAATTTTTTATTCGATTGTGTTTTTTCTTTTTCTGTCTGTACTATACCTGTTTTCTTGACGCATATTGAAACATATGCTATCATAAGAATAGATAAAGGATTACCGCTTTTCGCAGGGCGGTCAGTCCAAAACTGGGTTTTGAAATGCCGTCTAGACCGAAAAGGAATAGGCGGTATTTCTTTTATTTACGCTTGTGCAAGCACAAGGAAATAATGGCTACAATTAGTAATCCAAACTGAAACAGTTCTGAATATGTAATCATAACAATCACCCCCTTTTTCAGAGAGTGACCAACCGCCAAACGGTAATCCTTAGCATATTATACCATGATTTTCTTTTTTCTTACAAGATTTACTTACCATAAGCTTACATACTTCTATCTTTCTAGTCCTCTATCTCTAGTTCTTCTGATATTTTTGTTTTCTTTTTGCAATAAAGCCTTTTCCTGCTCCAATTCAGAAACACGCTGGTGAAGCTCTTTGTTTTCCGCAGCAATCCGCTTTAATTCATCTGCCATTGCTTTAATGTTCTCAACACTGTCTACTATATTTTTTTGCTGCACTGTCAAACAATTATACCGATTAGCCTGCTTTTCTTTTGTCACTTGCATATCTGTCCAAATTTTTGATGTGCAGTCAAATATTCTTTCCTGCCCATGTTCCAGCCTCTTATGAGCATCCTCCAATCCATTATGCTCTTTGGTTAAAAAGCGATGCTCTTTTGATAAAGTTTCATGTTCATTTGAGAGATTTCCATTCTCCGAAGATAGATCTTTATGCCCTTGTATTAATTTATTCACTTTGCTGTTATACCCGATCCAAGCTACTATTAGTGTAACAACTGCGGTAATACCCGCGGCGACAATCGTTTCCATCCACCATTCCTCCGATATTAAAAATTCATACAAATTTTTCACTTCCCTTCATTGTATTATAATGGAAATTTTTCGTCAACAGGATTACGCTTACCTTCCATCTACCCTCATGTTTCTACTCCCTACATTAATGGGAAGCTGCCAATCTGGTAGTCCTACAAATACACATGGTACATTTGCAACCGCTTTTACCTTCATTTTTGCGTTCTCTCCATCAATCTCCAAATCTTTAATTTCTACTTTATAAGCATATTTTTTTTGACCTGGTTGATGCTTCTCGAAATTGGAATCTAAATCGAGATCTTCGTGCAAATAGCGATAAAACTTATCTTTTGCCACATCAGGATCGAGCTTATTTAGATAGTCCTGCCGATAACTATCATACATGGCTTCTTTAATGGATAGGTTTACCGCTCGGTTTAATTCTGTCTCTACATGGTCATGCATACCATGTACTTTTAAATACTCAGCTACAAAGGTTCCCATACCAAGCAGCAAAACGAAAATAGCTAGTGTGGTGATGAGTAAGTCTCCCCGCTTATCCTTGCATAAATTCCTCATTGCTAATAATCCTTCCAATACACTTCAGACATTCCCTCAATGGTACTTTTTATAGGGATTTTTAATACAACCGGCCGTTTTGAAAATGCCGGTGTCAAAATAGTCATATCATAACTGTCCTCCACCACTACCGTAAAGGAATCTCGAAACTGTATTTTCTTAGAAGAATCAAGATACCTTATATTTTCCACGGTCATTTTTGCATTCGTTTGTAATTTATCATTCAAATCTCGAAGCTGCTCCTTTACATCACTTGTAACCTGTCCATTCAGTTCAATGGTCTGCGCAAGTTCCTTTGCAATATAGTGCACATGCTGGTATTTCACCATCATTTGAAGCAAATTCATGCAGTTCAAAATCATAATGACAATAATCAGCATGATCACGATTGGTTCCCATAGCAGTTCACCTTCTCTACCGGAAAAGAAGGCTTTCCATCGCTGAAAAGCCTGTAACTTTCTCCTTCTCATTTTGCCACCTAAACAGTCAGCAAGGACTTGAACTTGTCTACCATGGAATCCCAAAGGTTGGATATTGTAGGGCTAACTGCTTTTAACAGCAATCCCACAATCACAATTCCTACTAATGCTGCCAGCAGGATTTCCCACCCAGCCATGCCGGATTCATCCTTCTGTAGCTTACAAAAGAAACCAATGCACGCTTTGTTGTACTTTTCTTCCACATTCTTCATCACAGCTTTTACTTTCATTTTCATTTCCTCCTAAAATTAAATCATTTTTCCTAAGCCAGAGCTAATGCTGGCAATAATCACATACAGCATGGCGGTCATAGCCACACCAACAAGCGGCAGCGTAGCCACCGTAACTTTTCCCGGACGCTTATCCAACTCCCGTTTCAGATTCTCTCTTGCCCGCAGATCCATATCATTAGCTAAACGATCTAACGCCAGCTCCTGATTTTCTCCACGAGTCACGCCAATTAACGTATTGCACAGATAATTAACTTCCGTCAATCCAATCCGATTGGCAAAGTTTCTCAATGCCGTTTCAATGCTCTTTGACTTCATTTCCATAATGAGGAGCGAAACATCATATCGAAAAGCCGAATCTGCGACCTCTAAATAAGTTTCAAATATACCAATTAGATCTGGAGAACTCCGTGCTTCCTTCAATTTAAAAAGGATTGCCCTTACAAATCCGGGTAATCCCTTTGAAATTTTCTCCTTTTTCTGTTTTAAAATATCAGAACACAATGTGAACTGATGATACCCCAAAATCGCAACAATGCAGATTCCTATAGGCATAAACATGACCAAGCCACCTAAGTACAGTCCCACTACTGTGAATAGAAACGTCATTCCTGTTATGGCAATGCCCCTAGCTACATATTCCTGGGGACTACAATCTATATCAGCTCTGGCAAGCCGCAGCTTCCATTCTGCCGCCTGTCGTTCCTCCAGTTTGATCCATGGAGTAATCTTCCTTGCAATTGGCATCACCAATTCCTCTTGTAACGTTTCTTTTATATTGCGTTTCGGCTTTATAGTCCCTCGAAACGCTCTAGTAGCAGCTCTTGGCGGCTCCTTGTTGTAATGCTGCCCAATTAGGTCAAGAGCCTTAATCACCAGCAATACAATAGTAATTTGTAACAGTGTCAGTAACATAACAACCTCCTTATTCAATTGGCCGATTGATTTTCATAACATAAGCTGCTGTCAGAAGCGAAGTCAGAATCATTGCAATCACAAATCCTTTCCCAATTACAGTCTGGGTCAAAGTGAGAAACCATTGCACATTAACGAATTTCAAAATTGGAATTACAGAGAACATAGCAGCTACAGTCATGAGATAATTTCTCCATGCCGTCATCATAGCAGTATCACTTTCCTGTTGTATATTTTTCTGATCATTCATTGCCCGCAGAGTGGATTGTAGGTTAAATTTCATTCTTCTATCTTTCATGCAGAGCAATAGCTTATTAATCCATTCATGAAAGTGTCGATTGTCAATTTTCCCATCCAGCAGAATCAATGCTCGTTCCACATTAGGATTGATCAGAAGTACATCCGTTAAAAACTCATCAAAGGGATTAATTTCTCGAAACCGTTCATCTACATAGCGATTCTTCTCTTCCACATATACCTGAAATGCTCCAATGATGTCATCACTTGTTAGATAGGCATTGGTAATGATAGACATAACACTTTCCAATTCTTCCAGCTCTCTTCGCCTAGCTGACATGGTTCGAAACAGCAAGAACAGATATGCTAGAGGCGTAAAGGCTGCTCCAGCGAAAAGGGAGAGCGTCACATCCCTGAAGATGCCGATTCCACACATACATCCGGCTAAGAAAAAAACAGCTACAACCTTATAAAAGTAATTCCAGTTTTTATGAATTTTCTTTAAGAGACTGTCCACTTTTACCATGATTTTCTCCAGTGGATTGAGGGCATTTTCTGCAATGATATAAATTCGTTTCCGTTTCGCTGCATTGTCTCTGAAAGAAAAGTGAACTACTTTCGGGATGGAAATGTGCCAAGTCTGCATCAGTAATATAGCAGCTACCAGAAGAAAAAAAATGATCCCCAGCATCTTACTTCTCCTTTCTCGTGTCGGAATATCGCTTAATGAATTCTTCGTCTACACTGTTCATACGCAAAGTTTCTTCCAGATTCTCAGAAATGCATCCTACTCTGCGATGCGCTCCGTGTACCTTTAACACGTTTCCGACCTTGTCCTTTTCGGAATGGTCAATAACAAAACGATAGATGCTGTGTCCAACCACTTCTCCATCCTGCACACCAGTCGCCTCAAAAATGTCCATCCATCGCCTGGATTTATCCTTTAATTGCTTGCAAAAGACCATGAGGGGAAATGCTTTTACAATGTTTTTTAACATGCGTGTTTCCGATAATCGAGTCCCCGATTCCATACACATAGTTAAGATTCTGTCGTAAGCATCCGCTGCACTATTGGCATGTAGACTTGAAACAATGGTATGCCCTGTACGTCCGGCCTCCTGCGCTGTCATAGCCTCTTCTCCACGCATTTCTGCAGGAACAATAATATCCGGATGAAACCGCAAAGCCATTTTTAACAAGTCGTTCATTGTGATCGTTCCCGGCTTGGTATATGTCTGTACCACGTCATTGATAACAAAGCCTTCTTGATCCACAATCGGCAAATCCAGCTCCTTTGTATCCTCAATGGTATAAACACGAGTCTCCTTAACAATCGTTCCCAACACATAATTCATATTGGATGTTTTCCCAGACCCGGTGGATCCTACAAATGCCATAGAAACCCCGCTGCCTAAACAGGTAGTAATAAAGTCTAATTCTTCCTGCAAAACTGTCCCTGACTCAATAAGAGTCTCTCTTGTAATGCCGGATTTCTTCTGTTTTCGAATCGAAGCCACTCCTCCTACTTCTGAGTCTACACATGGAGAAATTGCCCCTGACATACGTACGCCTTTGGATATGTAAGAATCACCCAAAGGCTGCGCGCCATCCAAAATGACAGCTCCCGAACGTGCCATTTTTTGAACAATATTAGTGCATTGCTCTGCTGTTTCAAATCGCTCTCTCACGAGTACCGTTTTATCTTTATAGATTACTCTTGTACTGTTCGAACCATTGATATTTATTTCTTCCACTTCAGCATCTTTCAGATATTTTTCAACGAAGCTAAAGCCGGCCATATCTTCATAAATACGCTGTGCCAATTCTTCTACGGACAACTCATTATCTACCAGACGTTCCACGTTTAAATAGTGGATAATCAATTGTACCAGTCGTGGCCGTTTTTCTTTATCCGTCCAATCTCTTGCTAACTCTTCTGCATGATTTGTGCTGATAATATGCTGCATCCGTTCTTTGATTTCCGGATAATTTTTTGCCTGTGTCCCCTTTTGCTGATTCAGGTACTCCATGTTTTTCTGATACATCAGATTTTCCAGTGTAATAAGCCGATCTGCCATCTACTGTACCTCCTCTGCCAGCTGCTCCATCACCGCTCGATATTGTTTTGCCTCCTTGGACTTCATCTCATAAATGAGCTTCCCGCTGTTTTGGAATACTACAGCATCCTCTACGGCAGGAAGCTGTACGGTATCGGTAAGCCCATACAGCTGAAGGAATTCATGCATACTGCATCCTATGTTCCACTGCCCAATCACCGGCTTTACCAGTTCTTTGATATGAAACCGTTCAAAAAAGCTCTGCATGGCTTGATGCCATAATCCACTTTCGGAAGACAGGGTATAGGTGCAAAGTATCTGATCTGCCAGAAACAATCCCAAGCTAGTCATTGGTTCCCGCAAATATCCAGTACAGTCAATCACAATATAGTCCGAACATACTTGAAGCTGCTGAAACAACCGCTTTGTTCTGTTTTCATAGAGCTCTTCCATACATGGCTCAGTCATCTTATTCGGAACTCCCAGAAGAAAAATATTCTCTCTATTTTTACATGGAGTAAGCATCCGTTGTGGTTGTTCTGCCGTGTCGGCCAATGCGGCAAAGATTCCCTGCTCTTCCGAAATACTTTCTCCGAAAAACGTCTGAATCCCACCGTAATCCAGATTAGCAGAAGCTAGAATTACCACTTGGTTTTTAGTCGCCAGAGCACAGCTTAAATTAGCTGCCAGTGTACTTTTTCCTGATCCGGGTCTTCCATAAACTGCAATAATTTTGCTCATACTGCCTCCTATCTCTTTATTAATGTAATATGAATTTTGCCATTATACTCTGCATCCAATAACCTTGCTGCTTGCGTTTCTGTGACTATGAATGTTATGGTTTGGGGTATTGCATCGACGGCATCAGCTTTGGATGCTTTGACATCATCCACACTAACTGCATCGGCGTTCTCTATATCATAAATTTGCATTCCTTTTAATAATGGATCAAAGGATATATGAAATCCGGTTTCCGTTTCTCTTACGGTACCAACATTTACGATATCGCCCTTCTGCAAATGAGAGGCAAGCCCCGCAGCATTGGATTGTAATGTAATGGTAGTAAGCTGTTTTCCCTGTTTCACAATATTTTCGATAATGGGATCCGATACAAAGTCACCAATTTTTGCATCGGTAATATAATCACCGGCAAGTAAATCTACCTTTGCAACTTTTCCTTCTAGTTTTGCCACATTGCTTATAACCCCTGCCGTCAATCCGTACGCTCCAACTTTTTTCTCAATCACTTTATTTGCTTTAATGATCTCTCCTTTTTTTATTGTGTCGGTTACTGTAACAACCATTGCAGTATCCGCTTGCTGCTCATAAAGCTTTGGCAAAACGACAAAGGAAAGTATTGCTGCCAGTACAATACACAGCAAGCTTAATAGCTTTTTATTTTTTAGATATTTCCCTGGATTTCTCCGAAGCTTTACTTTCTCTTGCAGTTTTTCTTTTTTCTTAAATAGCATAGTTCCTCCTATTTTTTTAATAAAAAAGGAAAGGTTTATCCTTTCCTATTTCACACGAATTAACATTGCTTCGATGCTCTTATTGATAATGGTAGCGACCTCTGCTCTGGTTGCTGTATCAGACAATTGCAAGCTCCCTCCAATTCTTTCTATTAGGATGCCATTGTTCTGCATCCAGGTTACCGGATCAGTCTCTTTTTCCACTTCCACGCCGGAATGCTCTGCAAATTGATATAGCATCCTGGCCAGCTGTTCCTTGGTAACTGCTGCTTCCGGTCTCACAAGGTCTTCTTCTCTGGCAATATACTCTTTTACCCAAGCTAAATCTGGATCATACCATTGTCCCTTATTCGTTGGTAGCTGATCCGCTTTATATCCATCCAATCGATGCAAAATAGCGGCCATCATTGCGATAGTCATGGTGTCATCCGGTGCAAATCGTTTATCGCCTATTCCCGCAAAGATTTCTCGGGATGCTGCTTTGTCAATTTCCTGCTTTGCCCAATGTGTATTTGTATCAACAAAGTCCTTGCTATTGTCGATAAACTCAAACTCTGCATCTCCTGTTATCTTGACATACAGCTTACCCTCCATAATTGCCTGAAAAGATGGGATGGTATTATTAATGACATTTCGAGCTACTTTGTTGTCAAGCATCGGAATTACCATATACATGGCATCATGAGATTGGTTTACTTTAACCCTAATGTTACCATTCTCTCCTTCTGATAAAACAACATCTGATTTGTCTAAACAATCCTCCCCTTTCACTATGACCTCTCCGATTGGTTTCTCCGTATTGGGTTTACTACTGCTTGGCTTTCTTACCACAGTAATTTCAAATTCGCACTGTTTTCCTTCATAGGTAATTTTAATGGTCTGCTTTCCTAAAACGGAGGAATCAAACGGTAAAATCATATCCTTTGTTACCTTAACCGTCTCTTTGCTGTCATCAGCCCTTGTTACTTCAATTGTTGCATCGTTCAGATCCAGCGAAGCGTTTTGTACAACAATGGCTCCCGGTGAAGTAATCAAGGTGATTTCAGTAACCGGAGCTTTCCCAACTTCTATTTCAAATGTATCGCTGCAACCTTTGCTGCTTACAGTAATCGTCTGTTTTCCTGTCTGTTTCGCCTCATAGCCGGTTGCTGTCACTTGATCCAATGTTAGCAATTCATCTTTTCCATTATCATAATACATTCGAATGGCACTCCCACTTAGATCTAAAGGCTCACTCCATTCATATTTCACTTTATCCGGAACTTTTTCAACGATAAGCTTAACCGGTGATTTTTTGATTACTGTAATCGGTTGCTGGCAGGTTACGGTTACATCATTTTCATAATATGCTATTGTTACAAAGGTTTGTCCTAATTGCAACGCAGCACCATCGGTAGAAGATAACTCTTTTGCTATACCGAAAGTTCCATTATCGTAAGTAACCTTGACCGAAATGCCGTCAAAGTCAAATGGTAGGTCTTCAATATATTGTAATTTTGATGGTGGTGTCATGATTTCAAGCTTAATAGGTGATTTTGCTTTTACTTTAGCCTTATATGTCGTTGTAAATTCCTTATATCCAACCTTTATCTCTATCTCTCCTACCTCAGAACCATGAGTGATCACACTGGCTTCTGTTAATGAAATTTCTTTTGTACTGCCATCATTAAACTCCAAAGCAAGTTCCCCTCCGGTTAAGTCGATATTTACTAACCCTTCAAGGTACTCTACTGTGTCCGGCAGCTTACTCACATGAATTCCTGTTAATTTTGCTACTGTAATCGGAACATCGGCATAAGCCGTACCACCATTTTCAGAAAATGTGACGCGAATACTGGTTACCGAAGGATCCAAATTTATTTTCTTAGAAAGCGTATAGCCTGTTACTTCCTCTTGATGACCATCTGCATAGATGGCTTGTACAACCATTCCTTCCGGCTCAAAGTCCTCATATTCTTTGTAATGTGCCTTATTTGGCTGCTTTACAATAACGATACTGGTTAACTCTGGGTATTCCTTCACCGTTTTATATACTGTGCCCGCATAGTTCTGCTGATATATTCTTGTGTCTGATGCTGGGATATATCCTTGTCCCTCATACATACCACACTTAAATACTTTCCCCTGGTTAAGACAACTGTCTTTTTTACAGTTGACGCAGTAACCAGCCCCGTGCCCATGACCGTAGGTGGTAGTATACCCACACTTCCAACACACATAATTATATGTCTCGCAACTGCTAGTATGCACATGCCCTGGACTCCCTGGGTTATAACTGCCACTCTTGACAAAACTGGCTCCATTTTTGTCAAGTGATCCTTTATATCCATCCGCATCTGTATATTCCATCTTTTGATCAAAACTATTGTTAGAGCTTGTTTTTGAGTCAGTAACCGCCTTACTTAAAACTTTGTCAACGCTATACCCATACGCTGTACTACGATCAAAATCTAAAACAGTCATCGCCTGTGCTCCTACTGCTACTAGCACTGCTAATAAGACGACTCTTATCCCATATTTTTTGTTTTTCAATGTATTTCCTCCCCTCAATTAAATAAAAAAGAAAAAGCTGCTTTTCTATCCTTTCCTTTTAGCCTTTCTCGGTTTTGCTCGATTCCCAACCACATGAGCAATATTTCTAGTGCGGTATCGGTTGAGCTACAAAAATTCAAATTGTATTGTTTGGCAATCCGATCCGTTAATCCTCGAATTGAGAATATAAAGGTTTCCAAATTATCAAATGCCGGATTATTTATGAAATAATTTAACTTTCCGGCATTCCATTCATCGGAAAATCCAACTGCAATTTTATAATTGCAGCGGAAAAACTCTTCAATCTCATATTCCTTTTCAGTTAATCGGTCTGTTTTCAATTGACCCGTCGGTAAAATATCAAACAAATTACCAAAGTCTAAAAGAATAAACTTATAATCATTCTTATACGCTTCCAAAAGCTTCAGCCTTTTTTCTCCCGGTGCAGGAATTATATAAGCGGCATTTTTTTTCTTATCAAGGTAATGCAGATCAATTTTATCATCCATAGAAATGACCGCCGTATCATAGCCTAAGCTTTGCAAGTTCTCTGCTAAAGAGATTGCCGTTGTTGTTGCACCAGCTCCACGAGCTAAATTAAAAATACCAAGCGTAATCTTTCCCATTAGCTTGGCATCAGTTGGTACCATTATTTTTTTCTCAACAATCTTTTCTACAATTTTCTCTACTTCCACAGGGACCTCTTTGATAACCTCCTTTTCCACTTCAATTGGTACCTCTTTTATTACCTCAATCGGAACCTCTTTTTCTTTGTCAAATTTGGTTTGACGAACCAAGTAACACATGTTATCTTGCAATGACTTTTCACCAAAAATCCAATCAACCAAGTTTTCTGACCGAAATTCTTTTGCAAAATAAAAATTTTGCAATCCCAGTTTGGTGAGTTCGTTTACAAATGGTAACAATTCCTCGCTTGCATCTTCTGATAATATGCAAATGATTTTAGAACCGCGAAAACAAATATTACTGATAATTGTGAGTAATTCTTCCCTCGCTTTTTCTCTGTTGGCTCTGGCTAACAATACCCTTTCAAAAATTAAAATAAAATTGGGTACTTCATTTAGTTGCACCCAGTCCTGAAAAGATTTTATATTATCACATACACCACTGACAGAAAGAAATACTTGCTCACTTCTATAACTCTGTATTTTCTCGATTTCCTGTTTGATTCCTCGCAAATCAGATGGAACGACCAATTGTACCGTATATTTTTTCATGTATTCTCACATCCTCTCTTTCATGCTGATTTACTTTAGGCATATTCTACCTAAAGTTCTCATTGCTAAATTACTAATGATTGGTAACATAATTTTGGATTGCTACTAAGATAATTTCTTGTAAGGTTTTCTCATCCATAAGTTCAATCTTTCTAATTTGTTCTTCCGGTAATTTCTTGATGTTTTTTTCCACATTGCGAAGTGCTTTTTTATATGTAGGTTTTGGAGGATGTTCTTTCGTTTCCTGCGCTGGCGGATTCAAAATAGCTTCTATGATTGCTTTACTTATCAAGTTTTCTTTTTCATCTTTTAGTGACACTGCCAAATCAGATGTTATTTTTATTCTTTCATTATTCATTAATATCTCGCAGATCCATTGCTGTTGCTGCATCGATAAATGCGATAAATCTGCTCCTGCATAAATCGGTATCTGTTTATCATCCACTAAATCCAACAGTTCTTGATTTAATTCATTTAAGCGTAAATAGCAAGCAACCTTCTTGACTGAAATACCATTTAATGCTGCAACCAAGCCTCTTGCACTCCATTCTTTTACTTTAGGCAGAATATGCCTAAAGCTCTTGTCAATGGAATCTGGTGAAAAATCACGTTGCTTACCTTGCTGTTTTAGTGCCTCGACTTGCAATTTGTACGCATCAGCCATCTCAGATGGCAATATTTCTTCACGGTGTTCTAAGTTCGTGTCAGTAGCGATTAACTTTGCATTCGCATCATTGACATTAACAATGACTGCTGGTACTTCCGTCAGCCCAGCTAAACGTGCTGCCATACACCGTCGATGCCCAGCTAATAGTTCATAACGCTTGATTCCATCCCTAAGATACTGACGTAAAATAACTGGTTCTAGTACCCCTTGTGCTCTAATCTTATCCGCTAATTTCTCAATGCCTTTATTTACAGTTTTTTCGAAAGAATGGTGAAAAGAAAATAGCGGATCAATTAAATCTAATGCTACAATCGTAAATTCTAATCCCTTTGAATCAACATTGTCTGATATTCCGAGCAACAAATCAGTTACACTCTTCGTAGTTGTTTTCTTTTCTGGTGAGGAAAAAGTTAACCTATTCTTAAAATCATCCTTAGCCATTTAAAATTTCCTCCACCAAGCTTTGATATTCTTTTGCTTGTTTACCGGATTTTTTGTACGAATAAATGCTCAGGCCGCGCATACTGGCCTCCGCCACATCTACGCCATGACTGATTCTCGTCTGTAATGTTTCCACGCCTTTTTCTTCTTTCAGGCACTCCAATCCTTCTTCAATAAGGCGTGTATGATTGATATGACGATAATTTGTAAGTAATATTCCTCGATTTC
This sequence comes from Sinanaerobacter sp. ZZT-01, assembly GCF_035621135.1. Classification (NCBI taxonomy): domain Bacteria; kingdom Bacillati; phylum Bacillota; class Clostridia; order Peptostreptococcales; family Anaerovoracaceae; genus Sinanaerobacter; species Sinanaerobacter sp. ZZT-01. The sequence goes on from NZ_CP141728.1 coordinate 767,624, forward strand.
GCAACTTGGGGTTGATGTTTGTTTTTATGGTATTTACAGCATCCGTAGCATCATCCAAGCCACCAAAATCCAAGAAATTCGCTCGCATCGGCATAATTACTTCATCGGCAATTGCTAACGCACTGGTATTATAAATGCGTGTACTTGGCGCACAATCAATGATGATGTAATCATATTTATTTTTTAATTCCTCTAATACACGTCCCAGAGCTTGGCCAACCTCTATACCTGAAAAAACTTTTTTCACCGTATCTTCTATGGTGTCCAAAAAAGCATTTGCAGGCAAAATGTCAAACGGATCACTTTCTACCCTATGTAGGTAGTCCTCGGTTTTCGGGGAAAGATTTCTTAGCACGTTGAGGAGCGGATCAGCAAGTGTGCTCTGTAAAGTATTGGGTGTTAATCCCGCATGCTTGGTACTCCCCGCTGTTGGATCCACATCTACCAGTAACACTTTTTTACTTTTTCTTGCTAATCCTGCTGCCAAATTAAAAGCGGTAGTCGTTTTACCGCCACCGCCTTTTTCAAACCAAATTGCAATGATTTTTGATTTCATTTAAATTTCCTCCTTACTTCGCTTCTTTATTTCTTCCAACTTCCGTTCTGCTTCTTCGCATGTCGTACAAAGTATGTCTTCATCTGCCGTAGCTCCTCCAATTTCCGACGAAGTTTGGAGTCTATGATTCCATTTTTCAGCTTGCATTGCTTTATTCTCCGCGTCGTTATTGTCTAGACTGCAATTATATCCGTCAGTTCGACAGTGACAATTGGTGCAAACTACTGTGTAAAAGTTTTTTGGGTTTGCGAATTGCCGATATTCCGCTTCTGCGCCGCAGAAGGGGCAAGGTTTTAATTTATTCATGCTAGGTCTCCTTTCTCTCGCATAAGCCTCTCCAAAGCTTTCCAGCTCTTTGGCTTCTCGCATTTATGTACCGGCATCATCATGCCCCTGTCCAATATCGTCTGATAACCTAATCCACATTTTGCGCTTGTGAAGTCGGTTACATCATCGGGATGGCGGTTCCCCTCTATCGCTTTACAACCTTTGCATATCATTTTGATTCCTCCAGTCAGCCCATTTAAAAAATTAAACTTTTACTTTAGGCAGATTCTGCCTAAAGTTGATTAATCTATTTCTGCTCTCTACTTTCTGCCGCTTTTTTAAAGACATCCACATATTTTACATTCGGTGGATAAGTCGCTATTTTAGCGTATCCGTCCAATATCAGTTTTTCATTAAGAAAAGTACCGTCTTCTAAGTAAACATATGCCAGAATTCTCCCATACTTATCTCTTTCCTGCACATCAAGTTCTAGCTGCACCGTCTGATTTTCCAGCAATCCACTTGCATACTCTGATGCAAGCGCCCCTGCTTCCGTATTCTTACTTTTATCAGGATGTACACTTTCCGGCGTGTCCACGCCAATCAACCGTACCTTCTCTTCCTGCTCATTCAGCAAGGCCACAAAGGTATCCCCATCTACGACTCGAATAACATCGCATGAAATCCGGTTGCCTAAGTATTCATGTTCCAGCCTTGTATACTCCCCACCGAAATCAATCTTACCGGTCATTAGAATAAGTAGGATACAAAGCATGAGCATAATTTGCTTTTTCTTTTGCCTTTTTATTTTCATGTTCCCTCCGTTCAATGTAACAAGTAACTCCTATCAGTGTAATAAAACACACTGGCAGAAAAACAAACATAAAAAAAATTCCCCAATAATTCAGCATTGCCGTCTCCTTTCCATCAAAAAATTTGTTTTATTTTTTGACAAATAAAAACGACTCTGCTATGATACATAACAAGAGCCGCTGTTATTTGCGGTTGATGAGTAAAAAGGTTTACCGCAACCCGTCAAAGTTATCGGTAAACCTTTTTTATTAAATCGTAAAATCCATTGAAATTGTTGCAAATGGTTTATTTTATCGCCGAAATTTTATTTATTATTCTATGTGTTGTTCTTATGCAATCGCAGCAGAGCAAAAAGCTCGCACTACTTATGACAATATCCTTCGCCTTGTAGATAATCCAGAAGTGATTGATCCGATTCGTTTTCTAAGAGAACGTGAAATTGTTCATTTCCAACGTTTCGGTGAATCCCTAAGAATTGTGCAGGATAATTTAGATGAAAAGAATTTCTACGCAATCAATCCAGAATTTGATTTAAGACCAAGAGACCGCTGCAAATAAGAATATCGAAAAAAACCTTCTGAAATTTAATACTTTCAGAAGGTTTTTTTGTGCGAAGGCAACTTGTTATTTGCCTCATATATTTACTCATTATTGAAATACATTTTGGGCTGTATTTCTCAATTAATTATCCAATATAAAGCATAGCTTCCATAAATATTTAAAATAATTTATAAGTAATAATACTCTGATTCATTAGGGTTACCAAACTGCAAACAGAATGTAGATATGTTTTAAAACCCTAATTCTCATGCTCTTTTTACAATTTATATCCTGCGCATAGTTTATTTTAGAAATTACTGCTGTCGCAAAAGCTATAATCTTGTTTTTTTATAAGATAAGACATAGTTTTTTCTGTTATATAAGGAAAAAAAGACGATGAATAAGTACCACCTACTTCTCCATTATTTTATTGTACATATTTTTTCTTTTTGATATACTTAGTAATAAGGATTACCGTTTGGTGGCGGATCACTTTCCCTGAAGGGGGGTGATAACTCTATGATTACATATTCTGATTTATTTCAATTTGGATTATTAATTGTAGCAATCATTTCTCTGTGTATGTATGGTAAGAGATAGCAAAAGCCACCTGCAAAGGTGGCTTACTCTAATTCCGGATTTGCCACCGTGCGAAGGCGGTAATCCTTTTTTAATATATACCATAGTTTATTCTTTTGTGCAAGGTTATAATTGTTTAATATCCTTCTATTTTGATCACTTCAACCGTTCTTCTGTATTATCAGTTTATCTTCTGCTTATTTTATACTTTAATAATGATGAATTGAACCAAAAAATCTTTATTTTGTCTTCCCAAAGGGTAAATTCTATTCACCTAATATTTGACTCCATCGCCCAGAAGCTTATGGTACAATCGGCTTTCCATTAGTCTATATATTCAGATGTTTAGCATTTCATGACTAACCTTTCATATATTTATATCCTTGGTCAAAAGAAGCAGCCTGTTTCATCTGCCTCACGTATTCACCCACTATCGGAATACATTCTTTTCCATATTTTTCAACTAATTTGACAATTGCACTTCCTACAATCACGCCGTCGGAAATCTTTGCCATCTTCTTAGCCTGCTCTGTTGTCGCAATTCCAAAACCAATCGCACAAGGAATCTCTGATATTTGCTTTACCTGTGCAATTTTTTCTCCAATTTCAGTTGGGATATCCACACGCGCTCCCGTCACACCTAAAGAAGAAACACAATAGAGAAACCCCTGCGCTTCTTTTGCAATCTTAAAAATACGTTCCTCTGAAGTCAAAGCAATCATCGAAAGAAAATCTACGTCATACTTTCTGCAAACCTCTGCAAACTCATCTCTCTCTTCAAACGGTACATCAGGCATTAAGATTCCATCTATCTGCGCCTCTTTGCAACGCTTCATAAATGCCTCTTTTCCATAAGAAAATACCGGATTTGCGTAAGTCAAAAATACAATGGGTGTCGATATTTTTCTCCTTACCTTTTGAATCAAATCAAATAATTTATCTACCGTGCAGCCTGCTCGCAACGCGCGCTCATTTGCAGCCTGTATGATCGGTCCCTCTGCTGTTGGATCAGAAAAAGGAATTCCAATTTCGATTAAGTCTGCACCGGCCTCTGCAATCTCATAAAGCAATGCCTCTGTTATCTGTATATCTGGGTCTCCACCAGTGATAAATGCAATAAATGCCTTCTTGTCTGAAAATGCCTCTTTTATTCTACTCATAAATATCCACCCCTCTATACCTTGCAATTGCTGCTACATCTTTGTCGCCACGTCCTGAAAGATTGACGACAAGTATTTCATCTTTCTGCATGTTCTTTGCAATTTTCATTGCATGGGCAACCGCATGAGCACTCTCAATTGCCGGAATAATCCCTTCAGTGCGAGAAAGATATTCAAAAGCTTCAACCGCCTCCTCATCCGTGATCGCTGCAAAAACCTCTCTTCCTTGATCGGCGAGCATTGCATGCTCCGGCCCAATCCCCGGATAATCCAGCCCCGCTGATATTGAATACACCGGTGCAATTTGTCCGTAATCATCCTGACAAAAATAGGACTTCATTCCATGAAAAATACCTGTTTTTCCGGTTGCAATCGTGGCTGCGGTTCGTGGCGTATCTATCCCCAGCCCTGCGGCCTCACAGCCAATCAATTTTACCGTCTTATCCTCTATAAATTCATAAAAAGCTCCCATTGCATTGCTCCCGCCTCCAACACAAGCAAGTACTGCACTCGGAAGCTTTCCTTCCGCTTCCATTAACTGCTCCTTAATTTCTTTTCCAATGATCTTTTGAAAATCTCTTACAATCGTCGGAAACGGATGTGGCCCCATGACCGACCCTAAAACATAAAGAGTATCCTCTACACGACCAGCCCACTCTCTCATCGTTTCATTGACGGCATCCTTCAATGTCTGCGTTCCGCTGGTAACCGTATGCACTTTTGCCCCTAAAAGCTCCATACGAAATACATTTAAAGCCTGCCTTTCTGTGTCTTCTTTTCCCATGAAAATTTCACATTCCAACCCCATCAGTGCGGCCGCAGTCGCAGTTGCAACACCGTGCTGCCCGGCACCAGTTTCAGCTATTACACGTTTTTTATTCATTTTCTTGGCCAAAAGTACCTGTCCCAGTACATTATTAATTTTATGAGAGCCGGTATGATTCAGGTCTTCACGCTTTAAATAGACCTTTGCACCTCCTAAATCTTTTGTCATTTTTTCTGCATAATAAAGCATAGACGGCCTTCCTGCATATTTATGCAGCAATTCATCAAGCTCCTTGCAAAACAATGGATCTTTTTTATAGTGCTCATATTGCTTTTCCAGCTCTAAAACTGCCTGCATCAGTATTTCCGGGATATACTGTCCTCCATATTCTCCAAATCTTCCTTTTTTCATATGCGCCTCTTTTCCTTCCTGTTTGCTATAATATATTTCATGCTCCGTTTCACGCCGTACTTGATTCAAAGAATCGTTTTCTGTAAATAAAAAAAGCCTTCATCCTAAAAATAGGACAAAAGCTTAACTTCTGCGGTACCACCTAATTTGATACAAACTGTATCCACTCAAAACGTACAATCATACGTCTTCCTTTGATAACGGACGGAAACCCCGTTGGGAATTACTCAGCAATGCCTTTCCCCCCACCTTCATGAGTCCATTCGGTACGGTCACGCCGACTGCAATCACACCACCCGCAGCTCTCTGAACAACGCTTTTTTGTACTTACTCTTCTCAATCATTAGTTTTTTTGTTATTTTATTGTGTATCATTCTACAAGCTGTTTTATAAAATGTCAACCACTAAATTTAGTTTTTCTATTAATGAGCATAAGCAATATATTAAAATTAATTCCTAATATATGTAAAATAAAAATGTATATTTCACCCGTATCAAAAAATTAAAAATCCCCCCTTGACAATAAAATGCCCTTTGTCATATAATACACTCAATTTCATACCGTTCATGAAACCGATGAGGTGGAGATAAAAACAAATCGTGCACTCACAGAGAGCCGGGGTGCTGAGAATCCGGCAGAACGCAGCTTGTTAAATGGACCACTGAGGGCGCAGTCAAAGGCGATTTTGCTGAGTATACTGCGACGTAAGACATACGTCAGTTGTCAGGAATATGTTAGTATTCTGTAAAGGGTGAGAGTTTTGCCTCTCAAAACAAGGTGGCACCGCGGGTTTTTGCAGGAATCCGTCCTTGACGACATCGTCATGGACGGATTTTTTCTATTCTCAAAGGAGGTTACCTATGTATCAACCAAGCTTAGAAACAGCGAAACTTCTTTCAAAGGATTATCAAATAATTCCGATAAGCTACACCATCTATGCAGATGAAGTTACACCGATTGAAGTTCTACGGCGTTTGAAGAAAAAAAGCAATTGCTGCTACCTATTAGAAAGTCTCGAGGATTCCGAACATCGGGGACGTTATACCTTTATGGGCTATAACCCTAAGCACCAGTTCACGAATGACTCCATAAGAGAAAAAGAACCAATTTCTTTCATCCGACAACTTTTAAAAGAAAATCAAGCTCCCCTGCTTCCAGATTTGCCGCCGTTTACAGGTGGGCTTGTCGGTTATTTTTCCTATGATTTTATCAAATACATTGAGCCAAGTTTGAGCCTTAATCATTCCTGCGATAACGCAATTCCTGATTTTGATTTGATGCTTTTTGATAAAGTAATTGCTTTCGATCATTTAAAACAAAAAATCATATTGATCGCCCACGCAAAGACAGATCACTTAGATGCAAATTATAAATCTGCACAAGATGAATTAAAAGATATGGCCAAATTGATTCAGTTTGAAGAAAAGTCAGAATCGAAGCCGTTCCAGCTTAAGTCCCCATTCCAGCCACGCTTCAACCAAACTGATTATTGCAATTTAATACAAAGAGCAAAGCAATATATTCATGACGGTGATATTTTTCAAATTGTACTATCCAACCGTTTTCAAGCAGAAGCGGAAGGCAGCCTTTTAAATGCTTATCGAGTATTACGTACGAGTAACCCTTCTCCCTATCTGTTTTATTTTAGTAAAGAAGATCTAGAAATTGCAGGTGCTTCACCTGAAACGCTTGTAAAATTAACCGGTCAAAAATTGTATACATTTCCTCTTGCCGGTACTCGGCCTCGTGGGAAAAGTGAGAAAGAGGATCTTTATTTAGAAAAAGATCTGCTCTGCGATAAAAAAGAATTAGCAGAACATGATATGCTTGTAGACTTAAGCCGAAATGACTTGGGAAAAATCAGTAAAATCAACTCTGTTACAGTTGAATCTTATCACAGTATTGTAAAATTTTCCCATGTCATGCATCTCAGCACAACAGTAACCGGTGAACTTATGGAAGGAAAAAATGCGCTTGACGCCATTCACGCAGTACTTCCTGCCGGCACTCTGTCCGGAGCACCAAAAATTCGAGCCTGTCAGATTATTGATGAGCTTGAAAAAGAAAAACGGGGTATTTATGGAGGAGCTATCGGCTACATCGGTTTTAATGGAAATCTTGATACCTGTATTGCCATTCGTCTGGCAGTAAAGACAAAAGGCACTGTAACCGTTCGAGCGGGAGCAGGCATTGTATATGACAGCATTGCCGAAAAAGAATACCAGGAATGCATTAATAAGGCGCAAGCCGTCATTCAGGCATTGCAATTTTCAGAAGGGAGAGCAGACTTATGATTTTACTCATCGATAATTATGATAGTTTTTCTTATAATTTATATCAAATGGCAGGCTCCTTTGAACCTTCTATCGAAGTAAGACGCAATGATGAAATCACCCCCGCAGAAATCAAAGTCCTTTGCCCTGATAAAATTATTTTGTCACCCGGACCCGGAAACCCATCACAAGCCGGTATCTGCGTTGAAGTAGTTCGACAATTTGCTGGGATCATTCCCATTTTGGGTGTGTGTCTTGGGCATCAGGCAATCTGTGAAGCTTATGGAGCCAACGTATCCTTTGCAAGAAAAGTGATGCATGGACGGCAGTCTGAAATCAAATTGGACACCAGCTGCCCTCTTTTTTACAACCTGCCAGATACGATCAAAGGTGCACGCTATCATTCGCTTGCCGTGCTGGAAAAAACACTCCCAAATGAACTTCAGATTACAGCACGTACCGAAGACAATGAGATTATGGCAGTCAAACATTATAAATACGAAGTGTATGGTGTACAATTTCATCCCGAATCCATTCTTACACCTGAAGGAAAAATAATATTAAAAAATTTTATAGGAGGAAATCCGTTATGATAGAAAAAGCCATTGAAAAAATAATTCAACTGGAAGATTTAAATTATTCGACCGTAGAGGCGGTTATGGACGAAATCATGTGCGGAAAAGCGTCTCCTGTCCAGATTTCCGCTTATTTAACCGCAATGGCAATGAAAGGCGAATCCATTGATGAAATTAGTGCCTCTGCCGCTGGAATGAGAAAACATTGCATTTCAATTCATCCCAAAACAGACGTGCTTGAAATTGTGGGAACCGGAGGGGATCAGTCAAATTCTTTTAATATTTCCACAACCGCTTCACTCGTTGTATCCGCAGCAGGTGTCCCTGTAGCAAAGCATGGGAATCGAGCAGCGTCCAGTAAATGCGGAGCCGCTGATGTATTAGAAGCACTAGGTGTGAATATCTCCATCTCTGCCAGTCATAGCCAAAAAATCTTAGAGCAAATCGGTCTATGCTTTTTATTCGCACAAAACTATCACACGGCAATGAAATACGTTGCTCCCGTTCGAAAGGAATTAGGTATCCGTACGATCTTTAATCTATTGGGACCTCTTGCCAATCCAGCCAAAGCAACGATTCAGCTACTTGGCGTGTATAAAGAAGACCTCGTAGAACCCCTCGCACGCGTTCTCTCTAATCTAGGGGTTAAACAAGCCATGGTTGTATATGGTCAAGATGGGCTAGATGAAATCTCCATGAGTGCTCCAACCAGTGTTTTTGAAATTCGAAACGGAAAATCTCGCTCCTATGTAATGAAACCAGAGCAGTACGGTTTTCATCGTTGTGATAAACGAAAACTTGTAGGTGGATCTCCGGAAGATAATGCAAAGATCACAAGAGAAATTCTTTCTGGAAAAAAGAGCCCTCAACGTGACACGGTTCTTTTAAATGCGGGCGCGGCACTTTATCTCGCCAATCCCGAATTGACACTGGAGCAAGGCATTTCTCTCGCAGAGATAACTATAGACAGCGGAAAAGCATTGCAGCGGCTTGAACAACTAATAGCTCTTTCAAATGAGGTGATCTCATGATTTTAGAACGGATCGCTGAAAAAACGCGAAAAAGGATACTTGAGCAAAAAAAAATTCAAGACTTAAAAACATTAAAAAACCTTGCGGAAAAAATGCCAAAAGATGATAGCTTTCCTTTTGAGCAGGCACTGCGTACAAATGAAATTTCCTTCATCTGCGAAGTAAAAAAAGCTTCCCCATCTAAGGGAATTCTTGTCAAAGAATTTCCTTATCTCACAATTGCAAAGGAATATGAAAAAGTTGGAGCTTGTGCAATCTCTGTGCTAACCGAACCTTACTTTTTTCAAGGTAGCAACCGCTACCTTGAAGAAATTTCCTCCTCCGTTTCCATCCCTGTTTTACGCAAGGATTTCATTGTAGATCCCTACCAAATCTACGAATCCAAACTTTTAGGGGCATCCGCTATTCTTCTCATCTGCGCTCTTTTGGATACCAGAACCTTAAAAAGCTATCTGGAAACGGCGCATCAACTTGGGCTTTCCGCACTCGTAGAAGCCCACACAAATACAGAAGTCCAATCCGCCATAGCAGCTGGCGCAAGGGTCATCGGTATCAATAACCGCGACCTGAAAACCTTTTCGGTAGACCTTTCCGTAAGCCTTGATTTACGAAAACAAATCCCAGATCATATACTCTTCGTCTCTGAGAGCGGTATCAAGACCTCAGAAGATATTTCTTTACTAAAAAGTATCGGTACCGATGCCGTCTTAATTGGAGAAACGCTTATGTGTAGCCCTAGTAAACAAAAACAGCTTTCTCTGCTGCGAGGTATCGCAAATGAGTAAAATTAAAATCTGCGGCTTGTCCCGTACTTGTGAGATCGATTATGTCAACGAAGCCATGCCGGATTATATCGGCTTTGTGTTTGCAAAAAGCCGGCGATCTGTATCAGCAATTGAAGCAGAGCAACTCCGGATGCAATTAAAAGCTCCTATCATCCCAATAGGCGTCTTTACAAATTCACCTATTTATGAAATTGAATCGCTCTACCGCAAGGGTATCATCAGCATCGCACAACTGCATGGAACCGAAACTGAAGCATACATCAAGCAGTTAAAAAAAAGTTGTGACATCCCCGTTATAAAGGTAATAAAGGTCAAAGAAAAGGAAAGTCTCGGTTTATTAGAGCCTTCAATCGCAGATTTCTTTCTATTTGATAACTATAAGGGAGGCAGTGGTCACAGCTTTGATTGGGATTCTATTCCACAATGCGAAAAGCCATTTTTCCTTGCCGGAGGAATTAATTGTTCCAACTTAGAGCAAGCTATTTCTTATCACCCTTATTGCGTTGATATAAGTAGTGGTGCAGAAACAAATGGAATAAAAGATCAAGAAAAGATAATGGAGCTGGTAAAAAGAATAGAATTCACATATTAAGGTTAATTTGTATTATTTTGTGAATTTTTTGCGTATAAAAAGCATAAAATAGACAGATTTGAAACAAAATATAGTATACCGCTTAAAAAAATGCTATAATATTATAGTATAGTTAGGAGGTATTGACCTTGAAGATAGATATGAGCTACCTGAACATACCCATCATGTGGTATCAAAAAGATCGGAACCAGATTTCCGGAAATCAACTATTTTTAAAAGAATTTTCACAGCCCGAAGATCATTTTTTGCTGCAAGAATTTATAAATTCCAATTTAGATTCCATTTCAAGTCCTGAATATACCTTAAAAAAATTTCTAAATAAAGAGACAGAATATCTTCTTCTTCTCTTACCAAATATCTCAGAATCCCAATTTCTTTTCTTTTTCTTAAATACGTCTAATGTGCAAACAACACTTTCTCAATTAAATTATGTAAAGCAAATAGAAACTAACTTCTACAAATTTTTAGGTAGTATTTATGATGATTTTACAATTATCAGTAAAGATGGAGTCATTGAAAAGGTCTGGCCAAATTTTGAATCTGTCTACGGCATTCCACAAGAAGAAGCTATCGGCTCCACCATTTATGAGATGGAGAAACAAAAAGTCTTTAATCCATGTATTTCAGCTCGCGTAATGAAATCCCTTCAGCCAGAAACAATGCTGCAAGTTACAAAAAATAATAAATATTTGATGTGCACTTCCATTCCGATTTTTAACGATGACAACGAACTAGATAAAGTAATCAGTTACACCAGAGACGTTGAAAAATATGAATTACTGCAAGAAGAACACCAAAAGTTACAAGATACAATGACCTCTTATCTCGTTCAACTGGAACAGTTGAAACAAGAATATCAAAAAAATTTAAAGATTGTCGGCATAAGTTCAAGAATAAAAAAGGTCGTTCATACCGCTATGAAAGTCGCTAAGTTTGATGCTACGGTCTTTATTAACGGAGAATCCGGCGTTGGAAAAAATGTGTTAGCTGACCTGATCCATTCCAGCAGTAAGCGTGCCGATGCGCCTTTCATCTCCATTAATTGCGGGGCAATCCCCGAACACCTTCTTGAATCGGAATTGTTTGGCTATGAAAAAGGAGCTTTTACCGGTGCAGGTCAAACGGGAAAAGCCGGCTTAATCGAGCTTGCCGATCATGGCACTTTGTTTTTAGATGAAATTTGTGATTTACCATTGCATATGCAAGTTAAGCTTTTGAAAGTTATTCAAGAAAAAAATGTAACAAGAGTTGGTGGTGTCATAGAGAAAAACATCGATTTTCGCCTCATTGCCGCAACCAATAAGGATGTTAAAAAAATGGTTGAGCAAGGTACATTCCGTGAAGACTTATACTATCGTCTAAATGTACTGGCACTTACTGTTCCCCCGCTTCGTGAACGAAAAGAAGACATTTTCCCTTTAATTAATCACTTTACAAAAAAATTCAATGAACAATATGAAATTAACCATGCTTTTACAAATAGTGCCGTGAACTATATGGAAGCTTACTGTTGGCCCGGTAACATCCGTGAGTTAGAAAATGTAGTAGAGCGAGCAATTCTTACTGCCGAAGACTATTCCATTACGGAAGAGCAACTGCCTTATTACATCTATTCCAACGAGCAGCCTTATGATGTATCTACAAAAAATAGAACGCTAAAACAAATTTTAGAAGATGTGGAAAAAGAAGTGTTGCTGGATTCTTATGAACGTCAAGGAACTACAACTAAGGTTGCGAAGGAATTAGGAATCAGTCAGCCGACTGTTTCCGTTAAACTAAACAAATATTTAAAAGGAAAAAATATTCGCTCATAAATAAAAGCACTTTGTTTCATTATTTCATGTTTTCTACTTTTCCGAGTTAATGAAAAATAATAATATATTTTTTCATATAACGTTAAGGCTGTCAATTAAAACTGGCAGTCTTTTACTTTTTAATTTATTACATTGGATCAAGAAATGTTGTGAATAACTTTTAATGATCTCTTTCCCATAATAAAACGCTTTGGTCTGCTCCATCTAGATAAATATTATTTATCTGACTTAGCTTTTCAATAATTTTAATATCTATTTCTCCACTTTCATTATGATGCCACTGTAAGACAGAATCATAAAACAACTCAACCTATTACACTAAACGGAATCTTTGTCTTAATTTTTACAATCAGTTAATTATAACAAAAATTAACATAGCCGTCACATTTTCGACAAAACCAGTCAAAATGAGCTAGTATTTTTTTTATGTTTAGCGAACCAGTTTTTCATGATCTTTCTGATTACACAGTAGCGTAATTAAAATTTTAGAATATTCCCTATTTTATAAAAAAGAGAGCCCCAATCTGAAAAACTGGCTCTCTTTTTTATTTTGATGCAAAATGTTTTCCGTCTTTACAATCGTTATTCTTCTCCGAATAACGCAATCAACCGTTCTTGTTCTGTAAAATAGCGGTACTTGTTTTTTGCATAAAAGGCTAGACACAATCCAAGTATAAACCAACCGATTACTAACAACCATTCTATGCCAATCAACGGACTCGGACCTAATGGTGTATAGAGCCATGCGAAGAAAAATGCTACAAATATCGCCATCGCTCCGACAAATTTTCCGTATTTAACTTTGTATGGTCGAGCAAGGTCTGGCTGATTCTTTCTTAGGAAACAGAACGATAGTGCTACCATCAAATACATGATTACTACACCAAAGGAGCTGGCGTTTACAAACCAAACTAACGCTCCCTTTCCCAGTAGGCAGGAGAAAGTAGAAAGAATACCACAAGTCAAAACTGCATTCGAAGGGGTATTATACTTTGGATGGATTTCACCTAAAAAGGCAGGAAGCATCTTAGCATTTGCCAAAGAGTAAAGAACTCTCGCTCCGCCGTATAAGAAACCGTTCCAACTCGTTAAGATTCCACAAATTGCACCGACAATGCAAATCTTTCCCCAGATCGGGCTGCCAAATGCGTAAGCCATTGAATCTGCAACTGGTATTACGCCGGCTTCACGAACTGCAGCTGGAGCAGACAGACAGGTTGTCATAATCATGATCATATACCAAGCTGCTGCTGCGCAAATAGAAAGGATAAGAAGCTTCGGAATTTTCTTGAGTGGGACATTCATTTCACCAGCTGACTGCGGGATTACATCAAACCCTACAAACATAGCAGGAACCATAAGAAGTACCGATGCAAAACCTTTTACGTCTGTAAACAGAGGTTTGGTATTGCTGATATCTCCCCTTGTGGCACCTCCGAACACAAAGATGATGCCCACGGTAACAAGCCCTATCGTTGCAATTGATTGGAAAATAGCAGCTTGCTTTGCACCTTTATAATTGACCATCGTAATAATAACCGAAGCCGCAATCGCAATCAAAGCCCATGAACCATATACGTCAAAGCCCTGTATTGTCCAAAGAAAGCCTATTTTGGGAATTGGTACTACGTAATCAATTGCAGTAGCAAAAGCCGGTCCTTCCCATGCTGCCACACCAATATATGCAAAACTGGTAGCCAAACCTGCAATCACAGCAGGCCAATAGCCCATTGCTTTATAGGAGAAAACAACGCCTCCTCCTGTACAAGGAATTGCTGGTGTAAGCTCTGCGTATACCATTCCAACAAAAACACATAGTATTGCGCCAACGACATAGGCACCGATTGCCCCAAGCATACCTGCACTTGCAGCCCATGCACCGGAGAGCATGATCCAGCCCCAGCCTACCATCGTACCAAATGCCAGTGCTAATACATCTTTTGTCCCAAATGCCTTTTGTAATGTCTGATTATCTCCACTCATATACATATCATCCTTTCTCTTTCACTCATAACGGGAACGGATCTTAATAAGTTTATTTCGGGCGGCCAGATGCCGCCCTATCTCATCTCTTTTCTTGTTTTCTATTTTATACCAGCAATATTTTTTGCAAGTCCTTTTTTAGCCTCGATGTTTCCTTGTCTTGCAATCATGATTCTCTGCGCCTGTGGCGAACCTGCGCCATGCATGGATTCTGTACGATAGCCGACAGCTGAAGAACCAAGACAAATATTTTCTAAGAAGCGAAGCACTCTCATTCTATCTTCGGTAGAGACCTCTGCTTTTCCTGCAAAATATTTATTACAAATTTCTCCAATTGTCTCTCCTTCTTTTCCCACAACCATATCTGACTTAAAGTCTTTCTCAGAAGGCATCGTTACCATCAATCCACCTGCAATGTCTTCTGCCAGTCTTACGATCTCATAAGGGAAGCGAGTGACATTCTGCTTACATACATTTGCAAGCAAAAGATCAATCTGGTAATTTCCGGCCTTTGTCTCACATCCTTCACAAGAACATGCGATTCCGCAGGAATATAATGTTTCATTTAAGTGCGTCATTTCAATCAGTTTATCTTTAATATGGGATGCTTTATTTGCACCATTGTAATCTGCAGCAAGGGCAGCGGCTCCGATTACAACATCACCGACACCCACCTTACATCCGCCGTAGCTTTGTCTGTGGTATCCTGCAAACCGTTCTACCATCATACCAGCAAACTCATATTCTTCACAAAGGAAAATTCGGTCATTTGGAATAAATACATTATCAAATACAACCAAAGCTTCCTGTCCGCCAAATTTCTTGTTTCCAAGATCGACGTCTGCATTTTCCTCTAATTTTCTGGTATCACAGGACTGTCTTCCATAAATCATAAAGAGTCCCTCTGCATCAGACGGCAGTGCAAACGATACAGCATAAGCTTTATCTGCCTCTGTCATTGCAATTGTCGGCATAATTAAATGCTCATGAGAGTTGATGGAACCAGTTTGATGAGCCTTTGCTCCTCTTACTACAATCCCATCTTTTCTCTTTTCAACAATGTGTACAAATACATCTGGGTCAGGCTGCTTGCTCGGTGGTAACCCTCTGTCACCCTTTGGATCTGTCATCGCGCCATCTACTACCAAATCATTCTCATGAACATAAGTTAAATATTTTACAAAATTATCATGATAATGCGTCCCATACTTTTCATCAATTTCAAATGTTGTAGAGAAGACTGCATTAAATGCGTCCATTCCTACACATCTTTGGAAGCAAGATGCTGTCTTTTGTCCCAAAAGTCTCTGCATCTTAACCTTTTTTCTCAGATCATCTGTGCTCTGATGAAGATGCGCAAAGCGGTTGATCTTCTTTCCAGTTATGCTTGACGTTGCTGTCATCAGATCCTCATACTGCGGATCTTGTGCCAATTCATAAGTCATCGCAACACAGTTGATGGATGGGCGGATCATCGGATGATCTACCCAGTTATCAATTTTTTCACCAAACATATATACTCTTGTATTTAACTTTCTTAAGCTCTCAATATATTGATCACCAGTCATTAAAGCCATTTTCTTTTCCCCCTATCAGTTTATCAAAAATTTATATTAGTTTATTAATATAAATTTGCAAAAATTTCTTTGATTTCTTCTTTGCTTAACGGCACATAATTATTTGCTAAAAGCCTTTGCTGATTTGCAATCGTGCTTTCTGTAAATTCATCAATCTGTGCTTCCACCATGCCATACTCTCTCAATGGTTTCTTTGCAATTAATTTATTTAGGAATTCTTCCAATGCATCGAAAACTTCTCCCTTTGCATCACAGCCTAAAACACTTGCAAAAATTTCTTTTGCCTGAACAATCTTACCATTCGGGTCTTTTCGGTCATACATTTTAAAGACCTCTGTAAAGAATTGATAATTCGCTTCTCCATGAGGAACATGGAAGGCTCCGCCTATGCTGTAGGAAAGTGCATGCACTGCTGCACATCCGGCATTACCAAATGCAATTCCGGCATAGTTCGCTGCCAATACAAAGGTTCTTAAGTCATCTAATCTTGCTTCCGGTCCACTTGCAATGATCTTTTTATATCCTCCCATAATCATCTCGATTGCTTTCAAAGAGTACATTTCTGTAAAAGGAGATGCTTTTGGAGACAAATAGGATTCGATTGCATGAATCAATGCATCAATGGAGCTGGTTACGAAAAATTTATACGGCAGACCCTTTACAGTCTCCGGAATCAATACCGCACAATCTCCATACGTTTCTTCTACTGCAATTCCTTTTTTTGTATGCTTGGATTTTAATTCTGCAATTGCAACATTTGTCACTTCGCTTCCCGTTCCGCAAGTCGTCGGTATCAAGATTAATTCCTTTTTCTTTACCGGCAATATCTTCCCTTCAAATAAATCGATGGAGTGTTCGGGAACATCGAGTGCTAAAATTTTACAAATGTCTACAATGGTTCCTCCTCCGAATGCAATGATGCGGTCAAAATTGAACTTTTTCATTTCCTTTGTCATTGCATCAATCATTTCATCGGAAGGCTCTCCGACCCCGAATCTTTCTTGAAAGATCAGATTGGTTTCGATGCCCAGCGGCTTCATAAACGGCTCATAAATGAATTCATTGGTTACGACCAAATCATTCTTCCCGATTTTAAACTCATCATTGAATTCCTTGAAAGTGTCAAAATAGAACACTTTCGGTACTACTCTTAAAGCCTGCATATAATTCCCTCTCTTCCTTCTTTTAAAAGTCTTTTGCAATGGCATAAAATTTTTCGTGAAATCTCTTTTCAAATTCTGCTTGCAATTCTTCTTTTGCACTTTCATGCGATATATTAATTAAGCTTCTTGCACGCTCTCTTAAAGATTTTCCTTTCAGCTCTGCAATGCCGCATTCTGTTACAACATAATCAATGTCATTTCTTGAGGTTGTGACCGCAGCACCATGGTCTAAGAACGGAGCAATTTTAGAAATAATTGAACCATCCTTTTTCTTGGTATACGAAGCCATCGCAATGATGGATTTCCCATCCTCTGCCATGGAAGCACCGCGGATAAAGTCTACCTGGCCGCCTACACCTGAAAATTGTTTTAAGCCAATGCTTTCTGCTGCAACCTGCCCCATAAGGTCGACTTGGATTGCAGAGTTTATGCAAACCATTTTATTCTGCTTCATAATTACCGCAGGATGATTTACATAGTCCACCGGTCTTACTTCAACTTCCGGATTATTGTGTGCAAAGTCATAAAGCTTACGGCTTCCCATTAAAAAGGTAACCGTCATTTTTCCTTGGTCAAACTTCTTAAACTTACCGTTGATAACTCCTTTTTCATAAAGAGCTAAGGTGCCGTCGGAGATCATTTCCGAATGTATGCCTAAATTCTTCCTGTCTCCGAGCAGCTGAATCACTGCGTCTGGAATACCGCCTATTCCGAGCTGTAACGTTGAACCGTCTTCAATAAGAGAAACACAATTCGCTCCGATGGCTTTCTCCAATTCTCCGATTTGAGTTGGCTTGGATTCATAAACCGGTGTAGAAGCCTCTACGATGTAATCAAATTCGGAAATATGAACTTTTTCACCATACGTTCTCGGAAATTGATCATTCACCTGAACAATAACGATTTTTGCAGACTTAATCGCCTGATACGTATAATCTACAGATGTACCCAAACTGCAATAACCATCTTCATCTGGTGGCGTCACCTGTGCCATCACAACATCACATCGAAGTTTTTTCTGTCGAAGCAGTAACGGTACTTCGTGGAAGAATGCAGGAGTAAAATCCGCCCGCCCCTCTATAATTGCATTTCGGGTATTGGGACTTACAAATAACGGATCTGCTCGAAAGTGCTCTTCCATCCCGGGAACAGCGTATCCGCCATTCCCAAGACTCACCATATGCTTTACTTCTACATTTTTATATTGTGCTGCATTTGCAACCATGGCTTCCACTAACACGGGAGGTTCTCCCACGCAATGTGCCAATACTACTGCATCCCCGTCCTCAATGTGACGAACTGCTTCTTCTGCTGTACACAATCGGCTTTTGTATTGTTCCTGCCAACCCATAACGTCCTCCTATTATTTCATGCAAGCTTTAATTGCGTTCTCGTAAATTTCCAATCCTGCATCTAACTGCTCATCTGTAATAACAAGCGGTGCTAAGAAACGAATTACGTTACCATAAGTACCTGCACTCTCCAATAGAAGACCATGCTTTACTGCCTCTGCTACAATTGCACTTACAATCTCAGGATTTGCTTCTTTTGTTTTCTTGTCTTTTACAAACTCAATACCGATCATGCAACCGATGCCTCTTACATCACCAATCACTTCATATTTTTTCTGCCACTCTTTCCATGTTTTCATGACTTTGTCAGAAATCTTAAGTGCTTTTCCAGGAAAATCTTCTTTCTCCATGATATCAATGACTTCAAGAGCTGACGCACAAGCCAATGCATTTCCGCAATAAGTTCCGCCGATTGTTCCTGCCGGTACCGCGTCCATAACTTCTGTTCTAGCCGTTACTGCGCTGAGCGGTGCTCCTCCTGCTATGGATTTTGCACAAGTCATGATATCCGGTGCACATCCTGCTTCTTTCCAGTACTCTGTAGCAAACATTCTTCCGGATCTAGCAAAACCAGTCTGAACTTCATCTGCAACAAGAAGGATTCCTTTCTCATCACAGATCTTACGAACTGCCTTTACCCATTCAATCGGTGCCGGTACAAATCCGCCTTCGCCCTGAATTGGCTCCAGTACAATTGCAGCAACATAATCTGCCGGAGATGCTTCGATAAATGCTTCTTCTAATTTTCCTATATAATAATCGATTGCTTCCTGTTCATTCATCTTTCCCGGTGCTCTGTAAAGGTAAGGGAATTCTACTCTGTAAACGCCATCTGGGAAAGGACCCATTCCAACTGCATATGCTTTTTTTGCAGTCATTGTCATGGTCATATTTGTTCTTCCGTGGAACGCTCCGGTAAAGACAATAATATTTGGTCTTCCCGTATATCCTCTTGCAATTTTCACTGCATTTTCATCAGCCTCCGCACCGCTGTTTACAAACATGGTTTTCTTTGTTTCGCCCTTAACAGGAACAATCTCATTTAATTTTTCTGCAAGTTTAATATAACCTTCATGCGTCGTGATGTTCATCATTGCATGAAAGAACTTATCCGACTGTGCCTTTACTGCATCAACCAGCTCCGGCTTGCTGTATCCGATATTTAAAACGCCGACACCGCCAATCCAATCAAGGAATGTATTTCCATCTACATCCTCAAACATTGCACCTTCTCCCTTTGCAATAACGCATGGATAGCCGCATTTGATGGCATTCGGAACTGCTTTTTCTCTTCTTGCAATGATTTCAGATGCTTTTGGTCCTGGTAATGTAGTTACAACTTTAGGTAATGCATTTTTTAACATCTTTCTTTACCTCCTAAAAAATGTGCTTCCTTCTGCTAGTCGTTTATTATAAAGTCACTAGCATGCAGATGAATTAAACTTTGTCATTTTATTAACGCAATTCATGTGCCACAATATGTATAATCTAAAAAAAAATAAAATAAAGCGTATAGGACTAGTGAAATTTCAATGAAAATAAATATTTTATATTTTATTTTTTACTTAGATGGACAAATATTTATCAATCTTTACTCGTCCTAATAAGAGAAAATTATTAAAAATCTAATAATTCTATTTATTATCTAATACTTTACCTCTGAAGATTGAAAAAAGGTTTTATTGAAGAAACTTTTGCATCACTTTACTAATTTCTGATATAATGAACGTAATAGTCAAAAATTGAGGTAAAATTCACAGCTATTAAGGTCTTATGATTGAAAGGAAAAAAGGGGGACAAGATGCAGAAATATGTAGTACGCCAGCCAATTAAAGATTTGAATCAGCAAATCTTTGGTTACGAAGTAGTATTCCAAGATGATACTGGTGGTTTATCCAACCAAACAAAAGATCGGAATGCAGCAGACTTGATCGCAGATTTTTTGCTGCAAAATGGAAATAAAATATTTGAAGATAAGATCGCTTTTATTACCTTTACACCTAATCTTTTGTTTCGAAATGTTCCAAAGATTTTTAAACAAAACCAGCTTGTCATACAAATTGATGACAACGTCATTATCCATCCCTTAGCGCAAAATATCATTCACCGCTATAAAAAACAGAATTATAAAGTAGCTGTTAATGATTTTCAGTTTGCACCTCGGTACTTTTCAATGATGGATATCATTGATTATATTCGACTGGATTTTCGAAATATCGATACCAATTCAACCTCTTTTCGAAATATCGTGCGTACTGCAAAAGGATTTCAAAAACAGTGCATTGCTTACGGTGTAAATACAAAAAAGGCCTATGACTTTGCCATTGAACTGGAAGTAGACTATATGCAAGGTTCGTATATCGCAGAGGATGTTTCCAAAAAAGTAAACCGCCTTGAATATCTTCAAGGGAACTTCTTCCAGCTTGTTGTAGAATTAACAAAAGATGAGCCGGATTTAGATATGGTAGAAGCGATTATCGCCAGAGATGTCAGCCTGACCTTTTCTCTTCTTAAAATGGTTAATTCTTCTTATTTTGCCTTACGCCATAAGGTAAGCTCGATCATGCAGTCTTTGGTAATCCTGGGACTTGGTCAATTGAAGCAGTGGATTTATCTTCTGAGCTTTCAGCAGGATGATGATAATCTTCCAGAAGATTTGGTTAAGGTTTCCCTGCTACGTGCTAATTTCTGCTCCAGCCTGCTTCCGCATGCCAGTGCAATGCCGATTTCAAAATCTGAAGCTTATCTAATGGGTATGTTCTCTACTTTAGGTCTGTTACTAGATGCTCCGTTAGATGAAGTTTTAGACGAGCTTTACATTGCAGACGAAGTAAAAACCGCACTGCTAGAGGGAGAGGGCCGCTGCGGCCAGCTGTATGAATTGGTACTAAGCTACGAAAGAGCGGACTGGAAGAAAATTTCAGAATTGGCAGACAGTCTGGAAATTCCAAAGAATATTATGTCTCAAATTTATTTTGAATGCGTAGAAACCGTCAATAATATCTGGAATAATTTAATGCTTTCTTCTCATGGGGCGGAAAACACCCCACCACAGCCTTCTGAAAGCATTTTATCCAAAAATGCACGGCTTGGTAAAGACGGTATTACCGATCAGGTAGAAATGCCTCCTTCCCAGGAAGACAGCAATCCTTCCAATAAACTTTAATTATAAATTCCCACAAAAAAAGCCTTAAAACCTAGTTTAAAACCAGATTTTAAGGCTTTTCTATTTCTTGTGCAAAAACTTGACTCCCTATTAAAATAATGCTCTTCATTTTTAAGAGGCAGCCGTTAAAAAGTCAATTGTTTCATCACTTAGCAATGCTTCTGTATTGATCAGCAAAACAATTTTTCCATTTAGTTTACCGATTCCTTCTAAATTGGTCTGTGCATCGCTCCGTTCACTTGCAAGCTGCGGTGGTTTTGAAATTTGCTCTGCTTCAATTTTTACAACTTCATCCACTTCATCAACAATAAACCCAATTAAATTCTCTTTTATGTTCGTTACAACAATGCACGTACGCTCATTATACGGCATCTCCGGTTTATTAAAACGAAGGCGGACGTCGATTACCGGAATGATCGAACCACGCAAATTAATCACACCTTTTGCATAGTTAGGAAATTCCGGCATTGACGTGATTTCCTGTATCCCAACAATCTGTACAACATCTGCAATCGGAATTCCAAAAATTTGGCTCTCTGTCCAAAAGGTCAAATACTTTCCATCCATTTCTGAAATATCCGTCATATCTTCCAGCGTCCATTTCTCCATCTTATTTTCTTCCATAATGCAACCGTCCTCCCAGCTCTTTCTATTACTAAAAATACGTATTTATTTTATTATACACAAATCTTTCTTGTTTGTCATATATCGCATTCTAAATTTTCAATCATTATTAGGCTTGATTCAAACTGTAATACAATCCCTTCTTTTCCATCAATGATTCATGCGTTCCGCTTTCTACAATCCCCTGGTCGGAAAGTACCAAGATCACAGCAGCGTTACGTATTGTAGATAAACGATGAGCTATGGTGAATGTTGTCCGGCCTTTTGCAAGCTTTTCAAGCGAATTCTGCACAATTCGTTCACTTTCATTGTCTAATGCCGATGTGGCTTCATCTAAAATGAGGATTGCAGGGTTTTTTAAGAAGACTCTGGCGATACTAATTCTCTGTTTCTGCCCTCCCGACAGCTTTACCCCTCGTTCGCCAACATACGTCTGATACCCATCTTCCAACTGTTCAATAAATTCATGTGCACCCGCCATTTTCGCAGCATTCACAACTTCTTCAAACGTCGCTCCGGGTTTACCGTATTCAATGTTATCGTAAACGGTTCCGGAAAAAAGGTACACATCCTGCTGTACTATCCCAATCTGGGAGCGAAGAGATTGCAGCGTAACATTTTTGATGTCCTGCCCATCTACTAAAATTCGCCCTGCCGTCACTTCATAAAATCTTGGTATTAGGTTGCAAAGTGTACTTTTCCCGCCGCCTGACGGACCGACGAGTGCCACATTTTCTCCTGCTTTTACATGGAGATTGATATTAGAAAGTACGCTCTTTTCCCCTTCCGCATAACGGAAACTCACTTGGTCAAACTGAATTTCTCCTTTAATTTTTCCAAGTGGAACTGCTCCTTCCGTGTCTTTGATTTCCACCGGCACATCCATGATTTCGACAAAGCGCTCAATCCCTGTCATCCCTCGTTGAAATTGCTCTGTGAATTCGACAATTCTTCGAATAGATGCAAGCAGCATCGTCACATAAAGGAGGTAAGAGATCAAATCAGGCGCTGTAATTTTTCCGTTTATCATAAAAAGTGCACCGACTACTACGACCATGATGTACATGATTCCATCGAAAAACCTGGTTGTACTCTGAAATCCCGCCATATAACGATATACTTCTTTTTTTATTTTTAAAAATCCGCTGTTACCTTCTTCAAATTTCTCTTCTTCCATTTTTTCATTTGCAAAGGATTTTACAACACGGACGCCCAACAGACTGTCTTCCACCTGTGCATTTAATTCTCCAATCTGGTTTCTGGATTTTTTAAATGCTCTGCGCATTCGATTATTAAAATACATCGAGCAGTAGATCATAACCGGAATGACTGCGAAAATGAGAATCGTAAGCGGAATATTCATGGTACAAAGAATGACAAAAGATGCACTGATCTTTAACGCCGCAATAAAGTACTCTTCCGGGCAGTGGTGGGCAAACTCTGTAATATCAAATAAATCACTGGTGATTCTTGCCATGAGCTGACCGATCTTTGTATTGTCATAATAGGAATAAGACAGCTCCTGTAAATGAGAAAACAAATCTCTTCTCATATCTGTCTCGATCTTTGCCCCCATCATATGACCGATGTTTGCCATATAATAGTTGGCAATCATATCAATACACCGCAAAACAAGATATACGGCACCGAGTGATAAAATGATACGCACCGATAAAGCCTGCATATCATTCATACCCTTATCCGTAATAAATCTTACAATCAACGGCAGAACCAGCTCACAAAGCGTAGTTAATGCTGCGCAAAATAAATCCAAAATTAAGACCGCTTTGTACTTCTTAAAATAAGGTGCAAATCGGAAAAGCAAGTGCTTATTTTCTTTCATATTCTCTCCTTTAATCTTTAATGAATGCTATTTCCTTGATTGTCGAATCTTTTCCGCCAGCTCTTCAATTTTTTTCAAGCGGTGATTGATACCCGATTTTTTCAATGGCGGGTCCGTCATTTCTGCCAGCTCCTTTAAAGATGCTTCTGGATTTTCGAGACGGAGCTGTGCGACAGAAAACAGCTTTTCCGGTAAAAAACTCCAGCCTTTCTCATCCCTGATGTATTCAATATCTGCAATCTGCTTGGATGCTGCATTAACGGTTTTATCTAAATTCGCACTTTCACAATTTACAATACGGTTGGTTTTGTTTCTCATTTCCTTTACAATTCGGATATTCTCAAAATCCAAAAGCTGTGAATGTGCACCTAATATATTTAAAAAATCGGTGATTTGCTCACTTTCTTTTAAATAGACAATATAATTATTTTTTCGCCGTACTACCTTCGCATGCAAGCGGAATCCATTTATTAATTTTTTCACATCATTTGCTAACAGTTCACTATTACAGACTATTTCTAAATGATACCCCTTTTCAGGATTACTAATCGTACCCGCCCCCAAAAAAGCCCCTCTTAAATAAGCTTTTTTACAGCAGCGTTTTTTTATGATATCCGAATAAATGCCGTCACTGATATAATTGCAGCCTTCTTTTACAAGTAAAATCCCTGTTTCTCTCAGGATTTGTTCTGCATTTTTATCCGATCCTATGGTCAATTCATAGGAATGACCCCGCTTTAAAATTGCGGCCTCAGAAACGGCTAAATCTGCTCTGGCTCCAAAATAACTTTTTAAAAGCTTGATAAACAAGCGAGCTACCGCAGCATTTTCCGTCGTCAGCTTCACATCCATCTTTCCCCCGCCGGAAAGCTTTATCGTTCCGCACATACGTAAAAATCCTGCAATTTCGGCAAGCATACAGCATTTCTTTTCCATCTCAATGCGTGCCAATTCGTTCTTTGTATTTGATGAAAAAGACATCGTTGCACCTCCAGTAATCTGTTTTTCATGCTTTTTTCATTCTTTTCTGCAGCAAAAATATTGTATCAAAAAAAGCGGTCGGAGCAAAGTACTCCTTCCGCTTTTTATTCATGCATTAACGTTTTGCTTTTTTTATTTTGTTAAGCTTAGAATCTGTCTTGCTTCTGCAGGAGTTGCAATTTCTCTTCCCAAAATCTTAGCAAGCTTTACTGCTTTTTCTACCATTTCTCCGTTGCTCTTTGCAAGAACGCCTTTTTCTAGGTAAAGGTTATCTTCAAATCCAACTCTTACATGTCCGCCCATTGAAATAGTCGCAGCTGCAATATGCCAAGCATTCTTTCCAAGACCGGTAGCCGTCCATGTGGAACCAGCAGGAAGGCTTCCTACCATGAATACTAAATCCCTTAATGTTGCAGTCATCTGTACGCCAAGAACAAAGTCAAAGTGAAGCGGGTGTACTAAAAGACCTTTCTTATCTGCTTTTAACGCAATGTCAATCATACCCTTATCGAATACTTCCAGCTCCGGCTTAATGCCTCTTTCTTTCATAATTTTTGCAAAGTTGAAGATCGTATTATCTGTGTTTACAAAAACTTCGTCTCCGCCAAAATTGCAAGTACCGCAATCTAACGTTGCAAATTCAGGAGTTGGAACGATATCTGTAGATTCTAGTCTTTCCAAATCAGTCATACCAACTGCACCACCGGTAGAAGGCTGAATGATTGCATCCGGGCATTCTTTACGGATTGCATCCACTGCCTCTTGGAATCTTTCTTTGCTCTGTGTCGGTGTACCATCATCCCATCTTACGTGAAGATGGATTACAGATGCACCTGCATCATATGCAGACTTTGCTTCTCTTACAATTTCTTCAATTGTGTAAGGGACCGCAGGATTCTGCTCTTTTGTTACTTCTGCACCGCAGATTGCAGCACTGATAATTAGTTTTTCCATGATTTTTTGCTCCTTTGTATGTATATGTTATTATTAAATATATCAAGCCCTCAGAATGGTTAGTATTCATGAGTCAGCCCGACAATCAAATTAGCGATGCGTTCGGCATCATGGCGGATGTATCCCATCTTTATATCCGTAAAGTTATTCTCGATCAATCGTATCTTCTTTCCCTTAAGATATGCCTTATCTATTTTGGTGGGAAGGATCTGCCTGGCACCATCCTCCTTATACGTTTGCAGCTTCACGTCTTCAATCTGCTTGTTATTGGCGATCACATACTCTATCACTTCACGTCCTATGTATTCATTCACTTTGTTCACATGGTCGGAAACCGTATAATTATCGGTTTCTCCCGGTTGTGTCATGATATTGCAAATTAAAATTTTTTGTGCACAAGATCGCTGTATCGCTTCCCTTATGCCTCCCACCAGAAAGTTTACAATGATACTGCTGTAAAGACTTCCCGGGCCAAAAACAATCACATCTGATTCTAGTATAGCACGAATTGCAGCTTTTGTGGCATCTGAATTCTCAGGTTTCAAAAAAACACGGTGAATTCTGCTTTTTTCTGAAATTACTTTTGCAGGTATGCGGGATTCTCCGTAAACAATTTCTCCATTTTCCAGTTCTGCACAAAGAGTTACATTTTGTGTCGTCACCGGAAGCACGCATCCACGCACTCTGAGAATTTCACTCGCTTTACTGACTGCTGTTTCAAAATTACCGTAAATACCATCCAATGCAGCAAGCAGGAGGTTTCCAAAGCTTTGACCCGCATAGCGGCCCTCACAGAAGCGGTATTTTAGCAGTTCCTGCATCGTTCCTTCTTCATCCGCCATCGCCAGAAGGCAGCTGCGGACATCTCCGGGCGAAAGCATGCCCAAATCTTCCCTTAAAATACCGGAACCGCCACCGTCATCTGCCACCGTCACAATCGCCGTTAAATGTTCCGTCACTTTTTTCATCCCTCGAAGAATAACCGAAAGGCCGGTTCCCCCACCGATGACTGTGATTTTAGGCCCGCTTCCCTGTTGACTGTAGTAATCGATCATCCTTTTTTTTGAACGCTCTTCCATATATGCCCTCTGTCTATTTCTCTTACAAATTACGGTGAATCAAAATCACACGTTTTTCATCTGCTGTAAACAATCTTGAAAATTCATTCGCCATCGTTACCGAACGGTGCTGACCGCCGGTGCATCCAAACGCAAGAACTAGATTTGACTTTCCTTCTTTTTTATATAGAGGAATTAAATCATTGATCACCTGATAAATCTCTTTGATAAATTTATGGCTTTCCGGAAACTTTAATACATAATCTTGCACTTTTTTGCTGTTCCCTGTTAAATTTTTCATGCTGGCAAGGTAAAATGGGTTTGGCAGAAAGCGCATATCAAATACCCAATCTGCATCCAAAGGAATCCCATGCTTGTACCCAAAAGACATAATCGTTATGGTAAACCCATCCGCTTCGTCTTCTGATAACAGAAGCTCCTTGATCTCTTCACTCAGCTTTGCCGTTTTCATATTCGACGTATCCAATATAAAATCGGCCTCTTTTCGAATCTCTTCCAAATGCATTCTTTCTTTTCGAATGCCCTCCGCAATCGTGCCCGACGGAGAAAGAGGGTGGCTGCGCCTTGTTTCTTTATATCTGCGAATCAATACTTCATCAGATGCTTCCAAAAACATCACTTTAAGGGGAACATCCTGACTTTTTAAATCCGTTAGGATATTTCTAAAGTTCTCAAAAAATTCTCTGCTCCGTATATCTACAACAAACGCTGCTTTATCAATCTTCATTTTATCTTGAACAGCCAAGTTAATAAATTCCTTGATTAAAACCGGGGGCATATTATCAATACAATAATACCCTAAGTCCTCCATGCAATGAACCGCTTGGCTCTTTCCCGCACCGGATAATCCTGTTACAATAATTGCTTCCATAACGCACCTCCTTTCCCTCATACTTTATTTCTATACATCCTGATATTCTAAGTTTACGATGCGTTCCAAATCCAAACCGGCCTCAATCGCTCTTTTCAGACCGCCCTCAAAACCCCCGACATTATGTGGTACATGTGCATCGCTGCTCAAAATAAACTGTACCTCTTCTTTTGCTGCAATTCGAATCGATTCTACGGTTAAGTCCTTATGCCAATTACTGATTTCCATCCACGTCTTTCGCTCTGCACAAGCCTTCGCGATTTCCGCAATGTCAAACTCGCCCTTATCTCCCGGATGCGTCAACACCTTAATCGGGTTCTCATACAATGCCTTAATCGTCATCTCCGTATTCCAGTGCTTCGCAGCTTTTACAGAAATACCTGTATGCTCCCTGACATAGTTAAAGCTGTGCAACAGCCCTGCACGCAGCGGTTTTTCTCCAAAAATACCATAATGATACCCCGCCAAAATATAATCGTACTGCTCAAATTCATGCGGCAGCACATCCAAATGGCCGCTGGGATTCATAATGTTTGCCTCTACACCTAGTAAGATTTCAATCTGCGGATACTTTTTCCGCAGAACTTCAATTTCTGCACGCATGATCGGAACTGCACTTCTTTTTATCCCATAACTAATATGCCCCGGTCCATGGTCGGAAATACCAATTGTTTTTAAACCTTTTTGCAAAGCCACCTTCACATTATCTTCAATGGAACCTTTTCCATGTGAAAAGGTCGTATGTGTATGAATATCAAATTTTAAACGGTATTGTTGCACTCGACTTTCTTTCGTATAATACCTCTATGCATTATACACTCCTTTCCTTATATAATACGTACCTCCGGATTCAACATCACTCCGCTCTTGTCATAAACGGTCTGTTGAACCAGCTTCATTAAATCGATGATGTCTGCCGCAGTCGCTCCTCCTTCATTTATAATAAACCCGGCATGCATAGGAGAAACTCTTGCACCACCGACGCTGAGTCCCTTTAATCCAGCATCTTCAATCAGTCGTCCGGCAAAATGCCCTTCCGGCCGCTTAAAAAAGCTGCCTGCACTCGGGAAAGAAACCGGCTGTTTTTCATTTCTTTTTGTGTTCAGTTCCCTCATGCGCTTTTGTATTTCTTCTTGATCTCCGGTCTGCAAATACATTTTTACCCCGATTATAATCTCATCATTTTCTTGAAAAACACTTTTACGATATCCAAAATGCAAGGAATCCGCTTTGCGATCTTTCATCATTCCATTCCGCTTTATGGAAGCTGTGCTGATTATGACATCTTTCATCTCACCGCCATAAGCACCGGCATTCATGTAAACCGCACCGCCTAAACTCCCCGGGATTCCTGCAGCAAATTCCAGCCCGGTCAAGGAATGTTCCATCGCTTTTTTAGAGACTGCCGATAGTAAGATGCCGGGTTCTGCGAAAATCACATTTCCCTCCACGCGGATTCGGTCAATGCCCCCTCCAACATGTAGTACGACACCTTCATAACCTTCATCACGGAATAAAGTATTGCTCCCGTTTCCGATGACAATAAAGGGACATTTTTCTCTGTTCAAAAGCTCAACCGCCGAAAAAAGCTCTGACAAACCAGATGGCTTTACCAGCAGTGCCGCATTTCCTCCGGTACGGAATGACGTGTATTCTCGCATCGGTGCATCAAGATGCAAGCCACTTTCTTGTATATAAGGGAGAAGCTTCTCGTAAATTTCTTTTTGATTCAAAATGATTTCCTCCAAGCAATAAAATTCTTTCTTTAATTATATTCGACTTTATGAATAAAGTAAACCATTGCACAAAAAAGTAACATGCGATCGAAGGATACAATTCGGATTCAAAACGACGTTTGTGTATATTTATTTATTTTTATGAATAAATATTAAAATTTTTATTGATTTTTTCCCCCAGCAGTACTATACTAAATAACATATATTTTCGAGATTACATAGTAAGGAGAGTAATGCCATGAAAAAAGAAAAAATTATACTTGCCTATTCCGGGGGATTGGATACATCGGTTATTGTAACCTGGCTCAAAGAAAAATATGATTATGATGTAATTGCGGTCTGTATTGATGCCGGGCAAAATGAAGATTTTGCAGCGATTGAAAAGAAAGCTTATGCAACCGGTGCATCGAAAGCTTATGTCATTGATGTAAAAAAAGAATTTGTTGAGCAATTCATCTGGCCGGTTTTAAAAGCCGGTGCGGTTTATGAAGGGGATTATCTGTTGGGTACCTCTATGGCCCGCCCTTTAATGGCTCAAAAGCTGGTAGAGATCGCTGAAAAAGAAGGTTCTTACTTAATTGCACACGGATGTACGGGAAAAGGAAATGACCAAGTGCGTTTTGAATCTTCTATTAAAGCTTTAAACCCTTCCATTAAGATTATTGCACCTTGGCGGATTTGGGATTTAAAATCCAGAGAAGATTGTCTTCTTTACGCAAAAGAACATAACATTCCGGTAGCACAAAGTGTAACGAAAATTTACAGCCGTGATGAAAATCTATGGCATATCAGCCATGAGGGAGGAAACCTTGAAAACCCGTGGAACGAGCATTTAGACGATATGCTTCTTTTAAGTGTGCCGCCGGAAAAAGCACCGGATACTCCGCTGTATGTTGAAATTGACTTTGAAAAAGGAATTCCCACCGGAATTAACGGAACAAAAATGGATGCGGTTGCGCTTCTTGCTTATCTAAATAAAATTGGAGGAGAAAATGCAATCGGCTGTATTGACATCGTAGAAAACCGTCTTGTAGGGATGAAATCCAGAGGTGTGTATGAAACGCCGGGCGGCACCATCCTATACCAAGCACACCATGCATTGGAAAAGCTGATCTTAGATCGTGATACGATGGCTTATAAAAATATCGTCGCACAAAAGTATTCTGAACTGATTTATGACGGGCGTTGGTTTACCCCATTGCGAGAAGCGATTGACGCTTTTGTCGATGTAACGCAGGCACAAGCAACCGGAACGGTTCGAATCAAGTTATATAAAGGAAGCTGCACCGCTGTTGGTTCTAAATCTCCGTATTCCCTTTACAGTGAAGAGTTTGCTACTTTCAGTGCAGATGAGGTTTATAATCAAAAAGACGCAGAAGGTTTTATCAATCTCTTTGCACTTCCTTTAAAAATCCGTGCTATATTAAAGGAACAGCATGAAGGAATCAAGGGTGATGAAACACTTGGAAAGAAAGTCATCCGCGGCGGAGACTTTGTAGAATAATGCATTAACGGTAAGGAGACGTCAATTGGAGCATCACCTCCAATTGATTGTATACTCCACGTTCTACCACTTGATAAAACGGCTCAATCTCTTCTGTCTTCAAATAATGGCACAGTGCGTCATTGTATTGTGACTCGCTCATCGCAAGCGAAATGGGCGGAAATCCATGCTGGATCAAATCACACAGAAGCGCCATCCTCGCCATGCTGGCAGAATGCGGGCCAAACGGATAAATTTCAATGATCTTATTATGCAGGTAGGCAGCTTTTCGGATTGGATTGGAGATGATTTCCTCATTCATCCAGCCAAACAAAAGCTCCATCTGCTCTTCTATTTCTTTAAAATGCGGCGGATTATAACACAGTTCAAGTAAAACCGGATTGTTTGTGCGGTAAATCTCACTTTCCTCCGGAAAGAGCACTTTAAAAATCTGTATCAGCAGCTTTTCATCCAACTCATATTTCATATCCTTTAAAAGATAGATTTTCCGTATCGCTTCCATATAATTACGAATTTGGCTGTGCTCCATCAGATTCACGCTCACAACAAATTCACCCTTCATAATTTTTATGACATCTTGCTTGGAAACCGCACTGCCATCCAAATGCAGGGAAGAATAAATCCAGTCATGAAAGCTCACTTCCTCGATATACGTTTTTATTTCCGGCGGAAACGGCTTTCTGTTTTCTAAAATAAGAAGTTTTTTCTTTATTTCTCTATACATAGGCACACCCCATTAAAATTGATTTTAGTATAACCCGCTTCCTCTTTCACCGCAAGGGAAAAAATCCCATAGTAAAAAATTATAATAAATTGCGTTCATGAATCGCTTACTATGCGCTTCCTACATATGATATAATAAATACAGTTTATGTAACAAAATCTTATATATTTTACCTCGCATGTATTGATTGTATCGGTGTGAAGCAAACCAGAGCAGCGGTTTGCACTTATGATATAATAAATACAGTTCCTATAACAAATACTATCGGTATTGTATCGAATGTATGGATGCAACAAGTGTTATTTCTTTATCTTCTTGAATATGAATAAACAGGAGGAATTTATGCAGCAGCTGCAAGTCTTTTATACGATATATTTACAAGACATTAATCTGATATCGGTCACAATTCGCCTCATCCTTTCCATTTTTTTAGGGGGAATGATCGGCTTAGAGCGAGGTTCTAACAAGCACCAGGCCGGCTTTCGCACACACATGCTCGTCTGTATGGGAGCTGCACTTGCTATGTTGACCAACCAATTCATCTATGAAACCATGTCCACTGCTTCCGACCCAGCCCGACTTGGAGCACAGGTGATCAGCGGCATCGGTTTTTTGGGAGTCGGTACCATTTTAGTAACAGGACGTCATAAAATAAAAGGATTGACTACCGCCGCCGGACTTTGGGCTTCTGCCTGTACCGGACTTGCAATCGGAATCGGCTTTTATTCCGGTGCAATCATTGCCGGAATCTTAATCTTTATCGTCCTTGCTTTTCTCCCAAGTATTGAACTGTACTTTTATAAACGTTCAAGGATGATTGACCTTTATATTGAAACGGATTCCATCAAAAGAGTCCCGCCCATGCTGAAATTTATTCGAAGTCTTGATGTCATGATACCGGAAACCCACCTGAGCCGCTCTGAGACCATTTCAGAGCACACCGTAGGTGTCCATCTTTCTATCAAATTAGCAAAGCATGTTGATCGGGATGAATTGCTCGAAGAAATCAGCAATTTTGAGGGAATCTACCTCTTGGAAGAAATTTAAAATACATCGTATAAAAAGAAAATCAAAAAGGAGTGTTTCCATTGAATGACCAGACCATCAAATCATTATTAGGTTTTCTCATAGAGAAGAAAGAGAGTCTCAGTCAGTATCTTGACTACTTTGAACCTGCGGATTTAAGAAACGGAATTCTGTCCATACCGGAAGAACTGATAAACAATCCTTGCAAAAAACCCATTTTAGCAAAGCTTGCACCGAATGTCCACGACTATAAGGTTACTTTTTCCGGTGATTATATATTTTTAGATTTGAATCTCAACATCAAACAGCTCGGCCCGATTAAGGCAATGTATCTGCTCAGTGTGGAAAAATGCGTCTTCGAACCGCAGATGCACCGTCTAAGCTTTACTTATCGTGAAGATATCCGCCCACAAGGCGGCCCTATGCAGTCTATGATGCTTAAGACTTTTTTGCTGAATCAGGGAAGTCTGCTGCAAAAAGCGGTTTCCTTATCCAAATTAAAAGCGATTCAAGTGAACCGCACCCATATTTTTGTCGATTTGGATCGAGTTCCGCTCTTCACTTCTGCTTTTTTTGAAAAGCTGAGCATTCAATACGTACAGTCACAAGACGGAAAATTGACGTGCCGTTTCACATTTTTGGAATAAATGGAGTCTATCATGCCTACGATACCTTGGGATAAGAAGTTTGCAACCGAGATCCCTCTCATTGACAGCCAGCACAAGCATTTTCTTTTGAAAGCAAATCTGTTCTATGCAAAATGTAAGATTCATCCCGCTTCCACGGAATTGGAAGCAGATCTTTCTTTGCTCGAACAGCTTTTTCTTTCACATTGTTTAAATGAAGAGGGTTTCCAAAAAGAATCACATTATCCGTACTTTCATCATCATCTGGCTTCTCACGACCGCCTGCGTGCAAGCATGCGTGAAATTGGTCACTTCCTTCGCAAGGCTTCCTTTTCTGATCAGGCTGTGCAGGAATTGTATGACTTCCTCTCCTCCCCTTTTATCGACCATCTGCTCTTTGAGGATATCAAATTTGCAAGGTATTGGAAAGAAAAAGCAAGTCTTTAATCTTTGATGAGTATTGCAAGACTGGCAAGGTCTTCCGTACCCCGCAATCGTGCCCGTTTCAGCAAGGTCTCCTGATTTTCCTCATTATGCGTCAAATTCCTCGAAATTTTTACGATGAGCTGAATGAATTCTTCATCTGTGGATTTATCTGAAAGCTCACACTGCAGAAATCCTTTCAAAAGCTGATACAAGCCTGCAAAGCTCAGGTAATTTTCCCACACGCTCTTTTCCCTGAAATGGAATGGCTGGCGTGTTGTGAAAAACCAAGTGACGAGTATATTTTCTAAGATGTATTCTCGTCCCGAAAAAAAGCGTCTCACTCTTTCCTTCGATTTCTCATAAGTTTCAAGATTACAGGTATAGACAAGTTCTCCCGTCTCATCCGCCTCTGCAGAAACGCCTATATTTTTCAGCTTCTCTTTCACTGCTTCCGATACACTGCTCATTCCGCCTTTATAATAATTGGTAATTAAAATGCCCATACTCATTGCTTGAAGGTTTGTGTCGCCCTTCATGCCTTTCCACATCTCAGAAAGCTCTTCGGTATCTAAAAGAGAAAGCATGCTGTCCACATAGGCGGGGATTTCTGCTTCTTTCTTTTCTGCTTCCAGTTCGTCTATGTGCTTTAAAAACATGCCGAGCAGTAAAAAACGGTCATCCAGTGACAGACTTCTACATTGCAGTGCTGCCACTGCCAATACCTTAATGTCGAAAACACAATCATAGATTGCCCTCTTTTTTTCTCCTGCCAATTCTAAGGAAAAGACACGCAGATCCTCCTTCAGCTCTTCTTCCTGTGAAACAAGTGCAATCCCATCCTTTTTTCCCATGATAAGCTTTACCACCACCTCACAAGCCAGCGAAAGATGACGCTCCAGCACTCCTGCAGAAAGTGCATTCAGTCTTGGAAAGGTGCGGCATACCTGCGATAAGCTTTCCTCTCCGCCTTCCAGCTGCAGACGGCACAAGCCGCTTTCCGAAAGCATCGGGCAATCTCCATCTGCATTCAATTTCATTTTTGCATATCGAGTCGTGCTTGAATTGGTCCGTATCCGTGACAATGCTTGCTCCCGAACCTTTTTAAGCTCCGGTGAAAGCCTTGCATTTTTTAGCTTCTTATACTCCTTCTGCGATAAATGAATACTCCATTTCTGACAACAGTGATAGCTGCAGTCTCCTCCGATACAGGAAAAGTCATCGTAATAGTCCGGTTTAATCACATTGTATTTCATTTGCATCCTCCGTATTTTTCTGTCTTTATATCCTTGAATCAATTTCATTAGAAACAGCTCATGAAATCAAGATAAATCTTTCCCTTTTTCTATCACGAAAAATACATTTTTTGTGATAGAAAAAGGGCAGATTGCTCCGCCCTTTTTTCTTCTTATAAAATTCCCAATACAAGGGTTTACTCCTACAATTACTGTAATAACTGCAATACGCCCTGCGGAATCTGGTTTGCCTGTGCAAGCATAGCCTGAGCAGACTGAGTCAGAATGTTGTTCTTTGTGAAGTCCATCATTTCCTTCGCCATGTCTACGTCTCTGATTCGGCTTTCTGCAGCAGTCATGTTTTCTCCTGCAACACCTAAGTTGTTGATGGTGTGCTCTAACCTGTTTTGAACCGCACCAAGACCGCCACGTGCAGCAGATACTTTATTGATTGCATCCTTGATCTTTTCAAGCGCAGCCGATGCACCTGTCTGAGAGCCGATATCCACACCGCCGATGCCAAGTGCACTTGAACTCATGTCACCAACTGATACGGTAACCTTGTTGTACTTATCTGCCGTGTCACCAACCTGTAAGACCAAGCCGTCTCCGGAAGTTGCGGAAGCGGTGCCAGCCTTTAATGAAATTGCACTAGAAGATGCACTTGCATTAATTCCCGTCTTTTCACTGATTAATGCAGCCATAGCTACGTCATCAGTGCCTACAGTATAAGAACCAGAAGTAACCTTAACATAATTGACATCGGAATCCAAGTCTGCAGCTGCATCAGAATCTTCTACAAATGCAAATTTTTGTCCGTTGATTTCAAAAATGCTTTTCGATGCATCACCGCCAGCACTATAGACATCAATCTTATCTGCATTTAAATCATAGTAAGCATCCTCACCTGCTGTAGTCGCTGGGGCATCAAACACTGCTTGATCTGTACCTGTACTATCAGTCACCCCAATCTTATAGATTTCAAACTGATCTGCCGCTCCGGCGTTTTTGGAGGTGATCGTTATTTCACCGCTTGCTACCCCTACCGTATAGCCGTCGCCCAATTTCTCCTGTAGTTTTTCCTGCAGTTCCGTATTTGACGCATCATTTTTTGAATCACTAAACTCTGCATCGTCAGCTGCCGTAAAGTCAACGGTTGTTTCCTGCAATGCACCATCCGCATCTCTGTAGGTAAGCGTTACATTGTATGTATCACCCTTAGTCAATGTAGCTGGAGAAGTACCCTCTGCAGCTACTGTAGACGTCGTCGCAGTTGCTGCATTCAGCTTCAATACGTCCGGATTGCTTGCCAGATCAGCATACTTCACATTCACTGCAACGCCTGTAGCAGAGCTGCTTCCAAGGGAACCGTCTAACAGGTTGATTCCATTGTAGTTTGTGGATTCGGAAATACGGTCGATTTCTGATTTCAGGGATTTGATTTCTTCCTGAAGACTTTTACGGTCTACATCGTTATCATATGTACCGTTTGAGGACTGTGTAGCCAGCTCTGACATACGGTTCAGCATGGAGTGTACTTCTGTCAAAGCACCTTCTGCTGTCTGTACTAAAGAAATACCGTCATTTGCATTATTCTGTGCAGTCTCCAGGCCTTTGATCTGTGCTCTCATCTTTTCGGAAATTGCCAGACCTGCAGCGTCGTCACCGGCACGGTTGATTTTGTAACCGGAAGACAGCTTTTCAAGGTTCTTTCCTACTGCGTTATTGTTTCCGCCTAATTGTCTGTACGAGTTTAATGCTGCGATATTGTGTTGAATTCTCATAATTGTTCCTCCTTAAATCTTATCAGGGGATTCCTTTCCCCTACATGTAAATTCTTTTTATATTTCATCCCTCCGGCTAAGGGCCCTTTCGCCTTCGGGTCGAAAACTTTTTTCTATGTCTTATATATCGTTCGGATTCTCAGTTACTTAATAGCCCTTTATCTTTTTTTGAAAAAAATACACGAAAAAATCGGTCTGCATTTACACACGACCGATTTTTTCCTGGTGACTTATTTTATCTCATCTCATCCTATATTCTCTTTATTGCCTCTGAGCGCTTCATCAATTGTCGGGAGTGACGAAAAGCTGCGGCTCTCAGCTTTAATTCAAATATCGGACTTGCCCGGGAGCTCCTTTTTCGACGATGCATCCCTGTTCCATTATCAGAACAGAGTCGGCGACCTTCTTTGCTAGGCTTTTTTCGTTTGTCGCAACAATGACGGTCTTTCCTTCGCTTGCAAACTGCTTAATTAAGCGCACAACTTCTTCCGCCATCTCCGCTGTCAAGCCCATTGTCGGCTCATCAAACAAAAGTATCTTCGGATCATATAGCAAAGCTCTTGCGATCGCAATTTTCTGCTTCTCCGCACCGTTGATCTGATCCGCATAAAGCGATGCTTTCGCTTCCATACCAACCTTTTCCAATGCCATCATCGCCTGTTCATTGGCTTTTGTACAATCCGCTGTCTGATCATGGAGCATTCCAATTGCCACATTATCTCTTACATTCAAATGCGGGAAAAGATTAAAATTTCCATAAACAAAACCAATCTTTTTTCGAAGTGGCTCTTCACTTGTGCCGTCAGCTGCTGTATCTTCAATGAGAACTTCACCTTCAGTCGGCATATCAAGCAAATCTAAGCAACGCAAAAAAGTGCTTTTTCCGCAGCCGGAAGGTCCCATGATGCAAACCACTTCACTTTCTTTCATGCTTTCGTTAATCCCTTTTAATGCCTCTACTTGGCCAAAGGTTTTCTTTAAGTTTTTTACTTTTACCATGCAAATGCTCCTTTCTTCGGATTTCCTGTCTCGATTATATCAAATACAATGTACCTATTGTTTTTCCATTGAAATCACTTCTTTATGCATATGCATGATTATACTACCATCAGAATAAATATTCAAGTATATTTATTCATTTTTTTCATCTTTTTTTTCGCTGATTTCAGTCGTTCCTTCCATGGCAAATACCGTTTCCTCACAAATGTTTGTCGCATAGTCTGCAATCCGCTCTAAATGGGATGCAATAAACAAGAAGGTCACGCTTTGACGGTTCTTTACGGCATCCTCTCCAATGAATCCAATCAGTTCCTCGTAAATGCTGCGAAACAATTCGTCGACTTCATCGTCGAAAATCCATACCTTTCTTGCAAGGCGTAAGTCTTTGTTTACAAATGCGTCAGTTGCATTTTTCACCATTTTCGCCGCCATCTCTGCCATGCGGGGAATATCGATCAGCTCTTTCATATATTCTTCATTTTCGAGGCGTAACGTATATTTTGCAATGTCTTCACAGTGGTCGCCGATGCGTTCCAAATCTCGAATCATTTGTAAAATGGAAATGCACATGCGCAGATCGCCTGCAAGCGGCTGCTGTGTCGCTAGAAATTTTAATGTTTTATCTGCAATCTGGCCTTCTAAATCGTCTATTTTTTCGTCGTTGTCAATGATGCTTCTTGCTAAAGCTCCATCCTTTTCTTTCAGAGATTTTATCGCTCCCCGAATGGTTTCTTCAACCAGTGCGGTCATACTCAGTAAATCCGCTTTAATCACGGCCATTTCCTGATCCATTTGCAATCTTGCTGCCATATCCTTCTCTCCTTTATATAGGTTTTCCTATTAAAATCACCCGAAACGCCCTGTAATATAATCTTCCGTCTTTTTATTTGCGGGATTGGAAAAAATCGTTTCTGTCCGATCGCTTTCTATCACTTCTCCGCTCAAAAAGAAGGAAGTAAAATCAGAAACGCGTCCCGCCTGCTGCATATTATGGGTTACAATTACAATCGTATATTTATCCGAAAGTGTGTTTAACAATTCTTCAATCTTTGCTGTTGCAACCGGGTCCAACGCGGAAGTCGGTTCGTCCATTAGTATGACCTCCGGCTCTACGGCCAGGCATCTTGCAATGCACAGACGCTGCTGCTGTCCGCCGGAAAGTCCTGCCGCAGATCGGTTGAGACGGTCTTTTACCTCTTCCCAGAGTGCAACTTCACGCAAGGTGCGTTCTACAATTTCATCCAATTTATTTTTATTTTTTTCTCCGTGAATCTTGGGTCCGTATACGATATTTTCATAGATTGATTTTGGAAATGGATTTGGTTTTTGAAAGACCATTCCCACTTTTTTTCTCAATGCAGTCAGGTCGTAATCCTTTCCGTATATATCTTCTTTGTCAAAATAAATATCCCCTTCGATTCTCACTCCGTTTATCAGATCATTCATTCGGTTTAACGTTCTGAGGAAGGTTGATTTTCCACATCCCGACGGTCCAATCAGAGCGGTGATCTTATTTTCATAGATGTCCATATTTATATTTTTTAATGCTTGAAAGCTACCATAAAAAAGGTTTAAATCTCTAACCTCAAATTTCATTTTACCTTCTGCTTTTTCTTCTATCTGCATCGATTTACTCCTTTTCTTTTCCCAGGCTGCCACTGATAAAATTCGCTGCGGTATTAATCAAAAGAACCATTAAGATTAACAAGGCGGCCGTCGCATAGGTCTTTTCCTTTGACAATCCCTCTGATGCCAGCATGTACAAATGCACTGCCATACTCCTTGTCGAATCGAAAACGCTGGTTGGCAGCTTTAAAGAGCCGCCGACAGTGAGCATAACTGCCGCCGTCTCTCCGACTGCTCTTCCGATTCCTAAAATCAATCCGGTCAAGATGCCTGACTTACAACAAGGCAAAACTACTTTTATAATTGTCTGCCACTTGCTGGCTCCCAGCGATAAGCTCCCTTCACGGTAAGACATGGGTACGGTTTTCAAGGATTCTTCGGTCGCACGTACAAGTGTAGGCAGAACCATCATGGACAGCGTAAGTCCTCCGGAAAGTACGGACCATCCCATGCCGAGAAAGACGACGAAAAACGCAAATCCGAATAAACCAAATATAATGGAAGGAATTCCTGCTAATATTTCCGTGAAAAATCGGATTAAGGAAACGATTCTTCCTCCTTTTGCGTATTCATTGAAATAGATCGCTGCCGCAATGCCAACCGGCATGGAAATGACCATCGCGACTGCTGTGATATAAAGGGTTCCGATGATAACAGAAAAGATGCCGCCCTCTTTTCCCAGTCTTCGAGGTTCCTGTGATAAAAATTCCCAATTGATATGAGTAAGACCATTGATTAGGATATATCCGACAATTACAACTAAGCTGATTAAGGTAATCGCTGCCAAAATTCCAAGACTGCTATAGAAAATTCCATCTTTTATGGACTTTGATCGTTTTTGATTGTTATTATATAATTTTTCTTTTTCCATTATGCATCTCCTCCCATACGCCGCATTACAAGCTGGGCGAGAATATTCAGTAGCATGATAATGACAAACAGTACAATTCCCACCGCAAACAAAGCAGATTGGTGAGTCGGTGCTGCATAGGACATTTCCATTGCAATCGTTCCTGTCAATGTTGC
Organism: Sinanaerobacter sp. ZZT-01; assembly: GCF_035621135.1. Classification (NCBI taxonomy): domain Bacteria; kingdom Bacillati; phylum Bacillota; class Clostridia; order Peptostreptococcales; family Anaerovoracaceae; genus Sinanaerobacter; species Sinanaerobacter sp. ZZT-01. The sequence goes on from NZ_CP141728.1 coordinate 808,089, forward strand.
CGCAGAATCCAGTATACTTTTTGGAACTACGGGCATATTTCCTGTGATTAAAAGGACAGCCATCGTTTCACCAATGGCTCTTCCCATTCCCAAAATAATGGAAGAGAGAATCCCTGACTTTGCCGCCGGAATCAAGACTTTCATAATTGTTTCTCTCTTATTTGCACCAAGTGCTAAAGAAGCCTCTCGATATTCATGGGGAACGGCCGCCAGTGAATTTTCAGAAATGCTCACAATTGTCGGCAAGATCATAATGGCTAAAATAATGGCTCCTGCCAAAACGCTGAATCCGGTGGTTGTCGCTCCCGGGCGGAAGATCTGATAAATCGGTAATATATAAGTACGGATGGCCGGTACCAGTACCGCCAGTCCAAAAAATCCATAAACGACGGATGGGATTCCTGCCAAAAGCTCTACTGCATTTTTAAATATTTTAGCAATTCTCGGGGGCAGGATCTCCACTAAAAACACCGCGCAGGCGATCCCTGTTGGAATGCCTATAATCAGCGACCCCAAGGTAACGGATAAAGTTCCTACGATCAATGGAAAGATTCCATATTCTCCGCTTGTCGGTTTCCAGTCCATCCCGAAAATAAAGGAAAAAACACCGTATTCTCTCAATACGGGAAGACCGGAATGGAAAATAAAAATGGTAATCAATCCTACCGACAAAGTCGATAGGATTGCACAAAGGATGATTATTTTTTCGATTACTTTTTCGTATGCTTTCATGTTATTTCACCGGTATAAATTCTTCCGCTACAATTGCTTGCCCTTCCTCACTCATTACGAAGTCCACATAAGCCTGTGCTGCTTCGCTCAGTTCTGCTCCTGTCACATAGATAAAGGGTCTTGAAATTTTGTAACTGCCATCTACTACTGTATCAGAGGATGGAGCAACTCCTTCAACGGAAACTGCTTTGACTGTATCATCCAGAGAACCGAGGGATACATATCCAATGGAGTTTGGTGTTGTTGCTACGGTCTGTTTCACAGCTCCTGTGGATGGCTGTACGATTGCCTGTGCGATCGTGTTATCGATTTCTTTTCCGGCTTCGTCCTTGGATAACACTTTTGTAATTTCAGTAAATGCCCCTCTGGTTCCGGAGCCTTCTTCTCTGGTAACTACGACAATTTCTGCATCTTCGCCACCGACTTCTTTCCAATTCTTAATTTCTCCTGTATAGATTTTCTGAATTTGATCGAGCGTAAGGTCTTTTACGGTACATTCCGGGTTTACGACGACTGCGACTCCATCCTTTGCTATGATAGTTTCTGTTTTTACTTCTGCTTTTTCTTCTTCTTTTACTTCTCTGGACAATGCGCCAAAATCGGCAATCGCCTGTTCAATGGCCTTGATTCCTTGTCCGGAACCGCCTCCTTGCACTTCCACCGAGACATTTTTATTTTTATCCATGAATGCCTCTGCCAGTTCTTCGGACAGCGGCTGTACAGAAGTAGATCCTGCAATCACAACCGTCCCGCTCAATTCTCCGTTGCTTCCCTCTGTCTGCGTATTGTCACCGCACCCACTTAATGCAACGGTCAGCGTCATAGCTGTGATTAGTCCGATTACCAACAATTTTTTTCTCTTTAACATATTCATTCCTCTTTTCTTTTTTTATATTCCTTTTCATTTTGGTTAAAATTTAAAGGATGATTTTTCATGTACTTAGTATTCCCTTGCTTTAACTTTATATTATCGAGGCTTTGTTAAAGGCAAATGAGTCTTTTGTTAAAAGCATGTTAAATGTCATTTTCTATCACTTGATAAAACAAACTCAAAATCCATATAAAAAAGAAATCGTTCTTATCCGACAAAAAAAGGAACTCTCTGTTTTATGAGAATTCCCTTCAAGTATATTTTTTCTTATTTTTTCAATACACTGTACATCTAGCCTTATTATGGTATTACAGCGGTAACTGCACCGTAAATTTTGTCCCTTTTCCCTCTTCACTTTCCACCTTAATATCACCGTCAAAAAGTGCAACAATGTGTTTTACAATTGCTAATCCAAGCCCTGTTCCGCCTACCTTCTGAGAACGCGATTTGTCTGCACGGTAAAAGCGTTCAAACAGTCTGGGCAGATGCTCCTGTGCAATTCCAATTCCGTTATCTTCAACCGCAATGCTGATTTTTTCTTCCAGCTTTTTCACGGTTACTTTTATCTTGCCGTTTTCATTGGAATACTTCATTGCATTTTCTATCAAGTTCAACATCATCTGCTTGAATCGGTCACGGTTTCCTCCAATGTAAATTTCATACGGATACGTGGTTTCAACCGATATTGCTTTTTTCTTCATTTCCGGTTCCAAAAAAACAATAATTTCTTCGATCACTTCTTTTACGTTAATGTCCGTATCCGTATTGATCTCACGACCGCCTTCAATATCTGATACAATTAAAATATCGTCAATCAGCCGTTTCAAACGGGAGGCTTCTACTGAGATAATGTCTAAAAACTTTTTACGAATCTGTGGATTTTCATCAGCGCCGTCTTGCAGCGTTTCTACAAAACCGGAAATTGATGTGAGAGGTGTTTTTAATTCGTGTGTTACATTTGCTACAAATTCCCGCCGAATGGTTTCTGCCTTTTCCATCTCTTCCACTGCCAAATGCAGCTGTTCTGCCATCTCATTCAACGTTTCTCCAAGCTCTTGCAGCTCATCATTCGTTTGAAAGCTTACTCTGCTTGTATAATCCCCTCCGGAAATTTTTCGAGCGTGTCCTACCAGCAGTTTAATTGGCTTCGTCAGCCAAAAAGCAAAGATGATACTGAGGATAATAGCAATGGCGACCCCTACAGCTGCGGATTTCAAAGCCGCTTCTTTCAAAAAATCTCCCATCATGTCCAAACGGTCAATTTCCATTGCCACTCGTGTAACTAAGACAAGCTCACCATGATCGACAAGGTTGACTGCAACATACAAATACTCTTTTCCCAACGTATTACTGGAACGATTGCTTGCGCCATAGCCTTTCTTTAAAGCATTCTTGATTTCTTCACGGTCTTTATGATTATCCATATCGACATAGTCTGCACCCATTTGCGAGTCTGCCAATATCATACCATCCGCTCTTACAAACGTAACTCTTTCTCCGATTTGTTCTGAAAAAACATCTGCATAATACTGATAATCAATCGTCAGTCCATGCTGTAAATCCTCTTCCATCGCCTGATTAATCAGTTTGCAGTAGCTTAAAAGTTCTCCTTCTTTTTGTGTCACCAAACTTTCCATATTTAAATGAAAGGATAAATAGCTGGTCACGATGACGCTGATTAGAATAAGGGATATGGACAAGGTTAGTATTTTACGTTTCATCTTAGCCTCCTGACCGTAAAGCCTATTTATCTTTTTCAAGGATTTTATCAATAATCATTGTTGCTTTTTGGTATTTCTTTCAGGCATCTTATAGCCAATTCCCCTTACAGTTTGAATGTATTTCCCTGTTCTTTCATCATCTTTTAATTTTTTGCGAAGATAACGAATATGAACATCCACTGTTCTTGTCTCTCCAACATATTCAAAGCCCCAAACTCGATCTAACAACTGATCTCTTGTGAAAACTCTTCCTGGGCTTTCCGCCAAAGTCAAAAGCAAGTCGAACTCTTTTAGTGTCAATGAGATGATTTCCCCATCCAATTCTACCTCATGGCGAAGTTTATCTATAATAAGGCTGTCCACTATGATGCGTTCTGATTTTGTCTGTTCCTTTATTTTATCTTCTCTGTCCTTTTGAGAGTAACGTCTCAGAACTGCCTTAATCCGTGCCATAAGCTCTCTTGGACTGAAAGGCTTTGCTAAATAATCATCCGCACCAAATTCAAGCCCCAATATTTTATCCACCTCATCGCTCTTGGCGGTCAACATGATGATCGGCGTTTTGTTTCCCTCTGCACGCAAATCTTTGCAAATATCATAGCCATTTTTTTCAGGCAGCATGATATCCAGTAAAATCAAATCAGGAAATTCCTCTCTTGCCATTCGCAAGCCTTCTGTTCCGTCTTCTGCCATCAAAGGCTCATAGTTATTCTGTATCAAGTGGTAGCTCACCAATTCCCGAATATTGGGTTCATCTTCAATCATTAATATCTTTTGCATTTATTCTACCCTCTTTGCCTATCGTTTGTAATCTTTTTATCCGCTATACAATTTCTGATCGTCCCAGTATAGACTCTGTTATTTTCATTATTATATGCGATATAGAAAAAAAATACAAATACATTGCAGTTTGTTCTCTAATTCCTCTTGAATAATATAAATAAATTTGGTATACTAAGAAAGCGTTGTGCGGGTGTAGTTCAATGGCAGAACATCAGCTTCCCAAGCTGAATACGAGGGTTCGATTCCCTTCACCCGCTCCAAAGCAGAGAAGCACCCTTTCGGGTGCTTTTTGTTTTGAGTTAGTACGATAACAAAGGAATCGCAGATTCCGGTCGCCTTTTTTCCCAAATCTACGCAGGGGATTTGCCGGAAAAACGGACAGCGTAGCGATTTTAAATCGCGAAGGTACCCGCTCCAAAACAGAGAAGCACCCTTTCGGGTGCTTTTTGTTTTGAGTTAGTACGATAACAAGGGAATCGCAGATTCCGGTCGCCTTTTTTCCCAAATCTACGCAGGGGATTTGCCGGAAAAACGGACTTTGAAATATTTAAGTTAAAATTGTAATATGTTGCATAAAAGGATGCCATTTTCAAACATATGCAACACGAAATGCAACATGAAAGTTAAATAAATCAGCCCCCTGTTGGACCGAAAGAAACTGTTATATATCACAAAACAATACCTGCATCATATTGTAATGTGAGGTGGTATTATGACTGCTCTGGAGCTGACTTACTTTATCACAACGGTTTCAAATTTAATCGCAAAAGACAAGACAGAAGATGAATTAACTTTGCTATCTGTCATGTTCACACAATTAGGGGACACACTGGCTACGATTTCTGTACTTATAGATACCGATTCCGAGTAACATCCGGATTTATTTTTATTTCACTTATTCTCCTTAACAGCCCATTCTATAAATAGGAAATAACACCCGGTCTTAACAGTACACTGTAAGTAATGATTAATTGTAATAGATGCATAGCTTGATCCTGCATCAAATTTATCATCTTTGCATTTGCTTTGAGGTGGTCGATAATAAAATGTATTGCACAATTTATAATAAAGAAAATAAGAAAAATTAAGTTTAACCGAAATTTAAATACGACTATAATTGGAAACATAATCATAAATGTCCAGCTAAAGGCGTGCACGCCCAACGCACATAAATAATCATACTGATACATAGGCTGCGGTGCATTGATCTGCCACCATTCTTTTTGTTTTCCCTTTGCCAACCATCCCTGTAAATAAAAATCATCTACAATATGCAGAAAAATCATTGTTAATAATACAAACATCTCCTACCCCTTTAACGTATTCTCAATTTTAAAATATATTTATACTAATATTTACATTTTTTAGGTGATTTATTCATGCATTAGTAAATTAAAATAGCCAGCCGGTTTTCCCAAAGCTGACTATACAAATCACTTTATTAAAAGATTCCAAATCCTCTCCGCATCAATTCATTCAGCAAAAGAAGGTCTACAAAATCCTGAAAAAGACCTCTTCTTCGGAAATTATTATTGCGGTTTCTTTGGGTAGGTCTTACAGACAAGTTCATTTTTGAACACGTTACATATTCCGTCAAGTCCGGATACATCGTACACACATTTGAATAAATGTCTTCACTGATTTGGTCAAACGATGCTTGGTCCGGCATCACTCTGCCGCACGAATCCATCTGATCACATGCAGACATTACAAAGGGCTGTACTTTATAATAGATTTCAGGATAACACAGATTACAAGGTGTATTCCACTTCTGGTCGCATTCTGTTTCAATTGGCTTATATGGTAATTGGCTCAGCCCCTGATTAAGATAAGTATTTTGCATTGTTCCCTCCTAATAAATTTAGAAAATAGTATTCTTAGGCATACTATGAGGAAAGTTCTTAAAATGTGAAATCAATTTATCTATTTGAAGCCATCCATTAGAAATACGGTTTGCAGCGGTGGTTCTCCTCCAAGTAACCCAATTAAGTAAATGGAGTAATAGGTATCTGCTTCCAAAACTATGTTCGGCACTTCCAGCAGTACCTCGGACGTTCCTGTTATTCGAATCTGCAAATTATATATGCCCGGATCAAGTGAAAGATAAGGAGTTATTTCACGATATGAAACATTACTGAAGAGTACCGTTCCATCCGTCAATGTAACATCAACGGAAGGTACATTAGGAGATAAATTGATAAAACAGAGCATTGATTTTTCAGGATTAATAATCAAGTGCGCATCCGGAATCAGTAAAAAATTAGCACCGTCTTCATTACTTGTTTTACTTCCTGCTAATGCTAATGTTATAATTTCATCTGTTGCAACAGAAACAAACCTTGTCAAAAGAATGTTGTTCGTTCCCGCTTCATAAATTGAAACCTTATAATTATTTTTCAACACAGGAAGGTATGCAGTTGCTTCTCCAAACACCAAATCCTCTGCAACCAATTTATCGTCTACATATATGTCTACACCGACTATATCCGGATCAGCATGGAAGATGCGAAAATAACCTAATTTAAAATAAACTTTACTCTTTTTTATATTCATAGTCCTACCTCATCCTATCTAAACATCATTTAATATACTACTATATATATGCGTCCATGCTGCTTTTAGGATAATAAGTTGAAAAGTATCTATAAAAAAGCAGTACACTCTTTTTTAATGTAAAAAAATAATTTTTTCTTGTCTTATTAAAGAAAGTTGCAGGATAGCATGCTATCCTGCAACAAATTTTAAACCTTAGAATATTCTCCTTATCATTGAAGAATCTTTAGGCTTTCCATACGCCAAAAAACGTTATTTTTATTCCTTTTCTTTATATTCCATAACGCGATCGCTGTCATTTGCTCCAGGGGTAGTTGGATCAACGACAATTCCAATCGCAACTAAAATATTCACTAGCAACCCAATTATTTGCATTACTTCATCCTGCGAAATAGATGTCGTAATACCAAAGATACCTAGTATTTGATATACAAAACTTGCTAAACAAGCCAGAAGCGCCGATAAAGTTGCTTTGTTTTTTAACCGCAGTATCCAGTTGATTTTCATCCTACATCGTCCTTTCTCTTCATGTCATCCATCGCTTTTCGCTTTGGATAACTGAATCATAGCTGCAACTTCTTCTTTCGTTGCATATTTTTTCGGGCCGGCGCCTGTTACAATTCCATCTGCGATGGAATTCTCCCAGTGCTTCTTTGCCCACGGTGAAGGCAAATTTTCACTCCCGTTTAATATCTCTCTGACGATTGCAATCACTTCTTCTCTTGTCATATCCTCAACTCTCTTTACCTTTTCTAAATATGGTTGTGGATCGACCTGTAAACCATTTATAATTAACTCAAAGTGCAGATGTGTTTTTACGGATAATTTGGTCTTATCACTCGAATTCCCCATCAAACCAATCTGCTGACCAGCCACAACTTTTTCGCCTTTTTTTATCGGACTCTGCTGTTTTAAATGCTGATACAGTGTCTTGTAGGTGCCATGATCAATGATCACGACCCAACCTCGATAGTCATTCCAATAGTTATTACTTACCTTTCCTGAACTGACCGAAAAAATTGGAGTATCCAATACACTTCGGTTGTTTCCAAGGTCAATTCCTTTGTGGTTTATCGTTGCTCCTAGAATCCCTATTTTTCTTTTTCCATACTTACTCGTAATTCGCATCGGGATTACCGGCAAATGATCTAATACAATCAAAATGCTTTCACCTCTCTTTATCCTATTCAAAAAGGAGCCCGAAGGCTCCTTTTTTAGTTAAAAAAGTTTATTTTTTTATAAGATGAAGCAAAATATCTTAGTTTTTACGATCTAGAAAAGAGATAGCATGCTTTTCATAGATTCCTGATCTTGGAACGCAGTGAGAAGCCTTGCAGACCGTCCCACATCACCGATGAGTATTCCACCGCAGAAACGGTCATTCCAGAAATACAATTTTTCGTAAACTCCTTTTCCATCATCTAAAAGTTCCACGCTCTTGTATCTTTTTTCCGGATCTTTCCCGTTGTCACCAATGGCAAATAAAGAAGTATTCATCCCATTAAATGCATTGGATGGTATGACTGTTTCATAAACGGCTTCATCTCCTGCCGCATTTGTTCCTGCAGTTTTACCCATTTCCAGTGACTGATTCCAAATTGCATAATTAATTCCCTTGAATTCTGCACAATCGCCACACGCATAAATGTCAGGAGAACTTGTCTGCATTTTCTCATTTACGATGATCGAGCGACCGCTTTCCAGTCCTGCATTTTTCGCCAATTCAACATTCGGCTTAATCCCTGTTGATAGAATGACCAAACCGCCTTTAATTTCAATGCCATCCGTCAATCGAATGCCCTCAGTATATTCCTCTCCAATGATTTCAGCAATACCAACATTCGTAAAGACAGAAATTCCAACCCGCTCAACCTCGTCTTGCAACAGTTCACTTCCACGTTCATCCAGCTGACGGCTCATCAATCCTGTAGAAAGCTCAATGACCGCTACTTTCATACCTGCTTGCTGCAATTCCCATGCAGTCTCAAGACCCAAGACGCCACCACCAATTACAATGGCTGATTCTGTATTTTCTTTGTACGCCTGAATCTGATGAACATCCGCTATATTTCGAATGGTAAATACGCCTTTTTTCTCTACGCCCTTAATCGGTGGAACGAAGCATTCGGCTCCTGTTGCCAGAATCAGTTTATCATAGCTTCTTGTTTCTCCATTATCGAGTGCTACTGTCTTTTCATTTGTGTGCAATTCTTTGACAGTTGCTCCCAGTGTTACTTTTATATTATTCGCTTGATACCATTCCGCTTCTTTTACAAAGAAATTCAAATCATCAATTTCTGTCAAGATTCCTTTCGTCAGCATCGGTCGATTATAGGTATTGACTTTTTCCGATGAGATCATCTCAATGGAACACACATTATTTCTTTTTCTGATTTCTTCACAAGCAGACATTCCTGCTGCACCATTTCCAATCACGATAAACTTCTCGTCTTTAGAAGACTGGAATGTCACCAAATCCTGCTGTACTTCAACAAATTGCTCCGGTCCTACACCGCAGACAGGGCAAGCCTGAGGCGGCTCATCTCCTTCTACAATTTCTCCGCAGATTAGGCATTTCCATTTTCTTGTTGCGCCCTTCACCGGCTTTGCATCTACGATTTTTCCTGCAAGTACAGAGGCTCCAAATCCAAATCCAAACTCAAAGCACTCTTGAAATTGTGCCAAGCTTGGCTTAAATCTGATACGAAGACCTTCTCCATACACCTTCATATTTAACTGTTTTAAACGTTCTAAAACATTTGGTACTGCTTCCCCGCTCCAGCCGTAAGAACCAAAGGCAGAAGCGAGCTTCTTCCCATGTGTTTTGGCGAAAATAGAGGTAAGCAAATCCCAAATCGGCTTTAAAGCATCACCGACAATCGTCGGCGTTCCAAATAATAGTCCATCTGCCCAATACATATCGTCCAAAACGGTTTTATGATCCGTCGTAACCAAATCATATAAACGAACTTCCATATCCCCTGCTGCCTGGATTCCTTTTTTTATTTCTTCTGCCATACTCTCGGTATATCCATAAGCAGAAACGTATGGGATCACAACCGTCTTCTTTTTATTTGGATTTATTTCCGTTGCCCATTCACGATAATACTCCACCACTTCCTTTGGATTCTCTACCAAAACAGGTCCGTGACCCGGACAAATCCTTACATAATCCAGCTCATCAATCTTCGCAATGGCTTTCAGCACATCTTGTTTAAACGGTCCCATGATATTATCAAAATAATAGCGAAGTGCTTTCATATAATCTTCTTTATTTTCAATTTTGTCATTCGTAACTTTTTCTAAAGAATAATGTGCGCCAAAGGAATCGCATGTAACCAGTGTTTTTTCCTCTTCAATATAAGTATATATACTATCCGGCCAGTGCAGATTCGGTGCATTTATAAAGCGAAGCGTCTTATCCCCTAAAGACAAAGTATCTCCGTCTTTCACTACAACCGAATGCAGATCCCGATTGCAGATTTCTTTTACAAAATTAATCGCAGCTGCAGAACCTACAATCTTAATTTTTGGATTCAATTCCAATAGCTTCGCAATCGATCCGGAATGATCGGGTTCAGTATGATTTACAACAATATAAGAGATATCTTCAATTGAAACCAATGTTTTTAATCTTTCTAAGTATTCATCAAAAAACTTCTCTTTTGCCGTTTCAAAAATAGCTATTTTTTCTGATCCTCGAATCAAATAAGAATTATAGCTTGTTCCAAATTCTGTATACATAATGATGTCAAATACTTTCAAGTCAGGATCCAATGTCCCAATCCAATGTAAGTCTTTTGTTAACTCTACTGTCTTCATTTTTACCCTTTCCTTTCTTTCCCCCATTCTATATCATCAGCACTTTTCATAACTAACAATATAACGTTTTTGTATATACCCGTTTTCTCCCTTTTAAAACCAAAATTATGCTTCTCTTTCCAGTAATTTAGGTATATAATGCAAGCAAGTACAGATTTCCCCATATTCTTTTAATATGCCGAAATGTATCTGTTTTCATTCTTTACAATTGTATCGTAACATAAAAATAAAAAGGAGAATATACCTATGTTGCTTAATCATGAAAAAATTAATTTTCTTCATCTGCCAACGCCTTTGGAATATTTGCCGACGCTCTCAAAAGAATTACAAATAGAGCTGTATATAAAACGAGATGATCTGACCGGAATCGGCATGGGTGGAAATAAACTGAGAAAATTGGAATACTTCCTTTATGATGCAAAACAAAAGGGTGCAACCACGCTCTTAACTTTGGGCGGAGCACAAACCAATCACGGCCGCCTAACCGCTGCTGTTGCTGCAAAGCATGGTATGAAATGTGTCATTTTATGCATTGATGAATACCCCGGTGAAGTATCTGCAAACATACTCTTAGATCGCTTGATGGGAGCAGAAGTTGTTCTAAAGAAAAGTGATGGCCGGGATGTTTCCCTGCAATACGATGAATTGACCAAAGAAATAAGCAAGCGGTATGAATTGGAAGGTGAAGTTGTATATCCGATCCCAATCGGAGGTTCCAACGAGTTAGGAATGTTAGGCTATTATGAATGTGCAATGGAGCTGACAAAACAGGCAGAGACTCTGGATTTAGAAAATGCTAGGGTAATTTCAACGGTAGGAAGTATGGGGACCTACATGGGACTTTTCTGCGGCTTAAAAAATGAGAATTCTCCTTTGGCTTTAACGGGTATTGCGATTCTGCCTTTTGAAGAAGAAAAAGAAATTCATCTCATGAACTATTTTAAAAAGATAAAAGATTTTTACAGTCTTCCTCTCACTCCGTCAGCATCTGATTTCGATGTAGAAACGGACTATATTCGAGAGGGTTATAACAAACCGAATCAAAAGGTTCGAGAAGCAATCTATAAGATGGCTCGCAAAGAAGCGATTATTTTAGATCCCTGCTATACAGGAAAAACCTTTGCCGCTATTTTAGATATGGTACAGCAAGGAAAAATAAAAAAAGGAGAAACGATTATTTTCCTGCATACCGGAGGTCAGCCGGGAATCAATACTCCATTCCACCGTATCGAGATGGAAAAAGAGCTCATTGATGGTGTCACAATTTTATAAATCGTAATCAACATGCTTTTAACTTTCTTCATATAATAAAGGCAGGTAAGGGGAATCTACTATGCTCTCCTTACCTGCTTTTTGTTTCTCTTCTTCCTATTTCTTGGCCATACTTAAGCTTTCTGTCTCACCATACCGCAGCGGTATGCATGCAGCAGCTTCTTCAGGTCTGCAATCTTTCCCTGCATCTGTCTGCCAAGATCTGTGTCTTTATTTAAGATACGTTCTGTAATGTCTTCTTTTGCAACCATTGTAGCATGAATATCCTTTTCCTGCTCTACCGCAATTTTAGCAGATTCAAACGGCTCATGTGATGTTAGAATAAAGCCGTATGAATTATAGATCAGCGAATATCCCGCAATCCCCGTCTTTTTTTGGTATGGCTTTGCAAACCCGCCGTCGATTACAAAAACTCTCCCGTTTGCATGAACCGGACTGGTTCCCTTGCTTACCGGCATATGTCCATTAATGATGCGCGCCTCACCTTTCGGCAGATCAAACTCTTCAACCATTTTATCCACAATTTCTTCATCATCTATGAGCTTATAATATGGATTTTTTGCTTCATACCAGGTTGATTCATCATCTATGAAGCAACGCTCAAAGGTTGTAATTTTTTTCTTTCCGAAAAGCGGTGACTTATATCCACACCATAAATACCAGAAATAATCAACCCCACGCTCTTTCTGCGGAGTTCCTTCTTCTCCAAAATATCCTTCGCGTACAATCTGCTCTGCGTGATCCAACCAAGCCTTTCCTTTCATCGTTCCGGTGCTTGTTTTGATTTCTGAAAAAGAACCGTCAAGCTCCATTGGGATACAGCCATGGAATAGCAGGTTATCATTATAGCAGCTATAGATATTGCCCTTTGCAAATAAAAATTGTATGTGCCGTTGCAGTGTTTCGCTCTCTAAAAATGCCTGCTGCAAGCGGTTCATTACTGCTTCTTCCGTTTCTGTCAGCTTATACGGATCTTCCGGATCAATCGTCGGGAAGAATTTATTGTTTAACTCATATACTTTTCCGTCTATCTCTACCGTTGCATTTTGATAATTTACCTTGTGCAGCAAACGCAGTTCATCCATTTCATAGAAGGGGTGCTTTTCAATCAATTGGCCTTCCAATTTGAACTGAATAATCGCGATCGCTTTATTAATTTTTGCAAGAGAATTCACATCACTGGCATATAATGCATCCGTCGTGCTTACCTTTGGTTTGAAATTCGGGCACGGATCATCCGCATAGGTGCTCAATGCAAAGGTTACCAAAGGCCGAATGCTGATTCCGTAGCCAACCTCCAGCGTATGTAAGTTATCATAGCGTGTGCAAATTCTTATAATATTGGCAATGCATGACTTATTCCCTGCTGCACCGCCCATCCATAAGATATCATGATTTCCCCATTGAATATCTACGCTGTGATGATTCATCAGCGCTTCCAAAATAATATCGCCGCCAGGGCCTCTGTCAAAAATATCGCCTATGATATGCAGACGGTTGACGCTGATTCGTGAAATCAGCTCTGACATTTTAATAATAAAATCATCCGCAGCATGGATTTCAATAATTGTATTGATAATGCTTTGCCGATACTGCAGCTTGTTTTCGCTCTCACTTCTGCTTAATCCGTAAAGCAATTCTTCTATAATATAAGCATATTCCTTTGGAACTTGCTTTCTTACATAAGATCTCGTGTATTTAAATGTAATGATTCCGCATAGTTCAATCAAGACTGCTAGTGTTTCTCGATAAAAGGCATCTAAATCGGAAACCTCCTGCTTCATAATCTCTAGCTTTTGCTCTGGATAATAAATCAAAGTGGCAAGTGACTTTCTTTGTTCCGGAGTCATCCGTTCTCCAAAAGTCTCATCAATCTTCAATTTAATAACGCCGGATGCATTCTTTATAATATGAAGAAATGATTCATATTCTCCATGCAGGTCACTGATAAAATGTTCGGTACCTTTTGGCAAATTTAAAATTGCCATTAGATTAATGATCTCGGTACTGGCTTCGCCGACAGTTTTATACTGCTCTGATAACAGCTCTAGGTACTTTAGATCACTTTGGCTAATTTCCATGTCTTTCCCTTTCCTTGTTTAAACTTTTCTGTGTCAATAAGTTTTTAAAATCAACTGATACTTCATCCTATGCATGAAAGCCATTTTGTATCAGAAGGCTTTATTATTTTATCATACTCCGTCAAATCCTACCAGCCTTTCTAGCATGGCAGCTTTTCAATGCACTTCATCGATTTCTATCGTTTTGATTCATATCCCTGCGGCGGACTATCCCAACTATAAGATTCTATGAAAAAACACCGTTTTGCATCGGGAAAATACAGAACAACTAAGTGGCTTCCGCTTTGTTTTTTATATTTTTGCAAAGAAAAATAGAACTCATCGAAAGGTGGGCAATAGCTTTTTGGAATGGACAAATCGCTTATTATCTCATTGGTATTATCTTCTAATGATGATTCTTTTGTGAATGAAAACCCTTTTACAAATGACTCCTCTGCTTCTGTGACTTCATAAAGGGTATACCCCATTCCCTTTGCATAGAAGCTGTCTGTATCTACGTGATAAATTTGCCGAAAACCAGCAGGAATGTCTATATCCCATGTATCTTCAATCGTTCTCGTAGGCGTAAAATAATATTTGTCAACTACACCAATCAGGAGCGGAAGCCAAAATGGAATGGATATAAGTATAAGAAGAACAGTTAAAATGTATTTTTCTCCTGCATCGCGATACTGTTTCATAATCCCCCCAATAATATTTTATTTAAATTTTTTACTTTAATTAAGCAAATCACATTTATTGATGTTAATTGTACTATGAATGATCGGATAAAACAAAATAAATTATAATTGATTATAAAAAAAAAGTGGCAATTGCCACTTTTTATTGTATCACTTTAATGCCTCGTTCTGAAAGAACCTTTGCTGCCTTTTCCATATGATCCGTTTTCAAAACAATATATGGAAGCTCTCTCATACGCATGACATAAGAGTAAATATAATCAATATTAATATCATTTTCGCTCAAAATCTGAAAAATTGCATCCAGACTACCCGGTTTGTCTTCCGGCTCTACCGCTAAAACATCACTTATCTTTGCGACAACTCCTTCTTTTGTTAATATAGCCACCGTCTCCTCCGGATTATCCACTACCATCCTTAAAATTCCGAATTCCGTTGTGTCAAAAACAGAAATTGCCCGAATATCAATATGGTTCTTTACTAATATAGAAGTCAATTTCGCCAAAGACCCCTTTTCGTTTGGGATAAAAATAGAAATTTGTTTTACCAGCATTATTTCGCCCCCCTCATATCAATAACTCTCTGCGCTTTTCCTTCAAAACGTGCTAAGCTTCTAGGCTCAAGCAAGGTAACTTTTGCATCAATGCCAAGAACGGTACGAAGTCTCCCTCTGATCGTATTTTTTAATTCTTCTAAAAGTGAGAAAGAATCCAAAAGATTTGCATCGACCAACTCAACATCTACTTCAATTTTATCAAGATAACCTTTTTTAAATACCTTAATTTGATAATGCGGCCCAATACCATTCGTATTAAGAAGTACCTCTTCGATCTGTGAAGGAAAGACATTAACGCCTCCCAGTATCAACATATCATCACTTCTGCCCTGAATCTTTGACATCCGAACCGTCGTTCTTCCGCATTTACACTTTTCATAGTGCAGCGAAGTGATGTCTTTTGTTCTGTAACGAATAATCGGCAGTGCCTCTTTCGTGATTGTTGTGATAACAAGCTCGCCTACTTCTCCTTCGCCCAGTACTTTACCCGTTTTCGGATCAATGATTTCCGGCAAAAAATGGTCTTCATTTATATGCATTCCACAAAGTGCTTCACATTCTCCGGAAACACCAGGTCCGATTAATTCACTCATTCCGTAATTTTCTGTTGCAAATAATCCCCAGCTGTCAACCAGTTCCTTGCGCATCGCCTCCGTTGAGCCTTCACCTCCGAATAATCCAATTTTTATATTTAAGTCCGTTTTCGGTTCAATCCCCATCTCTCGTGCAATCTCTGCCATATGAAGTGCATAGGAAGGTGTACTGATTAATGCACTGGTTCGAAAATCTTTCATAATCATAATTTGTTTCTTTGTATTCCCGCTTGACATAGGAATAACAGATGCGCCTACACGCTCTAGTCCCTGCTGCAAACCCAGCGCTCCCGTAAACAACCCATATCCAAACGAAATCTGAGCGGTATCTTTATTCGTAACACCTGCCATACTCACCAGGCGGGCGACACATTCTGACCACATATCCATGTCGTTTCTTGTATAACCGACTACCGTAGGTTTTCCGGTCGTTCCTGATGACGCATGAAAACGTACAATTTCTTCCTGTGGAGAAGAAAAGAGACCAAATGGATAATTGTCACGAAAATCCTGCTTAACCGTCATTGGAAGGTTTGAGACATCTTCCAGTGCTTTGATGTCACCAGGTTCAACTCCTGCCGTTTTGAATGCCTTCTGATAAAACGGTACATTATTATATACACGGGCAACGGTTTTCTTCAACCGTTCTAATTGAATTTCTCGAAATTGCTCTCTATCCAGAGTTTCCATATCACTCCATATCATTTTCCTACATACCTCCCAGTTCAATCTTGATAAAAAAAGAGCAGTACCTATAGCAAAATAGCAGTACCGCCGTACAAATTCCTTACTTTTTTCTATCCTACCAATCCACATAACTACTAGCTGTAGTGTACCATAGCTTGTTTTCCTTTTCAAGAAAAAAAACCACAAAAAATATTGTACTTTTTTTCATTACGGGGTTTCAAGAAATGTTATTTCTTGATATACTTATCGCAGTGGATATTTGCGTAAAAAACGTCAAATACAAAATGTAAATAGGAAAGTTGAGGTATTTCGCATGAAATTTTCAAGCAAGATTAAGCAATGTAATCTTTCCCCGATCCGTAAGTTCTACCCGTATACCGTAGAAGCTAAAAAAAAGGGAAAAAAAATCTATCAGTTGAACATCGGACAGCCTGACATTAAAACACCGGAAGCATTTTTTGAAGCTGTTAAAAACTTTAATGCCCCTGTTCTTGCATACGCTCCTTCTCCCGGTATTCCTGAAATGGTGCAGGCAATTCAAAAATACTATAAAGGAATTGGTATTGACTATGCGGAAAGTGACATTGTTGTCACAACAGGAGGCAGTGAAGCATTACAGATTGTCTTAAACTGTATCCTTGATAATGGCGATGAAATTATTATTCCAGAGCCTTTCTATCCAAACTACAATACCTTTGTAAAGGCAACCGGTGCGAATATCCGACCTTTGACGACTTCAGTAGATGAAGGTTACCGTTATGCTGTAAGAGAAAAAATTGAAGCTTGCATCAATGAAAATACTAGAGCAATTATGTTCACAAATCCAGGAAATCCAACCGGTGTTGTTTTGACACAGGAAGAAATGCGTTTAATTGCTGATATTGCTAAAGAGCACAATTTATTTGTAATCGGTGACGAAGTTTACAGAGAATTTGTATATGGCGGTGAAAAATTAGCCTCCATGGGACATTTTGAAGACATTCAGGATAATGTCATCATCATTGACTCTGTTTCCAAGAGATTCAGTGCCTGCGGTGCAAGAATCGGTACTGTCATTACTAAGAACAAAGAATTACAGCAGCATATTATGAAATTCTGCCAAGCAAGACTTTCTGTTCCAACCTTGGATCAAATTGCTTCCGCTGCACTTTATGGTGTTCCTGCAACTTACTTTGATGAAGTAAGAGAAGAATACAAGAAAAGAAGGGATACTATCTATGCAAAGCTTTCTCAGATTGAAGGTGTCGTATGCAAAGCGCCTCAAGGTGCATTTTATGTTATGGCAAAGCTTCCCGTTGAAGATGCAGAAGAGTTTCTTATCTGGCTGTTAACTGAATTTGATGATAACGGCGAAACAGTTATGTTTGCTCCTGGCGGTGGATTCTATGCAACTCCGGGTTCCGGTAAAAATGAAGTCCGCCTTGCTTACGTGCTCAATCAAAAAGATCTTGAAAGAGCAATGGATCTTCTTGCTCTGGGAATTAAAAAATATAATGAGACACACTGATCCAAAAACATTGTATCCCAACAAAATATTTCTTAATAAATAAAAAGCTGTTCTTCTGAAAAGAAGAACAGCTTCTTTCACTTTTTAACTTTTTTGTAAGAGGTTTTCTTATATGAAATACTTAGATTCCACCCCCCATCAGCCATCGGAATCCCTTCTTTTGGGTTTTCTTTTATCTTGTGTCGGAGGATTTCTCGATGCCTATACCTACATTTCGAGAGATCATGTTTTCGCAAACGCACAAACCGGAAATATCGTACTTCTAGGTATCAACATTATGCATCAGAACTGGAAAAGTGCTTCTTACTATTTGCTGCCGATTTTTGCTTTTATTTTTGGCATTCTTATCGTCGAAATGATTAAAAATCACCATATACAAAGAGAAAGTCTAATTCATTGGCGGCAAATTGTAATTGCAATTGAAATCATTTTTCTGCTTATTGTTGCATATATTCCCGTTGGGCCCGAAAACGCGATTGCAAATGTCATGATTTCTTTTGTCTGCTCGATGCAAGTGGAAAGTTTTCGAACCATAAATGGGAAATCTACTTCAACGACAATGTGTACCGGAAATTTAAGAAACGCTTCTGAACAGCTTTACTACGGCTTACGACATAAAGAAATGGATTCTATAAAAAAAAGCTTTCATTATTTCTTTTTCATTCTTTCTTTCCTCTTTGGCGCTATTGTCGGAAGTTACATCACACTTCACTTCATGGAAAAATCTGTTCTTTTAACATGTGCGATGCTTACTGTTGCATTTATTTTAATGTTTAAAAAGAAATAGAAAAGGCAGATAAAATTATCTGCCTTTTCTATTTCTTTATTACTCTTTATCTAAACTAAATGAAGAAGATACCTTCCTATTAAAGATGCAATAACGAGACTAATCAGCGTCCTTTCCAAAAATATTACGAATAACTCCCACAGTTTAACAGGTATTTTTGATCCAAGGATCAAAGCACCAACCTCAGACATGTAAATCAACTGTGTAACCGATATCACCGCAACTACAAAGCGGGTCAGTTCACTGCTAATTTGTGCACCAGCAATGATGGCCGGAACAAACATATCCGCAAACCCCACTAAAAGAGAAGTGGAGGCCGTCTCTGCTTCCGGCAACTGTAAAAAATTCAGCAGCGGAACAAATGGCTTGCCCAGTATGGCAAAAATAGGGGTATATGTACACACGATTAAAATTACAGTACCAAATGCCATAACAATAGGCATAACGCCAAACCACATATCTATGGCATTTTTGCACCCATTTCCAATAAATTCTTTAAATCCACCGCTTGCATGAGATTTTTCAATTGCCTTATGAAACGCCCAGCTTCCTGTTGTATGACCTTTCGGAATCGATTCGTCAGGTATATCTCCATCCCCAAAGTATGTATCTTTTTTCACGGATAAAGGAGGAATACGAGGAATAATAAGGGCAATGATAACACCGATAAAGCAGATACTTAGATAATATGGAACAAACATGTGCGCCATGCGAACTTCTTCAATGACGACTAAACAGAAAGTAATGGATACTGCGGAAAAGGTTGTTGAGATAACAGATGCTTCACGAGCAGAATAATAACCTTCTTCATATTGCCGTGATGTCAGCATAACACCTAGCGTACCGTCACCCAGCCAAGAGGTCATACAGTCTACCGCAGAACGTCCCGGAAGCGTAAATATCGGTCTCATAACTTTAACCAATAAAGTTCCCACATACTCTAGTAAACCAAAATCCAATAGCAGTGGAAGCAATAGACCTGCAAAAACAAAGATAAGAACAAGTGTAGATAATAAGTCCATAACAAAGGAACCCGTATCGGCAGAAATAACATATTCGGGACCGGTCCCTGTGTAAACCATTAAAATAAAAATCATACCTAATATTCGTGCGATCACCCATATAAGCTGTACATTAAAAAACCCGTTAAGGCTCTTACTTTCTAATATAAATTTAGGTTTGAAAAAATAAGCGATTAGACTGCCAAGAGCAGATATACAAACAATAAAAGTGCATAGTCCGGGAAGAAACGCTCCCAATACGCGTGACATTACTTTTGCAACAAGCGCAATAGGTATTGTAAAATTCCCTTCAAATTGAATGGGAATCATAAACAAAATAATGCCTAATACAGATGGAATAATAAATTTTAATACATCAATCTTTTTATAAACAGGTTTGGTTTGATTTTCCATTTTATAGAGCACCTGACCTTTCAAAAAACATTTAAAGAATTAATTATTAATCTATCTTAAAATATTATAATATCAAGTTTGATGCTAACACCAAGAAAATATAAAGTCAATACTTTCAAAAAAGCATATGTAATTAATTGTAATTTCAAATTTTTAAATATTGCAAATAATGAATAACTTTTCATTATTTAATATATGTTACTTCAATTACTTTCACTACAATTTTATTGAATTAATATATTTTTTTAAATAAAAACAAATTTTTTAAACCAAACATATAAATTATCCTGTTTTTCTTTATATTACAACAATTAATGATATTTTATTTATATTATATTTATAAATTGTTATTCAAAGAAAAAAAATAAATATTTTTTTCAGAATTACTTGTCCCATAAAAATATACTCCTCCTTACGATATATCATTTTTCACTGACTACCATAAGGGGAGTATATACTTTTAATTTGGAATCCTAAGTCTCTTCTGTATTTTTTAATATTTTATGCTTCGTTTATTATGCTTCTTTATATACTTTCTTGCATTCTTCATGCCACCGAATTCTTGGAACATCGAATTCAGCTTTTCTGTTTCTATTTGTTTAGATGTCAATCCATCATAACGTGCCTCTTTTTTAAGCTTATGATAACTTTCCAGTCTCTTGCGATCAACTTCTCCCTTTTCAATTGCGTCCCTTACTGCACATCCCGGTTCATCCTTATGGGAACAATCCTTAAATCGGCACGACTCAGCTAATTTTTCTAAATCTGCAAAAGCCTTTGCCAAATCAACTGAATCAACCCCTAATTCCCGCATTCCCGGTGTATCAATAACAACTCCACCCTGTGGAAGGGGAATTAATTCTCTGTGCGTTGTTGTATGTCTCCCTTTATCGTCTTTGCCGATTTCAGAAGTCAAAAGAATTTCTTTCCCTGCTAGACGATTGATCAGCGTTGATTTTCCGACTCCAGAAGAGCCAATAAAAGAAGCCGTTACACCACGTTTGAAATATTTTAATAATTGAAGGTATGAATCCCCCTCCATTCCGGAAGCGACTATGACATCAACACCAATTGCTACCTGATCCATTTCAATAAGCTTCTGCTCAATATTGATACATAAATCCGACTTTGTCAGGATGATAACGGGGGTTGCTCCGCTGTTCCATGCAATCGAAAGATACCGCTCCAGCCTGCGCAAATTATAATCAAGGTTTAATGACATGCAAATAAAAATATAGTCAATATTTGCAGCAACCACCTGCGTTTGATCTTTTGCGCCGACAGAAGTCCTTTCAAAAGAGCTTTTTCTGGTAAGCACATTATGGATCATCCGATTTCCTGACTGCTCCTTAGCTTGATCCAGCATTACAAAATCACCAACTGCAGGATAATCACACAAGTAACGTATCTCATAACGAAATTTACCGGATACCTCCGCAAAAACTTCTCCCTTATTTGTTATAATCTTATACAGCTTTCTATATTGAGAAATGACTCTCCCCAATTCAAAAGCAGGATATAAGCTTGCTTCCCCTAAGAAGCGCTCGCTTACTCCATAACAATCTAATTTATTCAATGATATAATCCTCCTAAATACAATTTAAATGCGTTTGGAGGTATCTTGTAAGAGTATTATTTTACACATACCTCCATGTGTACTACAATCTCCATTTTCATTCCTTTTCTATACATAAAAGATCTCCTTTCCATTATTTATTTGGTCGCAATTACACCGATACCAATCAGAATAAAGGCGATTGCCATAATAATTCTGCCATCAAAATACGGTACAAATATTTTCAAAAGCAAGTAAAGTCCTAAGAACAAAAATACTGCTCCGATTGCCAGCTTTGAGCTATGTCTTCCTTTTTCTGTCGTAGACGATTTTTCCTCTGCCGCATTATATTCACCGTTTTCGTAGGTTGAACCATACTCTTCGTTCATCATTTTTATCGGTCTTTCCGGTATTACAATTGCTGCTATAATATAAGCCCAAATGCTTGCGCCAGCCATAAAAATAAATACAACCGCCAGCAAACGAACGATCACAGAATCAATTTCAAAGTATTCTGCAATGCCGCCGCATACTCCCATAATTGCACGGTCGTCTCTCGATTTATACAATCTCTTTTCCATTAATGCTCCTCCCTTTTTTCTTATCATATCATTATCTCGCTTTTCAATTTTCCTGTCAACTATTATAAAGACAAAAAACGACAATTTAATCTTTCTGTAAAGGAGAAGCAGTCGCAGCTTTTGTATTTATTTTTTCATGCGAAGTTTAGAAAGAAATAAGTATACTTCCGCAATGAATAATAAAAGAATGGCTACAGACACAGTTAAAATAATAGCTTTATATTCCCCCTGAAATCCGCTTGGTGACAGCTGTTTTATTAAAATCCCAATGAATCCCCATATTACAGCAAAACCATAAGCCATATCTCTATACAGCAGCATGGTCAGAATACCGATGATTGCTCCCAATGAAACTGCAATTACGGTCCATATCACTTCTGAAATACCAAATCCGTCCCATTTTAGATAAACAAGAAGCGTCGCCACATTTGCAATGGTCGCTACCGTTATCCAGCCAAAATATATACTGAAAGGCAAACGAATGAAAAACCATTCCTTTAAAGAAAATTGCATTTTTGCATTCTCCGATGCAATCTTTATTAAACAAATTAAAATAAGGAGCATGCAGATCATTGAGAAAGGAATTTTAAAATAATGCCAGCAAAGGATCCAAGCCGCATTTGACAATGACGAAATCAAAAAATAAATTCCGATTCGGTTCATCAGCTGTGCCGTAATATTTCTTCCTTTATAAATAAACTGATAAATAGTGTAGCCAAAAAGAAGTAAATAAATGAGGCCCCAAATAGCAAAAGTAATCGGCGCCGGTGTAAACAAATTGGCGTAAAAATCGGCTACCTCAGCAGTCGTTACACCATTAATGGGAATTGCATTTGCAAGTATATTGACTGCTATCATCAATATAAAAGTAAGCAGAACCGACACTCTTATTTTAAAATCAACTTTCATCACATCACCCCGTCCTTTATTTGATTCGCATCTATTATTAGCATTTTTCAGCTAAACTTATTTTGTTCTCTGTCAATATAGTTTATTTATCTTATTGTGGTTTCATTCCTCCTCTAAAATACACTTTCTCAAAAAGACTTTTTGACAAAATTATAGGGTATAGATAATACAAAAATTACCATGTTTTACTCTGGTCTATCTTTATTGACCCGCTATTTTTTGCATGATATACTTACTAAACTTAATTTATATCTTCTTACAATTTTCTAAAAAAACAATTCGTTTCAAGAATTACAAATGGGGTAATAAGTGTTTATAGAGATTGGCAATGATTAAAATATTAGACTTAGGAGGTTCTGTGACATGAAATCATTAAAAAGCAAGCTAATAATTATCTTTACAACACTGATACTAATTTTAACATCTTCTTTAGGAATATCCTCCATTTACCTGACCAGTAAAAATTTAATTACCGGGACTCATGGTGACCTAAAAGAAATTGCAAAACAAGAGGCGAATTATCTTCAATCCGAAAACAACGGTGAGCTTACTTATGTGGATGCCTTAGCGCAAAATCCAATGCTCACTGATGCTGACGCTTCTTTCGAACAAAAATCAACATTTTTCGAATCAGAAGCAGCGAGAACAGGATATCTAAACTTTGGATTTATCGACAAAGCTGGTAACAGCATTGCCTTTGACGCAAAAAAAGAAACCGCTAATTACGCAAATCAAGAATTTTTTAAATCCGCTATGAACGGTCAAATCGCTGTTTCTGATCTGATTGTCAACAGCTCAACAAATGAGTTAGCACTTATTTACGCTGCCCCCGTTTATAAAAACGGACAAGTCTCCGGTATCTTTTACGGAACAAAGAACGGGCAAATTTTATCCGACATTGCCAGCAGGATCAGTTATCGTGAAACCGGATATGCCTATATCATAAATAATCAAGGTACTATGGTGGGTCATGAAAATAAAGATTTAGTTTTAAGTAAAGAAAACTTTATTGAAGATGCCAAAACTGACCAGGCACTTGAAGAATTAGGCGCTTTAACAAAATCCATGACCAATCGTGAATCAGGAAGCGGAGAATATACATACAACGGCATTAATAAAATTGTTGCCTATGCTCCTATTGAGGGAACCGACTGGATTGTTGCTGTCGGAATTGAAAGCAGTGAAATTCTAAAAGAGATCAATGCAATTAAATTTTTATTAGTCACCTTTTCCTTGATTTCCCTTATTATTGGAGTTGCCGTTACTTATTTCATAAGTTCGAAGATTACAAAGCCGATTAAACAAGTTACCAATGCGGCTCAAAAAATTGCAAACGGTCACTTTGACGTAGAACTTTCTATCAATTCAAAAGATGAAGTCGGTCAACTTGCGAATGCCTTCAATCTTACAATTCAGCAATTAATGAATTACCAAGGATACATTGATGAAATTTCGAACGCACTCAATAAAATATCACAAGGCAATCTTATGATTGAATTGCAAAAAGATTACGTTGGTCAGTTTTCCAAGGTGAAAACAAATATGCAAGCCTTGCTTTCTAACCTAAATGCTACTTTCTTACAGATGAATCAATCAGCTGATCAAGTTGCCAGCGGTTCGGATCAAGTTGCAAATGGTGCACAAGCTCTTTCACAAGGTGCAACCGAGCAGGCCAGCTCAATTGAAGAACTATCTGCATCTATTTCTGAAATCACTACTGAAATTCAGCAAAATGCAGACAATGCAAAGCAAGCAAATGAGATGACAGAACTAGCCGGAAAAGAGCTTCAGAAGAGCACGGATGAGATGAACGATATGTTAAAAGCAATGAGTGATATTACATTAAAGTCGAATGAAATATCTAAAATTATTAAAGTCATTGATGATATTGCATTCCAAACAAATATTCTTGCGTTAAATGCTGCAGTTGAAGCTGCACGTGCCGGATCTGCTGGAAAGGGCTTTGCAGTTGTTGCCGACGAAGTCAGGAACCTAGCAGGTAAATCCGCCGAGGCTGCTAAAACCACAACCTCACTCATTGAGGAAACCATCTATGCTGTTGAAAATGGTTCATCCATTGCCAATCGAACTGCACACTCCTTAGAATCCAGTGCAGAAGTAGCCGCTAAAACAGTGGAGATCATAGATCAGATCACAAAGGCATCTGACCATCAGGCAACTTCTATTGCTCAAGTTAATATGGGAGTCGAACAAATATCTGCGGTAGTGCAAACAAATGCTGCAACTGCTGAAGAAAGTGCCGCAGCAAGTGAAGAGTTATCCAGTCAATCAAACCTTTTAAAGGAGTTAATTGCAAGATTCAAATTGAATCAATCCGAGGATATCCATGTTTCCGATTACAGTGATTTGATCGACCATACAAATACGAACTTTACCTATGAGGAAGCATTTACAGATCATTTTGACGATGCTTCGTCCAGTAATAAGTATTAACGTCCGCCTTTTTTCTATCAAGCAGCAAATCACATGAAAATGTGATTTGCTGCTTGATTTTTATTCTTGAAATAAGAGTCTGCTCCGTTACGACATAGGTAGTTCAAATGTAAATTCTGCGCCGCCGTCGCTATGATTTACAACCGATAGTTTGATATTATGCCTTTCTGCAATTTGCTTTGCAATCGCAAGTCCCAGACCTGTTCCTGATTTATTTTGCGTTCCCTGTGCTTTATAAAACCGCTCAAAGATATGCGGAATATGCTGTAATTCGATTCCCGGACCATGATCACGAATCAGAACTCTTTGTCCGATCACCGAAATATGCACCGCTGTATTCTCCGGTGAGAATTTAATAGCATTATCCAAAATAATGAGAAACATTTGACGCAGCCTGCCATAATCCCCTTGGATGCACATGCAAGGCTCCGGCATCTCTGTTTGAATCTCTATCTGTTTCTCCTGCGCAAGCTGCTTCGCACTTCTCGCTGCATCAGAAAGAACATCGCAAAGAATAACAGGTGACAGATTCACGATAAAATCGGCATTTTGAAGTCTTGATAAGTCTAATAAATCGCCGACAAGCCGCTCTAAAAACCTCGCTTCATCAATCATTTGAATATAATATTCTTCAACTTTCTGCGGTTCAGTTACTACTTTTTCATGTAACGCTTCCAACGAACCACGCATAACCGTAATCGGCGTTCTCAGTTCATGCGAAATGTTAGCGACAAAATCACGACGCAGCTGCTCTAATTTCTCACTCTGCCTGCTTGCTTCTTTCAATCGAGCGGCAAGCAAATCTAAAATATCAGAAAGCTCTCCGATCTCATCTTCTCGATTGATCCCACACTGTACAAAATAATCTCCCTGGGAAAGGCGCAATGCTACTTGTTTCATCCTTGAAAGCGGTCTTGTAAAAGAATAAGAGAGAATGATTGATAATATTGAAGTGACTGCAAGTGCTAAAACAATACTGATGCCCAAAATACCAAGTCCTCGATTGACCGCGTCCGCTGATCCTTCTACAGAAGAGTGAAGAAGTACAACACCCCAAATACCTCCATTTTCATTTTTAATCGGTGCGCCTACAGTTAAGGTAGGTTGTGACAATATATTACTAAAGTCTTTGCTGAATGTCGTCTCACCTTGCAATACCTCATCAATCAACTCACTGGCGTTTTCAGGTAAATCGGTAAAATTATATCGCCCATTCATCATTTTGTTTCCTTTACCTACCGTGAGTAAATTAAGGTTTTCATCTACAATCCACACATCAGTATTTGCAATTTCACCAATAAAGCGTAAATACGCCCCATATCCACCCATATGGTTTCCAAACCCATCAGTACCTTCGTCAGATAACGCTTTCGCTAAGGATTCTGCGTAATTTTGAAGTTCATTTTTATGAACCTCTACCGTATAATTTTTAAATAGGACAAGAAAAACACTTCCTATTATAAAGGAAAACAGCAAGAGCGCTGCTGCAAAATTAAAACTTAACTTTAATGCAATTTTACTTTTTTTCATCTGCAATCACTCCAAACTTATATCCGACACCCCATATTGTTTTAATATCCCATGTGGGGTGCTCATATTTCATAAGCTTTGCACGAAGCCGCTTAATGTGACTGTCTACTGTTCTATCGTCTCCCAAATAATCATATCCCCAAAGGCTGTTTAAAAGATTCTCACGAGAAAAGACCTTATTCTTTGCTGTAGCCAGAGTCCAAAGAATTTCAATTTCTTTTTTTGTTAAAGGCACTAAATCATCATTTACGATTACCGTATAATGATCCAGGCTGATCGTTAAATTATCATAGATAAAAAGCTGTTCCTGTTTTTCCTCTCTGACAATACGGCGCATGATTGCTCTGATTCTCGCCATCACTTCTCCCGGGGAGAACGGCTTTACAATATAATCATCTGCACCGATCTCTAAGCCCATAATTTTTTCGAAATCTTCACCGCGAGCGGTAATCATTATAATCGGTACATTGGAGGTAAGACGGATTTCACGGCAGACGGAGAAGCCATCTTTTTTCGGCATCATGACATCAAGCAAAATAATATCCGGCTTTTCTTCTTCGAATTTTCTGATCGCCTCTTCACCATCCGTTGCTATGATCGTCTGATATCCTTCTTTTTTAGCGTATTCTTCTAGGATTGATCCTATTTGTTTATTGTCATCCACAATCAATAGCTTTTCCATAATCAGCCCTCCTTACATAACGACCATTACTATATCAATCACTTATGTCTTTTCAATGTCAGAATCAACTTATCTTTTTATTATATCTGATTTCCTGTCTGTTTTAAAACTAAAAAAGTTGACAAGCTCTCTTGTGAAAACGTGTCAACTTACTATTTATAGCGAATTATAGTGGGTTTTAGGATTATCTTTCAAGTGATTTTCTAAAGTACAAAGTGTCCTGTGGATGCAGCGTCTTCCTTGGACAGCAAAGAGCAGACTTAAAACGCCTTTGCCGGGCTTGTCATGCCACATTGTCTGAGACCAGCAATGTTCCACTGCTTTGCCTGTTCTTGAGATTCCCACAGTTCTTTATAAAGTCCTTCCTTTGCAAGCAGGGCATTATGAGTCCCAGACTGAACGATGTCGCCTTTCTCAAACACAAGGATGTTATCTGCTGTGCGAATGGTGCGCAAATGATGGGCGATAACTAAAACAGTTCGGTTCTTTGCAAGATTGCTGATAGCTATTTGTATCTTAGCTTCATTGACCGGATCAACATTGCTCGTGATTTCATCCAGTATGACAATGGGAGAATCCTTTAAGAATGCTCTGGCAATAGAAATACGCTGTTTCTGCCCACCAGAAAGACCTACTCCGTTTTCACCCACACGTGTGTCGTATCCCCCAGGAAGTCCCATAATGAAGTCGTGTATCATCGCTTTCTTCGCTGCGGTAATTACCTGCTCTCTTGTGGCATTGCGGTTACTGATTTTGATATTGTTTTCTATGGTATCTGCAAATAGCATGACATTCTGCATGACGATACTGATGTGTCCCAAAAGCTCGTCATAATCCATATCTTGAATGGAGATACCACCAATGCGGATATGACCCTGCTGCGGCTCCCAAAAGCGCAAAAGCAGGTTGGTAATAGTGGTTTTACCCGAGCCGGAAGGTCCTACAAGAGCAGTAAGCGTCCCTTGCTTTAGATGAAAACTTGCATTCTGCAATTCAAATTCGCCTTCTTCATAAAAGAACCGTACCTTATCAAAGTCAATATCAAAAACCTTTAAAGTTTTGGGCTGTGGGGGCTGCTCCACAACAGGGGCTTCCAGCACAGTTAAAATCCGGCAATAGCTGTCTGTAACCTTAAGATAATTTGTCCAATGAGCCTCCATTCCGGCAAAGGGCTTATAAAACTCCCTGCTTACAATGACAAACAACAGATAGGTAAAAACAGACAAGCTTCCCTGATAAACCAGCCAAATACCTAAAATAGCCATAATCGCAAAGGAAAGTTCTAAAAAGAGCGCATAGCGTCCTAAGTAGACTGCCACAGATCTTGCTGATTTTTTGCTGCTTTCACCAAAGTTCTCAGCACTTGTTTTCAGGCTTTGCCGGAAGTTTCCACTTTCACTAAAGGCTTTCAGTAGTGGAATTCCCTTTACATATTCCACAAACAGGCTCACCATATCGGCTAAATCGTCCTGATTTTTCTTTTGAAGCGCTTTTCCGGATTTTATTCCGTTTGCAAGTACTAAGAATCCTGCCGGTAGTAGAGATATCATGGCCAATCCCATACGCCAGTCAACAATGAAAAGTCCTGTTCCCAAAATGAGTGCCACGAGAAAGTCGCTGCCCATACGGGACCACATGTGACCTACAACACC
Source organism: Sinanaerobacter sp. ZZT-01 (assembly GCF_035621135.1). Lineage (NCBI taxonomy): Bacteria > Bacillati > Bacillota > Clostridia > Peptostreptococcales > Anaerovoracaceae > Sinanaerobacter > Sinanaerobacter sp. ZZT-01. Next base: position 837,512 of record NZ_CP141728.1, read on the forward strand.
TTCCATGTTGTCAACATCCTTATGGATGACAGTGCTGATTTCACCCAAACGCTCCTGAGAGTAGAAGCTAAGGGAGAATCTTTTAAGATTCAGAATAATGCCCCCACGGATTTGCTCAACAATATCAAATCCGGCAAAGTGCTTTGTTGTATCTCCAATCACACTGAAAATTCCTTTTGCAGCCAACAGCGAGAACAAAAGAATCCAATAGGAAGATTGATTGATTGTCTGGCCGCCAATAAGCTTATTGATGAAGTCAAGCACCACAACCATGATAGCTGTTCCCGACAGTGCATACAGGGTATAAAAGAGTATGGCTGCCGCCATCATACCTTTTCCCTTACGGGACATCATCCCCAAAATATTCTTTATCATACGAGTTCCTCCTTGATCTGCCAGGTATCCACCTTGTTTTGCTGCTCAACCATTTCTGCATAGAGAGGGCATGTTGCCAGCAGTTCTTCATGGGTACCTGCTGCCACAGCTTTCCCTGCATCCATTACGATAATTTGATTGGCTCCGACAATGGTGTTTAAATGGTGGGCAATGGTAATAATGGTTTTGTCTTTCCCAAGATTGCTAATTGCTTTTTGAATCAAATGTTCATTATTGGGATCAATAGCAGCAGTCGCTTCATCCAGAATGATAATCGGCGCATTCTTCAGAATCATGCGAGCAATGGATATTCGTTGTTTTTCTCCGCCTGAAAACTTCACTCCGGCTTCGCCTGCCATTGTGTCGTATCCTTTCGGCAGGCTTACAATAAAATCGTGAATTTGAGCACGTTTTGCCGCTTCCATAATTTCTTCCAGGGTCGCATCCGGTTTTCCGATTCGTATGTTTTCCTCAATGGAAAGATTAAATAGAAAAACATCCTGTTGAACCATTGACACAAGTCCGGCTAATGTCTGCTCTGTCATATCTGCAATATTTTTACCGCCAATAGAAACCATTCCGCTGTCAGGTTCCCAAAACCCCATAATTAAGTTGGCAAGGGTACTCTTGCCGGAACCGGACGAACCAACAATGGCATTTAACGAGTTTTCTTTGAATGTCAGATTGATATAGGATAGAACCTCGTTATCCTTGTCATAGCTGAAGCTGACATCTTTAAAGACAATATCTCCTGCATCAGCCTCAGATAAAAGATTGCTGCGCCGAGGTGCTTCTTCCCCCAGTACGGAACCCACATTTCTCATGGATTGATTAAATACAATCCCATAATGCTGAAAAGTTGCCATCTTAGAAAATGAGGCCGAAAAAACGCCGCCGAGTATAAAGGCCAAAATCAGTTGCTGTACACTAATCTGACCTTCCAAAAACAAAGTGGAGCCTACCATAATAATCAAAATGACACCGCTTTCCATCAGCATGGTAATGATACTCATAGGAATTGAAACACCAATGGTGGACTTTTTGACCCACCGCAGATATTCTTTAATGCCGTTAAGTACATTTTTTGTTTTTTGCTCCTCCTTCGCAAAAGCTTTAATCACAGAAATATTTGCGATATATTCAACCAAATCCTCGGACATCTTTTGTTTGCTAGCCGAAAACTTTCTTGCCCGCCTGAACCACATGCTGTTTACGCCTTTTCGCAGAAGATAGACAAGAGGGAGCGTGGATACCATAGCCAGTCCCATTCTCCAATCCATAATCAGTACAACAACAAATATGGCTGCGGGAATAATAGTAGAGGACATAATTTCCGGGATTGCGTGAGCCAAATAGACTTCAGCCTGCTCTACATCGTGATTGATAATATTCGCCAAATCACCAGTCTTTCGTTTTTGGAAAAAGGAAATGGGCATTCTCCTCATATGCTCAATCATATTTAGGCGTATATCTGTAAGTGTCCCATAGGCCGCATCATGTGCTTTCCAAATAGAAAGCGCATAAAAGAGTGCTTTTAAAAGCAGGCTTGCCGTAATTCCTGCCGCACTTATGCCAAAATGCCGCATATCAAAGCTTCCGTTCATGAGAAAGCCAACCATTACGACAATGATGATAGATGGGGCAAGCCCAAACAAAATGCTTGCCCCTAAAAAAATATTAGAGGGTAAACTTTTTGCTTTAACCTGTTCTGATAGTTTCTTTGAATCAAATGTTTTATCCATATTTTCCTCCTTAAATTTGTCTGTCTTTAGGCAATAAGAGAGAATCCCTATTTTTTTTGCAGGCCAATTATGCAACATGAATTTGCGCAATATAATCTCAATATTGAATCACAATTCAATATTGTTCAAAAAAGAGAGAAGCTTCTATAAAAGAAAGCTTCTTAGAGAGAATCGCTCCCCAGAAAAAACTGTTTTTTTACTAAGTCCAGCATCTCTTCGGCCCATTCCCGGTTTTTATAATGCCTCATGATTTCCAACAAACTTTCCACATGGTTTGCTGCGAGAATATGAAATAAAATATCATCGTATTCTTGAGTGCCACGTTTTTGTAGGATAACCCGGATATGCTGCTCAATTTTGTGAATCATTTTGTCTTTTGCATCTGCATATTTGGTTCCCAAACTTTTATCCATGAGCAAAAGAAATTCTTTGCGCCTGTCAAATAGACTAACATAAAACTTTCTCTCAATTTTAAAATAGTTTTCCATCCCCATGTCGGAAGAAGCTTCTGCTTCTTTTAAAGTCTCAGGGAAATTCCAAATAACAGGTCGAACAATCTCTTCAAAGAGAGCCTGCTTGTTTTTATAATACGAGTAAATTAATCCCGTAGGAATGCCAGCCCGTATGGCAATATCCCGCATAATAGCTGTTTTGAAATCCTTCTCAAAAAATTCATCCAAAGCAGCTTCAAAGATGCGCTTTCTTATTTCCTCTTTTAATACCTGTGCCATAGCTTCACTCTTTCCAATATTGAATATGTGTTCATTATATATCAACAGACTCTAAGTGTCAAGTTAGTTTTATCTAATACGATTCATTTATTTTTTAATTATAGCCACCTTATTTGCTGTCATCCCGTTCGCACAAAAGATGTCCGATATTCACAGTTTATGCCTCAGGAATCCCTATTTCAACCCATACAAGCAACTTTTCACAACTTGTGCTGGTTTTGGGAGCCTAGATTGTATTATAGCAGGATCATCTTACTTTAGTATTTCCAAATTATAAGTTTCAAAACAGATTTTTAATGATATCAAATCCAGCCACATAGGTTCCAATACCGCTCCCGATATTGGCAAACACAACAACCATCAACGTCTTAAGGAACCGATTTTTAAAAAAACCCCTTACGCTAAAGATATCAGTCTGAACATTGAGTACATCTTGAACCGTCGGTTTCTTAACGGTTGCTTGAACCAATCCGGCAAACCACCCGCAAGCCAGTAATGGATTAAGTGAGGTAAAGGGAGCTGTGACAAAGGCTGTGAGTATGCTGAGAGGATGACCCAACGCAATCGCTGTAAATAAAGCTGCAAGACCGCCGTTCCAAAGTGCCCAAACGGATAGCTGCTGAATCCCTGTCTGGATATTAGTAACAAATCCATAGAAAATCAATCCAATAATCAATGCTGGAATTATCCATCCGGCAATTTTAGATGCAATCCCTTTCCGCGGAACAATCAAAATCTCATCAAGATTTTGTGAACGATAGATTTCTTTTTTCACCCCAGGAACGTGTGCACCGCCAAGAACAGCCACCACCTTTTTACCGGGCGCCTCTTTTATCTTTGCCGCTAAATGCTGATCTCGTTCGCTGATCAGGATATCCCCAATTTTGGGGAATTGTTTTCGCATATCAACTAAAACAGACTCTAGCATGTCCGCTTTCAAAAGCTCCTGCAGATCCAGTTCTGATACTTCATCGTCATCATCAAAAGAGAACAACAGACTGCCAATCAGTTTACACTTTTCCCATGCATTAAGCTTTCTCCAAATGCGGAGAAAAGTTGTCTGAATGTTCCTGTCTGCCAGAACTAAAGCGGCACCTACTTCCTTTGCACTTTCTATTCCTTGTAGCATCTCGCCACCAACAGGAGCATCTAGTTGTTTGGCAATCCTTTTTTGGTACGAACTTAATGCAAGGTTCGCAAGAAGAAAGCCTACCTTTTTTGACTTAATAACTTTTATGATATCGGTATCCTCCCATGCTTTCGGGTTTTGAATATTATGATATCGATCTTCATCAAGCTCAACGCAGACGCTGTCGGGATGTTCCTCTTCGATCACTTGTTTGACAAGCTCCGCGCTTTCCCTTGATACGTGCGCCGTTCCTATTAAAATAATTTCTTTATCCTGATAATCTAGTCTTGTTATATTTTCAGACAAGTTCATTTCTCCTTTCATAAAATCTTAAGATTAAAACTGCATTCGCTTCCTAAGATTTTCTCGTTACCCTCTTTTGACGGTGTACAACTCAATTGCAATGAAGGATAGGTCATTCATGCCACACTACAAAGGTAACATGTCTCTTATCATTTCACAAGAAATATTCATTACAAAAATCTACCGGAGGATTTATAAATTTCTAGTGTTTGCTGAAAAGTAGCTATATCGGACATTTGGAAATCGAACACTGTAAACAAAATAAAAAATCATGTATCAGTTCAATTTCCTCTACATGACTTTCTATTGAATTTTCAATCTAATTTTTCAACATATTGTTTTGCTTCAAGTAGACCCATTTGTGTTTGTTGCCGAATTTTTTTAATGGCTTCTACCTTTTTTCCGTCTCGTGTCAGCTGTATTACCTGTTCTTTTAATTCACTAGAAATCCAATTCAAAGATAATTCTTCATGATCTGTCAATTTTGCTAAGCAATTCAATCTTTCTTGTAAATCTCGAATCACTTTTTTTAATGAAGAAATTTCTAGTGCCATCAGCCCCATAATACTACATACAAATCCAAAAACATAATAATAGTTCATCTACCCCATCCCTCATTGATTAAAATACTTTTCCTATCATTTTATCATAAATGTTAAACAAAACAATGTTTTCTATCTCTAATCTTTTTTGAAATATCTTACTTCTACTGGTTTGCTTTCTGAAAAATAGCAGCGTTTAATAAAAGGAGCGCATATTTTTACATTGGGTGTGCTATAATGTTTAGATAGCCACATCAGATTATTATCTACTTATGTGTATATTCTTTATATAAAGGAGGTTATTTTTATGAATGAAACGTTAAAAACAATAGCGACACGCTATTCCTGCCGCAGCTTTACAGACCAGCCTTTGGGAGAAAAAGAGCTTTCTGCCATTGCACAAGCAGCCATACAGGCTCCCAGCGGAATGAACCGTCAAGGCTGGCAAGTCATTGTCGTAAAGGACAATTCACTTATCCGTGAAATGGAAGCAGAGGGAATGAAAATTCTATCTCTCATGGAGGACAAGTCTTTATATGAACACATTATGGCACGCGGTGGCAAGCTATTCTATAATGCCCCCTGCTTGATTATCCTTGCAATTAGAGAAGCCTCCCTAGAAGGAGCGGAATGGATGGACTGCGGAATCGTTGCCCAAAATGTAGCACTCGCTGCGACCTCTCTCGGCATCGCGAACGTACACTGCGGATTCGCCACTATGGCATTTACCGGTGACAAGGCGGAAGAATTCAAGCACAGACTGAAATTTCCGCAAGGGTACAAATGCGGCATTGGCATTTTACTAGGCTATGCTACAGAAACTGGTAGCCCCCATGTTCCAAATCAAGAAAAAATTACAGTCATTGAATAAAAAAAGCGAGCCTCTAGCCCCTTTGCTACCATACTTTGAACAAAAAGGGTTAGCCGCAGCAAATTCTTTGTGATTTTTGAATCATTCAATATTATAGGTTTTTGTATACAAAAAAAGACAGGATAAACCTATCTTTTTTTGTTATATCGCACACGGCATATAAATATTAGCTAATATTGTACAGGATTCTGTAAATATCCTGATTTGATAGAACTTTTTCAACATATTTTCTTGTTTCATTATATGGTATCCCGCTGTAATCCGTTCCGTCACGAGCGATGAGAGAGTCATCAATCCAGCTCGCCACATTCCCCCGCCCTGCATTATAAGCGGCGAGAACAAGCTCAGTATATTTGAATTCTCTTCTAATGTTGTTGACGTACCATGCTCCCATTTTTATATTTGTTTCCGGATCATAAAGATTGTCTACTGCGAAGTTTTCATCTCCCATGGACTCCGCGATCCAAAATGCGGTAGGCTCCATAAGCTGCATCAGACCGATCGCTCCTTTATGTGAGGTTGCGTTCTTATCAAATTTGCTTTCTACCTTAATGATCGCCGTTAAAAGATAGGGATCAATATCATATTCTCTAGAATATTTTAAAATATACTCTTCATATCCAACGGGATAAACATGATTAATAGCTGTCTTTACAGCAAATGCTGCAAAGAGTAAAATAATGAAAAATATAACAAATTTCTTTCGCGTCCCGATTGTTCCGATCATTCCAATCTCCTGTAAATGACTGTCTCCTCTATAATAATTTGAACATCTGCGTGATATTTATCTGCGCGGACTTTTTGAGATCACTCCATCCATTTAATCCGTATCAAATAAATCATACATTTTATAGAATTTGTGGTCGTAATTCATAATAGCTTCCTTCTAATATTACTTTCCATTTATCCTCTTCTGAGGCTCTGCCTAATATAATCGTGGTATATTCACCTGTTTTTTTCATCGCTTCCATGGCATACAAATTATCGGCTTGATAATCTTTTAATGCCCCTTTTGTACGGTCAGACTCAGGGTCATAAAGCAAAGCACTGATGCGTGGATCATTTGAAGTGGTTGAAGTATATTTATCTTCATCATAAGGTTCAAATTCATCATATCTGGTTAAAAGATACTCTTCATATACTTTATAAATAGAACGAAGTTGGGATTCATTAAAAAAGGGACGCTCAACCCTATATCCCAAAACATCGACCGGAGAGGATAAAAACATAGCACCCTCAGGCATCTCTATCCCTTTTTCTTTTGCTTCTTCCAGCATTCGTTGGTTTAATTCAATATTCTGCTCTCGAATTTCCTGCAATTTTTGGTCTATTTGAAGATCTTCTTCTGTATATTGATAAATTTCCATATCAGAATCATTATGACTAACTTTATATGGTTCACTAGACGATGTCTTTTCACCGTTATAGCTGCTCATCTGAGAATAGGAAGAGTTTATCAACTTGTCAAAATGTGTGAAGAGTGCGTAGGAGCTTATCGCAAGAATCAATAAAGCTAAATATGCTCCCGCAGTTTTACTGTTGTTGATATGACCCTTATTTGACTGTCTTGAATAAGAAAGAGCATCGGATTTGCATAATGATTTCCACCATGATTTGTTTTTTAACACATAGTTACATCCTCGAAATACCACATATCCTATAATCCCACCTAAAGTGTTCATAAGAATATCGGCAATATCAGCAGCCCTTGTCCCTAAAAGGTATTGAGAAACTTCTATAAAGGAAGTGAGTAGCAAAATGCTGCAAAATGCCGATCCTATTTTACGAGCTTTTTTTACCACCATCGGCATTAGAAAACCTATTGGCATAAACATAATTATGTTTTCTAAAAGCTGCTCAACAATTCTGCCCGAGTTTTTTGACCATTCCGTAATCGTGGAAATTAGATTTATATTTGCTGGAATGTTTCCCGGTCTAAATACCGTCACACCCCAAACAATATTTCCAAAAACAGTAACATAAAGTACAACTATCACCCATGACAGAAACAGGAAATTTGCTGTACGACGAAGCGGTGACAGCTTCTTTCTCATAAGAAAGGCAACCGGTACATACGCAATACCTACAAAAGAAATAATCTGCATCGCCCATATAGCATATCCTAAAATATAATTCATTTTCCATACCCCTAATTTAAAATTTTCAAAAAAACTCTAAACCCCAATTAATATAAATACCACAAGCATCAAATTTTTTCGTCAATTGAAAATTAGACACTTATGAAATAATATCATATTTATTGTCAAATGTGAAGTCTTAATGTCAATTTCTATGCTTTTTCAACGTTCATGCCCTTTCATTCAACTACCCTTTCCTTGTTGAATAATAAAAAATCACATATGAGATATAATCTCATACATGATTTAAATTTGTGTCATTAGGTCAAAATAGATGCAGTAGCAGAGCTAAATTGAGTTTATATAAAGAACTCAGGTTCATTTCTAACGGTGCTGAAGTTGTCAATTAATCCGTTGGTAATTTTGATAAACATCTGGTGATTAATGGATTTAGCATTTTCAGGGCATTTCTTAATACAACTGCAACAGCGCACACACTTTGCAGGCTCTATGTCTTTGAAATTAGTAAAGCTGATAGCGCCCATTGGACAATGCTTAGCGCATATGCCGCACTCAGTACACGCATCATTCGTATCTGGAACGATTGGCGGTGCGGGCATTCTCTCTTTGTATGGAATGTTACCTTTCACGGTAATCTTTGATAATGACGATAAATTATTTAAGTTCTCTAATTTGTTTTTAATATCGGCACCAAATTTTCTTGCCTTATCTAAGTCCTTGGAATCAGGTCTATTCGTACCTACTTTCGAGGTGTTGGAATGTTCTGCAATAAAAGCTCCAGCAGATATTCCAATAAAACCTTTACTCTCAAAGACATCTTTTAACTCAATAAGAGCATCATCATAATTACGGTTTCCGTAGACGGCAATAAAAACTGCAAGTGTATTATTTCCTTTTACATTTTCAAAGAAATCGATTAAGAACTTTGGCACTCTGCCAGCATACACAGGCACACCAACAATTACTAAATCATTAGAGTCAAAAGTAATCCCTTGCTCTCTGTTGCCCGGTAAGGTAATGTTATATTCTCTATAGCTATCAGCAACCCCATCGGCCACACTTTTGACGATTTTTGCTGTACCGTTCGTAGCGCTAAAATAAAGTACGCTTAACTGTTTGTTCATAAAATTTTATCTCCCATCTGAAATATTTGAATTCACTATGTTCTCAGTATATAATACTTAATCTTATTCAAGTAGTGCCTTTTATTCACTTACTAACCTTAAGGTAACTATTGCTATATTTAAGGAGTTGCTAGCATGGAAAAAAATTATAAATTATCCTGTTGAACCTAATAAATAAGACATTCTGTCGATGAAACGCTTTAACTGCGCTGTGACTTGATATGCATAGACAGGACTTGTGACAATCAATCCGTCAGCGCTGAATAAACGCTTTTTCAAGTCATTCAAATCATCTCGACAGGGACAGCTGCTTTCGCCTTCTTGAAAGCAAAGCATACAGCCTCTACAATCTTCAATGTGGAGCTCCCCAAGAAATATGTTGTTTATCTTTCTATGACAAGGGAATTCAAATTCATTTTACCACGCTTTCCACAATAAAAAAAGACATAGCTTTCCATCAAAGGTGGATATGTCTTTTCTGTATCACTCGGTCAATATAGATGCGGGCAATAAATTCGGAAAAATAGCACCACTTCCATATCTTAGACTAGATTTTAATTTCGCAATATATTAATATTTTCTTTAATATGGCAGAAAAGGTGTTTTATGCTCTTCCGTTTCTGTCAAAACAATCTTTTTCCATCTGAAATATTTATACCAAGCTCTTTCGCCATACTTGTTTGCTTAAATGGATTTACTTTTTCCACTATTCCGTCACGTTTAAAAAGTGAGCCTGTATTCTTGAACCAAAATGTTATATTTGCTTTTACGCATTGTTCACGAATATTAAGTACCCAATCATAATCACATTCGCGAGCTTCTCGCCCCGTTTCACCGCCAACCGTAACATGGTCTACCCCATAAAGATACGGTGCTAAATCTATCGCTTCTAAAAGTGGGGAACAAGCGATAAAACGCCGCTTTATCGGATAGGACAAAAATAACGGAAGTCTTTCGTCTGCTAATTTTTGATTTTCAACAGTACACCCAATATTTACATTGTCATAGCCTGCACACCAATCGGATGGATGCGATATAAGAAAACGATCAATTCGTTTTGTTAAAATTAAAAAATCAATGTCTGTTCTTTCCTTGATAATAGCCCAAATCTCTTTACGCCATTCATCCGCTTCGGGAAGAAAAAAGTCAGTTGCAAAACAGGTCGCAAGAATTTTGTTTCCTTTGATATTGTAGTCACCTTTTGCAGTTTTCCTTATAGGCCAATCAAATTTATCTGTTTTTTGTATGGTGTTTTGACCGTAGCGTTTTGCGTATGGTCCGTAAAAATAACAATTTGTGCAGCCATCGCTTATTTTGTAACAACCTGTCCAAGGCTCCCAGTTCATATGCATTCTCCTTTATTTGTCGAGTTTTATTGGTGTAAACAAGGCTCAATACCCGGAAATACAATGTTGTAATATTGAAACATACTTTCTTAGTCCCAAATGAGTGGAAACATATTAAATTGCTTGTCGTTTTTAATAATCAAATTGTCCCCTCATGCTTTTAAAGTAAATTTTTATTAGTCTTGTCCATATAGTGCAAATCAAGCAAATATAAATACTATGTGTTTACCTTATTCTATCATAAAAAAATCAAAATCACTAGTTGAACTAGTGGTATGTACCAGCCCTATAAGGGCATGTTACTAGCAACGCCTTAAGACGTACTGAAAGTCCCGCCAACCGCATGATTTTTCAGGCTACGCCTAAAGGCGTTTTCTTTTGCCTAATTATTCTGGCTACCCGTAAACGGGTCAATATATTCTTTCATGCTTATTTGGTCATTTGCGATGTCTTCCTGTAATTGATTCTCCCAACTGTATCAACATAGTATCCACGACACCAAAAATGACGATTTCCATATTTGTATTTTAAATTCGCATACTTGTCAAAAATCATGAGTTAACTTTTTCCTTTGAGATATCCTACAAAGGCTGCAACGCTTAATTTAGGTGGTATTGCTACAAGCATATGTATATGATCTGGACAAAGCTCTGCCTCAATTATTTCTACGCCCTTTTGCTGACACAAATTTCTAAGTATTTTTCCAATGTCTGCTTTTATTTTTCCGTAGATTTCTTGTCTACGATATTTCGGAGAAAATACTATGTGATACTGGCATCTCCATTTGGAATGTGATAAACTTCACGGGTTTGGAGGGTTTCAAATGGTATTTAAGCATGTAAAGTGTCCCGCCAAACTACCGTTTTTTTATATGGCGGATAATTCACCGAAAAATTTGACATTTAGACAAAGGAGCAATTCATCTTATTGTAGAAAATTCAAAAACAATGCCAGAATAATTATTCCAATCACGATCAGTATCAACACGACACTTATTATTGTAGAGATGATATTTAAAACACTACGGCTTTCGCTATTTTTCACGCAGACAATGGAAAGACAAAGCCCTACCAGAATAAAAAGAATATTGGCCCCAGCCCAAATGCTGCGTACTCCGTCCGACAAAGTGATTTTCAGCAAAATCGGAATAAAGGTTGCCAGCGGCAATACGCTGACAATCAGTGCCGCCATACTTGTTTTTTGAAGTTTCTTATTTTCCATCTTTTTACCTCATTTCTTTCTTTCCAAATTGTGTTACCGCCACTGTAAGCACCAATGCAAAAATCAGGACGGCACAGGGCAGGAATGGAAACAGCTTAAAGGCTATTCCTGCGGTATTCGTTGTAAATTCGTGCAGCGAGCAGGACACCAGATAGCCACTGTAGCAATATGGATAGACAATCCATAGCGGCGTGTTGGCGACCAAGACGCTGGGAATGACAAGGAGCAGATTCAGGCCGACGGACAGCAGCGGTTTTTCAAACAACACCGTAACAGCCCACATGGTTGCCACGCTGGGCAGCATAGTAAGAAACAGCCCCGCACACCACTTGAGCAGGTAAAGGACCGGCAGTGTTTCGGTGATCCCCATGGTGTTTGTTGCAATCAATCCGGCAACAACAAATACTGCAAGGAACACCACCATTTCCACCAAAAGATAAAACATCAGCACACAAAACTTTGCCAGAGAAAGCGTATAACGGCTGACCGGCAGAGCCAGCATTTTCAGAATGCCGTTATTCTGCGTTTCCCGTCCGGCAATCATGACACAAACGACGATCATGCTGAGCGGAAGCAGATAATAGGCATAGACTAGTGCACTTTGAATGAACATAGCAGGCCACGCATTCGTATATTCCGGTGTAAAATAGCTGCTCAAATTCGCAATCCCGGATGCTACCACCAATAACGGGGCAACAAAAATCAAGGGAATAATCTTTGAGCGCTTCACTTTCATAAATTCAATTTTAAGCAGTTCTAAAAAACTCATTTCAATCCTCCCTCCTTATTCATAGCGCAGATGCTTTGCCATCAACAGCCCTGCCCCAAGAAAAAGGATCGTTTCCACTAAAGAAACAAGGATCACCGTGCTATCTGGCTGTGCGCTCATAGCAACGGCGGGTTTCAGCATCACAACAAAGGGGTGAATCATCAGCAAAACAACTTTCGAGTTTGCCAAGGCCATCCCGCTTAAAAATCCCGCAACTCCGATACCGAGAGGAACCCACATATTTTCAAACCGGGAAGAGATTAAAATCATAAAAGACAGCACAGGCATGGCAGTAATAAACGAATAAGCGGCAAACCGCACCAGTGTCCCCATCTCAAAGGTGCCTTGTGGAAGCTCGGTCATGCCAATATTCATCAGAGCCAGATTTTGCAGCGCAACTGCAACCAGAAGCATCACGGTCAGGATCAGAAATTTGCAAAGGTACATCCCCGGAACGCTCATGGGCAGCATATACATCTTCTTGACCGCATTCCCCTTGAACTCCATGTTGTAGACCATGCAGGCGGCGACTACGATACCAAACATATTTAAGATCATGATCATGCCGTAGAGCTGGGTCAAAAGAACATCCATCGGAGCCAGCGGCAGGTTCAGCAGGGTATCTTTCCGTACAAGGAAATTGACAAAGGCGTATGCCGCCCCCAGAATGCCAACCGCCAGCAGCACTGGAATTATTCCTGTACGCTTTTCTTTTCGCAGTTCGATTGCAAGTTCATTCATAGCTGTACCCTCTGCTTTCTGGCTGCATTGTCCTTTTCTATCATGGAAAGGAACATTTCTTCCAAATTGTCCGAGGCAAAACCGGTCTGCAGCGCACTCTGCCGCAACTCGTCCAGACTGCCCTCGAACAGCAGGCGACCGTGGTTCAGAATGCCGATATCATCCGCCATCAGCTCGATTTCGGACAGCATATGGGAAGAAATCAGCACGGTGCAATCATAGAGCTCCGGCAGAGATTTAATCAGATTACGAATTTCGTGGATGCCAGAGGGATCAAGACCGTTGGTCGGTTCGTCCAATATGAGGATGGGTGGTCTACCCAGCAGCGCCTCAGCAAGTCCCAGCCGCTGCTTCATGCCCAGCGAATATTTCTTTGCCAGCCTATTACCAAACTCTGTGAGTCCAACCAGTTCCAATGCATCCTCTACCGCGCTTTCCGGCAGCTTCAAAATTCGGCGGATAATATCGAGGTTTTCACGCCCGGTCAGGTTGGCATAGAACGAGGGCGATTCGATAAAGGAACCGATCTCTTTCAGAATTTCCAGCCGGTCATCGGGAAAGTGCTTTCCGTCAATGGTAAAGCTCCCTTTTGTGGGGGCCGTCAATCCCAGCAGCATTTTCATGGTGGTAGATTTTCCGGCACCGTTCGGCCCAAGAAAGCCATAGATGCTACCTTTTCGGATATGAAGCGAAACACTGTTGACAGATGTGAAATTCTTATATCTTTTTGTCAACTGTTCTGTTGTAATCATGTAGTCCATAAGAACATCTCCTTTCGATACTCTTATGGTACAGCGTCAACCTGACATCTACATTCTCCTGTCCTTACTTTTACCTTACTTTTTGCTGAACATCACACAAAACGGACATGCTTTGGTATAATAGATTACAGTTGGAGGTGAAGGAATGGATCAAACATTTTTACACACAAAAAAGCTCCTGCTTGTGGATGACGAGCCGGAACTGCTTAAAATGGTAACCGCCATTTTAAAGGATGACGGTTTTGAAAATACTGTATCAACCGCTTCTGTGAAAGAAGGTATCGCAGTCGCTGAAAATGAAAAGCCTGATTTAGCAATTTTAGATGTGATGCTGCCGGATGGAGACGGCTTTTCCCTTATGGAGCAAATGCGCTCTTTTACCGATGTACCGATCATTTTTTTGACGGCTAAGGACGAGGCTGCGGATAAATTGGCCGGTCTTGGACTGGGAGCCGATGATTATATCGTAAAGCCTTTTATGGCCCAGGAATTGTTACTGCGTGTTTATGCTGTTTTGCGCCGCTGCTACAAAGTGGATGGTAAGCTCCTGAAGCTGGACGTATGCACGGTTGATTTCAGCCGTGCCGAAGTTCATAAAGCCGGTGAGGTTATCCCCCTGACTGCGAAGGAACATACTCTTTTGGAAACCCTTGCACACAATGAGGGCAAAATTGTTTCCATAGATTCGCTTTGCGAAGCCCTTTGGGGTGACAATCCTTTCGGGTATGAGAACAGCCTGAATGCCCATGTGCGACGTATTCGTGAAAAAATTGAAACAGATCCGTCAAAACCGGTTTCCCTGATCACCATTAAAGGGCTGGGCTATAAGCTGAATATAAGGAAGTGACGCCATGAAAGCATTTGGAAAATATATTTCGAAACATCTAGCATCCTTTGCCGCTTTTATTCTTGTGTTGGCGCTACTCAATGTACTGGCCTTTGGTATTACGTTTCAGAACGTTATTATAAACGACTACGGAGACACCTCGCCACAAAATATGCTGGAGGAAATTGCCGCTGCTTCAACAATAGAGGGTGTATCGGACGATGCTCGTCAAAAACTGGAAAGCGCTCATATTTGGGCCATGCTTCTGAACCCGTACGGGAAGCGTATATGGGCCGTCGATACACCAGAAGACATTCTCGAAAAATACACCATTCAGGATGTTGCGCTCTTTTCCAAAGGATACTTAAAGGATTATCCCGTTTTTGTCTGGAACACCGAAAATGGCCTGTTGGTATTGGGCTATCCGAAAGACAGCTATACAAAGCTCACCAGCAACTATTTCTCTATCCATGCGATTCAAACACTTCCGCTCTATATTACCGGAATGCTGGCAGCCGACTTCTTATTGTTGTTTTTGGCCTATTTCTTTTCCAAGAGGAAAATTATCCGAAACACAGACCCAATCATTGATGCGATTGAGACTCTTTCCGATGGCAAGCCGGTATCGTTATCTATCGGAGGTGATTTATCGGAAGTTGCGGGAAGTATTAACAAAGCATCCCGTATTTTAAGCAGGCAAAATGAAGCAAGAGCCAACTGGATCAGCGGTGTTTCCCATGACATTCGCACACCACTGTCCATGATTTTGGGATATGCCGGACGCATTGCAGATAATAAAACCATAAACAACTCTGTAAAAGAGCAGGCTGAAATCGTGCGGCAGCAAAGCATTAAAATCAAGGAACTGGTGCAGGATTTGAATTTGGTTTCTCAGCTGGAATACGAAATGCAGCCAATCCATAAGGAGCCGGTACGCTTCTCCAAACTTCTGCGATCATACGCCGTGGAGCTGCTGAACGGTGGGCTTTCCGAATCCTATCCGGTGGAGGTTGAAATTAAGCCTGCCGCCGAAAACGCCATGCTGGAATGTGACTCCCGTTTAATTATGCGTGGAATCAATAACTTGGTGCAAAACAGCATCCGTCACAATCCGCAGGGCTGTGAAATTTCGCTCACTCTTGATTACTCCGAAACAGTGATTACTCTTACGGTTGCGGACAATGGTGTGGGGCTTTCGGCTGAAAAGCTACGGGAGCTTAAAGAAAGTACCCACTACATGGAAAGCACGGACGAACGACTAAACCTGCGCCACGGCTTAGGGCTTCTATTGGTTCGGCAGATTGTGGAAGCACACGTTGGCGCCATGATCATTGAGAGTGAGCCGGGGCAGGGGTATCAAATGGTGCTGTGCTTTCCAACACTATTCAATTAAAAAAATTTTCAGAAAAGACATTTTGACTATTGAACCTAATCAAGGAAGCATGAAAGTCTTACAGCACAAGGCTACAGTGTGATAGATAATGCAAACTTGGGAGGACACATTATTAACCACTACCGTAAGCTTTTTGGCGAGCGGATTGATGGCGTGATGATGGAGCTGCGCTATACAAAATATATTGACAACCGCTATTTTAGTGAGGAGGAATTAACGGATAAAAACGAAATACTTTTTCAGTCGGCAAAGCAGAAGCTAGCCGCAGGCATGACACAGGATGCTCTTGCGGAACAGATCGGAGTCACGCCAAGATACCATGGGCATTGAGAATGAAAATAACACCCAAGAATGCCGGTGCTGCTTAAGATCATACGCACCTTGAAAATATCAGCCGATACGATCTTTTATCCAGAAATTCAACATACAGACAGAGAAAAAGAACAGCTTCTGCACATGATCCAGCTGTGCGGCGAAAAGGAAATCAAAATAGCTGCTGCAACCGTAAAGGCTTTATTGGATTCCAGATAAGCAGAATCCATCTTCTTTCTTCGGAGGTGGATTTTCTTCATGTTAAAGTGATTATTGTTGTTTCTCTGTGTTTAAAGAAATCCTTAGAGTGACAGGTTCCATTCTTGTTTGCCCGGTCTTTCAGATATCGGTACACCACCACGGCACGGTGTGGGACATCTGCAGCGTAGAGAGAAGAGAGATAGCTCAATCACAAACACCTCCTTAATCTGTGCGCAGAGGCATGGCAGGAGGTTCCGGCTCATGCTCCTGCACCGGTGTGTGCAGCGTTCCACCGCTGCGGTCATCATCAGAGGGCTCAGGCATTTCAGCAAAGTCATCCTCATCATAGGCACAGCCACGCTGGAGGATTTCCTGTTCCAACTCGAAGCGGTCTGCATAATGAACCTTTCGGGTAGCACATTCCTCCACCTCAAAGGACTTTTCAAACTGGATACCCCATTTCAGGAACAGCGGCAGCTTAGTGCGCATGGGACAGCAGCCGGTCTTGGCCAGAATAAAATTGCCCTTGGGCAGAGTTTTTAATTCATCTGGTGTCATCAGCGGCCTTTGGATCATCTGCAAACTCTGGCTAGGATGGTTCTTGCCTCTGCTGATGGAGCCGGACATAACAGTTTTATTTCCCAGCGCCCTTGAGAGGATGTCAGCGCTTTCCGAGTTAGGTGCAAAACCGCCGAATAGAATATCCTGACAGTTATCAATAATGATAGCGGAACCCTCTTTGCCGTAGTTTTTCTCAAGCTGGGCAAAGGATTGGATAATGGGTACCATGCTGATTCGGCGAGAACAGCCTGCGGAGAACATCATTTCCATCGACTGGATTTTGGGGATGGTTCCAATCTCATCGGCCACAGTCAGCATCTCCCGGTAGAGCTGCTGGAGGAACAGGCTAACCATGAAGTATTTTGTGTTATCTTCCTCCGGCAGAACGATAAAGATAGCGCACTTCTCCTTGCAGAAGGTTTCTGTATCCAGTGAGCTGTCGAAGCACAGAATCTGCTCCATCTCAGAATCCAGAAAAGCATTCAATCTTGACATGGCAGTGGACAGCACCGAGGCCATTGCTTGGTCGGCGGTATTGAGGGCGGCTCCTGCAAACCACCTTGCCTTATGGTCAGTCGGTAACTTGTCCATGAGCAACTGGAACTGGCTTTTGTTTTTCACAGGCGAGGGAGCCAGCAAGTCCTGTATCATTTTGAACACCGATATGATGTGCCGTTTCTCCGGAGGACAGTATTCTGTAATCAGCAGAATCACGGATGTCAATAAGCCCTCGGCAGCATCATAGAAAAACGCATTTTGGCAATAAAAAACAGCCCCCTTTAGAGCTGCATGGTCTGTGTCTGTTCCAGTGGTATGAAGCCGATTTCCTGAAATCCGAAGCGGTCGCAGTAGAAGAAGCTGCTGCCGTTTTCACCGTACAGCTCCAGCACATCCGACATGGACAGGGAATGTCCCGCATAGCCGGGAGGATGAGCGGTATTGAATTTGGTGTACAGGGCTTCCAGATCGTTAGTTTCCACCTCTCCGTCATAGACGATCTGGTAATCGGACATCTTGGGTTTCCCGAATAATTTGCAGAAATCCGCAAGGCTGATGAAGCGCATCCGGAGATCAGATTCAGGCTTTAACTGCCACACACGGCAGTTTTTCAGCGGAGTGAGTTCTTGGGTATCCCGCTAACCGTTTACAAAGCGATCATACACACCGTCCGTCCATTTCACCTCGCCGATGTCCTTCTGGCGGCTGAGAAAGGCGTTCAGTTCCTCCGACTCAAACAGAGTATCGATCACCGCTTTGCAGCCGCTTCAAAATTGCCCTGTAGGGTATTGGCTTTATTAAATTGTTGACCGGACTGATTCTGGCCAAAAATGAGAAACTCCCCGCTTTCTTGTTAAAAAGCAGGGTGCATCTATGAAAAACGAGGGTCTTGAATTTTTCATTCAGAACCCTCGTCAGGCCGCATAAACACTGGCTTTTTCAGCCATGTATCTATTTTGACCTAATCTTCTGGTGCGCGTGGAGGGACTTGAACCCCCACGGTCGCCCGCTAGATCCTAAGTCTAGTGCGTCTGCCAATTCCGCCACACGCGCATACCATTTAATATTAGCGAAGTCGCGCATAAGCGCGACCCCACATTTTGTTGGTGACTCCACCGGGAATCGAACCCGGGTTACCGCCGTGAAAGGGCGGTGTCTTGACCGCTTGACCATGGAGCCATAAAAACTGGCGACGTCCTACTCTCCCAGGCAGCTGCCCGCCAAGTACCATCAGCGCAAAGGAGCTTAACTACTGTGTTCGATATGGGAACAGGTGTGACCTCCTTGCTATAGTCACCAGATATACGCATCCTAACCCGATTTATGAAATAAAGCGTTGGTAGGTGCTTGCGGAAATTCTTCCGCTTTGAAGGTTAGGCAATAAAATTCTAACAAACAAGTTTATTGAATTTCTTGCACAAGTCTGTCATCCATTTAATTCTTAAATGGGACAGGCTCATGTACCCTCAAAACTAAACAATGTAATCTTTTCTTCGTTACTTTCTTGAAACCATTGGTCAAGCGTTCGACCTATTAGTATCGGTCAGCTGAATATGTTACCATACTTACACCTCCGACCTATCAACGTGATAGTCTCTCACGGGTCTTATCAGTAAACTGAAGGAAATCTATTCTTGTGGGGGGCTTCGCACTTAGATGCTTTCAGCGCTTATCCCTTCCATACTTAGCTACCCAGCCGTGCCCTTGGCAGAACAACTGGTACACCAGAGGTATGTCCATCCCGGTCCTCTCGTACTAAGGACAGCTCCACTCAAATTTCCGACGCCCACAGCGGATAGGGACCGAACTGTCTCACGACGTTCTGAACCCAGCTCGCGTACCTCTTTAATGGGCGAACAGCCCAACCCTTGGGACCTACTTCAGCCCCAGGATGAGACGAGCCGACATCGAGGTGCCAAACACCCCCGTCGATGTGGACTCTTGGGGGGTATAAGCCTGTTATCCCCGGGGTAGCTTTTATCCGTTGAGCGATGGCCCTTCCACTCGGTACCACCGGATCACTAAGCCCGACTTTCGTCCCTGCTCGACTTGTTGGTCTCGCAGTCAAGCTCCCTTTTGCCTTTACACTCTTCGCGCGATTTCCGACCGCGCTGAGGGAACCTTTGGGCGCCTCCGTTACTCTTTAGGAGGCGACCGCCCCAGTCAAACTGCCCGCCTGACACTGTCCCAGTACTGGTTCACAGCACGTGGTTAGAACTTCAATGTTACAAGGGTGGTATCCCAAAGGTGGCTCCTCTAATACTGGCGTACTAGATTCTTAGCCTCCCACCTATTCTGTACATGCAACACCGAAATCCAATATCAAGCTGCAGTAAAGCTCCACGGGGTCTTTCCGTCCTGCTGCGGGTAACCGGCATCTTTACCGGTACTACAATTTCACCGAGTCTATTGTTGAGACAGTGCCCAGATCGTTACGCCTTTCGTGCGGGTCGGAACTTACCCGACAAGGAATTTCGCTACCTTAGGACCGTTATAGTTACGGCCGCCGTTTACTGGGGCTTAAGTTCTGTGCTTCGATTGCTCTGACACTTCCCCTTAACCTTCCAGCACCGGGCAGGCGTCAGCCCCTATACTTCAGCTTTCGCTTTAGCAGAGACCTGTGTTTTTGGTAAACAGTCGCCTGGGCCTTTTCACTGCGACCACATTTCTGTGGTTCCCCTTCTCCCGAAGTTACGGGGTTATTTTGCCGAGTTCCTTAACAATAGTTCTCTCGCTCGCCTTAGGATTCTCTCCTCATCTACCTGTGTCGGTTTGCGGTACGGGCACCTACGATCTCGCTAGCGGCTTTTCTTGACAGTGTGAAATCAGTTGCTTCGGTACTTTATTTCCCTCCCCATCACGCCTCAGAATTGTTACGGCGGATTTGCCTACCATAACTCCCTTGACGCTTAGACACGCTCTACCAACGGCGTGCTCAACTTATCCTTCTGTGTCCCCACTTCGCTCAAACGATTTTCGGTGGTACAGGAATCTCAACCTGTTGTCCATCGCCTACAGCGTTCGCTCTCGGCTTAGGCCCCGACTAACCCTGAGTGGACGAACCTTCCTCAGGAAACCTTAGATTTTCGGCGGGTAGGATTCTCACCTACCTCTCGCTACTCATGCCAACATTCTCTCTTGTATACAGTCCAGCTCGCCTTACAGCTCACCTTCTGCCCGTATACAATGCTCCTCTACCAATTGCCTAAGCAATTCCAAAGCTTCGGTAGTAAGTTTTAGCCCCGTTTATCTTCGGCGCAGAGCCACTCGACTAGTGAGCTATTACGCACTCTTTAAATGAGTGGCTGCTTCTAAGCCAACATCCTAGTTGTCTATGCAGCTCCACATCCTTTTCCACTTAACTTACATTTTGGGACCTTAGCTGTTGGTCTGGGCTGTTTCCCTTTCGACTATGAAACTTATCTCACATAGTCTGACTCCCAAGTATAATACTGCGGCATTCGGAGTTTGATAGTCTTCGGTAACCGGTGAAGGCCCCTAGGACATTCAGTGCTCTACCTCCGCGTATCTTTCCTTGAGGCTAGCCCTAAAGCTATTTCGAGGAGAACCAGCTATCTCCGGGTTCGATTGGAATTTCACCGCTATCCACACGTCATCCCAGCCTTTTTCAACAGACATGGGTTCGGTCCTCCATATCCTTTTACGGATACTTCAACCTGCACATGGATAGGTCACCCGGTTTCGGGTCTACAGCATACAACTCATCGCCCTATTCAGACTCGCTTTCGCTTCGGCTCCGGTGCTGAACACCTTAACCTCGCTGCATACCATAACTCGTTGGCCCGTTCTACAAAAAGTACATGGTCACTTGCGCTCCCATTGCTTGTAAGCATAAGGTTTCAGGTTCTTTTTCACTCCCCTTCCGGGGTTCTTTTCACCTTTCCCTCACGGTACTATTCTCTATCGGTCACTAGGTAGTATTTAGCCTTGGGGGGTGGGCCCCCCTGCTTCCCACCAGGTTTCACGTGCCTGGTGGTACTCTGGTGCCACTCTTTACTCGATTCATTTCGTCTACAGGACTCTTACCTTCTACGGTCGGCCTTTCCATGCCGCTTCGACTATCAATCTTGTAAGTGATGAGTGGTCCACAACCCCGGATAAATCCGGTTTGGGCTCTTCCCCGTTCGCTCGCCGCTACTGAGGGAATCGATGTTTCTTTCTCTTCCTCCGGGTACTTAGATGTTTCAGTTCCCCGGGTTACCTTCTCTATACCTATTTGATTCAGTATAGGATACTTGCGCATTACCACAAGTGGGTTGCCCCATTCGGAAATCTACGGATTAACGGTTATTTGCACCTGCCCGTAGCTTATCGCAGCTTGTCACGTCCTTCTTCGGCTCCTAGTGCCAAGGCATCCGCCTTATGCTCTTATTCACTTGACCTAAGTGAATCGTCCACTGAGTAATGTGGACTTATTTTTTACTATGTTAAAAAACTTAGTAATTCTGGTTTCTCGGTTCAATTAATTTGAAATTGTAGTAAATACCCAGTCAGCTTCTCTTTCACTTCCTCTTTCGATTCCATGCTCGAAAAGACTGTCTTAGTTTTTACTTTATTTTTTTGCCTTTGTCTTACTTGCTTGACTATGTTCCGCCGTAGAATTCTACAAACTAAAGTTTGTGAATTCCTGACGAAGCACGTTCTAACATTTCCTACGGAAACGTAAGACAAGTGCACTTCGATTTCGTCTTAATTTGAATTTTAAGATTTACATTGTTCAGTTTTCAAGGTACGTTCGGTTACTTGCGCAACCTATTTCTCTGTATAACAATACAAAGTGGTGGAGAATAAGAGGATCGAACTCTTGACCCCCTGCGTGCAAGGCAGGTGCTCTCCCAGCTGAGCTAATTCCCCATACTAGTTTGCTTCATTTCTATTGTAAATGATAAGCAAACGGACACAACGAATCTACAAATCTTCGATTTGCACATTTCAATTGTTTTATATAAACTCATAGTGTAGAAATTGTAGTCTCCTTAGAAAGGAGGTGATCCAGCCGCACCTTCCGATACGGCTACCTTGTTACGACTTCACCCCAGTCATTGATTTCGCCTTAGGTAATCTATTTCTCGACCAACTTCGGGCGCCCCCAACTTCCATGGTGTGACGGGCGGTGTGTACAAGACCCGGGAACGCATTCACCGCGGCATTCTGATCCGCGATTACTAGCAACTCCAACTTCATGTAGGCGAGTTTCAGCCTACAATCCGAACTGGGACCGGTTTTAGAGTTTTGCTCTTCCTCACGAATTTGCTTCTCTCTGTACCGGCCATTGTAGCACGTGTGTAGCCCAGAACATAAGGGGCATGATGATTTGACGTCATCCCCACCTTCCTCCGAGTTATCCCCGGCAGTCTCACTAGAGTGCCCAGCCGAACTGCTGGCAACTAATGACAAGGGTTGCGCTCGTTGCGGGACTTAACCCAACATCTCACGACACGAGCTGACGACAACCATGCACCACCTGTCTCCTCTGCCCCGAAGGGAAGCCTCGATTAAGAGACGGTCAGAGGGATGTCAAGTCCTGGTAAGGTTCTTCGCGTTGCTTCGAATTAAACCACATGCTCCGCTGCTTGTGCGGGTCCCCGTCAATTCCTTTGAGTTTCACACTTGCGTGCGTACTCCCCAGGCGGAGCACTTAATGCGTTAACTACGGCACCGAAGGATCGCTCCCCCGACACCTAGTGCTCATCGTTTACGGCGTGGACTACCAGGGTATCTAATCCTGTTTGCTCCCCACGCTTTCGTACCTCAGTGTCAGTTACAGTCCAGAAAGCCGCCTTCGCCACTGGTGTTCCTCCTAATATCTACGCATTTCACCGCTACACTAGGAATTCCGCTTTCCTCTCCTGCACTCAAGCCATGCAGTTCGTAAGGCTAACAATGGTTGAGCCATTGCCTTTCACCCCACGCTTACATAACCACCTACGTACTCTTTACGCCCAATAATTCCGGATAACGCTCGCCCCCTACGTATTACCGCGGCTGCTGGCACGTAGTTAGCCGGGGCTTCCTCCAAGGGTACCGTCATTTTTTTCTTCCCCTTGGACAGAGCTTTACGACCCGAAGGCCTTCCTCGCTCACGCGGCGTTGCTGCATCAGGCTTGCGCCCATTGTGCAATATTCCCCACTGCTGCCTCCCGTAGGAGTTTGGACCGTGTCTCAGTTCCAATGTGGCCGATTACCCTCTCAGGTCGGCTACTGATCGCTGCCTTGGTGAGCCGTTACCTCACCAACTAACTAATCAGACGCAGGCCCATCTCATACCGATAAATCTTTGACGAAAGTGTCATGTGACACTCACATGTTATGAGGTATTAATCCCGGTTTCCCGAGGCTATCCCTCTGTATGAGGCAGGTTGCCTACGCGTTACTCACCCGTCCGCCGCTTTCCTCTCACTCATTCGACCGAAGTTTCATTCGTGAGCTTCTCGCTCGACTTGCATGTGTTAGGCACGCCGCCAGCGTTCATCCTGAGCCAGGATCAAACTCTTAATCAATTTGGTATCTAAACGTTCCTTTCGGAACCTTCAAATCTAGCTCAGCTAAACGCATTGCGTTTTGCTTGGTTTCATTTTCATAATTGCTCGAACCCCTAACAAAATTCGTTTCACAAATTTTAGTAGGTGTCGTACAGAAATCTCATCAACTTTAGTTGATAGAGATTTTTCAGTTACGAATCTGAAATTATTGTTTTTAAGAAATTGTACGAAGATCCATCCAATTTATTGAATGTTTCTTACCAATCTTTTGCAGATTGTTTTTGTACTTAAGTCTTTTTCGTCTCTGTCAGTTTGCACTGTTTCGACGTTTGAGATTTATTTAAAAATCTCTTGACTCAATTTCTACACTATGGAGTTTTCAAGGTTCATCCCTTTCTTCTTTTATGCCGAGCATACTTTCCGAAAGGTCTCAGACTGAAAAATGTTTCAAATTCTTTTGTCCATCTTCTTCGTCCGATGCACTATTTTCAAGTGCTGCTCCGTGTTGACGGAACTTTTTTAGTATAACCCATTTGCTTGTCTTTGTCAACATCTTTTTCATCTTTTTCAAACTTTTTTCGATGTTCTCACGAATCTTATCTCGCGTGACAGCTATAATAGAATAGCAAATTATTTATATTCTGTCAACAGTTTTTTTGATTTTTTTACCTTTATCTCTAAAGTCTTCTTTATTCAAGATACCCTTAAAAATTTTTCCTACTATTATATATAGTATATTTCAATACTTTTTTATAGGTATTTTTTTATAAAGATTACCTATAGAAGCAATTCCTTATTCCCTTTCTTCTTTAATATTATCCAAATTCGCTGTATTAATACAATGAAGATGAGACATATTAGATACTGATGAACTTAACTTGCATTATTTATATTCTCACTATTTTGACTATTCAGTTTTTTTGCTTTGATTTTACGAATATTTCAGAAGGCTTAAAATATTTATATATAAATAAGAAAATATAACATGGTGATTCGCTGGTATAAAGTTTTTTGTTTCCCCTTAACCCTACTATTTTAGCCATTTTCACAACTATCAAAAGAAACTGATAATTCGATATATATTGACAAATCAATTAATTGTAGTATACTATTTATGTTGGTGGGTCCTCAACATATTTTACTTATTTTATCTTATCTTATCTCTTTTTATCTCAAGGAGGAAAAAAACTATGGGTAAAAAAATTCCTATGTGGCAGATTGCAATTGTAATGCTTATCACTATTGCACTTCTGATTTATTCCATCGTCTTTACCGGTTACGGTGAATTACACATTCCTTTAATTATCGCAGCAATGGTAGCAGCAGTTGTATCTATTTCCAATGGTTGGAAATGGAGTTTCTTAGAGCAAGGTATCATCTCTAGTATTTCCCGTTCCATGCAATCTTGTTTAATTTTATTAACTGTAGGTATTCTTATTGGTGTTTGGAAAGCTGCCGGAGTTATTCCGGGAATGATTTATTACGGCTTAAACATCATCTCTCCGGGAATCTTTCTAGTAACAGCTTGTATACTTTGCGGCATCGTTGCACTTGCAATCGGAAGCTCTTGGTCCGTAGCAGGTACTGTAGGTGTTGCTATGATTGGTATTGCAGTTGGTCTTGGTATCAATCCGGCAATGGCAGCTGGTGCAGTTGTATCCGGTTCTTACTTTGGTGACAAAATGTCTCCATTATCTGATACAACAAACTTAGCACCAACGGTCGCAGGTGCTACTCTGTTCGATCACATTCAGCATATGGTTTGGACCGTTACTCCTTCCTTACTCATTTCGCTTGTTATCTATGCAATACTCGGTATGGGAAAAGGCAGCGGTGACGTAGACTTGAGCCTAGCTACCACCTTACAGGATGAAATCCTAAATGAATTTTCAATTTCTCCAATTCTTTTAATCGCGCCGATTCTTCTGATTGCGATTGTAGTACTAAAAGTTCCGGCACTTCCTGGTTTAATGGGAGGAATTATTGTTGGACTTATCTTTATGGTTACTATGCAAGGGATACCTGTAAATGAATGGTTCGGAATTATGCACTATGGATACGAATCGATCAGTGAAGTTGCTCTAAATGATGATTATACCGTAGCTGACCTTCTTGGCGGCGGCGGCATGTCTTCCATGCTATGGACAGTAAACTTGATTTTATGTGCAATGACCTTTGGCGGTATCATGGACTGCACCGGCATGCTAGCTGCTTTAGCAGAAGCACTGTTAAAGGTAGCAAAGAGCACAGGTGCATTAGTAACAGTTACCGTGTGCTCCTGTATCTTTGTAAATATCATCGCTTCTGACCAGTATCTCTCCATCATTCTTCCTGGACGTATGTATAAAGAAGCATTTGAAGACAAAAAACTGAAGGCGAAGAACTTGTCCAGATGCTTAGAAGACTCTGGTACAATTACCTCCGCATTAGTACCATGGAACACTTGCGGTGCTTCCATGACAAAATTCTTAGGTGTTGATACCTTTGCATATGCACCATATGCGTTCTTAAACTGGATCAACCCACTGGTATCTATTTTCTACGGATTTACCGGAATCTCTATGGAAAAGATGACAGATGAAGAATATGAAGCTCTATTGGAGCAAAGAAGACTAGATGCAGAGATTGCTGCAAAATCGATAGAATAATCTCTAATTCTAACAGAACGCAATAATATATGATATAAAAATTAAGGACCTATAAAAGGACGGTGAAAAAATCACCGTCCTTTTCATTTTATTTTTTTATTCTATTCAACAGTAACACTTTTAGCTAAATTTTTAGGTTTATCAATGTCGCATCCTCTCAGTTTTGCAATATAATATGCCAGCATTTGAAGCGGGATTACGGACAACAATGGCGTAATTTCATCCATGCATTCTGGAATATAAAATACTTGATTGGCCTGCCTTCCCATCTCCTTATTGTTTTCCTTTGCAAAGCCAACCACATAGGCACCTCTTGCTTTTACCTCTTGAATGTTTGATAACATCTTCGCAAACAATGCATCCTGTGTTGCCAATGCAATTACCAGCGTATCTTGTTCTATTAAAGCAATCGTCCCATGCTTTAGCTCTCCCGCCGCAATTGCAAACGAATTAATATAGGAAATTTCCTTTAGCTTCAATGACCCTTCATAAGAAACTCCTACATCTGCACCTCGGCCAATAAAGAAAACCTGCTCTCTCTTATATAGTTCTTTTGCCATATTTTGAATTACTTTTTCTTGTTTTAATATTGTTTTTATTTTATCAGGAATCTCCTTTAATTCTTCCAAATAACGAGTATACTCTTCAATAGGCAGACAGCCTTTGGTCTTTCCCATATATAATGCAATCAAATACATACACATTAATTGCGTTGTATAAGCTTTCGTTGAAGCAACAGCAATTTCAGGTCCTGCCCACGTATAAAAAACATCATCCGATTCTCTTGCAACAGAACTTCCCACTACATTTACAATAGATAAGACTCTAGCGCCTTTTCTTTTCGCCTCCCGCAATGCGGCCAGCGTATCTAAGGTCTCTCCTGATTGGCTGACTGCAATGAATAACGTCTTATCATCAACAAAAGGATCTCGGTAACGAAATTCAGAAGCCACATCTATTTCAACCGGTATCTTTGCAAGCTTCTCTATGATAAATTTACCAACCATTCCTGCATGGTAAGCAGTTCCACAAGCAACGATGTAAACCTTATTAAAAGACTCTATGTCATCTTTCGTCATGGTTATTCCGTCTAAATTGATCTCGTTATTTTCACCCAGGCGTCTGGTTAACGTCTTCAATATCCCTTTTGGCTGTTCGTGTATCTCTTTTAACATAAAATGATCGTAGCCTTCTTTTTCGGCAGCGTCTGCATCCCATGTCACATGAAAAACTTCACGTTTTACTTCTTGCCGTTCTGCATTATAAAGCGTCACTTTATTTTTTGTCAGCACTACAGTTTCATTATTCTCAATTAGATAAATCTCACGAACATGCTTTAGCAAAGCTGGTATATCCGAAGCAATAAAATTGCTCCCCTTTCCCAAGCCTACAACCAATGGACTATCCTTCCGTACTGCAATCAATTTGTCTGGCTCCTTGCTGCACACAACACCTAATGCATAAGCTCCTCGCATCTTATCAACAGCTTCGAAAACCGCATCAGTCAAGTCACCCTTATAGCATACCTGAATTAAGTGGGCAATCACTTCTGTATCTGTTCCTGATGTAAAAACAATTCCATGCTCTTTTATCAGCCATTCCTTTAATTCTACAAAATTTTCCACAATGCCGTTATGAACAACTGCTATCGTTTTATCCATACTGACATGGGGATGCGCATTTAAATCGGATGGCTCACCATGCGTTGCCCATCTCGTATGTCCTATACCAATTGTGCTTTTAAAATTATAATCGGCAATTGCATCCTCTAAATTTGATATACGCCCTTTATACTTGTGTATTTCCAGTTCTCCCTTTTCATAAAGTGCAATTCCAGAAGAATCATATCCTCTGTATTCTAATTTCTTTAATCCATCTATAATAATATCGCAGGCATTTTGATCGCCCACATATCCTACTATTCCGCACATAATTTGTGCCCTCCTATTATTTCATATCATACTGCGGTGCTTTTGTTCCAGCAGTCGCCTGCAGGTTTTGTTTCACCGTTAAGGATTCCCAATTGAACCCCAGGGGCATCCGCCGAATATTCGATACTCCCCTGACCTCGTCAGCTTGCATTTGAACACAAGCTCTGGCGCTTTTTAAAATTTTTTTTAATTTCCTCCTTTCTCTTATCTATAATATTATATAAAAAAAGGCATAAAAATGCCAGCGATTTATTACGACCTATAAATCTCCTTCGCGATTTTCTTCTAAATATGATATACTTATTCCATAAAATTGCTATGGAGGGATTCATTTATGTATAGTTTTATTTGCGATTACAGCGAAGGGGCACATCCTAATATCTTAAAATCACTGGCCAGCACTTGCTATGAACAAAACGAAGGATATAATTATGATCGGCACTGTATAAATGCTGCAAATCTAATTAAAAAAGAGATCAATCATGAAGATGTAGATGTTTATTTTCTTCCAGGCGGAACTCCGACCAATCTAATTTCAATCGCTGCTTGTTTACGTTCCTATGAAGCAGTCATTGCACCAAGTACCGGTCACATCGAAGTACACGAGACAGGTGCAATTGAAGCCACCGGGCATAAAATTCTCTCTGTTAAAACACCAGATGGAAAATTGACGCCTTCACATATTCAAGAAGTCTTAGATGGTTTTGAGGACGAGCATACAGTTCGAAGAAAAATGGTCTTTCTCACAAACCCAACGGAAAACGGCACCATTTATCTAAAATCAGAATTACTGGCAATCCGCAAAATATGTGATGAGAATGATATGTATCTTTATATTGATGGTGCACGCTTGGGAAGTGCAATCATGGCGGAAGGGAATGATGTCAAAATGGAAGACCTTCCTAAAATTGCAGACATCTTTTATATAGGCGGAACAAAAAATGGTGCACTGATGGCAGAAGCTTTGATCATCGTAAACGAAAAAATCAAGCCGGATTTTCGCTTCCATATTAAACAGAGAGGGGCCTTGACTGCGAAAGGAAGTGTACTGGGAATACAATTTGAAGAATTAATGCGGGACAAGCTGTATTTTAAATTAGCAAAACATTCTAATGATATGGCCCAAAAAATGGCAAGAGAATTTGAACGATTGGGTTTTACATTTCTGACAGATTCACCAACAAACCAAATATTTCCAATTATTCCAAATACAATCATTACCGAATTGGAAAAGTCTTATCAATTCTATGTATGGCAGATCATCGACAAAGATCACAGTGCAATCCGATTGGTCACATCTTGGGCAACTCCTGAAGAAAGGATCAATGAATTTCTTAAGGACTTGAATCAACTCGCTCAATCCTTGCACATGATTAAAAATTTATAACTAATTCCATACTGAAAACTCCCTCCAACATACGGTTTAGGGAGTTTTTTTTATAATTTTCTTTAGAAAAAAGGGTATATTTTATTTATATATATCTAATTGTTTTATGTAAAAAAAGCATAGGATTATTTCTAACCCTATGCTTCTAAAGAACGATAAGAATCTATCTTTTCTTTTATTCAAAACGACTATTAACGCTCTGCCATTCCTTGCTTCATTTTTTTCTTCAGCTGAACCTGTGGTTCTCTAGGAAGCCTGAATAATGGAACGAAACGATCCCATCCGGTCAATGTTAAGATCATAATGGACAACACAGCCGTCATTGCCATAACGTTATATTTAATAATGTCAAACGCTGCAATTTCTTGAAGCGGATATACTGCAGATGCAATTCCTAAGTAGAAGCCCATGTATACGTGCCAAGGAATTAACTGAGAACCAAATACGCCAAGAGCATCCGAGAAAGTTGCATTTCTCAGCTTAAGCTTGTACATATCTTCTTCTGTTTCTGCGACTACATTCTCATCTACCAAGTCTTTAATGATCGGTCCTACCGTTACAATCTGTGCCATCTCATCTGCCAAGCATGCATTGCCAAGTAAGGACAGAACGCTGTTGCAGAACATCAACTGTCTAACATTATGAGATATTGCAGATACAAGCCTGGAAAGCGGTGCAAATGCTGCTATTTTTCTCATGATACCGCCAAATGCAGCAACCCACATCATCATAACAATTACCCAAGAACCAGCTTCACCGAATCCATCCATAATCATTTTTAAGTAATCCATCGTACTGGTAACTGTTCCGGCAAAGAGTCCTAAAACATACGCAGAAAGTAGACCAGTTCCTAAGCAAAGGAATGTTGAAAATCCTAAAATTGCAGTCACGATTACCAAGATTAAAGGAATAATCATATACACAGGAACACCTGCTTGTACCTGATTCAATAAGTCCACCGCAGCCGGTCTTTTCTCAGCCAATGCAGTCCAAACTTCATCCGGAATCTGGCTGATAACCGCACCAGCATTTGTCGATTCGTTTGGAAGTCCTAAAGTAAGACCTATCACGAAAGTAATCGCTGCCGCAACTACTAAAGAACCGATTGACCAAACACCCTGATGTCTGATTCGGTCAATAACCTCTACACCTTGGATACCGGAAGAAACTACAGTCGTATCCGAAATCAATCCGATGTTGTCTCCGAAGCAGGCACCGCCGGCAATTGCAGCGGTTGTTAAATATAAATCCCCGCCTACAATATGGTTTAACCATAAGAAAATTGGTGCGCATGCCGCAAAGGTTCCCCAAGAAGTTCCCGTAGCAACGGACAATATTGCCGTTACAATAAGTCCCACCATCGCTACTGTTCTCGCAGTTACTCCTAAAGATAATGCGACGTTTACAATTGATGCTCCTACGCCAGTTGACATAAATGAACTTGCCATAGCATAAGCAAACATCAAGATAAAGAGTGCAACCAAAATTTTGCTCACACTTTCCATTGCAGCATCAATACAGTCTTGAAACTTCAGCTTGTCTGTCAGCATAGCAATGAGGATCGCAGCGATCGTTGCGATCGGAGCCGCAAGTAAAGCATCGAACCCGCATATCATAAGAGCTGCAAGAACAATAACCGGTAAGAATTTGATTAAAGCTTTCATTTTTACCCTCCTAGTAAAAAATAAGATAAAATACCACGCCACGCCTATTTAGACACGACGGTTCTTCCATAATAACACAGACTTCGACACTTTATCAATAGTAATCTTAATGTATATTTTTGTAATTAACTGAAAAAACCGACTAAAGTCATTTTTAGTCGGCTAAAAATTCAAAAATTGCATGTTTAATATCTATAATAAAAAAATTAAGAAAGAAATTTTGTTATTAATGTTGCCAAATCTTCTGCTAAAGTTGTAATTTGCTCGATGTTTTCTCCTTCAAGCATAACACGTACAAGCGGCTCCGTACCCGAAGGGCGGATTAAAACTCTCCCTTTCCCTCCCATTATTTTTTCCATTTTTTCTATTTCAGATTTAACTTCCGGATGTTCCATATAATTCTTTTTATGTTCATTTTTAATTTTTGCATTTTTTAATATCTGCGGGTATATTGTGATTTCCTTCGAAAGTTCTGAAGGTTTCTTCCCTGACTGCTTAATGGCCTGCAACAGCTGCAATGCTGACAAAATGCCATCTCCGGTTGTAGTATGATTTAAAAAGATAATATGCCCAGATTGTTCGCCTCCAATCACGCATCCCGTTTTCAGCATACTTTCCAACACATACCGATCACCTACTTGCGTCGTCTCTACTTTTGCACCGATGCTCTCAATTGCCTTATGAAAACCAATATTACTCATAACGGTTGCAGTTACCAGATGATCCTTTAGCTTTCCGGCCTTCTCCAACATTTTTGCACAAATGTAGATCATTTGATCACCATCCAGTATTTTCCCTTTTTCATCCACTGCAATTAAGCGATCCGCATCTCCATCAAAAGCAAGACCAATATCTGCCTTTTCTCGAATAACCGCAGCTTGCAGTTTTTCCGGATGTGTAGACCCGCATTTATCATTAATATTATGCCCGTTGGGTTCATTAAACAGCACTGTCACTTTTGCACCAAGTTCACGAAACACACGCTCAGCAACTTGATAAGCAGCCCCATTTGCACAATCAATGACAAGCTTCATCCCCACTAAATTCACATCTACCGTACCTTTTAAGAACTCTGCATATAAAGACAGCGCGTCCTCGTTTGCCTCCAAGGATCTTCCCAAAAGCTCTCCTGTGATATTCGTATGCACGTCAGTATTTCTCAGTATGATGTCTTCAATTTCGTCTTCAATTTCGTCATCCAATTTAAACCCATCGCTGTTAAAGAACTTAATTCCATTATATTCGAAAGGATTATGTGATGCAGATATAACAACACCTGCATCTGCATGAAAATAACGAACTAAATATGCAACTGCAGGAGTTGGAAGCACACCGATTTTAATAACATTTCCACCCATTGCTAATATGCCAGCACTGATTGCATCCTCCAGCATGTCACCGGAAACTCTGGTATCTTTCCCAATAATAACAACCGGGCGCTGTCCCTCTTTTCCCAAAACATAAGCTCCGGCTTTTCCTAAACGAAAGGCCAATTCCGGTGTTAATTCAGAATTAGCAATCCCTCTCACTCCATCCGTCCCAAATAATCTACCCATCTTCAATTCTCCTCTAATTTCAATTTCAATTCAATCATGCGTCCATAAAAAGGTATAGAAAAAGTAAACGAGGCTATGATTCCTCGTTTACTGTAACGTTTAACTTTTCTGGTGTAACAATAATACGACTTACTGTTTTTGTATGGTTCACAATTACCTTTGCAGAGGCAGTTGTCGTATCTGCCTCAGACAGGTCGATAGAAAGTGTGAAATCTTCTTTTTGAATCAATCCCATCGCACTTTCTTCACCAATCACTTTCAGTATCACCGGCGATGTTTGAATGGATGCTTCATATCCTTCCGACAATCCTTCTATCTGAATTTCATCCGAACTGTACTCAAACTCTTTCGATACAACATCTCGTATATAAATTTTTGCTTCAATTGTTTTGTTCGTATTGGCAAGCTCTACTCCATCTGGAAGATTTACTTTTACCCTTTGCGTTGTATTGGATGAAATATCCGTTATATCAATCGGCTCCGTGCTGACTTCAGATAAATTTCGCAGTACTGATTTCGATCCTTTTATTCTTATTGTTTCCGGCAACTCAATGCTTGATATCTCATACCCTTCTGCAAGTTCACCTGTCGTTTTCGTATTTAATTTTACCGTTTTTACTCCAAATAATTTCGCACTTATTTCAACATACTCTGAAGAAAGCCTTACATTCCGTACCGGTGTTTCATCACCGTCAATCGGAACTGCGGTTACCTGTAAAGTGCTTCCATTTTCTAAAACCTTCGTTGCATCAAGTGTTGCTTGGATGTATTCAACGGAATCAACCTGAGACTTCGCACCTGTAACCTCAATTTCGCTTGGCTTCAATTTAATATTTCCAACTTCTTGATCTCCTGTTTCCAGCCCACTTACTGTAACTCGAACCGGCTTACTCACTGCCACAAGCTCCTCAATATTAACCGGAATTCTCGCAGGTCGAACCTCAATTTTCTTTACATTTTCCGGCACTTTCACAGAGACCTCTATATAGCTCTGCCCCTTGCCAAAACCAAAAAGATCTGCAGTTGCAACCACTTCATCCATTGTCAGCTTTGATACATCTGCCCTTTGCCCTTCTACAACGATATCCACTGTATATTCACTGTCCCCGGCAACAGCCAAATTTCTTGAAGTAAGAGTCTCCATGCTCACCAGTGAAACCGGTACATTCGTGAATGTATGCTGTGTCGTTGGATTTACTTCTCCAATCACATAAATCCAAAGCAATAAGGCAATCACAATAGAGAGTATTTTGTTAAATGTACTATTGCTCATCCTTATCACGCCTCCTTAACCAGCTAAAAAATGGCATTTTATTCCCATTGGCATTAAGCTGGCTTAAATATAAATTCAAAAGAGTTTTTTCAACAGTTTTTAAATCTAAGAAACGTGAGAGTTTACCATCAGTTGCAATCGAGATAATACCCGTTTCTTCTGATACAATTAAACTAATTGCATCGGAATTTTCTGTGATTCCAATTCCCGCACGGTGTCTGGTTCCTAAGTCTTTACTCAGATCTTTATTTTGAGTTAAAGGCAGTACACAGCCTGCAGCTAAAATCCGGTCTCCTCTTAATATCGCTGCTCCGTCATGCAACGGTGCTCCTTCGTAAAACAAAT
Organism: Sinanaerobacter sp. ZZT-01; assembly: GCF_035621135.1. Classification (NCBI taxonomy): domain Bacteria; kingdom Bacillati; phylum Bacillota; class Clostridia; order Peptostreptococcales; family Anaerovoracaceae; genus Sinanaerobacter; species Sinanaerobacter sp. ZZT-01. The sequence goes on from NZ_CP141728.1 coordinate 872,364, forward strand.
TGCCTAACAGTTCAAAAGATACTTTTGAATCAACAACTGTGCCAGTTTCTGCAATATCAGTCAATGTCGTTTCACGCTCTAAAATTATAAGTGCGCCAACTTTATTTGAAGAAAAATATTCGACGGTTTTAATTAAAACAGAAGTAAGCTGTTTTGCCTTTTCTTTATCCATCTGTACAAACTGCTTGGTAATAATTTTGCTTCTTCCCAAATACTCAAGTGCACGACGCAGCTCAGGCTGAAACACAATAATCAGCGCAATCACTCCTAAATCCATTGTTTTCACTAAGATCCAGTTTAATGTATAAAGATGAAAAAGACGAGATGCAAAATTAGCAATTACCAATACCATCAATCCCTTGGCCAACTGCTCCGCTCTCGTTTCTCTAATAAAACCAACTATTTTATAAACTACAAATGCAACAATTATAACATCTATCACATCTGAAATTCCAATTCCAGAAAAAATGTTAGAAAAAATATCTGACATTTGATTACTCCCTCACAATATCATCAATGTTATTTTTATTGTACCGAAAAAAGTATGATTATTCAATAGAAAACGCCATATAAAAAGCAAAAAAACAAAGCAAAAAGAGGCGAACTGCCATTTTTGCAATCCGCCTCTCATAAACTGATTAATATTGTGTCTCTAGTAAACCGTAATCCTTGTCTTTTCTTTTGTAAACGACACCTACGCTATCGGTGTCAATGTTTAAGAATACAAAGAATGTGTGCCCCAGCAATTCCATTTGCATAACAGCCTCATCCACTGACATTGGCTGTAATTCAAAGGTCTTTCTTCGAACTACTTTTACATCTTCCACTTCATTTTCTTCAATATCAGGAAGTTCTATAAAATTAAGTTCTTTTTGCCCCTTATGCTTACGTAAAAGCTTTGTCTTAAATCTGGACATTTGAGAAGCCAACTTATCCACAACGCGATCCACGCTGGCATAAGCATCCAGTGAAGTATCTTCAGCTCGGAAAAGAGTACCATTTGCGTTAATCGTTGCCTCAACTCTTTGTCTTTCCTTTTCTACAGTCATTGTGACATTTGCTACGATATCGCTAGAAAAATACTTAGATAATTTTTCAAATTTTGATGTAACGGTATCGTTCAAATTGGCGCTAGAACTAAAATTCTTGCTTGTAATAATCACTTTCATAGCATGACCCCCTTGTTATTTGTTTATAGTATTATTCGACAAATTAATAGACTTTCCTCTTTTTTTGAAAGTAACCTTGAGTAATAAATGTACAAAATTCCCCACAAATTATCCACTGTTAATACTGTGGATAACTCTGTGCATAATTGAAAATACAACGTTTTCAATAGTGGAAAAAAATTCATTCGTTCTTCAATCTCTAAAGTTATTCACACATCGCCTTTTTTGACTAAATCCCTTGTTTTTCAACGTTTTTAGTATTAACCTCCTTGTTATATTTTATTCATTTTATATAAAATACCCTGATTTTACAATCTATAAACAGCCCTGTGGATAAAACTGTGCATAAGGTTAAATTTTCTTTTTTTTACAGGCTTTCCTCTTTAAAGTTTACGCTGCAATTCGTATACTCTCAAAGACATAAAAAAGAACCGATTGAGGAAACCGTTTTGCTGACCTGGTCTTTGCCCCCACACCTGCCTTTGGATTTTTATCCAAGGACTTACCTCTAAGCTACGCCATGATCACTGCCGCCTTGCGGTCCAGCTTACGTGGGTCCCTTTGCCCGTAACTAGCATGGACTTTCAACCACAGACCAAACCGGTCTCCTCATTCGATTCTTATTTGCCTACACCAGAAGCAAAGGTTAAAACATAAATGCTGTCCGCTCCACATTCCTTTAACACACGGCTGCATTCATTTACCGTATTTCCGGTAGTAAAAACATCATCCACTAATAATATTTTTTTATACTCTACTATATTATAATAATTTTGATTCACCGTAAATGCATTTTTTACATTTTTAATTCTTTCGTCGGCAGAAAGTTCACTCATGGGGACCGTATCACGCGTACGGATCAGCAGCCCGTTTATATATTCTATGCCCATTTCCCTTGATAATTCTTTTGCGAGCACCGCTGCCTGATTGTAGCCTCTCCTTCTTTCCTTTTTTAAATACATAGGAACTGCAACAATCGCATCAACCGAAAGGTTTTCTATCTCGAAGCGTTCTGCCATAAGTTGTGCCAGTTTGCAACCGATATAAGCAGCATCACGGTACTTAAAACGGTGAATCACTTCTTTTTCTAATCTTCCGTACTGTACACAGGAAATTCCTTTTTCAAACCATCGATGAGAAGCACTGCAATCCAAGCACAGTCCTTCTTCTTCTACACTTTTTCCACATTTTGGACAAGTTGATTCCACAATCCAATGTAACTTATGCATACAGGAGGAGCACAAAGCATAAAGCTGCTTACTATCAATAAAATCATTGCAGCAAATGCAATAAATATTAGAAGGGAAGACAGCTTCCAATGCCATTTTCACCCATTCACTTAATTTTTTAGCGAATTGCATTTCGTCTTATACTCCTTAACTGCTCGGCTGTAAAAAAGCACGCAGGCGTAATCCCAGCCCAGAATAGCGTTCTATGATACGATTGTTATCTACCATCGCATGCAGCTTATTTTCTGAGCCAACTAATACCACAGACTGCCTTGCACGTGTCACAGCCGTGTATAAGAGGTTTCTTGTCGCAAGCATCGGCGGAAACCAGCTCACAGGCATTACAACAATCGGAAATTCACTTCCCTGGCTCTTATGCACAGTTATAGCATATGCAAGCTCCAATTCATCCATTTGTGAAAACTCATAAGTTACATGCTTATTTTCCTCAAATAGAATGTGTATTTCCCCATTTTCATTATCAATGCTCTGTATAAATCCAACTTCCCCATTAAAAACGCCCTCTCCTTCTGAAAGGTCGTGCAAATGTTTCCAGGCAAGCTGGTAATTATTTCGGATCTGCATTACCTTATCGCCTTCCCGAAACAAACGGTCTCCAAATTTTTTCTCTGCCTTGAGCGGATTTTCCGGATTTAACGCTGCCTGTAATTCTTTATTCATCTGGCTGCTACCTAAAATACCCTTTCTCACTGGTGTCAATACTTGAATATCACGTACAGCCGTGCAATCTTTATAATAATTGGGCAGACGCCTTACACACAAATCCAGTAAAGTATTAACCGTATCTTTTTCTCCGTTTTTACGTAGCAGGAAAAAATCCTTATCCTTGCCATTGCAATCAGGGTAATCTCCTTTGTTGATTCGATGTGCATTCACTACAATCATGCTTTCCTTTGCTTGACGAAAAATCTCGGTGAGCTTCACAGAATAGATGATTTCGCTTTCAATAATATCTCTTAGCACATTGCCCGCACCTACAGAAGGTAATTGATCTGCGTCTCCAACTACAATCAAGCGAGTCCCTTCCGGTATCGCAGCAAGCAGACCATTCATCAATATAATATCAATCATTGAAGCCTCGTCCACAATAATTGCATCGTATGCCAAAGGGTCTTCTTCATTCTTTCCAAAGCGCATGGAATCTTCTCCTTCAGAGTAATAGTATTCCAAAAGTCGATGAATCGTAGAAGCCGGATAGCCGGAAGTTTCTGTAATACGCTTTGCTGCCCGCCCAGTCGGTGCTGCGATCGCAGTCTGAAAGCCACACTGCTCAAAGATTCCCATTATGGTATGAATAATCGTAGTTTTTCCGGTTCCCGGTCCGCCGGTAATCACTGAAACTCCGTTTTTTAAGCAAGAGGTCACAGCATATTTCTGATTCTCCGAGAGTATCATTCCGCTTTTTAGCTCCTGTCCCCGAATAAATTGCTCCACATCAATATTAATGTGTTTTAAGATTGCTTGATTCAAAAGCATCAATTTTTTACAAACCGCCTGCTCTGCATTCCAATATGCAGAAAGAAACAGTACATTTCTGCCATCCAGATTTTCTAAATGAATTTCACCCTCCATCGACATCTCCACGGCTGCTTCATAAATTTCTTCCGCACTAACATCTAAGAGCTGCCCCGTCTGCTCGCAGAAAAGCTTTTGCGGAGCAAAGGTATGTCCTTCATTTACAAATGACCATAAGGCATATAAAATGCCACTATGGATGCGGTTTTCATCTCGCTTGTCCATTCCCATTTTTTCTGCAATCTGATCTGCCTTGCGAAATCCAATCCCATAGACATCGTTTACTAAGCTGTAAGGATTTTCTTCTATCGCTTTAATAGTATCCGCCCCGTAAACCTTATACAGCTTCATTGCATAATTGGCGGAGATCCCGTATTGCTGGAAAAACAAAGTAATTTGTGCAAATTCCCGATGTGCATGGAAGGCTTCACAAACAGAAGCTGCTTTAACCTGACCAATCCCCTCCGCTTCACATAAACGCTCCGGTTCCTCTTCAATAATGCGAAACGTATCTGTCCCAAATTGCTTTACAATTGCCGCCGCGGTTTTCTTTCCGATCCCCTTCATGACGCCGGATGCCAAAAAACCTTCAATTCCCTGTATACTTTGCGGCATTTGTTCACGAAAAACAGAGAATGCAAATTGCTCTCCATAAACCGGATGATTTTTCCACATTCCCTGAAAAGTAAAGGTTCGTCCTTTTTCCGCCACGGGCAGATAACCGACTGCCGTGAATTGCTCTTCTTCATTTTCTATCACTGCAATGGTATAGCAGTTTTCTTTATTATAATAAATAACTTCTGCTATACTTCCCTGCTTTTCTTCCATTTTTACCGCCTATTTCTTTTATTTCATCCACTGTACGCCTCGAAGCATGCGCTTGACTGGATTTTTTTTAAACTCCTTTGCTTTTTTTAAAAGGATTTTTTTTTCATTTCTTCTTGGATACGCATGAACCATATCCAAGAGCATTTTCAACATTTCTTTGGCCTCTTCTTCCTCTTCAATTCCAATTTGTGTCAAATCTTTTGGCGTTAACGCTAAATCGTCCACATAGATCGGCATGTTTACCTTTTCAAAATCTTGAAGCATATAATATCTGCTCAAAATACGGTTTTCAGCATGATCATAGACCTTTCTCTGCTGTTTTGTCACATTTTCGGCATATTCATATATTTCAAAACCATATTTACCTAAAAACTTTTTAAACGGAAATGGCTGTACAATAAAATAAAGCTCGGGAACTAAATTTTGTGCCAATATCATTTTTTCTTCCATTTCCGGTTCAAAGTTCAGTCGTTGGATTGCCTCGATCGCTCTCTTCTTTTCAAAACATAAAAAGATAAGTGCATAACGGTACTCTAATTCAGATCGGCATCGATCAAAATTCTCCATTAAAATTTGAAAATCTGCTGCTTCATTTTTGCTTTTTGGAGGAAAGCAATTCTCCCCCAACACATATGGCATACTTCCGATTGCCATAGCCATTCGAAGACCTTTTGCTGCATAGCGCGCTGTGATAATTTCAGCAAAAGCGTCCCGAACATCTTCCATTTTGCTCTCTTGCAATTTTGATACCTTTTCTCTCATTGCTTCAAAGGTATCCATTTCAACATCGAAGTCCGTCTCCGCTGCCAATGCAATTCCTTTTAATATCAGCAATGGATTCTTATCAAAGTGCAGCTTCGCATCTCCAATCGTTCGAACCAGCCGCTTCGTAACATCCGTCCTTCCATCATACAAATCCAGAAGCTTACGATTCGGATTGTCTGCAATGCTCTCAATCGTAAAAACGGTTTCCTTTAAAGCTTCCGGAATACGCTCCGTCACAGAAAATTCTATCAGTAATTCCCCCTCTGAAAGCTCTGCATATCCGTATTCTTCGCTCACAATTACCAATTCGGGTACAACTTGCTGTATGGATTCAATGGGCGCATTTCCGATGAAATCCCAGGAATTACTTTCTTTCCCCAATAATCCTTCACGAACACAGGCACCAGTCAAATAAATCTCATGCCCCTTTTGATCCAAGCTTTGTAGAATTCGGTTTATTTCCTTCGGCATTTTAATCATGATTTGCTTCTCCTTCTTCCTCTAACGGTTTATACAGCTTTCGATTATCCAAAGTCCATACACGGTCGGAAAATCCACCCGGTTCTACACCATTCAGTGCTTCCTGCATGTCATACATCCGAGCATCCAACATATCCAAATAATGTAATATTTCTGCTTCTGGAAACAAAGGTTTCTTTGGACTTCCGAATTCCGGTTCATAATGGTGCGTTAAAATCATATGTTCTAATAGAATTGCCTTTTCTCGTTCCATCCCAAGCTCTCTTGCTAATCGATCAATGGTCTTCACTCCCTGAACAAGGTGTCCGAGCATCTGCCCTTCAAACGAATAACCGGATGCCACTCCAAGTTCATTTGCTTCAATTTCGTTTATCTTCTCCATATCATGTAAGATAACTCCTGCTATCACCCAGTCCCGCTTTAGATTGGTATATACAAGGCAAGCTCTTTCTCCCATATCCAGCATGCGTTTCATATGGTAAAGAAGTCCGGAAAGCTCGGCATGATGATTCTTCGCCGCTGCCGGATAATACAGTAGTTTTTCGTGATTATCCGCAAGCACCCGTTCACATAATCTTTTTAAATCCAAGTCTTTCATTTTCTCAACTGCATCTAAGATGTATTGCAGCATATCCTCTGCTTTTTCCGGGGCAGCTTTAATAAATTGTACCAAGTCAACCTGATCTTGTGTAACAGCTTTGCGCACACGAAGAACACGCAGTTGTTTCATTCCGTTCCATTCTGTAACATTCGCCTTGACTTTAATGATATCTCCTTCTTTAATTTCATTCAAAGATGGCAGTTCCGTATCCGCTACGTCCCATTTTTTTGCTGTGATTTCTCCGGTGTTATCTGCAAGCAGCAAATCAAGATATTGCTTTTTATTTGATCCAATTTTAATTCCTACAGACTTTACCAGAAAAAAATCCTGCAATTCTTCTTCCGCACGTAATTCTACAACATAACGTTCTTTCATGTTAATCCTCCATCTATTTCATCTGAAGTTCGTAAGAATTTCACTCTTTACGAATTCTCTTTTCTATTTCTTTCAACTTCTTTCAGCTTTTTTCTATATTTTATTATATACTACTTAAACCCTTACCCGCAAGATAAGAGAAAAGGGATTCATGAAATTCAATCTTCTTTATGAAAAGGAGACGTTTCATAAAATGGTATAATAAGGATTTAGCCTTGTTAATCTTAAAAATAACGTAAATGCTGTTTTTAGTTCTTGTATTTTGGTATATAATAAATTTATCACAGAAAAAGAGAGGACTTCTTATGAATCAATTGGGCTTAATCCGTACCGCCGCGGTCTCTCCAAAGCTAAAGGTTTCAAACACAGCCTATAACACGCAAGAAATCTTAAAGTGTGCTCGCGTAGCGGATGCAAGAGGTGCAGGTGTTATCTTATTCCCTGAGCTATGTATCACAGGCTATACCTGTGCTGATTTATTTTATCAAACCTTCTTATATGAACAAAATTTAAACAGCTTAAAAACTATCGTAGATGCTACGTCTAATATGAATGCTGCTCTTATCGTGGGCTTCTATCTCAAAGTTGAGAATAATTATTACAATTGTGCCGCATTGATACAGGGTGGAAAACTTGCCGGTATTGTACCAAAAATGTTTTTACCGAATTCCAGAGAATTTTATGAAACACGCTGGTTTGCCTCAGGATTTGCGCTTTCCAAATCTCGCAATTCGGTTACTCTGTTTGGCGAGGATGTTCCATTTGGGAACCTGCTGTTTCGTGACGAGCAGCATGACCTGAATTTAGGCATCGAAGTATGTGAAGATCTTTGGGTTCCAATTTCTCCCGGTACACATTTGGCACTCAATGGTGCACATATTTTATTTAACCCCTCTGCAAGCAATGAGACGGTAGGGAAAGCAGACTATCGTCATAGCTTGATACTGCAAAACAGTGCAAAAAATGTCTGCGGCTATGTCTATACCTCCTGCGGCGTCCATGAGTCAACGACTGATGTTGTTTTCAGCGGTGACAGCGTGATTGCAGAAAACGGGACACTCCTTGCAGAACGTCCTTTATTCGAACGGGAAAGTGCCATACTCTACGGAGAAATTGACTATGAACACCTTCGTTTTGAGCGAACCTATGGACAAACCTTTGAGCTGTGCAATACTGCTTATGGCAGTCGAGATCAGATTCAAACAGTCGCATTGCAGCCTCTTCGCGTCTTAGATTCCCAAAAAGACACTTTGATGCGGCAATATGCAAAGAATCCATTTGTCCCTGCTGATCCAAAAAGCTTTGACCAAAGATGCCGTGATATTTTTAATATTCAAGCGGCCGGACTTGCAAAGCGCATACAGCATACCCGTGCAAAAACAGCAGTCATCGGAATCTCTGGCGGATTGGATTCGACGCTTGCACTTCTTGTTGCGGTGCAGACCTTCAAACTCCTCGGAAAAAACACAAAAGATATTATTGCCGTCACCATGCCCGGCTTTGGAACGACAGGAAAAACCTATCGAAATGCGTTGACAATTATGAGGCTGCTGGAAACCCAAGTGCGTGAAATTTCCATTAAAGATTCCGTTTTGCAGCATTTTAAAGACATTGGACACGATGAAAACGTCCATGATGTTACCTATGAAAATGCGCAGGCCAGAGAACGTACACAAGTACTGATGGATGTATCAAATCAATCAAACGGTCTTGTAATTGGTACCGGTGATCTGTCAGAAGTTGCACTGGGCTGGAGCACCTATAACGGCGATCATATGTCTATGTACGGTGTAAATGCCAGTGTTCCGAAAACTCTGGTCCGCTTTGTCATTCAATGGGTTATGAATAACAAACTCAGCGGTGCAAAAGAAGACAAAGCTTTTAGCAGCAACAATAGCTTACTAAAAGAAACGTTGCAGGCAATCATGGATACCCCGATTTCACCCGAGCTTTTACCGCCGGATGAAAAGGGAGAAATCGCACAAAAAACAGAGGACACTGTAGGGCCGTATGTGCTCCACGACTTCTTTATGTTTTATACCATACGTTTTGGCATGCAGCCGAAGAAACTTTTATACATTGCAAAAACAGCTTTTTCTGATGAATATGATGAAACCTTTATCAAAAAATGGCTGACTGTATTTTATCGCCGCTTTTTCACACAGCAGTTTAAACGAAGCTGCGTACCTGATGGGCCAAAGGTCGGCTCTGTCAGCTTATCCCCTCGGGGTGACTGGAGAATGCCGAGTGATGCCGATTGTGAAATGTGGCTTTCTGAATTAAAGTCTGAATAAATAAAAGCATTATTTATTGAATAGAAAAAGGAGCTTTTGTCGGTCAAAATCTCCTTTTTTTTACCACTTTAGAGCTTAATACATTTATCTCCTAAAAATTAAGCACGCTCACTCTCCTCTATTGAAAAATATCATTTCTTATTTTAATTTTAATAAAAAAAAATGATTCGAATCATGAAATAAAATCATCAAAATATCTTTCTATAATCATGCAAGCTTCTTGTGCAGAATCACTTTGAAAAATTTGATGCCCTCCTTCTGCGATTTTGACCAAGCGTTTTTTCCCTTTTATTTTAGAAAAAATGTAATCAGAGCTTATCGGCAGCACCGTATCGTCATCCGCAGTTTGTAATACTAAAGAATAACAATTTAGTCGGCTGAAAATAGGCTTGGTAAGACTCAAAAGCTTTTGAAATTGTATCATGGCATTTAATGGTTTTCCTTTTCCCGAATTCAGATATTTTGATGAATAGTTACGGTAATCAGAAAATAAATTATAAATCATCTGCTTTACATTCCAGTAATACACAGGTGTATTGACTGTTACCAATCCTGAAATTCCGTAATCATGAAGGTGCGCCGCCAGCAATCCTCCCATGGAAAACCCAATTACAAAAATGGAATCACAAGTGTCCGCAAGTTCAAGATAAGCTTTTTCTACTTCTTTAATCCAGTCCGCTGCCTTAACTTTATATAACAAATCTTTGTCTGAGCCATGCCCAAGCAGTCGTGGAACACTTACAAGATAACCTTTTTCTTGTAAATAATTTGAAAGGATGCTTACTTCATCCGGACTTCCAATAAAACCGTGTATAATTAATATCCCTCTTTTCTTCATTTTCTCACCCTTTTCTTTCTTTGTTTCACAGAGTAACCGTCTTATGCCTTCTCTGTATTTTAATCAATTAAAAAAGTGTCTTATGGTGTAATATTACACTATAAGACACTTTTATGTCAATTTTATATTTTCTATTGATCCCGTCGCAATTCATCAAACTGCTTTTGAATCTGCTCATAATGAAAGGAAGCTCGCATTCTTTTATTTTCCTGATTTAAGATGCGATAATGCTGCGAAACAATATTCTGCTGGAGCTTATATCCATCATATTCCTCTAATATTCTCCACCATACTTTTCCTCCCATTGTTTTCGGATAACGAGGCTCATTCTCTTCAAATGCGAGTGCAATAATCATATCCGTAGGTGCTCCGCCAAAGATACCGGAAAGGATTTCACTCTCTGAAAAAAGGGTACATACTGCGACAGCGCCTGTCCAGCCCAAAGAGGAACGCCCCTTCTCAATTTCAACCAATGTCTTCTTAGAGATTCCTAGTATATATGCCATCTGCTCTTGGTTAAAAGCATATTCGGTTCTTATTAGCTTCACACGTTCATTCAGTTTCTCGACAAATTCCTTTCGATTCATGAAATCCCCTCACTTTCAGTGTTATCTTACACTATAAAATCACTTTATTCAAGTCATAGAATTTTGAATAATTGCAAGGTTTTTCGTCCATCCTAAACTTTAGTATCGTTAGTATATTTCAGGAGGACAACTCTTATGATATTTGAAAAAATTGCTCTTAAAAGGCTGCTTAATCAATTGGATCAAGTTCCTTTCCGCGTTCAATTTATGGGGGAAGATGTTTTTACCGTCGGGAAAGGAGATCCTGTTTTTTCGACCATTATCCATAAACCAATCCCCAAAAAAGAACTGATCCACAGCACTTCATTAGCACTGGGCGAAGCATACATGCGGCGTGATATTGAGGTGGAAGGTGATTTATTTACTGCTTTAAATATCGTACTTAGCCAAATTGACAAATTTTCGGTCAACTCCAAGGCATTGGATACTATTTTGCATACATCTACAAAAGAAAAGAATCAAAAAAAAGAAGTTTGCTCCCATTACGACATTGGCAATGACTTCTATCAGCTTTGGCTTGATGAAACGCTGAATTATTCTTGTGGATATTTCAAAACCGAAAAGGATACCCTTTATGAAGCGCAAGTCAATAAGGTACAAAAAATACTTAAAAAGCTTCAGTTAAAAAAAGGGATGACGTTGTTAGATATTGGTTGTGGCTGGGGCTATCTTCTCATTGAAGCAGCAAAAAAATATGGAATCCAAGGGCTTGGTATTACTTTGAGTGAAGAACAATACAAATCGTTTAAAGAAAAAATTAAAAAAGAAAATTTGGAAGATCAACTTGAAGTGCGCTGTATGGATTATCGAAAACTCAAACGTTCCCGCTACCAATTTGACCGAGTCGTGAGTATCGGTATGCTTGAACATGTAGGGCGGGATAATTATGATTTATTCTTTGAAAATGTAAATGCAGTCTTAAAAGCAAAGGGCATATTTTTACTCCAATATATCAGTGCTTTAAAGGAAAATCCGGGTGATCCATGGATAAAAAAATATATTTTTCCTGGTGGCGTTATTCCCAGTCTGCGTGAAATTTTAACATTATGCGGTGATTATAATTTTTATACCATTGATGTGGAAAGCCTGCGCCGCCACTATGTGAAAACACTTCTTTGCTGGTATCGAAACTTTGAAAAGGTAAAACCGCAGGTCATGGCAAAATATACGGATTCTTTTACACGCATGTGGGAATTATATCTTTGTGCCTGTGCTGCTTCTTTTAATAATGGTGTTATCGATTTACATCAGCTGCTTCTCAGTAAAGAAGTCAATAATGATATCCCTATTCATCGAACCGATTATGAATATTAAAAAACTGGAAATGACAAAACCAAAAATTCCTATTTTCATTCTATAAAAACGACGACCCCCAATTGTCTAACTTTTGGGGGTCGCTCATTATTACAGATTCGATGTTGCTTTTTTATTTTGCTTCAAATTGATCTTTTCCTACTCCGCACAGCGGACATTCAAAATCATCCGGAAGATCCTCCCACTTCGTACCAGGTGCAATACCGCCTTCCTCGTAACCAGCTGCTTCATCATATTCCCAGCCGCATACTCCACAAACATAAACTGCCATAGGTTCACCAATCCTTTCTTCTTTTGTTATTTTTAAACTGATTATAGTTTACCCTTTTTTTGCATTTCAAAACAAGACCTAATTTCCTTTATTTTTTATTTATTTTTGCTTTTATCCATTGATAAATTGAAGTACCAATCAATACAGCCAAAACCGGATAGATGAAAATTAAATCGACTCGAATTCTAGGTCCTAACACACTGACTGACCAATTGCTCACATTCAATTCCCATATGATATAACATATTAAAAAAATTACGGTAAAAATCTGTATTTTTGACATTTTTTTTATGATGTTCTTTTTTGTGAGTTGATTTACCGAAAAAACTACAGTTAGCAATATTGAGATAAAAGAGCAAAGGACACCTGTCATTAAAGTAGCCTTACTTAAACTGTCATCTACTAATATCGGAAATAAAATCCCTACAGCGGAATAAAAAGGAAGAAATAAATTTCCTTTTAAAATTGGATATTTCGTATTCAAAAGGATTAATGAAATACCTGCTATGAAAAGAATTGGGATACAAATAGTAAATAAATTTAAAAATTGTATTCCATAAGAATCATACCATGGAAAATTCATATCTAAAGACGTATATATCATAAATGCAAAAATAAATGCAAATAATAAGAACAAATGTAAAAGTACATAGATTGCTCTATTTAAATTAATCATAAATCTCTTTTACCTTTCATTTTATACTTTAAATTCGTTTTATTAGTTTAACCATTTTTATAAATTTCTGCTTTTATATTTTAAAATTTTAATCGTATTCTTTATTAGAAAACGTACAAAATAATATTGTAGCAAAAAGTTTATAAGATGAAAGGAGAAAAAAATTATGAATCATAATTCAAGTATCGGATGTTCTGTATCTGAATGTAAATTCCACTGCCAAGATGACAATTACTGCACATTGGATAAGATCAATGTAGTAAAAAGCTCTTCAACTGCAAACTCTGTGGAATGTACAGATTGTGGAAGTTTCCAAAAGTAATCAACAAAAATAAAAGGAACTGGATATCCAGTTCCTTTTATTTTACAAATTATTAAATAGATAAATTGATGCATCAAGAAATATAGTGAATACTTAAATTACTTAGATGCATATGAGCTAAGCATTCTAACACTTCTATAGAGATACGATCCATCTTTTCTCGGTTTTCAATATATATGATTAATCTATTTCTTTTACAAAAAGAAGAGATGAGTAAAAGAAAACTCTCAACAACTCTTGCGATTGGGATAATCTGATTTGTTTCACCCAGGCGAGGCTGTATAAAAGCCAGATCTCTAATACAATTATCTGCTACATAGTTCTTTAAATTAACATGATTGAAATCCAGCAGCTTTCCGATCAGATCTGCAATCAGATAACAATCAATCTTTGCACAGTAAGTATGAATCGTATATTCTAGTTGACTTCCGTCTTTATTCTCACTTTCATTTAGTACAAATTCTTTACTGTTTTCATAAGAATTTTTGATTTTATTATATACATTAATTAAATCATTTGAAGGTTCGATTCCTAAATTACAAGCTAACCTGCTGGTAAAGGAATGGTAGAAATCAATCGCTGCACCTCGCTGCCCTTTTCTTGAATAAAGCTTTATCATGCAGGAAGCTAAGAATTCATCGTAAGGTTCCAGAATGATTAATTCTTGCAAAAGCGACAATGCTTTATCAATTTGCAGTTCTTTTTCATAAGCATCTACCAAACTTCTCATAATCATGATTTTTTTATTCTCTAATAATCTTCGCTGAGCAATGATTGTTTCATTGATTTCATCGCAATTACCAAAATAACAGCCTTCCATAAATTCACCAGACAGCAGATTAAGAAGCATTTCAAGTTCTTCTATCGATGAAATCTTATTATTTTTCACGGATGCTATTTCGAATATATCACAAAAGAAATCATAGTTTCCATTAACCGTATAAAATTCCTTATTCGATTCGATCAACGCGTTGTTATGCTTGTCCTTCCCAACTATCTTATTTATTTTCCATAGATTGTATCTTAAATTTCCTTTCGCGGCCTCTTCATTACTGTCCGGCCATAAATAGCTAAATAATTTCTCTCTGCTCATAGAGCCATTTTTTTGTATCATAAGTAGAGCAATTAACATTGCTGTCTTATTGCCTAATTTTATAAAAATATTTTCTCCACTTTTTTCAATTTTTACTTTGCCTAAGAAAAAGAGCTTCAGCATATCAACAATTCCTTTTCTATAACCGGTCGTGCAATAATTCTCCTGCTTTTATAGTCGCGATTATTTTCATATCTTTTATTTTTCTTTTATCCATATTACAGATGTCTCCGTCTAAAATCACTACATCTGCCAGTTTATCCTTTTCTAACGTTCCTTTTTCACTTTCCTGAAAGATTCCATAAGCCCCATGAATCGTAAACATTTTTAATGCCTCAATAATAGAAACCGAATGGTGTTTAATTGGATGATTGACCGCATAGTGTATTCCTAAAAGAGGATTTGGTTCCGTGACATCTCCATCTGAGCCTCCACATATTACAATTCCACTGTCTATAATTTCTCTAAATTGGTTGGTCTCTTTGTATTTTTCACCAAGCCGATCTTCATACATACCGCCCGCTTCGCCCCAATACGCTTCATATGCAGGTTGCATCGACAAAAGAATGCCAAGCCTTGCAACTCGTTTCATCTGTTCTTTTGTTATAAGTTCTGCATGCTCAATCACATGACGCAAGTTGCTGACACCATATTCTTTCGCTGCATTTTCATGTGCGATAATGGCTGCCTCTATCGCTCTGTCACCGATTGCAAACAAGGCACATTGCAACTGGTTTTTATAACAACCCAAAACAAATTTATTGAGAACTTCTTGAGAAATGCAAATAATTCCATTTGTATCATCATCTCGGTAGTTAAATGTCAGCGCAGCCGTTTTCGCTCCAATCGTTCCGTCGATATACAATTCTCCGCCGATTCTGGATAAGCCCATACGCTTTACTTTTTCAATATCTAATGTCTGATAAAATAATTCCAGATCAATCGGATACTTTGAACCGTATTTATATATATAATCACCTTCCGCATCTTCTTTTAACGAACCACACATATTCTCGCCTTCCGTAGCAACAATGGTTGTAATCCCATTCGCCAATAAACGATTCATTATTTTTTCCATTGCGGCATCTCTGCGTTCATCTGGGATCGTTCTAACGATATTATCATATAGTATCGCATTGGATTGTCTTCTAAACACACCCGTCGGAACATCCTTTTCATTCATCTCCACGCCTTCTTGTGAAAAGGGGATTTTGTAATGAAGCATGCCATAGGTATTCAAAACTGAAACTTGATAATCTGTGGAATAAAGAGATACAGGCGCATTGTTACAATACTTGTCGAGAATATACCTGTCTGGATATCGTTTTTCATCAAGAATTTCACATTGCAAGGAATAACCCCATATTGGTTCACCCGGATGCTCTTTAGCCACCTCTTGAATCAAATTTCCGATTTCTTCGAAATTTTTCATTTTTGACAAATTAAGTCCAGCGGCATTGGTTGCTGTTTTCGTCACATGCATATTGCTATCAATAAAGCCAGGAAGTACGGTATTTCCTTCTGCATCCAATAGGATCGCAGAATCTCTGTATTTTTCCCACCCGTTTCCGTCTCCAACCTCTAAAATATATTTATCCCTAATTACGACGTACTCGGCCGTTTCCTCTCCCCTCATTGTCAGACATTTTCCATTTATTATTATAATATCTGCATTCATAGTCTTTCCCCTTCAATTCGCCACGATCTGATTCTAATATATACAAACGGCTCTTGGCTTGTTTCACAGCGATAAAACAACCGTAATAAAATCTCTTGATTTTATTACATAAATCATATTTATTTTATCATAATAATGGCTCATGTTTTTATAATATTTAAAAACATGAGCCAATTCATTAAAACTTACTTTGGAAGACAATTTTTCCTCCAACCATTGTCAACAGAGGTTTGATATCCTTAATTTCTGTAGAGTCAACTGTAAATATATCTTTATCGAGGATGACCAAATCACCATATTGCCCTTCCTGAATCCTCCCTTTTTTTGCTTCCATAAATTCAGCATATGCACTTTCCTTCGTGTATGCATCGATTGCTGTGTAAACATCAACACATTCATCGGCATAAAATCCGCCCGCAGGAAAACCAGTCCTATCTTTTCTTGTTACTGCCTCATAAATGTTAGGAAATGGATTGCAGTCTTCTACAGGGCAATCCGTCCCATATGAAACTCTTGCGCCCATTTTTTCAAGAGAATGAAATGCATACGAAGTAGATGCCAGCTCTTTTCCACATCGATCTTCCACAACGTGCATATCATAATCCAAAAATATCGGCTGTGCCATCACAAGAATGTCCTCTTGCGCGATCTTCTTCAAAAGGGCTTGATCGGTAATTTGGCAATGAACCAAAGCGTGTCGCAGTTTATTTTTTCCATCAACAAACGCCTTTTCATAGCAATGAATGGTCTGCTCAATTGCTGCATCACCAATTACATGTGTTATAACCTGTAAGTTTGCATTTTTTGCTAATGCGCAATATTCTTCCATCTCTTCATTTGAAGTCCATTCTAAACCATGATTGGAAGGCTCATCTGCATAGCCATTTCGCATTAAGGCTGTTCTTGCTCCCAGGCTTCCATCCTTAAAAAGCTTTAAAGGTCCCAGTGTCAGCCAAGAATCTTCAGGGTAATCCCCATTTGCAAATTCTCCTTCAGATAAATATCTTTTAAAATCCTCCAGGTCATTAAAACACACTTGATGCCGATATCGCAGAAGTCCTTCTCCCTTTTCATATATGTCATGAAACAGCTTAAAAGCAGCAGGCCCATCCATAAAAGTCGTTCCGACATCGTTGCTCTGCACGCTCGTAATTCCTCTTGCCACAGCGGCTTTCATTGATTCCAGCACCATACTGCGTCTCTCTTCTATTGAAAAATCAGGAATCAGATCTTTTACAATATTACAGGCGTTGCCTGTATAAATGCCATTGGGATATCCCTCTTCGTCAGTCAGAAAGCTTCCACTCGGAAATTGAGGCGAATCTTTATCCAAGCCAAGCATTTGAATGATCTTGGTATTCGAAGATACGATATGTCCGCAAACCCGTTCCAAGACAATGGGAATTTCCGTTGAAACCTGATCAAGATCAAATCGATCTGGCATTCTGGCACCATTGATAAATAAGTCTTGATTCCATCCAATTGCATGAATTCCATTTTTCACTCTTTCCGGATGCTCTTTGACAAAGATCCTGCATCTGGAAATTATTTCATCAATCGTCTTGCAATCATTGATTCGAACCTGATACATTGTTTCTCCCCACTCTGTAAAATGCATGTGGGAATCGTTGAATCCCGGAATTACCGTATTCCCTTTACAATCAAATAACTCTGTTTCGGTATCCGCAAATTTTTTTATTTCCTCATTCATTCCAACTTTTGCAATGATGCCATCCTTTATTAAAACGGACTCAGCAAATTTTTCACGTTCTAGATATATCTTTCCATTATATAAAATCTGTTTCATTTTATTTACTTTCTTTCTTTACTTTTTTATCAAAGATGAAATATACAACTGCACCAAGTGCCGGTACCACTAATCCGGTTGCTCCTGTTACAATATCTTCCATTGCAGAGTTGATGACTAAGCCTGCAAAAATCAGAGCGGTAAGAAATACAGATACCGGATAGAACCATACTTTGTATGGGCGTTCAATCTTCGGATACTTCCTTCTTAAAATAGGAACTGCAAGTATAACTAATACATTGAAAATCATCGCTGTTACCACTACCATATTGGTCAGTTGATCTAAATTTCTCAGGCAGACCAAAACAACAGCTAACACCCCTTGAACAATAATAGGTACTGTTGGTACTTTATGTTTCGGATCAAGTTTCGCGAATGACTTAAAAAAATGTCCCTCTACTGCCATTGCATAATACATACGAGGCTGTGCCATAATCATTCCGTTTACTGCACCAAACATTGCTATAATCATTCCTAAAGATACAATGACTGCACCTGTATTTCCCAATACTTGCTTTGCAACCGCAGTTCCAAGATACAGATCTCCGCCGTTAATCATGGAAACGATTTGATCATGAGGAAGCACTTTCATAATAGCAAAGTTAAACAAAGTATAAAGTATAGTAATGCCTCCGATTCCAATAATCAAGGCAAGTGGTAAATTTCTCTTCGGATTCTTTAGCTCTTCCGCTACTGTATTTAAGTTTGTCCAGCCTTCATAAGCCCAAAGAGATGCGACTACCGCAATTGCAATCATGCTGAACACGCTCGTGTTATTTTGCGCTGCATAAGTCACCGCTGTACCCAAGGTTAAATCAGGCGTTACTTTTCCAACGATCAAAGCTGCCAGCATAACAATCGCAATTGGGATTAATTTTGCGACCATAGAAATATTCTGAACCAATGATGCCAGCTTTACACCAATGAGATTGTAAGCGGTCAGGCAAATAATAATCACAATCGCCGCCGCTTTTACGCCAGTGTCGCTGATACTGAAAAATGACTTAGACACTGTCATCATAGCAATTGCGATCGCTGCGATTGACCCCGGTCCACCGATTAGCCAATCTGTAAATCCAGCCATAAAACCAACTACAGGATGAAATGCCTCGTCAAGATAAACAACTCTGCCGCCTGCTTTTGGCATTGCGGTTCCAAGCTCCGCATAACATAGACCGCCGAATAAACTGATAACGCCTCCGATAATCCAGCAAAGTAATGCTAATCCGCCGTTCATTCCCGTTCGTTCTAATACATAGGAACCTAAATAGAAAATTCCCGAACCAATCATGATTCCACCGATAATACTTACCCCACCAAAAACACCAATTTCACGTTTAAATTCGGTATTTTCCGTTGTAAGACTTTCTAGATGCTTTCCATCTTTCATAATAAATTCCTTTCTTATCGTTTTAATAATGAAAATAATTAGGTTTAGTATATTCGAAGAATGTTTTTTTTTTATTTATTTTCTGTTTATTTATAAAAAAATTATGTTTGTTTAAATATGCAACCTACTTTATTTTAAACACAACCATAAATGATAAAAGGCAAACTGGTTATTTCAGTTTGCCTTTTGCATTAAATAATATCACTTTTTGTTTTTCTCTTTTTTTACTCTCCATTTTTCAATACTGGTAACAAAAAAATAAACCAGAAACTGTAATATAAATAAGAGAGACGGAAGTGGGGTTCTTTGCGTCTTAATGTAATCATACATCCCCCATAAGAAGAGAGCGATCATAACAAAAAACCAACTCCACTTAATTCCCTTCAAATTAATCTTTGATTCCATATCATCCGTTTTTTTCATGATGTTCCCCCTAATTTATATCAATCTCATCCCATTTATTATAGAATTATTACAGAAAATATACAAACAAAAAATAATTGAGTTGAGAAATTCTTCATTATCTGTCAGTTTGTATTTCTTTGAGGCTTTCTTGATTTGGTATTGTGCGGAATTCGATTATCCTAATAATCAATACCACCAACTCTATTCCAAAAAGTAAACTCCCCATCATTATGGAATATTTGCTTGTCAATAGTTGAAAAAAGAAAGGTGAATAATATAGCGTATTTTTATTTATGATCGCTGCTAAGCTGGCAGGCAAAGCAATCGCTGTCGCTACAACAAAAGACGGAATACCGACGAAAATAAACTCACAAATCGCATCTTTCAGTCTAAAGTGTGTTCTTCTGCTCCAATATAAAAACAGAGAAAGCGCTGCTCCCATAATTACAATGCAAAGTACATATAACCATGCATATAAAGTTATATT
The DNA here is from genome assembly GCF_035621135.1 of Sinanaerobacter sp. ZZT-01. Lineage (NCBI taxonomy): Bacteria > Bacillati > Bacillota > Clostridia > Peptostreptococcales > Anaerovoracaceae > Sinanaerobacter > Sinanaerobacter sp. ZZT-01. The sequence continues at coordinate 892,509 of NZ_CP141728.1, forward strand.
TAGCTGATACCTTACGAAATATGCTCTATACTTCTTTTCAAGCATCACACTTATGAATAAAATTAAAAAAAAGATAACATCCCATCCGATATAACATAGTATTCGCTTTTTCATTGCATCCCTCCTTGTCATAATCCCTATAATGCACTTATAAAAACAGCCTTCCTTTTTTTATATTCTTAATCATAACATGTTTTTTGGTATATTTTTGTTTTTTGATGTTTTTTCTTACTTTTCATGTGATATTTACCTATGTTCAAAAAAATAGACAAGAAAAAACTGCAAGAGTTCAGCTTGAAGTCTTGCAGTTATTTTCTGCTTGTTCTTTCTTTTTTGTTTTTATTGATCTTTCAAAGCTACTGTCTCTGCGCTTGTTTCTCCAAAAGCGATGAGAATATCCCTCCTTTTTGTTTTAACTCAAACGGTTCTCCCATTTCTGCAATGCTGCCGTTTTTTACAACTACAATTTTGTCTGCTCCTGAGACGGTTCTCATGCGGTGAGCTATAATTAAAACGGTTTTATTCTTTACAAGCTCACTCAATGCGCTTTGTATTTTGCTTTCATTTTCCACATCAAGTGACGCCGTTGCTTCATCAAGCAGAATGATTGGCGCATCCTTTAATATCGCTCTGGCAATGGATATACGCTGTCGTTCTCCTCCAGATAACCGTTCCCCGTTCTCTCCAATTAAGGTCTCATACCGCTGTGGAAGCTTTTGAACAAATTCTTCACACTGCGCAAGCCGCGCTGCCTGTATCACTTCCTCATCCGTCGCATCTTTTCTTCCAAGTCGTATGTTTTCCATAATGCTGGAATTAAATAGTGTAACATCCTGAAAAACAATGGAATAATAGTTAAGCAATGTTTCAGGGTCTATTTGAGAAATATCTTCTCCCCCTAAAGTGATCTTCCCTTTTTCAATATCCCAAAATCGTGCTGACAGCTTCGCAATGGTGCTCTTTCCTCCACCGGAAGGGCCTACAAGTGCAGTTACATTTCCTTGTTTTGCAGTAAAATTCACATTTTTCAAAGTCTGTACGTTACCTTGGTAAGAAAAATCTACATTCTCAAACTGTATGTCATAGTTTTTAGGACAAAATTCCGTTTTCCCTTCCTGTCTTGGCATTCCATCCATCTCTTTCATCCGATTGATACGAACCCTTAAGTAAATGAGCAATGCAAAATTATTCATTGCATCCATAATTGGATTATAAATACGAGCCGTTACCACAAGAAAAACAAGGTAACTAAAGATATTTACGGTACCTGTCGATAAGAGATAAGCTCCAGCCAATATTACACTTGGAAGCCCGAGCTTTAGGAAGATATAGGACAGATTAATCAGTGCACCTATCAAAAGCTCTCCCTTAATCAAACCCTGTTCATAATGGTCAAGCATTACGTTTAAGGCATTTGAAAAAGACGTTTCCCTGTTATAAGATTTTATTTCATGTACAGAATCGAGCCCTTCTTGTATTTTATCTGAAATATCCCTCTTAACGTGGTAAAGTTCTGTATGCATATTTTTTTGTGTCTTTCTTGAGAGGTAAAAAATAAGAGCAGCAACCGGTACAACCCAAAATACAGCAAGAGATAATCTCCAATTATAAAGAAACATCATGCTTCCCATAATAAAAACGGTAATGACCGCTGCATAAATTTGAGGCACCGCATGAGAAAAAAGTGTCTCTATCTGTGTTGCATCATCCATAATGGTTGAGCTTAAGTCAGCGATATCTTTTTTTCCAAAGTAAGATAATGGCAGTTTTCTCAAGGTTTCAGCAAGACTGATTCTCCTTTTCGCACTTTCTTCATAAATCTTGCTATAAGCGGAATCATATTGAAAATATGCAATCACGAACATAATGGCAAACAATACCAATGCGATGACAACATAGTAAAAGATGGTACTTTGAGATTGATTGAATGCGCCAAACGACAAGTTCATATATTCATCTAAAAATTTAAAGCTCAACACCACAGGAGCCATGAAGCTTATATCCATTACAATTGTCCAAATAATAGAATGATACAGATCTCTTGCTCCCTTTTCAGACATGGCATATTTATTTTGAAAATATTTAAGCATTTCGGCCTCCTTTGATTTCAGTATTTTTTGTGACTAATTTCCATGCAACAGACTTTTGATATTCATCCCACATTGTTTTATAAATTCCACCTTTGTTCAACAGCTCTTTATGCGTACCAGACTCTGCTATTTTTCCATTTTCAATTACCATAATCCGATCAACATTCTGTACACTGGTCAGACGATGTGCAATCATAAGCGTCGTCTTACCGCGACTGAGCTCTTTCAATGCCTTCTGAATCAAATGTTCATTCTCCGGGTCTGCAAACGCAGTTGCTTCATCTAAAAGTACAATCGGCGCATTTTTGACAAACGCTCTTGCCAGTGCAATTCTTTGCTGTTCGCCTCCGGAAAGATACGTGCCCTTTGATCCAATTATTGTGTCTAGTCCATTCGGAAGTTCTTCTATAATTTGTCTTGATTGAGAATAATCAATTGCTTTATTTATCTCCTCTTCTGTGACGCTTTCTTTACCAAATATAATATTTTCTTTCAAAGATTCCTTAAATAACTTTGTTGTTTGGAACACAAAAGAAATTTTGTCCATCAGTTCTTTTTTAGGGATTTCTTTCACATTGACACCCCCAATTAAGATTTCACCTTCCTCTACATCCCAAAAACGAGCGGTCAATCTGGCAATGGTTGTTTTTCCGCCTCCCGAAGCTCCTACAAGTGCAATTGTCTCTCCTTCATTTAATTTAAAGCTTATTTTATCTATGACACGCTGGTCGCTTCCTTCATAAGAAAATACGACATCCTTAAATTCCACGCTGTTATCTTTCATATGGTTCGCGCTCTTTACCTGTTGCATATCTGCGTAATCCAAAAGATTATCGAGCCGATCAATTGCTTGTTCTGCAATCAATGTATTCTGTTGAAAATACATGGACTTCATTAAAAGCATGGTAAATATCGGGGATATTAGAAGATAAAAAATAAAATCGGCAAGTACAAGCGGTATGGCATCTCCGTTTCCGATCAAAAAAATCGCCATCGGAATTAAGAAAAATGCAGCAGACTGCATGATAACGCTGTAAAAGGACATTGGTCTTCTCCAAAGCAACGTATATGCATGAACCATTTCTTTATATTTAATAATGCTGTCATAAAATCGCTTAAAGGAAAAAATAGTCTGACCAAACGTTTTTACAACTGGTATCCCTCGAATATATTCCACTGACTCAGAACTCATTTCCTCCAAAGAATCAAAATACAGTTTCTGAAATTTTTTCCCCTCAGCACTCATCATAAAACTCATTGTTATGAAACCTAGTATAATCGGGACCAAAGATGCCAGACCCATCTTCCAATCTACAGTAAAAATTAAAATAATTAAAATAATCGGAGACACGACGCTGCCTGCCATATCGGGAAGCTGATGCGCTAAAAATGTATGTGTCGTTCCAGCTCCATCATTCACTATTTTTCGCATTTTTCCGCTCGAATGCTTATCGAAAAAGCCAAGAGGCATTGAGATAATTTTCTCCATTCCGACCTTCTGCATTCCTACTTCAACACGGAACGCTGCCAAATGTGAACTCAAAAGTGCTAAAAAATAAATAATAATTCCTCCTGCCGCACTTGCAAAGGCAATCCATGCATAAAAACTGATATTGGAAACCTGTACTTGCTGCGAAGCTCCTAAAAGTTCTCGAGCTATGTACCATACAAGCACAAAAGGTATGATATTCATCACTGCAGAAATACCAGACAAAATCAATGATATGGGTAGAAGTATTTTTTTGTTACCCATATATGGTGTGAATCGTTTTAAAATAAATGTTTTTTTCTCTTTTGACATACTGTATTCTCCTCCTTAATTTTCTTCTTTTTACTCATGTCAATGAATTTCTTGCTATAACCTTTTCTAATAAATCTTTAACAAAATAAAATGTGCACTATTCTATCGTTGAAATTATTTTTAAAATGCATAACTCAATTATCCTTTCTTTTCAAATTTTATATTCTCTGTTAGATTTATCTAACTCATTTCGAAAAATTTTTGAGGCCCCTCTGGAACCTCATCCATAATAATGTATTTCCTCACATGCATAAAAAATGTTTTTTGGCTTAAGCATATTCATAAAAGCCTTGTTTTTTATACCTTCAAGCAAATCATAACAGTGTTATATAACACCGTTACATTCATAATATTCCAAACAGCTTCATCTGTCAAGAGAGAAAAAACATTTTAATTCTTGCAATGTCATGTAGTTTACTCCACTATAGAGATTAGATCTGCCTAAAAAAGACTTGACCCTTACGGTGCGTCATAGGCTAAAGTAATCTTATCAGGACGAAGGAGGCCATAAAAATGCGAACTGTCAAAGAAGTATCAAAAATAACAGGAATCAGCGTGCGTACGCTTCATTATTATGATGAAATCGGGCTGTTAAAGCCTACTGAAAAAAGCGAAGCGGGATATCGCCTCTATGATGATCCTGCATTGGAAGCACTGCAGCAAATATTATTTTTTCGAGAATTCGATATTTCTTTGAAGAAAATCAAATCCATTATGGAAAATCCTGACCTTGATAAAAACCAAATGCTGCAAATGCAGCGGAACATGTTAATTGCTAAAAAAGCACGCATAGGACGCTTAATTTCCAGTATTGACGAGATCCTGAAAGGAGAGAATAGAATGGATTTTGAAGTATTTAGCAGGGTAGAAATTGCAGAGCTTTGCCAGACGACACTTGAGCGTATGCCAGAGCAAATGCAGCAAAGCATCATAAAAGAATTTGGAAGCATCGAACAATGGAGCAAACATTATGTCGAGCGCTGTTCAAGAGAAGATATGCAGAAAAATTATCAAAAGCTCATTGAATGGTATGGGGATAAAGGCAGCGCCTTAAATGCGATGAAAAACCCCCCAAGCAAAGAAGTCGGTGCTGTTTTTGGCAAACGGATAGAAGCGATTGAAAAAAAGCTGAGCGGTCTGAGAAAATTTCCTCTAGATGCTTTTGAAACGAAGCAGCTGATTGGAGAATACAGTTTTGTCATGAAGCAATTTACTCAGGCGAAGCAAGAAGCCGGTATTATGCTGTCGGTTGCATCTAATTACAGACAGATTCGTTTAAAGCAAACACTCGACCAAAAATATGGCGAAGGAACCGCTGATTTTTTCGCCCAGGCAATTGAAGACTTCTACAAAGACAAAAATAAACCTGGAAAATAACGAAATTTTAGAAAACAGAAAAAGACGCGAAAAAGCTCCCCTAAGTACCTTTGTAAAATTGGAAAATCGGAGGAGCTTTGCATTTTATTCTATACTTTATTGGCTCTAAAAAAAAATTTTACTGTAACACACACAATACGGTGTGAGATGCATATTCTTATAGTCTCTCCTTTAAGGAGTGTTCTGTAATTGCAGAAAGTTTCTCAATTCGGTCATTTACCATTTCTCTAAAACAGTAAGGTAAATGATCCTTTGCCCCTCGATGCTGCAATACGCATTCCTTACATTTTCCGTGAATGATACAAGGCTCTTTGCAATTGCAATGATCTTGTCCGCTCTCTTCCACGTCTTTCAAAAATTCCTTCATTAGACGTCTTCCTTCTGCAACATTCTCTTCCTGGTATGCCTTTAAACTTTCTTCCATTTTAGGGTTTCCATCAATCTTCACGTTATTGCACATTTTGAGCCTTCCTTTCCTGCTTAAGAACTTCTTACTATCGATTTTAATGTTGTTTCCAATATACAAGCCTCAGCAATCTTTTTCAAGTAAAAAATAGCTTTTTTCTGTCTTGCACATAATTTCCCCTTTTATCATGATTCCGCTTGAAAAGCATGTTATTTAATGGTAATATTTTCAATATGTTTGTTGCTATATAAAAACGGCAGTGGTCACTTTTAACATAAAAAAACGAATCATACAGAATATGGAGTTAAAAAATGAACTTAACAATATCAAAAAAATTAAGATTGATTATCGAAATCGCTTTCAGCTTTTTTCTTATGGCTGTATTTAACACTTTTTTTAGCAGGATAGCAGGAATTTTAAACATAGATGGACTCTGGGTTGGAGCTCTAGCTTATCTTCTTTCTTCTGTGACTATTATTTTGTACGTAGCAAAAGTAGAAAAGAAGCCAGTATCTTATATCGGATTCCATGCTCCCTCTTTTCCAGATATTCCGAACGGTCTATTGTTAGGATTCTGCATGTTTGTATCACAGCAGATCCCTCTTCTATTAATGAAAGTGGATTACTCTATTTTCGCAAAAGAACCTAATTGGGGCAATATAATTATTATGTCTATCTATTGCTTTTTGTGTGTAGGATTCACAGAAGAATTAATATTCAGAGGGGTTATACTACAAAAAACCCATGAACTATGCAACAAAAAAATCGTTATCATAGCAATTAACTGCTTGCTCTTTTATGCTTTCCATTGGCCTCCTGTACGTTTTGTCTTCGGAGAATTTTTTAATATTACTTTAAATACGCTTTTTTTATGCATTTACTTTTACAAATCCAAAAATAAAAGCATTCTTCCACTTATGATCGCACATGGATTTTACGATATTTTATCAGCATATCTACTTCCTGCGTTCCTCTTTTATATAAACAAATAAGTCATACAAAAATATAGACCACAAACCGTATAAATATTGCTTTGTGGTCTTTTGTTTTACTTAAAATACTATTATTTGATATGAGCAGTCAAGTACTATAATACGAAGCAGCTATAGAGCTACCTTTAGCACGATTTTAAGCATTCCATATATTGCTTGCTGTTTACACCTCTGCCACTGTCGTTGCAGTAATCATCAAATTTTTCCTGCATATTAAATAGCTTATATACAAATGACTTTTTATCTGATCTGGCAATACTTTTTTCACCCCTTCATTTTACTCCCAAGGGTGGCCAAGTCATATTTTTCCCCTGTAGAATTTGATTCTTTATTATTCGTGGTTCATTTCTGCAACATAAATCTTTGGATTCATTCTGCCCGCAATCTCGATTGCTTTGCCAGCATCATCCTCTGATAAAATAAACCTCCTGGATACTACATTCTTACCAATATGCAGCTGTACATTTGGTCTGGATTTGATTGAATCTGTATGAATGGTGTTTATTTCGCTCCAGTCCCACATATTATGAAACTGGACTCCACAGACAGCGTACAGAATGTTCACTCCTTCTTGTGAGATTACATGTCTTCTGTCAGAAAAAGCAGCAAGAATCATAATCATTCCAAATGGCAGGTAAAACCAGCTATGATTTACAGCTGCATTATAAACAGAGTAAGCTCCAAAGAGGATAACTGCCACTTTTACCCACAGTTTTCGTTGCGGCATGATTCCGTAATATTCCATAGTATTTCCTCTCTTATATTTGCTAAATTTATTTCTATAGGCTCTTATATATTCCGGCAGTTCTCCTTTCCGCAAGTGCCTTCATCGCTATTTCATGTGCTTCTTCCGGTGCATCAGCAGGTCCATGGCCCTTTTTCAGTCTACCAAACAGATTCGTTCTCGATCCATCGGCATATAGAATATTTCCACCCCAGCTTGCTGTGACAATCGCATAAATAGGGTTGATGATATTCATGAAGCAATATGGCAGGTATGACAGTGTCGGAACGCCAAGTACTGCTGCATGGTATGCACCGCAGGATGACCAAGGGATAAGCGGCGACCATAAAGTACCACCGTCTTCCAGTGATCTTGACAGCATGTTTCTGCCCAGTCCCATTTCATCAAAGTTTTTCTTATACATTGATGATGGAATGATTAATCCTAAATACTGGTCACACATCGTTGTAATACAGAACATTGAAGTCAGGATGGTAACAACGATTAACTGGAATGGAGTCTTAACCTTCTTGATCAGTCCGCCCAAAAGGGATTCCACTGAACCAATCTTCTGAAGGATACCACCAAAAGCAACCGCAACGATTACAAGGTTGTTCGTCCAAAGCATACTATTCATACCACCTCTGTTTACAAGTTTTGTAAACAATGCGTTTTGTGATTCCGCTTCATATCCATAGTGTAACATTGTAATACAGTCAGAAATTCCTGCGCCTTGAAAAATTGAAGCAAATGCACATCCAAGTAAAGAAAGAAGTACAACAGAAGGAATCGCCGGCATCTTGATTACTGCTACTACTATAATCAGTAAAATAGGAATCAGAAGAATCGGACTCATATATGTATAATGCTCAATAATTGCATTTGATAACTCATTTGCAAGAGTAGAATCATAGTTCTGAACTTTTGAAAGTGAGAAAAATGCAAAGATACATGTTGCAATAACTAAACTTGGGAAAGTCGTAGTTACCATAGCTCCTACATGATCAAAAAGTCCAGTCTGTGCAGAACCGGCAGCCAGATTTGTTGAGTCTGAAAGTGGTGAGAATTTATCTCCGCAACATGCACCTGAAATAATCGCACCTGCAATCAGTGCGGGATTCAGCCCCATCGTTGTACCAATCGCCATAAATGCAATACCAAGCGTTGCTGTTACTGTCCATGCAGATCCGAGTGCAATTCCTACAGCAGCACAAAGTATTGTTACAAATGGAAGAAATACAGCCGGTGTAAACAGCTTCAATCCATAATAGACTACCGCCGGGATCGTTCCGCATGCAGTAAATGAGCCAATCAGGCAGCCCACAAGAAGAATGATAATGATTGCTTCAAGGGACTGGTTCACCGCTTCAAGACCTGCAGCAAGCATTTCCTTGTAGTTGTAGCCACACAATTTTCCAATAATCATAGCTACTCCACATGCAAGAGTAACAGGAATATGAGGGTCCTGTCCCCATCCAAGTGCATAGTTTGTAATCATTACAGTCAGAAGAAAAACAATTGGAATAAGAGCTTCCACTTTGTTAGGCAATCTGGCTGTTTTGTTTTTTTCTCTCATAAAAACACCTCCGAAAATATAATGATTTATAAAATTACAATTGCATCATAATATTTTCTCCGTCAAGGAAGTGTCAATAAATATCAATATTAGACATTTTTTTTACATATTTTAAAATTATTTTAGATATTTCTCCATTTCAATGAGCGCATTCACTTCTTCGGCCCAAGAATACTGTGCCATATACTCTCCATGGTAGAGCATTCTGCCCTCTATGCTGTTTTCTACCCATTTAAAATAGTCGCACTGGATACATTCTAAGTTTGAGAGTCCAATCTGTCCTCTCTCACTATATATTATTTCTCCACAGCCAAGCTGGTTTAATACATCCTGCAAATCTTTTTTCAGCATTCTGTAGTATGAATCATGCCCATCTTCCTCCCATAGACTTGCAATGACTTCCTTTGAAGTACATCTTGTCCCTTTTCTATGAACAAGATATGCCAGAAGCTCCTTTGTCTTGTCAAACTTAAATTTTACAGGCTTTCCATCTATCAATATCTCAAAATTTCCAAAGCAAGTAATCTGTATCCTCTGTTTTCCTTTTTGTTCCAAATTTTGTTGAGATACATATCTAAGATTTTCAAGTGCATGGCGTATCTGCTTCACATTTGCAGGCTTCATGATATAATCACTGGCGTCCAATCCGAATGCCTCCCCCATATAATCCGAATAGCCAGTCACAAATATGAAGTTCGTCTTCGGGTACAATTTCTTAAGTTTGCTTGCGAACTCTATGCCATTTAATCCTGGCATTTGTATATCAATAAAGCACACATGAAATGGCTGCTGTTTGGCAAGTTTCAATGACTGTATCGGATTATTTGCCGTTACAACTTCTGCTTTTTCATCAACTTCACATATCAACGCTGCAAGATACTCTGCTGCAATGATTTCATCGTCCAATACTAAGTATTTCACGTCGTTCCCCACTTTCTAGCCTTATATTTTTTCTTTCCCCAGGAATGATAATTTTTACAGTCGTTCCAATTCCTATGAGACTTGTAATTTCCATTTCTGCCTTGACGGTGCTTTTTAGCCGTTCATTTACATTCTGTATGCCAACATGAGGATTTCCATCATTTAATGCTTTATCTAATTCAAAACCGATTCCATTATCTGCAATTGTTATAATGTGATCCCTTCCCTTTTTCTCTGTAGAAATTTTTATTGTTCCTCCGTCAAGCTTTTTACAGATTCCGTGCTTGACTGCATTTTCCACAATTGGCTGCAACGTCAAAATTGGCATATTAAAATCATTTGATTTTATATCATATTCTACCTTTACCCGATCTCCAAACCTTAATTTTTCTATATCGAGATAAATATTTGTATGGTCCAGTTCTTGAGAAAAAGGATGTGTGTCATTTTCACCCATGCTATACATGTTTTCTCTGAGATATTTGGAAAATTTTATCGTCGTTTCCTCTGCAAGCTTCGGATTTGCCCGACAAAGTGCAGTGATCGTATTCAATGTATTATATAAGAAGTGAGGCTGTATCTGCGAGAGCATCAATGATACTCTTTGCTCCCTCAGCTTGATTTCCTTTTCCTCATTCACCTGTTGTGATATATATACATGGATTACAAGGTAATAAAACAAAAAAGCTACGGCATACGTTTCGATCAAGATCCCCGTTCGTATCCCCATCGATTCCATTATATTTGCAGTCATCAGCCACGCTATACAGAAGAAGACTCCAAGAGGGTTTACATCTGCTTTTCTGTAAAATTTCATATTCAATATAAGAAGGAATATCACCCAATATACCCAGTCTGTAACAATAAAAGCATATCCCATAAGTCCAAGCTCAAGTCTTCCTCCCACTCCGAAATAAAACACACTATTCTTAAAAAAGGCCGCACAGTAAAAAAGGAAATTCACAATGGCGGGAATATAGATTAATTTATTTTTTGGTTCCACCATACTTATGACTGCGGCCATAATCAAAGGCTTTAGCGCATAATAGGTTATACCTGTTATAATGAGCGGCAATCCCCCTATCGCTTGTTCTTTAAGATAATTCATATAAAACTCAGCGATAGACAGAATCAAAAGCAGAGTCATATTGATAACCATTCGTTTTTTTATTAATAAATCGACTGCCGATTTCATGGAAACAACAAAATATGTCCCCACTACCATTGCAATCAGTATATAGTTTTCAACAAGATAATTTTGCAAATATACTGCTTCCACGTACTTCAACTCCCTCATGCTATTAAAAATGCTTTAAACGACTTATTCCGGAATATAAAAATTTAAGAGCGTTAACTTTCTCCACTTTAACGATGTGCTTGCTGCATTATATATTAAAATATCATAATATGCACTATCTAGTATACTTAAAATTTCACGTATGAAAAGCCTTAAAACTAAAAATGAAACATGAATGATGACAGCCAGCCTCACAGACAATAAAAAAATTCCACAGCACCTATATTTCAGGCTCTGTGGAATTGATGGTTACGATTCCATTCTATAATACTTTTAATATATGTTTTTGTGTACTTTAGATTAATCATGCTATTTATATTTGTAATTATTCTTGTTTTTTATCGGGCAAATATTGAAGTTAAATTGGAGTCAAGATAATTGCCATAGAGCCTATCTTAATAATTCATCAGTTGTAGTATTAAATATCTTGGCAAAAGCAACTATTTCAATGTCGGTTACAAAGCGTTTGCCACTCTCTATCTTCTGGATGGCATTCTTATCCAAGTCTATGCCAATTAGTTGAAGCTGATCCGCCAACATTCTCTGCGATACAGAAGGAATTAACGCTTGTCTTAATTTTTTGATTTTACTGCCACAAAGGTTTAACGAACCATCTTCATTTTTATTCTTGTACATTTCACACCCCCGTATTGACATCTACTGCTTGTCAATATATTTATTGTATGGTAGACTCATAAATAATATGACACTCACCAAATGTCAAAAGGAGTAAATACTATGACGGATTACAAAGAAATGTATTTTTTATTGTTTAACAAAATTACAGAAACCATTTTGAATTTACAAGAAGTTCAGCAACAAGCAGAGGAGATGTACATATCACAAGAAAACTTTTTAAGTCACATAATTAACTTATCTGCAAAAGAGTAGCAAATACGCAGCCAAAAATAAGAGCAACTATCCAATTTATTTAGACTAGTTGCTCTTATTTTCCTTTGATATTGTACTTATTTTTACTTAAAGATATAAAAACACCCCAAAACCCCTGTATTTACAAGGCTTTCGGGGTTTATTTTCTTTATTCCCATTCAATCGTTGAAGGTGGTTTACTCGTAATATCATACACGATACGGTTTACGCCTTTTACTTCGTTCACAATGCGGTTACTGATTACTTCCAGTACCTCGTATGGAATACGTGCCCAGTCTGAGGTCATTCCGTCAACGGAAGTTACCGCACGGATGCCGACGGTATAATCATAGGTTCTGAAATCTCCCATTACGCCGACGCTGCGGATATTCGGAAGTACGGTGAAATACTGCCAAATGGATTCCGTAAGTCCTGCCTTTGCTACTTCATCTCTCAAAATCGCATCGGATTCGCGAATGATGTGGAGTTTCTCGTCGGTGATTTCGCCTAAGCAGCGAATGGCAAGTCCCGGCCCTGGGAACGGCTGTCTCCAAACCAGTTCATGCGCAATGCCAAGCTCTTCTCCCACAGCTCGCACTTCGTCTTTAAATAAAAGGCGAAGCGGTTCTAAAAGCTCCAGCTTCATATTTTCCGGAAGTCCGCCTACATTGTGATGGCTCTTGATGACTGCCGCATCTCCGGCACCGCTTTCAACCACATCGGGATAAATGGTCCCTTGCAGAAGAAAATCAATTCCGCCTTCCTCTTCGTAGAGCTTTGTTGATTCTTCATCAAACACATTGATAAATTCTGCGCCAATGATTTTTCTTTTTTTCTCCGGATCACTTACGCCTGCCAGCTTGGATAAAAAACGCTCCTGTGCATTCACACGCTTAATTTTCATCTTGAACTGCTTTCCGTAAACTTCCATCACCTGATCGCCTTCGTCTTTTCTGAGAAGACCGTGGTCTACAAAAATACAGGTCAAATTATCACCAATTGCTTCGTGAACCAAGACCGCTGCAACCGAAGAATCCACACCGCCGGATAGTGCGCAAAGCACCTTCTTATCTCCTACAATCTCTTTAATTTCTTTAATTTTCTGTTTTGCAAAGCTGGACATTGTCCAATTCTCTTCGCATCCACAAATCTTATATAAGAAATTTTTAAGAAGCTGCTGTCCAAACGGTGTATGATGCACCTCCGGGTGAAATTGTACTGCATAAAGCTTCTTTTTTACATCTTCCATCGATGCAGTCGGGCAATGATCCGTGTAGGAAGAAACCGTAAAGCCTTCCGGTACCTGCTCGATATAATCCGTATGGCTCATCCAGCAAAGCGTCTGTGCTTCAATGCCATCGAATAAAAGGCTCTCATGCTTTTGTGTTGGATTATTTCTGCTTCCGCTGTATATTTTTACACGTCCGTATTCTTTAAAATCCGGGCTTACAACTTTTCCGCCCAAGACATGTGCCATAAGCTGTGCACCGTAACAAATTCCCAAAATAGGAATGTTTTTTTCAAACAGCTCTTTAGGCAGCATCGGTGCATTCTCCAGATAAACACTGTTTGGCCCTCCGGTGAAAATAAGACCTTTTGGCGTTTCCTTTTCAATGCGCTCCATCAGCTTCGTGTAATGAACAATTTCACAATACACATTCGCTTCTCTGACTCTTCTGGCAATCAGCTGATTGTACTGTCCGCCAAAATCAACAACTAAGATTCCTTGGTACTCCATTATATTTCCTCGTATAATGTATAAGCACTATACCTTCCCTTTCTTTCCGATTTTTTACGATAAAGATCTCTCTAAAGCTATGACTCCCCATCGTCTCCTTTAAAGGCAGCTGAATTTATCTGACAGGGTTTGCCGAACTGTCCTTTAGAATGACATCGTGTGCGCCACCCTCTACAATGCTGGTCGCCGATACCAAAGTCAATTTCGCACTTTTTTGCAGTTCCGGAATGGATACCGCACCGCAATTGCACATGGTAGAACGAACCTTATTCAGCGACAATGTCACATTGTCCTTTAAATTACCGGCATAAGGCACATAGGAGTCCACGCCTTCTTCAAAAGAAAGTTTTCCGTCTCCGCCCAAATCATAACGCTGCCAGTTTCTTGCACGGTTAGAGCCTTCTCCCCAGTACTCTTTTACATAATTTCCATTGATATTGAGCTTGTTTGTAGGACTTTCATCGAAACGGGAGAAATATCTTCCCAACATAATGAAATCCGCTCCCATCGCCAAAGCTAACGTCATATGGTAATCATACACAATGCCGCCGTCTGAACAAATCGGGACATAGATTCCTGTCTGTTCAAAATATTCGTCTCTTGCTTTTGCAACTTCAATAACAGCCGATGCCTGTCCACGTCCAATGCCCTTCTGCTCACGTGTAATGCAGATAGAACCACCACCGATACCGACTTTAATAAAATCAGCGCCAGCCTTCACTAAATACAAGAAGCCTTCTCGATCCACTACGTTTCCGGCACCAACCTTGACCGTATCTCCGTATTTTTCTCGAATGTATTTTAAAGTAATTTCCTGCCATTCAGAAAAACCCTCGGAAGAGTCAATGCAGAGAATGTCTGCTCCCGCCTCCACCAAAGCAGGCACCCGTTCTTCATAGTCACGTGTATTGATTCCGGCACCGACAATATAGCTCTTTCCTTCATCTAACAGCTCATTCGGATTTGCTTTATGTGAATCATAGTCCTTACGAAATACAAAGTGCGTCAGTCTTCCGTTTTTATCAATAACCGGAAGTGCATTCAACTTATGTTCCCAAAGCATATCATTCGCTTCAGACAAAGTCACTCCCTCTTCTGCATAGACAAGACTTTCTAACGGTGTCATAAAATTACAAACCTTCTCATCCAAAGCCATACGGCTCACACGGTAGTCACGGCTAGTCACCAAACCAACGACCTTACCAGCAGCCGTACCATCATCCGTGACTGCAATCGTAGAGTGTCCGCTCTTTTCTTTCAAAGCCAAAATATCCGCCAGTGTCTGATCGGGGCGGATATTTGAATCGCTGGTTACAAAGCCTGCTTTATAACTTTTAACCTTTTTTACCATAGCCACTTCGCTCTCAATTGACTGAGATGCATAAATAAAAGAAATTCCGCCTTCCTTGGCTAACGCAACTCCCATCTTGTCATCCGACACAGACTGCATAATTGCAGATACCAACGGAATGTTCATTGTAATCTTTGATGTTTCACCCTTCTTGAATTTAGTAACTGGTGTTTTTAAGCTTACATTCTCCGGTCTGCACTCAGTTGAAGAGTACCCCGGTACCAACAAGTATTCATTAAAGGTACGAGATGGTTCATTAAAATAGATTGCCATTTGATTCCTCCATTCTTCTTTTATTCGTAAATTTATTGTGCTTTATATTAGATAGGGGCTTGCCCTTATTCTTCTAAATATTCTTCCAGTGTGATCCCCTGTGCATAGATCTCATCTGCCGCAGGCTGTCCAACATAACGCAAATGCCACGGCTCATACTGGTAGCCCGTAATTTCTTCTTTTCCGAGCGGAAACCGTAAAATAAAGCCATATTCATGTCCATGCTCCGCCATCCACTTTCCTTCTTCTGTGTCTCCCAATTCACTTGTCAGACGGTATTGAACCACCGGAGAGGATACATCGACTGCTAATCCAGTCTGATGCTCGCTTTGTCCTGGTTTTGCACTAAAAGTATCTGCCTCAGCTTGTCCATAACGATTGACATAGTTTGTGTAAAGCGTATTCTGAAATGCATAAGAACGATACGCCGTCGTCATAACAAGCTCAAATCCGCTTTCCTTCGCCCCTTCGACAAGCTGATGAAAATGCTCAGCGGCTTCCTTTCTCATATAGCGTCCCTGCTCAGAGCGGTCGGATGCAAAATATTTGATCGGTGTCAAGTCATCCGGTACATAAGTTTCATCAATTGCATGCTGCTTATTTACTAGAATTAACAACTCTTCATCTTGAACAGGTTTCTCTTTCTGCTCTTTTTTCCCTTCCTTTTCCGACTGTTCAGAAGAAATCAAAGCCTCTGGCTTGTTTTTATCACTCAGCAATGTGTTTCCCACTATTTTTGTAAAAAAAATCGTTGCCAAAACAATCAGAAAAGCAACCCATAATAAGTTCTTATTTTTATTTTTTCTCTTTCTTCTCTTCATCTTACCCTTTTTAATCCCCTTTTCTCTAAAATTCAATATCTTACGATGCATTTCATAATCTTTAGTATATTATTGTACATCATAGCAGTGCTTCAATCAAGGGAAAGTTCATGCATTCTATCTTGCACATTTTTTTATTTTTGTTACAATTATTTTATGGAAGTCAAAATAGTAAATTAAAATAAAAAAGAGGGACAAAAAATGAAAACAATCGGTATTTTAGGCGGCATGGGCCCTTTCGCAACAGCTGATTTATACAAGAAAATTACAATCAATACAAAGGCAGACTCCGATCAAGAGCAGCTGCATATCATAATTGACAGTAATACAGCGATTCCGGATCGCACAAAATGTATATTAACAGGGTGTGGCAGCCCGATTCCCGAAATGACACATTCAATCAGACGTCTCGAAGCCGCAGGCGCAGACTTTTTAATTATGCCATGCAACACCGCTCATTATTTCTATCGTGACTTATTAAAAATTTCAGAAGTTCCCATTCTGAATATGCTGGATTTAACGGTGAATTACATCAAAACAAAATTTGGTACAGCAAAAACCATCGGTCTATTAGCAACAGACGGAACCTCTCAATCCGGGATCTACGATCAGTATTTTGAAAAAGCCGGAATGAAGCTTGTAAAGCCTTCTATTCACCAAAAAAAAGTTATGGATTTTATCTATGAGGGGATTAAAAAAAATAACCTCACCATCGGAACCGAGGGCTTATTTGAAGCAGTGAAAGAAATGGAGGAACTGGGTGCTTCCGTATTTATCTTAGGCTGTACAGAATTATCCGCCGCAACAGACTATTACAGCTTTGATGAACGCTTTATCGATCCGCTTTTGGTTTTAGCAAAAGAAAGCATTACGTACGCCGGAGGGATTGTCAAGGGTATTTAACCCCTGTCAAACAAAGAAAAAATGCACTTGATTTGCCGTTTAACGGTCATTTCAAAATGCATTTTTTAATTTATTGAGCTTCACCCTTTTTGCTCATTTCAATTCCATTGATTTTATCCTCATATTCTTTATCCGTTATCTTATTCGGAATATTATTTATATCAATTGCTCCCAATTTATTTTCTTCTAAGTATTCCTCTAGCCGATATTGAATGAGTGTTTTTTCATTTAAAAAATACCAAAGATTCCAGTAATCTTCTTCTGTCATTCCATATCTCTTTATCCGTCTCTCGAAGGCCTCTTTTAAGGTTTCTTCTTGCTCAATTCCCTCTTTTACATTTGCCATATTCTCTTCTACATCTGATTTTACATCAATTTTATACTTTTTTGCTAACCGATTTGACTCTAATTCCAGTTTCAAATCATTCCATGCATCCAAATAAGGATTATCTGACCCCTTTAATTGAAAGCGGAGAGCTCTTAGTTCCATTTCCTTTGCTGTTACTTTTTTATTTTGAATGGTGCCTATTACTCTTTTCGCTCGCGCAGATTTATCCTGGTTAATATTTTTATAAATATTTCCAACTTGTAAATCCAACTGCTCGTTTCCTTCTAAATCTTCGGAAAAAACATTTTTAAGTTGTTTGATATCGCTATCGGACCCGGACTTAGCAAAATTACTTTCGTTAAAAAATGATTGTTGCATATTATTCATATAGATACCGAAAATAATAACAATAATTATGCCTATAAAATAAATTGAATATCTTTTTTTGCGTTTACTAATACTCATATTTCACCAAATACTCCTTACAAACAATTTCATTTATCTATCTTTTACTTTACGGTTTCTTATTAAAATTTTTATTAGATAATACTTGAATCGCACAGATCTAATTAAAATTCTGTGCGATTCACCACTTAAATTATTGAATTTAAATAAGTGTCTATATTCTCTTTACTAAAGTTTTCATCAATCAACTCAAAACTTGATGACTTTGTATATGCTTGTATTACTTTAGAATCATATAGGTAAGACTCAACATTAATGCAAGTCAAATATTCTTTGTTCTCTTTCAATTTATAAACTCCCCAATACTCATCCTCTGACATGCCCGTAAGATCAATAAAATGTTTAATAGAATCTTTCATTTCAGCATCAATTTCATTTTCATATAATTTTCTCTGCTCATTTGTATAATTTTCTACATCTTGTTCTGTTGGTAGAATTCCGTTGTTTTCAGCAATACTATTATCAACCTTTATTTTTGTAAGACTTTCTACCGCATCCTCATATGGAGTACTACTTTGTGAAGCTACGGCTTTTCGATACCGCAATATAAACTCATCCTCATATACTGGACTGCCATATATCTCTGCTATCTTATAAGATGGATTTACTTTATCCGAATTTAAAACAATTTTAATGGCTTCTGCCTCCTTAAACATATCTATATGGTTGTCCAATCCTGAAATGTTTCCAGCAAATGCAAAAACAGATGTTCCCACAATCATAATTATTGACAAACAAAAAACTAGATATTTCTTCATATTCATCCCTCCTAATATCTTTTAAATTGAAACACTTAATTCAGTCCACCAACTTGATCCTAATATAGGAGTCCAACCATTTATATTAAATTGGCACTCAGCTTCTACTTTAGCAGTTTTGCTTGTTGGCACAGAATAAGAAACACTTTTTTCACCATGCATATATGGATATGTAGAGGTTGGATCATATATTATATCAAAATATGAAAAATTCTTTCTGTAATCAGTCCCTATTAAAGTACCTCCGCTATAGGTCTTTATTCCTTTTGGAAAATCATAAGTACCCTCACCTATTTCTGGAACATGTGGCATTCCTGCCGCATAGATCTGATAGCGCTTCAAATTGTTATTAGTTCCAGATTTATTATAATCAACAGTTAACTTTGTTGTAATATTCCAAATCTGAGTTCCAAAATCAGGGTTATACCCGCCTATAAATTTATGGTTTTTATCTTCTGCACTTTTTGATGCTGCAAAGCATATAGAAACTTGTGCTAAAATCAAAATAAATACAATAAGTAATAGTATTAACTTTCTAAGTTTCACTTTAAATCCCTCCTAAAATATGAGAATAACTATCATGCATCTAAATATATATAATTATTCTACACTAATTTCTATTCAACAAATTGAAAAAGGCCTTCCATACAATAACTATACTATCAATTTTATATAATGCTAGGCCTTCGACAAAACTATCCAAAATATTTCATTTTAAACGCAAAATGAGGCTGTAAAAAAACTCCCTTAAAAGAAAAATCACTCAGGCCGTGAGGCTTGAGCGATTTTTTGGTATAATTAAGTATGCAAATAAATAAAAACACCAATGATAATTATACTGTAAGACAGTTATGGATCACATCGACTTATCAAAATATTTTGTAGAGAAAGGCTACAGAACAGGTCGTCCAAGATGTGATGAACAGAAGCTCCTCAAAGTGATACCCTTTGCTTTTATGGAACACGGGATCTCATCTTTGCGAGAGATAGAAAAACTCTGCAGAAATGATATCAGATACAGTACAAGCAAGGTACAAGGCTGGATGAATCTACGTTTGTTTCAGGCTGCGGTCACAGGAAAAGCATTCAACAAAAACAGTACCAAGAATTACAAGGATATCTGGAACGATTAAAATTTAGGATAATGTCCGTAGGATTTATTAAATTTCTCCAATAAAGGAACGAAACATTCCATGTCTGATGCATATGGTTTTATATCAACTACTGCAATATACTCAACACAGACAGCAGTCTGGAGATTATATGATGGAAGGAGCTGGTCATTTCCCATGTAATCTCGTTTTATACGCATAAAAGTTTGTATCCAGTTGCGGATGCAGGATACGGCTCCTATAATAACTATCTTTATTGCGAAGAACACGGGATGGAAAAATACATGAAATTCACCATGTTCAAAAAAGAAACAACCGATAAAAAGTATCACGAGAATCCATATCGGGCAGTAAACTTTAAACGGGATGGATCTGGAAATCTGATATGTCCAAACGGAAAAAAATTTCATTTTAAAAGCAGGAAGCATGTCTATAAAAACAAATATGGAAGAAATCTATGAATGTGAATCATGTGCAGACTGCCAGCATAAAAATGATTGTTGTCCTAAAGCATCAGCTAACAGAACAATCCGAATGAATCAGGAATTGACCTCTATTCATCAAGAGGTGATTTCCAACCTTGAATCTATACATGGAGCACTTTTAAGAATGAACCGTACTATACAAGCAGAAGGAACATTTGGCATTCTAAAATGGGATAAGTCTTATAAAAGATTATTCCGAAGAGGTGCGAAAAACGTAATTCTTGAACTTACGCTGATTTCTTGTGGTTTTAACCTTTACAAATATCATAATAAAAAACAGGGAATAAAGTTAGCTGCTTAAAAATGAAGGTATTATGCGGATGCTTTTATTAAATGCATCCTTTTTTGCTAAAAGAGGTCACATTCACTCTAAATATTGAAAAGTAAAATCAAGAATCGCTAGAACCGACATTTGCCGGGACTGGCGATTCTTGATTCAGAGACTTATTTTACAGCCCCTTTTTAATAGAAGGATTTCAATTTTGCATTTTAAAAAGTATTTTTTATCTAATTATTTTTCATCTCGTTTTAAGAAGGCAGTCATACAATGTACCGATCCTCTTCCTTTATTTAGTTCAGAAAGATCTAAGACATCTACCTTTATCCCTGCTTTTTCCATCATTTCTACTGTTCTTGGCGCGCCGACGCTCATAACAACATGCCCCGGTTCAATCGCAACGAAGTTTGTTGCATAACAATACTTGGTTTCGGTTAAGGACGGTGTTTCCAAAATGCGATAACCCTTTTTCTTCAATGCGTCTACTACCATATAAGGTACCTGGCAGGCATGCAGCACTACCGTATCATTGCTTGCAAAATTCAAAAGTCCATCGACATGTGCATGCCCGTAAGGAATCTGCATTGTAATAATATCCGTTACCCCCTGTCGGTGCAATTCATCCGCCATTTGCTGGTATCCAGATGCATTCGCCCGGCTCGACAAAGAAAGAATGACGGTATGGCGGTCCACCCATGCGGCATTCGCCCCTTCAAAGATACCATCACCGGCAATTGTCTTTACAATTGGAATTCCAAGCTTAGCAGCAGTCTGCGCCGTATATCGTTCTTCTCCTCTGCGAAGCGGCATAGCAAGACGAGTAATAATCGCCCCCTCCGGAGTCATAAACAAGTTATCCCGTTCAAAGATTGCATTTGGACGGTCTTCTCTTTGCTCTTCTACATAATATACCTTTACACCGTGGCTTCTGTAATAGTCCGCAAGTAAATCATGCTGCTGTCTGCATATTTCGGCATCAACAGGCGCACGGAAGCGAACTTCTTTATAATCAAAATTTTCTAATTCTTTACCAGGCCTTCTCATCAATACTGCCCTAAGCTTATTAACTTCAGAGGAACAACCCCAGTCACCACCCCAATAAGTTGTCATATCCTCTGTAATTGTAGTATCCATAGGAAACCAACGTTCTCCGTCAATTGCCTGAATATCCGGCAATGGCTTTTTTTGTGCAAGGCATTCATCTAAGTTAATTATTTGATTTTCCATTTTTTCCTCCAAAAATTCTTCTTTCTCATATCAGTTTTTAATCAGTTATGCATCCTTATTTTTAAGCTTTTACAAGGTCTTTCTCATGGCCATATTTTTTAACGTATATCTTATGCAAAGTAAAGATTACAGCTATCAAAACAATAATAGCTACCAACGTCATAAGTGGCGTTGGGTTCCATCCGGCCACTAAGAACATTGCGAGACAAATGACCGCAACGGTTGTAGCATATGGTATTTGCGTTTCAAAATGGTCAATGTGGTCACACGCTGACCCGATAGAAGCCAAAATAGTGGTATCTGAAATCGGAGAACAATGATCCCCATATAAGCTTCCGCTGATGATTGCCGCAGAAATCAGCGGTAAGGAAACACCGAAAGTAATTGCCATAGGGAGCGCAATTGGCATTAGAATCGCCATCGTTCCCCATGATGTACCGGTTGCCAGCGACATCACCGCACCAATTGCAAATACAATGCACGGTAAGAGTGCCGGATTCAAAAGACCTTGAGAAATTTCGGTCAGATAAGCTGCTGTACCAATGGCTTTTGTTACTCCCGATAAGGACCAAGCCAAAACTAAAACAACGCACATGAACATCATATTGCTCATTCCGCCGGTAATAATACTTAAGCATTTGTTGAAATCATAAATCTTCTCTTTCACACAAATTGCAATCAAAACTAAAGTCGCACAAAGGAATCCCGACGCAATGGCAGTACGGATATCGGTACCCGCAACCTTTGTATACCACAATCCTTTTGCTGTCAGGTAGGAGAACATAACCACCAACAAAACGACTAAGGGCACAATCATGGTATAAATTTTAGGAGTGACACCTTTTGGCAACTCGAGCTTTTTTGTTTCGCTGCGCATAGGTGTGCCGCCAGCCCGCAAGGTCTCTCCCGTCTTCATCGCACGGTTTTGTGCACGCAGCATTGGGCCATAATCCCACTGAGTAAATGCCATAATTCCTGCCATTAATAAAGTTAGTATTGCGTAAAAATTAAGTGGAACTGCCTGCATAAAAACATCCCAGCTGGTCACTTCATGAATACCTGCTACTTCTAACTCGGTCTCAATCAAGCTCATTGCATAAACACCCCAGCCGATAATCGGAATCATTGCACAAATTGGTGATGTTGTACAATCTAAGATATAAGCAAATTTTTCTCTGGATACCCTTAATCGTTCCGCAAGCGCTTCAAAAATAGGTCCTACAATCAAAGAATTCCCATTATCTGTAAACCAGACAAACAAGCCGCCCAGCCAAATGCCGCCTTCGCATTTTGCACGTGTGTTTACTTTTTTCGTTACCATATCAGTAAAGGCCATCGCCCCTCCGGATTGCGTGAGCAATGCCACAAATCCACCTATGATAACCATCATAAACAATGCCTGTGTATTCATCGAATCCTCCAACGATACAAACATATAGTCCTTAATCATTGAAGTAAATCCAACAATCGGATTCCAACCATTTAAAATAGTTGTACTTACGATAATGGAAATAAATAAAGAAACAATGATGTTCTTCGTCCAAATTGCCAATCCAATTGCAAGAATCGGCGGTATGAGTGCTAACATTCCATAATCTACTACTTGAGCTGCATCCATAAACAAACCTCCTTTAAAAATAAAATAAATACGATTACTTTTATATTAAGCAAAGACCATGCCAATAGAATTAATTTTCCAAATTATCTGTTAGTGCATTCACCTTTGCGCCTTTTCACCTTGAAAAATACCGTTTTTACGCTTAAATTGCATCTTTTTATTTGTTTTTCTACGTTGTTTAGAGTTTTTAAAAGAAAAAAATATAGGGTCAACTGGCTTTTTAATTCAACCTATTGACCCTATAATATGCTATCTTCCTTTTATCTGATTCAAAAGAATTTTTCCCAATTCTGTAATCTCACTTCCTTTTCGGCCTTTACCGGAAACGACAAATCCATACGCACAAAGCTTAGACAATGCCGCTCTGATTTCCTGCTCTGTAAGAAATACATTCTTATCGTTTGCCCGTTTCAGCAAACTGTATCGTCCAATGCGCTCACGACGTCGATAAGCTTGTTCCATTTCTTCTAAAATCAAACCATATTTATTCAGGCTGGCCTTTTTCATCTGCAAAAATTCTTTTATCAAATGTGCATCTTTTTTTGAATCCGTTCCAAAACAATTTATATTCTTATCTTTCTCTGCAAATGGTAAATCCGATGCCTCTATCTTCTTTTTCCCAAGATTCGCCAGATATTCTGCATTATTTTTTAATTCTCTAACATTCCCGTTCCAAGAATGAGACAGCATAGCAGACCTCGCTTCAGCAGACAATTGGAATTCTGCATGAAGTGTTTTTTTAAAGGAATCGAACAACAGAAAAATATCATTTCCTCTCTCCTTTAAACTGGGGATGTATACCGGAAGTACATTTAAACGGTAATACAAATCACTTCGAAATTCCTTATTATTCACCATCTCTAAAAGATTTCGGTTTGTTGCCACAACAACCCGTACGTCAATATCAATCAAATTCATTCCACCGACACGCAATATCTTTTTTTCTTCAATTGCACGAAGAAGCTTTGCCTGCTGTGATAAAGGGAGTTCCCCGATTTCATCTAAAAATAAAGTGCCTTGATGCGCCAGCTCAAACAATCCGATTTTACCGCCTTTTTTCGCTCCCGAAAAAGCACCTTCCTCATAGCCATACAGCTCACTTTCCAAAAGATTTTCAGGCAGTGCTGAACAATTGACCGCCACAAAGTAATATCCTGCACGATTCGAATAATTGTGCACAGATTGCGCAAATAACTCTTTACCCGTTCCGGTTTCTCCATACAAGATCATTGAAGAATCAGACTTTGCCATGCGCATTGCAATTTTTTTCGCTTCTTCTAATATTTCACTTTCTCCTAAAATATTATCAAAGGTATATGTTGCGATATGTCCATAACCCGTAATCTTACGTCGAATTTTATGCTGCCTGTTTTCTGCTTCCAAAAAATTGTCCAGCATAATAACGCTTCCTTTGATCTCATCATGAGAAATGATCTTCGTCACAGAAGCAATCAGATTCACACCATTTACATTAATTAAATCTCCGTTGTGTTCTTCCCCGCCGGGATGCGTATTTGCATTTTGCAGTTCAGGCAAAACCTCTGTGATATTAAATCCCTCAATGATTTCCGTGCGACTTCTCAGCATTTGCTTTGCCATATCATTGCTTAAATAGATTTTGCCCTTCACATCTGTAACCAAAAATCCTTGCCGCACCAATTTTAAAAGTACATTTATTTGCTCTGCAAGGCTTTCATTTTCACCTAAAACACGCTTTATTCCGATATTGGAAGATATAATATCCTTTTTCGCATGCTCTGCTTCCTCAGAAGAAAACGGCTCTGTAATCCCCAGATAATCTGCAATTTCCCAAATGCAGCTCAAGTCAACCACTCTCTGCCCTATATTAATTACGGTTGTAATTTCAGCAGGAACCAGCTGCTCTTCATCCGGTGTGATCGCAACTCGAATCGATTTATCATACTGACACCCCGCATAGAATGGAATCAATTCCAGATCTTTAAAGCCTGCACTGTATATCATTGTGATCACTTCCATACATGAACGGTAATCGATATTAACCAACAATGCCTTAGTCGCTTTTGGCAGTTTATAAAGGCGATCAATAAATTTGCGATTTAACGTCAAATCTGCAATAATCAGCCTTGCTTCCTTTGTTGTTTTTTTCTTTACCTGTTGAAAAATTGTAAAAGCTGACAGGACAATATATTTTTCACGGATCGTTTCCATCGCCTCAATCTCATTCGTTCCATAATAATGAAATTCTGCTCTATCCCGAAAATACGTTTCCAGATTATCTGTTAGATACTTTGCATATTTTTTATTGTTTGCAATTACCGCAATCCGTTCCATAAACAACCTCTTTTACGCCTGATACAAACTCTTATTTCATTATAAGCATATTAAAATGAAAATGTCTAGATTTTTATTGTGCCTGAACATGAAGTGCCTCACCAGTCATACTGGTTGGGCTTAAAATTCGTTCCAATTCTTCAGATTTTAAAATCCCTTCTTCCTGTACCAAAACCCTCACCGGTATTTCATTTTTTAATGAAGCTTTTGCCAATTCTGCCGCTTTTTTATAACCGATGTACGGACAAAGGACTGTAACGACTCCCACACTTTTTTCGAGGAGTTCTGCACAGCGTTCTCTGTTTGCCGTAATTCCCAATATGCAGTGATCTGTCAATGTTTTCACTGCACCTTCCAGTGCTTGTATGGATTCAAACAGCTTATAGAAGAGCACGGGCTCAAATGCGTTTAACTCCAATTGCCCTGCTTCTGCCGCCATTGTAATGGTAATATCATTTCCAATGACTAAAAACGCCATCTGAGAAATAACTTCAGGGATAACTGGGTTTACTTTTCCCGGCATAATGGAAGATCCATTTTGTCTTGGTGGAAGGTTGATTTCTCCAATTCCGGTTTTCGGACCACTGGACAAAAGACGCAAATCATTTGACATCTTAGATAAATTTACCGCACAGGTTCTCAATGCAGAAGAAACTGCCACAAATCCATCTAAATTCTGTGTTGCATCGATCAAGTCTTCTGCATGTATGACATCGAGTCCGCTCACCTTCCGTATCTCCTCAACGATATGGCTTAAATAGAATGGGCTAACATTAATTGCTGTTCCAATCGCTGTTCCGCCTATGTTCAGGCACTTAATTTCTTCCTGCACTTTCTCCAGGCGTACAATATCTCTTTTTACCATGTGCTTATACGCACGAAAGGACTGCCCCAGCCGAAGAGGGACTGCATCTTGCAGCTGCGTCCTTCCCATCTTTAATACATCATCAAATTCTACAGCTTTCCTTTCAAGCGCCTCTTCAAGCCGTCGCAGCTGAATCATAATTTTAGGCAGTAAGGATAAAATCGCAAGCTTTCCGGCCGTCGGATACACATCATTTGTAGACTGTGCCATGTTCACATGGTCGTTTGGATGTACAATGGTGTAATCACCTTTTTCTCCCCCTAAGATTTCAATTGCTCGATTTGCAATTACCTCGTTTGCATTCATATTTGCAGATGTTCCGGCGCCCCCCTGTACAGCATCTAGTATAAACTGATCTCTCAGCTTCCCTTCTATCACCTCATCACAAGCGACTAAAACAGCCTCTGCAATATTTTTAGGTAACAGTCCTGCCTGTGCATTTGTAATTGCTGCTGCTTTCTTGACTATTGCCATTCCTGAAATCAAAGCCGGATGCATCGGTCTTCCGGTAATTAAAAAGTTTTCTTGTCCCCGTAAAGCCTGCACTCCGTAATATGCTTCCTCCGGCACTTCCATCTTTCCTATGTAGTCTGATTCTATTCTCATTTTCATTGTTCTGCCTCCTATATTCTCACTTTATTTTTGTTCTTTATTTCTTATTTCAGCCAAAGAATAGCACGAGTATTTTACTAGGTAAATAGAGAACAGCTTCTTCCTTGTTATTTAAAGAATAGAATATCCTGCAATTTTTATAACAAAAAAAAATAGGCACTTTACTTCATTTTTTAAAGTACCTATAATAGAGTTATGTTATCAAACAGGAGGATCAGATGGACGACATTGACAAAAAAATTGTATCACTATTAGAAAAGAATGCGCGCATATCTCTCAATCAATTATCGCAGCATGTATTCCTCACCCCGCCGGCCGTAGCCGCACGAATCGAAAAGCTTGAAAAGCATGGAATACTAAAAGGTTATCATGCCATCGTCGATGCGGAAAAGCTAGGATATCCGATCCTTGCCTTTGTTGAGCTTACCATGTCTCCGGAAGAAAAAACAGCTTTTACAAAATTTATTACTGCCTGCCCGAACGTAGTTGCATGCTATCACGTCGCAGGTGCTTATTCCATGTTAATCAAAGTATGTTTTTCTACACCTTCCAAATTAGATTCATTTGTCGGAAGTCTGCAAAAGTTTGGAAAAACACAAACTCAAATCGTTTTTTCAACTATTGTAGAATCCAGAGGGATGTTTTGACATTCCTGCTCTTGTTTCCGGCTCACTTTTTCATTCCATACACACCAAGAAGTAATGGCAACGACTACAATCAAAGCACCAATCAACGCATAAAATCCAGGCGCTTCCCCGTTAAACAAGAATACCCATACCGGATTTAAAAGCGGCTCAATGGCACCAATCAGATTGCAAGCCAGGGCAGAGCAGCTTTTCATCGCTATGCCGAATAATACATACGGAATTCCCAGTTGAAAAATGCCTAAAGCTAATATACTGAGAACAGCGGGTGTTGTTATTTGTGCATGGGTAATAAAAAGTGTTGGCACTCCGACAATAGCAGTAAAAAGCTGCCCGAAAAGAATTCCCGTCATTCTGGTTTCTTCATCCACTTCACCCACTACTAAAAAAGCACACGCCACCATGAGTCCGGCCAACATCCCAAAAAAATTTCCTAAAATGCCACCCGGTGTCAATTGGTCGAAAAAGAACAGAGAAATACCAATCAGTGTTACGGCTACGGTTATCAAATCTCCTTTTCTGCTTTTTCTATGCAAAAAAACCGCTGACAAGATTAGAATAAATACCGGTGACGTAAACTGCAATACGATGGCATTCGCTGCCGTCGTCAGTTTATTTGCAATGACGAAGCTTATATAAATTCCGCTCATAAAAAAGCCACTGAAAAAAGCAGGCTTAACAAACCGTAGCTTTATTTTTTTCTTTCTTATATACGCATATATAACAATTGCCGCAATCGCACTTCTCATCCCTGCAATCGCCAATGCATTCCAGGGAATCATCTTAATGAAAATCCCCCCCATACTCCACATTGTAGCACAGATAGCCATACAAAGAACTGCTTTTTTTCGTTCGAATTGAGTTGGTATCATCGCTGCTGCTGTATTCATAGTCTGCCTCCCTTAAATTATCATGTACTCTATTATATCCGAAGCGGCTCTGTTTTTGCTATCTTTTTTTACAAAAAAATAAGCTTCGGCGCAAAGAAAATACACCGAAGCTTATCGATTCTTTTTGTGTCAACAACAACCTGTCGTTAGTCAGTCTGATCTTACATCATTCCAGGCATTCCACCACCCATTGGAGGCATTGGAGGTTCATCTTTCTTAATATCTACAATCCCTGCTTCTGTCGTTAAGAGCATTGCAGAAACGGAAGCTGCATTCTGTAATGCAGAACGTGTTACCTTAGCCGGATCTACAATTCCAGCTTCAATCATATCCACATACTGTTCTGTTGCTGCGTTGAATCCAACACCAGCTTTGTTTTTCTTTACTTCTGCTATGATAACAGATCCTTCAAGACCTGCGTTTTCCGCAATCTGTCGAACCGGTTCTTCCAGCACTCTCATGATAATTGCTGCACCAGTCTTTTCATCACTGGAAAGAGTATTCACATATTCACCAACAGCAGGTATTACATTTACAAATGCCGTACCTCCACCGGATACAATTCCTTCCTCAACAGCAGCTCTCGTAGCGTTTAAGGCATCTTCAATTCTCAGCTTCTTCTCTTTTAGTTCCGTCTCAGTTGCAGCACCTACCTGAATCACTGCCACACCGCCGGATAATTTTGCAAGTCTTTCTTGTAGTTTTTCTTTATCAAACTCAGAGGTTGCTTCTTCAATCTGAGTCTTGATCTGATGCACTCTGGACTCAATTTCAGACTGCTGTCCTGCGCCGTCTACAATAACAGTCGTATCTTTGTTGACTTTTACGGTATTCGCTGTACCCAGCATATCTAAGGTTGCTTCTTTTAAGTCGTAACCAACCTCTTCAGAAATAACCTGACCACCAGTAAGGATCGCAATATCCTTCAGCATTTCTTTTCTTCTGTCACCAAATCCAGGTGCTTTAACCGCAACACAGTCAAAGGTTCCTCTTAATTTATTTACAACAATCGTCGCAAGTGCTTCACCTTCTACATCCTCTGCAATGATAATCAGCTTTCTTCCCTGCTGAACAATTTGCTCTAGAATAGGAAGGATTTCCTGAATATTAGAGATTTTTTTATCTGTGATTAAAATATATGGATTGGAAACAACTGCTTCCATTTTGTCTGTATCTGTTACCATATATGCAGACAGATAACCTCTGTCAAATTGCATACCTTCTACGACATCTAACGTCGTTCCCATGGATTTTGACTCTTCAACGGTAATTACGCCTTCATTTCCGACTTTTTCCATTGCTTCGGCAATCAGGCTTCCAATTTCTTCATCTGCTGCGGAAACAGAAGCTACCTGAGCAATGGATTCTTTGGATTCTACCTTTTTGGAGATCTTCTTGATTTCCTCTACAGCTACATCAACCGCGCCTTGAATTCCCTTCTTTAAAATCATAGGGTTTGCACCTGCTGCCACATTCTTGAAGCCTTCACGAATAATACTCTGTGCAAGCAAGGTTGCAGTTGTTGTACCGTCTCCCGCAACATCATTGGTCTTTGTTGCAACTTCTTTTACAAGCTGCGCACCCATATTTTCAAAAGCATCTTCCAGTTCGATTTCTCTTGCAATAGTCACACCGTCATTCGTAATTAACGGAGAACCAAATTTTTTCTCAATCAATACGTTTCTGCCCTTTGGCCCTAATGTGATTTTAACGGTATCTGCAAGCTGATCAACTCCAGCTTGTAATTTTCTTCTGGCATTCTCGCCATAATTAATATCCTTCGCCATTTTTTTACACCCCTTCCCTATTACTCTACTACTGCTAAAATGTCACGCTGTGAAACGATTGTATATTCAACACTATCATATTTCACTTCAGTTCCTGCATACTTGGAAAAAATAACATGGTCGCCAATTTTGACTTCCATCTTTACTTCTTTTCCCTCTACTACTCCGCCGGGACCGACTGCTACAACCTCTGCCATTTGTGGCTGTTCTTTTGCCGCACCGGGAAGAACAATACCGCTTTTGGTTTTTTCTTCAGCCTCTAATTTTTTAATTACGACTCTGTCGCCTAAAGGTTTGATGTTCATTTTAACAAACTCTCCTTTCGAATTATGTATTTTAATTCATTATTCACTCTGTTAGCACTCACCATTATCGAGTGCTAACATTAATTTAATACACGAATACTCTGTTGTCAATAGGAATTCTATATATTTTTAAAAAAAGAAGCTATTTTTCTTTTAAAAAACAGCTTCTTTATTTTATTTTCTCTCACATATGTCTTTCATAAAAATAATATTTCCAAATTCGTCCATATTATTCATTTGTTTTATCTTCTACGTATCTTACGATATCACCAACACTTTCAAACTTCTCAGCCATTTCATCAGGAATCTCAATTTCAAATTCATCTTCAATTCCCATAATAATTTCGACCGCATCGAGGGAATCCGCCTCTAGGTCTTTCATAAGATGCGTGTTCATCGTTACATCGGCTTCATCCACACCCAACTGCTCTACTATGATTTCCTTAATTTTTTCAAATACCATATAATGTACCTCCAAATAGCATACGCTTCTATTGTTTTTTTGAATCTTGGTATCCTAACCCTAGGATTCTGTTTCATACGTCAAAATCCATTATAAGCATACACCCTATCGTCTGCAACCATTATTTAAAAATTATCGCAAAAAATAAGATACCAATCTTCCTCTCTGTACTCTTCTATTCGCCATTCTCTTCATTTAGAATCATCCATTCTTCATAAATTTCCTCTAATTGCAATTTTAATTCTGCACAGCGTTGGTGATACTGTTTACTCTTCTCAAAATCAGAGAAAACAGCCTCCTTGCACATCTCTTCTTCAATATTGGAAATTTCTTCTTCATGGGATGCAATTTGTTCTTCCAATTCATTCAATCTTTTTTCTCGGCGTCGTTTCGCCGCTTCTTTTTCCTTTGCAAGCTTGCGCTGCTCCAGTCTCTTTTCCTTATTGCTTTGTTCCTCAGTACTCACCTCAGAAGACTGTGCTGCACCTGTGTGTTTTGCTAATTCATCCAAGTAATTTCTTCCTGAAGCAATTGATTGTTTCTTCTCTAGGTAATAATCATAGCCTCCGGCATACGTCGTCATGCCATTCTCGGACAGCTCATAGATGTTGGAAGGTACTTTATTTAAGAAGTAGCGGTCATGTGATACCAAAAGAAGTGTACCCGGGAAGTCGATCAGTGCTTCTTCAAATACTTCTTTCGATTCAATGTCCAAATGGTTGGTCGGTTCGTCCATCA
The DNA here is from genome assembly GCF_035621135.1 of Sinanaerobacter sp. ZZT-01. Taxonomy (NCBI): domain Bacteria; kingdom Bacillati; phylum Bacillota; class Clostridia; order Peptostreptococcales; family Anaerovoracaceae; genus Sinanaerobacter; species Sinanaerobacter sp. ZZT-01. Next base: position 924,536 of record NZ_CP141728.1, read on the forward strand.
CTAAGACATTTGCACCGGAAAGCATCAATTTGAGCAATGCAAGTCTTGCTTTTTCTCCACCGCTCAACATACCAACCTGTTTAAATACCGTCTCTCCTCGAAATAAGAAACGCCCTAAAAGGGAGCGCAATTCTGTTTCACTGTATAAATGGTAATCATTATGCAGCTCTTCCAATACTGTATTCGTTCCACTCATCAGCTTTTGCTCCTGATCATAGTAACCAAATACAACATTATGCCCCACTTTTATTTGCCCCGTATCTGCCTGCAATTCTCCCATGATTATTTTAAGCAGCGACGTTTTTCCGATTCCGTTTGGTCCAACCAAGCAGATGCGATCTCCCTTTTTTATATCCATTTCCACACCGGAAAATAGCTGTCTTCGCTCCGGACCGAATCCAAAGGATTTTGACAGGTCTTTTGCAAATATAACATCATTTCCACTTGAAAATTTTTCTTTAAAATGGATTCGCATTTTGCCGAGTTTTGCTTCTGGCCGCTCAAGCTTTTCCACTTTATCTAACCGTTTTTCACGTGATTGAGCACGCTTTGCCAGCTTTTCCGTGCCATGCTGTTTAAATCTCCGGATCATTTCTTCTTGGCGTGCAATTTCTTTTTGCTGATTTTCATATTGACGCAAGGCATCTTCTTCCCGAAAGCGTTTTTTCTGGACATATTGTGTGTAATTTCCGTCATAAGTCATTAATTTATGGTGCTCAATTTCAAAAATTCGATTAACTGTTTGATCCAAAAAATAACGATCATGAGAAATTAAAATAATTGTACCCGAGTACATTTTTAAATATTGTTCCAGCCATTTTAAGGTTCCAATATCCAAATGATTGGTGGGCTCGTCCAATAGAAGAATATCCGGTTTTCTTAAAAGCAATGCTGCCAGCGCAAGCCTTGTACGTTCTCCTCCGCTTAACAGTGAAATTTCTTTATCGAAAAATTCTTCTGGAAAAGCCATGCTATTTAGTATACCTTTTATTTCACTTTTATACCCATATCCGTTTCTATCCTTAAAAGCCTCTGCCATTTCATCATATTTATGCAGGAGCTTATGTACATCCTCACCCTTTGCAGATTGATCTGCAATTTCCTGCGAAAGCTCAGAAAGTTCTTTTTCCATTGCAATCACATCTCCAAAAATAGCCAGCATTTCTTCATAAACAGTTTTTTCTGATTCAAACTGATCTTTTTGTTTTAAATACCCAAAGGTTGTACTATCTGACACAAAAAAGTCGCCTTCATCATGATGCAATTCTCTTGCCAATATATTAAGTAAAGTCGTTTTCCCCGCACCGTTTGCTCCGACAATACCAATACGATCCCCCTTATTGACATGGAAAGAAAGCCCTGCCAGTACAGGCTCGATACCATATCGCTTTGTTAAATTATTCGCTGATACTACAATCATAGTTTTTCCTCATTTTATACTTTTTTAGCATGGAATTTACCAGCTAAGATTTTATTTTATCATTATTTTTATTGTATCGCCAGTACTTAAATGCTATAATAAGGGTGAAGTTGTGTTTATTTTTACAAAAAGGATACAAACTATAATGGCACACATAGTTATATTGTGCTTTTTTTATCAAAAAAAACAATGCATAATATAGGAATATGTCTGCTGAAATGGAGAAAAAGAATGAAAGACAATGGAAAAATCTCAAAGGCAGTAATCAAACGCCTTCCAAGATACCGAAGGTATCTTGAAGAATTAATGAAAAAGGACATTGACCGGATTTCTTCTAATGATTTAAGTAAACTAATCGGCTACACCGCATCACAAATTCGACAAGATTTAAATAATTTCGGCGGATTCGGGCAACAAGGCTACGGCTACAATATCAAAGGTCTTTACACACAAATCGGTAATATATTAGGGTTAGATCAAGAATATAAAATGATTATTGTGGGATGCGGCAACCTAGGTCAGGCGCTTGCCAATTACACGCATTATTATAAAGCCGGCTTCATCGTTTGCGGAATGTTTGATATCAATCCAAGACTCATCGGTCTGCGGATCAATGATATTGAAGTCATGGATTCCAATACGTTAGAAGCTTATTTAGAAGAAAATCAAATTGATATCGGTATCATCTGCACAAACAAAGACAGTGCACAAGAAATAGCGAACAAACTAATTTTAGGTCAAGTCAAGGGAATATGGAATTTTGCGCCAATGGACTTGGATGTCGGAGACAGCATTGCTTTAGAAAATGTACATTTGAGTGACAGCTTACATTCTTTAGCATACCACATCAACCATATGGAGTAATCATAAAAAAATAACCGTTTCACTTGAAACGGTTATTTTTGTTCTCTATTGGATACAATTACTGCTGTGCCGGAGCATCTACAGGACATGCATTTGCACAAGCACCACATTCGATGCAAGTTTCAGCATTAATCTCATATTTGCCATCACCTTCAGAGATTGCATCTACAGGACATTCTGCTACACAAGCTCCACAGCTGATACAAGCTTCACTAATTACATATGCCATAATTTAATTCCTCCTTTGTTATGTTTTAAAGTAAGTACCGTTATTATAGCAGATCGCCTTCAATTTAACAATAATATTTTGTCAGAAAGCATAAATTCTTGTTAAGATTATTTCTACAGAAGGAGCCATGCTCTCTTAACGAATTTTCTCCTTATATGATGAAGAAAGTGCGGTGAATATGAAAATTTATGGTTTAGTAGGGAAAAGCGGAACCGGAAAAAGCTTTCAAGCAATGACACTCTGTCGTAAGCGTAACATAGAGGCAATCATTGATGACGGACTATTTATTTACGGAACCGGCATTCAAGCCGGAATATCCGCAAAACGACAAGCAACAAAGATAGGCGCTGTAAAAACTGCACTTTTTTCAAATGAAGCACACCGGCTAGAGGTAAGTGAAAAAATAAAGGAACTTCAGCCTACCAGTCTCCTTATCTTAGGAACGTCTGAAAAAATGATTTTACGCATTACCGATCGTTTGGAGCTTCCCTCTGTCTCCGAATTTATTTCTATCGAAGCAATTACAACAATATCTCAACGACAAGCAGCAAAAAAACAGCGGCAAGAACTTGGGAAACATGTTATACCAGCTCCCACGTTCCAAGTGAAGCGGCAATTCTCCGGATATTTTTTAGACCCTATGCGAATTTTTAGGGGAAAGACTCCTGAACGGCCTTCTTTTAATGAAAAAACTGTAGTTCGTCCTACCTACAGCTATCTGGGTGATTACTCTATCTCTGATCGTGTCATATCAGAAATTGTAGGTTATATCGCTGCACAAAGCTCCGGAATTGCCTCTGTCTTGCGGATAGCAGTTCATAATGCTCCGGATGGTTTGAGCATTCGAGTTCCGATTTATGCAAAATTCGAAACTAACATGCTGCAAACTGCCAAACAATTTCAAAAAAACATTGCTTCCGAAGTAGAAAAAATGACTGCATTTAATATTATGTACGTAGATATTGAGATTCGCGGCTTAAAATAGGATTGATTTTATTGCACTTAAAAGATAGAATTAAAATAAAATGAATATCGCAGAAAAGGATAAATCGTTATGTTTCAACATTTACTGGGACCAATTGTCAACGGAATCACCATTATTGTCTGTGCCCTTTTAGGGTGCTTTGTATTAAAAGGGCTGCCGAAACGTTTTCAGGACATAACAAATAAAGCGCTTGGTCTAAGTGTTTTTTTTATAGGGATTAGCGGCTCGTTGCAGAATCAAAGAATTATACTCTTGATTCTCTCTTTAGTCCTAGGGAGTGCCCTCGGCGAACTCATCGATATTGACAAACAAATGACTCGCATCGGTAAATGGGCAGAAAATGCAATGGGTTTTGGAGAAGGAAATTTTTCAAAAGGTTTTGTAACCGCCAGTGTCATTTTTTGTACCGGTTCTATGGCCGTGATCGGCGGTATGAACAGCGGACTTCAAGGGAACCACGATATGCTGTATGCAAAATCCATATTAGACGGAGTATTCTCTATCATGTTTGCTTCCTCACTCGGTATCGGTGTAGCTTTTTCATCCATCCCTGTTTTTTTATATGAAGCTGCCATTGCACTCTGTTCCGGTCTGGTAAAAGACCTGATGACACCGGAAATTATTACAGAAATGTCGGCAGTCGGCAGTTTAATCATTGCAGCCATCGGTATCAATTTTATTTTGGACAAGCCACAAATTAAAGTTGCAAATATGATTCCTGCTATGTTTTTACCGTGGCTTTTTATCGCAATAGAAACAGCATTCGATTTATAAAAAAACAGATAATAAATCAAAAAGAGGAACTCATTTGTCTCCACTTTTACTTCGAACCTATAAATGCCATCCCGTCGATCGGGGTCATTTACGATGAAGTAAAATCCATGAAAACAAATCGGTTCCTCTTTTTTATTAAGATTTATCTCTACAAGGGTAAATTCGGACAGGCATCCAAGGTCAGATCATTTACAAGACCTTCCTGATACTTATAATAAGCCGCACAAGCTATCATCGCTGCATTATCCGTGCAAAGGATAGGAGAAGGTGCATAAAGTGTAATTCCCTCTCTTTTGCACCCCTCAGACAGGTCTTTTCTCAATCTGCTGTTTGCCGCGACCCCGCCGGCTAATACAATTTTCTTTTTTCCGCATGTTTTTGCAGCCAAAATTGCTTTGTCAACAATCACATCAACGACAGCCTGCTGAAAACTGGCTGCAACGTCCGCAGCATGAATTTCTGTCCCTCTTTGTTTCTCCGCATTCAAATAGTTTAGGACACTGGTCTTTAAGCCGCTGAAGCTAAAATCCAAGCTGCCTTTTTCTAAATAGACTCGCTTGAATTCAATGGCTTTTGCATCCCCCTCTTTTGCAATTTTATCAATTTTAGGTCCTCCCGGATAACCCAATCCTAAGACACGTGCTACTTTATCAAAGGCTTCTCCTGCCGCATCGTCTCTCGTCCTTCCCAAAACCTCATATTCATTATAACCTCTTACATCCACGATATGCGTATGGCCACCTGATACGACAAGTGCTAAAAATGGGGGTTCCAACTCCGTATGTTCAATAAAATTTGCACTGATATGTCCTTGAATGTGATGCACACCCACTAAAGGCTTCCTCAATGAAAAGGCTATCGCCTTCGCCGTTGCCAGCCCGATCAACAATGCACCGACTAGCCCCGGGCCATAAGTCACACCAATTGCATCAATCTCTTCAAGCGACACCTCCGCTTCCTCTAAAGCTTGTTGCAATACCCCGTTGATATTCTCTAGATGGTGCCTTGCTGCAATTTCCGGCACAACACCTCCAAAAACTTGATGTACTTTTATCTGAGAGGAAATCACATTTGACAACACGGTTCTTCCACCTTGCAAAATTGCGACAGAAGTCTCATCGCAACTGCTTTCAATCCCCATCGTTATCCATTTTCCATCCTTCATTTCTATTTCCCTTTCTAAGCAGGTCAATGGAATTCCCTCTCGCCATGGAATCAAGCTTTAACGGCTGCTGGTAAATTGACCCTGCATCTTCAAAAGGCATTGATTATCCGCGGTCATATGCCTGCAATTCTCACAGGACTGGTAATCACTCATGTTAAATACAGTCACATCTCCACGCCGTGTAAATCGGCTGCAATAAGATGACGTTGAATAAAAGTCCTGATCATTTGGATAATAATCCTGATCGTTTGTATAGTAATCATCTCCTGAAGTGATATTCCATCTCATTTTTTTCCTCCTCTGCCGAGAAGTATGACCTCGGCTATACGTAACTTAAAAAATTTTCATTTTAAAATTAGTATAGCTTACTGCCTTTTTTCTATTCTTTTTTTTAAATTTATCATTAAACTTTCATCGGTTCACCTTTGGTATGTCTCCAAAGAATTAATGCATCTTCTCCATTATTCTCATAGTATGCTTTTCGTCTTCCTGCCTCTTTAAAACCAAACTGCCCATAAAGTGTCAAAGCAGCTTGATTGGATGGACGAACCTCTAATGTATGGCTAAGAACACCTTTTTCCTTACAACAATCAAAAAGATGGGAAAGCATAGCATGTCCAACTCCTTTTTTGCGATAATCGGGATTGACTGCGACATGGGTAATATGTCCTTCGTCTAAAATAATCCAGGAACCAACGTATCCAATCAGCTTTCCTTGTATTTCTGCTACTATATAAAACGCCAATTCATTACTTACGATCTCATCATGAAATGAATCCACACTCCATGGCATCGCAAAACTCATTTGATCCAATTTCGCCATTTCCTTGATGTCACGTTCCTCAGCCTCTCGAATCAAAATTTCATTCATGCACGAGTCTCCTTTTTGCCTCATCTAATTTTCTTTGTGCTTCTGCCTGCCGTAAATAAACAGGTTTAACCTGAAATAAATTCTGTGCTTTTCCTTGCTCCCAAAGTTTGTATCCCAGCGCTGCAACGGAAGATGCTCTTTGATAGCGCAACTCTTCAGGTGCAAAGGACACATGGAGACGTGAAGTTGCGGATGCTGTGTTCTGCATACGTACCCACTCTTCTATTTTATCTTTATAAACAGAAATGCCGTCTCCAAAAAACAAAATCTCATTTTTCTCTGTTTTTCTCATGGCCGTCTTGATCCGCTCCAGAAACTCTTCCAATGCATAAGCACCATCCGGAACCAGCTGTGTGCAACCCCCCTGTTCTTCCCAAAGGTATGCTCCTGTATATATTTGGCTCCTTCTTGCATCAAAAATCGGACACAACACCCTTTTTTCATCTACAGTGCTGTATGCAAAAGCTTTTAAGGTCGGCACACATACAATGTTCAAGTTCAAAGTCTGTGCCAGTGCTTTTGCCGTCGACATGCCGATTCGAATTCCTGTAAAAGAGCCGGGACCTTCCGACACGGCAATACCGCCAATCTCCTTTAAGTCTAGACCGCATTTTGCAAGCAAACGTTCAATCATAGGGACCAAAAGACGCAGGTGATTCAGCGTTTCATCGCAGTGTTCCTCCCAAATCTTCCTATTTTCATTTATAATTGCTACTGATGCATTCGCACCCGTTGTTTCAATTGCCAATAAATTCATATTCATTCCTCTTCCGGTTCTAAATCATAATTTTCCACATAATATATCCGTTCATTTTCCGATTCTCCATAGGAAATCGTAATCGTAATGCTTTCTTCTGGCAGTAATTCTTGAATCATATCTGCCCATTCTACAACACAAACGCCTTCTCCGTAAAAGTACTCTTCATATCCGATCTCATACATTTCCTCGATCTCACCGATGCGATAGACATCAAAATGATAAAGAGGCAGTCTTCCGTCATAATATTCATGCACAATGCTGAAAGTCGGGCTTGTAATCATTTCCTTTATTCCAAGTCCCTCTGCAATTGCCTTCGTTAAAGCCGTTTTTCCCGTACCAAGATCTCCAATCAGTGCTACGATACTTCCTTTTTTTAATTGACTGGAAAGAGCTATACCAAATTGCACTGTATCTTTTTCACTTTTCATAATCCACTTTTTTGCCTGATTCATAAAGATACTTCTCCTTCCTGCGGCTCTAATTCTATAGAGTTCTGTACAACTTCTTCCGGCAAGGCACCCTTTGGTGTCTGATTTGCCAAATAGACACCAACTATAACAAGGAATGTCGCAAAAGCTTGTAAATGAGAAAATGGTTCCTTCAAAAGCACAACTCCGGCAATGACGGTAATAACCGTTGTAAGCGTAACAAAAGAGGTCATGCGGTTTGCTCCGATGCTCTTAATCGCAGCATTCATCAAGATAAAAGCAAGGACGGAACACCCGATGCTCAAATAAAGGATCGCTTGTAAAAATTGCAGGTTACGAATCGGCAGCATAAAAAAGTCAAAAAGTGATCCATTTAAAGCCTGTTCTACGCAGGCAAAGCTGATGAAGCTTACCGCTCCAAAAAAAGACATAATATAAGTTTTTTCAACACTTGAAAATTGTTCTGCTTTCGTCGAGTATACGGTAAACATCGCCGCAGATATAACCGCGGTAAAGAGAATCAAATAGCCGATTAAGTTACAGGTTGCGGATGCTCCTTTTATAAGAACCATCCATAGAATTCCCACAAAAGAAATTAAAATCCCAATCACTTGAAGTTTAGATGGATATTTTTTTAAAAACAAAATAGAAGTTAACAGTGTAACAATCGGGACGCAAGCAATAATCGTTCCACTCTCCGATGCCGTTGTCAAGCTAATTCCAAATGTCTCAGCGGTAAAATATAAAACCGGCTGAAAAACCGCCATTAATAACAACGGTTTAAAGTTTTTTCCCTTAAAATCTACTTTAAATATCCCCACTGCGATGCATAAGCTCATTGCTAAAAATGCAAGAAGAAAGCGCCAGCCTAAAAGAGAAAATGCTGAAACGGTTGCAGTTATTTGTTTTGTAAATAAGAAACTAAATCCAAACAATGTAGATGATGCAATTGCTGCGATCATACCCTTTACCGACTGATTCATGGCGATCGTTTCCCTTTCTTATATTCCGAAATCAATTCAATTTATCATATCACTTTTATGTACTTTTTGTCGATGGAAATCTGCAAAAATTCATTCCCATTTCATGAAAAAACTGCCGGCAATAACCATTGTTATTTTTGTCCGGCAGTCTTAAAACAATCTGTTTTTTACTTATCTATGCAAAAATTTCGCTATGGATTTATACGTGACAAAAGTAATCACTGCATTAATCCCTGATTTGAGAAGGTTGAACGGCAATACAATTGGCACAATCATACCCATTACCACGTCTCGCGGGACACCCATATAAATCGGCGTAATGAGAATATTCCATAAAAGCATAGTCACAGTCATGATCAAGGCTCCGCTAAACAAAGCAAGGATTGCGCCTTTTCTGGTTTTATTTTTTTGATAAAGAAATCCGGCTACCAATACAAAACTTCCCGTTGCAAACAGATGCATGCAAAATCCAATCGGTCCATCCCCCCCCAAAGGAAATGCCTGGATAAAGCTCACCGCTGCCGTAATCATAAAACCTGCCATTGGTCCAAACGCAAAGGTCCCTATAAAAATAGGAACATCCGCTGGGTCATACACTAAAAAAGGTGCCGGCGGAAAAGGAATGCGTACAATCAAAACCAATGCCAGTGAAATAGCTGCCAGCATCGCCATCTTCACCAGCTTTGCTGTTCTCTGAGATTGCCCTCTTACCGTATTGTTGCTCTTCTGTGAATCCTTCATAATGATTCCTCCCTCTGCTTTCTTATTTAAGCTGCTTCAATGTAGGAATCTGTCAGGTAATTAAAATTGACCTTGAATTAAATCCAAGGCCAAACGCGCACATCCATTCAAAAAATGAGTCGTGTTTCTTTCATCCGGACTATACCGTCGGTATTGGGTTCTAACCAACTCTGCCTTTCGGCTCGCGGACTCATAGCCTATGCTCATCACCGCCGGTGAGGAATCACACCTCGCCCTGAAACAGATATCTTAATAACAATCTATTATAGTTCATTTTATCGTTTCTTGTCAAGAAAAGATAAAATGTATTTTTTATCGAATCGCGAGCCCAATTCCCTCACAAAAAGTTGGGTGCGGTCGAATTACCGAAATAAGCTGTTCCACAGTGAGTTGATTGACCACAGCCGTCGCCAGTTCAGAAATCAGGTCTGTTGCCCTTTCACACATCATCTGTGCGCCGATGACAACACCTGTTTCTTCCATATAGAGCACTCGGATAAAGCCACTTTGCTGATTTTCGATTAAAGCCTTTCCATTTGCTGTCATTAAGTATTTTCCTGTTTTTACAAGCAGACCACATGATTTTGCTTCCTCCGGTGTCATACCGACTGACGCAATTTCCGGATCGCTGTAAATACAGGAAGGTACAGCCTCTAAATTCATACTGTGTTTGACCTTTGCGATGCTTTCTACTGCACAAATTCCTTCCGCAGCCGCCATATGTGCAAGCTGAACACCGCCAGTCACATCACCGGCCGCATAAATACCGGCTATCGAAGTTTCATAATTCTGGTCTACAAGCAGCCTCCCCTTTTCTATTTTTAAAGAAGCTCCCTCTGACTGCATAAAGCACTCAGAAAAAAGTCCATCGATATTCGGTTTTCGTCCCACAGAAACAAGTACTGTCTCGGTCTCAGTTGAAAGTCCATCTGATGTATGAACAAGCAAAATCTCTTTTCCGTCTTTTTTCATCTGCTGAATTTTTTCCACCTGTACACCTGCTTTGATTTGAATACCCTTCTTTTTCAGGTGAACCGATAATTTCTGTGCAATCTCACGATCGAATAAAGGCAAGATGCGCTTTTCTGCCTCCACTATAATGACCTCGCTTCCAAATCCACTCAGCATTGTGGCGAATTCCATTCCGATCACACCACCTCCAATGATGAGTGTTTTTTGTGAGCAGATTTCCTTTTCAAGCATTTGCTCACTGGTACATACACCCGGAAGCTCAATCCCGCATATCGGAGGAATCGCTGTCTTTGCCCCTGTTGCAATCAAAAGATTTTCAGCATAAAGAATTTTTTTCTCTGCGTTCAGATCTTCACCCTGTTCATTGACTTGTATTTCTACTTGCTGTCTCCCCGTTATCGTTGCAGTCCCATTCAAGTAATCTATTTTTCTTGAGTGAAACGATGAAAGAATTCCGTTACGAAGAGTTCTTATTACCTCTTCCTTACGTTCATGCATTTTCTCTGAATCATATCTCACATCGTTTGCATGCAGTCCAATCGCATCAAACTCTTTTGCATTGCGATACCATTTAGCTGCGTGAAGGAGTGTTTTGGTCGGAATGCAGCCATGATTCAAACATGTCCCTCCTATCTGTTCTTTTTCTACAACAGCGGTCTTCAAGCCAAGCTCAGATGCCCGAAAAGCAGCTTCGTAGCCGCCCGGTCCTCCGCCGATTATAAGAATATCATATTTATTTTGTTCCAAAGGCCGGCTCCCCCTCTCTTCTTTCTTTCATTTTTTTATTTTAAAATTTCATTTAATAATTCTTTTCCTCGTGAAGTCTGTGCCAATCCTCCTAATGCCGTTTCCTTGAGCTGATACGGAAGTAATTTTCCTACTCGGTACATGGCGTCCACCACCTGATCGGCTGGAATGATACTTTCCATACCGCCCAGTGCCAAATCCGCACTGAGCAGTGCATTGACTGCCTGCGATGCATTTCTCTGTGCACAAGGTACCTGTACCAGCCCCGCAACCGGATCACAAACAAGTCCCGTAATGTTCATCAAGGCAATTGAGCATGCATGTAGAGCCTGATCTGGCGTGCCTCCGCTCATCTCAACTGCGGCGCTCGCTGCCATTGCCGCTGCCACACCACATTCTGCCTGACAGCCGCCCTCCGCTCCGGAAACGGTCGCATTTTTCATTATAATCGCACCAATCCCAGAAGCTGTCATCAGTCCTTGTAAAACAATAGCATGCTCTAATTTTTTCTCTTCGGCAAAGCCAAGCAATACTGCCGGAACAATTCCGCATGCACCCGCAGTCGGCGCCGCACAAATTTTTCCCATAGCAGCATTGACCTCGCTGCAAGAAAGCGCATACGCCATCACTCGATTGATAAAGGGACCACATATGGTGCCCTTCTTTTCCGAATAAGATTGCTGCTTAAATGCTACGCCTGAAATCAGATTTCCGGCTGTAGAAAGCGGTTCTTTTCTTGCCTTTTTTGCTGCTTCCTCCATGACGGCATAGCGGCTTTTTAAATTGCTCCAAATTTCTTCCTCGGTGCATTCACTTATCTGCTTTTCGTTCTCTAAAATGACCTTCCAAAGCGATGATTTCTTTTCTTTACACAGCTCCAAAAGCTCTTGCATATTGTTATACATAAAACCTCCCGCTTCAAACGGAACTTTCAATTGCTTTCACAGAAATAACATTTTCCAAACGTCCTAAGCTTTCTACTACTTTATATGGAATCATATCATCGGTTTCAATAATGGTAGAAGCAACCTTCCCCTTTGCAAGGCGGGAAAGCTTCATAATACCAATGTTTATATTATTATTTGCAAGCACAGCAGAAATATCGCTGACAACACCTTTCCTGTCATATTGCCTTATTACCAAAGTCGGTGATTGTGCTGTTACTTCCGTTTCAAATCCGTCAATATATTTAATGATAATCTGCCCTCCTCCGATTGAAGAGCCTATGATCTCCGTTTTCAGTCCATCTGTCCGAAAAAATGTTATTTTAACAGAATTTTCATGCATTCCATCCAAATCAGTTTCATAAAAGTCAAAAGTAAGGCCTTCTTTCTTCGCCAGATAAAAGGCTTCCCTCAATCGCTCATCATCTTCTCTCAGTCCCAGTGCGCCTGCTACTAACGCTTTATCTGTACCGTGCCCTTGGTAGGTTTTAGCAAAAGAACCGTATAATCCGAACGAAACATGCGTAAAAGGCACTCCCACAATTTGCCGGGCAATTCGGGCTAGCTTTGCCGCCCCTGCCGTATGGGAACTTGACGGCCCAATCATAATCGGGCCTGTCACGTCAAAAATACTTACATCCAATCTTTTTCTCCTTATTTTATGCTGCTTCAGCATGACTTTTATTTTGGATTCTGCCTATTATTAAAATCTCAGCTTTGGATGACGTGCGGCGTTTACTTCGTCTAGGCGGCGAACTGGTGTATGAAGCGGTTTTTGATGCATTTCATCGGGATGATTTCTCCCCGTTTCATAAATCTCGCGTAAAATACGAATGGCTTCATCCAACGTATCTTTTGATTCCGTTTCTGTCGGTTCAACCATGAGTGCTTCGTGCACAATCAACGGAAAATACATAGTTGGCGGATGCACGCCATAATCAAGCAATGCTTTTGCAATGTCCAGAGCGGATACATCTTTCTCTTTTTTACTCTGTTCAAGTGTCATTACAAATTCATGCATACATGTCCGCTCAACTGCCATCGGATATAAGTCGGAGAGTGCATGCATCATATAATTTGCATTCAGCACTGCATTTTGTGCAGCTTCCCGAATACCGCTCCCACCTAATGACATAATATAAGTCAATGCTTTTACAACTACCAAAAAATTCCCAGGAAAACTTCGCACTGCACCGATTGAACTGGAAACGTGATGATCCCAACCCAAAGGCTGACATTTATCTCCTGTCTTTACTATTGCAGGCTGAGGAAGAAACGGCATCAATCTTTCTTTGCAGCCAACTGGGCCGCTTCCCGGCCCTCCACCCCCATGCGGTGTTGAAAACGTCTTGTGTAAATTTAAATGTACGACATCAAAGCCCATATCACCGGGGCGTGCAATCCCCATAATTGCATTGAGGTTTGCCCCGTCATAATAGACGAGCCCACCTGCTTGATGTACGATTTCAGTAATTGCAAGTATATTTTGCTCAAAAATACCAAGTGTATTCGGGTTTGTCAGCATTAAGCCTGCGGTATCCTCTCCGCAAACTTCTTTCAATTCTTCAATATCCACAAAGCCTTGTTCATCGGAAGGAATATTCACGACGGTAAACCCTGCCATAACTGCACTGGCAGGGTTGGTTCCATGCGCTGCATCCGGCACGATAATTTTTCGTCTCTTTTCCAGTTCTCCACGATGCTTATGGTATGCACGTATCAGGAGCAATCCTGTAAATTCTCCATGTGCACCAGCAGACGGCTGAAAGGTCATCGCATCCATCCCTGTAATTTCACAAAGATACTTTTCTGCAAGCGTCAATACTTCCAAAGCCCCTTGTACGGTATGTTCTGGTTGTAAGGGGTGTAATTGGGTAAAGCCTTTTAATCCTGCTGTTTCTTCATTGATTCGTGGATTATATTTCATCGTACATGAACCAAGCGGATAAAATCCATCGTTCACTCCATGCGTACACTTCGCCAATTCGGTATAGTGACGGCTGATATCCACCTCTGCCATCTGCGGCAGCTTCGGTACAGCACTTCTCCTATGTTCTTTCGGAAATTCCTGCTTTATCACATCCATTTTGGGAAGGATGTCGCAGCCTCTTCCCTCTTTGCTTTTTTCAAAGATTAACTGCACTTTTCGCACACCTCCTTTATGGCATGGATCAAATAGTCAATATCTTTCTTGCGATTTTTTTCTGTTACGCACCAAAGAATCTCATGCTCAGACAACGCTAAGCCTCCTAAAATATCATACTTTTCCAGCTCAGAAAGCAGTTTATCAGCTGATACTTCTGATACGGTAACAAATTCATGAAAGAATTCACCTTTATGTTTTTGTTCAAACCCGTTAATCTCTAAAAGCCGTTCGAGTGCATAATGTGCCTTTGAGAAGCATTGTTCTGCAACTTCAGCCAGTCCTCTGCTTCCTAAGACTGAAAGATACACAGAGGCAGTCATTGCACACAACGCTTGATTGGAACAAATATTACTGGAAGCCTTCTCTCTTCGTATGTGTTGTTCTCTTGCCTGTAAGGTCAATACAAATGCACGCTTTCCATCAACATCCACCGTCTCTCCTACAATACGGCCGGGTAATTTCCGCATCAACGAGTTTTTCGCTGCCATAAATCCCAAATAAGGTCCGCCAAAGGAAAGCGGTATGCCCAAAGGCTGCCCTTCTCCCACAGCAATATCCGCTCCACATTCTGCCGGCGTCTTCATAAGACCCAGTGCGATCGGGTTCACATTCATAATAAACTTTGCACCCTTTTCATGCACAATTGAGCCTATTTGTTCTGCATCCTCGAACAATCCAAAGAAATTAGGCTGCTGTAACAGCACACAGGCAGCTTCTTCGTTTAATTCCTCTTTTAAAATATCTAAATCGGTTTTTCCATCCTTTAACGGCAGCATACGAACTGCCATGCCGTTTGCTTCACAATAGGTCCGAATGACTTGCAGGGTCTTCGGGTCCACCGACTCTGAAATGAATGCTGTCGCTCTTTTTCGTTCCTTGCACATTGCAACCGCTTCTGCTGAAGCGGTTGCACCGTCATAAACGGAAGCATTGGAAACATCCATCCCTGTCAATTCGCAAATCATTGTTTGATATTCAAAAATGGATTGCAGCAGCCCCTGACTGATCTCAGCCTGATATGGAGTGTATGCAGTTAAAAATTCCTCCTTTGCCGTGATGTATTTTACCTGAGCCGGAATATAGTGCCTATAAGCACCAGCACCGAGGAATACATGTTTGAAAATACGATTCTTCGATGCAAGTTCCTGCATTGTCAGGCTCACTTCCATCTCGCTTTGCCCCTCCGGTAAATTGAGTGGTTCCTTTCGTTTTAGTTCATACGGTATCTGCTCAAAAAAGGCATCTACTGACTCAACACCGCATGCCTTTAGCATCTCTTCTCTTTCTTTTATTGTAGATGGAACATAACTTGCCATTGTCATGCCTCCTCTTTTACCAATGCTTCGTATTCCTCCGCAGAGAGTAACTCTTCACGCTTTGCAATCTTCTTTACTCGAATCAGCCATGACTCAAAAGGCTGTTCATTGATTTGCGCCGGATTATCAAGCAGCTCTTCATTCACTTCACTCACGATCCCGTCTACCGGACTGTAAATATCAGAAACCGCTTTCACGGATTCCACATCGCAAAAAGGTGTTCCGATCTCTACCTCATCCCCCGCTTCCGGTAGGTTTACGAAGACGATGTCGCCTAAAGCGTCCTGTGCAAAATCGCTGATACCAATTTCCACTTCATCCGCAACAAGTTCTCTAACCCATTCATGTGACTTTGAATAACTGCGATCCTTTTTAAATTCCATCTTTATATCCTCCTCTTTTAACCATTTGATAAGGGCTATGACGATTGTCCCCATCCATTCCTATTTACGATCCTGACCTTTTTTATAAAAGGGTAACTCCACGATTTCCGCTTCAAGCATTCGTCCGCGAACTTCCACCTGAACAAGAGTACCCGGCTTTATATGCTCTCGATCCAAAAGTGCCATTGCATAAGGCGCATTCAAATACGGGCAGTGTGTACCGGAAGTTGTCGTTCCAATTTTTTTGTTCTCAAAGAACACAGCGCATTCTTCTCGTGCAATCCCTCTTCCTAAAATTTTTAGTCCGACACGCATACGGGTTCTTTCTCCTTTTTCCTGCAATGCCGATTTTCCGATAAAATCATTTTTTTTCATCTTTACTGCAAAATCCAAACCTGCCTCAAATGGAGTAATCTCATCATTCATTTCATGTCCATATAAAGGCATTGCTGCCTCTAGGCGCAGGGTGTCTCTTGCTCCCAATCCACAGCAGATCAAACCATCTGCCTCACCTGCTTCTAATATCTGATTCCACAGCTTTACTGCATCTTCTGCATTGCAGTATAATTCATAGCCGTCTTCTCCGGTATATCCGGTCTTTGAAATCAAGCAGGAAATGCCTCCTACAGGAACTTCTTTTTTAAAGGTGTAATATTTTTGCGGAAGGCGCTCTTCGCTGCAAAGCTTCTTTAATATCTGTAAAGAAAGAGGCCCCTGCAAGGCAATTTGTGCCGTCTCTTCTGATCGGTTCTCAAACTGTACCGCTCCGAAAAGATGTTCTTCGATCCATTTTTCATCTTTTTCAGCATTTGCCGCATTTACTACAAGTAAATATTGGTCTGTTTGCATTTTGTATACCAACAGATCATCTACAATGCCGCCCGATTCGTTGCATAGCAGTGTATAACGGCACTGTCCAACCTCCATATTTGTAAAATCGTTGGTCAAGATTTTTTGCATGTTTTCAAAAGCATCTGTACCGGAAAGCATCAGCTCTCCCATGTGCGAAACATCAAACAATCCGGCTTTTGTCCGCACAGCATTATGTTCTGTGATCACACCACTCTTATATTGAACCGGAAGTAAAAATCCTGCAAATGGCACCATTTTTCCTCCGCATTCTGTGTGACAATGATACAATGGCGTTTTTCGTTCCATCATACGCTCCTCTCTCTTATAAAAATCTCTAAATCATTTCTACTTATCCTTCATTTTTCTTACTGAACAATCAGACATGTCTTTCGAGTCTTCTCCACTTCTCCTCTTATCGAATAGGGGCTTAGAAGCTTTTCTTCTCATTTGATAAAAAAAAGACGTATTGAAAAAATTTTCAATACGTCTCTGTCCACTGACCTGAAAGATTCCCCATTTCTGAGTTGCTTCTTCGGTGTTCAACGGCAGTCTATCGATACCGCTGAAACTCCCCAGAGTTTCGTCCAGATGCGGTACTTTTGCCTGAGAGTTTTTCGCAATTACACCTTCGGCCTTGCATATAATCTGCAACGTCTCCCACATCCTTCATCCGATTATTTAATTAGTTTCATCATAATCAAATTCCACTGCACTGTCAATATAAAAGTAAACATATTTTTCCTCTTATTTTTCCAAAATGCCGACGGCACGAATTGGAGCTCCATCTGCGTCTTTCCACTTTAAAGGCAGTACCGCCAGTGTAAAGACTTCATTCCCCAGTTGTTCCAAATTCGTTAGGTTTTCAATAATTACCATACCGCTGCCAAGCACCAAGTGATGGTGAGGCAGTGTCTCTTCAGAAATTGGTTCAATGGATATCGCATCCATGCCAATCCCTTTTTTCTGTGTATCCACAAGATATTGCAGTACTTCCTGATCTGGAACCGGAAAATCGCCATAATAGTTATCCGTGCCCCAGTAACGGCTCCATCCTGAAGAAAAAAGAACAAAATCCGATTCATCCACTTCTTTCTTCTGCTTGTTGATATAAGACATATCCACTCGCCCTCCCTCAGACAAGTCATGACAGTCTATCACAACCGCTTTTCCTACAAACTGCGAAGCATGAAATGCGTCAAGAGTCTTCCCATCAGGCTTTACATGTGCAGGCGCATCCATATGGGTTCCGGTATGCGAATACATATGCAGGATGGTTTCTTTGAATCCGTCCTCTTCATAAGTATTTGCCGAAATCAAAGATGGTCCCTCTGTCCCCGGATACACTGGCATATCTTCTTTGATCACATGGGTTAAATCTACAATTTTCAATTTACCATTCCTTTCTCTATCCTATCTTTCAGATCAGGTGATAACGATGTATCTTTGGGAAATTCCATTATCAGAAGGGATGTTAATACAAATGAAACGCCCAATACTTTAATAAGCCCTGTTGTTTCATTTAAAAATAAGACTCCGATTAATGCACCAACAATCGTTTCTACAGACGCAATCATTGACACTTTTGATGCTTCAAGTCCTGTAGAAAGTCCCTTTATATAAAAAAGATATGCACCTACCGTAGGAATCAATCCATAGGCCAGTGCTGTAAATGCAAATTTCCAATCCAATAAAAGAGCAAGATGCTGCCATGGATGTCCGATCAATGCCATTGCAACCCATCCAAAAAGAAAGCTGTAGAATATAATAGTCACAGGTTCACAAGTTCCAGATAGTTTTTTTGCAAAAACCGTCATCAATGCATATAAAAATGCAGCCATGATTCCTGCAAAAATTCCGTATCCGGATAAGTTCAACGCTGAAATATTTCCTCCGGTCACAACCAATGCACATCCGATTACATTTACCGCTACTGCAATTACTTTCTCGCTCCCCATATTTTCTTTGAAAAAAATTACAGCCATTACACAAACGAAAATTGGAGCCATGTAAAGCAGCATGCTAGCGGTAACCATTCCAATACTTTCAAGTGCTTCTGTATAGAAAAAGTTATACAGCGCCTGTGAGAAAATCCCCATTAAAAAGCAAAAAAACAAACTCTTTTTATCAATAGAGAATAATTTCATTCCACCCATTTTTAACATAATCGGAATTAAAACCAAAAACCCTATAAATAAACGTAAAAATGCAATCAGAGATGAAGCTGCACCCATACCGTGTAACAAGCTCGCAAATAAACCAATCGTTCCCCATAAGCTTCCTGCCAAAAATATCATACCATAACCAGTGTGTTTTGTCTTTTGTATCATTTTACTTACCTCTTAATTTGTTATTATCTATATCATTTTTCTATTTACAATCTTGATTCTTTCATCGACTGTTTTTTATCTAATCTCTTATTTTTTTAAAAAATTACAAAGAAAAAATTATAAGCTTAAATAAACTTATAATTTCAAATATGCTATTCTTATTTAACCTTTATAATCTTCCTATTTATTTCTTTTCACTATATTTTTTCGCATCTGCCAGTCGAAAAATTGCCTCAGCATAGATAGAAGCTGCTTTTTTTAAAGAATCCAAAGAGATTGATTCGTCTTTTTGATGCATACGATTTTCTTCTTCCGGAAACAGTGCACCAAATGCAACAGTATTCGGCATCGCACGTGCAAAAGTTGCACCTCCGATTACAATTGGTTTGTTTTTCTTATCGCCCGTATGTTTTTGATAGACCTGCATCAAAGTTTGTACCAGAGCATCATCGACAGGTCGATACAATGGCAATTTATGCTCTTTCTTAATAAGTCCTAAATTGTAGGCTTCAAGAATTTCCTCCATCCCTCTAAACACTGCTTCCTCTGTCACAGTCAACGGATAGCGGACATTGATTAAAAGGCGTGCTGCTCCTTCATCAACCTTAAGCATACCGACATTTAAAATCAAATTGCCAGAGATTTCATCGGACAGCCCGCACCCAAAAGAAGCTCCGTCCGTTTCCCATGCAATATGGTTATTATAAAATTCGATAAAATCGTTAACATCCTCATTTGTGAATGATATATGTTTTGCAAAAGCCATTAAAACAGAAATGGCATTTAATCCCTTCCAAGGTTCCGCACCATGTGCTGTTTTCCCTTTTGCTTCGATCTCTAAACTTTTGCCACGCTGACGTGCTGTTAAATCATAGCCAGTCTCTTCCTTGAATTGAGCTAATTTCTCTTTTATCGCGTCATATGAATCACTTCGCAGCAATAATCTTGCCTGATCTGCAACTACATTGGCTGCCAGTCCACCGCTCATTCCTCGAAAAACGATTCCTTTTGTAACAGATTTGTTTATTTTCTTTGCTATTTCAAACACGAGGAGTCCCATTTCTCCGTGTATCACAGGGAACTTCGCATCTGGTGCAAATCCGAAATCAACAGGGGGCACTTTTTTTAAATAATACTCCATTCCCCTCCAATTGGTTTCTTCATCTAAACCCAAAATCAAACGTACCTTTTTCTGCGGCTCATATCCAACATCCCGAAGAGCTCGCATCGCGAAATAAGCAGCGATTAAAGGTCCCTTATCATCGCTGCTCCCTCTTCCAAAAATCTTCCCATCCGTGATCTCTCCCGAATAAGGTTCGCCTTTCCATCCGTCCCCCTCTGGTACAACATCCAAATGTGTAAGGATTCCTATCGTTTCTACTTCTGTTTCTTTCTTCTGATCCTGATACTGCGTTCCGCCAAACTCAATATGCGCTCCGAATTCATCTACATTTCGTGTCCGAAATCCATCGCTTTCTGCCTTCTTCAATATGTAATGCAAGGCCTGATGCACACCTTCTCCAAAAGGAAATTCCTCAGTTTCCGGTTCTTCTACGCTCTTTATCGCAATCAGCTCTTGCAGTGTTTGAATCATTTCTGCTTCATTCTCTTCTATTTTCTGCTGAATCTCTGACAAAGTAGGCTCTTGTTCTTTTAAGTCATACGCAGGCGTATCCATTTTACGTTACGCACCTCCTTTAATTTGCAAGCAATGCGTTAACGTCGTCTAAGGCTTGTCTCGCACGAGTCAAATGTCCCGAACTCTTTAACGCCGGATTGTTCTCCAAATTTTCGTCAAGAGGTACAATGCTGTATACTAATTTCCCATTTTCGCTGTACTTATCTACCCATGTCGGCATCACTTCCTGTGAAATGTTCAGTACTTCACCAGTACTTTTCATATAGGAGAGTTTTACCGTTGCAATCATCCCTTGCTCCGTGTAGCGGTTGTTTAGGGTCTCTGTTCTTTGATTCGAAATTAAATTCCCCATGGAATAAAAAACAGGAACCCTTTTCCCTGTATCTGTGTTTTCCAAAATCTCCATGCCCTGAAGAACATGTGGATGGGATGCAAAGATAATATCAGCTCCCATATTCGCGGCTTTTTGGGCAATGTATTGTTGCCAATCATTCGGCGACCGCTGGTATTCTTCTCCCCAATGGAAATAACAAATGATGATTTCTGCGCCTCCTTTTTTCGCATTTTGAATGTCATTTGAAAGGTTCTGCAAATCTTCATCTAACGTATCATAGTTAAAGTGATTGATCAGAGTCTCCGCCTGTGCATTTAAGGGGTTTCCGTTAATCATTGTCTGTCCGTTCTGACTCGGTGTCTCGTAAGTATAAGCCATCACTGCAACCTTTACATTTTTTGCATCAATCGTTGCATACCTTGCTTCACCTTCTTTTCTCGATCCAGCCGTTACGAATCCGGCATCCCTTAAAACTTCAATGGTTTTTTGCATACCGGAAAAACCCGTATCCATCATATGATTATTTGCAGTAATGGCAACATCAAATCCCGAATCTTTCAAAGCATTAGCCAGAGTCTCCGGTGCGCTGAATAAAGGATACCCTGAATATGGTTCGCCGCGAAATGTTGTTTCCACATTGCAAAGTGCAAGATCTGCACTTTCTATGTAATCTTTTATATATTGAAAATTATTCGTGAAATCGTACGTATTTGAGTTTGTATCATACTGTGCTTGCAATTGCGATTTATGCACCATGATGTCACCTACGCAGGAAATCTTCAATTCAACCGGTTCTTCTATCGAAGACTTCGGTTCCAATACCGTATCCAATCCATTATGTGAAAGTAGCGGGAATAGAAACATTCCCGCTGCAAAAATTATGATCCCGATTGTGCCCCCAAAAAATAAACGTCTTTTAGCTCGCTGTCTTTTAGCTCGCCGTCTTTTCCCCTTTTCTAATGTCATTTTCAGTTTCTAAACGCTTTCTACCGCAGTGATCTCCGGATACTGCTCTTTTAATAAACGTTCGATTCCTTGCTTAATCGTCATCTGTGCATGAGGGCAGCCAGCACAGTGTCCTTGCAATTTAACCTTTACAACGTTGTCTTCTGTCAGTTCAACAAACTCCACATCTCCACCGTCTCTTTGTAAAAACGGTCTAATATTATCTAACGCAGCTATAATTTTTTCTTCCATTGTATTTCCTTTCTTTCTCACTGTCCCCATGTAGGTTCAGCTGTGTATTTATGCACAAACGCACCATTTTCAACCGCTTCAATCACAACCGACTTAATCGGATCACCCGATGCATTCAACGAAATGCTTCCGGTTGTGCCTTGAAATTCTTTGGTTTTAAAAAGCTGGTCGCGAATTGCTTCGCCATCGAGTGCTGTTCCTGCATTATTTAATGCATTGACAGCCAATAAATAAGCATCAAAACCCAAAGCTACTGCACTTTCTGGTTTTTCTTCTATTCCATATTCCTTTTGATATTCTTCTAAAAAGAGGGTACTCATCTCCGTCAGAGAAGAGCCTGCATCAAAGAGGGTTGTAAAAGCGGCTCCCTCCACTGCCTGTCCTCCCTTTTCCAAAAATGTGTCGGTATCCCATTTATCCGTCCCAACAAAAGTTGCTGTAACGCCTTTCTCTTTTGCTTGCTTCAAAATTGCAATGCCTTCTTCTTCTGTACAAGGCAGATAAACAATAGGAACTCCTGACATTAAAATTTCATCCAATTGAGCTGAATAATCTGTATCACCTTTTTTAAATTCCAACGTATTTACAATCGCATTTGGATCTTCTGTAAGTGCTACTAATTTATCTGAAAACATTTTAGACATCGCTGCTGAATAATCATTATCCGTCTGCTTCATAACGATTGCTTTCGTTGCAGCCAAGTTTTCCTTTACAAATTTTGCAGCTGCATTCCCCTGAAAGGAATCCACAAAGCAGGTTCTGAAATAGAATTCGCTGCTTGTTACTAAGGGATTTGTACAAGTCACAGCGATTGCCGGAAGCTTTGCTTCTTTAAAAATATCACTTCCTACCAAACTCAATGCATTCCCATAGCTTCCCAAGACCAGTGCCACACGTTTTTCAACCAATTCTTTTGCTGCAGCTTCAGCAGCAAACACATCTGATTTATTATCTGCGTAAATCAATTCCACCTCTTTACCCAGTGCCTGCGGAAATAATTTATGGGCAAGTTCAATTCCTCTTATTTCCATTTCTGCAGACTCTTTATCTGTTCCGGATAAAGGCTGGTATATCCCAAATCGAACCACATCCTCTGTTTTCTTTGCAATGAAACCTTGTTCAAAGTTTTCAAAGGTTGCACAGCCACCGAGCAAACTCATAATCAAAACAACTGCACTGCATAGCAATGCAATCTTTTTCTTCCTCTTTTGTGTCATCCTTTTTATTATTCTCCTAATATGCTTTTCTTACCCCGTTATTTTTTTTCTAAACCTATGAAATAAAACATTATAGTATTTAATATTTATAAGCCTTTATATCTGAATATCTGAAATTTCTACATACTTCGTTCGAGTAATCGATCATTTTCATCATTATATTACATTTTTTTATAATCATACGATTAAATTATACACCTATTTTCCAGTCATTGCAATCGACAAATTCAGAAAGACACAATGCACTTTGTAAGCAATAAAATTCAATTCAACGATGAATGAGGCGGCCAAGCAGACCGCCTCACAATAAATTATTTTTTCTAATTCAAGTTTCCATCTTCATGCAAAATTTGAAATTGCCTTACAGATACACTCTGCTGTTTGATAATTAGGTTACAAAAAGAATATCAATACTGCTATTTGGATTTTAAGTTAAATTTATTTTTTCTTATATTTTATATGATAGTGAATGATCTTTCGTAATGCAAATTTTACTAGTTCAACTGCTACAGAAAACGCTAAAATTAAACTACCTATTTGAATTGTTTTTTCAATATTATTATCTGTTGATTTATAAAATAACAAAATTGCAAGGCAAAAACAGATTATGTAAGCTATCAAATACTCTTTTATGTATCTTTTCATCCCTCAAGCCTCCTATTCTTAAGGTTTCTCCCTTTTCTCTATTTTATCAAAATTAAATCTATGCTTTTTACATTATCCTCATCCAATAAATCTTTATATATTAATTTATCGTTTTCTATTTTAAAATCATTTGTATAAATAT
Source organism: Sinanaerobacter sp. ZZT-01 (assembly GCF_035621135.1). NCBI lineage: Bacteria > Bacillati > Bacillota > Clostridia > Peptostreptococcales > Anaerovoracaceae > Sinanaerobacter > Sinanaerobacter sp. ZZT-01. Next base: position 948,617 of record NZ_CP141728.1, read on the forward strand.
TGTCAATGTACTGAACCATACCGTTTTTACTTTCAAAACGGCAAAGTCTTGCTTGTGTATCGGAATAATATATATCATTATTATAGAAATAGGTATTGAATCCATTGTACACATCTATAGCGATTACTTTTTCATTCTTCGTATTTCGGTCAATTTGAATGAGATTATCACTATAATCTAAATAATATATATCATTATCATCTAAATAAAATCCTATATAATCCTCCATTGTTTTTAATATATCCTCTTCACTATCCTTTACAATGAATCCAAAAAAATCCTCAATATTCTCAGACAGGCTGTTATACACTAATTTTTCGCTAAAGCATAATGAAAATAAGAGAAATTACCATTATTAATTTAAATTTACGATTCATTTTTTTCTCTTGTATCATAGGCTTATAGGGAAAGCCAATATACATTTTCCTTTCTGAATTATTTTTTATAAGTAAGTGAGGCGGCCAAGCAGACCGCCTCACAATAAATTATTTTTTCTAATTCAAGTTTCCATCTTCATGCAAAATTTGAAATTGCCTTACAGAAGATAAAAACTTAAGATGCACTCTGCTGTTTGACAATTGGGTTACAAAAAGAATATCAATAATTTTATTTGGTTTTAAGTAAAATTTTAGTTTAATAAATAAAATAAGTAAATATAATCAATCCTATGCATCCAATCATTAGTTTCACAACTGGTGTTACTCTTTTTTTGCTGTGAAATAAAATCACACCAATAATTGCGAAAATAAAAATAAAAGTTAATCGATTTACAATAACCATATGCCCCCCACTTATATACATTGATTTATTAAACTAATAGTGATACTTAAATACCCTCTATAGTAAAGCTACCATTATCTAACGTCACATCTACCCAACTATGTATAACGCTTAGCAGTGGTGCTACAACAGTGTATGATTTAGATCTATCCAAATAACAATGATTTGGATCTTCACTTGTAGATGATGCCGTTAACTTTCCTTCATATGCTTTAACCATTCCATCATCCCCAGTTAGCCCCCACGTTGTTATTTCAACTGTAGTAACCATCTTCTTTACACTTAATAATCCTTTATATGCAACCGCACTTGTTTTCCCATAAAAACTTTGTCCTGCTGGATAGACAAAATTTGATGTTCCACCAACTTCGCCTTCAAATACAACCCTTACACCTAAATGCTCTTCATCTTTTCTAAATGGCTTCTTAGATTTTTCAATAACGCCACGACTCCGCAGCTTGGTATTTGCTGATATTATTTGAGTATTTTCTTTAATAAAAGTTGCATCTTCATCGCTAAGGACCTCTCCAACTTCATATTTTTCATCAATCATTTTATAATGGTTCATCACACTTTCAATTTGGGCATCTTCTGCGTTTCCCGCATAACTCACAATTCCCAGTCCAAAGACCAAACTTACTACCAACATAAATAATATACACTTTTTCATAACAATTTTCCCCCTTATATTCAATCGTGATTATTTAATATTTTTAATAAACAAACTCTCCCTTTGTCTTTAATTAATCAAACATTTATTTGTAATTGATAGCACATATTAAATGCTATATAATACTAACGATGAGGTTCTGAAATATCCATTCCTATACTTTCGGCTTAAGTATTCAAGAGGGAGGATATCTAGGAGCCTTTCATTTTATTTGGTGACCTAATGTATATCATAGTCTCCTCCCCTTCTTTTCATATTTCTTATAATATATGGCTTAATATGCCATAATTAAAGGGCATACTTTTTATCGCTTATAGCAAATGTCATTCGCAATATTTCTATATATCTTTCAGGCTTCTTATTTAATTATTTGTCATAGTTAAATATTTTTTTTGTAATTACACCATACTATTCTTTTCTACATTTGTCAACACATAGGAGCTGAAATGTGATATTCGACATTTTATGACATTTATAGAACCCGTATGATGTTTCGTTTTAAGAAACGATTCCCCTTGGTGCATCCTATTTGCTTCACCTATAACGCATTTCGTAATTTTTATAAAATCAATAGAAAAATAAATTTTATTGTTTTAAAATCTATTCCTGTGGTATATATCAATCGTGAGCAATCACATTAAATTGACTTACAGGCATAAAGCGCCTATAAAAAATGATAATTTGAAATTGAAATGGAGGAATTGAAAATGAAAAAATGGGTTTGTACCGTATGCGGTTATGTACATGAGGGAGATCAACCACCTGCACAATGTCCACAATGTAAGGTGCCTGCTGAAAAGTTTAAACTTGCAGAAGAAGGTAAAAAAGAGTGGGCTGATCAACATTTTGTAGGAGTTGCTAAGGACGTTGATCCTGAAATCGTACAAGGTCTTAGAGATAATTTCATGGGGGAATGTACAGAGGTAGGAATGTATCTTGCTATGGCAAGAGTTGCACATAGAGAAGGTTATCCTGAGATTGGCATGTATTATGAAAAGGCTGCTTGGGAAGAAGCAGAGCATGCAGCTAAGTTTGCAGAACTTTTAGGCGAAGTCGTTACTGACTCTACAAAGAAAAACTTGGAACTGCGTGTAGAAGCTGAAAACGGCGCATGTGCAGGTAAAAAAGAATTGGCTACTAAGGCAAAACAATTGAACCTTGACGCAATTCATGATACCGTTCATGAAATGGCAAAAGACGAAGCTAGACACGGTTGTGCATTTGAAGGTTTATTAAATAGATACTTTAAATAATTGAAATCAGTACGTATCAGTCCCCTTGATCGTAGGTACCCCCTATTTGTCAAGGGGCTTTTGTATCCTGTTGACAAGCGGAAAAGGCCGCCTTTGGGTGGTCTTTTTATTCAATATTAGTTAGTGTATTCTAACTAATCAGAGTAGTTGTTCTTTTATAAAAGCTCTTACTGAACAGCTGGAAGCGTTAAAAGGAGTTTATCTATGAAAAATAAAAATATTCCATTTAAAATAGGACATGTATTAATTCAAGTCAATCATCTTGAGACAGCCATGCGGCAGTATCGCCAGATGGGATTTCAAGTTGTGCCGGGTGGTCTTCCCGGAAAAGCACACAATGCTCTGATTTATTTAAAGGATGGTTCTTTTTTGGAATTGTACTGCACCAATCACGGCAAGTTTATGAATGGACTGCTTAAAATCATGGTTAAAATGATCGGCTTGTCCAACCAATCTTATTCCAGACGGCTTACGCTTTATCTGCCTGGACAAGATGGATTAAGCGACTACGCTCTGGACTCTGTTCCACTTACTTTGTATCAAGAGAATATGGATAAGATTCGAGAAAACGGGCTGGAAATATCTAAACCACGCCCAAAATCACGGATGGAGTATCATGGGATTCGCCTTAAATGGACACTTAGTTGGCCAGAAAGTACTTTTCTTCCCTTTCTAATGAGCGAATATCAGCCTCCTGCAATCATTGAAGAGCAAAATCTCTCTCACGGCAATGGAGCGCTCGGCATTCATGAAATTCAAATTGCAACCAGTCACTGGGACAAGACATATCAAGAATATTCTCTTTTCCTGGGTATTGAGCCTGAAATATCATACAAGCAAGCAGGTCGCAATTGTCTGTTTTCTATCAAAAACACTTCAATTCATCTGATTGAAAAACAAAAAAATGGGATTGAACACATGGCTTTGTCTTGTGAGCAACAAGCTGAACATACAAATACATATGCTTCCTTGCCGCCATTCATCTCGCTGTGCCGCTAGAGTTTTTACATTTATAATAAAGGGTTCTCAAAGCTGAAATATATTGTCACATTAAATGTTTTGAATCAAATTTGTACCTACAATACACAATTTTGCGTTTGAAAAATTGTTGAATGCATATTTTAAAATTGAAATATACACCCCCTCTTTGCCACTAGAAAACATCCTATTGTCAACGCATTTTTGTATTTTTATTTACAGATTGAATTTTAACGGTTGCTTATCATTTCAACCATTTATTATAAATTTTTTTTAGTTATTCGAAATCGCCTATATATTTTTTAGAAATATCATTTATATTTATCACTAATTCCTTATAGTTAAGTAAATCGGTTCTAAAATTATAATGATGATTTTTAAATTCATATTCTCTTTCTATTTTATGCCAATCAAAATTATTCCATATTTTGCAAATTGAAGACAATGAGTTATATATAAATTCTTTATCTTCATATGTAAGATTTTCATTCTTAGAATATTGAACTAAATATAATAAATAAGTTTGGAATTCATATAAATCATAGTCTTTATAGAAGAATTTCATTTTACTAAAAGTACTTATGGTTTTAGCATCATAATAACTATTGTTATATTAGATTTATTATTTGCTGTACGTTTCATCAATTTTACTTCTCCTTCTTATGATTAATTTTTATAACATTACGAAATATCATGTTTTTATGATTTTTCATTTCTATAAACTAATATATAACATTGATTTTATAAAATAAACTCTTTTATTTTTAATAGCCCTAAATAAATGATTGTTTTAATTTCAAGTACGAGGGTATATAATTTATATAGGAAATATTTGCAAACTATTTTTACACAAGATATAATTTGATTAGAGTTACCAAAGTACCGAATCTATTATTTGAAAAAGGAGTGTAAGCATTATGGCATATAATTGGACTGCCGATTTAGAAACCGGAAACAGCAAAATTGATGAACAGCACAAACAACTAATTACTGCAATTAATAATTTACTAGCTGCCTGTTCAGCGGGAAAGGGTCGTGACGTTTTAAAGGAGACTACTACTTTTTTGTATGAGTATACGTCAAAGCACTTTGCTGATGAAGAAAGATTGCAGCAAGCAAGCCACTATCCGGATTATGTAAATCATAAACGATACCATGAAGAGTTTAAAAAAGTCGTGCGTGATTTGATGTCCCAGCTAGAAAAGGACGGACCTACTCTCGTACTGGTTGGCAAGGTCAATAGCAGCATTGCCGGCTGGCTGATCAGCCACATAAAAAAAGAAGATGTGAAGGTAGCCGCTCATATTCGCTCTAATAGCAAATAAGAACCTACAAGGAGTTACAAATAACTACATATATTTCTATAAAAAAGCCGTTTTTCACGCAAGAAAACGGCTTTTTAGTTTAAGATGCATAATCCCTTTGTCACCTTAAAGAATTATTCGAATATTTTAATACAAGTAAATTTTTAAGGGAGTGAACTTATGCGCATCCTGCAAATATATCCAATTCAAGTAGAAAGCATTATAAAGCATTGCGATCACAAGATTAAAGACAGCATATTAATAGGAGGCGGGACAGATTACATGTCTTTTCATGCAAATCTGACCTTTCTGCCTTTTACTATAAATCCAAACGAATCCATTGTAAAAGCTACGTTAAAACTATATTGCAAAAAAATCTGGGGAAACCATAATTCGACAACAATCCATGCAAACGATGACCAAGTCAGTGCGACAGTTTCTAAAAAAGACTATTATGAGTGGGAGGTTACAAATTGTATCCCATCCTCTATGGAGCATTCATTTGATCTAACGCTTTTCACAAACGGCAGTTATGATTGTTGCAGCATCAAAGAATTTGAAGCCTTTTATCAAGATAAAAAACCAGTTTTAGAGATTGTTTTAGAAACGACAGATCCAAATCCGAGTTCCGATATTGTCAGCAGCATAGAAGACTGCATTGCAGACAAACAGATGAGAAGTCATATTAAAATTTGGCATTAAAAAAATTCTACTTTATAATATGGAACCTTTTCCGAAAGCACACATACTATAAAGTGAGTAACAAACTTCTTACTCAAAATCACTTAAAATCTATTGAGAAGTGATAAAATATGCTTGGTATACCTGTTTATCAAAATTCGCCAAGCTAATTTATTCATTCATTTCGTCACTATGGAATGAATGATGGACGCAACTGAATTTTTTGTCATCAAATGTATCATTAATCGGATAGAAACAAATATATATATGGTCTTTAAGTAATAAATCCTGCCGGTTCTTTTGGAATGATTCCACGGAACCGGCTTTTTGATTTATCTATTATCTTTTCTTATCTTTTCAGTCTTGCATATTAGGACAGCAAGGCTTCTGTTAAATTCTGAATGCATGCATCCTCATCTTTATTTTTCTTTACAATTTCTGTAATGGATTGATATCCAGAACGTTCTTTTAAAGTGCTTCCATTGGAAGTGACTACTAAATGCACCTTGTCCAATTTCTGCGTCTTTAAAAATGTGTCAATAGCAGGAGCAACTCGATCCGCCCACAATGGAGTCACAACGATACATTCCTCTGCATCTTCAAGGCTTCCGTGAATCTGAATTTTAACCGCTTTCTTTTTCATTGCATAATAACCGCCCTTGACAAATCCGGTCTTGCCGCTCCAGTCCATATCATCCGTAATTTCAATGGAGTCACAAGAAAGCTTTTGAGAAATTTTTTCAGCCACTCTCTTACTCGTACCGGTCCTAGTAAAATAAAAAACTTTATATTTCATAATATTCCTCCTTAAATATATTATTTTCCTATTCTAGCCTACTCTATTTATGCCTATCTTACAAATTTTTAATGCTCGAATTTTCTTTTTTCAAAAACTTTTCTATCCAGCTTTTCTTTTTTAAGCTGCTTTGAATCAAAGAGAAAGGTTTTGCTGTATTAAATCTTTTATAGCTGAGGGAATATCCAAATAAAGATAGATTTATAAAATTTCCTCCACTGAAATATTATTTACAGTTTCATCCTCCAATTTTCTACCTAAAAGAATAAATCTAAAAACTGCTTTGTATCCATACCCCAAATATACTCTTCAATCGATAAGCTTTTAAGTGCTTCCTGAAATTCTTCTCTCTTATGCCTTACACCCCTGCATCGCTCTTCTAATTCTGAAATATCTTTTGTTCCAAAAAAATCACCAAATATTTTGATTGCATTTAACATCCCATTTTCTACAGAAAAAAACACCTCAACGATACCAAAATCAAACTTACAGCTTTTTTTTACCGCATAATGCGGTGACTCCCCATAATTCCAATCCCATGACGCATATTTCTGTTCTGCCAGTTTCTTGATTGAGCAAATCTCTTCTTCATCTAAAACATGCTTCTTCATTTCCGAGACATTCTCCTTAAAATACTGAAAGAGTTGGTTAAAGAATTCATCCGCATTCATCGGCTTTTTTAAATGCTCTAAAATATTGGTTACATGACTGCGTACTGACTTTACCCCTTTGCTTTCAATTTTCAGCGGGTTCGGCTTCAAACAGGCAGTTAATTCCCCAACATCTGCGGAAAACAGTAAGCAGCCGTGATGCATGATCTTTCCGTTTCTTCGTGCCTGAGCATTTCCACAAAATTTTTTCTCTTCAATCAACAAGTCATTTCTCCCTGATAAGTACGCATCAACTCCCAAGCTTTTTAAAAATAAACAAATTGGTTTTGTAAAAAAATCATAATTAGAAAATAAACCTGCATCATCTTTTTGAATCATCGTATAGTTTATATTTCCCATATCATGAAAAACTGCTCCGCCGCCACTCAATCTGCGAACAACGGGAATCCCTTGATTCTTTACATAATCAGAATTGATCTCCTGCATTGTGTTTTGATTTCTTCCTACTACAACGGTACGATCATTTCGCCATAAGAGCAAAACCTCTTTTTCGGAATGCTCCAAAAAATATTCTTCTGCCGCCAAATTAAAATAAGGATTTGTATTTGTGTTTTTTATAAGATACATAGACTTTCCCCATTTCATTTACTCTAAAGATATATTATTTTATCACGTGTTCCTTTGTTTTCCAATCTTTAACTAAAATTTTAATTTATTCTATTACAAAGACATTGTCAGACCTTTTCCAATCCTGTATTATTATAATCAGCAAGTTTAAAAAAGTATTTATCAATCTGGAATATCGAACTGGAGGATGGAAATGGAACAAACAATCAATCAATATCCATTGCTTGAAATTGACTTGAAAAAATTAAGAAATAATATCGAACAAGTGGTAAACCGCTGCGGTGAAGCCGGAATCGAAGTTGCCGGTGTCATCAAAGGCTTTAACGGGATTCCTCAAGTGGCAGAACAATTTAAGCTTGGCGGCTGCCGTTATATCGCTTCTTCTCGTCTTGAACAAATCGAAGATGCAAAAAACTACGGAATTGAAGGTCCTTTTATGCTGATTCGAATTGCAATGCCATCTGAGCTGGAACGATTGGTTTCCTTAGCGGATTACAGCTTACAAAGTGAAGTAAGCGTCATAGACGCTTTGAACGAAGAGTGCATTCGTCAAAATAAGAAGCATCATGTTATCCTTATGGCTGATCTAGGTGATCTTCGTGAAGGGTTCTGGGATAAAGAAGAATTAGCCAAAACTGCACTTCATATTGAAAAAGATCTAAAAAACATCCATCTTTTAGGAGTCGGTACCAATTTAGGCTGTTACGGCTCGATTAAACCAACTCCGGAAAAAATGAATGAATTGGTTGAGGTAGCAGAAAAAATTGAGGAAACAATCGGCCGTCAGCTTGAAGTGATTTCGGGCGGGGCAACCAGCTCCTTTACAATGGTTCACGATAAAACGATGCCTAGTAGGATCAATCACCTTAGAATTGGCGAAGGCATTATTTTAGCCTACGATCTGCAAAAAGACTGGGGCTATGATATGAGCTACCTGAATATGGATGCTTTTACCTTAAAGGCACAGATCATAGAAGTCAAAGACAAACCAACCTATCCGGTTGGAGAAATTTTTATCGATGCATTTGGAAATGTATGTGAATATGAAGACCGTGGCATTCGAAGACGTGCATTGCTTGGACTTGGGAAGCTCGACGCATGCGACCTCAGCAAGCTTCTCCCCCGTACAAAGAATATCGAAATTTTAGGCGGAAGCTCCGATCATACCATTCTTGATATAGAAGATAATAAAGATCATTTGCAGGTCGGCGATGTTGTGGAATTTGACGTTTGCTATACCACTATGCTGTTTTTAACCAACTCAAAAAATGTAACAGTACAGTGCATTTAATCGTAAATTGTAATTAACCAATATGATTGAAATATGCAAGTTTACAATCTATTTTTAATATCCGACAAAAGATTCCTTCTACGGATAAGAAAAGAGCAGAAACGCCCTCATTACACAGGCATTTTCTGCTCCTTTTTTTATATTGTTAAAACGCCCTTCAATTGATATTACCCCTGCTTTCAAAAAAGCACTTGCCAATTGTGTTTCTTGCCGCAATTAAAAAATGCGTAACACTTCCTATCAAATCATCAATCGTTTATTTATATCGTTTATTTGCTATGGTCAATAACACGAATTAAATCGCTGAAAATGCCATATCCGGTTTGCAAAATTTCTGGATTGTGTTCCACAATCGTCAGCTTTCCCATTAAATCTGTAGTAATGGAAACCGCACTGGATGTACCGTCAATATGTGCGATCAGCTCCTGTTCCGGCACTTCTATTGGTTTGACCGTTCCAACAACCTTTCCGTCTTCTATTACACCACGGCAAAAAAGCTTAATGAAACAGCCTCTCCTCTTTGCTTCTTTTATATCTTTTTCTGTAATTGCAGTGATTCCCGTTCGATCAATATCTCTTGGTGTGATATCTGCATGCATCAAGACATTTAAAAGAGCCGTCGTCTTTGCAGCTGCATCCCATCCATCCATATCCATGGATGGGTCCGCTTCAACAAAACCTCTCTTACGCCCCTCTTGCATTGCTTCTTCATAAGAAGCTCCTTTTGCAAGTTCTTCCAGCACAAAATTGGTCGTAGTATTTAAAATTCCGCTTACTTCTGTCACCTTGCAGAATTTTAGCGTATCCACAGTCAAATTAAAGATAGGAGTTCCATCCATGACAGTCGTTTCATAATAAAAACAAACTCCTTTTTCTTCTGCCATCTCCCTCAATTCTTTATATGCCCATGCAATCGGCCCCTTATTTGCTGTAACCACATGCTTTTTTCGCTGCATAGCTGCCTTTATATGGTCAATCGCAGGCTGCCCGGTAAAAATTTGAAGGGGAGTTAATTCCAGCATTACATCATACTCTACGCTGCGGATTACTTCCGTTGATGTCAATTTTGAATACTGCGGTGAATCGGTACGGAAGGCCCCTTCTTCTTCGATCTGACGGCAGGCTTCTTCTAAATCAATCCCTTCTTCGCATAGAAAACTCCCACGTCTCCCTGTTGTAATGGCAACAATGCGAATGTCACAATCCATCGTCTTCTCTATTTCTTTTTGTTTTTCCAATATAATTCTGCTAAAGGCTCTGCCTGCGTTTCCAAAGCCGATCATTGCTACATTCAATCTTCTCATTTTTGCTGCCTCTCTCCTATTGGTTTGCTTTTGCATATCGTTTGATTTTTCTTGCAGTTGTTTTTTCAAATTCTGTTTCCCGAAGCTCCATTCTTTGAATCCGTTTGTAAATTGGCTGCTTTTTATTCAGTTCATCAATCTTTTTCCAAATCAGCTGCTCTGCCATCTCTTTTTCGAATTCAACGCCAAGCTGCTCTTCCAGCTCTTCTCGATCAGGCTTTATCGCAGCGAAAATAACTGTTTCCCCGTCCTCTTCACGCATCCTTCCAGATACGAGACACTCTTCCACATAGGATATTTTATTCAGATAATATTCCAGTTCCTCCGGGAACACATTCTTTCCGTTTTTCGTGATGATAACGTTCTTTTTTCTTCCTGTAATATGCAAAAAACCTTCCCGATCCATATAGCCTAAATCTCCGGTATGAAACCAACCATCTTTCAGAACTTCAGCCGTTGCTTCCTGGTTGTTATAATACCCCATCATAACGTTTTCTCCACGGATACAGATTTCTCCAATGCCAACATCGTCTGCATCCACAATCTTGCATTCCATTCCAGGCGGCATGCACCCAGCGGAGGAAGCATTCGGATTCACATCCGGATTTAACGCTGCAATCGGTCCGCATTCGGTTAGTCCATATCCTTGCAGGCAGTTGATTCCAAAAGCCTGAATTCCTTCTATAATGGCAGGGTCTACCGGTGCACCTCCTGCGATCAAAAGGCGCAGCCTTCCGCCAAACACAGCGACTACGGATTTCAAAAGCAACGGTGCCAAATCCAATTTTAATTTCTTTGTATAATAATTGATGCGCAGCAATTTTTTTAGTTTCTTATCCGCACCTTTTTTCTTAGCAGTTTTCCAGATTTTACTGTACAGATTTTCTAAAATAAGCGGCACGCATAAAAAAATAGTCGGTTTTGCCTCTGCCAGATTTTTTACAATATATTTTAATCCCTCACAATAGGCTATCGCTGCTCCGCAAAACAAGGGACATAAAAATCCACAGGTGCATTCATACGTATGGTGAATCGGCAATACGGAAAAGAAGACATCCTCCTTCACAATATGAACCAATGTAACCATTGCCATCAAATCTGCTGCAATATTTCTGTGAGAGAGCATAACACCTTTTGAAAGCCCCGTGGTTCCTGAAGTAAATAATAATATGCTCATCTCTTCCGGATCAATTCCCGCATCTAAAAAGGCACGGTTTCCGTTTTTCAAAAGATTATATCCGATTTCAAGAAGGCTTTTTTGGGAAAGCGTATCTTCTGCAATTTCCGTCCCCTTCATATTGATTAAAAACAGTAGTTTGGTTTGTCCGCTTTCTTTCATACTACGAAACAATGCTTCGTATTTTTTATCAAAGAAAATGCATTCGATCTCTGCTTCCTTCACCAAATGCAGTAATTCATTTTCAGGAAGCTCTTTATCTAAAGGAACAACCACTCCGACACCAGTCACCGCTGCTAGATAAGTAATCGCCCACTGGTAACTGTTTTCCCCGATTATGCCGATCCGCTTTCCGGAAAGACCCATGGAAAGCAATGCCGTACCAAGTGCGTCCACATCTTCTTTTGCTTTGCGGTAGGTGACGCTGCGGTACGGTCCGCCCGGCTCGTCCTTCACCAAGAAAGCCGGACGATCGGCGTACAGCTTTGCACTGGAAATAAACATATCTCGAATATCTGTAATTGGCCGGACATTTCGATACCGAACTCGTGGATCCGAGCTGCTTTTTATTTTCTCAACCTGCTGTATTGCCCACTGCGCATGATTTAAATCTGACATCCCAAATTCCCCATTTCTCCTATTTATAAGAACGCTTTATTTTTTTCGTTGTCGTTTTCTCAAATTCTTCTTCTCGAATTTTAAAGCGTTTAACCCTCTTATATGTCGCCATATGATCGTTCGTATCGTCAATTACCTGTTTTAAAAGCTTTCGCAATGCTTCTTCTGAAAGCCTTCCGAATTTTTCTTCGATGGCACTGTATTCCGGTACAATTTCTGCGAAGACAATCGTCTCTCCTGATTTTTCACCCTCTAAGCCGGAAACCAGCACTTCTTTAATATAATCGCTCTTTCCTAAATAGAATTCGACTTCCTCCGGAAAAATATTCTTGCCGTTCTTTGTGACAATTACATTTTTTTTACGTCCCGATACATATAAAAATCCGTCCTTATCAAAATACCCGTAATCCCCGGTATAAAGCCAGCCATCTTTTAAAACCTTTGCCGTTTCTTCTGGGTCCTTGTAATATCCAATCATTACCGAGTCACCCTTACATATGATTTCGCCTACTCCGTTTTCATCTTTATTGATAATTTGAATTTCTGTACCTGGCATCGGAAGTCCTGCGGCAGCATCTTTATAATATCGATCCATATTCACTGCGATAATCGGAGAATTTTCCGTCATTCCATAGCCTTGTATCATTCTGATCCCCATCGCATTAAAGTCTGAAACCACCTGTGGATCAATTGCTGCTGCCCCTGCAATCAACAAGCGCATATGGCCGCCCAATGCCTGGTGTACACTTTTAAACATTTTCTTAGTCGTCTTTATATTAAACTTATTTAACGTTTTTGAAACGGCAATTGCAGCCCGCATTTTATCTGCTTTCCCGCTTGCCTCCGCTTTCTTCCATACCTTTTTGTGCATAGACTCAAAGATCAGCGGCACACCCAGCATAACCGTTGCCTTCGCTTCCGACATATTTTTAACGATATATTTTAAACCTTCGCAAATCGCAATGCTGCATCCTTGATATAATGCAGTCATATTATGACATGTAAATTCGTAGGTATGATGCATTGGCAGCACAGAAAGTCCTATTTGATCATCGCTCACATTTACATATTTCGACATATTGTATACATTCGCGCAAATATTTTTATGTGAGAGCATCACGCCTTTAGCCATTCCGGTTGTCCCTGAAGTAAATAAAAGCATATGCATTTCCTCTGGGTCAATCTCAGCATCAATGAAGTAGCGGTTTTCTTCTAAAAGAAGTTTTCTTCCACGTTCGAGCAATTGTTTTAAAGACAAAATATGATCGTGGTCAGAAGCGGCATCCATGCTGATAATGCAATCGATTCCCTCAATCCCTTCCAACGCTTCAAATACTTTTCTCTCTACCTTCGCAGAAAAAATAACGGCACTGACCTCCGCCCGAATCAATAAATTTTGAATCTCACCCGAGGACAACTCCCGATCCAGAGGAACAATGACACCGGCTCCATTTGCAATCGCAAGATAAGATACAATCCACTCATAGCGATTTTCTCCGATTAAGGCTACCTTTTTTCCCTTCAGTTTTAAATCCATAAATGCAGTCCCTAAGCTGTCAATATCTTCTTTCAACTGCTGAAAGGAAATCGGCCGATACACACCACCCGGTTTATCCTTCACTAAATATGCCGCCCGATCCTTGTAGAGCTCCGCCGAGCTGTATATCATATCTTTTAAGTCTCTGATCGGTCGGTTTTCATAAAGATCCACTTTATATTTATTGTTACTCATAACGTATACTCCGTTCCTAGTCTTTTCTTACATTTTATATGTAATGATAGAATCTCGTTGTTTATTTTATCACTCTCGCCTTGATAAGGCAATGCTTTTCCCGCTTGCACGCAGAAAGCAATCCCTGCTCCACATTGATTGATACCGTTGCTGACTCCAAAATTCTTTATGCCTTCTTGTTGTTTTTATTCGTGTTTACGCTTCTAAAGCAAGCTGGATATATTACGGAAAAAAGTGATTGCCTGAAAAAGCCTTGAATCCCTTTGAAACAGTAGTAGAATGTAATAAGAAAGCATAAGATAGAACTGTAACCGCTTTAATTTGTAGAAAAATCTACGATTCTTTTTTTGTCATTATACCCTATAATTTACCCCAATTTGCCAACTGTTTCCGTAATAAAAACATTTGTTGCAATTTATGCCTTAATTATTGATAGAAAAACACAATTTACGTTGTTTTTCCCCAATCGATCTCGACAAAAGGACTTTACATAATTGTAAAATAGGTGTATCTTTATTATTGTAGGCTTTTATGCGATTTTACCAATATTATTTCTGTAAACCTAAGAGTCTTCCACCTTTTCAAGTGTAGACAAAGCTACGAAAGAAACGGTTAAAATTCTACAATTTTTGACAAGGCTAGATAAGGAGAGAGAGTTTATGAGTTCAGTTTCAAAACATCTAAAGGGTATCCATGTCGACCATTGTAAAAACACTGCCGGGCAACCCATTGTTCAGATGCCAGTACCGGAAAAAGTGTATATTCCAATGGTTCAGCACATTGGTGCGCCTTGCCAGCCAACGGTCGCAGTCGGCGATCATGTTAAGGTTGGCCAATTAATTGGAGACAATACTGCTCCAATGTGTGCTCCGATTCACTCCAGTGTATCCGGAGAAGTTACTGCTCTTGTTAAGGGCATGACTGCACAGGGTATCGTCGATACCAGTATCGAGATCACAACAGACGGCAAACAGGAAGTTGCCGAGACCGTAGTTCCTCCTACCGTAGGCAATAAAGAAGAATTCTTAGCAGCGGTACGTTCCTGTGGTCTTGTTGGATTGGGCGGTGCTGCATTTCCTACCCACATCAAGTACAACCCAAGAAATCCGGAACAGGTTGATACTTTAATTTTAAATGGTGCAGAATGTGAGCCTTATATTACGGTTGACCACATGACAATGCTTGAGCATGCGGAAGAAATCGTAGAAGGAACAAAAAACATTCTAAAATATTTAAATTTGAAACAAGCTATCATCGGTATTGAGGGAAATAAGCCAGATGCCATTGCCAAGTTTAACGAGTTGGTAAAAAATGAGCCAAACATCAGTGTTTGCGAATTGCTTCAACAATACCCGCAGGGAGCAGAGCGTGTCCTCATTTATGAGTGCACAGGAAAGCACTTGATTGCCGGAAAGCTGCCAGCTGACGTCGGTGTCATCGTTTCAAATGTAACAACAGTTTTAAAACTCCAGCAATTTCTCGATTCCGGTATGCCTCTTGTATCTAAGAGTCTGACGGTAGACGGAAATGTAGTAAAAGAGCCGAAGAATGTCGAAGTTCCTATTGGTACGCCGATTATTGATATCATTGAATTCTGCGGCGGATATACGGGAGAACCAAAGAAAATCTTGATGGGTGGACCGATGATGGGCCGTGCACTTCCAGATGACGGTAAATGTATCATCAAAGGAAATAATGCCATCCTCGCTTTCGACGCAACCTTTGCAAACATGAATCCGGAAACCGCTTGCATCAACTGCGGACGCTGTGTAAAAGCCTGTCCGATGAATTTAATGCCGACAGCTCTTTTCAAGGCTTTTGAGCGCAAAGATGTCGATACATTGAAAAAATATCATGTTATGTCTTGTATGGACTGTGGCTGCTGTACGTATGTCTGTCCTGCAAGAAAGCAGTTAAGCTTTATCAATAAATTAGGAAAAAGTCTAGTATTAGCGGAAGGAGGAAAGAAATAATGAGTAAGATGAAAAACGGAAACTTAATTGTTTCTTCCGCACCGCATGTAGTGTCTCCTGTGAACACCTCTAACATTATGCGGGATGTCTGTATCGCACTCATCCCTGCAATGATCATGGAGGTTGTCGTTTTCGGTTTACGTGCACTTGCACTGACCGCCGTTTGTGTCGCTGCATGTATATTGTTTGAATCGATCACCAGAAGATTGTTAGGTCGTCCGGATACTATATCCGACTTAAGCGCTGTTGTAACCGGTATACTACTATCTTATAATTTACCTGCCGGCCTTCCTTTCTGGATGGCAATCATTGGATGTTTTGTAGCAATTGTCATTGTAAAACAAGTATTTGGTGGTCTTGGACAAAACTTTGCCAATCCTGCAATTGTAGGACGTATTGTTTTATTCATTTCCTTCGCAACTCCAATGACGACTTGGGTTCTTCCAAAATCACAGCAGACAGTAGATGCGATTACCGGAGCTACCCCTTTGGGCTTATTTTCAAAAGGTATGGATGTTCCTTCCAACATGGATATGTTCTTAGGATTCATCGGCGGATGTACGGGTGAAGTCAGTGCACTTGCATTGTTACTCGGCGGCGTTTATCTGGTTTTCAAAAAGGTCATTGAACCTACCATTCCGGTAAGCTTCATTGCCACAGTATTTGTATTCGCATTGGTAACCGGTCTGGATCCAGTCTTCCATATCTTTGCAGGCGGCGTTATGCTCGGTGCAATTTTTATGGCAACAGACTACGTTACTTCTCCGATTACTACAAGAGGAAAAATTATTTTCGGTATCGGTTGCGGTCTCCTGACGATGCTCATTCGTCTGTATTCTTCTTATCCGGAAGGCGTTTCTTTCGCAATCCTGTTAATGAATATTCTGACACCGCATATTGATAATCTGACTCGTTTAAAGTTAAACGGTGTCCCTGCAGGAGGTGACAAATAATGCAAAACAGTCGTTTTAAAGAAAATTTTGCACCAACCGTTGTGCTTGTCGTGATTTGTCTTGTTGCCACCTTGCTTTTGGCAGCTACGTATCAGGTAACTACTCCGATTATTGAAAAGATTACAAAAGAGAATGCGGATGCTGCTCGTGCAGATGTGCTCAGTGCAGCAGACGGATTTGAAAAAATGGATGTAACGCTTCTTGAAGGTGTTACTGAAGTATATAAGGCGACAAATGACTCCGGTGTCGTTATTACAACTGCCTTTAAAGGCTTTGGTGGAGCTGTAACCGTTATGACAGGTATTGATACAAACGGTGCGATTACCGCTGTAAAAGTAACCGATGCTTCCAATGAAACGCCGGGCTTAGGTACAAAAGCAACTACTCCTGAGCACCTGGCAAAATTTGTCGATCAAACCGCAATTACCAATGTAGAAGGCGGTGAAGGAACAAAAGTTGACGGAATTACCGGCGCTACGTTCACTTCCAATGCAGTCTTCAATGGTGTTCACACAGCTTTAGAGCAATACGCAGAATTAGGAGGTGCTTTATAATGGAAAATAAACCAAGCAAATTGGGTATCATAACCAAAGGCATCATCAAAGAAAATCCCGTATTAGTATTGGTACTTGGTACCTGTCCAACGTTGGCAGTTACCACACAAGCAGTCAACGGTCTCGGTATGGGTCTTGCGGCAACCGTAGTATTGATTTGCTCCAACATTTTTATTTCCGCATTAAAAAACGTGATTCCGGATAAGGTCAGAATCCCTTGCTACATTGTTGTTATTGCAGCATTTGTAACGGTTGTTCAGTTCTTATTAAAAGCATATATGCCGGCATTAGACAAAGCTTTAGGTTTGTTTATCCCATTGATTGTAGTAAACTGTATCATCTTAGGTCGTGCTGAAATGTTTGCAAATAAGAACTCTATCTTAGATTCTGCTCTAGACGGTATCGGAATGGGACTTGGTTTCACCTTTGCATTATTCTTGATGGGTGCAACAAGAGAGCTTTTAGGATCCGGACAATTATTCGGTCATGACATCACTGCCGGATTGATCGATCCGATGGCAATCTTTGTATTGGCTCCAGGCGGATTCTTTGTATTTGGCTGTCTCATTGCACTTGTAAATAAGCTGACCAACGGAAAGCCTAGCAAGAACAAGGCAAACGGCTGTGCAGGATGCCCTTCCGCAGCAGCATGCAGCCAGGCAAGCGAAGGAGGTTGTAACTAATGAAAGAAATGTTAATCATTATCTTAGGAGCCGTCCTTGCAAACAACTTTGTATTGGTAAAGTTCCTTGGTATTTGTCCATTTCTTGGTGTATCCAAGAAATTAGATTCTGCTTTCGGTATGAGCTGTGCCGTAATCTTCGTTATGGTACTTGCAACCGCAGCTACATGGCCGATTCAGACTTTATTATTAGCCCCGAAGGGTATCGGCTATTTGCAGACAATCGTATTCATCTTAGTAATCGCAGCTCTTGTACAGCTGGTTGAAATTATTTTGAAAAAATACGTACCTGCTCTTCATAAATCTTTGGGAGTATTCCTTCCACTGATCACTACAAACTGCGCTGTACTTGGTGTTTGCGTATTAAATATTGATGAAGAATATACTTTCTTACAATCTTTAGTAAATGCCTTCGGCGCTGGTCTTGGCTTCCTCTTGGCTATGGTTCTTTTCTCCGGCATTCGTCAGAGAATTGAATTTAATGACTATCCGGAATCCTTTAAAGGCGTACCATCCGTTTTAATCGCTGCTTCTATCCTTTCCCTATCCTTTATGGGATTTTCGGGTATGATAGATGGCATTTTCGGACTGTAAGGAGGTGCCACAATGTCAGCATTTATAACCCCTGTAATATTAGTCTGTGCCATCGGCCTCGTCGCCGCTGTCATTTTGACGCTAGCTGCCAAATTTATGGCAGTCCCAGTAGATGAAACTGCTGTAAAAGTAAGAGAAGCGCTTCCCGGTGCAAACTGCGGTGCTTGCGGCTATGCAGGCTGTGATGATTACGCAGCTGCGATTGCAGCAGACCCTAAAAATGTAGCTGCAAATCTATGTATTCCCGGCGGTGCAGGAACAGCTAGTTCGATCGCATCCATTCTTGGCGTCGATGCCGGCTCTTCCGTAGCGCAGGTTGCAACCGTACACTGCTCCGGCATTTCAGAAAAGACAAAGTCTGATATGGAATACCAAGGCTTCAAAAGCTGTGCAGCAAGCAAATTATTCTTTAAAGGTCATGGTTCATGTAAATACGGTTGTATGGGTTACGGTGATTGTCAGGATGCTTGTAACTACAATGCGATTGAAATCTGCAACGGCGTTGCTGTCGTAAATCGAGACTTATGTGTGGGCTGCGGTGCCTGTGTAAAAGCTTGCCCGAACCAGTTGATTACAGTTGCGCCGAAAACAAGCAGAGTTTTCGTAGGATGTAGCTCTTGTGATACCGGAAAAGAAACACGTAATGTCTGTGAAGTTGGATGTATCGCATGTAAGCTTTGCGAGAAAGCTTGTAACTTTGATGCCGTACACGTGGAAAACAATCATGCAGTGATTGACCCTGAAAAGTGTAAAAACTGCGGACTGTGTGTGAAGGCCTGCCCTCGCCATATTATCCACATGATTCCAAAGCCAGGTGCAAAGCCGGTTGTAAAACCAGCAGAACCAAAAAAGGAAGTTCCTGTAAAAGAAGCTGCTCCTAAAGAAGTTCCTTCAAAAGAGGCTGCTCCTAAAGAAGCTCCTGCTCCTGAGAAAAAAGAAGAAACAAAAACAAAATAAGCGCTCTCTCCAAGAAGGGCTTATCCAAATAAAAGAACTGCCTTAGCTAAGGCAGTTCTTTTTATCATTCCAAAACAAAAGAATAAACCCCCTATGATCATTTGATCCACCATAAGGGGCTTATTTATTTTTGTTATTCACAGGCTTTTTTCACAGCCTTGTCAAGTGTACTTTCATTTCTCTATTTTTATTTTCGTACAGGGAATCTTAACCTGAATCGTCTTTTCGTCAACGGTTATTGTAGTAGAAAGAAGCGGCCTTTCCGTGGCTTCCGGATCAATTCCATATAATATCAATCCTAATTTATGGCCCTGTTTTACAGTATAATCCATCGGAACCGTATCAAAGCTGTAGGAATAGAACTTCCCTTCTTCAATCGTTTCCTTTTTCCAAATACAAGTTCTGTTTTGGGCATTCATCCATCCTCTTGTAATAATTCGATATAAAGAAGGTTCTTTTTCTTCTGTAAATCTTAACTCATCTGCGACAGGTGTATTTTTACCCCATATAATTCCATCTTTATGTGCCACCTCTTGCGTCTCCAGTAGTCGCTTTTCTTCGCCGTAATCGACTAGCATTACGCTGAAAATAGCCGTAGGCTTATCGATTGCCGCTTCAAAAGAAACGTTTACCGTTCCGCAGATACGCAATTCGTCATGGGGTTCCCAA
The DNA here is from genome assembly GCF_035621135.1 of Sinanaerobacter sp. ZZT-01. Classification (NCBI taxonomy): domain Bacteria; kingdom Bacillati; phylum Bacillota; class Clostridia; order Peptostreptococcales; family Anaerovoracaceae; genus Sinanaerobacter; species Sinanaerobacter sp. ZZT-01. Next base: position 968,821 of record NZ_CP141728.1, read on the forward strand.
AGGTACTTCAAAGAATACCTTTGTGCCTCTTCTCCTAAAGTAATCTCATCACGCCACGCTTTCTCATTATTCTCTGTTCGATCAAACGCAGTGAGTGATAAGTCATCCACCCATGTCTTTTTATCGTTTCCTTGTATCGGAAAGGATAGGATTTGTATCTCGTTTTGTCCCCAATCTACAGATTGATGCCATTTTTCTTGATTCAGATTGCTCTGCACCCACACCTGTGACTCTGTTTCCTCAGTTCCGTTCTCAATTCCATACAGCCAATAATCAATCCATTCATGCAGTAAATCATTGAATCCTGCGCCTTCTAAATCATGGATATAAATGTGCGCACCTTGATGGAGCATCATCCTTCGCGGAATGTTTTTCGCAGTAATTGCATTCCAAAAAGGGATGCACTGATTCATCTTAACATTCCAATCATTTAAACCGTGAACGATAAATACTGATGCTTTTATTTGGTTCACCTTATTTAAATAGTTTCTCTCGTCCCAGAATCGGTTATAATTTCCGCTTGCCCGATCCTGACCGCTCTCCATCGATTCTAAGATTTTCTCATATCGCTCTTTGACCGTAGCATAGTCCGCTTCATCCAAGGCTCTGCTGCAACAATATTTGGAGAGCAACGTGATGTCATCCCCTTGCCAGCCTAGCGGCGGTACATTGAGTCCATAATACCGATCATAGGCATACCAATTGGATATTGCCGCTTCTGGTATGATGGTCTTTAATCCTTTTACACCGGTTGTTGCAACACCAATACATAATGTCCCTAAATAGGATTTGCCTGACATCGCCACATTTCCGGTGCACCAATCCGCTTTTATTTCGATGTTATCGGTTTTGTTTGTAAACGCTCTGCAACTTCCATTCAACCAGTCTATCACGGCCTTAAACGCCAACAGCTCTTCCTTTGAGCCGGATATGGTTAAGCCTTCGGAGCCTCTGGTTCCTAATCCGCCGCAGAATACAGAGGCATACCCTCTGGAATTAAAATAGCTATACCAATCGGTGATGCAATCTAATGGAATTTCCTCTGTGAAAGAGGTTTTTGCAAATCCTTTTGTTCCTCTTTTTTGTTCCGGATTTGTAACTTTCTTCACGTCCTCATGGTAAACAATTTGTGCCTTTTTTATCTGCTGCTCCGAAAAAACTTCAATATTTTTATCGACATCATAAGGCACATACCAATCTTCATTGCAGGTCATGATATAAGGATCTGCCACATAGATGGCCGGTACTTGGTACCCATTTAACGTTTCTTTGGGCCTTCGGATATATACAGCAATTAAATCGAGTTTCCCATCTCCATCTGTGTCTACTGGCGTTTCTACATATACCTTTTCAAATAAGCATTCTTTATAATCTAAAATAGGCTGCGTTTTCCCGTTTTCGATAAGGTTAGGAATTTGTTTCACTTTTTTTTGTACCTCTGTCATGACGGCCCCCTAAATATTTTTTCCATGCTAGTACACAAATTGCGCCCAGCAATAATACTCCAATCAGGAATCCAAAGAAATAACGATAACCGGTCACTCCCGGGAATCCGTCAATTAAAATTCCTGCTAGTAATGAGCAGAAAATTTCAGGAAGATATCCGACCGTTGATATAATACCGGCAGCTGTGCCTGAATACTGCTCAGGAATTCCACCTTCATCCATCATCGCCCATGTCATCGCATAGTTTACGTTATAGAAAAAGTAACTGATTAAAAATAGAATCGTAAAGGCTGCTATCATGCCGGCATTTGTTGGTAAAAGTAAAATCCCTGCTGTTCCTGCCGCCATTACTAAAAAGGATACCAACAGCAGATTTCCGGTTCCCACTCTGTCTGTCAAGTAACCTCCGCCAACATTAGAAATTGGACTAATCCATCTTTTTGCGGCAGCTAAGGTTGCGCCAAATGTTACGGTTGCTCCCAAGATACTTGTCGCATATGGTGTAAAATAATAGAGTGACAAAGTAAATACATAGTTGCAAAACGTTACGCTTCCAATAATCCACACCGCCGGGAGACGCAATACTTTTCCGATGTCCTTAAAAGAGATTCTTTCGCCATCTTCAATCTTTTCATTTCCCATCTTGAAAAACACTAAGATTCCGCAAAGTATTGTTAAAATAGAATAAAAAATAATTACATATTTCATGCCAGTCACATCATCAATCTGTTTCACACCAATTTGAAATACAATGACAGCAAGCGGCGCCATAATTGCAGCAGCAATACCTCTAGCGCCTTCAAACCAACCGAAAGCTTTTCCTTGGTCATCAGAGTCAGATAGTACGCGGACTGCTTTTATACAAGCAGGCCAAAATGCAAATAAAGAGCTGACCCCCCAAAAGGCATAAAGGCACACTAAAGCGGTAAAATTAAGAGGAAGCAAATGAATAAAGCCTCCAACCCCAGTTCCTATAAGAGATAATGACAGTATGCTCCTGATTGAAAATTTATCTGCGACAACTCCTCCAAATAAATAAGAAATCATGCCGAAAATTCCAAGAATACTTCCAAATACGCCCATCTGTGTATTTGTCAAATGATATACTTGAAGATATGCATCGTAATAGTCATATCTAAAATACGGCAACCCATAAATAATGGTACCACTCGCTGCAATCAGTAAAATTGCCAAAAAATTTTTAGACATTTTATCGCCTAATTTTAGCTTCGAAAAGATATTTCCCATTTTCTTCTTCTCCTTTATAAATGATATACTTTATCATATTTTTTCTTAAGATACTCCATATAGTACTCTGATGACATTGCACCTCCTGTAATTTTTTTAATTAATTCAGATGTACTATAAACCGCACCTTTTTTATGAACATTTTCAGCCAGCCAATCATGAATGCATTCCAAACAGCCTTGTGAAATTAGTTCCTCTATAGAGCCTATCTCCTTTTCCATCATGGCCGCCAGCTGGGCTGCAACCAGATTCGCTAAAAAGTAGCTTGGGAAAAAGCCAAAATATCCCGCTGCCCAATGAATATCCTGAAGAACGCCTTCTCTGTCATTGTCTGGTTCAATCCCTAGATATTCTCTATACTTTTGATTCCACACCTCTGGCAATTCTGCGACTGTGATTTTCTCATGGATTAAATCTTTTTCGATTTCGTAACGTATGATAATGTGGAGCATGTAAGTAAGTTCATCTGCATCAATTCGGATAAGGGAAGGTCTCACATGATTGAGATATTTATAAAAGGATTCCGCGTCAAATATATTCACCTCTGCGGAAAGCTCTCTCAATTTGTCATAAAGCTTGGTGCTGAACGCTTTGCTTCTTCCCAGAACATTTTCATAGAACCTGCCGATTGATTCTTCCACACCAAAGGAAGCGACTTCCGCGAGAAGTGTCCCTAAGAGCTTTTTATCGATGTCTTGCTCGTATAATCCTTTGCCGCCCTCATGAAGTGCATTAAAAATTCCTGTCCGAATATCAGTTTCATTATAGGCTGTGACAATTCTTACATCATCCGGAGAACAGGCAAGTGTCGTTGGATGCGCCCCTTCGTCCAGCCTCCCTGAATCGAAATTAAATCCAATCTCTGTCAACACCCACTCAGATAATTCTTTCTGTTTTCCCGTTTCTAAACCAATTATAAAATCTGAATCTTGCTCTAAATAATCTTCTTTCTGCCTGATTTGATTTAACAGTTCAATAATAAAGTCTCTAAGATCGCTTGACATCTTGTCAATTTCATTTACGGTCACGCCTTCTTCATAGTAACCTAACAGCGCATCATAAGCATTTTCCTCATAACCCCAATACTCCGCAAAGGACTTAAATTTTTCAACAATCTTCTCTAAATAAGGTTGAAACAGCTTGAAGTCATTTTTTGCTTTCGCTTTTTCCCAAACCTGCTCTGCATTTGCAATCAAGGAAATATACTCTCTGTACTCATCTTTCGGTATTTTTTCAACATAATAATGGTTCCTCTTGATTCTGGCCACCATGCCATTCACAATGTCATCATTTTTCTTATTGCCATCAAAATAATTCAAACATCTTTTCAATTGTTTACTCGAAAGTAGGCGGTATAGTTCATCTCCCAAATAACCCATCACTTGGCTTCTGTATTCAATCCCATTGATCGGCATATTCGTAATCTTGTCCCAATAAATTAATGAATTAAGTGTATATTTGAGATACTCTATATTTCTTACCGTTTCTTTAAACTCAGATAACATCTTAGAATACTTTTCAGTTTGCTTATTCACCATTTTTTATCTCCTCTTTCGATTCTGCGGAATTCTCAATCCTGTTATATTTTTTCAACCCCACCGCTACAATAATGCTTGCTATAAAATACAAGCCTGCAGCTAGATAATAAGCATTTTTATATCCCATCTGGGTAGTAAACAAAATATTCCCTGTAAATAAACCGCTTACTATACTTGCCAAACCGGCAATGACATTTACCATGGATGCAAAAATCGGTCTTAAATTTTTATCCGCAATACTCATTGCAAGCGAATTATCCGCCGGAGAACTGATATTTGCGATACCGGCTCTCATAAACAGCGCAACTCCTACGAATGCAATCTTATAACTTCCAAACTTTTCTCCATTTGCGATAATGAGCATAAAGGGTATAGAAACAATCAACATCGTGCTGATCGTATTGACTTGTCCAAGTTTACGGACAAGAAAAGGCGTAAATAGCATGAATAATACGATAGCCAAATAAGATATGGATACCAAAAGGGATGACGTTGCTTTGTCTATATGAAGATTACGGTTTAAATAGACCGTAAAATAGGATGAAAACAAGCCCATCGCAAAGGAAACCATTGCAAAATAAGTCAAATAAATCACCGCTTCTTTTTTTAGGATGATTTGAACCATTTCCTGCATACGGGGTAATAAGTTTTTGGGGTTGGATTTATCAGTATTAATTCTATAATCTTCTCCTTGTTCTTTTATCAGCAAAATCGGAATAAAAGCGATTGCAGAAATGATGGCTGTAATCAACAAAATATCCTTATTTCCCTGCAAGTACGCCAACTTCAATTCCGGAGTAAACGCGGCAATATATTCGGTTGCTTTTTTTGCTGCTGAATATGTAATATCAGCTCTCATAGAAAACATTTTTACAGTAAATACACCGCCGAGGTACGTTGCAAAAAAATATCCCACATAACCCATATAGTAGGTCCTTGTATACCATTTAATTCGTGCCTCTCCCATTCCCTCTGTATAAGTAGCAATATAAGGGGAAAGCATCGTATAATGCAACTGAAGCCCAACCAGTGCTAATAATGTTGTAACGTAGAATATCTTCGAGCTGTTTAGATAGATTACCGCCAGTAAAGAGATACAGCAAGTGCCAGAGCAAAACAACAACAGCTTCTTATATCCGATTTTAGGCACAGAAAATAGAGCAAACGCACTTATGAAGGTTGCGTATCCATAAAAAGCCCAAAATGATGTCGCAATGTTTACAGCAACTTCCTGTAAGTAATTTACATACGTATCGTAGATAATCCCACTGACTAAATTACTTATCACAAAGCTGAAAATAAACAGAACGAGATTCCAATGATTTCTCCATCGGTGATGATTGGTGGTTGTCAAAGTCATGCGCTTCACCTTCTATCTTTATTTAAATCGATACTGGGTAAAAAATGGATGCAGTGAATTTACTTCAAACATTGATTTTTGTTCTTCCTCGTTGCTGCTCGTCTTCTCTCTCGGCTTAGTATTTGACAGAAGAGGATCCTCTTCAGCAGTTTGGATTAATGCCAGTAAAATCTTCGCCTCTCTCTTTGCTTTTTGGAGATTAAACTTGTGCGTTCTCACAGTCGCTGCGCTGATATTCATTGCTTCACAAATGGTTTTATTATCATCTCGTTCATATAAATGGGTTAATATGCTTTTTTGTATTTCCGAAAGTCCGCAAATCTGTTTATCAAGGTTAATCAATACATTGAAGGATCCGCCGTGTTCCTCCTTCACATGCTCCGATACTGCTTTTTCAGCAGTAAACAGCTTTTCGGCATTAGGGTAAATAATACCATTCTCAAAGGTTTCCCCGCAAAAGATACAAGAAAACTCTCCGGTTTTTGGATTGTTTACATATCCATTTATTAATTCGTCAACTGAAAGATCTTTAAAGTCTTTATAGATATCATTTTCCATTGTTTTTGTATTCATCGCCTTCTCCTAATTAAAACATAAATGAAAAACGTTTAGTTATAAACAAACATTATCATATTTCATTTATATTTTCAATATCCTTAATCGTATTTATTTTAATTTTGGCAAAATTGCTTAAAGTGAAACATATTCTCCTTTTTTCTCCAAAATAAAAAAGAGCTTTCTGAGAATCCAAGAAAGTTCTTTTTCTATCATTTTCGTCTTAAACAGTCAGTAATGCCTGCACGGCTTTGTCCAGCTCTATCGTATTAAAAAACTCAATGGCACCCTTATCACATGCTTTTGCAATTTCCGGATTCATCGCCAGCTTTGCCAAAACTTTTAATTGATGCTTGTCTGCGGTTTCATCAATATGGCTTTCTCCGAAAACGTTGATTTTTTCATCGCAATGCGGACATTTCACATAGCTCATGTTTTCCACCAATCCAACAATCGGAATGTTCATCATCTTCGCCATATTAACCGCTTTGGCAACAATCATGGAAACCAGATCCTGCGGAGATGTCACAACTACAATCCCGTCTACCGGTAACGACTGAAAGACTGTGAGAGGCACATCACCTGTTCCGGGCGGCATGTCTACAAACAGATAATCCACATTTTCCCAAATTACTTCAGTCCAAAATTGCTTTACCGTTCCCGCAATTACAGGACCTCTCCAAATCACGGGGTCAGTGTCATCTTCAAGCAGTAGGTTAGCAGACATAATTTGAATGCCGGTCTTTGTCAATGCCGGAAAGATACCATGTTCCGTTCCAGTTGCTTTTTCTGTAATCCCAAACATCTTCGGAATAGAAGGACCTGTGATGTCTGCATCCAATATGCCTGTGTGATAACCTTCACGGCTCATCAGTACCGCCAGCATTCCGGTAACTAAGGATTTTCCGACTCCTCCTTTACCGCTTACTACACCAATTACCTTTTTAATGCTGCTCTTTGCATGCGGCTTCTCCTGAAAGCTCTTAGGATCTCTTTCACTACAATTTTCACCGCAGCTTCCGCAATCGTGGCTACAGTTTTCGCTAACTTGACTCATTTTTATCCTCCATATCTTTAAATACCTTCTTTAGCAGTATGAATCATAGTTTTTATTATATTGAACATACGCTCATTTGTCAATTTCTCCCGTCAGTGAGATCGCCTCTGGGTGCACGAATAGACTCGCTTCTAAGGGTTCTATTCTTTCATTAGAGCGACGCCTTCTGTGCTGACGACCGTTCCGTCCTTTTTCACAAAAATCGCTTCATACTCGGGCATAGAATCTATCAGTGTCTTTGCTTCTTCAAAACCAAGCATTAGGCAGGTGGTTGAGAGGCCGTCACAATCCACGGATCGAGGACCGATGATGCTGATCCCATCTAAATCCGTTTTCATCGGATACCCAGTCTGCGGATCTAAAATATGATAATACAAAACACCCTTTTCAATGAAATTACGCTCATACGTTCCAGACGTTACTATAGATTTATCTTTCATCCCAACCGTTCCCAGAATTTCTTTTTCTCCCTGGCTTTCCTCGCCAAAAGGTTTTTCAATTCCTATTTGAAAGGGAACTCCCTCGCTCTTTTCTCCGATGCAGACAACATTTCCGCCTAAATTAATAATCGCTTTTGAAACACCATTCTCTTTGAGAAATACAGCAGCCTTATCTGCGATGTATCCTTTTGCAATTCCTCCTAAATCTAATTTTGCCTGCGGATCTTCCAAAGCCACTTCATTCTGTTCTCCGTTCTGTGTTACATGAATGCGTGCATATCCGATGTGAGGAAGTGCCGCTTCAATCTGCTTTTCATCGGGCACCGAAGGATTGTCTCCACTGAAATTCCAAAGCTCTGCCAGTTCACCCACTGTAATATCAAATAATCCTCTTGAAATCTGACCGTACTCCATTCCTTTTAGTATCACTTCCGCAGTCGTCTTATCCACTGCGACCGAAGCACCTTCAGCTGCATTGATTTTTCCAATATCGCTTTGGGATATTGTACGGCTCAAGCGATTTTCGTATTCTCTGCAAAGTGCAAATGCATCTTTTAAAAGCTGTTCATCCCCACCTTCATATAATGTAATTTTACATACCGTGTTCAGTAAAAAATCAGTCTGCGAAAGAGGTACTTTCCCTGCACAGGAGGTTTGTGTTACAATAAAAATCAAGATAAAAATACATCCTAAGAGCCTGCGTTGCAATTTCTTCATAAGTTCCTCGCATTCTTTTAATAAATCTCCAGGTGGTATAACATGATAAAAAAAGCCGATATTTTATTGGGAATCGCACTCACGCTACTATGTCTTTGCTTATCCTTTTTCATTGCTCAAAGTGATGTTTCCCCAAAATATGTCAAAGTGACGGTAGGCTCCGAACTCTATGGTACCTATGATCTGTCACAAAATCAAGACATAACGATTAAAAAAAACGGGCATATCAATGTGATTCGTATATTAGACGAGCAAGTCCAAATGATCGAATCGGACTGCAAAAACCAGGTATGTGTGAATCAAGGGCGTATCGGACGCACAAACCAAAGCATTCTATGTCTTCCCAATCACGTAATGGTGACAATTGAAGGTGAAGCCAGCAATGATTTTGACTCCATTTCCTACTAGAAAAAAGACACCTTACGGTGTCGCTTATTTGAGGTAACTTATGTCTAAAAATACGATATCTTTAAAAATCAAAAAACTATCCATAAGTGCAGCGCTTACTTCACTTGCACTTATTTTCTCCTATATCGAGTTTTTAATTCCGTTTTCTTTCGGAAACACCGGTATCAAGTTGGGGTTGGCCAATGTGGTTATCCTCGTAGCACTTTACACTCTTGGTGCATCTTATGCCTTTTCTATTAATCTGCTTCGGGTGGTTCTTTCCGGTCTGCTGTTCGGCAACGTATTTGCCATCGCTTATTCCTTTGCCGGTGCCTTATTCAGCTTTCTATGCATGCTTCTTCTGAAAAAGACAAACTGGTTTAGTATCATCGGCGTAAGTATGGCAGGCGGTGTTGCACACAACCTCGGTCAGATTATCATTGCTGCCTTTCTGGTTGAAAGCATGAAGATCTTCTATTATTTTCCGGTCCTTGTTTTTTCGGGAATGATTACCGGAATTTTAATCGGTGTAATCGCCCATTTCCTCTGCAATCGCATCAATCAATGGAGACGTCTTTAAATTGAGCCAACATCCGTTCTTCGCGGCATGGCATTTTGACAGCTCTAATACCTGAACGCATTCCTTCCAGCGCAGATCATAAAATCTTCCCTCAATCTCTTCTTTTTCATAATCAACTTCTGCTATAATCTGTAAATTTCCTTCCGTAAAACTGTCTTTATCCGTTCCTGATAGAATTACTTCTTTTAAATACAGTTTACCGGATTCTCTTTCAATATATCCGACGACAGGAAAAGTCTTTCTTGTATATTCCTGAACTCTTTTTGCTTCTTTCTCATCCAAAATAATCTCCGTAATCCTACCCTTCACATTCCCATCTTCGTCTATCGTTTCAATACATAAAATCAATGGGGTGTCCGGAATATAATCATGAATCCGTTCAAAATAAGTAACACCAGTCCAATTTCCCAGTAATTTCATAATAAACCCCTCACTTTTTTAATCCTTGTGTTTCTTTATTAATTTTTATATTTTACTGTACTTTTAGTGTATTGCGGCTGCATTATTCTGTCAATACTTTTAAGGACTATTTATTATTTCTTTTATGACTTTGTGACAGAAAATAAAAAGAGTTATGATATTGGAGAATATAGGTCGTTAGGAGTTGCATTTATGGATAATTTACAAATACAAATTGGCATTAAAATACGTGAATTTCGTAACGCTTTAGGTTACAGCATCGAAGAATTATCACATAAAGCTGGATTAAACCCTTCCCATTTAGGGAAGATCGAACGAGGCGAACGCAATTTCACAATTGGCAGCTTAGAGAAAATCTTAAATGCCTTGTACCTAACTCCTGCCGAATTCTTTTCTGAAAATAAAGCACCTTGCCCCTCTGAAAATTATTTGATTACAAAAACGTTGTCATATTTGCAATGCATGACGGTAGAAGAGCAGGAACACATCTATAAAACTGCGGTTTTTCTATCGGAACGCCAGCCGCATAAACTCAAAGAATAACCAATATTTTTGTAATATTCTTATTATAATAACTTTTTAGCTGCTTGTTAAAAAGTTATTTTTTTGTATTGCACTTTAGAAAAGAAAAGACTATTATGTATAAGTTGGTCTAATCTGCTTATCTTAAAGCATAAAGATATAGGCCAAAAAATATTATTTGGAGGTATCAAGAATGATTTCACAGCAATTCATCTCAATTGTTATATTTATTGTGGTAATCGTTGCAATCATGTCTGAAAAAGTGCATCGTGCAGTCGCTGCCATAACCGGCTCTGTATTGCTCGTCTTATTGCGAGTGTTGAGCATCGATGCTTGTATTTCGTACATTGACTTTAACACAATCGGAGTCTTAATCGGCATGATGCTGTTTGTCGCTGTAGTCAAAAACTCCGGTATATTTGAATATATTGCGATAAAAGCCGCAAAGCTGGCAAAAGGAAATCCATGGAAAATAATGATGTTTTTCATGCTTCTAACCGCTGTGCTGTCCGCATTTTTAGACAACGTAACCACCGTGCTGCTTATGGGGCCGATGACGATTGCCATCACTCGCATGCTAAAGATCAATCCAGTTCCTTTCTTAATGACACAAATACTCTCTTCCAACGTTGGCGGTACCGCAACGCTCATCGGTGACCCTCCAAACATTATGATTGGAAGTGCCGCACATCTGAGTTTTATGGACTTTATCGTTAACTTAGGCCCAGCCATTTTGGTTATTTTAGCAATAACGATCTTATGTGTTTACTTCATTTATGGAAGACATCTCATTGTTGACGATTCTGCAATACAAGAGGTTCTTAAGTTAGACGAACGAAAATCCGTAAAAGATCCATCTTTAATGCGAAAAAGTGTTATTTTAACTTTTTTTGTTGCAATTGGTTTTATGCTGCACAGCACACTTGGAATCGAATCCTGCATTGTTGCTCTTACAGCGGCCTGCATCATTCTCATTGTCGGAAAGCAAGATGTCGATGAAATTATTGCCGGAGTCGAATGGTCAACCATTGTATTTTTCACTGGACTATTTATCGTCGTTGGTGGTATGGTAGAAGTAGGTGTAATTGATAAGCTTGCACACCTGCTAATGAAAGCAACGGAAGGACATATGGCCGTTACTATGTTGGCTCTTCTTTGGATTTCCGCTATCTTATCCTCCATATTGGATAACATTCCGTTTGTTGCCACGTTGATTCCTCTTATCCTTACTATGGAACAAAGCGGACTTAATGTCACACCTCTTTGGTGGGCAATTTCACTGGGTGCTTGTCTGGGAGGAAACGGAACTTTAATCGGAGCTTCTGCAAATGTTGTATTATCCGGTATCAGTAATAAGCATGGTTACCCGATTACCTTTGTACAATATCTAAAAATCGGATATCCTATGATGATTCTCTCTGTGGTGCTGTCTACCATTTATTTGGTAGTTCGGTTTGTTTAATTATCTTTCTCTGTCATCATCCGGAAAGGGAGTGAAACGATGAACAAAAATACAATCGAAGGCGATTTAATTGAAGTCAGTCTAAGGCAGTTAGGAGCAACCAAAGTAAAAGAAATCAGCAGTGTTATGTATTTCGTAGAATTTGAACTAACAGACACTTTAACGATTTCCTACATCTATAATATCACTCATAAGGAAAAATACTATCTGCAGCGTGTAAAGCCATATCCCATTCCGCAGGGTAAATTTGCTGATGAAAAAGAAATTGTAGACTACATTACAAAAGATGTGAATAAATTTAGAAATGCAGCACAAAGCAGTAATTTTTCAACTTTCCTCTCTGTCACAGAGAAAGTCTGTATCATTACAGACCATATGGAAGAATTATTTCTGAACCACAATGTGCATGGAGCTGACCTGACACTTTTGAATGATCAGCTTGATGCTTTAACCAGTGGGATGGACACCGTCCGCCGTGCTGCAAAAGAACTATAACATAAGGAGACAGTAAAAACGGATAAAACTGGATTTACCGTCTCTTTCTTTTTAATTTGAGAAAAACTCTTGACATTTTTCGCGATTCTCGATATATTTTACCTTGCTTTAACTAGCATCTAGCCAACCGACAGCTGCGTATGTATCACCTTAATCCGTGCCATAGAAAACCCGTAGGTACGGTCAAAAACCTTTTGCGGGGGAGTGATATCAAAAGCACCTGTGGCCACGCAGGAGGTAGTGTCCTGCATGACTAAATCCGCAAAGGGGGATGCATAAAATGCACAACAATACTTTAATTAGTCTACAAAACATTTCTGTGGAATTCGATGGTGAAAAAATCCTGAATGGAATTGACCTCGACATTAATGATAAGGAATTCGTTACACTGCTGGGACCTTCCGGGTGTGGGAAAACAACCACGCTTCGTATTATTGGAGGCTTTATTGATCCGGATCAGGGTGACGTTTTTTTTAATGGAACAAGGCTGAACGGTGTCCCTCCCTATAAAAGGCACGTGAACACCGTATTTCAAAGATATGCTCTTTTTCCGCATTTGAATGTCTATGAAAACATCGAATTTGGTCTTAAAATTAGCAAGAAGCTTTCAGAAACCGAACGAAAAGCATTAGTAAAAGAAATGCTCGCTTTGGTGAATCTAAAAGGTTATGAGCTTCGGAAAGTTACCCAGCTCTCCGGCGGACAGCAGCAGCGTGTCGCCATTGCAAGAGCACTGGTCAATCATCCTCGTGTTCTGCTCTTGGATGAGCCTTTGGGTGCTTTGGATCTAAAACTGCGTAAGGATATGCAGATTGAACTGAAACGCATTCAACAGCGTCTGAATATCACCTTTATCTATGTCACACACGATCAAGAAGAGGCACTTACCATGTCAGACCGAGTCATCGTCATGAAAGATGGAAATATCCTTCAAATTGGCTCACCGACTGATATTTATAATGAACCTGTCAATGCTTTTGTTGCCGATTTTATCGGGGAAAGCAATATTTTGGATGGAATCATGCATGAAGATTATCTTGTCGAGTTTGCAGGAAAAAAATTAGAATGTGTTGATTTTGGATTTGATAAAAAAGAAGCAGTGGATGTTGTCATCCGCCCTGAGGATTGGAAAATTACAGCACCGCAGCAGGGTCAATTCAGTGCTGTTGTGGATTCCATTATCTTTAAAGGCGTACATTGGGAAATCATTGCAAAGCACGCTGATTTATCCTTTATGATTCATACGACTCAAAAATACGAAGTCGGAACAAGTATTGGCATGTCTATCATTCCGGAGGATATACACATCATGCATAAAATGCCTCCCGAAGAAGATTCAAAACAGGAGGAGGAACAATGAAAATAAAAGCTACCGCTTCTCCATATCTTTTATGGATGATTTTATTCATTATCATTCCTCTGGGTTTGGTTGCTTATTTTTCCGTAACCGACCGTTCCGGACATTTCAGCTTAGATAATTACAAAGACGCCTTTGCCTATGCACCAGTCATTTTCAACTCTATTTGGCTGGCTATTATTGCAACGGTAGTCTGCTTAATTCTAGCGTATCCGCTGGCTTACACCTTCTCAAGGAGTAGACCCAGCCATCAAAGGACTCTCATCCTTTTGATTATGCTTCCTATGTGGATGAACTTCCTCCTTCGAACCTATGCATGGATGACACTTTTAGAAAACAACGGACTGATTAACCGTTTTTTTGGTTTTTTTGGACTTGGACCCTTTGAAATGATTAATACATCAGGCGCAGTCGTTTTGGGGATGGTCTATAACTATCTTCCGTTCATGATTCTTCCTCTATACTCTGTCATGACAAAAATCGACTATTCCCTAATTGAAGCCGCACAAGACTTAGGATGTAATTCCATTCAAATTTTAAAAAATGTAATTATCCCACTGAGTATGCCGGGAATCACTACAGGTGTTACGATGGTCTTTGTTCCTTCTGTTTCCACCTTTGTAATCTCACGCATGCTGGGCGGCGGCTCGAATATGCTCATTGGTGATTTGATTGAAATGCAGTTTTTAGGTAATGCCTACAATCCAAATCTTGGTTCAGCACTTTCAATGGTGCTTATGGTCATCATCTTAATCTGCATGGCCTTGACCAATATGTTTAGCGATGTGGAAGAAAAGGAGGGTATGCTGATATGAGCAAATGGCTTTCCAAAGGCTACACCGGCCTTATACTCACCTTCCTCTATGCACCTATTTTTGTATTGATTTTATATTCCTTTAATCAGAGTAAAAGTCGAGGGCATTGGACCGGTTTCAGCTTCCGATGGTATGAAAGACTCTTTCACAACGACGCAATTTTAAACGCTTTTATCACAACTTTGCTAGTCGCCGTCATCGCCTCGGTCATCGCAACGGTTCTAGGTACTGCGGCAGCAATCGGCATTCACAATATGAAAAAGCGTTCCCGCACAGTAGTCATGAATGTCACCTATCTTCCGGTTATCAATCCGGAAATCGTTATGGGTGTTTCTTTAATGCTGCTTTTCGTCTTAATGGGAATTAAGTTCGGGCTGCTTACTTTAGTACTGGCGCACATCACCTTCAATCTGCCTTACGTCATATTGAGTGTTATGCCAAAACTGCGACAAATGGATCATTACCTATTCGAAGCAGCAATGGACCTAGGCTGTACTCCCTGGCAGGCTTTTGCAAAGGTAACGCTCCCTGAGATTATGCCCGGGGTCGTAACCGGATTTTTGATGGCATTTACTTTTTCACTGGATGATTTTAATATCAGTTATTTTGTAAGCGGCGATAAGTTCCAAACTTTGCCGATTTTGATTTATTCTATGACCAGAAAACGTGTCAGTCCTGAAATCAACGCTTTATCTGCAATCATTTTTATTGTTGTTCTCTTGATTCTGATTTTGGTAAACATCAATGACGCACGTTTGGAAAAAGAGCAGCGAAAAAAGGAGGATGCACTGCGATGAAACAAAATCTTTTGAAATTTTTTTGCTGTACAGTCAGTGCCCTGCTTTTATTTTCCTTCTCCTCTACGGTTTCTTCTGCATTGGAACTGAAGGATCCTAGCTACTATGAGCGCTTTCAGGGAAAAGGTATTTCCATCAGCGTCTATAATTGGGGCGAATACTTATCCAACGGCAGCGACGGTTTAATGAATATTAATGAGGAATTTACAAAATTGACAGGGATTAAGGTCAATTATACAAATTTTGCAACGAATGAAGAGCTTTATGCAAAGATGAAAAGCGGTGGCTCTAACTATGACGTTATTTTCCCATCGGATTATATGATTGCTCGTATGATAAAAGAAGAAATGCTGGCTCCTTTACATCGCGAAAATCTGCCGAATGAAACCTACCTGAATCCATTATTTGAAGAAAACAGTTACGACCCGGGGAACGTTTATTCTCTTCCTTACACCTGGGGAACCGTCGTTATTATTTATAATAAAGAGAAAATCAAAGAGCCCGTTGACAGCTGGAACATTTTATGGGATGAAAAATATAAAAATGAAATATTGATGTTCAGCAATTCGAGAGATTCGTTTGGTATTGCATTAAAGACACTCGGCTACTCCCTGAACAGTGAAGACCCAAAACAGCTTCGAGAAGCTGCTAATCTTTTAAAGGAGCAAAAGCCTTTGGTACAAGCTTATGTCATGGATCAAATTTTTGATAAAATGGAAGCAAATGAAGCCATATTGGCTCCTTATTATGCCGGAGATACCCTAGCCATGATGGACTCAAATGAAGCTCTCGCAGTTGCTGTCCCGAAGGAGGGAACGAATCTCTTTGTCGATGCAGCCTGCATCCCTGCAAACAGCACGAACCAAGAAGCAGCTGAAATGTATATTAATTTTTTAAATGAGCCGCAAGTAGCAGCTGATAATATCGAATACATCGGCTACTCCACACCAAATTTAGCCGCCTTTGACTTACTGGACGAAGCAACACAAAACAATGAAATCATTTATCCGTCCGATGAAATATTGGCACAATCGGAACAATTTATCAACTTATCCGATGAAACTAATTTAAGAATGGACCAGCTTTGGACAGAGGTCTTAGCCAGCAAAGGTAACTTTGCCGCTTGGGGTCTTGCGCCAATTATAACGATTCTAGGACTCTTCGCGGTAAAAAACTGGATAAAATATAACCGCAGAAAGAAAAGGAGGAGAATGATAGAATGATGAACCTCTCTTCAAATGAAATTAAATCACACCTTTTTTCCATGTCAGATGAGGCGTATAAAAGCTTTCACAGCAATCTGGTTCCAGGTGTCCATAACATAATCGGCATTCGTATTCCAAAGCTTCGAAGCTTTGCGAAAGAGATTGCAAAAGATGAATGGAGCCTCTATTTAAAAGGTGCCTCTGATGACTATTATGAAGAAATCCTGCTGCAAGGCCTCGTCATCGCTTATGCAAAAATGGACTATTCAGACCGTCTCTCTTATATAAAAGGCTTTATTCCTAAAATAAATAACTGGGCAGTCTGTGACAGCTTTTGCAGTAGCCTGAAAGATACCGCAAAGCATAGGGAGGAAATGCTTTCCTTCCTACAGCCCTATCTCCACTCTGATCAGGAATTTTTCCTACGATTTGCAATTGTAATGCTGATGGATTATTATATCTTTGACGAATACATCGATATGGTTCTTTCTGAAATGGATCAAATCAAGCATGAAGGCTACTATGTAAAGATGGCAGTAGCTTGGGCAATTTCAATGTGTTTTGTAAAATTTCCGGAAAAGACCTTGTACTTTCTCTCAGAAAATAATCTGGATGATTTTACCTATAATAAAGCTTTACAGAAAACGATCGAATCGCTTCGAGTGGATAAGGAAACAAAGGATAAGCTGCGCCGTATGAAGCGAAAATAAACAGAATCAATTCTTTTTAGGGATCAGCTGGCTGATCTCTTTCTTTTTACATAATTCTAATATACATTGAAAAAAAAGTTCTGCTGCCGGTTCTAACACACCTTCATCAAAATCAAAACAATCGTTATGGTGCGGTGCACTTAGAGAAGTACCAAACAGCATATAAGTTGCTTTCCCTCCTTGTCCATGAACTGCATTCAGCAGCTCAGTCACATCTTCGCTTGCATGAAATTCCAATTCATCGACAATCTGATCGAAAAAAGGATTTGCCTTTGCCTGCTGTACAACAAAGGCTGCAAGTTCTGTATTACAGGATGCACAGCCTGCCTCTCCTATTATCTCTAATTTATGTTTACAGCCTTCCATCTCAGCAGCACCTTCGCAAATCGTCTCTACTCGCTTTTGCATATATTGGTTTACCTCGTTGGTACTACCTCTGGTTTCCAGTACCAGCTCCGCATAATCCGGTATTATATTCGCCGGTCCGTCTGCCCGTAAGGCTCCGACATTGACCCGGCTATCTCCTTCGCTATGCCGTGAAATACCTAAGATATTTAGCGTCGCATTACATGCTGCAGCCAAAGCATTTTTTCCTTCCTGCGGACAATTTCCTGCATGTGACGCTTTGCCATAAAAGGATACCTTCATTTTTGTCGTTGCTAGAAATTCTGTCGTTGCTGCTGCAAACATCCCCAAGCGATTTGCATTTAATCCAATGTGTCCGGACAACATATAGTCAACCCCCTGCGTCAAATTAGTTTTTGCAAAAGCAGCTGCGCCACGAACACCCTCCTCTGCCGGTTGAAATAAAATGCGAATCTCTGCATGAAATAAATCACGATTTTCCTGTAATTGTTTAATAACTCCCAAACCAATGGCAACGTGTCCATCATGACCGCAGGCATGCATAATACCATCATGCAGTGATACAAAACCTTCTTTATACGGGCGGTGCTCCTCACTGGTACACTCTTGTATCTCATTTGCATCCATATCAAAACGGAGCAGAAATACAGGTCTCTTTTCACTGCTTCTTTTCTCTCCCTCGATCCGCGCGATCACTCCGGTAAAGCCACCTTCCATCTTTGCAATCAAATCGCTGCGCTTTGTTTCTTTCACCGCACGCTTTATTGCTTTTTTGTCCTCCTGCTCATTCGGGCATCCTCTTCTAAGCTTTGGATCAAGAATTTCTTTTCCAAATTGGTATTTCACACCCCATTCTTCCAAATGTTCTATAATTCGTACACTGGTACGGTATTCCTGCCACCCGGATTCGGGATAGCAGTGCAAATCTCTTCGAATCGCAATCAGTCTTCTTGATAGACTATCCTTTTTATCTTCTGTACTCTGTCCCATATTGACACCTTATTGGCCCTTTGCCGTTTCTTTTTATTATAAACAATTTACTATATTATAGCCTGCCACTGCTAAAGAAGAAAGGCTTAAATCAAGAATATAAAGACAAAGGAGCACGTTATGTGCTCCCTTGATTTCATTCTGTTACTTTGTATCTTTTCTGCATTCCAAATGCCGGTATAAGCTTCTAACTTCTTCCGCTTTCATTTCCGGTGTATCTTCTAAGGAAAACGGAATACCCAGCGCTTCATATTTTTCTAAGCAAAGCTTGCGAAACGGCAAAAGTTCTATCTTTTCCACATTGGGAAAAGCGTTTAAAAACATACCTAGTTTTTTTATATGCTCTTTTGCATCGGTTAGTCCCGGTACTACAACATGCCTGATCCAAACTGGTTTTTGCTGTTCTTTCAATAATTCTAAAAAAGAACAAACGGTTTGAAAGCTTCCTCTGCAATGCTTTTGATAGTCTGCCTCGGAAAGAAATTTCACATCGCACAATACCAAATCTGTATAAGCAAGTACGTTGTTTATTTTTTCTCTGTCGCTGCAACCCATTCCGGAGGTATCCAAAGCTGTGTGTATACCTTCTTCTTTCAGTCTCTGAAACACTTCCGAAATAAAACCTGCCTGCAAAAGTGGTTCTCCTCCTGTAATGGTAACGCCTCCATTCTTTTGAAAATAAGGGCGGTACCGCAGAATTTTTTTTACCACATCTTCCGGTTCGTACACGTCACCCGCCTCTTGTTCCCACGTATCGGGATTATGGCAATAAGCACAGCGAAGAGGACAGCCCTGCATGAATATAACATACCGAATCCCCGGTCCATCCACGGCTCCCATGGATTGAAAGGAATGTATTCTGCCCAGCATACGCCACCTCACACACTCTCGTGGAAGGTTCGGGAAATCACTTCCCGCTGCTGTTCCTTCGTCAGCTTATAAAAGTTTACCGCATAGCCGGAAACACGTATCGTCAAATTTGGATATTTTTCCGGATTTTCATAGGCATCCAACAGAGTTTCGCGATTCAATACATTTACATTGATGTGGTGCGCCATCTGCCCAAAATAGCCTTCCAGCAATGCCACCAAGTTAGATATTCTTTCTTCTTCGGATTTTCCAAGTGCCTCCGGTACAATGGAAAAAGTATTGGAAATGCCATCCTTACAATACTCGTAGGAAATCTTTGCAACGGAATTGAGTGCCGCTAACGCACCGTTTTTCTCTCTTCCGTGCATTGGGTTTGCTCCGGGCGCAAATGCTTCCCCTGCTTTTCTTCCATCCGGTGTTGAACCGGTTTTCTTTCCATATACGACGTTTGAGGTAATCGTTAGAACGGATAGGGTATGCTCTGCATTCTTATAAAGCGGTGTTTTCTTTAGCTCCTTGAAGAAAAGCTCCATCTGTTCACAAGCAATTGTATCTACACGGTCATCATCGTTTCCAAATGCAGGATAGTCACCTTGAATCTCAAAATCCGTAATCAGACCGCTTTCCTGATCTCGGATGCATTTTACTTTTGCATATTTAATTGCAGATAAAGAGTCTGCCAAAACGCTCATTCCTGCTACTCCAAAGGACATATAACGATGTACTGAAGTATCGTGCAGTGCCATCTGTGTCTTTTCATAAGCGTATTTATCATGCATATAATGGATGACATTCATGGTGTTGGCATACATTTTCGCCATCCATGAACGATAAAAATTAAGAAGCTCCACGACTTTATCATAATCAAGGTATTCCTCTGTGTATCCTTTACTCTCCGGTGCTACCTGAATGTTCTGCTTTTCGTCTCTTCCGCCGTTTAAAGATAAAAGCAGCATCTTCGCCAGGTTCGCCCGTGCCCCGAAGAACTGCATCTCTTTTCCAACACGCATCGCGGAAACACAGCAGGCAATTGCATAGTCGTCTCCAAACTTCGGACGCATTAAATCATCATTCTCGTACTGAATCGCATCGGTATCACAAGATACTTTTGCACAATAACGCTTAAAATTTTCCGGAAGCTGATTTGACCAAAGAACTGTTAGATTCGGTTCAGCAGATGTTCCTAAATTATACAGTGTGTGAAGGATACGGTAAGAGTTCTTCGTCACTAAGGTTCTTCCATCTTCACCCATTCCGCCAATAGCTTCGGTAATCCACATCGGATCCCCTCCAAATAACTCATTATACTCCGGAGTCCGTAAATGGCGAGCCATTCGAAGCTTCATTACAAAGTCATCCATAATTTCCTGAATCTCGGATTCCGTAATAATGCCGTTCTTTAAATCACGTTCAAAGTAAATATCCAAGAAAGTAGTCGTTCGTCCAAGGCTCATCGCTGCTCCGTTTTGCTCTTTGATTGCGCCCAAATACCCAAAATAAAGCCACTGTACCGCTTCTTTTGCATCTTGTGCAGGTTTTGAAATGTCGAATCCGTACATAGCTGCCATTTCTTTCAGCTTACCGAGAAAATTAATCTGCTGAAATAATTCTTCCAGCTGACGAATGTGATCCACATCCATCAGTTCTTCTCCAATGCTTTCCTTATCTTTTTTCTTTTCTTCAATCAAACGGTCAATCCCATACAGTGCCACTCTGCGGTAGTCTCCAATGATTCGTCCTCTTCCGTAAGCATCCGGCAAACCTGTAATAAGTCCGCAGTGTCTGGCTTTTTTGGTTGTCTCATTATAAACACGAAAAACACCGTCATTATGCGTGGTACGATATTGAAATTCGTCTTCTACTTTTTTGGATAATTCATATCCATATGACTTGCAGGCATCTCTTGTCATCTTCAAGCCGCCAAACGGGTTTACACCTCGCTTTAAAGGGCGATCTGTCTGTAATCCAACAATTAATTCCTTCTCTTTATCTAAATATCCAGGCTTATAATTTAAAAGAGAGGTCACTGTCTGCGTATCAATATCCAAGACACCTCCAAATTCTCTCTCCAATGCGAAAAGATTATTCAATTTATGCATCAAGCGCTCCGTTCTTTCGGTCACCGAACAGAGAAACTTTTCATCTCCTTCGTATGGTGTATAATTTTTCTGAATAAAATCTCTAACGTTAATTTCATTCTGCCATTCTCCGTTTGCAAATCCGTCCCACTGTGTAAACATAATAAATACCTCCATCTTCCTTTGTACTTCTTAGTTCTACACACCGTATTTTTCTGGATTTTGTTTGCGACATCTGCTGCAAAGCTTTTTTCGTCACACTCTCCGTTTAAAAGATCATCTTTTTTTGCATAAAAAAAGGCAACCTCGAAATATACGATGTTGCCCAGACGGTCGGCTCAATATCAGCTCTCATTCCCCTGTGGTTTTGCCCACTTATCCGTCAGTAATGAAAGCCCTTCTTTTTTTTCAATATACCACTGTCTGATTTGCTTTGTCAAGAAAGAAAGGAAAAAAACAAAAATATTTTATTATTATTCTTACATTGCACCGCTTAAGCTTTTATGCAAATGCGCTATCAATCAGCGTATCCAGTACTTCATTCATAGATAAACCAATTCCCTGAAGCATACTTGGATACCGGCTGTGAACCGTAAATCCCGGAATCGTATTCACCTCGTTAAACACAAGCTCTTCTTGGGGCGTTACAAAGAGATCCACTCTGGAAAATCCACAGCATCCCAATGCTTGATACACATTCAGTCCTGTTTGCTTAATTTTTTCAATCAGCTCCGGTGCGAGTAAAGCAGGCATCTGAATCGTCGCTGTTCTCTGCCCGTATTTTTCATTAAAATCTAAAAACCCCTGCTTCAAATCAATTTTATCGACAGCACCTATAATCGGCTCTTTCGTTCCAAGTACTGCACATCCGACCTCAAATCCCTCTATATTTTCCTCTAAAATAACCTCATCGTCCTCTAAAAATGCCCTCTGTACAGCTTCATACAGTTCTTCCTCTCTTTTCACTTTCGTAATCCCTAAAGAGGAGCCTGCCTTTACCGGTTTGACATAGACCGGATACCCGAGAGAAGCCACACGCTCTTTTAACTGGTCAAAATGAAACCCCTTCTGAATGACAAATGACTTCGGAACACGAACACCGCAGGCTTCTACAATGGTATGTGCTAATTTCTTATTCATACATAAAGCAGAACTTAAGGTGCCGCATCCGACCAACGGAATTCCGGAAAGTTCAAGAAGCCCCTGTACTGTTCCATCTTCTCCATTTTTTCCGTGTAACATTGGAAGCACAGCATCCAAAGAAACTCGCCTTATCTTATTTTTTTCAAGAAGCAGAATCCCGTGAAGCTGGCGGCTTGGTGAAATCACTACCGGTGTGCAGTCTTTTTCATTCATCCACGTATCTTGCGCTATCTTTTCTGCTTCTCCTGTATAAAGGTACCATTCCCCTTGTTTTGTGATACCTATAAGCAGCATTTCATACCGTTCTTTATTAAAATGCTGTACAACTGCGTAAGCAGATTGTAAAGAAATTGAATATTCCGAAGAGCATCCCCCAAATAAAACTGCGATTTTTTTCTTCTTATTATCTTGATCTAATGCTTTTACTTTACGCATAAGCTATCCCTTTCTCAATCCCCATTAACGATACCCAATTTCGATTGTTTTCGGCAGAGCATAAGAAATTTGTGTTCGATTGACATAGAGTTTTTGCTCCGGTTCTTCTTTTTCTCTTGCCAAATTGATCTTTTTACGGCAAATAATTGCCTCTTGATATACTTTTTTATTTTGCTGAAAATATGAAATATCCTTTGCATATATGTCATACTGGTGGCCGACTGGCTCGTCACAATAAATTCCGAGGTAAAGGTTCTCTTCATCAAAGTCAAATACGAGCTGATATTGACGCATCGTATCATTTCTTACTTTCAGATCAAGCCATCCTTCGCTTACAGTTGCATCGGTTCCTTCTGGTATTTCTTCATCCTGATAAGGAAACTCTCTGACTGCATGTGGATGTCTTTCCACTATGCTCAAAGGAGTATGCAGAAATACCCAAAAAAGCAGATTGCTCATCTGGCAAAGCCCGCCTCCCGGCCGTGCAACAATTTCACCGTCTACCGAGCACAATCCATCCTTATATTTTTCATTTTTTTCAGCATATCTGGCCAGCTTCCAAAAAGAGAAAGTTTCCCCCGGTTTAATCACAAGCTTGTCCATCGTTTTCGCAACGAGTTTTAAGTTGAATACCTTATTTTCCTGATAAACCCTGTCAAATCCGGTATTTTCATTGATTAGGATCGATTTTGTTTCATAACAAAGGTAAGGTAAGCATTCCTTATTTTGTTGTTTTGCATAATTGTTTCCATCGAAGTGCATCTTTGTATAAAAGCACAAGCATCTCTGCTTTGCACGTAGCGG
Organism: Sinanaerobacter sp. ZZT-01; assembly: GCF_035621135.1. Classification (NCBI taxonomy): domain Bacteria; kingdom Bacillati; phylum Bacillota; class Clostridia; order Peptostreptococcales; family Anaerovoracaceae; genus Sinanaerobacter; species Sinanaerobacter sp. ZZT-01. The sequence continues at coordinate 992,618 of NZ_CP141728.1, forward strand.
CCGCAGCCATGGAAAAATCTGAGTTACTCTTTTCCTTTGCATTCTCTAAATTCTCCTCTTTGAACTATGAATCTTTCACGTTTCTATCGTATATCTATCTCAGCTGATTCTAAGGTTAAACTAATTCTCTTGAAACATAAGGAAACATCAATTTATGAATATTCCCTTATGTAAAGAAGAAAATCCTCTCTGGCTGATATTTATGAGTATAGCACCTTTTGATTGACCTAATTTTAAAATTCTCTTAAAGCTCCCTTAACGTTCTTTTAAAAAAAACTTAAATTTTTCTTAAGACTATCTCCAAATTTCTGTCTCTGACTCTTTTTTAATGTGATTTATCCCTGCATCGGAATACTGTAAAGTGCAGTTGGTATCAAGAGAATATGAGGTTTTATCCAATGTCATCTTGATTGTTCCCGAACGAAAGGTGCCATACAGGCTCGTCCCAGCCTGAAACAATCGCCGCATTGCACGAATATGCGGATGTTTCCCCTCATTTGCATAGCCTGCACTGATAATCCCTATCTGTGGCTTTACCACGGATAAGAATTTGCTCCCCGAAGAGGTTGCCGACCCGTGATGTCCAACTTTTAATACCTGTACCGGCCCCAATCGGCTCAAATACGCTTCTTCTCCGGTTTCTTCTAAATCGCCGACAAAAAGCACCTTTATTTCCCCGTATTCAAGTTGTGTAATAATACTGTTGTCGTTTATATTCTTACTTCCATCTATGCCGTCAATGATTCGTAAAACTGCGCCATTTCCCAGCTCAATCACACGATCTTCATCTTCCGTATAAATACAGCCTTCTTCCCTAACCGCAAGATAAAAATCTCGATAAAAACGTGTGTGGTAGCTGTCACCGCTATGTATGATTTCTTTTACATCATAAGCCTTCAACACTTCATCCATTCCACCTATGTGATCATGGTGCACATGTGTGGCAATTACTAAATCCAGCGAACCATCCACATAAGGCCTTATGTAATCAACAACGGTTTGTCCTGCTGCATCCGGACCGGCGTCGATTAAAACTTCGTATTCGCCAAAATCAATGAAGATGCAGTCTCCCTCTCCTACATCAATAAAATGAACGGTCATCTGGGGTTCCGATTCTTGTCCGTATGCTGCACGTTCCGACGCATAAGCGACCTCTGTTACCGTCAAATTTATAAAAATCAATAAAAATAACAGTGAGTATACTAGCTTTCGTTTCATTTTCCACTTCTCCATATAATTTTTTATTTGTTATAAAATAATGACAATCTCTCGTAATGAATGTATATTATATGCTCCTTTCAACTTTTGAGCAATATGATTCAATTGTTTTTGGATAATAATTGCATCGCTTTTTATGGGCAATCCACGAATGAAAATAAAAATATTACACATACTTTTAATAAATACCGAAGGAGGATTCTATTATGCAAGAGCAGCATCTCGATTCATTAAAAGCATTAAATTATTCTGATCTTTCCAAAGAAGAAGTTACTGAATTAAAGAATGCAGAAAATGAATTCAATAGTAATTTTAATAAGAATGTTTATTTCATGGTAATTGAAAAATAAGCCCAGAAAAGTATTCTTACACATGAAAAAAGTTTCTGAAATTGATTGATTCAATACCAGAAACTTTTTTTAAGGAAATCGATTGCGCTTATTAGTTATTCACAAGCATAACCACTCCTTGTTACGCTGCTACTGTAAGTTTTGTAACAGTGGCCCCTTTTTGATACATTTTTCGATAAACATCCATGCATTTCTTAAACTGTGAGAAACGCTTCTGCGCCTGCTCCGGGTTATGATACACCTTCCAAAAGCCGCTACAGCAAAAATTTTTCCCTTGATGCCGGATAAATCCCACCACATCTTGTAAAGGATAACCCAAGAATAATCCGATTTCATGAGGAAATTCTGTGCAGTCTGCCAGTCGAATGGATAATTGAGACAATAAGCGTTCCATCTGCAATGGCTCCGAATAACCTGCGGACGCTAAATAGTCAATCACTCCCGCTTCCCTCATATCTTCCATCAAACGTTTTTCACGAAATACATAAATTAGATAATTATTTTTATGATTGCATCTTTTTACAATTGTTGCTTTCACACCAAACGTTTGCAATTTTTGATTCCAAAATTCTACGTCCTTTTGTACTTGTTCCTTTGTCGCTTCATAACAAAATAAATTTGCAGTTTTTAAACCTGCCAAGGTTGGAGAGCAATGCTCGATTAAAAGATTTTCAAATGCTTTTTTCATTTCTATCCTCTTTAAATTTTATCTATTCTTCCACTATTTCTATATTATTTATCAAAAGTATTTCTAAATTTTCCACTTCGGTTAGCATTCGCTAACTTATGTTGAAAAAAGTAAGGATCTATTTCAATCCTCTTGTTGCGTTGATTAGTTAGGCATCGCTAACTTTTATAATAAAATATTAGCAGATTCTATTTCATTTGTCAATCCTTTAAAATGACTTTTACTAAAATTTCAGAAATATCTTTACTCCTTTTTTAGATGAAACAGAACTATGACAAACACGATGTATCTTTGATATTATATAATAAAGCATATACTGTTATTAAAAAAAATATCTTACGAAAGAAAGGAATGCCATGAACTACCCTAAAATCTATTCCTTGATTGTAATTCCCAATATTTTCGCTAATTCTGCTGCTTGAAATAAATTAACCACTGCACCTTTCAATTCTCTGCATTCCGAAGAGATACGAATGCCTTCCAGCACACAAGTAGTAAAATCAATTTTTTTCAAAGGAGTCTTGAAAAATTCCGTCTGTACAAACTTACTTTCATTCAGCTCCAATTGCTTAAACCCACATTGAGAAAAGAAAGCATCTGTCAAATCACACTGCTCCATTATACAAGTATCAAATTTTGATTCTGTAAAATTGGCATACTTGAAATTAGCATTTTCCATTTTTACATGAAGAAATCTGCTCCCTCCGAAATCACTTCCTGTCCCTTTCACATTTTGAAACACGCAGCGGTGAAACCAATTCTCTGATACCTTGCAGTTTGATAAATCGCAAGATTGAAACACAACATCATTAAAAGATGTCTTCTTAAAAGAAACATTGATAAAACTGCAATTTTCAAAAATCACCTGATCGAAAGATACTTCTTCTAACACCATCTCTTTTAAGCAAGCACCTTTTATATGCTTTAACGATACCTCTTCTTGATCCCGCAGACTTTCTTCTATCATTTCCTGTAGAGCGTCGCTCTCTTCCATCCTGTTATCGTCAAAATTCGGACCTTTTATTTTCATTTTTATGTCATCCCTTTCCGAAAATAGAAATAAATTATACGTTTTCTGTTTTTAAATCTTGTTTTTTTCTATGCAACAGCCATAAGACAAACAAAGCCGTAATAAATTCAGCAAACGGGATTGCCAGCCATATGCCGTCCACATGAAATAATTGTATCATAACAATAAACCCTAAAATAATAAATAAAAAGGTTCTTGAAAATGAAATAATCGCAGAGGTTTTTCCATCCGAAATCGCAGTAAACATCGCTGAAGCAAAAATATTAACGCCGGCAAAAAGAAAAGAAAAAGAAAATATTCTCATTCCGCGGCAAATTAACACGTACACACCAACTGAACTTTCTGAAAAAAGTGCTGCAATCCCTTCCGTGAAGGTTAAAGATACTGCAAATACCAATAAGGACGAGACAGCTATAAAATTCCAGCACATCTTCTTTAAATGCTTCAAATACGTGGTATTCACTGCACCGTAATGATAGCTGATCACAGGAGCAACACCCATGGAAAAGCCCATAAACAACGATGTCATAAGGAATTGGCAATATAGAATAACTGTAATAGCAGCTACACCATCTGCTCCAAAGTACCTCATGGTCAATACGTTGAACAAAAAAGTCGTTACGCTGATCGAAAGATTTGTTACCATCTCAGAGGAACCATTTAAGCTGCTCTGTGCCAAAACCATTTTATTCCACTTCGGTTTGACAAAACAAAGTCCAGTTCTATTTTTTATAAAGAAAAAAATGCCGCCTGCTGCTGGGATGCAATAGCCAATTGCGGTTGCATAAGCGGCTCCCTTAATTCCCATACCTACAATCCCCAAAAAAACATAATCCAGTATCATGTTTGCAAAGCCAGCCGCAATCGTCAAGCTCAATCCAATCATCGGTTTTCCTGCAGTCACGAAAAAGTTCTGAAATAAAATCTGTAAAATAGAAATGGGGGAAAGCCAAACTAAAACCGTAAGGTATTCTACGCCAAGAGGAACCAGCTCCCCTTCTGCACCCAAAGCTTTTACAAGCGGCTCCATCCATAAAAGCGCCGGCACAGCAATTGCGACTGAAAGTATAAAACAAAAAAAGACAATCAAGCTAAATGCATGGTTTGCTTCCTCCATCTTTTTTTCGCCCATTCGAATCGCGGTCACCGCGCTCCCTCCCGTTGCAAACATAACTCCCAATGCAATGGAAATACTGGTAAAAGGATACGTAATATTCACAGAGGATAATGCATCAGTGCCGACAAAGCGAGACACAAAGAAACCGTCTACAATCGTATACAGTGATAAAAATACCATCATGACAATCGATGGAAACGCAAACCGAAGTAGTTGCGCAAACTGAAATTCTTTTGAAATAATTTGGTGCATATTTTCCTTTTCCCGCTTTCATAAACGCTGTTTATAGTATATATGATAATGACACATAAACGATATTATTTTCTCTTTTTTTACAAAAAATAATATACTTATAAGTAATATATAAGTTATAGTTACAATTGTATATTAAACCCTATATTCAAGATTATGAATAAAAAGCATTCCATGAAACAGCGTCCAATCAAACTGCGTTTTTTGTTCATAAGCATAAAAATGCGCCTTGAAAAGGCTCAAAAAACCGAATCAAGACGCATTTCTTGTATTGGAAATTACTTTTCTCTATATAAAGTCTCGACCGATGGCATCTGCCGCAATAATCGCTGCATAAACGGATTCTGCTGTCACTTCAAACGGCATATTGAATATCGTTTCTCCCGGTGCGGTCGCTACCTTGGCAACTTCCCTTAGCTCTTCCTCTTTTATTTTTTTAATCCCCATCTCTTTTAAGGTAATTGGAAGTCCAACCGACACACAGAATTCAAGCACTTCATATAACTCATCCTCTGGCACATTCTCCATTACAAGCTGCACTATCGTTCCAAATGCAACCTTTTCGCCGTGGTACAAGTGGTGACACGCTTCCAGCACAGTAAAACCATTATGAATGGCATGTGCCGCAGCTAATCCCCCGCTCTCAAATCCAATTCCACTCAAATAGGTATTTGCTTCCACGATCGCTTCTACCGCCGGAGTAACCACTTGATTTTCTGCTGCTAATTTTGCATGGTAACCTTCTTCAATCAAAGTTTCATAACAGAGCGTTGCCAATGCGAAAGCGGACTTTGTCGGGTAAAGCCCCGCCATATTTTTTGCATTGGACCGCTTCGCTGCCCTTGCTTCAAAATAAGTTGCCAGCGCATCCCCCATGCCAGAAACCAAGAATCTTGCCGGAGATTTTGAAATTACCTCCGTGTCCATAATAACAATTTCCGGATTTTTCGGAAGCACTAAGTATTCCTCAAAGGTTCCGTCCTCCGTGTAAATTACAGAAAGCGCACTGCAAGGAGCATCGGTCGATGCAATCGTCGGTATGATGACAACCGGAAGCTTTAAATAGTGTGCCACCGCCTTTGCGGTATCAAGCAGCTTTCCACCACCGACCCCAATCACACAATCACAATTCTCCATCTTGCACATTCCCATTAAACGGTTGATTTCTGTTTTGCAGCATTCACGATTAAAGACTGCAAAGCTTATTTCTTTATCCGTTCCTCTAAAGCTTGACTCTATGCTTTCCTGAGTTCGTTCTAAACCAGAATCCGTTGCAAGGATAAAAAAACGTTTTCCAAAATCCTCTGTATAGCGTTTTAGCTCTTTTAAAGCTCCGTTCGCTTGAATGTACTTGCTCGGCGACATGATGATTTTTCCCATAAAATCCTCCTTTTTCTCTCTGCCGGAACCTGTTTCTTTCAATTTCTTTTCCTTCTTTGCGCAATTTTTTCCACATCTTGTTCCAACTTTTGGCTTCTTCTATAATATGCCTCATTATAACGAATTTTATGAGGCTCTGTCCATCCAAATTCTATAAAAAGCTTGAAATTCTCTGAGAGCAAAAAAACCTCTCAGCCAGATTTATCATCTAACTGAAAGGTTTCTTATCATATTACAAAACTTGCTTTCGTCTTTCTATTTCTTATAAAGCTCTTCTCCGTCCAGCATTACGCTTTGAATTTCATCCAGCTCAATTGGGCTGACAAACATCATGCTTACATCACATAAGCCGTTCTCCCCATTGTAAGCATCATCAGTCGAAAAACTGGAAAATCCCACCTTGCTTCCATCTTCCTTTTTCACAGAAAAACGGATGCTTTCGTATTCCCCTGTATATCCTTCAATATAGGCCCCAATCGGCGTGATTTCTATTTTTTGTGCAAGATTACCTGTATTCTTCATTTCCATTTTTTCTGCGTCATCGAAACGGAAATTAACATCCCATTTACCCTCTATTAGGAGGCCATCTTCCACAAAACTTGCCCATAGACGGTATTTTTCTAACTCTTTCCAATCTTTTATATCATAAATAAACTCAATATGGTGTGCGAACATATCATTTCCACAATTTTTTGCATCCTCTTCCGTTCTAAAATAATAGTTATCGCAGGAAAGGGCTTTTTCTTCGTCCATCGCGCGCTCTGTCTTATCAAGAAGTAAAAGCTGCCCATGATTGTCATAGCTCTTTTCCCACTTTGTCTGAATATGCAGCTTGCCATCTACGAATCCCATATTACTGATTGTAACAAAGTCAATGTCGTCACCTAAAGGTATCTCCATTTCATCGGGTTTCAAGATGGGCAGTTCATCCTCAGTCCATGCGGACCCACCTATATCCGCGAATTCTGAAGATGACAGGATTTCGGCTTCCCCTGCCGCAAGCTCCTGCAAAGAAATTCCCGTATCATACCAATCATACGTTTTTTTATTGTTCATCATCTTTGTCAGCTGAAAGAACGACAATTTATTTGACAATTTAACAGTTCCGAATCCCCGCATAACACAAAAAGCCGTGTTTGTTTCCTCATCAAAGGAAAGCAGCCTTACATTAAATGCACTCGGTCCTTCTACGTAATAAGCATCGCAGAGGTCCAAACTTTCATCAATCCGGTTTTCTCCTGTTATATCCTGCACTGTAAAATAGACCATTGTATTGTAGGCATCATTTACCGCATACAGCACCTCTACTTTTATTCCCTGATCCTCTGCCGTCAAATTCACAGGATAAAGCAGCGCTGCCCATTTAGGATTTACCGAGTAAATCCAATCATACAAAATGGGAGATGCCGTTGCAAATGCTGTTATAGTTCCCGTAAGGAGCAGGCAGACCACGGCGGCAGTTAAAAGTAATTTTTTAGAGGAAAAAACAAAGCCCCCTATTTTTTCCTCTTTTCCCTTTTCTGTTTTCTTTAAAATCGTTTCTTCCAGCTTTGCACTTATCTCAATGTCAGAAAGCTGTTTATCAATATAAGACTTTATATCATTCATCAAAATACCACCCTTTCAAGGATGCTCGAAGCTGCTCTCTGGCTCTGCTCAACCGAACAGTTGCACTCGACTCTGTAATCCTTAATGCAGCTGCGATTTCCTTTATTTTTAACTCCTGGTAATAAAATAATAAAATGACCTCTCTGTATTTCGGCTTTAATCCTGCAATTTCATTTAATATGGTATCATCTTTAATTTTATCTTCATAGAAAGGTTCTTTTTCTTGCTCGCCGCGAAACAGCATCATGTTATACCATGAGCTTCTTAAACGGGATTTACATACATTGATAGCTATGCTTGTAATCCACGTTTTTTCAGAAGATTTCCCTTTGAACGTATCCCACTTTCTATAAACTTTTATATAAGTATCCTGCACTGCGTCCTCCGCTAATTGTAAATCGTGCAGATAAAGACAGCACATGCGGAGAAGACTGTCACCATATTGCCTGATCAGCCGCTCCATATCAGGTTCATCTTCTTTTTTCGGTACCGAATATTGCTCCATCCTCTCCCTCCTTTCTTACAATTAGACGCAAGGATAGCCGAATACCCTACAAGTTTTTTATGCTTTTTTCTGTTATTCAAAATAAAATAAGTCTTCAAATTTTTTATCAAGTGCAATGCAAAGAATCAATGCCAGTTTTGCGGTTGGATTAAACTGGCCTGTTTCAATAGAACTAATCGTATTTCTTGAGACTCCGACCATCTCCGCAAGTTCACCCTGGGATAAATTTTTCTCCGCCCGTGCAACCTTAAGTTTGTTTTTCAGTATGAGTTCACTTTTCATACTCCGACTCCTAACGTGTCAACTATGTGGCAGATCAGAAAGCCGAGAGAAGCAAGGGAAGCTAAAACAGCAGTTATCCCTTCTACACCTCTCTTTGTGGTACGGTATTTTCCATATGATTCCGCTGCGGCATATGCCCAGAACATCGTAAACGGTACAAAATTTTCTACTCCGGTAAATAAATTAAAAACCATGATAATCACAAAGATGGAGCAAAATCCAATCACTCCGAAACGACGTCCGTTATTTTGCACAAAAATAGTGCCTTCATCTTCCTTTTGCTCTCGACTCTTTTTCAAAATTTCATTTTTATCCATTATATAAGTCCCTCCATTAAAAGTAAATTTGTAATTTTGACAAGTTTTATTGTCATTATTATCATAGTGTCACCAAGTTTACTTGTCAATACCCATTATTTTTTAATTTATAAGTTCCGGTTAAATGATTTACTATGATTCATCGGGAGGCACGTGATGTATCTATTTCTAAGCATGAAAAAAACCTCATAAATACATACAAGGTTTTCCAAACAATTACTTCATTTTGTCTATATCAAATTCTGCTTTTCTCTTTGTTTTGTTACTAGATCTGAAAGTCTGATATGATCTACAACACCGTTTATCGCCTCTTCTACCTGCTTCCACACGTCCAGCGTCACACAATCCTTACACCTCGGACACTGGTTTGGCTGATCCTCCATACAAGCCACCGGTGTAAGCTCTCCTTCAATCAATCTTAAAATCATCCCCACTGTATATTCATCAGCAGGACGTGCAAGCTTATAGCCTCCTTGTGGACCGCGAATGCTTTTCACAAAACCTGCACGGCTTAAAACCGTAATGATCTGTTCCAAATATTTTCCTGATATTTCTTGTCTTTGTGAAATGCTTTTGATGCTTACATACTGATTTTGTGCATTTAAAGCCAAGTCCAGCATCATTCGAAGTGCATAACGCCCCCTCGTAGAAATTCTCATATTATCACATCCTATCTATATCTAATTATATAATAGGAATAATAGGAATTCAACAGCAGTTCACCCGTTCTCGGCAAGCCTATCTGTTCTCAGCTCTTTCACAAAGTCCTTTCGGATACTTCATCAATCTGATCTTCATTTTTAATCGATGCCTTATAATTGTATTCTTTCTCATCATACTGTGCCTTGACAAGATAAACCCCTGCTATCACTATGATGATTCCTATTATTTCTTTTATTGAAAGTCTCTCTGAAAAAATTACAAAGGAATACAAAGATGCAATCGCAGGCTGTGCCAAGCAAAGAATCGATGATAAATTCACATTAATCTTTCCCTGACAATGTGCAAGAAGGTTATGCCCGACTATTTGTAAGCAAAATGTCAATGCGAGCAAAGGCCAAAGCTGCTCTACTCCATGCGGAACCTGAACTCCCTCAACGAAAAGAGAAAAAATAAATAATGCGGTAACACTTCCGAAGCTGCTCACGAACATAATAACACTGCTTTCAAGACGGTCTCGCAGTCTATATGCAATTAATAAAAAACTCGCATAAAAAAAAGATGCACAAAAGGCTAAGAAATCACCAAAATAGTTTGATGTGCTAGGGTTTGCTTTGCCACTAATCAAGACAAAAACTCCAAAAAGTGTGATTGCTGCACCAACAAGAAAAAATTTCGGTATTTTCTCTTTAAAAAGAAAATAGGAAACAGGAATCACTGTAAACGGTGTTAAATTGGTTAACAGATTTGCATTTGCCACCGAAGTATAGCTAAACGACAGATTCCAAAGGGCTACATCGCCGGCTAAAAAAACACCCGCAATCAATAAAATGAGAACGTCCTTTTTGGTTAATTGTTTCAAATGTTTATACGCAAGTAAAAATAAAAATGGGAAGGAAAACAATACCCGATAAAACCCTGTATTGATTGGTGATAAAGCGCTGAATTTGACAAAGATACCTCCTGTTGCAAGAAACGCTACTGCTACAAGTTCAAGAAGAATGTCACGTGTTTCATTTTGTCTTTTTATTATATTCATTTTTTTCGTCCTTTTTTAATTGTTTCGTTTATTTTTTATTAGGATTTTTTGCTATCATGCATAATCTTTATCTTTTTTAATGTAAATGCATTGTCATATTCCTTTATTCTCATTTATGATATACTAATGACGGCACCTTAGAAAGTGCCACCAAAGCATAAAAAAATGGTGCCACCAAAGGAGTTTTTATGATATTTCTCAATAAAAGTAAAAAAGAGCCTTTATATATGCAAATTTACCACCAAATCAAAGATGAAATCATCAATGGAACGAGGAAAGAAGGTGACATCTTAACAGGAAGCAGGGAGTTGGCCCGCACCTTACACGTAAGCCGAAATACCGTCGATAACGCTTACAGTCAACTATTAGCTGAGGGGTATCTAATCCCCAAGAAAGGCAGCGGGCATATGATTGCCAGTTTGCCTGAATTGAAGGGGCAGTATCCTCATCAAGCATGCGAATTTACGGAAAAGCACACTTTAAAAAGTGAGATGAAATCACATCCGAGTGTTCTCTACGACTTGACAAACAGCAGCCACACCAGTGATCTCTTCCCAAAATCACTTTGGAAACGATATACTTTAGAATGTTTGGAAATGCTAGATCACGAAAAAAAATTAGCTGTGTATTTAGACAAGCAAGGCGAGTTGTATTTAAGGCGTAACCTGCTTTCATACCTTAAACGAATCAGAGGTGTCCACTGCAATGAAAACCAGATTGTAATTACTTGTGGAATCCAACATTCATTAGACCTTGTCTGCCAACTGCTCTGTGACGAGAAGATTACAATTTTAATGGAAGAGCCCGGCTATCACAAGGCAGCTGTTGTATTTCAAAATAACGGATTGGAAATTCAATCAGTGCCGATTGATGAAGATGGCATTATCGTTTCAAAGTTGCCTTCTTCACCTAAAAATCAGGTGTTATACTCAACGCCGTCTCATCAGTTTCCCACGGGTGTGACAATGCCGATCGGCAGGCGTTTTGAATTGCTAAAATGGGCTAAGAGCAACCACGCTTACATTTTAGAAGATGATTTTGACAGTGAATTGCGTTATTATGCAAAACCAATTCCCTCGCTGCAATCCATAGATATGAATGACACAGTCATTTATATCGGAACTTTTTCAAAGGCTCTGTCCCCCTCCATCCGAATGGGATATATGATTCTGCCTCCACAATTACTAAAAATATATTTGGACAAGTTTCAATACTATAACAGTATGATACCGATTTTAAATCAATATGTAATCGCACATTTGATACAAACCGGCGAATATGATCGGCATGTCAGACGGCTGAATCATGTATTCCGCAAACGATTAGAACGATTTCTTGAAGAATTTTCAGATGTAAGCGAAAAAGTAAGCATCTCATGTAACGGAAGCGGACAATATTTTCTGCTGGAGTTCTCTGCAATGGCAAATCAAGATGCACTCATTCGTAAGGCGTTAGAGCATGGGGTCAGAGTATACTCAACCATGCAGTTTTGGCAGGAGAAAGCAGACTGTCCTCCAAACACACTGTTTCTAGGATTTAGTAAAATAAATTTAACGGACATCCCTGACTGTGTAAAACGATTAAAAACAGCTTGGTCAGAATGGCTCTAAAGCTCTTTAAAAAAAGAAACGAGGATGAAAACAATCAAATTCTGACTATTCTATAATAGGAGTTAAAGTATGAAAATCAAAACAAAGAGAATCCTTATGCTGTTGCTTTTATTTGCAGCAGTTATTTGGAATTGCTTGTGTATATCGAATATATTGCCACTTCATTTTTTTACGGCTTCGCTCGCAGCAGTCGGGAGTTATTCATTGCTGATAACCTTCATGCCACTGCTTTTTATTAACAGCGCTCCGACAAGAGAACGTTCGGCATATATACATAACCTTACGAAAAGAGAAAAACAAATGTCGAATGTGACACTTTGTCTTATATTTATATGGATTGTAACATTGGTTGCCTGCATTGTGTAAAGATCAATTAAGCATGTGAATTGCTATTGATTCAAAGCAAGATATGCTGTAGAATAAAAATATAAAACTTAATGAAAAAGGTGATGAAACTCCGGCATATCTGATGTTACAGAATCAGTGATGCAGATATGACTGGAAAAGAGCAAATAAAATCAATTCAATAGGTTAAGGACTCACTGCTTTGGCAGTTTAGTTTTTATGCCTACCGTTTGGTTTTATTTACTCTTATCTATTTTTCATCCTTTGAAAGATTAGCCGTAGAGTAAAATCTACGGCTTTTTTGTTGCTCATGAAAGGAGAACACAATCATGCTAAATCAAATCCGCAAAATCTTAGAAAAACCACCTCTTTATGCAAAGTCGGAAGCAGCGTTCTGGAATGATGAACATATTTCCAAACAAATGCTGAAAGCCCACCTTGATCCTGAATTTGAAGGGGCAAGCAGAAAATTAGACTTTATAGAAAAGTCTGTTACATGGATATCAACCCTAGTCCCCTCATCCAAGCATCCTCTGCTTCTCGATGTCGGGTGCGGCCCCGGTATATATGCTGAAAAATTTTCAAAGGGAAAGTATCAGGTGACGGGTATTGATTTTTCAAGGCGGTCAATCGAATATGCAAAACAATCAGCACAAGCTCAAGGTTTAAGCATTTCTTATTTCTACGAAAACTATTTGATTATGGATTTAAAACAGCACTTTGATTTTGCAACCATGATCTATTGCGATTACGGGGCATTATCAACAGTGGACAGACGAATTATTATGAAGAAAGTATATCAACACCTAAAACCCGGAGGAAAATTCTTGTTAGATGTTTTTTCAATGGCTAAGTATAATGACTTTCAAGAAATGCGTACTTGGGAGATCTGCCGCAACGGTGGATTTTGGAACGAAAATGAATATATTATTCTGAATGGAAATTATAAATATTCCGATGCTGTAACACTGGAGCAAATATCGATTATTTCAAATGATAAAACTACTGCTTACTATTTATGGAATACCTATTTTACAAAAGAAACTTTAATAAAAGAAGCAGAACAATCCGGATTTCACGTATGTAAAGTATTTGGCAATGTTGCGGGTGACTCTTATCATAAGGATAATTTTACTCTCGCAATACTTCTAGAAAAATAGCTCTTCTTATTTTTATTTTATGTGATGACAAGCCTCTTCTTAAATAAAAAACAGCGTTGAGTTAGAGCATCCAAAGTGCTATACTAATCCTGTTTCATGACACAAATTGAAAGAGGTGATCTTATGCGAACTGATAAAAAAGGAAAAAACGAGGTTTATCTCCATGCAAAGCCAGTAAACAGCGACGTTTGCATGGAGTAGAAATCGCCGCTTAATCATATGCTGGCTTTGTACTTGACGATTACAAACAAGGAGAAAGTCTGCATGAAATATATAAACGCAAAGCTACTTCTTCCCGATGCGTTGGTTAAGGAATTGCAATGCTATATACAAGGAGGCTACATTTACGTACCTGCAAGTGAAGAGCGACACCGATGTTGGGGAGAATTAACCGGTTACAAAGAAGAATTGAAGCAAAGAAATAAGAAGATAGTCGAAGCATATAACAATGGTTCTTCTATCAAATATCTTGCTGAAAAACATTACCTATCCGTCTATACGATTCGAAAAATCATCTATCAAAAATAATGCAAACGGGTTGCGATATGCAACCCGTTATTTTTATACAAAATACCACCGCACTATTTCATATATTGAAACGCAAGGAGATGTTAAGTAACCTATATGCAAAGAATTGAAAGAATGAGGTAAATCAAAATGAATGATTTAAAGACACAGATATATCCCCGTTCAGGAGATAAAGAAACAATTTATTTAAAGCCTATCATATCAAATCCAAATATATCAATCGGTGATTTTTCAATGTATAACGATTTCATCAATGACCCAAGGCTATTTGAAAAGAACAACGTATTGTACCAATACCCTATCAATCATGACAAACTTATAATCGGTAAATTTTGTTCCATTGCTTGTGGTGCCAAATTTATCTTTAATAGTGCAAATCACACCATGTCTTCATTATCCACCTACCCTTTTCCTATATTCTATGAAGAATGGGAATTAGACCGCAAAGATGTTTCTAATGCTTGGGATAATAAAGGAGATATTGTCATTGGCAGCGATGTCTGGATCGGCTATGAAGCTGTCATATTATCGGGAGTTACCATTGGTGATGGAGCAATCATAGGCGCCCGTGCAGTCGTTACAAAAGATGTTCCCCCGTATACAATTATTGGCGGCATCCCTGCTAAGCCCCTAAAAAAACGGTTTCAAGAAGCGGTTATCTCTTCTCTGCTTAAGATTGAATGGTGGAATTGGCCTAAAGAGAAAATCACTCAAAATATCAGTGCAATTCAATCTGGCAATATAAAAGAACTGGAACGTCTTTCCTCTTTTAATAATTTTGACTCTGACAGTATATAAGAATTTCATTGACATAAATTTTTTATTCCGTTACGCTGAAATTGATATTGTTTCTCAACCATATCTCTAGCTCAAAAGAAAACATGGATTTGTGCAAGTAAAATCAAGTAATGTAATTTTTATTACTCTATAATTATTATAGGGTGATCGAAACGAGGTGAACAGACGAATGTACGAGTGGCAGAAGCAAATTCAAATGATTGTTGATGAAATTGACAAATGCATTAAAAATCACAATGGTGAAGCCTTGACGCTGCGCTTTCTTTCCCGCAAACTAGGATATTCTGAATTTTATACAACGAAAAAATTTAAAGAAATATCGGGTATGCAATTTAGGGATTATCTACGGCATAGAAAGTTAGCCTTTGCACTAAAGGAAGTTCGCGATACGGAAAGAAGCATCTTAGATATTGCTTTTGATTACGGCTTTTCCTCACATGAAGCCTTTACCAGGGCTTTCAAGCAGACATACAGTATCACTCCGAGTGAATACCGAAAAGAGCCTAAGCCCGTCGTTCTTCGTACTAAAATAAACCCTTTCGACCGCTACTTTTTAGGACTTGGAGAGATTGGTATGATAAAATCCACAGATCAGGTTAAAACTTATTTTATAACCATTCCTGCACACAAATTTTTGCATATTAAAAACTATGAAAGCAATGGATATTGGGATTTTTGGCAAAAGCAAAGTTTGATTCCGGGGCAGGATTGTGAAACAATTTGCGGTTTACTCGATAGTATCAAGGGCAAATTGGATGACAATGGCGGAGACGATACGAACAGCGATAACGGTCAGATTATGGCATATATTAATGACCCGGACGGCAGACTCTGCGATTGGGGTATTCCACGTACAGAGTGTTATGGTGTACGTCTTCCCCATGATTATAAAGGTGAAGTACCCCCACAAATGCTTATGATTGATATTCCCGAAGCTGAGTATATCGTCTTTGAGCATGGACCATTCGATTACGAGCAGGAATGCCGCAGCGTGGAGGAAAAGATAGAAAACGCAATGGCTACTTTTGATTTTTCCGATACTGGCTACTGCTTTGACACTTCCCCTGGTAGAATACTTTACTTTTCATTTAATCCGGAATATTTCTGGAAGTATATCAGACCTGTGCGAAAAGTATAAGCATTCACTTGATCTGGCGCTTACACACTGTTAAAATTTATCTTGATTACGCAAAAGTATGGGCAGACCTTGCTGTTAAGCTTGGTTTGCTCTCTTTTCTATACAGCTTATATTTTTGTATATGTGCATTTCTTTTAAAAATAAAGGGAGGAAAAATGATAACAAATGTATATATAAACCGTGCTATCGAGTATATCCTAGAACACATCAATGAAAATATATCGGTTGATGACATTGCCTCTCATTGCAATTTTTCAAGATATTACTTTTCCAGAATGTTTAAAATGGAGACAGGAGAAAACATATATGGATTTATTAAGCGAATCAGAATGAAGCAAAGTGCCTTTCGGCTAAAGGTTGAGAAAGACAGGAGCATCACTGATATCAGCTGTGATTATGGTTACAGTTCATCAAACTACAGCTCTGTCTTTAAACAACATTACAATTTATCTCCAATTGAATTTCGCCGCAGTATTATGCAAAAATCTTTATCGAACCCACTATTCAGCAATTCTTCCATAGGATTTGAATCTTTTCATGAATGCAGCGAAAAAATATCTATAGAAATTCTTAAAGATTTTTCAGTTATCTATGAACGTTATAAAGGAAATTATGGGGACTTATCAATTCATTGGGCAGAGTTTCAAGAAAAATACAAACAGTATATTACTGAAGAGACGTTATTTCTCGAACGCACCTATGATGATCCGTCCATCACCAATATAGACGAATGCCTTTATGAGATCTGCATATCTGCCTCTAAAGACTGTAGAGTTAAAAATGTCTATGTTCTTAAAGGTGGAAAATTTGCTGTCTACCACTTTAAAGGTTTTGTCAAACAGATATACACTGCTTTTCAAAGCATCTTCAATGTGTGGCTGCCGCAAAGCAACTGTGACATTGATGACCGTTACGGTTTCGAAATTTATAGAAAGATAGACGGTGCGTCTATGTATATGGAAATTGATCTTTGTATTCCTATAAAATAGAGCACAAAAACAGAAGTAATTTTCTTTTTCTTCCTTTATCCTAATTTGTATAAACAATGGATACCCCCCTTTGACAAGATACAACAAGCTTTGCAAAGGAGAGTAGATGGAGGAAATAGAAATGAATTTAGAAAACATCCAAAACAACAAAATCAAAACAATTTTGCAATTTTCGATTCCATCGATTATTGCAATGGTGCTGACCTCACTGATTACGGTCGCCGACGGATTCTTTATCGGAAACTATGTGGGGAAAGAAGGTCTTGCTGCGGTTAACTTAGGACTACCGATAGTCTATTTGTACCTTGCAGTTGGACTTATGGTGTCAGTAGGTGGTGTTGCAACCGCCGGGATGGCTCTTGGCGGTAAAGATATTAGAACGTGCAATCGTATTTTCAATCAGACTATAGGTACGGCAGTTGCTGCAACGGTTCTGCTCAGCCTTATTATGCTGCTCTGCATTGAACCAATGCTTCAACTTTTAGATGCAGATATGCAAGTGGCAGGCTTTTTCAAAGATTATTACGGTATTATGCTGCTGGAACTTCCGATTATGGTAATAAACACATCCTTTGGTATGTTTATTCGCGGAGAAGGAAAACCGCAGTATTTCATGCAAGTCAACATTTTAAGCGTATTTCTTAACATCCTGCTCGATTATTTGTTTGTCCGCTGGACCGACTGGGGTGTAAAAGGCGTCGCTGTTTCTTCATTGCTTGCAGCTGTCGTTACCCTTTTATGCATCCTCTATTTTTTCATTAAGAAATCAAATGTGTACAAATTCCGTAGATTTAATTTTTCCAAGGAAGTATTAAAAGACACACTGCTCAATGGCAGTTCAGAATTTGTTGGTGAAATGTCGATGAGCATTTCTATGTTTGCCTATAACTATGTGATACTAAAAAATATCGGCGTGGATGGTGTAACCGCATTTACGATAGTAGGTTATATTGCCTATCTCTTCAGCATGGTGGTTATCGGTTTTGGGCAAGGGGCAAGCCCTCTCATAAGCTTTACTTATGGCGCAAAAGAACATCTGCTGGCAGCAAGTCTGCGTAAGATCACCAACTTCATGGTCCTCCTTGCAGGAGCAGTTTTAATTTTACTCGTGCTGCTTGGCTCTGGGTGGTATAGCAGCCTGTTTGTAAAAAGTAATGTCGTGGAGCAGATGGTGAATTCAGGCATAATGATCTATGCGGCTTCGTTCCTGTTTTCAGGCATCAATGTAATTACTTCGTTTTACTTTACATCAATTGGGAAGGCAAAGGAGTCCGCTATCATATCTTCTGCAAGAGGCTTGGTCATTCTACTGATTTGCATTTTTACTCTGCCTCCACTACTAGGTATGACAGGAGTATGGATAGTCGCACCGCTTACAGAATTGCTGACCTTATTTTTGAGCTTGTTTTTTATAGAGCAAGAGAGCAAAATCATACAATAAATGGATCAACTCATTCTCTACGGCTTTGAAATTTTCCAGATAACTTTGCCTGCTGTAAGATATGACCATCAGCTTTATGTAAAAATTCTCGTTTCTTACTTCTTGCAGCTAAATCTAGCATACAATCCAGTATATAGATAGTAAACACATAGGTATGTATCGACTTAAGCGGCGGCTTCGGCCCTTTATACTTATTTCTTCCATAAGCAACTCCCTGGGTTGCACCTAAATCCCCTACATATCTGCCATGAGAGATCCCTTCTGGTATGATAGACCTTACAGCTATATTCCATATCACCCAATGATTATAATTTGGAAAAATTGGATGAGAAGCATCATCTAATGTGATCGCAATTGACTTAGCATTAGGAGAAATATTGATTATTTCAAAGTCAGGGGATAAATCAGCCCCGCGAGCTGTATATTTTACAGGTATCCAACCACCTTCATTAAAAGCTTTACTCTTCACGTTTAATATTTCCATACCGCAAGTCCTTTCTCATCGACTCTCTAAAAAGATATAATCAGGCTAAAATAGACCAAGCCTGCTTTCAGATAATATAAATAGCCTTTCTATTATTTTATCACAGGTAAAATAAAAAACCATGTATAGCTTTCTTTTCAGCGATGCTATCTTTTAGATTAAGCGTTTATGACTGGCAAAAAATGCAATAAAACTAATTTATATGTTTGCATTGACTTTAATAATATTAAGTGTATAATTAATATTATTAAAGTCAATGTGAAAGGGGGTATAAATTGGACATCGATAAAATTCCACAGTGGTTTCTTGCATTAGAGCAAGAAGATGCTACCTTTCTTAAACATTTTATTTTAAAATCAGGTTCTCTAAAAGAGATTGCAAAATTTTATGAAGTTTCTTACCCAACCGTACGATTACGTTTGGATAAACTTATTCAAAAAATTGAAATGAACGATCAGCAGAAAGAAGAACCTTTTCAAACGTTTATCAAAGGCTTAGCGGTTGACTCGCGAATTGATTTAGAAATAGCGAAGATTATAATCGAAAAATACAAAAATGAGAGGGGAAATAGAACATGAAAAGTTTTCTTATTGCTGGCGTTATTACTATTATATTATGGATTGCAGAGGATCTGCTTTGCACAAAACTTAAAAATCCGCTTTGGGGAGGAATTATACCCCTTCTTACATTAGCTTTCACTATCTATATTTTAGCAACTGGTATAATTCCTTTTAATCTCACATCCTTTATTGTTTTCTTAATCCTTAACCTATTTATAACAGAGGGGTGGAGTACCGGGCGAGAGAAATACAAAAAGAGACAAAAAGCAGAATTAAATAAGATTAAAGCACATAATATTGATAGTTGAAAGATAGCTTAAGATTTACGATGCCATTCAAACATGAAACTTATAGTAACGATGATGAGCGAATTTTTGAAATAGTAGCAGGAAATTTGAACGCATCCCGTGGGGTATTCCCACGGGTTTTCTTTTTGAAGCTTTTTCAAAAACTTGATTGATATGAGTACGATTTCGTACTATAATAAAATGTGCGAAATCATACTTGGAGGTATCTTAATGAACCAAAAGAGATTTGACGAAATCCATCGAATCAATTATTTGACTTCTGAAACGGAAGCGCTATATCATCAAGCGTCCTTAAAGCTGGGCATTACAGATAGCGTTTCTATTGTCTTATATACGATCTATGACACAGGAGAAAATTGCTTACTCAGCGAAATTTATAAAAAATCGGGTATCAGCAAACAAACGGTCAACTCGGCGATCCGAGGTTTAGAGACTGATGGTATTCTATATCTGCAGCCGTACACAGGCAGAGCAAAAAAAATTGTCCTAACAGAAAAAGGTAAGAAATATGTGAATCAGACAGTGGCGAAGCTCTACGAAGCAGAAGTACGGGCTTTTGATTCTTGGGCAGCGGAAGAGATCAACACCTACATCTGCCTGATGGAAAAATATGTGGATTGTTTTCGTAAGCAAATCGGGGCTTTACAGGAAAAGAAATTATGATAATACAGCTTTCGGATCATTTTACCTATGGTAAACTCATTAAATTTACAATTCCGCCCATTGCTATGATGATTTTTACGGCCATTTACAGCGTGGTAGACGGTTTCTTCGTTTCCAATTTTGCAGGCAAAGTGGCATTTTCCGCAGTCAATCTGATTATGCCCTTTTTGATGATTGTAGCAACCGTTGGCTTCATGTTCGGCACCGGCGGAACCGCCCTTGTTGCCAACACCATTGGTGTCGGTGACAAGGAAAAGGCAAATAGATATTTTTCTCTGTTTGTATATGTGGCTTTTGTCTTAGGGGTTCTGCTTGCTGTATTGGGTTTTACATTGATTCGTCCGATTTCCATGTTGCTTGGCGCAAAAGGCGAACTTCTTGAAAATTGTATTGTTTACGGAAGAATTCTTCTTACAACTTTGCCGTTTTTTGTGTTGCAGCTTCTATTTCAGAGCTTTTTTGTAGCAGCGGAAAAGCCCCATCTCGGTCTTTTGGTGACAGGTGCAGCAGGAGTTACCAATCTGGTTTTGGATGCGCTTTTAGTGATTCTGCTGCCACTGGAATATAAGCTGGCAGGCGCAGCGATTGCCACAGCTTTCAGCCAGTTTATAGGAGGTGTTATTCCTCTGATCTATTTTTTTAAACAAAACAGCAGTATTTTTCGCCTTGGTAAAACCAGCTTTGATGGCAAAGCAATTTTTAAGGCTTGTACCAATGGCTCTTCCGAATTTATGAGTAATGTTTCCATGAGTATCGTGGGAATGCTCTATAACCTACAGCTTCTGAAATTTGCCGGAGAAAACGGCGTGGCGGCATACGGTGTTATGATGTATGTCAGCATGATTTTCTCGGCTACTTTTATAGGTTACTCTATCGGTGCCGCTCCCGTCATCGCTTATCACGATGGTGCAAAAAATTACGACGAGCTTAAGGGGCTTTTGAAAAAGAGCCTCCATCTACTTGCCATTAGCGGCATCGTTATGTTAACTGCCGCGCAGCTGTTGGCTGTTTTTCTGGCACAAATATTCGTGGGCTACGACAAGGAACTGGTATATCTGACTGTCTCTGGTTTCCGTATTTTCGCTACTTCATTTCCCTTTATGGGCTTTGCTATTTTCGGTTCCGGTTTCTTTACTGCTCTGAATGATGGGCTAACCTCTGCTTTGATTTCCTTTTTACGTACATTGGTGTTTGAGGTCAGTGCCGTTATGATTCTCCCGATGATTTGGGGAGTTAATGGTATTTGGCTTTCCATTGTTGTGGCCGAAGTAATGGCGGTTGTGTTTACAGCAGTATTCCTTATTGCAAAGCGAAAAAGGTATCATTATTAAGCAAAAGGATTTTACAATATGAATTTGAAGCTATTGCCTAAAACAAAGCATGAGGACATTTTCTTATGCTTGCTACTTCAAAGTAAAAAATTGTGAAATCGCAGAAGATATTCAAGTGGGATAATTTATAAGTTGGTTTGCCTACTATTACTTATACTCGCCTTGATTTAACAGTCAAGTCTTACAAAAAGCAATAGCGTTATCTGTGATAAATCACAGATAACGCTATTGCTTTTATTAAATATTACTCCTAATTACCCGATCTATTGATAATAGGCAGTACACTTTCTCAAACGGTGGTTTACTGAAAGAACACCCATCGTTTTAGCATTCGCCGGAGATGCCGGGGGGATAAACATAGCTTCAGCAAGGTTCGGATTATCTACATTACCAAGGTTAGTAACGCTGTGACCGTTTCGGTTTTTATACCCAAGAATCAACGACCCGACAAACTTTCCTGCTTCGCTCTCAAAGCCACCCATTACTGAAATCGCAGCAGCATCAATCAGCTCTGGCCTCATATTGAGATAACAGGCAAGAATCATCAGGAGCTTTTTGGGATCGCCTATGTTCTTTTTCACTTTTTCCGAAACCGACTTCGCCACGGACTCAATATCTCCGGATTGATTTGAAACCTCTATTGCAGTCGCAGAGGCATAATTGCCCAGCGCACCTGATTGGTAGCGAGAAAGATGCTTGCGTATATCCACTGCAATCACAACCCGACTCGTTTTTTCCTTGCACATCATCTCGGCAACAAGATAGTCATTCAATGAGAGACTTTGCTCATGGCATTTTTTCAGAACTTCTTCAGTCTTTTCTGTACTCCATTCTTCCTCAATATAAGAAACCGAATTGTTTGCAATAAATTCTCTCTCGAATCTCCTATAATCCTCATAATTGACGGTATGCTTCTCATTTTTCCATTTGCGGTTTGCATACCCTATCATCAGTTTACTGATTGTGGAAAGCTGGCTGCCTTTGGGAAGTTCATCAATAGACATAATCAAATTTTCTTCTGCATATGTAGGCTTTTTCCCAGATATATAGCAATCTGCAAATTCACATACCAAACCCAATAGGCTGCGTCCGTCGCCCAAAAGATGATGAGCAATAAACATCACTTCAAATTCTGCATCGCCTGGATATAGAACAATCTTCAGAAGGCATTCATGAAAAGCATCCCAGCCGCATCTTGTTATATCCATGTAATCATTCGACCATAGAGAAGAATTATCTTTTTCAAAGACTGGGGCTTGCAATTCTTCGCGCCAGCAATAATACAGCTTTCCGCTTTTCACTTCTCTGGCAACACTGCTTTTTAAAAAGGGGTGTGCCGACGCCAGCGTCCGAAGCACATCTTGCACTTTTCCTTTGTCATATCCGGCGGCGATTTTTGCCTTGATACCAAAATGCATATTGGGACACATCAGATGTGCCCGTTCAGTCAGTATATATTGCCTCATAATTGATACCTCGCTTAATCTTCAAATATTTCATATGGAATTTGTAATGTTCTGCCTATAAGTTCCATCGTTTCTTGTACTCTAATCTCAGGTGGCAGAGCAAAAAATGTCTTATCATGCATCAAGCCACTAATCCCTTTTAGGAGGAAAGAAGCAACATACTCTTTACCATAGCCGTCGTCCTTGCCTGCCTCTTGCAGCAATCCATGAATCATCGAGCGGAAAGCAGGGAGCATGGCTTCTAAAGTCTGATCATGCAGAGCATACAATATCGACCAGTGAATCGATCCATTCGCTAATTGAGATAATTCCTCCATACTGCTGGTATAACAATTATAAAGCTGCTCAAGCATGAATCGAAGGGTGGAATGTTTGGTTACTATGGCTGAAATTTTTTCGCCGCTCCTTTTGAAAAAGAACGCAACCGCTTTGTCAAATACTTCTTGTTTGGAATTAAAGTAGTGATAAAACATACCAACCTCACCGTTGACATGTTCTAATATCATTCGAATTGAAGTTGCTTCATACCCATTCCTTAAGAATAATTCTAAAGCGGCATTTAGAATTTCATCTCGTTTGCCACCCTCTAATACAGCTTTTCTTGGCATAGTAACGCCCCCCATAATAAACAGAATATCGTTCTGTTTATTATAATTATTTCAATTGCACTTGTCAATTGATTTTAAAAGCAATAACAGCTATAAGCGTCTAACAGAGAAAAAAATAATGATTATATGCTAAAGCTACTTTGAACGAGTTGTTCATATTTAGACAATTGAAACAAACTCTTTACCATGGTAAAATATAAACAATACTACCATGAAAAATCTTTGCGAAACGGTAGTTAATGAAAATTGTACTTATAAGCGAATTTATATTTTTTGGGGGATATACTATTGAAAATAAAATATAAAATAAAAAAGTCATATAGAGTTGCACAGTTACTATTAATGTGCTTTGGGTTTGTGCTGACTATCATAAGATGGTCGAATGTTTTTGATAGTAGTTTTATAATAATAACTCCTGAAATAATATCTCATCTATCAAATTTTTCATTAAGTCTCTTAGCCTATTTGGCGATAGGTTCTTCGTGGTTGACATTTGGAATCAAATTTCGTCTTGTGGCTGTTTTAGGAGTGTTTATGATAGTGGCTAATTTTATTTGTGAGACTTTGATGAGCTTTATTAATACTGTAGATATTGTTGATGCTATATATGGATCAATTGGAATCATAATAGTTTTTATTTATTTCCACTTCCTTAATCGCAACGGATTGATTGAAATCAATTCCGACAATCAGTAGCTGTATCAAAATATTTGCACCAAAGCCACTGAATATTCGCTTTGTATGAGTCTTTTACGTACTGATAAAGCTAATCTTGATTACTGGCAAACCACATTATTACAGCTTGGTTTGCCTTCTTTCTATTCACCATCGTAATCCGAGAATAGACCAGAATATCCTTCCTATAAGGGCGGTAGATAATTTAATGCTTTTTCATCTAAACCTTGACATGATCTGTCATGGTTCTATGGTATAATGGCGGTTTTCTCCACAAGTTGCTTTTCGCGTCTACGATGATTTTGACCGAAGCAGCATCACAGAGGAGGCAAATGGTTACTTGCGCGTGAAGGTCAGCTTTCCCATAGACAGCTGGGTGGTAAGTTATCTGTTCTCTTTCGGAACAGCGGTAGAAATTTTAACTCCAGATGATTTACGCAAGGAAGTTGTCACCTATGCAGAAAAAATTGCGGCTCACCATAAACTATGACACACTGTTGTCAGCTTTCACTTGATAGAATGGAACTATTAAAATAAAGGAGGACACAGAAATTGGAACAGAAATTTTGTCAAAGTTGCGGCATGCCTATGGGTACAGAAAACTTGTATGGTACAGAGGCTGATGGCAGCAGGAGTGTGGACTACTGCAAGTACTGTTATGAGCAAGGTTCGTTTACATTCGAGGGCAGCATGGAGGAAATGATTGAAATTTGCGTGCCACACATGGCAGAGAGCAACCCCGACATAACGGCGGACAAAGCAAGAATCATGATGTACGAATTTTTCCCAACGCTAAAGCGCTGGAAAACAGTATAATCCAGTATTTGGTCTTGAGGCTACAAGGAGGATAATTACAATGGCCAGAGCAACAACGAAGTCGGATATGGTAACCGCAGCAATTAGCAATTACGAGAAACTGAACGTACTTATTTCTGAACTGACAGAAAAAGAATTATCAACTCCATTTGATTTCACAGCGGATGGAAAAAAGCATGAGGCACACTGGGGCAGAGACAAAAATCTTCGGGATATTTTAATTCATCTCTTTGAATGGCATCAACTGTTGCTTAATTGGGTTAATGCAAATAGAAATGGAGAAAACAAACCGTTTATTCCCGCACCGTATAATTGGAAGACCTATGGAGACATGAATGTTGGGTTTTGGGAAAAGCATCAAAGTACATCATTGGAAAAAGCAAAGGAAATGCTGAAGAAATCCCACAAAGAAGTAATGGATTTGGCAGAAACATTTACCAATGAGGAATTGTTTTCAAAAGACATATTTAAGTGGGTTGGCGGAAGTTCGTTAGGTTCTTATTTTGTGAGTGCCACAGCAAGCCATTATGATTGGGCTATGAAAAAACTGAAAGCCCATAAGAAAAACTGTGTAAAATAAGCAACTTGAAATTTTTCATATATAAGGAGGTCATCCCATGCACGATATTGAAGCCAAATCTATATTATCTCCAAAAAACGGAATGAATCTCTATCGTGGCTGTACTCACGGCTGCATTTACTGCGATTCTCGCAGCAACTGCTACGGTATGACCTTCACCTTTGAGGATGTCGCCGTCAAGCGAAATGCCCCACAGCTTTTGGAGGCAGCACTCCGCAAAAAGAAGGTCCCCTGCATGATTGGAACAGGCTCCATGAGCGATCCGTATATGCCTCTTGAAAAAACAGAATGCATGACGCGCACCTGTTTGGAGCTGATTGACAGGTATGGCTTTGGCTTCTCCACCATCACCAAATCCGATTTGATACTCCGTGACATTGACCTGCTTCAGTCCGTCAACCAGAAAGCAAAGTGTGTGGTGCAGATGACGCTCACCACCTACGATGATGACCTTTGTCGGATTTTAGAGCCAAATGTGGCGGTCACCAGCCGTCGTTTTGAGGTGCTGAAAGAGCTGCAAAAAGCAGGCATTCCCACAGTAGTATGGATGACACCGATTCTGCCCTTTATCAACGACACAGATGAAAACATCCGTGGTCTGCTAAACTACTGCAGTGATGCGGGAGTAAAAGGCATCATCAGCTTTGGCATCGGTATGACCCTGCGCAGCGGCAATCGGGAGTATTTTTACAAAAAACTTGATGCGCATTTTCCTGGCATGAAGCGGCAGTATATGCACAGCTTTGGGTCGTCCTATGGCATAAAATCTCCAAACAGCAAGGTGCTTGGAAAACTTGTAACGGATTTTTGCAAGGCGCATGGTATTCTCACGGATACCAAAGAGGTGTTTGACTATGCCTCGCAGTTGGAGTTGCCGCAAACTCAATTAAGTCTGTTTTAATGGGTAAAACGAGTCGCTACACGTTCTGATGTAGCGGCAATCTCATTAGTTATGAAATGGAGCCGTTGCACTTAATTTTAGGTGCAATGGCTCTTGATTTCTCTATAAGCCAAGTATAGTCCAGTCAATGCTTGCATAAAGGCTGTGGAGACTCACAGCAACATATGGTATTATAACTTTAACAATAATTGAGCTACTGATTATTTATATAACTATAGGATTTTCAAGGAGGTAGGAGGATGTCTTTTTCAGAAATTAGTATTTATCAGGTAAAGCCAGATAAGACGGATGATTTTGAAGCTATTATGAAAAATGCTACACAAATGATGAGGGCAATAGATGGTTGTCAATCTCTTCGACTTGTACAGCGTACACACTATATAAAGGATATGAAAACGATTAAGGATGGACTTCAACCCGACAAACTTACTCGTATTGTAAAATGTGTTCGCTATGCACTCTATTGGGAATTCAACACAGATGAAAATTATGGTAAAGCTCAAAAACAGTTGTATGAAACTCATTGGAAAGCGATAGAACAGTGCTTGATTGTTCCGCATGATAAAATCTTAGGTACAGTAATTATTAGCTACGAATAATTTTCGATATGTAGGTAAGGTAGCAAATTTATATTTTGGACAGGGGTGCAATATGGAACAAAGGCAACGGAGTCAGGTGGAGTAGAGCCGCTTATAATTGAGAATTTATATGTGTTTCATAAAATAGACTCCGCTTGCTTATGTTTCATAGCCAAGTACAAAAGTTTTCCTGTTCCAGCAGTTAGAACTACTATGTATTTAGAGTGCATTCATAACGAATGGAAAGTAATGCATGTCCACTGTTCTTTTGATCCAGAAAAATAGCATATCATCGGCTGTAGGTTATAAGCATTTACCCATTAAACATGAGAATTTTCATATCTGCGTAGTTAGAGAGATTATCTTCCAATAGTTTCCAAGAGTGAAGCAGAGCACTTAGGTTTTGTGTTCCGTGATGCCCTGCTTTTTTCTTCCCTGCCGTTCCACACCATCCACGGTGGTTTTCTGCCCCACGATAATTTTATCTACCAGCATGCATCTCAAGATGCACTGAATTGATTTTTTATATATTCTTCTATTTTCTTCGCATTTTTTCCTACCGTATCTACATAATACCCTCGACACCAAAAATCCCTATTTCCATATTTATATTTTAAGTTTGCACTATGTGTTAAGCTTTCTTTATCCATATTGGATACCTCCTTTGTTTTGGTGCGGTCGGCAAACCAGCATCATTGTAACATTGGAGGCTTTCTTTTTCTGCTTGAAGCTAAAGCCTTTCAACCTCACCAGCATAGCTGGTGGTTATTTGTTCCTTCTTCCTATCGTCAGTCGGAACCTCTTCTAAAGCTACTTTTGGGCATAGAAAAAGATAGACCTATCTGTTAAAAAACAGGTCTATCTTTTTTGGAGCTCCTGGCCGGATTTGAACCGGCGACCTACGCATTACGAATGCGTTGCTCTACCAGCTGAGCCACAGAAGCATATTCTCGCCATTGATTATATTACCATATTCTTTCGTTTTGTGCAATACCAATCCCTTTCTTTTATATTTCTTGTTTTTCTGCCTTCTATTATGCTGTCTATCTGCTCTTAATCTTGCCTTTGAAATACTTGCCTTTATATTTTTTTAATAAATACTTTATCTGTCGTAGTAGTTGTGCTATTCCATAATTACTACGACAGGTAAAGTAAAAGGGGAAGCTTATATTTACTTTGCGTATCTGCATCCCTTAAAAGACAAATCAAAATGACAAATTCCTTTAAACTTGCAGTATTCACAAGCGGTTGTCATCTTGGTTTTTTTAGGTTGAATCTCTAAATTTCCATAAACCAATTCACTGCACAAGTCCTCTATCGTATGATGTACTTGTTCGCGGAAATTTTCAAATTCTCCCTCATCCAAAAGTTTTCCTTCTGAAGTTCCGGAACAAGTTCCATCCTTCTTTTTACGAACCGGAATAATATCGGAGAACCCCGTAAATTCTCCACCAATTCCTTTAATAACATCCGGATCATCCAAGAGGACACCGTCTAGCTTAAAGGTACGGGCAAGCTTTTCGTTCAGTATCTGCATATATTCTTCTTCCGATAAACCACTTGCGTCCAGCATCGGCTCAGCGATTTCAAAATAAAAAACGCCGGCAGGTTTCGGTTTTTCTTCTTTTCTTTCAACGCCACCCATAGCTGCTTCTAAATAGAGCATCAATTGCAGACGCCAGCCTTTTTTTGCTTCCTCTAAATCAAAACGTTCTTTACCTGATTTATAATCAATGATCTTTATAAAAGAATTTTTTTCCCCGGAAAGAATATCCACACGGTCAATTTTCCCTTCAATTCGAACCGCCGTTCCCTGCACATCCACAATAACAGGAGGAAACGCTTTTTCTTTTCCAATCCCAAATTCTGCTTCAAAATACACCTGCTTGATGTGGCCGGCTTGTACATGGGAAACCAATGCCCAGGCTGCATCACTGCACACATCGCTCATTCTCTCTAATCGATAATTCTCTTCTTCTCCTTGTGAAAAAATACCTTCTCGGTATTCCTTTGCAATCTCTCTCATCAAAGCATTGATCTGGTTGGTACAGCTTTCCTTTGTCAAAGCCATCCACGGTGATTTTTCATCGGTTATTTCCATACCATCAACCGTCAAGGCTTGTGAAAACCGCATTAAGCACTCATGATAAGCATCCCCGACTTCCCGACCAGCGATTTCAAAAATACGTCGTTCTGCCGGACGGAGTCCATATTGAATGAAATGGGAAAAAGGACAGCGGGAAAACCGCTCCAGCCTTGACGGACTCAACAAAAAATCCTCCCACCCATCCTTTTTATAAAGTGCTTCCACTAAATTGCGTTGCAATTTTTCAGTACGATTTTCGTACAAAAGACCTGCTTGTAAGCTCGAAATCATTCCAGGCAGCTTTCCTTCTTCGTTTTTCTCTGCATTTTTTAAAAACCAGTTATATACAATTTTCCACTGTTTAAGAAGCTCTCTGCCGTCCGAAGCTTCACGCAGTGCCTCCGTCAAATAGTTCGCTGTGCTGTACGCTCTTTGAATTTTTTGCATTGTATCTTCTTGATTCTGAATGTCTTTTTTTACCGCTACTGCAGGAAACAACTCATGCAGCTTCTCAAATACAATCGATGCTCTCTTCTCTTTTCCTTCTAAGTCTGAAACGGTATAGCTCATCCACATAAAATCCGTCGGCTTGGATATGGTTTTATAAATCGCAAGTTTTTCTTCTTGTACACGCAAACTGTCATCCTTGCAGATTTCAATACCCTTTTGCATCAGCACTGCCTTTTCGTCTTCATTTAATAAGTCTTTTTCCTTTTGCCCGGAAGGAAGAATTCCTTCATTTGCACCTAAAACAAGAAGTGCTTTTATTTTCCCTGTACGAGTACGCTGCATTGTGCCAACTAAAACTTGATCTGCCGTAGGCGGCAGCAGTCCTATTTCTACTGCTTCAAAGCCTGAATATAAAAGGGACGCATATTCCTGAACATCTAACTTCTCTTTTCCCAAAAGCTCAACGAGCTGGTCAAGCATGCCAATCACAACATCCCAAACCTGTGCAACCTCCTCCGCATACTCATATTCCATTCTGTCAATCAATTCTTGCTGCAATTTTTCTAATTTTAAAGGCAAATAGAGAGATTCATTTAAAAATTGATAAAGTACAGCTGTTTGTTCTTTCACAGTTTGAGCATTCTGAAATGCAATCCTGAGCTGCTCAATTACAGAGTAGAATGCATGCCGCATTCGATTGAGTTCCGCAAGCTTCTCTTCTCCCCACTCTTTTTTTCCATACGCAAAGTCACTTTTCCATCGGCTTCCTCTCACCTTATATTGAATCGAGTAATTTTCTAACGCTTCCAAATCGTCAAGCGTAAATTCCTCGGAAAAAAACAACCCTGTCTTTACACATTCGAATACCTCTTCATAACGATACTTCCCTTCGATAAGAGACAGGAGTGCCGATATGAGACGAATAACGGGATTGTGCAAAATGCTTCGTTTTTGATCGAGAAAAAAAGGAATTTCATACTGCTGAAATACTCGTTTAAGAACAGATCCACGTTCTTCTATATCATTACAGATGACTACAATGTCCCGAAATCTTATACTCTGCTCTCTCACAAGTGAGATAATCTCTGCAGCAGCGGTTTCAGCCTCTGCGTAAAAGTTGGCGCAAGCACAGAAAAAAACAGCATTTGACTTCCCGAAAAATTGTTTCTGCGGATAAGAAAAAAGTTCTCGCTCCAAATGAATCAGTTCGCTCATCTTACCTTTTTCTGAAAACTGCCCCTCCTTCTTTTCCTCTATCCGGTAATAATCGGGAATTTCCGTTATTTCAATCGCATGCTGGTTTTTTTGTGCAATCGTTTCCAAGCGATAGATCATATTTTTAGATAAATCAAAGAGGTCTTGATCCCTCACTTTTTCTTTACAGTCTGTCAGAATCACGGTTACCGTACCTGCTTGCAGCATTAAGGATTCTATTATCTTCAAAGACTTTGGTGTAAAAGAATCAAAGCCGTAAATCCAAACCTCAGATTTTTTAATCCATTGTGACTCTAATATTTTTTCGGCATACAATGCCATACTGTCTTCTGTGTCATTGTAATTCCCAGATAAAGCATCTTCATAACAGACATATACTTTTTGAATATCACAAAGCTTGCGGTATAGCAAAGAATCTTGGTCCACTTCAGCAAGATACTTCGTCAGCTCCTCCGCCGTTAAATTGTACTGCTTCATTTCAGTAATGAAATCATTGACCAGCTCAATAAAAGCGTGTGATTTCTCCATACCTTGGAATGCATCAAACGATGTGTCCTGCTCTTTTATAATTTTTGAAAGCAGCATATGCCGCCCGTATTTATCAATGTGAAGCCGGTTACTGCCTCCGGTTTCCTGTACCACTCTGCTTCCAAGACGAGATTGAGACAGAACTTCCAAATCCATTAATCCTTGCACACCAAGACAGGCGAAAGCATCTCGCTCCGCCTGTAATGTAAATTGATCTGGTACCATCAATAAAATATGCTTTTTTTCTTCCTGTTTGGCAATTTCTTTCAGCTGTTCTTTTATTTTTCCGAATAAGAAATGATCCTTATCCAAATTTTCTCTGCCGTAATACACTCGCAGCATAGAATTTCCCTCTTTCTTTTCTGATATATCATCTACCTGCACTTCACTTTTCTTTTACTTTATATCTTACTTTTTTTGAAAGAGTTTTACAATGTTTATTCTGAAAACAAAGGAGTCGATAAATAACGTTCTCCGGTATCCGGAAGCAGTACTACAATCAGCTTTCCTTTATTTTCCGGACGTCTTGCAAGCTGTGTTGCTGCGAAAACAGCAGCTCCGGAAGAAATGCCGACCAAAAGTCCCTCGGCATGCGCAATCTCTTTTCCTGCTTTAAATGCATCCTCATCTTCAACCGCAATGATTTCATCATAGATGGAGGTATCCAGTGTCTTCGGCACAAATCCTGCTCCAATCCCCTGGATCTTATGTGGTCCTCCCTTTCCCTGAGAAAGCACTGGAGAATTTGCAGGTTCTACTGCTACTATTTTGACCTGTGGATTTTTCTCCTTTAAATAAGCTCCGACACCAGAAATCGTACCTCCGGTTCCGACTCCTGATACAAAGATATCCACTTTACCGTCCGTATCATTCCAAATTTCCGGACCAGTTGTGACTTTATGAATTGCAGGATTTGCTGGATTCTCAAATTGACTTGGTAAAAATGCATCCGGTATCGTTTTGACCAGCTCCTCTGCCTTTTCAATTGCACCCTTCATTCCTTTTGCGCCTTCGGTCAATACGATTTCCGCACCATATGCTTTTAACAAATTTCTGCGTTCAACGCTCATGGTCTCCGGCATCGTTAAAATAATTTTATATCCTCTGGCTGCTGCTACTGACGCCAACCCGATTCCGGTGTTCCCACTTGTCGGTTCAACGATTACTGCACCTGGTTTTAACAAGCCTCTTTTTTCTGCATCATCGATCATCGCCTTCCCCACACGGTCCTTTACACTTCCTGCCGGATTGAAATATTCTAGCTTACCAACCAAAGATGCCTCCAATTCATTCTTTTTCTCATAGTTAGACAGCTCCATAAGCGGCGTTCTTCCAATTAAGTCTGTTAAGCTCTTTACAATCTTACTCATTTCTTTCCTCCATTTCTGTGTATCCCTACACACATTTATTTATAACCTATATTTCATACATGTTTAATATGCTTTATTATATTCGTATCTTTTCCATTTGTCAATCTATTTTCCAATTTTTTAATATTAAATAAAAAAAATAGAAATGATAGAATCAAAGATTCCTATTTCTATATCACAAAAAATTTATTGCATATATGTTTACTATGTATTGACACTTCATAATCCTTTCGATATAATAAGGTAAGACCACGTTCCTACTACAAAAAAAATATAGGAGGAAATCATGCGAATCTCAGCGAAGAGCCGATATGCTTTGGCTGCGCTTACTTATATGGCATTAATACATGCTAACAACGAAACTGTTACATTGATTAAAATCTCCGAGACACTCGGTATTTCTAAATTATACTTGGAACAAGCTTTTTCCCTGCTCAGACAGGCAGAGCTCGTCACTTCAATCAAAGGACCGCAGGGCGGTTATCGCCTGAACCGAGATCCAAAAGAAATTACTGTATATCAAATTTTTTCTGCAATTGAAGCTTCTCTATTTCGTCCAACCGAACAAACGGTGCATGAAAAAGCTCCTTTTGTAGATAAAGCGATGCAGGCTCGAGTATTTTCTCAGCTGGATAAAACAATATTGGATACCTTGTCACACATAACCTTAGCTGACCTTGTAGAAGAAGAGTCCCTTCAAAACGAAGAAGCTTCCTATATGTTTTTTATTTGATAAAAACTGCACTTGTCGCATAGGAGGATTGTTATGTCTCTGCATATCGGTAAGGTCTCAAAATTATTTGGAATTACTCCGGAAACATTACGTTATTATGAGAGTGAGGGATTCTTACTTCCGAAAAAAAATCCTTCCAACGGTTATCGGGAATACACCTTTAAAGATATTCTCCTGCTGACTGATCTTCTGTTTTATCGAGATATTGGCATTCCCATTAAAGACATTCGTGAAATATTTAATGGTATGAGAGCAGACGAAGTCCCCGCTTTAATCGGAACAAAAAAGGTACAGATCCAAGAAAAAATTCAATATTATAAAGATTTTTTAGTTAAATTAGAAAACTGGGAATCTCTTCATACAGAATCTTTGCAGTTCTATGAAAAATATGATATACGCCCTATGCCGGCAGCTCTTTATAAAAAGAATACCTATGGCAATTATTCGGATAGCCTCTTTGCCTTTCAAAAAGACTTGCGTTCCGATCAAAGCTTAGATTTTTTTCTAACTTTTTCTTTTTACTGTAATTTGAATGAAGAAAAGCCTTTTCAGATAAAACGTTATATTGTATTAGATAAAAGTGTTTCGCAAAACTTAAATTTCGATTTTTCAGGAGAGGATATTTTAGAAGAAAGGGCGAGCCGCTGCTTGTTTACTGTTGTAAAGTATCAAAGCGATGCTGAAAAAATGCTTGCTCCCCTTTTGAATTATGCAAAGCTTCATCGACTCACATTGTCTGGTGATGTTTATGCAAGACAAAGTATCAATGAATACGAACGAGAACACTGCACCGAATACTATCGAGTGTATGCAGTTCTAAAATAATATATGGAAATCCTACCTTTATAAAATCTTCCTCTGTTCCGAATGGATATGAGGGAGATTTTTTATAGATTCGAATACCTGTTTCAGTTTTACTTTTCCATTATAATGTGACTGCTGCCGTGATTGCAAAGCCGATCAAATAGCCAATAATTCCTAAGCTAAGGGTCATGAAAATATATAAGAAAACATTGATCCTGTCATTTTTCTGATATAATCGGAAGCCCTCATACATAAAGGTAGAAAAAGTTGTATAAGCACCTAAAAATCCATCTCCCAAAACAAGATACACGTTTTTATCCATTCCACAACTGCTTACTACCCCCAACAGAAACGCTCCTGTTAAATTAACAAAAAATGTTCCGACAGGAAACCCCGTCTTTGAACTTTTGGAGATCATTTTCCCTAATTGAAACCTTGTCAATGCTCCAAAAAACCCTCCTATTCCAACTAAAAACAAATTCATATATTTCACTTCCTAACCTTCGTACATTTCCTCGTCTATAATCGAATCTCAATCCCCTGTTTTCTCTTCCTGCCTAGGACGCTGCCGTTTTGATTTTATGGGCAAATTTCATCCCAAGACAAGCAGCTCCAAATCCTAATGCAACAGAGATTATCACATAAAAAAATGCTGCAAAGTAATCCCCGCTCTGTATAAGAAGCACCGTTTCTTTACAGAATGTTGAAAATGTAGTATACGCACCTAAGAAACCGACCGTTATTCCCATTTGCATGTTTGCATTGATTTTCCATGCTTTTGATGCAGCGGTTAGAATAAATGCCAGCAGAAAAGCTCCGCTGATATTGATAAATAAGGTGTCTAACGGGATTCGTTCATAATAATTCTGTATTTGTATCTGCTTTATTGAATACCTAATGATTGCACCTGCAAACCCTCCACAACCTATATAAATATATTTTTGCAACGACTATTCACCTCTTTAGCATTCCATTCAGCACCTTTTTACTAGCTGAAATCCTCCATTTTTAATATAATTTTAAAACAATAATTTATCAGAGTTTATCCATAGATAACGCTATAAAAAAACATTTAAATAGTTTAAATGATAATTTAGCTAAAGTCAAGCTGTGCCACAGCTTGACGCACTTTTCTTTTTCATTTTTTTAATGAAATACAAGATATGTGTACCTCTATTTTCATGCCAATGCCTCCATTTTTACTTGACTCTATAGCTACTACAGGGTTTATTCTTATATTATAGAAAATCACACTATGATTATCCTTTATTTTAAGCTAGAACGGAGGTCCTCTTATGGAATCAGCTGCATTTAATGAACGACAAAGCTATCCGCAGTTCCTGCGGTTTTTATTCCCTTCTATTATCAGTATGATCACCTTATCTTTTTACACGACGGTAGACGGTTTTTTTGTCTCCCGTTTTGTCGGCGCAAATGCACTAGCAGCAATCAATATCATTGTCCCTCTTACTTGTGTTTTTTACGGAATTGCTCTTATGCTGGCCTCCGGAGCCGGCGCATTAATTGCAATTAAGCTTGGGGAACAAAAGAAAAAAGAGGCAGATTCTTTATTCAGCTTTACCCTTTTAGCCTTGTTTGCCATCGGTCTTATCCTTACTTTTTTCTGTTTGTTTTTTTTAAATCCAATTTTAAAGCTTTTGGGTTCCACAGATATCCTAATGCCTTACACTCGAATTTATGGATTCTTAACGGCACTTATGACCATTCCGATGATGTTTAAACTATTTCTCGAACATTTTGCTCGTATTGACGGAAATCCCTCTCTTGCTTTTTTTATGTCGACTTCGGGTCTTTTTTTTAATATTGTTTTTGACTACCTGTTTATAGCTCCAATGGATCTAGGTATTTTGGGAGCCGCCTTAGGTACT
This sequence comes from Sinanaerobacter sp. ZZT-01, assembly GCF_035621135.1. Taxonomy (NCBI): domain Bacteria; kingdom Bacillati; phylum Bacillota; class Clostridia; order Peptostreptococcales; family Anaerovoracaceae; genus Sinanaerobacter; species Sinanaerobacter sp. ZZT-01. The sequence continues at coordinate 1,029,118 of NZ_CP141728.1, forward strand.
TTTTTATCCATCCTTTTATCCGAAGCAATCGGCATTGTTTACTTCCTAAGTAAACGGTCTAACCTCCGTCTGACCAAACCACTTGCAGATGGTATATTTTTCGTACGCTCCTGTATCAACGGAAGCTCACAAATGCTGATAGAGCTTTCAACAGGAATCATTACGTTTCTTTTCAATATCAGCATCTTAAAATACCAAGGAGAAATCGGTATTGCTGCCGTTTCCATCCTCATGTTTATTTATTATTTTCTCGTTGCAATTTACATGGGCGTTTCCGTCGGTGCATCGCCGATTATCAGCTACAGCTACGGAGCAAAAAATGACTGGCGCACGCGGTTGGTTCTCCGTCACTCCTATATCAGCTTAGCTTGGATGTCTATTGTCATCTTTCTTCTCTCTCTCACCGGAAGAGAATTCATGATAAAGATATTTACAGAAGATACTGCTGTCATTCAAGTCGCAAAAAATGGTATGTTTCTTTTTTCGTGGTGTTTTTTATTTACCGGAATCAATATTTTTATATCCACCCTCTTTACTTCTATTGGTAATGGCCGCATTGCAGGTATTCTTTCACTTTTTCGCTGCCTCATATTTGCATCCGCTGCCATTATCATGCTTCCGAAAATGATTGGAGAAGCGGGGATTTGGATTGCCGTTCCTGTTGCTGAATTTCTGACCTTATTTTTATCCGCCTACTATTATAAACGAAACCATTGTGCCATGTTTCCCAATTCGTGTACTGATTCATAAAATAAAGCTTTATTCTTTAAGAAACTTCTTAATGAATAAGGTCAAATTAAATAATTCCCTATCTTCTTTCCAGAAAAAAAATTTTGTCAATCTTGTAAAAATGATTGACATTTTTTATAAATATTAATATATTAGTATATACTAATATTCTAATAAGGAGATTTATTATGGCAAAAAAAATAGCTTCAATTTCAAATGAATGTGTAGCGTGCGGAAGCTGCTTAAAGGTCTGCCCGCTTCACGCAATTTCTATTTTTAAAGGAAGTCTGGCAGTCATAGATGATTCAAAATGTGTGGGCTGCGGCAAATGTCAAAAAGCTTGTCCTGCGTCCGTAATACATATTGTTGATAGAAAGGAGATATAAATGAGACAACAAAAACATTGGTATGATTACCTCTGGATCGTAACAACCATCTATCTGATCTTGGGATTTTTCAATATTCTCTTTGCATGGATTGGCATCCTCTGTTTTATCCTGCCGCTCTTATTTGCGCTGATTGGAGGGAATAAACATTATTGTAATCACTACTGCGGCCGTGGCCAGCTCTTTGCACTCTTAGGCAATCAGCTTCACTTGTCCGCTCACCGATCCATTCCGTCGTGGATTCGCTCAAAATGGTTCCGATATGGTTTTTTGCTTTTCTTTCTGACTATGTTTGGAAATATGCTCTTCTCAACCTATCTGGTATTTTCCGAAGCACGTGGATTGAAAGAGGTCGTTACTCTATTTTGGACATTTAAGCTTCCTTGGGAATGGACTGACGTTTCAATTGTTTCTCCTTGGGTTGCACAATTTTCTTTTGGTTTTTACAGTTTGATGCTGACATCTGCTCTGCTGGGCTTAATCACTATGGCATTATATAAACCACGCTCTTGGTGCGTTTATTGCCCTATGGGAACTATGACACAAGGTATTTGCCAGCTGAGACATAAAGCGACTAAGGGTACTGAATGATTCACAGTCCCATATATAAATTTTATAGAAAGAGAGGAACAAAAGATGAATGAAACAGACAGTAATGTGAAGACTAAGCGTGATGTATTAATGGCAGAGGAGAACTTGACCCGTGTAACAGAGCTTCTTAAAGTTCTAGCTAATGAAAACCGCCTTATGATTTTATGCATCCTCATGGAGAGCTCTCTCAGTGTCAGTGAAATCGGAAATCAAGTGGCGCACATTACGCAATCAGCACTTTCTCAGCATCTTTCGGTACTAAAAGCACACGGCATTCTCAGCTCAAAAAAAATAGGTCAGAGCATCTTTTATTCCATAAGTGACCACCGTGTAGAGGCCATTCTTCAAGTTCTGAAAAGCTGCTATTGCTGTTGATCTTGCATTAATAACAACTAATTCAACACCAATTCAGATTTTTTAAGCAACTTTTTTCGTTTATGCTTTGGAAAAATGGGTAAACTTTCTAATAGCAGAACAGCTATTGAGAATAAGGGGATTATGAAGTGCATATTGTATGTGGGCATCTTAATATGTACGGAGTCAGTGATGCAACCCACCGTATCTCAAAAATGGAATAGAGGAGAATACACTAATGATCAAGAACACAACCATCAAAGCAAAGCTTGTACTTATTTTCAGTTTTCTTATTTTTACAGCCGTCTTTATTCAAGGACTCATTTCATTTATCGAACTGACAAAAGCCCATAATTCAGCAATAACTGCGGAACAGCAAAAGTTTGATTCTGTCATAAAAACCAGTATCGAAAATCTAATCAGCGTATTAGATGTGAATCACCAAAGGTACTTGGACGGTGAAATTACACATGATGAAGAAATGGAAGCAGCCAAGCGAATTGTCCGTGACACTCGATACAATGGCGGGGAAGGTTATTTCTGGGCTGACTTAGAAAACGGTGACTGCGTGGTACATATGAATCCTGAATACGAAGGGCAGCAGCGATATGACGCAAAAGACCTTGAAGGAAATTTTTATATTCAAAGTTTGATTCAGGCGGGAAATGAAGGTGGAAATTACACGGAATTTTATTTTACAAAACCGAACCGAGAAGGCAGTTTTAAAAAGCGTGCATTTACAGAAAAATATGAGCCTTACGGTTGGTATATCAGCACCGGAAACTACTATGAAGACATCGAAAAAACAATCAGCCAATATCAGACTGCGAAACGCATTTCCCTGATCGAAATGATTGCATTCAGTATCATTATGGGTGCACTGGGAACGTTCATATTAACCGTAATTGCCGGCAAGATAACAGACCGATTGAAAAGTATCACACAGCGTCTGAGCCTGCTCAGTCAGGGGGACCTGCATTCTTCGGTCCCTGAAATAAATACCGGAGATGAACTGGAGACCTTGTCCATTGCAACAAAACAAACCATTGACAACCTGAGCGATATCCTTTATGACATTGACACTACGATGAAACATTTCTCAGATGGGAACTTCATCTTAGAATCAGCAGCAAATTATCAAGGGGATCTATCTGGAATCAATGATTCCATACACAAATTTTCTATCAATATTTCCGAAACATTGGCACAGATTAATACTTCATCCGATGAAGTTTCTCGCGGCTCAGTTCAAGTATCAGCAGGCTCTCAAACTTTGGCACAAGGTGCGACAGAACAAACTTCTGCTATACAAGAGCTCTCTTCCTTTGTTAATGACATGACACGCAACATTCAACAAACGTCAAAGGATGCGGAAGAAGCAAAGAATATTGCAGAAGAAGCCAGCATATCTTCTGCTCAAGGAAAACAGCAAATGCAAAAAATGATTGAAGCTATGGATAAGATCAGTTACGCTTCCAGTGAAATCGGAAAAATAATTAAGAACATTGATGATATTGCATTTCAAACAAACATCCTCGCTCTAAACGCCGCAGTGGAAGCAGCACGTGCCGGTGAAGCAGGAAAAGGATTTGCCGTTGTTGCGGATGAAGTACGCAACCTCGCAGGTAAATCCGCAGAAAGTGCAAAAAATACATCGGAACTCATTGAGCATTCCATGTCAGCCATTTCCAATGGAACTGAAATTGTTTCTGAAACTGCCGATTCCTTAAACAGTATCATCTCAAGCTCTGAGAAATCTTCCGAAGTGATTCAGCATATTGCAGACGCCGCAATTGAGCAGGAGCAAGCTGTTATTGAAGTCAATACCCGACTCACGCAGGTTTCTGAGGTCATTCAGCTAAATAGTGCCACTGCGGAAGAAAGTGCTGCGTTAAGCGAAGAAATGTCCGCTCAGGCTTCTATTCTGAAGGACTTAATCCAGCATTTCAAGTTTGATGAAAAAAATGCAGTTTAATGCATTTAAATAAATTAGAAATAGAAAAGGAGAAAATATTATGAATGTATATGATTTTACTGTTAAGAACAATCAAGGAGATATGGTATCACTATCTCAATACAAAGGAAAGGTTCTGCTGATTATTAATACTGCAACCAAATGCGGGCTAACACCTCAGTACGAAGCAATCGAGAAACTATACCAGAAATTCCATGCAGAAGGCTTAGAAATTCTTGATTTCCCTTGTAACCAATTCTTGGAGCAAGCCCCGGGAAGCGATGAACAAATCGAAGAATTTTGCACAATCAACTACAACACCACATTCCCACGTTTTTCTAAATTAGATGTCAATGGCAAGGATGCCGATCCACTATTTGTCTGGCTGAAAGAGCAAGCACCTGAAGATCTCGGTGATGAAGAAACAAAAGCTTTTGAGAACAAAGTCAAAGATCTGAAACCACTTGAAAAAAGCGGAGATATTAAGTGGAATTTCGGTAAATTCCTGATCGACAAAAGTGGAAATGTAAAAGCCCGCTACTCCCCGGCTTATAAACCAGAACAGCTCGAAAAAGAAATTGAAGAACTTCTTTAACTGAATTAAAAAATACCTTGTGCAGACCTCATATTCACGCAAGGTATTTTTTTAATTCGAACCATAATTTCTCATACCTCTTAAAGAAGCAGAGCTGAGTATGAATGTGTCTAACTCTCTGAGTTTTCCTTCTCATTTTTAAAAAATCTTTTTAAGAATTGTATGATAGCGGCAAAGCCCCAAATGTATATGTAGTCTGGGATAATTCCATATAAAGCCTTATGCACATCACCTAAGCTGAATGCCAAGTTCACTATAAAACTCAGCAGACAGATTGCTGCATTCGCGCAAATAAAATAAAGAATCACTTGTTTTCCTTTCAATTCTATTCAACTCCTCCTTCTTCTTACGGATTCTATAAACTGAAATGACTCCTATAAATAATTAAAGCAATCCTCAATTTTATGAAGGGTAACAAATGTTTATATCATATAACTTTTATGATACAAACCTATCTATCTTAAAATGGTCCATAACTCTTCCGCTTTTTCAATCACATGTTCCGGTTTCACATCCTGAAGTTTGCTCTGTGCATCCGTCGCCATAGCCCAGCTGACTAAAACAGCTTCTACGCCTGCATTTTGTGCACAAAGAACGTCAAACATGCTGTCTCCGATCATTATAGTTTCCTGTGGTTCAGAATTCAATTTTTCTAATGCAATCCTTATGGGTTCCGGGTCTGGCTTGTGCTTATTTGTGTCATCTGCTGTCACAATGGTATCAAAGTATCCAATCAAACCATATTTTTTCAATCCGATTTCAGTGGAATTTCTTAATCGTGAGGTAACAACACCTAACTTATATCCTTTCTGCTTCAATCCTTCGATTAATTCTTTCATTCCAGGAAATAATTCTATCAGTTCCCGATAATGCTCAAACTGGTAGCTGCGATAAATCTCTATCGCTTTTTCCGTATCAAAATCCGGAAGAACGCGCTCCATCGTAATACGAAGTGGTTCTCCAAAGGTTTCTAATATTTCCTCTAAAGATCGCTCTCTCCCTTCTAAAGTTTGAAACGTATGCTGCCATGACTTTATGATGATATCGTTTGTATCCATAATCGTACCATCAAAATCAAAAAGTACTGTTGTTTTTTTCTTCATCGATTCTTCTCTTTTCTTTCTACCATTTCATTGTCAGCGAGACCTTTTGTTTCTCATGGTCAATACCTAAAATTTTCACTTTCACCGTATCGCCGACTCCAACCACATCCATAGGATGCTTAATAAATTTATTGCTCATCTGAGAAATGTGAACCAGGCCGTCGTTCTTAATCCCAATGTCCACAAATGCGCCAAAATCAACGACATTACGTACCGTCCCTGTCATTTCCATGTCGATTTTCAAGTCATCTATACTTAACACATCATTTCGGAACACAACAGGCGGCATCCCTTCACGCGGATCTCTTGCCGGTTTTTTTATTTCACCTACAATATCGGTTAAGGTCAAAGCTCCGATGTTCAAATCTTGTGCCATTTTTTCGATGCTCTTCGGTAAACTCTTTTTTGCCTCTTTGGGCTCGGTCTTTAATGCGGCTAAAGCTGCAAGTCCTTTAAGGTTGCCGTTTTGTGGTTTTTTACGTTCAGCCGGATATAATTCAATGATCTTTTCTTCAATTTGATCGGCTCCGCCTTTTCCAATCTCTGTCTTTTCAATTCCCAGCTTGTCCAGCATTTTTTCTGCCGATTCATAAGATTCCGGATGGACTGAGGTAGCGTCGAGCGGATTTTCTCCGTCGGAAATGCGCATAAATCCAGCACACTGCTTAAATGCTTTTTCTCCAAGCTTCGCAACCTTCATTAATTGTTTCCTGTTTTTAAAACGACCGTTTTCCTCTCTGTATGCCACAATATTTTTGGCAATTCCTGAATTAACACCTGAAATATAGGAAAGCAGCGAAGGGGAAGCGGTATTCAAATCAACGCCCACACGGTTTACACAGTCCTCCACCACATTAGACAAAGCTCCATTTAAAAGTGTTTGATTGATATCATGTTGGTACTGTCCTACACCAATATGCTTTGGCTCAATTTTGACAAGCTCTGCCAAAGGGTCCTGAAGTCTTCTTCCGATTGACATCGCTCCTCTTGTCGTTACGTCTAAATCCGGATATTCTTCTGTAGCAAGCTTTGATGCTGAATATACCGAAGCTCCGGCTTCATTGACAATCGTATAATGTAAGTCTTGTATTCCTTGCTCAGCAAGCTGACGAATCAAATCACTTACAAAGATTTCCGTTTCTCTTGAAGCCGTTCCGTTTCCAATTACAATAATATTTGCTTTAAATTTTTTAATCAAAGCGGTCAGTGTCTTTTGTGCTCCTGCGATGTCTTTTTTCGGTTCTGTCGGATAAATCGTGCCATAGGCTTGTAATTTTCCTGTCTCGTCCAACATAGTGACTTTACAGCCTGTACGATATCCCGGATCAATTGCTAATACTCTTGCACCATTTACCGGCGGAGTCATCAGCAGTTTTTCTGTATTTTTTGCAAAAACTTTAACTGCATCCTTTTCGGCACGTTCCGTTAAAAGGTTTCTCATCTCCCGCTCAACGGAAGGTGCCATCAGCCGTTTATATGCATCTGCTATTGTATCACACAGCAAGTCCGTAAAAATCGATTTCTCATTCGTGATTACTTTCTCCTTTAAATACTCATGAACCGCTTCAACCGGCGCTTTCACTTTTACTTTCAGCTTCTTTTCCTTTTCCCCTCGATTGACAGCCAACACACGGTGATTCGGCATCTGGGAAATTCGTTCAGAATGTTCATAATACATATCATAAACTGTGCTTTCCTCTGCATCAACTGCTTCTGAAGTAATTTGTCCCTTCTCAAATGTCATGCTCCGCACTTCAGCGTTATAGTCTGGATCATCTGCCACAATTTCTGCTATAATATCCATCGCTCCCTGCAAAGCATCTGCAATAGTTTCTACTCCCAAGTCTTCATTTATAAACGGTGTAGCTGCATCCTCCGGCGTTCCGCTTTCCAGCTGCTGCGCCATCAGGATAACGGCTAAAGGTTCCAGCCCTTTCTCTCTTGCCTTTGAAGCTCTCGTTGCTTTCTTCTGCTTAAATGGTTTATAAAGGTCTTCCACTCTTTGCAGAACTTCTGCTTTCAGAATTTCCTCTTTTAATTCCTCAGTAAGCTTCCCCTGTTCTTCAATCAATCGGATGACTTCCTGCTTCCGTTCATCTAAATTTCTAAGATAGGTCAATCGCTCATCTAAATCTCGAAGTACAACATCTGTTAACCCTCCGGTCATTTCTTTTCGATATCTTGCAATGAACGGTATGGTGTTCCCATCATCAATCAGGCCCACCGTAGCCTCCACTTGAGATTGTTTTAAATGAAATTCCTGTGCTAACTTTTCCAAAATCATGACACTAATGTCTCCTTACTTAAATAAATGTATTTTCTCGCTGTCATTTAAATTTTTAACAACGATTAGAAGAAACGGCAATATAATCAGGCCCAAAGCACCAAAGAGCTTTACACCTACAAACATACTAATCAGCATTAATACCGGATGGAGTCCTACACGATTTCCGACAATTTTAGGTTCTAGGATATTACGCATGACTGTAACAAACAGGTACAGCACAAGCAGTCCTATGGCCAGCGAATAATTTTTCCCCGCCAATTCAATGAGAATCCACGGAATGACTACACCTCCTGTTCCAAGTACCGGAAGTACATCCACCAGTGAGATTAAAAATGCAACTAAAATCGCATTTTCGATTCTCAATATGGATAATCCTATGGAAAGCTCTGCAAAAGTAATGGACATGATTAATGCGTAGGAAGTGATAAACTTAAAAATGGAACTTACCACATAATCTTTTATATCCAATATCAAACCTTGGTGCTGGGGGTTAAACTGCCGAACGATAAAACTTGTTATTTTATAATAGTCCATTGCAATGAAAAAGGAAGAAATTATCGTAAAAATCAGGGAGACAAACATACCCGGCACCCATACCGCAATCCCTGAAATCATTGCAAGCATTTTAGTTGAAAGGCTTGATACCAAGCTGCCCAGTTGAGTGAGCAGATCCTTTGCAACCTCACTGATGGCATTCATTATTTTGGGGTCCCAATTTGCAGCCCAAATTTCCAAACTCTTATAACCGCTGATCAATGCCGGTTCCATCTTTTCATTGTAAATATCAGGTATTTGATAAGTGAATTTCTGAATTGAAAAAAACACTTGCAGCCCAAATAAAAATATCAAAAGTCCTACAGTCGCATAGAAAAGCAATAATACCATTGCTGCTATTGGTTTTCGATTGATATGAGTCATTTTAGACAGCCTGTCAATCAACGGCTTTAATACAAATGCCACTGAAAATCCTACGACAAACGGCATAATCCAAAATATTGCATATCGAAATACCACTATAACAATGCCTACTACTAGAGAACAATATGCTGCATTAATGATAAATCGTTTTCGTTTTCTCAAATCCACCCATGCATCCTCCTTCAAAAGACTCTACTATTAGTATACCCTACCTCACAAAAAATGCCAACGAAATTCCTAGTTAAGAATACGCTTTGCAAACGGTTTCTATGAATGGTAAAACAGGTAAGCGGCTATACTTCTTTTCCCTTTTCATCTAATTGAAGCCTGTACTTCGATGGTATAAAAAAACACCTGCTGGATCTTCCTCAGCAGGTGTTTTTCATTTATGATTAATTCAATATCATTTCTCTTTCTTAGTTTACAACTGCATATTTTACAACTGCAAGGATGGTCTCTGCCGGACGAACCGTCTTTACGGTCGAATCCAAATTTAAATCTGCAATTAATATATCTTCATTTGCTTCTTTTTCACTGACATCTATATTGATAAAGTCTGGAATATCGCTTACCTTACCGGTTACCTTTATTTGCGACAAGTTTGTCTCAAGGAACAAACGTTTTAATTTCAACTGCTCTCTTCCGCTGAATGTAATCGGAATCTCCCAATTCACAATTTCGTCTTTATCTACAAGTTGTATATCCAAATGCTGCATTTCTGACGTAACCGGATCAAAGTGGATATCCTTGACAATTCCGATCTTTGTTTCATCACCTATCTTTATTCTAACAGTTGTTCTGCTTCCGTTTTCCTTGATAACCTTAATAATATCCTTATTGCAAAATTGAATTGGTGTACTTTCTACACCTCTTCCATAAACAACGGCAGGAACAAACCCCTCTCTCCTGCTCTTCTTTGCTTTACCGTTTCTTACTGTTGCATTTAACGTTGCTACGCTCATAAAATACCTCCTCTTAATCCAAATTTCCGCATTACATTTAATGGGAATTCTTTAGAAATACAGTAAGGCACCCCGCTGTTGCCATGCAGAATGCCCTTGTCTATAATATATCATGAACCTATTTTATTGTCAATGTTTGTAAGATATGGTTTGTGATTCCATTAATTTATATCTTTGTAATTTTATAACTGGTATTAAAAGACAAAAGCAGCCATTTCGGCTGCTCTCATTCTTATTTAAAACTTGCGAATTCATTCTATCTTATGACTCTGCTTCTTCTTTCTGTTTTAGCTTCTCATTGATGAAATAGTCTAAATCTCCATCCATCACACCGTACACATTGCTCACTTCGGCTCCAGTTCGGTGATCCTTTACCATATTATAAGGGTGGAAAACATAAGATCGAATTTGACTCCCCCACGTGATTTGGCTAAAGTCACCCTTCAGTTCATCAACCTTATCCTTATGTTCCTGCAAAGCCAATTCATACAACTTTCCTTTTAATACGCGCATCGCTACTTCACGGTTTTGATGCTGCGAACGTTCATTTTGGCAGGTTACTACTATGTTGGTAGGGATATGCGTAATACGGATCGCCGAATCTGTTTTATTGACATGCTGCCCGCCTGCACCACTGGATCGGTAAGTGTCTACACGGATATCATCAGGATTGATTTCCACTTCAACCGTGTCATCAAGCTCCGGAGTAACATCCAAAGAAGAAAAAGACGTATGCCTTCTTCCTGAGGAATCAAACGGAGAAATTCTCACAATTCGATGCACTCCTTTTTCATTCTTTAAATACCCATATGCATTTTCTCCTTCGATACGCAATGTCGCACTTTTAATGCCGCCTTCATCTGCACCTTGGTAGTCCAACGTCTGAATGCGGTATTCTTTCTTTTCTGCCCACCTCATATACATGCGGAGAAGCATTTCTGCCCAGTCCTGCGCATCCAATCCGCCGGAGCCAGCATGAATAGAAATAATTGCATTATTGCTATCATAAGGACCATTTAAAAGCGTTCTTAGTCGAAGTGCTTCTGCCTTTTCCTTAAAATCTTTGTAAATTTCCTGAATCTCTTCTATCATGGAATCGTCACCGGCCTCTTCACTCATCTGAATCAGTACCTCGACATCTTCAAGCTGTGTCTTTAAACCGTTAAATTCCTCTAACTTTGTTTCTACTCTCTTTTTTTCTTTTAAAGTTTTTTGCGCATCCTCCAAATCGTCCCAAAATCCTTCAATCTGCACCTTAAAGTTCATTTCTTCTAAATCGATGGCAAGCTTCGCCACGTCAAAGGGACTCACCCAATTCATTTAGATTTTTTATTTCGCATGCTAATTCCGATTTGATGGAATCCAATTCTAGCATTCTCTTCACATCCCTTCAATCAATTATCTTTTTAACGTCACCAAATACACGTTTATTTCACTAAAATTACTCCGCATCACTTATATTTGCACCGCAGCATTTTTTATACTTTTTCCCACTTCCGCATGGACAAGGGTCATTTCTTCCGACGGTTGGCTCCTTATGCACCGGTTCTTGCTTTTTCTCACGCTCCGGAACCTTTGTCTCCGCTGGAACATTACCCGATTCACCGGCCATACTGCCATTAAATTCAGCTTTTGAACTCTCTCCGGCATTCATAATCTGCTTACGCTGCGTCTGCGTCTGAACGGTAACGTTGAAACAGAATTTTACCGTGTCATCCTTGATGGATTTAATCATCAGCTCAAACATATCAAAGCCTTCATTGGAATAAGCTCTCGCCGGATCTTCCTGCCCAAGTGCACGAAGACCGATACCGGATTTCAGTTGATCCATTGCATCTATGTGATCCATCCACTTGGTATCAACGACTCGCAATAAAATCATACGCTCCAGTTCACGTATTCTTTCTTCTCCGATTTCCTCTTCTTTCTGCTTATAGTAAATAAGGAATTTTTCTATCACATCTTTGCGAAGCTTTTCTGCGGTCAAGTCTTGTAGTTCTTCTTTACCGTAGGATAAGTCCTCTAATTTTGAACAATACTTATGAATGTTTGTATTCAGTCCTTCGATGTCCCATTCCTCCGGGAATCTTGAACCGCTTACACAGATTTCAATGTTTTCATCTACAATATCCTCAAGCATCGACATCATATGCTCACGCAGGTCTTCTCCGTTCAAAACCCGTCTTCTTTCGCTGTAGATAATGCTTCTCTGCTTATTCATAACATCATCGTATTGTAATACATACTTACGAATTCCAAAATTCCGGCCTTCTACTTTCTTCTGTGCATTTTCGATAGACTTGGTAAGCATTCCTGCTTCAATCGCTTCGTCTTCCGGTACACGCAGTTTGTCTATAATCCCTTGAATACGCTCGCCGCCGAACAGACGCATTAATTCGTCTTCTAAGGAGATGAAGAACTGAGTAGAACCCGGATCACCCTGACGTCCAGCACGTCCTCTCAGCTGATTATCGATACGTCTTGATTCATGACGTTCTGTACCAATGATATGCAAGCCACCTATCTCTTTTACCTGTTCCTGCTCATCTGCACGTTCCTTCTTAAAGTGCTCCAATAACCGGTTATATTCTTTTCTCGCTTTAATGAGCTCAGGGTCCTCCAGCGGTACAAAGCTGGAAGCAAAGGAAATCGCCGTATCATCAAAGCCTTGTTTTCTCATTTCTTTCTTTGCTTCAAAGTCCGGGTTACCACCGAGCAGGATATCCGTACCACGACCAGCCATATTCGTTGCAATGGTAACAGCTCCCAGTCTTCCGGCTTCAGCGATGATCTCTGCTTCTTTCTCATGCTGTTTTGCATTCAAAATGTTATGTTTGATACCTTTTTTCTTTAATACTTCACTGATTGCTTCAGATTTTTCAATCGAAATCGTACCGACCAAGACCGGCTGACCGTTCTTGTGATGCGCTTCAATCTGTTCCGCAATCGCTTTGAATTTGCCTCGTTCTGTTCCATAGATGGAGTCCTCTTTATCTACTCTTGCAATCGGCTTATTCGTCGGAATCACGACAACATCCATATTGTAGATGTCGCGGAATTCCTGTTCTTCCGTCTTAGCTGTACCTGTCATACCGGCAAGTTTCTGATACATTCTAAAATAATTTTGCAGAGTAACGGTCGCCAACGTTTTAGATTCTTGGCGAATATCCATCCCTTCTTTTGCTTCAATCGCCTGATGCAGACCGTCACTGTACCGTCTGCCGAACATCAAACGCCCTGTGAATTCGTCGACAATGACAATTTCGCCATCTTTAACAATGTAATCTACATCTCTTTTCATCAAGTTATGTGCTTTGAGTGCAATGTGAACGTGATGATTGATTTCCATGTTCTCGGGGTCGGAAAAATTGTCGATTTTAAAATGTTCTTCACACTTCGCAACGCCTTCCTCTGTAATGGAAACGGTCTTATCCTTTTCCTCCATGGTAAAATCCACATCCTGCTTGAAGGTACGGATAAAACGATTTGCAACATGATAAAGATCTGTCGATTTTTCACCTTGTCCGGAAATAATCAGAGGAGTACGCGCCTCATCGATCAAAATACTATCAACTTCATCCACAATCGCAAAGTTCAGCTGTGTTTGTGTCAAGTCTTCCTTATAGATAACCATATTATCTCGAAGATAGTCGAATCCAAACTCATTGTTTGTTCCATACGTAATATCCGCACGATATGCAGCCTTACGAACCTCATTGGTAATTCCATGCACCACGCAGCCAACGGTCAGGCCTAGAAAAGTATACAGCTTTCCCATCCATTCCATATCACGTTTTGCCAGATAATCATTTACGGTAATAACATGTACGCCTTTTCCTTCTAATGCATTCAAATAAACAGGCAAGGTCGCTACCAAAGTCTTACCTTCACCGGTTTTCATTTCCGCAATCCGTCCTTGATGCAATACAACGCCACCGATTAGCTGTACGCGAAAATGTTTCAGTCCCAAGCTTCTCCAAGCAGATTCTCTGCATACCGCGAACGCTTCCGGCAGAATGTCATCTAAGGTTTCTCCTCCCGCCAGACGCTCCTTAAACTTTGGCGTCATCGCTTTGAGCTCTTCATCTGTAAGTGCTTTCATCTGCTCGTCTAAGGCTTCAATCTGATCAACAATCTTCTCTACTTTTTTTACTTCTTTAGCGTTCAAATCGCCAAAGATTTTTTCTAGTAACCCCATCTTTCATGATCCCTTCTTAATAATCTCTATATGTGATACTTTTCTGTTTTTCTTTTCATCCTTATTATCCTATATACACTCATGAAATAAGCATATATAATAACACAATATTATAGCATACTATCTCTATAAAATCAAAATTGAGCCGCATTTTAAATGTTACATTTTCATGTCTTTCTATACCTTTCTTCCCCTTTTTTACAAAGTTTATCCTTAAAACTGTACTATTTATAAAGATCATCTGTGCAAAATTGCAAATGCATGTTTCCTATGATAAACTTGGTGTAAAATAAGTGTTATTATATTAAATTAAAGACCATTTATAATCAAACAGGGGGGCATTTGGTGGAAAGAAAATATATCAGCAGCATTTTTTTAAATCAAGAAGTTGACAGAAGGTCCTATCTTTACAATCTTCCAATTGTTCGACATCTTATGCAGAATGCAGAGATTCCTTTTACAAATGATATTACTTTTTTTGTGGGAGAAAACGGAACCGGAAAATCTACATTGCTCGAAGCAATCGCTGTTGCTTACGGATTTAACGCAGAAGGCGGCAGTAAAAATTTCAATTTCTCTACAAGCAGTACCCATTCGGATTTATATAAGTATTTGACAATATCAAGATCATCCATTGCAAAGGATGGTTTTTTCCTTCGTGCGGAAAGCTTTTACAATTTTGCCACCAATGTAGATGATTTAGAGCTTTTTAGCAGCTATGGAGGAAAATCTCTTCATGAACAATCTCATGGTGAAAGCTTCCTCGCCTTAGTGCAAAACCGTTTTGAAGGCAATGGCATTTATATTCTCGACGAACCCGAAGCTGCCCTTTCGCCATCAAGACTTCTGACTCTTATGGCTGAAATAAATATTTTGATAAAGAAAAATTCACAGTTCATCATAGCAACACATTCTCCGATACTAATGGCATTTCCCAATTCTCAAATTTATCAACTTACAGAATCTAACATAAAGCTTGTTCCCTACCAAGAAACGGAGCACTATCAGTTATCAAAATTATTTTTGGACAATCCGGATCAAATACTAAGACATCTTTTTAATGAATAGTTTCCTATCTTTAAAATTAAAATTCATTTAATTGTTTTGGAATTCTATTCCGAATTTGCTATACTGAAAACAAGAAGAAACCTTTAGGAGGAGTATTATGGAAAAAGCAAAGATTTACTACACTAGCTTTCGTACCGAGGTAGGTGTAAGCCTGCTCGATAAATTGAAAAAATTAGTGAAGGAAGCGGGTATTGATCACATCGACTTTCGAAATAAGTATGCTGCTATAAAAATTCATTTTGGTGAGCCGGGAAATTTAGCTTATCTTCGTCCTAATTTTTCAAAGGTCATCGCAGACATCGTAAAAGAAAATGGAGGAAAGCCTTTTCTTACTGATGCAAATACACTTTATGTCGGCGGCCGTAAAAATGCCTTAGACCATTTGGAATCCGCCTATGAAAACGGATATAATCCCTTTACGACCGGTTGTCATATCCTGATTGCTGATGGTTTAAAAGGAACTGATGAAACCTTGGTCCCCATTGATGGTGAGTACGTTAAGGAAGCAAAGATAGGACGAGTCTTAACGGATGCCGATGTCATCATTTCAATGAATCATTTTAAATGTCATGAGTCTACGGGCATGGGCGGTGCTTTAAAGAATTTAGGCATGGGCGGTGGTTCAAGAGCCGGTAAAATGGAAATGCATAACAGCGGTAAACCCGTGGTGAGTCAAAAACGCTGCATAAGCTGCGGGGCTTGTCGAAAAAACTGTGCACACGATGCAATTTCTTTTGTTGAAAAGAAAGCTCAAATTAATATTGAGCGATGCGTTGGTTGTGGCCGATGTATCGGTGTCTGTCCTGTGGATGCCATTCGCCCTCTATGGGACGAGGCGGAAGAAGTGCTGAATAAAAAAATAGCAGAATACGCTCACGCCGTTATAAAAGACAAACCACATTTTCATATAACCTTTTTAATGGATGTTTCTCCAAACTGTGACTGCCACGGCGAAAATGATCTTCCAGTCATCCCTGATGTGGGTATCTTTGCTTCGTTTGACCCGGTTGCATTGGATCTATGTTGCTCTGACATGGCAAATGACCAGCCTGTCAATGCGGGCAGCATGCTTGAAGATGCCCTCTTAAAACACAGAAAGGAAAACAATTGTGACTGCACAGGAAGCTGCCACTGTGATTATTTCGGCCTGCTTCATCCATCTACAGATTGGAAAGCCGGAATTGACCACGCTGTCAAGTTAGGATACGGCACAGATCAATACGAACTAATTCGAGTTGAGTAAAGATTCTCTTTAAAAACTATATCTCAAAAACAGAAAAATCCCGGCCAAACAGCCGGGATTTTTCTGCTTATCTTACCTCATTTTATCTTCAACCGAGAAATTGGTTGAATCTCATCATCTTATGCCAGTGCATTTGCAGCTATTTCATTATCCAGCCGCCGCTGCTCCAAAATTTCCTCGTATTCTGCATCTGTCATCTTTTCCATTGTGATTCCGGTGAAACCATAGAATATGGAAACCAATGGGTTTATCAGATTCAAGAAGCAGTAAGGCGCGTACGCAACCGTGGCAACGCCTAAAGAAGAAGACATTGCTGCGCCGCATGTATTCCAAGGAATCAAACAGGAGGTAATCGTTCCTGCATCTTCCAAGCATCTTGATAAGTTCTTTGCTTTTAGTTTGCGGTCTTCAAACGCAGTCTTGAACATCCTGCCCGGAAGTACAATAGATAAATACTGATCGGAAGCAGCCGCATTAACAGCAATGCAGCTTATTACTACCATAGTAACCAAAAGTCCGGTACTCTTTGCAACCTTTAGCATAACATCACATATACTTGCCAGCATATTCGTTGAATCTAATACCCCTCCAAAGCACATTGCACAAAGAATAATTCCTACCGTACCATACATAGAGCTCATACCGCCTCTGCTTAAAAGAGTGTCTACAAAGTCAATCCCTGTTTCGCTGACATAGCCACCATAAGAAATTACCGTAGCAACCTCACCAAAATTTTCCCCCTGAAATACCGCTGCACAAATAACACCCAAAAGAGCACCACCGAATAACCCCGGAAGAGCCGGCACTTTAAATATTACCATCGCAATGATAAGACAAGGCGGAATTAAAAGCAAAGGGGAAATATAAAAATTATCCCGCAGTCCATTCATCAGTACAGCAACTTCATTCATATTAACTTCAGACGAATTCGTGATCCTCATTCCGAGGACTGCGAAAATAACCATTGCGATAATATAAGATGGTGTTACGGTGAATACCATATGCTTGATATGCTCAAATAAATTACTCCCTGCCATTGCCGGTGCTAAGTTTGTGGTATCCGAAAGCGGAGACATCTTATCACCAAAATACGCTCCGGAAATAATGGAACCCGCAACAATTGGAAGCGGTAATCCCAATCCTGCCCCAATTCCTATCAATGCAATCCCTGCAGTACCAGCTGTCGTCCAAGATGATCCAGTTGAAAGTGCTACAATTGAGCATAGCAGCATACTTGCTACTAAGAAAATAGATGGTTTTATTATCATTAGTCCATAATAAATCATTGCCGGCACGATTCCTCCGGCAATCCAGGTCGAAATGACCATGCCAATTACAAATAAAATTAAAATTGCCTGCATTGCACGTGATATGCCATTAATCATTGCTTTCTCAAGAAAAGACCACTTAAAACCATTTTTTATTGCAATTAATGATGCAATAGCTGCTGTTGCAGCGATTGGAATATGTACTGTTCCTCCTATGATAACCAGTGTATAGATTAGTAATGCAATTAAAACAAGTAGGATGAGTGCAATCTGCCACATTGGAATCTTCTTTCCCATAAGTTTATCCTCCTCAACAATAAGATAAAAATAAATAGTTAATAAGATATGAAGTAAAAAAATAAGCCACAGGGTTTTTAACCCCCATGGCTTAAGCATAGATAAAAAAACTTAATATAATCTTAAAAAAATCTGAAAATTCCTTATTTTTCGATAACCGGAAATTTTATAGATACTTCAAAATAGTATCCCTCATTTTTCACTTCCATTTCACCTCTGTGCTGGCTTACAATTTTTTTGCTGCTATACAACCCGATTCCAGTGCTTTCTACATATAACTCGGCTGACTTAATATTCTTTTCTACAATAAAAAGATTCTCTCCTTTGATTTCGACATGAAGAAATACCGGTAAAGTCGGATCCGCATACTTTAATATGTTGGAGGTGATGTTATCAAAAACACGTCTGAATGCAATGACATCTACATTAATCTCGAAGGCTTCTTTTAAATTATAATTAAAATCGGAATGGAAACCATTTTCCTGCAAAGTAAAATACATCTCCGAAATAACCTGTGAAATCAGTTCATTCCCATCCAATACTTCCCAATTGAATGCTTCCTGTCGTTCTTTTCGTACAGACCTTTCAAAAAGTTCCTCTGTCATCCCCTTTATTTGATATGCACGAGTTCTCGCATTTTCCACATATCGCCTCATCATTTCCTGACTTTCGTATCGGCAGTCTTTTAAAAAATCCAAATAGCATATGACAGAGGTAAGGGGTGTACGAATATCATGTGAGATTGCTGCAATGACCTCTTGATTCTTTTCAATCATTTCCTGCTCCAGCTTCCTCTGATTCTGAATAGATGCATTCATTACATTGATATAAGCGGCTAAGCAAGTCAGCTCATCGTTCCCTTTTAAGTTGATCCGGTATCCTGGCTCTTCTCTGTTCATTCGTTCCAGCCCTTTGTGTATCTCATCTATATACCCAAAGCGTCTCCGGCATAGAAATATGAAACAGATCAGAAAAGTAGTAAGAAAGATCGCAAAGCTCGCAAAAGAAATCATCATTTCATATTGATAAAAATAATCGCCACTGATTAATAAGTTCGCCTCTCCGTCCTGAAACTGAATTGGATATTCAAAAGTCGGACGCGATGTTTCATCCCAGCCAAATCCCTTCGTCACCTTTCCGTTTTTTCGATTTTTCCAATTTGCATAATAAAGAAAAGAATCAAAGTACACGATGTCCTTACGATAAATCTTTAAAGAGACATACCAATTGATTTGATTCCAACGTGCAATTTTTTCTATATCTGTACGCTCTAATTCATGAACCTCTATAAAGCGCTGTAATCTACGTGCGTATTTTTTTGAGTCCTGTTCGACAATTTTCGGACGGCTGCTATGATCCTGCAAATAGTTGCTTAAATAAAAAACGGCAGTTCCGTAAATCACCAGTGCAATCCCCGCAGAAACAATAATATATAACAAAACCTGAGAATAAAGACTTTCTTTTCGTAGCTTGCTAATCAACATAATAACCCTTCCCCCAAGCAGTTTTAATAATCTTCGGGTTCTTATAATCTGACTCTATTTTTTTTCGGAGCTTTAAAATATGTACCATTATCGTGTTGTTTGCAGAATAAAAATAAGGTTCACTCCAAATACTCTCATATAAATTTTGTGCCGTAAAAATTTTTTTTCTGTTTTTAGCCATCAAAACAAGAATTCGGTATTCTAAAGCGGTCAGCACGATCTCTTTCTCTTCTACAAAAACTTTCTGCTCGTTTAAATCAATGCAGAGCGGATCAATGCATAAAGTGTTGCTTTCTTCCTTATACTGCTTCCCTTGATAAACATAGTAACGTCTTAAAAGCGACTTTACACGTGCCAGAAATTCAGGGTAAGAAAACGGCTTTGACAAATAATCATCTCCGCCTGCACTGAATCCAATCGCTTTATCGGAATCACTGTCTTTCGCCGTAAGGAAAAGAATCGGTGCAATGGTTTTTTCACGAATTTCTTTACAGGCTATAAATCCAGATTTGTAAGGCATCATCACATCCAATACAATCAGATCAATGGTATCATCCACTAGTTTGACCGCATTCTCACCATCCGTTGCCGTAATGACCTCATACCCTTCCGAATCAAGCAAAATCGTCAATAATTCTATGATTTCAGGACTGTCATCCGCAATTAAAATTCGTTTTCTTTGCATTTCATTCAACTCCGTATTAAAATATGAATTATTATCCTACTAAAATATTATAGCATCTTAAAATTAAGAAATATTAGTAATTTTCTTAATTTTAGTTAAGAAATTTGTTCAATTGTTTGTTGGTAATCAAATATAATCATTTGAAAAACAAAAAAACAGCAGGTACATCAATCCGAAAACGGAAATACCTGCTGCTATTTTATTTTACGCTCTTTCTTTCACCAAAGCATTGTAAATGGCCTTAATTGCCGTTTCAAAATCTTTGTTTTCTACGCCAACAATGATATTGATTTCACTGGAGCCTTGATCAATCATACGAATGTTTACCTTCGCTTCATAAAGCGCTGTAAACAGTGTCGCTGATACGCCCAAGCGATTGGTCATCCCTGCTCCTACAGTCGCAATCAATGCCATATTATTAAATACATCAATCTTATCCGGCTGTACCTTTCGTTCAATTTCTTCTAAAATTTCATCCAAGGCGTGGTTGAGCTTTTTATTGGAAACGACGATGGAGATTGTATCAATCCCGCTCGGTAAATGTTCTACCGGAACGTCATAATCTTCCAATATACTCAAGATACGGCGGATAAATCCACGTTCCGAAGCCATCATATTTTTTGATATTGCTATAACAGAGAAGTCTTTGCTTCCTGCAATCCCTGTTACAATACGATCAGAACTGTGGTTTGGTTCTGATAAAATAATCGTGCCCGGATGCTGCGGATCATTCGTATTTCGAATATTAATCGGAATGTTCGCCTCTCTTACAGGATATACCGCATCCTCATGCAGCACACTTGCACCCATATAGGATAATTCCCTTAATTCTTGATAAGATACCATTTTAATCGGCTCCGGGTTCTTTACAATGCGTGGGTCTGCAACTAAGAATCCCGGCACATCCGTCCAATTTTCATACACATCTGCTTTTACAGCTCTTGCAATCAAAGAGCCTGTTATATCCGATCCCCCCCTAGAGAAGGTTTTAATGCTTCCATCCGGATAAGTTCCGAAAAACCCCGGAATGACTGCCTTCTTATGCTCTGCTAAAGCTTTTGAAAGGGCTTCATTAGTTTCCTCATCCAGAAATCTTCCTTTTTTATCAAATTGAACCAATCCCGCAGAATCGACGAAATCGTATTCCAAATAAGCGGCAGTCAAAAGCGCACTCAGATACTCACCGCGGCTTGCAATGTAATCTGCGCTCGCGCCAGCCTCAAGTTTTTTTCGTATTTCAATAAACTCCGATTCTAAATTTACATCGACACCAAGGTTCATCTCCATGGCCCGAAATCGGTCACAAATAACTTGAAATACTTGATCATACGGTACATTATGCTCAATGTGCGTCTTACACAAATACAGTAAATCTGTCATTTTGTTGTCTTCACTAAAGCGTTTTCCCGGAGCAGATACCACCACATATCGTCTATCCGCATCGGCTTGTATAATGTTTTTGACCTTGGATAGCTGAATGGCGTCTGCTACGGAGCTTCCCCCAAATTTTGCTACTTTTACTCCCATTTGATTGCTTCCTCTCTTAAATTTTTTTATAAAACGGGGTATTTTGCAGGTTTCCTTGCATTCTCCAAATTTTATTAATATTTTTCCTATTTTACTTCAAAAAAAGGAAATGGTCAACCTTATGCGACCATTTCCCTTTTATTGTATGCTTTTTTGTTTAAAGCTGTGCCTCTTTACGCAAAATCTCAGCTTTGTCTGTTTTTTCCCAAGTCAAATCGATATCTGTTCTGCCGAAGTGTCCATATGCTGCAAGCTTTCGATAGATCGGTCTGCGCAGATCCAAATCCCGAATAATTGCAGCAGGTCTTAAGTCAAAATGTTTTTCTACCAGCTCTGATATTTTTTCATCGGAAATTTTTCCGGTTCCAAAGGTTTCTACTAAGATAGATACTGGCTTTGCAACTCCAATGGCATAAGCCAACTCAATCTCACACTTATCAGCAAGTCCGGCAGCAACAACGTTCTTAGCAACATATCTTGCTGCATACGCTGCGGAGCGATCTACTTTTGTAGGGTCTTTCCCTGAAAACGCGCCGCCGCCATGTCTTGCATAACCACCATAAGTATCTACTATAATCTTTCTTCCCGTCAAACCGGAATCCCCATGCGGTCCGCCTATTACAAAACGTCCCGTCGGATTTACGTAATACTTTGTATTTTCATCCAAAAGCTCCGCCGGAACAATCGGTTTAATCACATGCTCAATAATATCCTTGCGGATCTGTTCCTGCGTTACATCCGGATCGTGCTGGGTGGAAATAAGCACCGTATCTACACGAGCAACTTTATCGCCGTCATATTCAACGGTTACCTGCGTTTTTCCATCCGGCCGTAAGTAGGTCAACTCACCTGACTTTCTGACTTTTGTCAGCTGCATTGCTAATTTATGTGCCAGCGCAATCGGCATCGGCATCAGCTCTTCTGTTTCATTGCAGGCAAAACCAAACATGATTCCCTGATCGCCTGCACCGATTGATTCAATATTATCCTGCAAGGTACCTTCTTTATACTCCAATGCCTTGTCAACACCCATAGCAATGTCACCAGATTGTTCATCAATCGCTGTCATCACTGCGCATGTGCTCCCGTCATATCCGTATTCACCCTTCGTATACCCAATATCATTGATTACACTGCGAATAATTTTCGGAATGTCCACATAGCAATTCGTGCTGATTTCTCCAACTACCATTGCAAGTCCCGTTGTTACGGTTGTTTCTGCTGCAACTCTCCCGTTTGGGTCCTGCTCAAATATCGCATCTAAAATTGCATCAGAGATTTGATCACACATTTTATCTGGATGTCCTTCTGTTACGGACTCAGATGTAAATAATCTTTTTACCATTTTCTTTCCTCCTTTTTACAAAATACACATAAGATAGGATTGGATACTCTACGCTTTATATCGTGGGAAAGAAATTTTCCTATTAGATAAAAAAGCCTCTTCCAAGGAAGAGGCAAAGCTGCATATTGCTATCTTCTCCTCATCTCTCAGATTATATCTGTAGGACTTAGCACCTTTTCTGCCTGAATAACTCAAGCACATAGGTTGCCGGGCTTCACAGGGCCTATCCCTCTGCCACTCTTGATAAGGTATTAAATTGTATATTCATTATATAACCGCAAAATTAGAATGTCAAACATACTTCCCTTCATATTTTATTATATTTTTTTAATATAATCATCTACATAGTGTAATGCTGCTCCGACCGCAGATGCTTCAAATTTATAATCGCAGACCTTGATGTAAAAACCTTTTTTTTCGAATGGATTGCGCTGATTCACAAGCTCGGTCAATCTTCCTACGTGTTTTTCCATATGGCTCCCTACGTAACCGCCTAACACTACGTCACAATCGAATGTCATTCTCAAATTATAGACCAGCTGGGCGAGGTATTGCAGATACTCTTCAAATGCTTCTAAGTACTCTTTCTCTCCTCGGTCAACTTTCTTGAAAAATTCTGCCAGATTTCCATCTGTCAAATCTGAAAGCAATTTTGCATTGCAATAGGCATCCGCACATCCCTTTTGCCCGCAATAACAAGTTCTTCCGTCGTTTACTAAAGTGATATGTCCAAATTCACCGCTGCGGTGGTTCATCCCATGATATGCACTCTGTGAATACATAATAGCACCGCCTACACTGTTGCTTAAAGATACATATACAATCGGCTCTTGCGAATCTCTCCTCCAAAATTCAGCAAAGCCTCCAGAATTTGCGTCATTAAAAAATTGAAATGGATAAGAAATGTATTGCTTCATTTTATAATACAAGTTATCAGGTGCAGGCAGTACACTGATATAAGTAATTGTTTTTCCGTCTTCACCAATGATTGCAGGAAGCGAAACTCCCAGGCCTAAAATTTTCTCTGGCTGAACTTTGCTTTCCTCAACAAAGTCGTAAATGCTTTGTGCAAGCTCTTGATAAAATGATTCTTCGTCTTTAAATTCAAGTCGAATCCGCCGGCTGTACAAAACGGCTCCTTTTAAATCGATTAATACTAAACTGATGTGGTTTCTTGTAATATCGATTCCTAATGCCACTTTAAAATCGTCGACACTGCAAATCACTCTAGCCTTTCTTCCTCCTGTGGATTCAAAGGTGCCATCCTCACGAATCAAGCCTCTTTCTTTTAACTCCGTTAAATTTTGACTTATGGTAGGCAGGCTTAAATTGAGAATCTTAGCAATGTCCTGCTTGGAGATTCCTTTGAAATCATAAATCAATTTATATATATTATTTCGATTTCGTTTTTTTATTAACATACGGTTTTCCATAATGTTCTCACTTTTCTAAAACTATTTTATAAAACTTCACTGTAACGAATTTTACTCCTTCTCACTCTTATATGCAATAAAAAAACACCATAAAGATGGCGTTTTCTTATTTTAATACCATAACATATATTTTTTCTGGAGACTTTAAATCAAAAACGTAAATTAAAGAGCCGCTAATTTTTTAAAACTGGCAAATAAGGTTACGTACAATTCTTTATATAAATTATAATATTTTTGGTACTCTAAGCTATTTTCTGCAATCGGTTCCTGCACTGCCTTTTTAAGAATTAAGCGGTTGCAGGTCTCTTCTAAATCCTTATATACGCCCGCACCGACTCCGGCTAAAATGGCAGCGCCTAAAGCTCCTCCCTGTTCTGCTTTTATCGTGCTTACCGGGCACTGGTATAAGTCTGCAAACATCTGCCGCCATAAATCGCTTCTTGCTCCGCCGCCGCAAATCATCATATCTGTAACAGCTACGCCCATTTCTCTGAAAACGTCGACACACTCCAACTGTGAATAGGCAACGCCCTCTAAAACAGCCCTAATTAGCTCTGCACGCTCATGAATTGCAGAAAGCCCAAAGAAAGTACCTCTGCAATCAGGATCGGGGTGAGGAGAACGCTCACCCATTAAATAAGGCAGATAAAGAAGTTTATTTGCACCAATGGGCACCCTTGAAGCCAAATCAGTCATAATTTCATAAGGGTCTACTCCCTTTTTCTTCGCTTCAGCAACTTCCTCACTGCAGACATGATTCCTCAGCCACTGTAAGGAAAGCCCTGCGCCTTGTGTACAACTCATGACCGTCCATTTTCCCGGTACGGAAGCGCACAGCGTATGCACTCTTCCTTTTTTATCAATCGCAACCTGATTTGAAATTGCATAGACAACGCCGGAGGTTCCGATTGTTGTAAATGCACTTCCTTCAGTGACGATACCGGTACCAATTGCAGCCGCAGGATTGTCTCCTGCGCCTCCTACTACAATGATTCCTTGCGCCAATCCAGTTATTTCTGCGGCTTCTTTATGAACCGCTCCGGTTACATCTGTTGATTCATACATTTTTCCAAGCAGGCTTTGGTCAATTCCAAAAGCGTCTAGAACTTCACTTGACCATGTGCGTTTTGGAACATCCATTAACTGCATACCGGATGCATCGGAGACCTCCGTTGCAAACTCACCGGTCAACTTATATCTGATATAATCCTTCGGCAGCAAAATGTGAGCACACTGTTTATAAATTTCAGGTTCATTTTTTTTCACCCATAATATTTTAGCTGCAGTAAATCCGGTCAAAGCAGGATTCGCTGTAATCGCAAGAATCTTTTCCGGTGTCAAAATGCGGTTCATGTCTTCCACTTCTTTTCCGGTTCTCTGGTCGCACCAAATAATGGACTTTCGAAGTGGATTTCCCTGGTGATCCAACATAACGAGACCATGCATTTGACCGGAAAGCCCGATTCCTTTTATTGTCTCTGCATTGATCCCTGATTGCTCAAGAACGGAGCGAATACCGACTTTTACAGCTTCCCACCAGTCTTCAGGTTCTTGCTCCGCCCAGCCATTCTGCTCTTGATACAACGGATATTCATGAGTTTTTGAAGCAACCGCATTTGCTTCAAGATCAAACAGTACGGTTTTGGTTCCCGAAGTTCCAATATCAATTCCTAACAAGTATTCCAAAAGAACGCTCCTCTCTGCTCACCTCTCAATTAGTCCGTTATTTTAATGACAGCCTTAACAACTTCATCTTTTTCATTAATTGCGCATTCAAACGCCTCTTGAATCTGATCAAATTCAAACTCGTGAGTAACAATCCCTGATACATCAATCCGCCCTTCAGCGATTGCTGCGATCGCCTTTGGATATATATTGCGATACCGGAACACGGACTCTATCTTTGCCTCTTTTGCCATAATTTTACCAAAGTTAAAGAGGATTTCAGGCTCTGCTGCCAGTCCTACAAGAACAATCGTTCCTCCGTTTTTTACCAGATACGGCGTCTGTGCAATAGTAATTGGCGATCCTGCTGTTTCTATTACTTTTTCAATACCTGCTCCTCCGGTTATTTTATCCATTTCAGCAATCACATCGACTTCTTTTCCATTTATTACCCTGGTGGCACCCAGCTTTTTTGCATATTCCAAGCGCTTTGGAATCACATCGACAACGGTAATGTCCGTTGCTCCGCTTGCTTTGCAAGCAAGCAGCGTAACCAATCCAATGCAGCCCGATCCAAGAATAATCACGTGATCCCCAAGACCAATCTGTCCTTGTGCGGCTGCGTGTAGTCCAACGGAAAGCGGTTCCACAAGAGCTCCCTCTTTCGTGGAGATATTGTTTGGCAATTTAAAACACATATTTTCGGGAAATGCAATGTAATTTTCATAACAGCCCGGAACCGGAGGTGTTGCTAAAAACTGTACATCCGGACAAAGATTATATTTGCCTGATTTACAAAACTCACACTGTCCGCATGTAATCCCCGGCTCTAACGCTACCCGATCTCCGACAGTAAGTTTTTTCACACCGCTTCCAACTTCAATAATCGTTCCCGCACATTCATGCCCTAGCATAAATTCGCCGTCCACTATAAAATCTCCGCATCTGCCATCATGAAAATAGTGGACATCGGAGCCGCAAATCCCTACATATTCCAACTTGATCAAAACTTCCTGTTCTCCGACTTCAGGCATCGGAATCTCCCGAATCTCCATTTTATTTAGTTCGGTCATATAAGCTGCTCTATTTTTCATACTCCGTATATCCTTTCATTTTAATTTAAGAAAGGTGCCTTAATTTTAACCCTTAAGACACCTAGCTTTATCATTCTTATTCTGTAATGAGTCCTCTTTCTTTGTAGATATTTACGTACTCACTTGCATTATCTTTCGTAATAAGTGGTGCAGCAATATCTGTATCGATCTGGGTTTCTTCACCAGTTAAGAGCTTATGAACCGTTTCCATGTTCAGCTTAGCGAGGTCAATTGCAGATTGCAGACAAGTGGATGTCATTTTACCCTCTTCAATTAAAAGACACGCTTCCGCAGTACCATCTACACCGTAAGACAGGATATCTGCATATTCCGCTTTACCTTTCACTGCTTCCAAAGCACCCGCTGCCATGTTGTCATTCATAGAAATGATGGCATCGATTTCGCCATGTGCCATGATCCAGTCTTCCATAAGCTGCATTGCTTCATCCTTGTTCCAATTAGCAAAATCTTCGGCAAGAATCTTAACATCAGGTCTTGCACTAAAGAATACTTCTTTCCAAGCCTTTAGTCTTTCATCTGCATGGAAGTTGCCGGAAGGTCCTTTCAGGACAACTACTTTTCCGTTTTTCGGCACCTGCTTGATTGCAGCTTCCGCATTTACCTTCGCTTGTACATATGGGTCGGCATCGACAGAAGAAGCTCCTTCAATTCCGTCAATACGAGCATTTGTCGTAATCGCAATAATTCCTGCACTTACAATCTGTTCTACATAAGGGCGCTGTGCCTCTCCATTGTTTGGCTGTACAATAATTGCATCGTAGCCGTTTGCAATTGCATTTTCAATCGCAGCGTTTTCTTTCTCATCATCTGCCTGCCCATCAATTACATCCAAAGTAATGTCATCATAATTGTCTGCTTCTGCCTTCATTTCATTTGCCAGCCAAGCAGCAAAGGAGTCAGATTGTGCTCTCGCAATGTACGCTACTCGATACCCATCTTTATCACCCTGCGCGTCTTTATTATCTCCTCCGCAGCCAGCCAGGGCAGTAAGTACCAGTGTTAAAACCAATAATACCGCTAAAATCTTCTTTCTCATAATACATTTTTCCTTTCTTTTTAAATTATATTTGAATAAATAATTTAAGACGATCCAATGAGACTTCTGCAATAAAGCTCACTCGGCTTGCTCCTTTTTAATTTCCGTATCTCGGTTACCCAAAATGACTTTTATGCTCTTTTTATTTTTGAATTTTAAGTCATATAAAACGGCTGCTACAATGATGCCGCCTTTGACAATCTGTTTTACATAGGAGTCAACCCCTTGTAAATTCATAATATTGTTTAAACATCCGATGATAAAAGAGCCGACCAAAGTTCCAAGCGTTGTGCCAACACCTCCAGTAAAACTCGTACCGCCTACAATCGCTGCGGTCAGTCCTTCCATTTCATATCCCACTGCTCCATTCGGAAGTCCGGCATTTACACGAGACATATATAAAATTCCGGCGATACCTACTAAAATGCCATTTAATATGAATGCAATGTACTTTGAGCGAATTACATTGATACCTGATGCAATCGCAGCCTCTTCATTTCCTCCAATTGCATAAAGGGAACGTCCAAACCTCGTATGATTCAAAACGTACCAGATCACAATCGTGATAAGTACTAAGAAGACGATTGGAATCGGTATCATTTTAAAGAAAGGGGTTCCCGAAAAGATCGGAACATCTGCTAGATTTCCCTGTCCAAACACCTTATAATCTGAAATCTGAAGAATATTTTGCCCGCTTGTATAATAAAGTGCCATTCCTCTCGCTACCATTGTCATAGCTAATGTGACGATAAATGCAGGCATCTTGCAATTTGCAACAAAAAAAGCATTCACGATATTACATAGTACTGCAACAAGTATCGCTACGGCAAATGCGCCGAGCAAAGAACCCGTAGCTTTATAAAAGCTCACAGATAAAACACCTGACAGCGCTAATACTGCACCTACAGACAAATCCAGCATCCCGCTTATAATAAGAAGCATTTCTCCATATGCCAATATCGTTGCAACCGCTAACTGTCTTGCTATATTTGTCAAATTACCGGGACTGAAAAAATTCTCATTCAGTGTCATGGAAATTAGTATCATTACTAACAATACAAAGAATATAGAATATTTCTGCATTGCCTGACTTACATTGTCTTTTAATCTCATTCTTTTTCCTCCCTTTATATTGTTCCTGTAGCATATTTCATAATTGCTTCTTGAGAGAATGCTTCCTTATGCAGCTCTCCTTCTATTCTGCCCTGACACATCACATATATCCGGTCACACATTCCAATCAACTCCGGCAGTTCAGAGGAAACCATAATAACCCCTTTCCCCTCTTTTGCCATCTCAGTCATCAGTTTATAGATTTCAAATTTTGCACCGACGTCAATTCCTCTTGTCGGTTCATCCAAGATCAAAATATCTGGATTTCGCAGCATCCATTTTGCCAAAAGTACTTTTTGCTGATTTCCTCCTGAAAGAGATTGGATAGCAGTTTCCAATGTAGGTGTTTTTACATTCATTTTTTCAAAATATTTTCCTACTACTTCTCTCTCTTTTCTCTTGTGGGTATAGCCCCGGTATACAAATTGGTTCAGAGAGGAGAGGCTGGCATTTTCCATGACGCTTCGAACCGGCACAATTCCATATCTTCTTCTGTCTTCGGAAAGCATAATCATGCCATTTCTTATACTGCACCTTACATTCCGAATACTGACTTTTTTACCTGAGATACGTATTTCTCCTGACGATATATTTTCCAATCCAAATAAAGAACGCATCACTTCAGTTCTTCCTGCTCCAACAAGACCTGCAAAACCAATGATCTCGCCGCAATTTAAATGAAACGATACATCTTCATACAGATTTTCACTGCATAAATTTTCAACTTCCAAAAGATTCTTTCCAATAGTAATATCTTCTTTTGGGTATACATTCTCCATCTTTCTTCCAACCATGAGTGCAATCACTTCATCAATATTCGTATCTTCTGCACGCATGCTCTTGACAACGCTCCCATCTCGAAAAACAGTAATATCATCCGCAATTTGGAATACCTCATCCAGCTTGTGAGAAATATATATAATACTTACTCCTTTTTCTTTTAAAACCTTGATTTTATCAAACAAAAGAGCTACTTCTCTTTGTGTAATCGCAGAGGTTGGTTCATCCATTACAATAATCTGTGCGTCATTTGAAATTGCTTTTATAATTTCGAGCATTTGAATATCGGATACGGTTAAGGTTTTTAACTTTTGATCCGCTTTATAGCTTAAGCCCTCTTCCTCTAAAAGGTGGATTGTCTTTTCTCTCACCTCTTTCCATTTGACTTTACCAAATTTATTAACAGGCAGTCTTCCTAAAAAAAGATTCTCCTTTACAGACATCTCCGGCACATAATTTAACTCTTGTGCAATCATTGCAATACCCAAATTTTGAGCTTGAATCGGATCTTTTATCTGGACAGGCTTTTCATCCATAAAAATGGTTCCTGCATCCGGTTTATAAATTCCATTTATGATTTTCATAAGTGTCGATTTTCCGGCACCATTTTCTCCGCAAAGCGCATGAACTGTTCCTTTTCGCACCGAAAAATCAATTTTATCCAAAGCTTTGACGCCAGGAAAATATTTTTCAATTTGAGAGACTCTTAGTTTTATTTCCTCGCTCATAACGAAGTCTCCTTTCTAGCAGTTTCTATTTTCTTGTCGTTTTGTGTTTTATTATGCCAAATACTTTTGCATATCTACTTTGCATAAGTTTTACAAAAATTATATACTCAACTTATTTTCCTGTCAATCTCTTATTCCATCTTTTTATCGCAAGTTACTCTCTTCTTTTTTGTTTAATTTTTAACGATTTGGTCGCTTTTATTATGAGTAAATATGCTTCAATAAGGGCATAAGCGCATATATTTATTCTTTAAATATACATGTTAGTATATTTTACCTTACCTCTCCTGCTGATTTTTAAATTTAATTTAACACTTTTATGAAAAAATAGGGTATACTTTATTATTAAGACTATATCAACAATCATGGAGGAAATAGATTGAACCGAAACGATTTAAAAGTAATTCAAGGCGGCGCAAGTAATGCTGTCACAGTTGGTGAACATAAATTTATCTCTGCTTATGTGACCGATACAAGGCTGATGGGAGTCATCGGCTTGCATATTCACTGGGCAATAGAAAGTCCTTCTCTTTTTTCTGATTTCCATCAATTTTTTTATTTTGATGCAGAAGAATTTGGTCTTGAAACTTATCGCAGTGTAGTAGGAAATGAATCCTTTGAGATTACTTTAATTGAAAAGACGCTAATCGACGGTCTTGGCGGCGAAAAAAAGAACCTAAATGAACGGGAAGCCCGTTATTTGGTCCAGCAATTTGTAAAAACCACATTTGCTTTAAACACAACTCCTTGTGAACCGCAAAGTGAATATGCATTTTTATTGGAAGACCCGATTATACTGAATGCCGAAGAACTTAACGCTATTGCTGATAAACTGTGCACTTCCATGAAATCACATCATCAAGTCATTCACTACTACCTCATGCGTACTTTTGGAAGAGATATTGAGGGTGCCTCTTACCTTCTGTCAAAAAATGCACAGATAGAAGAGATTTCTGAAAAACAGCCTTCCACACTCTGCAGAAATACCATCGAAGAATTCTTGAATCCTGATGGTTCTCTATCCTATTTGTCAGAATCATTGATCGAGGTAGAAAACTCTTATAAAATTGTACTTTCTGAATTAAAATTAGAAAATGAAAAGGTATGCTTTGCAAAAAAGCGTTCTTCCTTCTCCGTCTCTCCGGCAGAAGTTGCCATGCTATTAAATCGTCCGGAATTTGTGACTCTATTTGAAATTTTAGTCGATCCGGATGAGTTTGAAAGTGAATTTTCTCACTTCAGTGCCGGAGCAATGCAAACCATTCACGATAACGGGAGATTATATTTGGAATTCAATCACAACAACGACCACGTCATACGTCAAACCTTCCGCTTAAACGAGGACGTACATGGGCTTTATTACATCAGTGACTATGGGCAGCTGGTTATCGCCGCTTATACAAAAGATGATATCCGGGATTTAGAGAATCGCCTGCACAAAAGCGGCATCAACCTAATGATTATCCCTACCGCAAAATATGAATTCAAAGAGCCTGTTCTTTATGAATTTATCCAAAGTGATTTTGATGATTTTAATGAATTCATTGAATCACTGCAATAGGAATATTTCAGGCTCCCTAAAGTCATCAACCGCCTAAGGTAATGTCTTGCCTCTGGTACCAATCTAATGCACGGTAAAATTGATTTTCTTCAAAATCAGGCCATAGCTCCGGTAAAGTATAAAAATCCGAGTATACAGACTGTACCGGAAGAAACCCGCTTAGCCTGCAATGTCCGCCCCAGCGAAGAATTAAATCAATTCTTGAAATATCTTTAGATGCAATCCCACTTGGATAATTTAAGTCCCAGTCCCATCCATAATTTACCAAGAAATTGACACGTATTCCTCCATCTCCAAATTTTCTTCGAATCCGGTAAGGAATCAGCTCCTTTGGAAAACAGCTTGAATTGCTGTCGCCTACAACCAACAGCTCGGCATCTTTTTCTGCCAAAGTTTCTACCGCATCTACACAAGCCTTTTGAAAGGCTTGTTTTTGTATGGCTGGTCTTTTTGTATTATCGACAGTAAATCCATAAAGTGTCAGTTCTTCAATGCCCAATTGTCTGCACATCTCATATAATTTAAATCCCGGCTCAATTCCAAATTCATATCCCATTTGCTTTTCCAGTCCACGCTGTTTTGCCCATCTGCGATTGCCATCCGGAATGATCCCGATATGTTTTGGAATTCTTTTCCATTCATTCCTCTTATTCTCAATGTTATCCATACAAAAACTCCTTTCCGCCTTATTTTACACATAGATTTAAATGTTATTCACACAAATAAATTCCCTCTCACAATCGATATTTTAATATTCCAACAATTATCGCTTACTTTACAAATTACGCAATTCTAGCTATGATAAAAGTAGAAACAAACAAAATATAGGATGTGAAAAAATGAAAAATAACTACAAAGCTCTTTTTAACTCTGATCGACATATGCTGTTTCTTATTGGCAAAAGTCTATTGATTGGTCTCCTCGTTGGTGTAACTGTTGTTGCTTATCGTTGGGTTTTAGCTGCGTTCGAAGCACTATCGATTCAAATGTATGCAATGTTTGCCGCTCATCCCACTGCCTCCTTTCTGCTTTTCCCATGTCTGATTCTTGCCGGTTGCGGGATTGGACTCTTAATTAAAAAGTACCCATTAATTGGAGGAAGCGGAATTCCACAAGTAAAAGGCCACATGCTCGGACATTTTAAAAATGCATGGATCTCCACACTTTTTGCAAAATTTTTCGGCGGCGCTGTCTGTATATTAGCAGGGCTATCCCTTGGTCGTGAAGGCCCTTCCATTCAATTAGGCGCCTGTGTTGCTGATGGGATCGCTCAAAAATACGGAAAAACAAGGATGGAAAAAAAATTCCTGATGGCAAGTGGTGCAAGTGCGGGTTTATCTGCAGCTTTTAATGCGCCTCTTGCCGGTGTAATGTTTACTCTAGAAGAAATTTTCAAATATTTTTCTCCAACTATTTTACTTTCTACGATGACTGCAGCAGTTACTTCCGATTTTGTTTCGAAGCAAGTATTCGGACTACAGCCTGTATTTCATTTTCCAATTGAAAAATCAATGCCTTTATCTAATTACTGGATTTTAATTTTTTTAGGAATTGCTGTAGGAATAAGCGGTTCATTCTACAACTGGTTCTTACTGAAGATTCAACAATTATATCGTAAAATGGCTATGCTTCCCGCAGAATTCCGTCCTGCAATTGCCTTTGTTATTGCAGGTTTTTTCGGACTTCTCTTTCCTTATGCTCTTGGAGGCGGCCATATGATTGTCCCATATCTCACCCCAGAGTCAGGCATTGGATTTTTATTTATGCTTCTTCTTTTTAAATTCCTTTTTTCTATGATCAGTTTTGGCTGCGGCGCCCCGGGCGGAATTTTCTTTCCGCTTCTTATTATAGGGGCCTGCATCGGCGCTATATTCGGAAACGTATCGGTAAACTATCTGGGCATTAACGATATATTTTTCTATAACTTTATAATATTGGCTATGGCCGGTTACTTCACTGCAATTGTTCGTGCACCGATAACCGGTGTCGTTTTAATTGTAGAAATGACAGGCTCCTTTACGCATTTGCTCTCTCTTACCGTAGTCTCTTTAGCCGCTTATGTTGTTGCTGATTTACTGAAAAGCCGTCCAATTTATGATTCCTTATTAAAAAATCTTTTAAAAAATCATCGTCTATTAAATGACGAGCCTGACAATAGTATGAAAATCACCATGGAATTTATTGTACAATTTCATTCTTCTGCGGACAACTGCCAAGTTCGGGATATTATTTGGCCATCCGGCTGCCTTCTCATTGCTGTGAAAAGAGAAGGGAGTGAATTGATCCCCAAGGGCAGCACAAAAATTCTCGCTGGAGACTATCTGGTCTGTCTTGCACCCACCAGTGAAGAAACAAAGATGCGTTCCCAATTGTTACGTTTGACAGAAAGCCGTTAAGTCCTAACTTGCATCTTACATCATTCAGAGAAGTTCGCACATTATGTAAACCTATGTTTGCGTCTCCAAGAATAGTTTTCAACAAGGCAAAAAGGTACATATTTTGGGGCTTGCCTTGCTTTTCCACATACTAAAATAAATTGTATACAATGTTATCCAACGATGCTTGTGGATAATTAAAACAGCCTGAAACACACTGTTTTCAAGCTGTTCAAGGAAAATTTAATTTCCGCAAAAATAAGTTATCCACAGGCCGTTCTTTTTATGTGCAAACTTGTTCTCATCCTCTGTTATCAAGAATTTTCAGATTTGTCTTTTTTTCTCGCCCCGTATATTTCATAATCCCCTCGTAGATATACTTTGCAACCTTTTTCTGATATTCCGGGTCCTGTAATTTTTTCTCTTCTTCGTGATTGGAAAGAAAGCCACATTCTACAATCACCGTAGGTACTGTTGGTTTTTTAAACAGCAATACATCTTTCTTTCCAAGTGCTGCTCTCTCTGTTCCGTCTTGAACTCCTTGAATGATTGCTTCTTGTATACATTCTGCCAGATGCTTACTCTCTTCTTCAATTTTCTCATCCACACCCTTTGGGTAAAAGGTCTGTGCCCCATGAACGGATCGATCCTCTTTAAAACTATTTAGATGAATGCTCACGGCAATCAATGGCTTTTCCTTTTCTATTATTTTTACTCTTTCCTTCAAGTCTTCTGTTTTTAGACTCCGTATGCTTCTTTTGTTTTTAATTTCAACCGCTTTTGTTCCGTCTCCGACAACGTCACTGTATAATCCCTTATCTTTGTCTCTCGTCATAATTACATGCCATCCATCCGCGGTGGCAAGATCGAAAATTTCTTGGGTGATGGCTAAATTGATATCTTTTTCCATGACCCCGCTCATACTGACTGCACCGCCATCAATGCCTCCATGTCCCGCATCCAGAACGATTGTATCCGATGGTGACACTAACTGCACTCTCATCGATTTTAAATTTCCAAAAGGAACAATTAGTAAAAAGAAAACAATCGCCGCTAAGGTTGTTGCAAAGCCCCATCTTTTTTTCATTATATACCCCGCCTTTCTTCTAGCTAAATATATGAACAAAGCGTCCTAATTTATGATAAAATGGTACGAGGAGAGGAGTTTTACTATGAAAACAAAACGACTGTATCAGAAAAATACTTATTTGAAAGAATGCGAAAGCACCATTTTAGAAGTTATCACTGATCTGGATAAAATGAAAAATTT
This sequence comes from Sinanaerobacter sp. ZZT-01, assembly GCF_035621135.1. Classification (NCBI taxonomy): domain Bacteria; kingdom Bacillati; phylum Bacillota; class Clostridia; order Peptostreptococcales; family Anaerovoracaceae; genus Sinanaerobacter; species Sinanaerobacter sp. ZZT-01. The sequence goes on from NZ_CP141728.1 coordinate 1,065,188, forward strand.
AGGAGCAAAAGAACAACAGAATACCTTTTGTCTCGTCTTAGATAAAACTGTATTTTTTCCGGAGGGCGGCGGCCAGCCAACAGACATTGGTTTCATCAATGACTATCCGGTTTATTACGTCTTTGAAAAGGACGATATTGTTTATCATCAGCTTTCATCACCCTCGTTTCATCTTGCTGAATTATCTACGCTACTAGCTGTTGGAACAACAGTAAAATGCCAAATTGACTGGAATCGTCGTTTTCTTCATATGCAGATGCATTGTGGAGAACACATCTTATCCGGTATGTTTTATCAGGAATACGGAGGTGTCAATCGAGGCTTTCATATGGGTTCAGACTACATGACCATTGATATTAATTTGGAAGAAAAACCGGAATTTACTCATCTTACTGAGGAAATGGCATCGCATGTCGAATTTTTAGCTAATAAAGCGATCTGGTCTGATGTCCCAGTTACAGTTCGCCACTTTCAAAAAAAATCCGATGCAGAACAGCTTCCGCTTAGAAAAGAACTGGAAATTGAAGAAAATATCTCTATCGTCTGCGTCGGCAGTGAAGAAAATCCTGCAGACTGTGTTGCCTGCTGTGGAACGCATCCATCCACAGCCGGACAAGTTGGTATCGTAAAGATCTTGAAAATGGAAAATTATAAGGGTATGACACGATTTACCGTAATAGCCGGACAGCTTGCTTATCAGCATTTTTCTTTTGAACATAAAACGTTAACGACTTTGTGTGAACGTTTTTCCTCTGAACCCCAGCTGCTTCTTGAAAAAATTAACGCACAAGAGAAAAAAAATCAGATGTTCCGAAAAGAGCTTTATGACTTAAAAAAAAGAATCATTGACGATGAAGTTCAAAAAATAGAGGCTCTCTATGACTCTTTATCTACAAATGTATTATTCCCACCATTTAAAGGGAATTTTTCCAATCCCATCATGTTGCAATCCTACGATTGCTTAAATCCTGATGATCTACAAACACTTGGCAGACACGTTACCTCTTTTATCAAAGGACTTTTGATCCTGATCTGCCCCCCTGAAAAAACGGTGCTTTTATTCTCTAATGGCAAGCCTGACTGCGGCCAGCTCGTTCGCGACAATGCCGACATTTATCAGGGAAAAGGGGGCGGTAATGCCGTTTGCGCACGAGCCATCTTCACCAAATCAGAGGACGTTGAAACTTATGTTGATTTGCTTGAAAAGCATTTACGCTAAACATTTAGTTCATCTGAAATAATGTGTTTAGGGCAAGAGAAAAGTCGTAGGATTTGAAATCCTACGGCTTTTCTTAAAAATTGAGAATATCCTTATTGGCACGGCGCATTGTAGCTGCACCTTTTTATTTATGCAAACTTAATTGTTACTATCCTTTAACGCATTCACAATAATACTTGCCGCTTCTCCTCTTGTCGCATTTGCTTTTGGCCGAAAAGAGCCATCTGAATACCCTGAAATCAGGTTGGCATTTTTCGCTGTTGAAATGTAATCTTTTGCCCAATCCGATATGGCATTCTGATCTCCAAATACCATTTGTGCCATCTGCGGATTCAACTGCATTGCTTTTACTATCATCACTGTCATCTGTTCTCTTGTAACCGCATCATTCGGTCCGAAATGGTCTCCATCGTATCCAGCAGCAATGCCAAATGCCTCTGCTGCGGAAATATAATCCTTTGCCCAATGATTTTTCGTATCGCTAAATGTTTTATTTGTCTTAAGCTCTATTTTAAATGCTTTGACTAAAATCGTAGCCAATTCCGCTCTTGTAATATTTTTATCTGGTTTAAAGGTCTTATCCGGATAAGCGCTGACCGCTCCTATTTGAAGCAATCTTTGAATGCTTTCTTGCGCCCAATGCCTATTAATATCGCTTGGTGCCGTTTTCGATTCTACTTCTTTCTCTGCTTCATTCACGTTATCCGCTTTTTCTGTTTTCTCTTTTACCGCGCTCTTACCTTTGTTCCTGCTTTTTTTCGGAGTGGTAACGGTTCCGGGCATGCTGTCATATATCGCATTTGCCAGCATTCTGAATTGGTGGGTCGGATGTGCTCTGTTTACAATATCGTTGGCAAAGAGTGTGATTGCAGCATCGCCCACTTTGTCTTGAATGATATAGGCTTTCCCTTTTGCCTCATCGTGCCCCGGCCACCATCCAGCAAGATAGAAATCATCTTGATCGCTGATGCTCGCTAATACCTTTGATGTCACCGGTACACTCTCAATCCATGACGCTGACTTGTTGTAAAGAATATCACTTTTCTGGTACCTCCCTGTAATTACACTGTCTAGATTCAGATCTGCTTTTAAAACGCCCTCATAGGAATACCCATTTCTCCCGCGCACTAGACCAGAAAGCAATCCGCTGTTTTCAAATGCACCGATCGCCGCTCCTCCAACACCAATATACGGCGTGCCTGACTGAATTTGATTCTTAACTTTTTCAGTCAATATTCCGCTTTCATCCACAATTATATCTGCATCTTCATAGGATTCTTCCAGCTCAAACCCTAATTCTTCTAACACATAAGTCAGTTCTTTTCCGGCTGCACTTACCTTTGGTCTTTGCAATTTCTTTAAAGATGCCTTCCCTGTATACGGGATTAGTTCTAAGAAATATTTATCCTTTATCGCCTCAAGCAAACTTCCTTCTACTACAAAATCTCCTTTGTTATAGCCGTTTTGAGACGAATATGTCATAGATACGGTTTTACCGTTTAACAACAGCTCATTCACTGCTCTGATTGCATCATTATTCGTATTTTTAATCACAACTACTGAAGATGGAATTTCCGTGCTTGGGATTTCCACCGCTGCGACTGCATCTGCTTTGCCTTTAAACACATCTGCAAGCCGAACCTCATATTTATCAAAGCCTCTCAATGCAGGGAAGCACATTGTCACCTCTGCATACATATCGGCAAAATCCGAAAAATCTGATCCGTCATATAAAACGCAGTTCGCAAAACCTCGCTTTGCCTGATGCATATCAATCAGATAGCTTCCGCTTGGATAAATTACACCTCCTACGGTTACTTCTGTGTTTGTTCTTTTCACTTCAACTCCGTTTTTTATTAGAAAATCTGCCATCTCATAAGCAGAGAGTGCATTTTTCTGTAATTTGCCGCTTACAGGCAAAACATAGTATTGCGGGAAGAAGTTTTCATTCGCCCCTCTCTGTCTCCCAATTGATTCTCCTTTTGCATTAATCAACCACGGATCTACTTTACGACTATCAACACCCTCCACGCCTCTTCTGTAAATCTCCAGTTGATTCTTAAAGAGGTCTTCTTTCTTTTCCAATGCATATTTTAATGAGCCAAGACCTGCATATAGAAAGGCATCGTTTGATTCTTGATTCAATTCTGGAACTTCAATGGTATGGCCCAAAGCTCCATGCATCAGGCTTAAAACCGCAGCATACATTGGAGCAGCGTCATCCCATCCATCTTCATAATCAATCATTGGAATGATATAACCATCATAATCTGTATTTGCAATGCCAGCTTTCCCTAACGCATGTGCGTGATCAATCGCATTGTCCATTAATAAATCATATTCAAAATTCGGATCATGCGGCGGTGTACATGGTTCAATTAAAAAATCCGAAACATAACCATGAAAATCATTAAATATCATTGGAGACCATTTAGCAAGGCCCTGAAATACATTTGCAGTTTCTACCTGTGTCTGATACGTCACATCTCGATTTGGATCAAAGCCCGAAGCGGTTTCTCTGCTGTTTAAGTATCTTCCATCCGGATTGTTGCTCAAATTAAACAGTAGGATATAGTTATCGAGCAGTTCCTGAACGTCTAACGTTACCGTTTCTACCTCACTGCTATCCTTCTTTCCTCTGTCAAAGGTTATCGTGTCCTGTGTTGCTAACTTTTTCAGTATATCCATCTGTGCATCCATTCCATTTGATTCATCTGAATGGATGTTATTAAACCAAATTGCCGGCTTATAGACACCCGCCGTTCCATCTTCAATGCTTTTGATAAAAGCAGCCGGCTCCTTCAGCATCTTTGGTAAGGTCTGGTTCAAATAGGTATCCAAGCTACCCTTATCTCTTGCATACATGACAAATGGAATCTCTCTGCCTTGTGCAGATTTACCCATTGGTGCATATTCAATGTAACGATCAGCCTTTGCTCTTTCAATGATTTCGTTGATGGCCGGCAAAATTTCTTCCTGTGTATGGTAAGAATCATATGCATTTAATTTAAACGATGTCGCTGCCTCTGCAAGCGTCTCTTCATCGACAACTGTCAATGGATACTCACCAATCAGCTTTGGATACACTCTTCTTGGATACGGTCTTCCTTGAAGATTATCTGTTCCAAAAGGCAGCTCGCATCGAATCACAGCTTTGACTATTCCATTTTCTATATACGGTACTTTAGAAAATCGAATGAATGGATCCCCTGAAAACGTTCCGGTCTTGTTTTGAAAAGATTTCCATTCTTTAAAATCTTTTCCTCCTAATGTCCATTTTAAATGCTTTAATTCAGGAATATAACCCAAATCAAAAGTAATCTCCACATCCCTCGCTTCTGTCATGGATAGCAAGTTTGTATCTGCATGAATGGAAATCGGAGGGTTTACCTTTAAAAGCAAATGGGAAAGTAATGTGGTATAAGTATACAGTCTATTTTCAATTCGCCCAGACAGGTTTTCATGCATAAATTTGAGATTATCTCTCTCTGTATGCATAATTTCACCAAATTCTTCCGTTTCATTCTCACCAGATGAATAATTGCCTTCTTCATCCTTCAAGTCCCAGTTTGTACTTTCAAAATAAATCCAAGGAAATCCCAATTGATCAAATGGGGCATGATCACTCCAATCTCCCGTTGTTCCTCGCGGGTAATCTGGATTCAGCCCTTCCTGCGTAATGACATCCAGATCTAACTGTTTTGCCAGTTCTAAGGTCTGATCACGAAACCAGCCCTTTTCTCCCGCATTGCCATAAACATACATTTTGTCGCCGACCAATACCGTGTCTAAATTGATCATGCCAACAGTTTTTGCCTTTTCCGCTTCTGTCATCTGTGATGCATAATAGGTAGAACCCTTTAGTCCGACTTCTTCTGCTCCAAAGGCAATAAATTTTATCGTATGCTGCGTGTCGATTTCTTTAATCGCTTCTGCCGCTCCCAGCATAACCGCAACACCGGAAGCGTTGTCACTGGCTCCATTTGTATTTACTGAATCGTAATGTGCTCCAACAATAATTTGCTTTTCTGACTTTCCCGGTTTAGTTGCAATGACATTTGTTGATTCATAGCTCGTTCCTTTGCGCGTATACACAAATGCTTGTGCTGTCGTTGTATAGCCAAAAGAATCGAATGCGGAAATAATATAATCCCTCGCCTGGTTTTCCGAATCGCTGCCTGCGATTCTCGATCCAATATCCTCCGACAGCGTTTTTAAATGCAGATACATTGCTGATCCCGTAGTATAGTCAATCTCCGGTAATGCTACAGCTTTCGAAAGTAAGCTTTCTTCGCTTCCTGTTTTCCTCAAATCCGCCGCTGCAATTTGATTTTCCGCATCAAGAAACAGTGCTCCTGCATCCCATGAACTGCTTGCACTTAAGTCTGTCGCATACGTTGTCGGAACAAACAATGCTAAGACTATAGCAACCACAACAATGCGTGCCAGCTTTCTTTTAAACATAGATGATTTCCTCCTTAAAATATTGTATTTTAAGCAGCATTCATTCACTGCTAAAAACCAATCCTTTTTAAGCAATCATTCTAGCTGCCTTTTCCAAGTCATTGCTTGATTCTTTTTTCTTTTGAAAAAGAATCTATGCCCTAAAAACACTTTCTCCTTCCAATTTCCAACCACCAAAATCATATTTTAAATCCAATACAACCGTTCTTAACTTACCTTGAATCTCTATATTGCACTCAGCCAACGCCAGTTTATCATCTTGTTTGTATTCAATCTGCGTGATTGAAAGAAGTCTTCCCATATCTATTTCATAACTGGGATGAATTAAAAAATAATTTAAAGGGACTTTTCTTTGAAAGGAGGTATCCAAATAACTATACACTTTTAAGCGATCACCGGAATAATAAGCTTCAAAAAAATTGAAGACTTTTTGCTTCACTTGTTCATTTAAACAGATAGGTTGCGCATTCATATGCAATCCTTTCAACGAAATCTAATTTTATCCTGAAGCCAACAAGACTACTCCATTTATTTATTGCTTTAAAATATTCTATCCTGAAAAAAAAAAGCTTGTCAAGCACAACAATTGTAGAAAAATGTAACTATTTCAATTTATTCTACTTTTATACTTTCCAATTATTTTATGCACAATAAAACGGACCGCTGACTTGCAGCGGTCCATATTATTTCTATCTTATCTTTACCTAGTCTACAGTAACAGAATTGATCTCACAAATAGAATAAACAGTAATATTACCATTAGTATTCTCAACCGTCATAATCCCGTCACAAGCCTGTGTTACCGTTCCGGCAATCGGTTCTTCAGTCGGTGAAAGTACGCTAATCGTTTCTGCATCGACTGATTCTACAACACTTACATCTGTAGTAATTAGGCTAGCACTGTTTACGACATTTGTTGTCGTTGTATTCAGTGCTGCTGCACCCACTACACTCTCAGTTGTTGTTGTAAACAGACTGCTTGCAGGAGTATCAACTACATCTTCCACAACATTAACAAGTTCAGTAACCAGACCAATTCCGGTCAAAGCTGTAACCGATGCCGGCTGAACTGCCACTTCATTTATCGGTGCGAGATTTGCGCTTTCAATCAAGTCTCCCTGATACGTTGTCGTTGTAAGTGCACCAGCTACACCAATTGGATTTTCAACCACTGTTTCAATAACTGATGTCGCAGTCGGTGCTCCCAGAACTGTAAAGGCTACCAAAGTAGCTGTAGTCGCACCTGCTAAAAGACTTACATCAGTTGGCAGCGTATACACTGTAGAAGGTGTTCCAAGTGTAACAGTAGCTCCACCTACCAATATATCCAAGGTGACGGGTGCTCCAGGGATTCCAGCACCAAAAGCGTCAGCCGGAACGACGACTTGTAGCAGCCCTGTACTGGCAGCCGTGATAGTCGGTATAATGGTTGTCGTTGTGCCGATTGTCGAGATTGCGTCTACCGATACAACACCGTCGTATAATGTCGGTGCACCAAATCCATTTACTACCGTAGCAGCTGTAGTCGTGAGACTTTCAACGACTGTCTGAGCGGTGACGCTGATGCCAGTCACAACACCATCTGGCAGATCTGCCGTATTTACAGATGTTGCTACCGTAACCGGTGTTACTGTAATTGGCGCGCTGACAGGCGCTGCGAGTGTTCCAATTCCTGCGACTAAAGATATAGCGACTAGCGCTACATCCGTTACAACGCTTATCGCTGCTGGAACCACGCCATCTACAACAGTAGCTGCGCTCTGAGAAAGAACCGCGGTTTGTATAACAGGAGTTGTAGTTGTTGTAAGTGAAGCATCTTCTACTACATCAACAGAGGTTATATTACTGATAGCCGAAATAGACTCTATTGTATTCAATCCTCCGTTAAAAGCAACTTCTTCAATATTATCCATATTTCTTCGGATAAAACGTTGTAAATCACTTGCGCATTCTTCTTTTTCAGAAGGCGAATCGCATTCTATTTCTTGTGGTCCCTGATAAGGTGGTTCCCATGTTATCACCTGATCCCCACAATACTGCTGGCAGGAAGACGGTCCACACGGTGGACACGGTGGATACGGCGGACAAGGCGGGCACGGTCCGTCATAACAAATTCTCCGCAATGCCCTCTCCAATATTGTTACAAATGTTGGGTCGGATTGCGCAGACAAAATTTGAATTTTGGAAATATCGCAAATCGATATTGCTATATCTTCTGTAACAAATAAATTACCTCTGATCCTTGCTGGATATAATGTGCCTGAATCAATATTAACGGTATAAATGACACCGTTTTTCATTGTAATTTCAATTGCAACACTAAATCCAGGGATATCTATACGGTTTACAGCATAAATGATAGCTTCTAAAACTTCTTTCATACTGTTAATACAGGAATATCCTTCAACTGGTCTTCTTTCTCCACATGTAGGTGCTTGACCTGCGCATGGATCATCGCAAAAAGAATCGAAAGTATTCCGATTAAAATCTCTGGAATTTTTCATTATATTCTCCCCTTTAATTATTGGATATCTTTTCCTATATACAAGGTATTCGCAAGGGTCTTTTCTTGTTACTCTTAATGAGATTTTCTTAAAGAATATAGGCATTCTTTTATGATCTAATCGGTCAGAAAATATATTCCGTGCAATAAAAAACACCTCCTACACTAGGTAACACTAGCATAGAAGGTATCTCCTTTAAAATTTTCTTAATCTTGTGTAAAAATTATTCTTCTTGCATTGGTTTTAAGTCCGGGCTGATGATTAATTCACAGCCAGTTGCTGCCTTAATTTCATCCAATGTATAGTCTGGATGTAATTCCTTTAATACAATACCTTCAGGCGTTACTTCCATAACACCCATTTCAGTAATGATCTTGTCAACAACACCAAGTGCCGTATAAGGAAGTGTACACTCTTTCAAAATTTTATGGTTTCCTTTTTGTGTATGAAGCATAGCAATGATAACCTTCTTTGCTCCAACTACAAGATCCATAGCTCCGCCCATACCTGCAACCATTTTTCCGGGTACGATCCAGTTTGCTAAATTTCCATGCTCGTCAACTTCCATTGCACCAAGTACAGTTGCATCAACATGTCCACCTCGAATAATTGAAAAGCTCATTGCAGAATCAAAGAAGTTAGCTTCTGGAGCATACGTTACATAAGCCCCACCAGAATTGATAACGTCAACGTTTTCTTTTCCTGATTCTGCACTTCCAGAAAGACCTGTAAATCCATTCTCTGATTGAAGTGTAATATGCACACCCTCCGGAAGATAATTAGCAACCTTAGTAGGAAGACCGATCCCAAGATTTGCTACATCACCGTCATTAAATTCCTTCGCTGTTCTAGAAGCGATTCTTGCCTTTAAATCTGCCATGGTTTTTCACCTCCAACAATATACTTTGCAAAAACGCCGGACATGGTAAAGGTGTCCGGATCCATTTCGCCAACCTTAACTAGCTTTTCTGCACCAATGATTACAGTTTCTGCAGCCATTGCCATTACATAGTTGAAATTCTTAGTCGCCTTAGCACAAGAAAAGTTACCGAATTCATCACAAATTGATGCACGAATCAATGCAAAATCAGCCTTTATTGGTTTTTCTAAAAGATAATCTTTTCCGTCAATATTGATGGTCTCTTTTCCTTCTGCAACAATTGTACCAACACCGGTTGGAGTCAAAACACCACCGAGACCAGCTCCTGCTGCTCTGATTTTTTCAGCTAAAGAACCTTGCGGAACTAAAGTGCACTTTAAAGTTCCGTCATTCATTCCTTTTCCAATCAAAGGGTTCATACCAACATGGGAAGCGATGATATGGTCAACCATTCCTGCCTCTAATAATTTGCCGATACCTCTTGCAGAAGTTCCTTCATTTGCAGGAAGTCCTCCATCATTGCCAATTACAGTCAAATGCTTTACACCCTTTTTCACAAGAGCATCAATCAAAATTTCAGGTGAGCCTGTACCTAAAAATCCGCCGACCATAATCGTAGCGCCATCTTTGATGCCAGCTACTGCTTCTTCAGCAGTTCTGATTTTGTTAATCATATATTTTCTCCCTCCATTATTATAATGATATACATTGAAGCCGGATACGCATTGTATCAATGAACATCAATGCTTTAAAATATAACAATCGGGGCAGGTGAATTAACCCGCCCCCATTAGTTTACATCTTTATACAAACTGTTTCCAGTTGTTCTTTGAAAATTATACCAAACCTCTTCTTACAACCTCAGTCAAAATAAAGGATGCAACATCTTCTGCATGAGTATTTGGACCAAAACCTGCATCATATCCAAGTTCTTGTGCTAATTCATGGGAAATTCTAGGTCCACCGCAAACAAGAACAATTTTATCACGAATGCCTTCTGCTTCGCAAAGTTCAACCATCTGCGTCAAATTCGGAATGTGTACATCTTTTTGTGTTACTGTCTGAGAAACTAAGATTGCATCTGCCTTTGTTTCAATTGCTTTTGCAATCAATTCTTCGTTAGGCACCTGAGATCCCATGTTGATTGCGTTTACACCATGGTATCTTTCAAGTCCAAAGTGACCATGGAAACCCTTCATGTTCATGATTGCATCAATACCAACAGTATGTGCATCGGTACCAGTTGAAGCACCAACCATCGTTACCGTTCTCTTAATATTTTCTTCAATATATTTTTCGCATTCCAGACGATCCATGATATCTACTTCAACCTTTGTAACCTTGATGGAAGTGTAATCAACTGTATGCGTCGTCTTTCCGTAACAAACGAAGTAAGTATATCCAATTCCTAAATCTTTAAAATATACTACACTCGGTTCGCTAAAACCCATCTGCTTCATGAGAAGACGGGCTGCTTCATTTGCTTCTTCACCAGCAGGTACCGGTAATGTAAAACTCATTTGTACCTGACCGTCATTCATTGTATCGCCATATGGCTTAATCTTCGTTAAATCCAATTTTGTTGCTGCTGTTGTTGTATTTGTCATTATTTCGCACCTCCAAGCATCTTTTCGATAAACGGATTGAAGTAGTGCTCATCTCTAGTGCAAACGCCTTCCAATCCTTTTCCTCCATCCATTGGACGTTTTACCGCTGCAAATTTACCTGCTTCAATGGTTGGGAATAAGCCGTCCTTTTCAATTTGCTGTAAAAGTTCGTTTGCATCAGAAAGAACTTTCTGCGCTCTCTTTTGAATGATGCCGTCCTTCTTATATTCAATTTCCTCACCCAGGTCTCGTGCATTATTGAATATATATTTTGCATTTTCGATAGAAAGCATTCTATCATGCAGATGTGGAGTGTGAATTGCTTCTGTCAGCATACCCAATAACTGTAATGACTGTCCTGTCCATACAGCGATTAAGTTAAATAATGCATCTTGAATATGTCCTCTAAAAATATTACCAGTCATAAATTTAGTAGGAGGCATATATTTTAGGGAAGCATTTGGGAAAATTTCTTTTGCCATCTGTGCTTGAGATAATTCATATAAGAATCCATTCTCTGTGTCCGGATCCATTTCAAATGCATGTCCAAGACCCATCTGTTCTTCCGGAATATTTGCAAGTACTGCAAACTGCTCATTCATCAGCTGAGATGCAAGAACTGTATGTGCAGATTCAATCGCATCATCTGTAGTCAAATAGTTATCTTCACCGGAGTTAAAGATGATTCCGCAGTATCCAATGATTACACGAGAGAAGAACTGGTCAACAATCGTTCTCTGCATATTGATGTCACGGAATAAGATACCATATAATGCATCATTCAGCATTACGTCAAGTCTCTCCAGAGCACCCATTGCTGCGATTTCCGGCATGCAAAGTCCAGAACTGTAGTTACACAGACGGATATATCTTCCAACTTCTTCTCCCACTTCATCCAGTGCTTTTCTCATGATTCTGAAGTTTTCTTGTGTTGCATACGTACCGCCGAATCCTTCAGTTGTCGCACCGTAAGGAACGTAGTCTAATAAAGACTGTGCCGTTGTACGGATTACAGCGATGATGTCCGCACCCTGACGAGCAGCAGCCTGTGCCTGAATTACATCTTCATAAATATTACCGGTTGCAACAATTACATAAAGGTAAGGTCTTCTTCCCTCTCCTATGGTTGCAATATATTCATTTCTCTTTGCAGTCTGTTCCTGAATTTTCTTTAATGAACTGTTAACATAAGGTTCAATTGCTTTCGCTGCTTCCTCTGCTTTACAAAGTTCAAGCTTTGTTAAATCTAATTCGCCTTTGCCTACTAATTCAGCAATCTCTTGTGGTTCTTTTCCTGTCTGAACAATCGCGTTACCAATCCAGTATGCAACACCTCTTGAAAGGCCGCCTGCTTCCTTAATTTCATCAACAATAACGTTTGGAAGTGGTCTTTCTACATCATCCACCCCGTCAATACCTAATAGTCTCAGGATTGTTCTTTCTGTCGTTACTGTCGTATGCTTGTTAATGAAACTCTGCATACTTTCCGCAATTTTAGCAGCGGCAGATCTTGCACTTTCGACCACTTTTGGGTCTAGATTTAGCTTACTTTTCATCCTTTTTTCTCCTTTTCAACATTTTTCTATCCATTAATATAAGACGAATTATTTATCTGATTGCATGATTTCTCTTGCATAATCAATGATTTCCTCATAAATTCCCAGTATTCTTGCAATATTTAATGCATCTCTTGGAATCTGCTCTTCATTTTTAACAGAATATAAGCGGTAATCCATATACCGACCGACAATTTCAATGCGCTCTTTCCGATTTGCATGAGCAAGCTCTTTTGCCAAACGGTTAAAATCTGCATCCGCCAGTCCTCTTACCTGCATATTATGCACCTTATCTCCTACGGCCGCATGGTCAAAATGCGTTGTAATAACCGTAATATAAGCGTGTTCCATCAAATAATGAATTAAGCTTTTAGTCAATGCCAAACCCTCTATCGGGTTGGTTCCGCTGGCGATTTCATCAATCAACAGCAAAGATTTCTCCTGACTTTTATCAAGAATTTCTCGAAGCTCTTCCATTTCACTTCCAAAGCTGGAAAGTCCTCTTTGCACATTTTGGCTGTCTCCAATCAAAATATGCATATAATTGGATAAGCCCATCTGCGCAGACTTACAGGGAACAAAAAATCCATATTGCGCCATCATAGCGACCAAACCAATCATTTTTAAAGAAATGGTCTTTCCGCCCATATTGGCACCTGTAATACAGCTTACTCCATCTGACAGTGAAACGCTGACAGGGCAATACTGCTTTCCTTTGCTCTTTAAGACTTTTTCTACAAGAAGGTGTCGACCTTCTTCTATTTTTAAAACATGCTCTGACACAATAGTAGGTCGGATACAATGATGTAGCTCTGCATAAAAGGCCTTTGCCAAAGTAAAATCCAAGTTCCCAATGCGTTCACAATTCTTTTTTAAAGCGTCAGCTTCTTTTGCAATCTTCACAGATAAATCAGTACGAACAATAAGCTCTTCTTCTTCAATTGCTTCGTTTAGATCCGACATCTTTTTCTGTAAAGCGTATACTGTATCATTTGCCTTGACTTTAAAAGTAATCGTCATGTAGTCTTCTTCCATTTGCTCAAGGTCCGAAACACTACGCGCTAATTGCATTAAGGTTGTATTGGATTTTGGGATTAGAAGCTCACACTTCGGCGTCATCTGAAATTTATATTCCTGTTCCAGTCTCCGACGTACTTGTTTTAATTCTTTCCGAACCGCTAACTCTATTTCTCTTTTTTCTTTTCGTAAAGCAGCCAGCTTTTCTGAAAACTGGTCGTAAATATAAAAGGTATTAATACGGTCTTTCCCCGGATCCATAATATCCAGTAAAGCCACTGTATCCTGCAGCTTAAATTCCAGCGGCATATTATTTCCAATCTTTGAAAGAATGTCTAATGCTTTTTTTGTAAGCAGTAAAAAGGTCTTTATTTCATAGAGTTCTACTACAGATAATACATTTTTTATGCTTCGGTCTAGGGTATAGGCAATTTCTTTAATCTCCATGAAAATTTCTGTTAACTGTTCGATCTCCGACGGATACTCTTTCACTAAATCTATCATCAAATCTAGTTTGTCAAACTCATGCCGCAAATCTGCTTCATCTCCGGGCATAAAAGGCTTAATGTTTTTCACTCGTCGGGTACCGAAAGGCGTCAAGGTATTGATATTTTGCAATACATCTTCAAACCCTGTTTCTATTTTCGTTTTACTGTTGCTTAGATGTTTCGCCACTTTCGTACTCATCAAACACACCCCCCAAGCTTAACATCAATGACAGGGATTCCTTCCAATGCGTCCTCCATTGCTTTTTTCAATTCATCATGATCAAAGGAATATCCGGAGGGTGCGTATGGATTCACCGTAACAGCTGCTACTTCGATATTTTCCAGCACACAGACGTGGAACCCTCTTTTTTTCAACTGCTGCCATGCCAAAGAACCAATAAATATTTTCGTTGGGTCCTTCAAAATAAATTGAATCTTTTTTCTCTTCGCAGGATGAATGTCTTCAAATACACTCGTGGTCAAAGCGCCTGGTATGTAAACATACTGTGTATTATCATCAATTGCTTCATCTAAAAATCTGCTGGCTCCTAGACCGGTTTTTAGATCAAGAAACTGCATTTCATTTTTATCACTAATTAAGGTAATTCTTTCTTTTTCATTTTCATTCAACTGTTTACAAAGGATATCGCGTACAATCCCCTGCGGTAATTCCGGCATGGTATAAAGTGATACGACATGAACCGTTTCTTCAACTACTTTTTTCATGCTGCGGGATAAAACCGCACCCGTTGATAAAATGATGGCATCTGAGGTCTCTGGTGATGCAATGGATTTTCGATCAATGGCTCCATCAATCAAAATTAATTCTGCCCCCAGCTCTTCCATTTCTTTGCAAAGTTTTTTATGTTCTACGGTGTTTACCGGTCCTGCAATCTGTACATAACCGGATTCGGCAACGCGACAAAGGAGAAGCTCTCCTAACGAAGTACTATATTTTGTCTTTCGAATAATTTCCAACCCGGTTTCTGCTAAATCATACAGCTGCACCGGTACTGAAACAATCGTTCCCGCATCTAAGTAAACCTTTGGCTTTTCTGTACCTGTAACCAAATCTGAGCTTTCTCCGTCTCTTCCTGTAGAAGTGACACCTAAAATCATGCCTTCATCCATAGCTTCTTCAATCAAATAATTTAAAGCGGTTGTTTTTCCGGCATTTTTTGCCATTCCGACAATGGATAAAGTTTTATATTTCTGTTGCAATTGGTACAGTAAGCTCATTTCATTTCTCCGTTTCAGTTGGCTTGGGGCAGATCACTCTGCCCCGCCATCTGTTATATTTTGCTCTCTCGAACTATTTATTTCTCTTATGACGAAGAAGATCCTGCGGCTCCATTGCTAATCTCTGTCCTCTCAGCAAGCCGGCAACGCCTTCATATTCATAATGTTTCTTTCCTGTGCAATAATCACAAGTACATTCAATCTTAGGAAGCTCTGTCGGTTCGGTATAAGTAGTAATTACACCTTCATAGTTTCTCAAAATTACCTTTTCTGGAGATTGAGAAATTACATACTGAGGCATAACCGGAGTCTTTCCGCCGCCTCCTGGAGCATCTACTACAAATGTAGGTACTGCGTAACCGGAAGTATGGCCGCGAAGTCCTTCAATGATTTCAATTCCCTTAGAAACTGGCGTTCTGAAATGCTCAATTCCCAGAGACAGGTCACACTGATAGATGTAGTAAGGTCTTACTCTATTCTTAACCAATACATGAACTAATTCTCTCATGATGTGCTGACAATCATTTACTCCGCGAAGTAATACAGACTGGTTTCCAAGAGGAATACCTGCATCTGCCAGCTTAGCAACTGCAGTCTCTGCTTCTTCTGTCATTTCCTTCTTATGGTTAAAGTGAGTGTTCAGCCAGATTGGATGGTATTTCTTAAGCATATTTACCAAGCTATCTGTAATACGCATAGGCATTACAACCGGTGTTCTAGAACCCAATCTTACGATCTCTACATGAGGGATTTCTCTCAACTTCTTAATGATGTATTCCAATACGTCATCATCAACCAATAGACAATCTCCACCGGAAAGAAGTACGTCTCTTACTTGAGGGGTCTTTCTAACGTATTCAATACATTTGTCAATATCTTCGATGCTTCTAGCACCGTCTGTTTCTCCTGCTAATCTTCTTCTTGTGCAGTGTCTGCAATACATAGAGCACTGGTCTGTGATTAAAAGAAGAACTCTATCCGGATATCTATGGGTTAGACCAGGAGCCGGGGAATCTTCATCCTCATGAAGAGGGTCAAGCATATCCGCATCGCTTCTGTGGTTTTCAGCGATTACAGGTACAGCCTGCATTCTTACTGGGCATCTTGGATCATCCACATCCATTAAGGATGCATAGTAAGGCGTGATTCCCAAACGAAAATTATTTGCAACTTCTGTAATGTCTTTTTCTTCAGCGTCTGTTAAATTAATTACTTTCTTTAAATCTTCTACGGTTGTAATTCTGTTCGCAACCTGCCACTTCCAATCATTCCACTGTTCGTCAGTAACATCTTTCCAAAGCTCAATGTCTCTGAAATGTCTTCTCTCTGCCATTTTCTATCTCCTTTTTATTGCTCCGTTCAAAACAAAGCTTTTTTTAAATTATTTTTTCAGGGCGGAAGGCCGAAGAAACCATCCGCTCCTGATTGAAAAACTAAATCATTTAGTTTTCCTCATGAAAGCTATGCATACATTTCTTGGAAAAGCTTTCTTAGAGGTTCACTCTCTCTAAGAACTTGCAGAGCTACATTTGCATGTCCCTTGCAATATCCATTACCAATAATCATGTTTACATCTTTACCTACGCCTTCTGCACCCAATGCTGCTTTTGTAAAGCTGGTAGCCATAGAGAAGAAATATACAAGTCCGTCATCCTTACAAGCAAGGATCGATGCCATTTCTGTATTCTCAATGTTTACGCAGTTGATAACAATATCAGCTAACTCACCATCTGTCAACTCCATAATTTTGTTGTAGATTGTGATTGCATCGGTTGCATCTGCTGCAAAATAATGATCCGCCAGACCCAAATCTTCTGCTCTCTTTGTGGATTTAGGAGATCCGCCAATACAGATAACATTTCCATTAATTCCAGCTCTCTTCTTTGCTTCATACAAGCATAGAAGGCCGGATTTTCCACCTCCGCCGATTACGACTACCGTGTCTCCTGGTTTTACAAGCTTAGCTGCTTGAGCCGGAGCACCTGCTACGTCTAATACGGAGAGAGCTAATGTTTCTGGCATATCTTCCGGAAGAACTGCATAGATACCACTTTGGAATAAGATCGCATGTCCCTTGATATCAACTTGGTCAATGTCAGGTCTTACTGCAAGAATTTCATCAATTACTAATGGGGTCAAGGAAAGGGATACTAATGTAGCGATTTTATCGCCAACTTTTAAATCACCTTTGTAATTATCGCCGATTTCCTCAACAGTACCAATCAACATACCGCCAGAACCGGTTACCGGGTTCTTATGTTTACCTTGCTTTTCAACATGGCCAAGCATAATTTTTTTGATTTCTTCGATGTTTCCTTCCGCCTGTCTTTCGATCTGTGTAAAAGAAGCTGAGTCAATGTTCAAAGTATGAACGTTAATCAATACTTCATTGTCATAGATCTCCATATTGTTGTCAATCTTTTCAGCTGGTTGCGGCAAAACACCTTTTGGGGAGATTACTCTGTGTGTGCCATAAGGGCATCCTTTTTTTTGCATGTTTTTCATCCTCCTTAAAGTTTAAAAAAATTATTTTGCATAATGCGCTGTAAACTATAAAAATATTCTCTCACATAAAAATATTTCCACTCAAATATAGAGCAAATAATATGCCAAAATGATAAAACCACTATTTTTTTCGCCAGATACGTTTTTTTTGCAAAATATTTCTGCTTATTTTCAATTTTGCCTATCTTTTTTGACATTTTTTTTGAAAAATCGTATCCGCGACCAAATATAGAACCATTTTCAACTCAAACAACCAAAAAACAGTGATCCATTTTCGGTTCACTGTTTTTTTAGATAAAAACATATATTTATTCTTCCCGCTCCGGCAAGCAAATATTATATTTATTTTTCTTTCTAATGAATTGTGTTTGGCTAATACCGAGCGCTTTTGCTGCTTTCCTTGATGATCCGTATTTTTCGTAAGCAAACTGCATAATGCTCCGCTCGAAATTATTAACCATCGTGTCCAGTGTCAACTCTTTATTTGTATCAAACTCTTCTTGATTAAAGTCAATGTTAACAGAGCTGTACAAATCGGAATGCAGTTCTTTTGTGACATCAAATACTGAAATATTTTCATTCCTAGCAGAAATCAAAAGTCTTTGCACGACATTTTCTAATTCTCGTATATTGCCAGGCCAGCTACAGCCCTGCAAATATTCTAAAGCATCTGGCGTAATCGTCCGCACTGTTCCGAATTTCGCATTGTATTTTCTGAAAAAATGCTGAACAAGGTTTGGAATTTCTGCTTTTCTTTCATCTAAATTCGGTACGCGAATCGGAAACACATTGAGACGGTAATACAAATCTTTTCGAAATCTTTTTTCTTCAATCAACTGTTCCAAATCTCGATTTGTTGCAGAAACTATGCGGACATTCGTTTTAATCGGTACCGTTCCGCCCACTCGATAAAATTCTCCGTCCTGAATTGCACGCAGCAGTTTTGCCTGCAAATCCATCGGCAATTCGCCAACCTCATCCAAAAAAATAATTCCATTGTCTCCTAACTCAAAATACCCTTTCTTTCCTCCGGCATTCGCACCGGTAAATGCTCCTTTTTCATAGCCGAAGAATTCGGATTCGATTAAATTATCCGCAATGGAAGCACAGTTGATTTTGATGTATGGCTGCATATTTCGATTGCTGTTTTTCTGAATTAAACTTGCAACTCTTTCCTTACCAACTCCAGTATCTCCTGTAATCAGCACATTGCAATCATATTTTGCCACGCTGAGAATTTCATCGACAACGGTTGCCATCGCACTGCTGTTGCAGATAAAATCATCTAATAGAGTCTTCTGATAGACAGTTTGCTCATATCCGTATTTGTTTTTACGCAGCGAATAAGCTATGTTATCGACAATTTTATAAGAATCCAGCTTTGAATTTGCAACATACGGCGCAATATCACGCATGAGTTCAATATCAAATTCAGCGTACTCTTCTTCATATCCGTCTGCACATTTTATCTGGATTTCCCGGGAAATAGCCTCTGTTATATATAAGGCAATGTTGTAATTGTTAATCAAATTTGCAAAGTAAACGGTTCCTCCCGGCTTGGTCGATAAAATGTTTATCGTTTCTGCACCTGGTATATCCGCACAGTTTACGCTGACATCAAACAATCCAACATCCAGTTTCTCCAAGCTCTCAACTGGCTTTAAAATGTTTACATAGTGAACCTCCGAAAAGGTCTTCTCCAAGATATCTTTTAGTTCCTTCCCTCTTATTCCGATGTCTGTGTTATTATCAAAAAGACAGATAATTTCTGCATCGTCACCTGCTGATTTTCGAATTGCTCTTCCAAAGAGCAAATTGGTCAGCAAGCTGTTTCCTACTACAAGGCAGCGTTTTTTATTTTTCGCACTTTTATAAGCGGAATATAGAGTTCCAGACTCATCAAACGTATAGAGCATCAGATTAATGGGCAGATCTTCTGGTTTTTTTACCACCGGAACTTTATTGAATAAAATTGCATATCCGCCTGCATCCACTTGTGTATATGCCATGTCGACTTTTGAAATGTGCGTTAAAAACAGCGGAATCCCTGCCAGCGATGCATTGCAGATGATTTCATCCCCTACTTTTAACCCTTTTGTATTTTCATACTCCTCACCGATTTCTTCGACCGTTCCAAAGATAACTCCCCCGGTATCTGTCACCGGATTATGCAGCTTACCGCGTTTTTCAACAATATGCAGAATCCTTTCTTTTATCCTCTCCATATTATTGTTGCATTCAATACAAATTTGACGGAAGCTGGTGCTTTCTATATGAATTTTCTGTACATTAATTCGCAGTTCATTTGGATATATATCTCTATCGTTATTAATCCTCCATGCTGAGGTAGGCAAAACGTGGTTTGGTTCCATGACACGATTTATTCCATAAATATTACGCATTTTCATCTCCTTCCAAAAAAAATCCGATGCCAAATCGGTTCAGTTTTAGCTTATACTAAGCATAACGCATTGGCATGAAATTTGCAACTTATTTTTAGTGTTACATAATTAACTTTCAAAGCGATACATGTTAGGCATATCCTATTTTTATGTATCGTAAAAGTAGAATAAAGTACCTAAATGCGTAAAGGAGAAAATGAAATGGAAAAGATCACCTCAACAATTCGTTTAAGAATGTCTCACAAAGACGCACACTATGGCGGCAGCCTAGTTGATGGCGCTCACATGGTTCACTTGTTTGGAGACGTTGCTACTGAGCTTTTAATTAAGGCAGATGGAGACGAAGGCTTATTTTTAAGATACGATGAAGTTGAATTTTTAGCTCCAACTTATGCTGGAGATTACATTGAAGCTTATGGAGAAATCACTAAATTAGGCAATACTTCCAGAAAAATGGAATTTGTTGCAAAGAAAGTCGTTGCTGCAAGACCGGACATCAGTCCTTCTGCTGCTGATTTTTTAGAAGAGCCTATCGTTGTTTGCAGAGCAAAAGGCGTTTGTGTCACTCCAAAAGAATCCAAGAGAAAATAAGAAACATATATATACACTCATACTAAAAGTGCCCGTTCAATTATGACGGGTATTTTTAGTGCAAGAAAAAATTAGGTGCAAGCAAGCCACACCTAATTTCTAATAATCAGCAATTCTTCAAATAATTAATTTCTTCTTGTGTCAGCTTCCGATAATGTCCTTCTTTCAATCTTCCCAAATAAAGCTCTCCCATTGCCACTCGTTCCAAATCAATCACTTTATTTCCTACACTTGCAAACATTTTGCGAACCTGACGATTTTTTCCTTCGTAGATCTGAATTTCTACCAGACTGGTATGTGCTGTTCCTTTTAGTACCTTCACTTTCGCCTGTGACGTTACGAATCCGCCAATATCCACTCCATTTCTGAGCTGTGCAAGCCTCGCATCTGATATAATGCCATTGACTCTGGCTCGATAGGTCTTATAAATTTTATGTTTTGGATGTGTCAGACGATATGCCAAATCTCCATCATTAGTCAGTAACAATAAACCGGATGTATTATAATCCAAACGACCAATCGGAAAAATGCGTTCGGAAACATCTGTTAGCAAATCCAAAACTGTTGCCCTTCCGTCTTCATCGGAAACAGTAGTAACAAAACCTTTGGGTTTATTCAGCATAAGATATATTAATTTTTTAACAGGCTCAATCTTTCGTCCTGAAACCTCAACGATGTCACCCTCAACCACGTCATATCCCGGTTTTCTCATAACAGTACCATTTATTTTTACATTTCCAGCTATGGTCAGTTCGTCTGCTTTTCTTCGAGATGCAATCCCCGATTGAGCAATGTACTTGTTTAATCTCATCTTTATCCTCTTTTTCTTCTATTTTCGCACGTTTATCATATAGTTTCCCTCAGAAGTTGTCAACTGATTCAAAGAGATTTTTTTGTCCAAGCATTTTCTTACAGTATTTTCTCTTTATAGATATTTGCTAAATCATATTTTTTGGCACGTTTTTGAATTGTCTTTTTATCAGTGGTGTAAAGCCCCTTTTCTTTCATCCGCTCAAAATACTCCGCTCCGGCAAAAGTATAGCGTTTCATCAAACCATCTTTTGTTTTTATCTTTTCATTTGCATAAGAAATAATATCTCCCAATGCAAGCTGCGGCGGCAATTCTAACGGTCTCATCCCTTTTATCAGACGCGCCGCATTGTATCCGGCTAACGTTCCTGTTGTAATCGCTTCTGTATGACCAACAAATAAGCCTGATTTTTCACCTCCGCAAAGAAGGTTCTCTATCCCGTCTACCATCATATTATTTTCTCTCTCTGCAACAGAAAGATATCTGATCGAATTTCCCTTTCCTCCTGCGTATGGATCAATGTAGCGTGCATTTTCCATGCCCGGCACTCTTCTTAATTTTTCCAATGGAAAGAAAGGCGTCATAATTTTTGCATACCCTGTGTCCAAAAGAACAATATTGTCTGCAAATTCTTCCAATGCATATTGCTGACATACTTTTAAATCCAATTTTTCTTTTGTAATCTGCTCAGGCGGTAATGGAATGATCGCCACCCCTTTTTCGTTCAGTTCTCTTTGAATTTCACTGGATAAGGATTCCTTCTCTAATTTTCCGGAGCCACTGAATGCACCGAACGCTCCATCTTTTCTCTGCCCCATAATATCGTTCAAGCCTGCTTTTTGTGTAATACTGACACGCGGTCCAAATGAAGGACAGCGCAGGATACACATGCAGCATCCATTTCCGTAAGTCAGACAATTCCCCATCGGCCCGGTAGACCCGGTACATTCAACAAAAAAGTCTCCTTCCAATATAGTCCCATCTGCCAAAGTAATGCTCTTAAGACATTTTTTCTGTTCCTGTGCACTGCTTCCAGCGGAAGAGGCCTGTAACTCGACATCAATCGCTCTTGCAATCGTATGTATTTCAATCCCCTGCTCTTCAAGAAACCGCCTTACATGCGGCTCCACTTTAATGACATCATACAGGCTCGCATGCCGATGTCCGGGAAAATCTACATTTTTATGCCGACTCAGTGCATCGGTAATTGCAAACAATTCTCCTGCTCCAAGCGCAATATTTTCCTCGGCTGCCGTATATCTTCCATTGTTGCGCATGATACCGCCCACATTTCCAAGCCCTAAAAGCAAATCCGTCTTTTCAACCAAAACTACATCCGCCCCGGCCTTTTTCGCAGCCAAGGACGCTGCACACCCGGACCAGCCTCCGCCAATTACAATCACTCTATTCAAAAGAAATACCTCCTTAACACTGTTTTTTTGCATACATTACAGTATATGAGGAGGTATGTTTTTTTACTTCTTATTCTTATAAAGAGCTTTCAAAAATACTGATTTCAAATTACATTTTAACTGCTTTTTTCTATTTAAGTTATTAATTTTTCTACTCATCTTGTCCAATCACAAACCTTTGAATCGCATGAGCAACGCCATCTTCCCGATTGGTTTTTGTTATAAAATGTGCAATTTTTTTTAATGGCTCTGCAGCATTTGCCATTGCAACGGAAAGACCTGCGAATTGAAGCATTGCCAGATCATTTTCACTGTCACCGCATGCCATAACCTGATTATGCTGTACATTTAAAAGACCGCATAAGTGCTGCAATGCATCCGCTTTGCTCGTCGTCGCACCGCCGATTTCAAGATTATACGGCATAGAGCTTGTTACCGTAATAGACGGAAACTTTGAAAAAAATCGCCAATACGCTGCACGCTTTTCTTTATCTGAAAAAATTAAATTAATGTTCTCCATCCGGCCGGCTTTCTCTTTTATAACCTGCTCAATGTTTTCCACGGGCTTTCTTGTACTCAGGGTATAAATCTGTGATCGCTCCGTCACCATTCCATATCGTTGTAAATTTTCCAGACATCTGCGCTCCGCAACCACGTCATGGTCAAAGAAGGCTTCTATCATAATGTCTTCGTCCTGAATATGCGGAAGAATCTCTAGGATGTTGTCTTCACCGATTAAATTCGAATATACCGTCGATTGGTCTTTCAGCTTTAGTATATTGGCACCATTTGAAGTAATCGCATATTCCATGCCGTCAACATCCAATACATCTTCGGGCAACGCACTAAATACACGTCCGGTAGAAATTACCACATGGATTCCTTCTTCCATGACTTTTTCTAAAACTCTTCGGCTGGATAAAGACAAACGCCCCTGTTCGTTTAATAGAGTTCCATCCATATCCAATGCGATTAATTTAATATCATAATTTGCGTTCATCCCGAGTTACCCTTCCCTTTTTCTTTTCTAGCTTAACTGTAACAAAAATTAGAGAAAAAGGCAAGCAGGGCACGTGTAGGAGAGCTTTGGTTATAGCACAGCTTCGTATTAAAAATATTGACAGCTTGCTTCTATATTTATTTACTTTATCCTACCTTGTATCCATCCTCTATTAAATGGTAAGTGACCCTGAATCAGCTTAAGAATGTTGAATTTTGTAGAAGATTGCTTGACAATATTTAGATGATAATGTTACTATTAAGAAACAATTTAATAAAACCTTTATGTTCTGCACATTGAAAGCCTAGTACGATAAAGTAAACTGGGGACTAACAATTGTGCAGCTAAGAGGGAAGCAGGTTAAAGGCCTGCGCGGTACCGCCGCTGTATGCGTGTAGTTTCTCTTATATACCACTGGTATGCCACTGGGAATTTCCTGGGAAGGCGGGAAGAAATGATGATACGTGAGCCAGAAGACCTGCATGAAGAGTCAACAACAAACCGCGGATTATCGGTATTGTTTAAAGTTTCTTGAATTTTTGTTGTGTTTATTTACAGAAAAACGGACTGTAGTATTTTACTGCAGTTTTTTTTATTGTACAAATTTAACTTTGTGCAATTGATTGCAGTATCTAGATCATTTAAAAGAAGAATGTATCTTAAAAGACAACAATTCAAATATAATACAGAGAAAACGGACTGTAGCATTTTGCTGCAGTTTTTTTTATTGCTTTTTAAGAAAAAGGCAATGATTTCAGTGTAACGCATTTGCGATAACATAAATTTTTCAAAGCAAACGAAGGGAGTGTGCAGAACAACAATGAAGAAAAAAGTTTTAGCAATGTTTTTGACATGGATGTTATGTCTAAATTTATTGCCAATAGTAGCGCTGGCGGATACGATAGAAAGCAATGTGTCTGCAGAAGTAGTTGAAGAAGACTCCGGTTCTACTGTAAGTAGCGAGTCGGAATCAGAGTCAGAAGTCTCAGAGTTGGAATCAGAATCGTCGGATCTGGAAAAAGAATTAGACCTTCAAGAAGATTCGAAAGACCTATTCATTGAGGAAGGTATATCTGAAAAAGAGAAGCAGAAGCAGGAGCAGCCGCTGTCTATTAAGATGGAAGGCAAGGATGCTGTGGATGGTGAAGCATCTGCCAAACCGGAGCTGAAAGACGGAGTGTACCAGATTGCAAATGAGGAGAATTTAGTGTGGTTCGCCGAGTTGGTAAACGGTACTCTTACAGATGGAACGTTACAGGACAAAGGTGCAGGAGCCGTTTTGACGGATGATATCCTTCTCAGTGATGATCCTTGGGTTCCTATGGGAAATTATTCAAATCAGTATACGGGAATTTTTGATGGAGAAGGACATACCATCAGTGGCATTCGCATCGATGTTTCGTCAACCTATCAAGGGTTGTTCGGGTACATAGGCAGTGCCGGTGCTGTAAAAAATGTAACCGTGGAAGGAAATATATCAACGCAATCTAATTATGCAGGCGGTATCGCGGGCTACAATGCCGGAACCATTGAAAGCTGTTGCAATAAGGCAACGATTACTTCAACACAGAAGTATGTAGGCGGAATTGCGGGCAGTAACTACGGAAAAGCTAATTCTTATGCAAAAATAACAGGCTGTTATAATGCAGGTGCAGTGACAGGTAATTCTAATGTAGGCGGAATTACCGGACAGAACAGATATGCTGATATCAACAGCAGCTATACTCTAGGGGAAATAGAATCGTCCGGCTCTAACACCGGTGGTGTTGTAGGATACGCCTATACCGGAACAATTTCCAGCTGTTACAGCACCGGAACCGTTAAGTCAACCGGAACCACCAATGTAGGTGCGGTGATTGGATTTTTATATCAATCCTCTAATGCAGCTTTAGAAAAAGCCTACTATCTTGAAGGAACTTTCCCTGTAGGGATCGGCAATGACGGAGAAAATTCCAATGTCAGTGCGAAATCTTCGGCTAACATGAAAACCGACAGCTTTGTTGCTGATCTCGGGGGAAGCTTTGTTTCCGATACCGTCCCAAATAAAAATAACGGTTATCCAATTTTGGGATGGCAGGACCCTAATGCAAAGTACATTGTTGCTTTTGAAGTGGATCAAGAGCAGGCTAAGGTTGCAGTAGTAGACAGCCAGGGAAATCCGGTTGCCGCTGAAGCAGGCGGAATCTATAAGTTGAGTAACGGAAGTTATTCGTACACTGTTTCAAAGGATGAATTTAAAACAGTAGATGGCAGTTTTAATATCAGCAACGGCGGAAAAAAAATCTCTGTAAATTTAGAGATTAAGACCTATGCTGTAACTTTTAAGAATATCACTCCGACAGACTCAAAGCTACTCGTTAAGGATTCAACAGGAACAATAGTAAATGAGAGCGGCCTGGTATATCATCTGCCAAAGGGCAGCTATACATTCACTGTTTCTAAATTTGGATATCACACAGAAGAAGGAAATTTTACTGTAAGTGGTACCGATATAGAGATTCCTGAAATCGTTCTTACTGCGTCCGCTAGAAGCACGGTTACATTTGATATTTCTTTTATTGATGACAATCCGAAAGCCGTTGGGATTGTATCGGTAAAACACGAAGAAGATGTGCAGGAAAAGAGTATGGACGGAAGCTATAGCCTAGCTGACGGCGAATACGCTTATTCGATAGCTTGCAATGGCTATAAGACCATCATGGGGAGCATAACCGTAAAAGGAGAAGCACTTCATATCCAAAAGACCATGGAAATACGGATCGTATGGAGCGGAACAGCAGAAGAGCCTTCCACGATCTCAAAGGATGGAAGCGTTTATTATCAGATCGCCAACGGTGAAAACCTAGCATGGTTTTCTAATTATGTAAATGCCGGAAATGTAACGGCCAATGCTCTTCTCACAGGAAATCTTGTTTTAAGTGATGAGGAGCAGGATAATACTTGGTCATCCATAGGCAGTTACTCAAATCAATACGCAGGAACATTTGACGGGCAGAACTATACAATTACCGGCTTAAAAGGTTCAAATGGACTTTTTGCGTATAGTAATACAGAAAGCGTCATAAAAAATATCACTGTTGAAGGAATCATAACCCAGGCAAGCAGCAATATCGGCGGCATTATGGGTTCAAATTACGGTAATATCAGTAATTGCTCTTTCAGCGGCAGTATTGTTTCCACCGGACAGCGTGTGGGAGGTATCGTCGGAAATAATGCAGGTGGAATGATTGAAAATTGCGCAAATTATGCGGATATAAAAACTTCCACCACTTATTATGCTACCGAGCTGGATGCAGGAGGTATCGCAGGACAGTCATCGGGCATTCTTAAAAATTGCTATAATTTTGGAACCATCACAGGCTCTTGTCCCGGTTCAGGCTGCGGAGAAATAGGCGGAATCACCGGAAACTCAACAGGAAGTATACAAAATTGCTACAGCATTGGAACCCTAACGAAAGAAAAAGATTCCATGGGTAAAATAGGGGCGGTAGCAGGTGCTTCTTCCGGAAGCGTCAGCAATTGCTATTACCTGACAGGCAGCTTCAGCACAGGTCTGGGCAGCGGTACGGGAGATGCCATAGCAAAGACTGCAGCAGAGATGCAAGATGACACGTTTGTGATCATGCTGGGAGACGCTTTTAATAAAGATTATTCCGGCGATAAGGCAATCAATCAGGAATATCCGGTCTTAAAGTGGCAGGGTGGATTAGAAGCCGGAGGAAATGCAAGTGTGGAAGCAGTTGCAGCCGACAGAAATGCCCTTCAGCTGGAACCGTTGGTGATCGAAGAAGCAGGAAGCCTAAATCTTCCTCTCACCGGAGAGCATGGAACAACGATTTCCTGGTCCAGCAGCAACACAGAGATTATCACTCACAATGGATTGGTAACCCTTCCTCTATCAGGAAGCATAAAGATAACCCTGACTGCAACGATTACAAGAGGAACTGCTTCCGATACAAAACAATTTGAATTGACGGTAAAATCGCTTGATGAAGCAACTAAGGATTATCTGGATCGGGCAAATAGTTCATTAAATGGTACGCTAAAGGTTTTGTCTCCTGCATTTGGAAACGATACAAATGTTGTTGCCATGGTTCAGGAAAAGTTGAAGGATTTAGGTTTTTCTGATGTAACAGCAACCATCGTCGATAATGTGGATGAAAGGTATATCGCTTCAAATGGAGACATCACTTATTTCTATGCAGATCCGGAATTGACTAATTCCATGAACTTCGGACAAGTCAACAACTTAAAGTTTACTTTAAGAAAAGCACAGCAAAGTGTTAATTTCTCTGTAAATGCAATCATTCGATGGGATAGAGATAAGGTGATCCAAACGATGACGGAACAGGTTGTTGACGCTCTTACCTTTGACTTGATAAAAGAACAAAATACAGATATTGATGCAGTTACCAAAAATTTAACCTTGCCACAGCAAGTAAATGGAAAAGCGTGGGCAGCGATCAGCTGGGAATCAGACAGTACATATATCAACATTATAAAGAATAACAGCGAATTGTTTGGTAATTTTACCGGTGAGGTCACAAGGCCTCTGGAAGATATAAATGTAAACCTAGTTGCTACGATAACTTTTAATAAGACTAGCTCTGGGAGCGAAGACGAAATCGTTCTTAAGAAAAGATTTCACTTGGTGCTGCAAGGAGACAATTCTGTCGATTGGCCAGCATACATGCAAGAACAATTAACTAAAAATTATACAATTGATAAATTGAAGATTTCTTCGAGCGGCAAACAAATTGATCCGAAAAATGTTACAGAGGATATCCAATTACTTACCGCTAGAAATACCGGAATTGAAAATTACAATGACTATAAGTTTACTGTATCGAGCAGCGATCCGAGCAGCGTAAAGATTAATGGCTACCGTGCGATTGTATACAGATCTCTTCCAGGTGATGCAGCAAAAACCGTAACACTCACCATATCTATGCAACGGAAGAATACAGACATTACAGTAACTAAGGAGTTCACCTTAAATATCCAACCTCTTACTCAAGGAGAAATCAATAAAGAGATCGCACTGATGGAACGGGTAAAGGCCAATTATGCAGCAGGTATTCTTGACGGAATGCATGCGGAGCAGGTAACAAAAAGTCTTCATGCATTTAAGGAGTGCTACTTAGATACAGATGATAATCTGGTTTGGGTATATGATATTTCTGAGTGTACAAACGAAGGAATTGAACCTTATGATTTACCAAAGGAAGGATATGATGAATCTTATAATTTATATCATTCAAGCAAGCCAAAGCTCATTCAGCATGAAAATTTAGTATTGGCATCAACGCCAGACTATGATACTGAGGTTGTCATAACAAGTAATCTGCAGAGCAGCAGATTCGCAAAATATGCAGAGAAGTACCCTGATAATGTAGATCTGAAAAAGCTGGTAAATCAACTGGTAAAAGCAACTGTCACAGTAAGGGGAAGCCAGGGAACTGAAAATCCAAACGAAGGTGAGATCGATGCAGAAGCAAATGTACTGATTAGAGCTCAGGCAGAAGGTGCTTTTTTAACCGTTCCTCAAAACATCAATGTTGCATATGATCTAGCCGAAAGCTACGGCTATATTGATGAAGTAGAAAATCACGTCTCTGCTTTGGACGCTTTAGTCAAAGAACATGAACTAATCTTTGGAGACGCATTTACCAAAGAAACAAAAAGTGAATATTTACAGGTAAGTTCCAATGGCAGCATTTCTGTTATTTTCGGGATCGACACTTCAAATAATGGATTTTCTATCAACGGAAGAGCTCCGAATGATGGAATCTATAACGAAACGTATCAAGGGTATACCGGCTACACTGTAAATCAAGCACAGATAAAGGACCGTGATATTGTGGAGTTCTTTATTTATCGCGACACTACAGGGTATTCAGATTATTACACATGGTTTGAAGAAGGAAACGAAATAGAAGCAGCAGCAAATGTTCCTTTCAATGTATCTTTAAAAGGGTTCTGTTTTGCGTACTATGGTATGAAGGATGAGAATGAAATAAAGAAACAGACGGAAAATATCTCGGGGGCTCAGTTGTATCTTGTCAACGAATATGGAGCATTGACAGCAATTGAAAACGCAGTGACAGACAGCGATGGAAAAGCAAGACTCACGTTATCGGCAGGCTCCTACTATATTACCGCTTCCAAAGAAAGTTCAACCCCAATCCTGTTACCTCTTTCAAAACTGGTAATAACAGCAGGAGAAACCTTAGAAGATAAGAAAACATCAGCAATTGAAGAGTTGACAAATTATAAAAACAGCTCCGATTATCGCGAAGAGCAACAACAGGAATTAGAAACTGCGATTGTCAAGGGAAAAGCATCCATTAATCATGGGGAAACCTTTGAGCAGATAAAAGAGGCTCTTGCAGAGGCAAAGAAAGAAATCGATACCATTAAGACGGATGCACAGCTGACTATAGAGGAGAAAGTGGAAAAAGAACAGGAAGCTTATAATACCATTTATAAGAGCTTAAAATCTTATAATGGCGGAACCGCATCTGAAATAACCATCACGATTCCTTATACAGGAACGGCTAGTGAAATTGAAAACAGTTTGATCGGACTATACTTAAACGTGTTATTTGAGCATCCTGAATTATTCTATGTCAGAACGGAATATCAAATTGAATTCGAAGGAAACGCTGCAATCATAAGACCTTCGATCATTGAAGATTTTAGAGACACGGAATTCCTTACAATCGCAAAGAATAAACTGCAGGCAGCTTTGGACTCGGCAGCAGAGAAATGTATTTTTTCTGATATGACCGATCTAGAGAAGCTTCTGGCACTTCACGACTGGCTTGTTGAACATTGTCAATATAATAAAGTCGGTCATCTGACAGGTGCTGCAGATCAAATGAATGCTTACACAGCATACGGTGCTTTAGTAGACGGGGATGCGGTATGCCAAGGATATTCTATGGCTTTGAATTTACTGCTTCAAAAAGCAGGTGTAGAGAGCCACTATGTAAGCGGAAACGGACATGCATGGAATGTAGTGAACCTTGCAGGAAATTGGTATCATGTAGATTCTACCTGGGCAGATGAAACACCGGACAGACCAGGAAAAGTAAAGCATAACTATTTCTTGCTGAGTGACGAAGAAATAAAGGATCAAAATTATCACAGCAAATGGACAACACGATATGACATCAAGTGTGCGAAATCCTATAATGGAGATGCTCCATGGAAAAACAGTACGCTACCGTTTGTATACGATTCTAAAGAGAAGGCTTTTTTCAATGTAGAAAATCAGATTCATGCAACACAGTACCGTAAGATCCGCTTTGATTCGCTGGGTCGTGCAGATGTGATCATTCTACAAAATCTTACACTGAAAAACATTCTTGCTCAGGCAGAATACAACGGAATTCTTTATCTGGTGGATAACACCGGTGATGTGTATGCCTATGATTTAAAAAACAAAATTAAAAAATTGATATTAGATGAGACAACAGGGATTGATCCCGGTTATGGACTTCTGATAAGAAATGAAACATTAATTGTCAGAGCCAATTACGCAGATGTGGAAGAGCTGGAGCTTTATAAAGAAGAAGTAAGTTCGAACAAGCCAAGCAGAGTTGTAACTTTCTTACCGGCTCCCGGGCAGTTTGTAAACAAAACAGAAATGCTTTATAATGCTTACCCAGATCCAAATGTGACGCTGGAAAATCCCCTTTCGGAAAAAGTAGTTTCATTAGGAGCATATGGCGGATACATTGTATATGAATTTGATCAACCTATAACGAATAGCCCAAATAACCCTTATGGAATTGACTTTATTGTATATGGAAATGCTGGCAACGGAAAAAGTGAGCCAGGCGCCGTTATGGTTTCTAATGACGGTGAAAACTGGTATGAATTAGCAGGAAGTGAATACTACAATGCAAATACAAAGAAAAACCTTGCCATAACCTATACAAATCCAGATACTTCATTTAAGGGCACCGTTGATGTCCCTTGGACAACTTCGGATAAAAAAACCGGATATATCTACAAGAATGGTAACCATACACAAGCATACTATCCAAATCCAAAGCTCTATAACGCATATAATAAGGGCGTTGCTGCAAATTCAAAGTACTCTGATAGCACACTTTCCTTTGTAGGAAACATGATCCAGGCAGAAAAGACACCTTCCTTCGGCTATGCAGACTGCCATAAAACAGGAAGCAATCATATCGCTGTTAACCCATACGCCTATGGAATTCAAGAGTATAATGGCGATGGGATGGATCTGGATTGGGCTGTTGATAAAGATGGCAATGGTGTGCAAATTGATCGTGCAAAATATATTAAAATTTATACGGCTGCACTTGAAGATAACGGAATCATGGGAGAAACCTCTTCGGAAGTAGCCGGAATCTTTACAGCGCAAAGCCAAAAATCTGCGGTGGGAAAAACAAATAACTTAAAAGAACTTGTAATCAACGGAGAATCCATAGCGTTAATCGACGGAACCTACCATTATATCTACGATGCTACAGATTTAAAAAGTTTAATGATTACAGCAACTGGCAACAGCTCAGATAATATCTTTATCAATAATAGAAGAATCTCTTCCGGTACAAGCTCTGAGCCACTCGCTTTAGCAGACAAAGTCAGAATCATTGTTCAGAATGGAGAAAAAGAACCACTTATCTATACCATTCGTATCATTGGGGCAAATATCGGAGATCATTCAGATTATCAGTTGAAGCATTATCTCTCAGACTTAATCGTTACAAAGCTGCCGGATAAAACCGTCTATAAATTGGGAGAAAGCCTCAATACTAAAGGAATTGCCCTAAAGGCAAAATATATATCAGACGGCGCTGTTGTATTAAAAGATATTGATACCGCTGCCTGCACGATTGAAGGATTTGACAGCAAGGTAACAGGTGCTCAAAGTATTAAAGTATCTCATTATGAAGATTATTATGATGACAATGATAACTTTATCAAGAGGATAAATACTTCCGCTATTTTTGTTATAAATGTGATCGATGAAAAGCAGGAAAATCCAATAGAAAAAGAACAATCCGTTATTTTAACGATTAAAGGAGCAAATGGAAAGACTTGGACCAGCAGCCGCTATGTCATTGATCCAGGTGTCACATCAGTTATGGATGCACTTAAAGCAGTTTTAGCCCTTAACGGCACAACCTATACGATTAAATCTGGTGATAAATATGTCTCCAGTATAGACGGGCTTGGTGAATTTGACTTGGGTAAAAATTCCGGCTGGATGGTAAAAGTAGATAATTATCTAATCGATGTAAGTGCAGCTGACTGGAAATTAAATGGAGGTGAAAAAATCCTTTGGTTCTATACAGAAGATTGGACTAAAGTTTCCGGTACAAAAGGCTGGAATCCAGAAGAAACGGTTACAGAGGAAACCACTAATGCAGAAGGAACTACCATAAGCGGTAAAGCCACAGCAGAAGCTAAAACAGATGCACAGGGAAAAGCAAGTGCAGTTATTGGCGCAGAAACAGTAAAGGATGCCATTGCCAAGATGCTAAAAGAAGCTGAAAAAATTAAGAAGCAAGGAACTTCCGCTAATAAAGAAATCATTCTTGAGGTTCGATCGGATTCAAAAGCCAATAGCGTTGAAACCACGATTCCTCAAGCAGCAGTTTCCGAGCTTCATAACAGTGTAGATACGGTAAAATTATCGACCTCTGTAGGAAAACTTTTCTTTGACAAGCATTCTTTAAACACCCTGTATAAGGAAAAGGGAGATCTAAAGATTACAATTACAAAGAAAAGTGCAGAAACGGTACGAATCAATGCGGCAAACATTTCGGAGAAAAGCAAAGAGCAGATTAAAAAGGGTCAAAGCTTTGAAGTCTCAGTAGTAGTGGGCACAAAAAAAATCTCACAGTTTGATAGTAATCTGGTTATAAAGCTGCCTTATCAAAAGCTTGCAAATCAAAAAAAGGAAGCAATTGTGGCTTATGAGATAACCCGCGAAGGCTTGTTGAAACCGATTGTAAGCGGGAAGATGGAAGCGGATGGAAAGACTTTCACAATAACAGCAGATCACTGCTCAACATATATCATTGCACATAATGATGTAGGCTTTCTGGATATACAAAAGCATTGGGCAGGCAGCGACATCACTTATCTTGCGTCAAGAGAGGTAATCAAGGGCATGAATGATTCAACGTTTGAACCGGATGAAAATATAACAAGAGCCCAATTTATACAAATTCTGGCCAATCTGTCGGGTTCAGATTTGAATGAATATGAGGATTCAAAATTTGATGATGTAAGCAGAAAGGCATGGTTCACAAAATCAGTATCATGGGCTGCTGATACCGGCCTTGCAGCTGGATATTCAAACAGTGATGGGTCAACATCCTTTCATCCTAATGATACGATTACAAGGCAAGACATGGCAGTAATCCTTTCCAGGTATTTGTCAAAGATTGAAAAGAAAGAACTGCGCGGAGGAAACAAAGAAGTAAACTTTACAGATAGAAATCAGATTGACAGCTATGCACAAGCAGCCATAAAAGAACTGCAGAAAGCAGGTGTTATTAATGGAAAAACGTCAAAAACGTTTGTTCCAAAAGGGAATGCTACAAGAGCAGAATGTTCCAAAATGATTTCTGTATTGATGCAAAATTATTTATAATTAAATGTTATACAAAGAGGATATTTTTATATCCTCTTTGTAGTTTTTGCCATTCTTTTAAACAATGCTTAAAGTGCACTCGCCCAAATCAAATATCCAAAAATTCCATGAATAATATACTTCATATGTTTCTCCTATGTGATGCAGTTTCGTGTTAAAAATGTTGGCAGCTTGCTTCCATATTTATTTACTTTATCCTGCTTTGTATCCATCCTCTATTAAATCGAATCATTGAACAGCAAAATCCCAAATCTAATATAAAAACTTGAATGAAAAACCACGGATCAAACAACATTTCACACCCAGCAACAATAATTCGTTGTGCGAATTTTGGATCTTCATTAAACGGATCAAATCCAAACCAATCATACAGAAAGAGAGTAATCGTTTCAAGTAT
Source organism: Sinanaerobacter sp. ZZT-01 (assembly GCF_035621135.1). NCBI lineage: Bacteria > Bacillati > Bacillota > Clostridia > Peptostreptococcales > Anaerovoracaceae > Sinanaerobacter > Sinanaerobacter sp. ZZT-01. Next base: position 1,099,925 of record NZ_CP141728.1, read on the forward strand.
TTCACTCCGGTAAGCAATGCTTATATAAATTAAAATCAAATTAAATCCTATAAGAAAATAATAATATGTTTTTTCAAAAGAAATTCTTTGATCATTGCGTCTTCTTCCCCAATATATACCAAATATAAAAGCGCACGGTATTATCAGAAGCAGAAAAGGAAAATATTCCGGGTCAGGCGAGTACAAATTAAGAGAGATACCTTCTCTCATGAATAAAATGCTTTGCATTACAAAAATAATGAAACTTAAAATATATAACCCGATATATCCTAAAAAGTAAAAACGAAGTGATTTTAACATAAACGCGTCTCCTAATTCTGTTTAGACATTTTACGACATTATTCGACTTTATCAAGATTCAAAAACTTCCTCTTACTTGAAGCGGTTCTGTACTGCTTCATCTCAAAATAAAAGAAGGCAAGAAAAAACTTGCCTTCTTTTATTTTATTTAAATTTAATTATACATGTCCAACGGCTTCCAAATTATAAAGTATTATTTAGAAGCAATTACCCAATAAACTCCTTCACTTCTTTATTGAATTTGTCAGGGTCTTCAAGCTGCAAACCATGTCCGCAATTTGGAAATCCAACCACCTTGGAGTCTTTTATCATTTGATTCAAATATTCACTATTCTCTTTCGTATACAGTAAACTTTCTTCTCCAAATGTAATCAATGTAGGAATGGTAATCTTTGGCAATACTTCACGATAATCTTGCGCACTCATAGAAATCCACATGCGAGTCATAACGGTGGAAGAATTCTTATAGGCCTCTCCGTAGTTCCATTCAAGATCTTCTTTGTTTTTGCAGCCTGATTTCGCATAAATGGCCGGAACAAATGCATCTGCAAACCCCTTCCAGTCTTCATTCATTGAAACCATCGTACCAAAGTTGTCTTCCATGGTGAATTTTCCATAAAGTCCAACCTTGTATGCATCATCTGTGATCAGTTTCGCTGTCATGTCGATGATAACCATTTTATCAATGCCATGCACGCCAAACTGTTTCACATAATCAAACATGATATGAGTACCCATCGACCATCCAATTAAGGTAATCTCTTTTAAGTCTAAAAAATCAATCAGATTTTTTAGATCCTGCGCATATCTTGAAATTGTATATCCATCATCAGGCACTTCTGATAACCCATGCCCTCTCAAGTCATAATAAACTACTTTGTAATCTTTAGACAGCTCCGGTATTTGTTTTTTAAAAAATAAATGGTGAGCGGACCATCCATGGATAAGAACGATCGTCTTTTTTCCTTCTCCTTTCGTTTCATAGAATAACTTCACATTATCGTCAGTCAAAAAATACGCCATTATAATCCCTCCTGTTCATAGAATATACCTTTGCTTTATTCATAACATTTATCATCCTATGAAGCAAGCAAAAGTTAAATAAGTTGTCCCTTTTTCTTTCATTCACCTATTGATGAATTCATATAAAATTTCCTTATTATTCTAATCCATTTACTCGTTTTTATTCATGTATTGTCTCAAGATACACTTCGATTGTCTTCTACATGAAAAAAGAATCCGGTGCTATCACTCCGGATTCTCCAATTCTGTTTATTCCTTTCTCTGACATTTACACATCCTTATAGTCTCTCCTGCATCATTGACAAACGAGCAGGCTCCGCAGATCCCTTCTCCGCAGCAGATACGGAAATTATTGCTGTTTGCAAATTTTGCTTCTGGTAACGTTTTACGTACCAAAGCACCAATCGTATCCACAAAATAGTCTGAAGCAAGCACACTAACACAATCGTAGTTTTCTTTCTTTAACAAACGAAGCAAATCTTTCTGATCCTCCTCATTATTCAAAGTCAGATATTTGATCGTCCCCAGTTCATCGCTGCAATTTATCTCTTCTTTTACATCTCCGATTTTATATTTCCCTTCTAGGTAATCATGAATCAGCTCTGTGCTTATTTTTTCAGTGTCCAAAACAAAATCCACTTTATTTTGACGGCGCAGTGCATTTGCGGTTAAGATTGCCGGAGCAACTCCGATTCCTTTTGCAATCAATAATATTTTTTGCCCCTTTGTCCTTGATGGTCGAAGTGCACTGACTCCTTGAATTCCATTTCGATATACCCCTCGCAAGATAAAGCGCTCCGATTCTTCCAGCAATGCCTTTGTTTTCAATGCAATGATCTTTACTGCAACATGAATGGTTCCCTTCTCTACATCTGCATGCATGACAGAAATCGGCAAATCATAAAAATGGCTGCTCTCTCTTCCTCTTAAAAAAACATAGGAGCCGGGATGACTTGCTTTAATTGCAAATCCCTTTCCTACGTCTAATACAAAAATAACCAAATCATCCAGATAGAATTTTTTTTCTAATATCTTTGCTTCAAATTCTGCTCTAGGATTATTTACTTTCCGATTCCCCTGCACAAATTCATTATATATGCAAACGCCACGCCAATTGCAATCGCAACAATCCTTGCCTTGCAAACGGCTGCAAATCAAGCAATCACCTGTAAGCGCGAGATAACAAGGGCAATTTTCAGTTCCCGCATCAATGCAATCATAAGTATTGTAGTTCATTTAGATGCCCCCTTTTTTTTTTACTACAATACTAAAATATTGAAGCGAAGTGAAATTGGTGACAACACTTCCCTTTAAAGTGCATCAATATCTTCAAGAAAATAGAGAGGAACGGAATGTACATAAGCACCGTTCACATATACATTGAGCATACCCGCCTCCTGCCATCTACGTACCGGAGCTTGGCACTGAAAACCCAGCACATATTGAATGCTGACTTCTGCTTCTTCATTTTCCTTCAATACCGGACATAAAACAGGCTCTTTTGTTCCAACATAAGCGTATTCTTTTACTCCGCCTTCAACCGGAATGGTTTTTAAGCGCTGCTGTTTTTGTGCAATGGTTACCTGTTCATAGGAATCATATACTGCATCCATTAACTGATAGGAATCTTCAAACCAATTCGGATCGTTCATAACCACACAAATCAGTTCCATTTCCCCTCGTTTTGACGAAGCGACCAAGGTTCTTCCTGATGATTTCGTATAACCAATCTTAACCCCGGTACCACCCTCATACTCCTGCACAACTTTATTTTTATTGTAAAACACATTAAATTTTCCTTCTCCACGTTCTGCAGTCCAGCTTTTTGATGCTGCAACCTCTTTAAACGCAGGATTCAGCATGGCTTGTCTTGCGATCAATGCCATATCATAGGCTGTTGTATAATGCTCATCGTCATACAGTCCGTTTGGATTCATAAAGTGTGTATGTTCGGCACCGATTTCTCTTGCTCTCTCATTCATTTCTTCTACAAACGCCGCGGCACTTCCTGATATTTTTTCTGAAATTGCAATCGCTGCATCATTTCCCGATCGAAGCATCAAGCCATACACCAAGTCTTTTAACGATATTTTTTCCCCTACTTCGAGATAAATGGATGATCCTTCTACACCGGATGCTGTCTTTGAAATCGTAACTGCATCATTTAAATCACCTTGCTCAATCGCAAGCAATGCCGTTAAAATTTTTGTAGTACTGGCAGGGTATACCTTCTCTTGACTTTTTTTTTCATAAAGTACCATTCCTGAATTTAAATCCATTACAATAGCAGTCTGTGCAGAAATTTCCGGTTCCTGCGGAAGTTTCATAACCGAATTACCAGATACTTGTTCCTCCGTTGCTTCTCTCGGAGGAACCTCACGAAGCTTCCCTTTTGTGTTCTTGTCTGTTTCCATAAACTTCGCACCAAAAATAAAAGCTCCTACTATAAGGACCATGCTCATGGCTCTTATTAATAATTTTTTTGTATCCCTACTTTTAAGCATAAAAAAAATCTCCTTTAAAAAAGAATATTTCTTTTTCAGTGGAGATATGCATTGTTCCATACTATTTTATTCTAATTTTTCATTTGTTTTGTCTCGTTCCAAGGTCAGCATCACCACTGATAAAATGACCAATATACAGCCCACCACACTTCGGAATGTAAACGCCTCTTTTAAAAACAAAATTCCTAAAATCACGCTTATAATTGGCTCAAACATACCTAAAATCGCAGTCACGGTCGGTCCAACATTTTTGACAGCGATCGGTGTAATTGAATTGGCAATTACAGATACCCCCATCGCCATGACAAACATCAAAACCCATCCTCTGGGTGCAATGTGATAAACGATTTGATTCGTTGCTGTTCCAAAGATAAAAAGACATACCGACGCGACTGAGGCACAATAAAATGAAATTAAAAATGGATGAAGATGTTTAATTTCTGTTTTATCCATTACAACTAAAAAAGCAGCATAGGCAATACCGGAGCCTAATGCCAATGCAATTCCGATAAAATTCACCTGCAAATCTCCCTCTAAAAAGGATAAGAGACCAATGATAGAAAGTCCCATTGCAGCCAGCTTTGTCATGCTGATTTTCTCTTTAAAAAACAGAACACATACAAGTGCTACCAAAACCGGATAAACATAGTGAATGCAAGTTGTCAAGCCAACTGATATATAATTATAAGCTCCATAAAGCATAAGTCCCGTTGCGAAGGCCCCTAAAAAAGAGAGTATAATTAAGGTAAAAAAGTCTTTTCGAGATACTTTAATTGGTATTTTTTTAGTTTTTAGAATGGCAAACATCACGGGAAAAGAGATTAAACTTCGAAAAAAGGTTAAGGTAATCGTATTGCAGCCGTCCATATAAGCAATTTTTGCCAAAAGTGGTGCAAACCCATAAATAAATGCCGCTCCTACCGCACAGCTAATTCCAACCGTCTTATTCATCCTGTATCCTTTCTTCCTGCAAGCATGTAAAACTGTACCTAAAGCACTACTTTATTATTATATTCTTAACCTTCTTTTCTTTCAAATCCTTTTCATAAAGACTAAAGAATATTTTTACTTAGGAAGAAGACAGTCGTTCCTTTAATCATTCATTGCGTATTTCTGAAGTTTTCTATGGAGTGAGCGCCTGCTGATGCCTAGAGCAAGCGCTGCCTTCGTTTTATTGCCGCCACTCTCAGTCATCGCATTTTGAATCACTTCTTTTTCTATTGAGTCAATCGCATTGTTCAACATCGGCTCCTGTTTCTTATGAAAACTCTTTGAAACCTCTTTTTCTTCACGAACTTCAATTGGCAAAGAATCCACATGGATCGTGTTTCCGGAAGAGATCACAACACAACGCTCAATAATGTTTTCCAGCTCTCGGATATTTCCCGGCCAGCTGTAGGCCTTAAGACATTTCATTGCTTCACTTGTCAATTCTTTTCGTGTATTTGTAGTTGAGATCCGTGCAGAATCCTCTAAAAAAATCGTTACGAGATCTTCAATGTCTTCCACACGTTCTCTCAGAGGAGGAATGTGAATCGGAACTACATTAAGCCGATAATACAAGTCTTCTCGAAAATGGCCTTCCCGTACTTCCTTTAAAAGATTTTTATTTGTTGCGGCAATGACTCTGACATCTGCTTTGACAGAGCGAATTCCACCCAGCCGTTCAAAGGTCTTTTCCTGCAATACCCGAAGCAGCTTAACTTGAAGTGACGGCGAAATGTCTCCGATTTCATCTAAAAATATCGTTCCTCCGTCTGCTAATTCAAAACGTCCAGGCTTAGATGATACCGCTCCGGTAAATGCACCTTTTTCATATCCGAACAATTCACTTTCCAACAGGTTATCCGGTATTGCTCCGCAGTTCACATTGATAAGCGGTTTATCATTCCTGAGCCCCCATTGATGAAGGGCTCTTGCAATATAGCCTTTTCCCGTTCCGGTCTCGCCCGTAAGCAATACCGTTGAACCGCAGGCAGCCACCTGTTTTGCGAGCTGCAAAACCTCCTGCATCTTCGGACTTTTGCTGCTTATACTGTACTGGGTTTCCCTTGCGCCCAAAAGAAGGCCCCCAAAAGGATCTCTTTTCTGAACAGGCAGACATAATTTTTTTACTGCTGTTAAAATCTCCGTAATGTCAAAAGGTTTGGTTACGTAATCCTGCGCACCGCTTTTTAATGCATCAATTGCAGTTTCCATGGTTGCAAATGCCGTAATTAAAATAAAAGCAATCTCAGGATCCATTTCCTTCACTCGATGTAAAAATTCAATCCCCGTCATTTTAGGCATCTTAATATCGCTGATTATGATGTCCACATTGATGGTCTGAAGTATCTCTAACCCTTCTAATCCATCACATGCAGTACATACCTGGTATCCTTCTTTTGTTAGAACCTTGTTTAAGAGCTGTCTGACATGCTGCTCATCATCAACTACCAGAATATTTATCTGTCCCACATTTCTTCCCCTTTCTCAAATCCAAGGTCTGGCTTCAACTGATTGTAATAGAATGGTGAACTTAGCTCCTTCTTTTACTACACTCTCCACTTCCAAGACGCCCTTATGGGCCTCTATAATTCTAGATGAGATGGCAAGTCCCATGCCAGCACCGATATCTTTTGTCGTAAAAAACGGCTCGAAGATTCGTTCCGACAGATCTCTTGGTATTCCTTCGCCGGTATCGATGATTTCTGTGAACACCATTTTACGGTTCTCATTGTAGCCTGTTTTAATTGTAATCACGCCGCCATGCGGCATCGCCTGCACCGCATTGAGCAAGAGATTTAAAATTACAGGTTCAAAGAGTTCTTCATCTACCATCACATTTGGAATATCATTAAATACGGTATTTATTTTTATCGATTTCGGAAGATCATTTTGCAGCAAGGTAATTACATAATTGATCGTCTTCCGTAAGTCAACTTCCTTTAAAACAGGGATTTTCGGTCTTGCAAAATGCATAAAGCGGTCAAGCATCTGCGTTAAGCGATCCACTTCATGAATGATGATATCAAGTCCCTCTACATTTAATTCATTTTCTGTCAATTCTAGCTTTGCCAATTGTGCATACCCTCGGATACTTGTCAAAGGATTTTTCACTTCATGTGCCAGGCTGGCACTCATCTCTCCTAAGGCTTTTAAATTTTTTGTTCGATTGGTACTTTCTTCAAACCTCTGAATGTCTAGGATATTTCGGAACACGCAGATCGCACCGATGACTTCCTTTTTTAAACCAAATTGAATTTTAACACTGTATAAAATCGGAATTTTATCTCCATGTGTATTATATATATCTGCTAAGGTCTTCAATTGCAAACTTCCTTTTGCCAGACAGCGTTTCAACGTATCTATCAATGGTTTAATTTCTTTCGGTATAGGATTTTGCACATTTAAGCCCAGTACTTCTTCTGCCTTTAATCCAGTTAATTGCTCAGCTGCCTCATTAAAAGTTGTGATTTCTCCAATATTATTAATGCTTATAATTCCGCTTAAAAGATTTTCATATGCCTGCTCTGCATATTCCATAATTTCATGCATAGAAGCCGTTTCTCCCGACTTCGTCAGAACTTGCTGCATCGTCGACTTCAAATGATTTAACATTAAATTAAAGGAAGCGGCAATGTCCGCCAGCTCATCTTTATTTTTTGCTTTAATTTCTTGGCTGATATCTCCAGAAGCGATGCGAGCCGCCGATTTTGAAAGGTCACGTATTGGATTTGTTATCTTTTTAGAGATCCGTTTAGAAAGCGGCCATAAAATGCACAATAGAATAACCAGTAAAACAATGGTTCCTGTTTTTATATTGTTGATGTCTCGAAAAACTTTTGAATATCTGTCTTCTGAACAGACATACCAACCTTCAAGCCCCGCAATTTGATCCAATGAGGTAAGGTGTGAAATATAATTTTCCCCTTTTTTATAAATTTGCTGTAGGGAGGATTGCTTGGAAAAGGTCAAATCATAAGGAAGTTCCCATCCATAATATCCGATTGTCCTTTTCTCTTTATTAATCAGAAAGCTGTTCTCTTTGACATCTTCATTAATATAATTTGAATTTCGAATGATCAGATAGGCTTCTTCCGGCGTAATAGCCCCTTCTTTCTGGCTTACCGCTTGAAAACACTCAGAAAGTAAATGTGTTCGATCTTCAAGTGTTCTTTCCTGCATGCCATGACCTATTTTTTCTATGCCTGCTACCAAAACATAGCTAATAATAATCAGCAAGCTGATTGCAATGCACACCAAATAAAACATTGCTCTTGTTTGAACCGATTTAAACATAAGAATTCTCCACACGTGTCACTATCTAAAGTAAAAATAGAAAGAAGTCCATAGTGAAAAAACATCATTATGGACTCTCTTTATTTTAACATACTTAAAACTCTACATGGAATCTTTTTTCAAATTCTTTTCCAAGTTCTTCTCTGAAATCAGGGTGCGCAATTTCAATCAGCGCTCTCGCTCTTTCCTGAAGAGACTTCCCCTTCATCTGTGCGATGCCATATTCCGTTACAATGTAATCGACATCATGCCTTGATGTCGTGACTGCTGCACCATGTGCAATATAAGGTACAATCTTGGAAACCTTACTGCCATCTTTCATCGACGCAGTAGAAGGCATAGCAATGATTGCTTTTGCCATTCCGTCGAGTGACATGGCCGCTCCTCGAACAAAATCAACCTGACCGCCAACACCGGAAAATTGCCTGATTCCAATGGCGTCTGATACAACCTGCCCCATAAAGTCCACCTCTAGGCAAGCATTGATGCAAACCAGCTTTGAGGATTGTGCGACAATGGATGGATGATTTACATAATCAACCGGTTTCATCTCGACCATAGGATTTTTATTACAGAAATCATACAGACGTTTGGTTCCCATCAAAAAGGTAACCGTCATCTTTCCATTATCAATCGATTTCTGAGAACAGTCCACAACTCCGGCTTCATAAAGGTCAACTACACCATCTGAAATCATTTCGGAATGAATCCCTAGATGTTTTTTATCTTTTAATTGGCTCAACACAGCATCCGGAATCGCGCCGATTCCCAATTGCAATGTGGAACCGTCTTCAACTAAGGAAGCGCAGTTCTTTCCAATCGCTGTTTCTACTTCACCAATTTTGGGAACTCCGATTTCCGGGAGCGGATGAGAGCTTTCTACAAATGCGTCAATTTGATTCACATGTACAAAAGTGTCTCCATAAACCACAGGAACTTGATCATTGACTTCTGCTAAGACAATTTTCGCTGATTTCATTGCCTGCATTGTATAATCAGACGATACTCCGACGCTGCAAAACCCATTTTCATCCGGCGGGGATACCATGACCATAAATACATCGACTTTAAAAATTCCTTTACGAATCATACCCGGAATTTCATGAAAGAACACAGGAACAAACTGTCCATGCCCCTGTTCCAGCGATTTTCTTGTCGTTGCACTCGTAAACCAGCCTCGAAAAGTGAAATGCTCCTTATTTTCCGGTAAGGAATATTCTCCTTTCCCTAATGTAACCATATGCGATACCGTTACATTTTTATACGCTTCTTTATTCGCCACCATAGCTTCTACTAAAAGCGGCGGCTCTGCTACTGCATGAGCCAAGACTACCGTATCACCTGAATGAATCTTATTGACAGCCTCCTTTGCCGTACATTTACGGCTGTCATAAATTGCTTTCCAATCCATACTTAAGTCCTCCTTGTAAATCACTTCGGTGAGGATTAAAAAACACTCACCTCTTTAACTTAAATCACGAATGACTTTTACAATCCTGTCTATGTCGCCATAGTCCCACATTTTAATAACGCCTTCTCTAGTTTTAAATTGTTCATAAGAAGCACAGCAATTTGTACAGCCTCCTATTACTAAAATAACATCATAGGTTACACCCTCACAGGCATATTCGAACTCAACGTCACTTAATGATTTCTTTATCTCTTCCAGAGCATTTCCTCTGTCATATCTCGGATTGCATCCTCCGCAAAATCTAACACCACATTTCATATTCTTTCTTCCTCCGTGTATTATTAGTGGGACGGTAAAACCGCCCCACATAATTTTTCTTTTATCATACTATGCAGAGTTAAAAGAATCAATGGCAGATCTTTATTTGATTCCGGCAATTTCTTTTGCCAATTCTTTTTTCGCATTAATATTGCCCTGGCGGCTGATCATGATTCTCTGTGCCTGAGGAGAACCTGCACCATGCATTGATTCAGTTCTATAACCAACTGCGGAAGAACCAAGACAAATATTTTCTAAGAATCTCAGAACTCTCATTCTTTCCTCAGTCGTGCATACCGGGGAAGCAGCAAAGTATTTATTGCAAACTTCTCCAATTGTTTCTCCGTTTTTCCCTACCTTAGTTTTCGATTTAAAGTCTTTCTCGGAAGGCATCGTTACCATTAATCCACCTGCAATGTCTTCTGCCAATCTTACAATTTCATATGGAAATCTTGTAACATTTTGTTTACATACATTCGCAAGCAAAAGGTCAATTTGATAATTTCCGGATTCAGTTGGATATCCTTCTGCAGAACAGGCAATTCCACAGCAATACAAAGTCTCATTCAGGTGTGTCATTTCGATTAGTTTATCTTTAATATGAGATGCCTTATTTGCTCCGTTATAATCCGCTGCAAGCGCCGCTGCACCGATGATAACATCACCTACACCTACCTTGCACCCACCATAAGATTGTCTATGATATCCTGCAAAGCGTTCTACAAGCATTCCTGCATAGTCGGATTCTCCATTTAGAAAAACATATTCATTTGGAATAAATACGTCGTCAAATACAACCAAAGCTTCCTGCCCGCCAAATTGCTTGTTTCCAAGATCAACATCTGCATCTTCTTCAAGCTTTCTGGTATCACAGGACTGTCTGCCATATATCATATATATGCCATCTGCATCAGAAGGACATGCAAATGAAACAGCATAGTCTTTATCCTCCGGACGCATCGCCTGTGTAGGCATAATCAAATGCCAGTGTGAATTAATGGACCCAGTTTGATGACATTTTGCACCACGAACAACAATTCCATCTTTTCTTTTCTCCACTACATGCACAAATAAATCCGGATCTTTCTGCCCAGATGGACCAACACCGCGATCCCCTTTTGGATCGGTCATAGCGCCATCCACTACTAAATCTTCTTCCTGTACCATCTTTAAAAATTTCTTGAAGTTCTCATGGTATGTACTTCCGTATTTTTTATCTACTTCAAAGGTAGTAGAAAAGACTGCATTAAAAGCATCCATCCCAACACAACGTTGAAAGCAGCTTGCTGTTTTTTGTCCGCAAAGTCTTTGCATCTTCACTTTTTTTCTAAGATCATCTGTACTTTGGTGTAAGTGTCCAAAACGGTTAATCGTTTTGCCGGTCAAGTTTGACTTTGCAGTCATAAGGTCTGCATATTGCGGATCTTGCGCTAAGTCATATGTAACTGCCACACAATTGATGGAAGGCCGAATCATAGGATGATCCACCCAATTTTCAATTTTTTCTCCAAACATATACACTCTCGTATTCAACTTTTTCAAGCTTTCAATGTACTGTTTTCCCGTCATTAACATATCCAAACTCCTCCTTCTCATGAATCCGATTTAATACAATTTTTTAATCGAATTACATAAACCTTAACTCTATATGCAAACATCAATGTAGTGATTGAATTGCCGGTATTAAACCTCTTTGTTCAGTATTTTGCGAGCCATATCAAGCAAGTCTTCACTCACCGAGGTATCAAGACAGACATCCGTAACTCCTTCAACGTTTTCTGTTATAATTTCCTTTACAGCTCCTTCTATCGTCTGTTGTGCAGAAGGACATTGCCCGCATGCACCAGTCATACGGATCCAGACAACACCATCTTCAAATCGGGTCAGCATTGCTCCTCCGTAATGCTCGGATAACATGGGGTTTACTTTATCTTCTATCACTTTTTTTATTTTTTCTTCCAAAGTAGTCACTCCAATACTATTTTTTATTAAGCAATTTCTTCATCCGCTTCCAAATTACCGGATTCTTGGGTCATAATTTCAACTTCTTTTGACCATAAATGCCCAAAAGTAGCGTCTCCTTTAAGAAAATCTTTTCCATAGCACAGAAGACATGCAAGCACTCCAATCGCGAGTCCAAAGGCAGAGCCTTTTACCAGTAGCGCTCCGGCTATCACACCAGCGATCCCTAAATCCTTAAAGCTTTGAGACTGTTGTACGCCAATACGTACACTTACGAATCCCTGAACAATCATCGTCAAAGCCAACGCCACAGATAAAATCGGTTGTACCAAAGTTACAATCGGTAATAACCAGTATCCTGTAAACGTTCCGAATCGGAAAGAGGCTGCGCCGCCGAACAGCGATTGCATGCTTCTTCTGCCTTTCTTATAACGTTCACATACAACAACCTGCATGGCTGCCCAAAGTGGTCCGCACATGGTGATATCCGGCCCGATTACTCCCATAATGGTGTTTCTGATACCAAAGATTAAATGTGCACGATTGGGATTATAGTCAATGAGTTCGTCATCCCTTGCGACATCTGCGTCATGCACCAGTGCTTTACTCTGTACAACGTCACCAAATAGCACAATATAAATTGCTAACACGGTCGGAATTGATTTCAAAAACATGATTGGTGTTGGCCAGCCAACTGCCCCCCAAGGTACCCAATCCGTCCACAAAGTATGAAAATCGGGATTACTAAAGCCAAGTTCAATGTGAGGTAGCGCACTTTCTCCTACGAGTGGTGCGACGATAACTGCAATTAAAACAGCAGGTAAAATTCCTAAATTTGCTATCGTTTCCCATACTTTATTTTTTGTGCTTAACCGTTTAAATCCGTTTGAGAAAAGCAGATAAAACGCAACGATCAAACAAATAGCAGTTGTATAAGGCATCATCTCAAATTTTCCGCCTTCTTTGAAAATCATGGTAATGGCAGAAATACCCGCGCCCAATATGATTCCGGATTTAATTGCGGGTGGAATCAGAGAAATAATTTTTCCTGCTACACCAGTTAATCCTAATAAAATAGCAAAAATTCCAAGTGTAATTTCAAATGCAACCAAGCCCTGCATTCTCGCATGACCTGCAGGAAAAGTCAGACAATACGCGGTTAGCAATGGAATTGCCGGTGTAATCCAGCCCGGAACAACCGGATCTCCAAGCAACGTGTGCCACGTATAAAAAAATCCGTTTAAAATAACAACTGCAAGTGCAACCTCAAAAGGCATACTTAACGCATCCTGTAAAAGCGGAATTGCACCGAGACATACAGCACACATAAGCAGGCCTTGGATGTAATCTGCTACCTCAAATCGATAATGAATGAATGGAAAACGGATTTTAAATGGTCCCGCTTTGATGAACGGCGCTTCTTCGCCGTATGGCATATACTCTCTCATATTTTTTCTCCTTTCCTTTTCTCGATAATCTCTAATGCTATAATTTCTGTTTTATTCTGAAAATGTATATAACCTCCAATTGCAGCAAGATTTACACACTCACTTTGTTAAAAAGCAAAACGCATGCCAATAAAAAATTAAAGCTTGTCTTTTATTTTCAAATTTGCTGACATCCATTGATATTCTAAGTCAGAAAATTAATTATATTTATATAATTAACAAATATACAAGCAGCTTTTGTTTCTTAATTTTCTCATAAGTGTGACAAATCTGTCACGATACGGGCATTTTTGGCATAATAAAAAGAGTCAATTCCGCCCGTTTTGTCTTCGGTTGGAATTGGCTCTCACTTAAATTATTAATTACAGCAGCTCTGTATTTTTCAATTTTTTATTTTTAATATCGATGACAACAATTTCAGGCGGATTAAAGATACGAGGAACAATCGGGTTGACTGCGCATCCGCGGCTTACAACTTGCGCATAATTACCAGCCTTTCCTTCATGGAAATATAATCCGCCCGCATATTTAGGAAAATAACCTTGGTCAGCCGCCCACAGTCCATTTAAAAGTCCCGGAATGCGAAGAAATCCGCCGTGTGTATGTCCGCACAAAACTAAATCAAACCCCCATCGGTCATATAAATAAAAAAGCTCCGGACGATGAGAAATCAAAATAGAAACTGTATCCTCTTGTTTGTGAAATAAATTTTTTTTCTCTAAAATCCAGTCTTTTTTTGTCATTTTACAATCTCGATTGCAAGGATCTTCAAGACCGGCTATGCGTATTTTCTGTCCTTTAAATACAAACACCGCTTCTTTATCGTCTAATACCTTTATACTATACTTTTTTAACTCAGTAAGAATATCATCTAAGTCATCTCGCTCACATTCATGATTTCCTGTTACATAAAAAATAGGTGCACTGCCCTCAATTTTTTTTATGAGTTCAAACGCACCCTGCGTTGGAATTTGGTCATCGATGATATCCCCGGAAAGTGCGATTAAATCCGCCTTTTGATCTAAAATTAACCGAGCTAATTTATCTTGTCCTTCTGCATAGTAGCGGCTGTGCAAATCAGCAAGAAGCACGATGCGCAGTGCTTGCTCCTTTTCCCATTTTTCTGTATAAACGGTATATTGCGTAACTGCCATACGGCTGTAAAAAGTCATAACAAACAATATAATGATTCCTGTAAATATCCATTTCTTTTTCATACGATTAGTTTGTACAAATTTTCGCTTCTTTTTCCTTTTTCTTTATGGTAATTTATGGATACTATTTCTACTTAGTTTTTTTCAAAATCAATAGCAATTTGCTGAAAATCCAAATGGCCCGAATTCTCTTCTTTGACAACGCTTTCAATATCGTCAATATTCGGCAATTCTTTTATAGATGAAAAACCGAAGTGCTTTAAAAATTCTTTTGTCGTACCGTACAGAATCGGTCTGCCAATCGACATCGAACGTCCGGCTTCCACAATTAATTCCTTTTTCATAAGTCCTTCTATAACTCGGTCGCACTTAATTCCTCGGATGGATTCAATTTCTCCCTTCGTTACAGGCTGCTTATACGCTATAATTGCTAGAACTTCTAATGCGGACTGGGATAAACGTTTTTCTTTTATCGGCGTACAAAGACGCTCTATGTAAATATTGTTTTCCTCTTTTGTGCATAATTGAAAACTTTTATCTATCTCACGGATTTGCATGCCTCTTTCCTGTACTTCATATTCCTGCTGCAATTCTTTGAAGTATTCATATGCCTCTTTCCAAGGTAAATTGAGAATTTCTGCCGCAATTTTCACATCCAGCGGTTCTCCCCATACAAACAAAATCGATTCAAAAATGGATTTTATCTTTTTTTTACTGCTCATAGGAAGTTCCCCCTGATTCTATTTGTATTTGTCCTTTTTCCTGACATAATGTCAGGGTAATTTCTCCGTAATTGACGCTTTGATGGACGGTAATCGCTCTCTGTTTTAAAAGCTCCAGCATAGACATAAAAGTTAGCACAACATGATATCGACTCGTTTTTCCAGCTAATAACTCAGTAAACGTTCCTTTTCTTTTCGTCCGGAAAAAACCTATGATCTGCTCAATTCGTGCTTCAACCGACATGCGCTGCCGCTCTACTCGAGCATATCTTTTTTTGATATCCTCCAGTTTTCTCTTCTTATTCAAAAATACTTGAAATGCCTTCATAAACTGACCAATATCTAAATTTAAATATTCATCCGGTTTCAGAGTATAAGGTGAAAGCTCTTCCTGGGGTTTTGTAAAAATACCCTGCATATATTCTTCTCTTTTCTCGAAATATCCAGCAACACCTTTAAATCTCTTATATTCTAAGAGTTTCTGCACCAGTTCATCTCTAGGGTCTTCTTCATCCGGCTTTCCTTCGATCTTAGCCCTCGGCAGCAGCATTTTCGACTTTATCTCAATCAAAGCAGCCGCAAGAACCATAAATTCCCCTGCGACTGTTGCATCCTGCTTCTTCATTTGCTCAATGTACGCTAAATATTGTGCGGTTATTTCCGACACCCGAATATCATAAATATTCATTTCAGCATTTTCGATTAGATACACTAACAAATCAAAAGGGCCTTCAAATACGTCCAATTTAACCTTATATGACATATTGTTCTCCTTGCATTCATTTCGTTTCTATTCTATCATAAAGAAATCAAAATTGCACACGCTATCATCTTTTAGTTATTGTTCATATGCCTTATCTTCTCATTAATGCTATACGTTCTGCTATTTCCCAATCCTGCGGATTCATCGATTCATTCCCTTCCCTATACAGCACAAAAACACCCGTCTGGCGAAAATTCAAGCGGGTGTTTTATCATAAAACAAAAGTAAGTTTATGAGATATGCTCTTCCAATATTATTCTTAACGCTGAAATGGAACTGGAATGTGCACGAGCAATCTTTGTCGTTCCATTTTTTGTTTCATTTAATGCACATTTTACCATTTTATGTGAAACTGTGCCGGTAAAAAGAATCATTAAATCCGGTGTCCCTATTTTATTTTTTAAGGTTCCGCTCATTTGTGTAAACACTTTTGCGTTACACTTATACTTCTTGCATAGGTTTTTATATTGACATACCATGCAATCGTTTCCTCCTACAATTACAACACTCATTTCTTTCCTCCTATTAGTTAGCTTACGCTAACCAACGTGTTATAAAAAAGCAGCGTAAAGCTGCTTCTTTATTTAGTTCATCCCTTTTGATAGCATCAAATCATCCATTTCCTCTTCCGGTTCTTTTACCTTCTTATAAGGTCGGAATAATAAGTACAGTACCCCTGCAAGAAGGACAAACGCAATTACTGTGCCTACACCGAACGTTCCATTGACTAAGGAACCAAACTGGAAAACCATAAATGCCATAACATAAGCAAAGATACACTGGTATGCAACTGCAAATACAGTCCACTTTGCATTATTCATTTCTCTTCGGATTGCACCAATTGCCGCAAAGCAAGGAGCGCAAAGAAGATTGAAAACTAAGAACGAATATGCCGAAAGCATTGTGAAATGCTGAGCAATCAGTCCAAGCGGTCCAAATGTTCCTTCTTCTACCATCTCAAGTGCATCCCCGGATACACCATAAAGGACTCCGAATACTCCAACAACTTCTTCTTTTGCAACTAAACCCATAATAGTCGCAACTGCACTTTGCCAAGCACCGAATCCTAACGGCGCGAAAATAGGAGCAACGCCGTTTCCGATAACAGCTAAAATGCTTTCATCCATATCCTCAACCATCTGCCAGCTTCCATCTACCATTCCGAAAGAAGATAAGAACCAGACTAAAACGCTGGAAAGCAATATAATGGTTCCTGCTTTTTTAATAAATGAACTTCCACGTTCCCACATGCTGCGGAAAACACTTCCCGCTGTAGGAAGGTGATAAGCCGGAAGCTCCATAACAAATGGCGCCGGTTTTCCTGCAAACATTTTTGTTTTCTTTAAAATAAGTCCTGATATAATGACGGCTGCAACTCCTACAAAGTAAGCGGAAGGGGCAACCCACCAAGCGCTTCCGAATAAAGCACCTGCAATCAACGCTACAATTGGCATCTTTGCTCCGCAAGGCATAAAAGTGGTCGTCATAATTGTCATTCTTCGATCGCTTTCATTTTCAATGGTTCTAGATGCCATAATCCCCGGAATTCCACAGCCAGTACCGATTAACATCGGAATGAATGATTTACCGGAAAGTCCAAACCTGCGGAAAATTCGATCCATAATGAAGGCAACACGTGCCATATAGCCGCATTCTTCCAGGAGTGCAAGCATCGCAAATAAAATGAACATCTGTGGAATAAATCCCAATACCGCACCAACGCCACCAATAATACCATCTACGATCAATCCGACCAACCAAGCACTTACGCCGATACCTTCCAACCAGCCTGCAACCGGTTCTGATATCCATTCTCCAAATAACGTATCGTTTGTAAATCCGGTTACAATATCTCCCACTGTCGTGATTGATATGTAGTACACGACAAACATTACGACTGCAAAGATCGGGAGTGCCCAGAGACGATTGGTTACAATTTGGTCAATTTTATCTGATGTAGTCATTCTTGATTTATTCTTTTTTAAATAAGACTTCTTAATCAGTTCTCCTATAAATTGGTAACGTTCATTGATAATGATACTTTCTGAATCATCATCCATTTCCATCTCTATTTCATTAATCAGCGCTTCCACTTTTGTTGTTTTCTTAATCCGCTGTGTTACCTTCTCATCTCTTTCAAAGAGCTTAACAGCATACCAACGTTTCTGTTGTTCATCAATTTCCTTTGGTAGCTGTTTCTGGATTTCATCAAGCCCTTCTTCTACTTTTGCCGAGAAGCGTTTCAAAGGCTTAGTGGATTTTGAAGCACCGGAGACTGAAATTGCCTTATCTATCAAATCCGCAATCCCCTCTCCTTTCATTGCAGAAATCGGGACAACCGGACATCCAAGTGACTTTGATAACTTCGCACAATCAATCTTGTCTCCGTTTTTATTAACTACGTCCATCATGTTAATCGCAACCACCATTGGGATTCCGAGTTCTTCAAGCTGTGTAGTCAAATATAAATTACGTTCCAAATTAGACCCATCAAGAATATTTATAATTGCATTCGGTTTTTCGTCCAACAAATAATTTCTTGAGACAACTTCCTCTAAAGTATACGGAGAAAGCGAATAAATACCGGGCAAATCAATTAATTGTACGTCCTTGTGTCCTTTTATCCGTCCTTCTTTCTTTTCTACGGTAACACCGGGCCAGTTTCCAACGTATTGTTTTGCACCTGTAAGTGCGTTAAACAATGTCGTTTTTCCACTGTTCGGATTACCGGCAAGAGCAATCTTCAACATCTTTTTCCTCCTTTATTTAGTTAGCTTAGGCTAACTTTATGTTAGAACATTTATCTATTATTTCAATGTCTTACGGCTAAGCCAGTTCTACCTCGATTGTTTCTGCATCTGCCTTACGGATGGATAATTCATATCCGCGAATATTTATCTCAATTGGATCGCCTAGAGGTGCTACTTTTCGGATATATACTTCGCTTCCCTTTGTAATCCCCATATCCATAATTCTGCGTTTCACCGCACCATCACCATGGAGTTTTTTAATCGTTGCGGTTTGACCACATTTCACTTCTTTTAATGTATACATTATCGCCTCTCCCTTCCGTCTCTAAATTTATACGACAATACGATTCGCCATTTCCTTGCTGATTGCAACACGAGTGTCTTTTACCATCACAATTAAGTTCCCTGCAATTTCCGTTATAATGGAAACCTCACTGCCTTCAACAAAGCCCAAATTGTTTAAAAAGCGCTTTGTCTCATCCTTACCATTAATTCTTTCAATGCATTTTACTTCTCCAACCTTTGTAAATGTCAATGGCATCATCATCAACTCCTTTTAAATGTTAGCTCTTACTAACTCTTTAGTATAAATAGTGGTTAGCAACGCTAACCTCATTTATGCCTTATTCATATAAAATAGCGGTTAGCTTTTGCTAACCACTATTAATATACCATTCTAACTTTTTCATGTCAATTACTTTTTTAAAAATAAAGCAGCTTTTTTGAGGGAAAGCTTGAAGAGAAATATCTCTATTTCCGCTGGATATAAAATGAATTTACTTTTTTAAAAATTAAATTCATCTTCCCAGTCAAAGTCTCCTGATTCTTCCGTACTTTTTGGCCAATAGCTGCACCAATTTGGTAATTCAGGCTGTTCAACTCGATCAAGGCTAGGAGCGTAAGGTTTAATATCAAGAAGTGGTGTCTTATCATCTGCATCAATATAAGCGACTTGAATGATTCCTTGCTCGTTATCGATATGAATAATCTGTGAGGTAGTAAGTGCAATTGGGTTGACTTGTAATTGTTTCATAATATTCCCTCCACATTTTGTATTGATTTATAAATACAGTGTAAACCCTGACACAATGTGAGAGTCAATATGAAATCCTCTTATATCTTTATATCTTTTTCAAAGGAATAAATATAATTTTATTTAAAAGCTCTATTTGCTCCGTAGAGTAAAGCCTATAGTTTGTAAATTTATTAATTTTTGCAGGTTTTAACAATCCAGTTTCATCATAATATCGCAACATACGAACTGATACCTGTGTCAACTTTGAAAATTCACCAATCTGAAACATCTTCCCCCCTGTTGTATGTTTTTATAAATAACTTTAGATAAACCTTCCTTTAAAATGTAAAAAGCAGTGGCTTGAAAAATTTCAAAGCACGCTGCTCTATTTATAAACAATTCTATCTTCGGGATTTCTCTTTGCCCTTCTCATCAAAAATCACGTTAAGAAGAGGAATCCACCACATACAATCAATCCGACTACCAATAAGCAGATCACGCAATAACCCATGATGTCACGAGCACCAAGTCCAGCAATTCCTAATGCCGGCAATGCCCAAAACGGCTGAACCATATTCGTCCATGCATCCCCCCATGAAATCGCCATAGCGGTAACAGAGGGCTCTACGCCTAGTTTTAAAGAAGCCGGCATCATAATTGGTGCCTGAACTGCCCATTGTCCGCCGCCGGAAGGTACAAACAAATTTACAATGCCTGCACTTAAGAAAGTAAAGATCGGGAATGTTGTCGCTGTGGAAACTGAAACAAACCAGTTGCTGATCGCTCCGGCTAATGAAATCTCATCAGCTCCCATACCAGTCATCATACCCATAATACCCGCATAGAACGGGAACTGTAAGATAATTCCACCCGCGCCTTTTACCGCTTCACCAATGGCATTGACATAATGCATTGGTGTCCCATGCAATAAAATGCCTGCGATTAAAAAGATTGTATTAACGATGTTTAAGTCAAGCTTAAACCCATTATCTTTAAAGTACATGATAATATAAGCAAGCCCCAATATTGTAATTAAGCCACTCATAATGCGGCTATCTTCCATTTTTTCAGCTGGAGTTGCAGCAATTCTTGATTCTGAAGTTGTTTCATTTAGCAACTTTGCGTCAATCATGATAACTTTATCTGCAGAAGGATGCATTGCAGCATTTACAAATGGCATAATGAAAAATACTGCTGCGCACATAATTAAGTTATATGAAGAAAAGATTGTTAGAGTCGTCGGAATTGCCTCTGTAATTGCACCTCCCGTTGCGACCGTGAGCGCTTCTCCTCCCGTTGCGACCGTCAAAGGAATAGATGCAGATAACCCTGCATGCCAAATGATAAAACCCGAGTATGCAGATGCAATCAGAAGCCGGTAATCAATTCCCTTAACCTGCTTCGCAATCTCTTTTGCTAAAATTGCACCAACAACCAATCCAAATCCCCAATTGATCCAGCAAGCAAGAATTGAGAATGCAGTGACTGAAACAATTCCCTGAAACGGAGTCTTAGGAATGGATGCCAGTTTTACCACCACTTTTTTGACGGCAGGAGCATTTGCCAGCGCGGACCCAAGCACTAAAACAAGTGCCATCTGCATTGAAAATGCCAGTAATGTCCAAATACCGCCTCCCCAATGCGCCACCATTTCAAGCGGGCCTTGATGAGTAACCGGTATCGCTACTACGAATACAAATACGGTTAAAATTACGCAGAAAATAAATGGATCTGGCAGGAATCTCTGAACTAATGCAACACAGCCATTCGTAAACTTTTTGAACATAAGTAATTCCTCCTTTAAATAAAACATATAATAAAAGCGAACTGCTGCTAATTTTTACCTTTTGCAGTTCGCTTTTATTATACTCGTTTCTTTTTTGGGCATCAAGTAATATTCCTAGTTATTTTATTTAAAAAAACTATAATATCAAAAGAATCTACGGCATTTTACATTAATCGACCTTGATTTTCATTACGCTGATTCATCTTTTTTTCCATGCTTACTTACTTTTTTGCCTTACTGCTGATCTTCATCCTCATTTAAAACCATCTTATGTGCGGCCATAACTTTCTCATCATAGCAAGCAAAGGTTTCCTCTACAAACGATGCAGACAGTTTCGGAGTCATAAAACTAATCAGCGGGACAATCAAAAGCGATAGCAGCATGGAACCTGCGCCTGCAATAACCGGCGTTGTAAAATGTAGAAATAAATTTGAAACATTGATTCCAATTCCTGAAAGAAATGCTGCAAAGACAGAAAGTCTTGTGCTTCCTTTCCAAAATAATCCATAGATAAAAGGCCCTAAAAAGCATCCTGCCAAGGTACCCCAAGACAGAGACATCAAAGATGTAATCAATTGATTCGGACGCAGCGCAATCAATACAGAAATTAGTACAAACAAGCCACAAAGCACTCGAATAAATAAAATCTGCATTTTGGAATCCATGTTTTTAAAAAATAATGGTTTTAAAAAGTCTAAAGTAAAGGTTGAACTCGATGCAATGACTAAAGACGAAAGTGTTGACATGGATGCAGAAAGCACGAGTATTACTACCACTCCAATTAGAACATCCGGCAGGTTATTTCCGATCATGGTCGGTACAATTTCATCAAATGCAACGCTTCCATCCGCATTTGCACGGATAAACAGTCTTCCAAAGGAACCGTGAAAATAGGACCCACCGGCTACTACCAATGCAAACAGGGTTGAAATAATCGTACCGGTTTTAATCGCCTTTTCATTCTTTATAGTATAAAATTTATGAACCATCTGCGGCAGGCCCCATGTTCCTAAGCTTGTTAATAAGACAACGGAAAGAAGTCCAATCGGGTCCGGTCCGAAAAAAGAAGTGTATGCACCCTTAAATGCTGGATTTGAAACGTTCTCTATCTTTGACATCCCAACCATCGCACCCATCAGTCCCCCTTGACTGTGAAGTGTCATCCAAATAACTGCTACAATGCCTAAGAGCATAATGGTTCCTTGTATTAGATCATTCAATGCAGCTGCCATATAACCGCCTACCATCACATAAACTGCAGTCAGAATTGCCATGCCGATCATGCAGTATGCAAAATTAATTCCGAATGCCATAGCAAACAAACCGGAGAGACCTTTATATACCGATGCAGAATACGGTACCAAAAATATAAATATGATAACAGATACAATCACGCGCAAAGATTCCGACTGGTATCGTTTTGCAAAAAAATCAGGCATGGTAGCTGACTCAAAATGCTTTGTCATAATACGTGTACGTCTTCCTAATACAACCCATGCCAAAAGACTCCCAATCAGTGCATTTCCTATGCCAATCCATGTGGCAGACATTCCGTATGCCCAACCAAACTGCCCTGCATAGCCGACAAAAATAACAGCGGAAAAATAGGAAGTTCCATAAGCAAATGCTGTCACCCAAGGACCGACATTCCTTCCTCCAAGTACAAAATCTCCTACACTCGCAGTATGCTTTCTACAGAAAACACCCACACCTACCGTCATAGCAAAAAATAATGCTAATAAAAATACTTTGATGATCATGTTTTTACTCCTCTTTCTACAAACCTACAAAACTACAGACCTACAAAACTATAATTCCACTCACCCATAAAGGCGGATTTCAGGTTTTACTATCATAAAATAAGTGCTGAAACAGCTTTTTTTCTATTAAATAAAAAAATCCCGTCTTCTGAGCTTCCTCAGAGGACGGGAGGACTTCCCGCGGTACCACCTCTATTTACACAAACTTCACAGTTTCTGCCTTGTCGAGTACAAACATACTCCAGCACGATAACGGGTGCAGCCGTCTCAGCCTACTCGGAAATCCTTTGGGTGAGCAACTCACAGAATGTATTCGTCTTATGTTTTACCTGCGCCTCTCACCATCCGGCTGCTCTCTGTTGTTATACCATAAGATTACTTGTTTCTGGTCAATGTCTTTAATTGCTACTTGATTAGAAATAATTTATCATTTTACAAAAAACTTGTCAATACATTTTTATAGGGTAAAGTAAATCTTTATTTTTCCAGCAAACCCCTTAAACTCTCTTCATAGGGTGGATATGCAATCCCCTTCTCTGTGATCACTGCTGTAATATACTTCGCTTCGGTTACATCAAAGGCTGGATTATACGTTTGAATGCCGGCAGGTGCCATCTCCTTCTCGTACCACATTTGGGAAATTTCATCCCCACTACGCAGCTCAATTTTGATCTCTTCCCCGTTTGGAGTGTCAAAATCAATGGTAGATGTCGGAACGCACATATAGAATGGTATGCCATATTCCTTTGCTAAAATTGCAACACCAGAAGTTCCAATCTTATTTGCCCCATCGCCATTTGCCGCCATGCGGTCGCATCCCACCAGTACCGCATCAATCCATCCGTTCTTCATGACCATAGATGCCATATTGTCGCAAATCAATGTCACAGGGATACCGGATTGATTCAGTTCCCATGCAGTCAATCTTGCCCCCTGTAAAAGAGGCCTTGTTTCATCTGCAAATACATTAAATGCATATCCTTGTTCCTGCCCGACATAGAGCGGAGCCAAAGCCGTCCCGTATTTTGAAGTGGCAAGGATACCCGCATTGCAATGTGTCAGAATGCCCATTCCTGATTTCAAAAGAGAAAGTCCGTATTCACCCATCGCCAGGCATGCGGTTTCTTCTTCCGTTTTTATCCGCTCTGCTTCCTTCAGCATTGCACCTTTTATCTCTTCCACTGTGCAGCTTTTATTTTCTTTCACACACTGTTCCATCCGTGAAAGAGCCCAAGAAAGATTAACTGCGGTCGGTCTTGCCGAATCCAAATAATCCTTTACCATGCAAAATTCCGTATAAAAACCCTCGTAATCCTGTTCCATACTTCCTTTTACGGAAATGTAACTTCCATAGGCGGCTGCAATCCCAATAGCAGGCGCTCCTCGAACCTGAAGCTTATGAATGGCATGCCAAACATCCTCTTTTGTATGCATCTCAAGGTATTCTGTTGTTGTGGGAAGCTTTGTCTGATCCAAAATCAAAAGCATTCCATCTTGAAATTTTATGGGTGAAAACTTCTGACCGTTCATTCTATTACTCCTTTATAATCTTGCAACCGCAATCTTCTCTGCGATGCTGTTCTATCGAATCTTACCATAATATACTTGTAAATAAAAGAGGCTATTCTCTAAAATACATTCCTATTTATTCAATGTTCCCATTTAAAATACCATCTATGCTTCTTGTCAGATGCTTCCATCCAGAAACAAAGTCAAACAATTCCTGATGCCCTTTTTCTGTTAATTTATAGTATTTCCGCGACGGTCCCAAATCGGATTTCTGCATAAAACTTTCGATTAATTTATTTTTTTGTAGTCTCGTATATAAAGGATACAGCGTTCCTTCAGAAATATCATCAAAACCATTTTCTTTTAACAGTTTTGCAATTTCGTATCCGTAGCTTTCTCCTTTTAAGTCAATAATCTTTAACACACAGCCTTCTAAGCTTCCTTTTAATAACTGTGATTTATTATTCATTTCACCGTCTCCTAATTTATTTTTTCTGATACGTAGTCAAGCAGCCGGTCTAAAAATACACAAACCAAACTAAACAATAAGACATTTATCTGAAACAATATTTGCCTTAGATAAAATCCACTGAGAACAAATGCAGCAATGACTAAGACATTTCCAGCCCAAAGATAAAAAGTCCATTTTCTTTTCTGCTTCTTCTCCATATCATCCCAAGCGAGAAGCCATTGGTCCAACTTATTCACTACAGCATATACCACTACAATTGCAAATATAGTATTTATCACCAAAGACAATGGGATTGCTACATGAAAGGTAAATGCTTTTTGAGCGATCCACACAGGCAGCAATATATTCACAAACATTCCAAAAAAACCTGTAAATAATAAAAGGATCATTGGGATATAAGACACTTTTAGCAAAATCTTTTTTAGCAGGCTGTAGGAACCGTATACCTGCTCAATATACTCCTCACAAAATGCATCGATATCCTCTGTCCCTAAAATCCTCTTTACCGGAATGCCTTCCTGCTGTGCTTGTAAAAATAAATTTAAACAGTGATGGCTAAACTCTTCCGCATCCGTCTCAGAAAGATTGGAAAAGCGGATTGTCAACAAAATTTTATCAAAGAGCTTATGATTCTCCTCGGTTAGCTCATTACTATAGCGAGCCATTTCTTTCATTAATTTCCTTCGTTTCATCTAAATAAAACCTCCTTCTTGGTATTATGCATTGCAAAGTAGTATCTATATTGTAATGCAAAGTAGTGTCCCTGTCAAGAAAGAAAAATTTTATTTTTTTTATTAGAAAACAGTCTAGTTTATCAATAAAAAACAGCTGCTTCAAATAAAACTCGAAACAGCTGCCTGCTATCTGATTACTGCTTTATGATGCACCCGATGTCTTTTCGATACTGCATTCCTTCAAAGAAAATCTTTTTCACATTCGCAAATGCCTTTTCTCTCGCTTCTTCATGCGTTATTCCAGTTGCCGTGACGCCTAAAACTCGTCCACCGCTCGTAAGCACCGGAAGTTTTCCATCCTCATCCGCTTCATTCCCATATTTTGTTCCCGCATGAAATACAATAACATCCTGATCTACAGCCTCCAGCCCGCTGATCTTTCTGCCCTTTGGATAAGACCCAGGATATCCTTCTGATGCCAGCACAACACAGACCGCCTTGCGACTGCCCCACGCTATTTTTTGCTCAGAAAGTGTTCCATGAATGACCGCTTCAAAAATATCGAGCAAGTCGGAATCTAAGCGGGAAAGTACGGATTGTGTCTCCGGATCGCCAAAACGATTGTTAAACTCAATGACCTTCGGGCCATCCTCTCCAATCATTAGACCGATAAAAAGAACACCTTTGAAATCTAATCCATCCTTTTTAAAACCTTCTATGGTCGGCTCTAAAATCTGTTCACGAATCTGCTGCTCCAACTCATCAGTAAAGATTAAGCTTGGAGAATAAGTTCCCATTCCCCCTGTATTCGGTCCTTTGTCGCCGTCAAAGATACGTTTGTAATCTTGTGCAGACTCCATCGGAACAATCACATTCCCGTCTACAAAGCAAAGCATTGACGCTTCAATTCCCGTAAGAAATTCTTCCACAACGACCTTTTCTCCGGCACTTCCAAACACTTTATCACCCATCATTTCTTCAATGGCTCTTAACGCTTCGCTTTGATCCGCTGCAATGACAACGCCTTTTCCCGCAGCAAGGCCATCTGCCTTTAATACCATTGGATAGCCGAAAAGCCCTACTGCCTTTTTTAATTCTTCCTTATCGGTAAATTCCCGATATCCGGCTGTAGGAATCTTATGTCGATCCAGAAAAGCCTTTGTAAAGGCTTTGCTTCCTTCAAGCTGCGCACATTTTTTATTCGGGCCAAAGGTTGGAATGCCTTCTTTCTCTAAAGCGTCTACAATGCCCATAGAGAGGGGAACTTCCGGACCAATCACAACCATATCTATTTTTTTTTCTTTTGCAATACTACAGATTCCGTCGATATCCTCCGCTTTCACAGCAACGCATTCTGCTTGCTTCGTGATTCCTGCATTTCCAGGAGCACAATATAATTTTGTCACACGGGGACTTTGGCTGAGCTTCCATGCAATTGCATGCTCTCTTCCTCCGCTCCCAACAATCAAAACTTTCATTTTATTTCCCTCTTTTTTCTGTTTCTCTGCTGCTTCTCTGAGCTTCTTTTAAAGCAAAATGCTATCTGTTATATCACTTAGTGTTTAAAGTGACGAACCCCTGTAAATACCATAGCGATTCCAAGCTCATTTGCCTTTTTAATGGACTCTTCATCTCGAATGGAACCACCCGGCTGTATAATTGCAGTGATACCGGCATCGGCTGCGGCTTGTACACAGTCATGGAATGGGAAGAATGCATCAGATGCCAGTATGGCTCCTTTTGTCTCGCCGGTTGCCTGCTTAACCGAATTTTCAACTGCCCAAATGCGATTTACCTGTCCCGGTCCAATTCCTAAAGTACGCTGGTCTTTTGCTATGACAATTCCATTGGATTTAATATGTTTCACAACTTTCATTGCAAAACGCAGATCAGCCATCTCCTTTTCATTTGGCTCGCGATCGGTCACTACTTTCAAGCTTTCTTCTTCAAAAAGTGTCGTATCAATCTCCTGAACAAGAAGTCCACCTGTTACCTTCTTCAAAGTCAAAGTACCGGGCTGAATCGGATCAGAAATTGCAGGGAGCTTTAAGAGGCGAAGGTTCTTTTTCTTTGTCAAAATCTCCAATGCCTTTTCGGTGAAATCTGGTGCAATAATAATCTCTACAAAAATTTTACTGATTTCTAACGCTGTCTTTTCATCAACCGAACGGTTTGCCGCAACAATTCCGCCATAAATAGAGACCGGGTCTGCCGCATACGCTTTCAGATATGCTTCGTAAACATCGCTTCCAATTCCCACACCACAAGGGTTTGCATGCTTTACTGCAACCACAGTCGGTTCTTCAAATTCTTTTAAAGCCTCTAATGCTCCATTTGTATCATTAATATTATTAAAGGAAAGTTCTTTTCCATGGAGCTGTCTTGCATTAATCAGATCTCCTGCCTGTGGCTTGACTTCCTTATAATACCACGCTTTTTGATGTGGGTTTTCACCATAGCGAAGCTCCTGTGCCTTTTCAAAGGTCAAAGTCAGCTGCTCCGGAAGTTCATTTTGGATCTGTTTTCTCAGATAATCAGAAATCAATGCATCGTAAGCTGCGGTATGCTCAAATACCTTCAACGCAAGTTTATATTTTGTATCATAAGAAACGGTCCCGTTTTCCTTTAGCTCAAAGAGAACTTTCTCATAGTCTTTTGGGTCACAAATCACCACGACATCTTTGTGATTTTTTGCCGCAGAACGCAGCATAGTCGGGCCGCCAATATCAATGTTTTCAATTGCCTCTTCCAGAGTGACATCCTCTTTCAGTATCGTTTGCTTGAATGGATATAAATTGATTGCAACAATATCAATTGGTTCAATATTCAATTCCTTCAACTGCTGCATATGCTCCGGTTTTTCTCTCATCGCTAAAATGCCGCCGTGTACAGCCGGATGTAAGGTCTTTACACGACCGTCCAAACATTCCGGAAAGCCGGTGACTTCCGAAATGCCAGTTACCGCAACTCCCTCATCCTTCAAACGAGCCGCCGTACCTCCGGTTGAAATAATCTGCACACCCAGTTCTTCTAATTTCTGCGCAAATTCTACCACTCCTGTTTTATCGGAAACACTGATTAATGCTCTCATCTTTTACTCCTTTCCATTCCAGCAATAAGTGCAAAGCTTGCACTTATCAATTCCTACCGCAGCCAAGGTATCCTCCAGTTCATGATACTTTAAGCTTGTAAATCCTAACTCTTCTTTTATTTTCTCAATCATCTTTGCGTGCTTTTCTGTCGATGCATCCACATACTCCTGCAAAACCTCTTCGGTCGCTTCTCCGCCTTCCAATTCTTGAATCACACGGCGTGTAATCAAATCCATGTCGCTGACTGATCTGGAAAAATTCAGATACTTACATCCATACATAATTGGAGGACAGGCTGAACGCACGTGAATTTCCTTCGCACCGTTTTCGTAAAGATATTTTACAGTCCCATAAAGCTGTGTGCCTCGTACAATGGAATCATCGATTAAAACGAATCTTTTTCCGTTAATGATTTCATGAACCGGTACCAGCTTCATCTTTGCAATTAAATCTCTTGCTTTTTGATTCTGCGGCATAAAGCTTCTAGGCCAGGTTGGCGTGTATTTAATCAGGGGGCGTGCGTAAGGAATGCAGGACTGGTTTGCATATCCAAGTGCATGTGCCGTTCCGCTGTCCGGAACCCCTGCTACATAATCCACATCTAACTTTTCATCGTGTTTTGCAATGCTGGCGCCGTTTCGATAGCGCATCTGTTCTACATTTTTCCCTTCGTACGTCGAGGTCGTATAACCGAAGTAGGTCCAAAGGAAGGTACAGATACGCATTTTATCTTTCGGCTGACTGACGGTTCTCGCTTCTTCTGCGGTAATGCGTACAATTTCTCCCGGTCCAAGCTCTCGAAGAGGTTTATAGCCTAAATTATAGAAGGCAAAGGATTCAGAAGAAGCACAGATGCTATCTCGTTTTTTCCCTAGTATCATAGAGGTTCTTCCATAAAGATCTCTTGCCGCATACATACAGTCTTCTGTTAAAATTAAAATTGTAACGGAACCTTCAATCTTTTTCTGTGCAAACTGAATGCCTTCTACGATGTTATTGCTTGTAGAAATCAGTGCTGCAACTAGTTCTGTATTATTGATTGTTCCGCCGCTCATTTCTAGAAACTGATTATTTCCCATGCGTATGAGTTCTTGAACAATTTCTTCTTTGTTGTTGATACGCCCTACCGTACCGATTGAATAATGTCCTTGACGGCTGAATACCGTTAAAGGCTGCGGCTCTCCGTCACTGATGCTCCCAATTCCCTTTGTTCCCACCATTATCGTTACTTCTTTTTCAAATTTGGTTCGAAACGGAGCATTTTCTATACTGTGAATGGCACGTTCAAAGCCATTGTCACCAAATACGCACATCCCACCGCGTTTGGTGCCTAAATGGGAATGATAATCGGTTCCAAAAAATAAATCCATCACACAATCTTTTTTGGAGACCACTCCAAATAATCCACCCATTATTTTCCTCCTCTGTTTTTCTCTTCCGTCAATTTTTTAATTGCTTCTATTAATATTTTATGTTCTGTGACCAAGACCCTGGCTGCCAATGTATCAGCCGTATCCTCATCCTGCACAGGAACACGTTCCTGCAATATAATTTCGCCTGTATCTACGCCTTCATCCACAAAATGAACTGTTGCACCAGTCGTGGATTCTCCGTTATCTAAAACGGCTTGGTGTACACGTTTCCCATAATACCCTTTGCCGCAGTATTTTGGAATCAAGGATGGATGAATGTTAATCATTCTGCCTTCATATTCTTGTATCAATGACACATCGAGTACGCTCATGTATCCGGCCAGGACCACAAGGTCTGTTCGTTCTTCTTTTAATGCGCAAAGCAATGCTTCGCTTCGTTTCATCGGATCCGAATACACTTCTTTTCCAATAACTTTTGCACAAATGCCATGTTTCTTTGCACGTTCCAACGAGAAGGCTTTGCTGTTACTGGAAATCACTTGAACAATCTTAGCATTTTCAATCTCACCGGACTCAATGGCATCAATGATCGCCTGCAGATTCGTACCTCCACCGGAAACCAATACCGTTATTTTTTGCATAGAACAACGCCCTGTCCTTCCACAATTCTTCCAATCACATTCGGTGTTTCTCCGGCTCCTCTTAATGCATGCATAACAGCCTCTGCATCTGCTTCTTCTACGACCATAATCATACCTACACCCATATTAAAGGTTGCAAACATTTCATTTTCTTCAATCCCTGCACATTTTTGAATATAGCGGAAAATCGGAGGCACCGTCCAGCTTCCAACTTGAATTTCCACACCGAGACCCTCAGGAATAATTCTTGGAATGTTTTCAAAAAAACCGCCTCCCGTAATATGAATGATTCCATTTACATCTACCGCTTTGCGAACCGCATTACAAGCTGCCGTGTAAATTTTTGTAGGACGCAAGAGTGCATCTCCAATGGTTTCTTCCAGCTCATCCACATAGTCCATAACATCCATTTTTTCTTTTTCAAAAATCACTTTGCGAACCAAAGAATAACCATTGCTGTGAATGCCGCTTGATGGAATACCGATTAACACATTTCCTTTTTTAATCTTTGATCCATCTATAATTCTTTCACGGTCCACTACGCCCACTGCAAAGCCGGCCATATCGTATTCGCCGTTTCCGTAAAAGTCCGGCATTTCCGCAGTTTCGCCGCCTACCAATGCACATTCTCCGAGAACGCAGCCATCCGCAATTCCCTTGACAATTTCCGCAACTTTCTCTGCGTGCACTTTACCGGTAGCAATATAATCTAAAAAGAACAGAGGTGCGGCACCCTGACACAACACATCATTGACACACATTGCAACACAGTCCTGTCCTACCGTATCATGCTTTTCCATAAGAAATGCAATTTTGAGCTTCGTTCCTACACCATCCGTTCCGGCAACTAATACCGGCTCTTTCATTTCTTTCACATCGAGCTTAAATAAGCTTCCAAAACTCCCCAAGCCTGTGAGTACATTTGGTGTAAATGTTCTTTTCACATGATCTTTCATCAAGCGAACGGCTCTTTCACCTTCCTTTGTATCAACACCCGCATCTTTATAGGTGAATTTCTCTTCTTTCATTTCCATTCCTGATCCTTTCTTCTCGCCTCTCCGATTACCTGCACATTGCCTCTTGTCCAGCTATTGCTCATGAAATTTATTCTTTTTCCACTCTCTTCAATACATCTTGATACGTTTCTTCTACATTTCCCAAATCTCTTCGAAAACGGTCTTTGTCCATCTTCTCATTTGTTTTGACATCCCACAAACGGCAGGTGTCCGGTGAAATTTCGTCTGCTAAGATCACTTCACCGTCGTAGAGTCCAAATTCAATTTTAAAGTCAACCAGCTTCAGCCCTCTTTCTAAAAAGAACGGCTTTAATTCATCATTTACATGGTAAGCATATTTCCGAACTGTTTCAAGTTGTTCTTCCGTCGCAAGCTCTAAGGCAAGAATATGGTCATCATTAATTAGCGGATCACCTAAGTCATCATTTTTATAGGAAAATTCCAATACAGTCCGTGCAAGCGGCCTTCCTTCTTCTACGCCATAGCGCTTAGAAAATGATCCAGCCGCCACATTTCGAATGATGACTTCAAGTGGTAAGATAGAAACTGCTTTTACCAAAGTCTCCCGATCACTGAGTTTCTCAACAAAGTGGGTCGGAATCCCCTTTTTTTCAAGCATTGCAAAAATAATATCGGACATGATGTTATTCACTACGCCTTTTTCTGCAATGGAGCCTTTCTTCTCGCCATTGAATGCGGTTGCATCATCTTTATAATCAACAATATAAAGCTTCGGTTCTTCTGTCTTGAATACTTTTTTTGCTTTACCTTCATAAATTTGCTCTAATTTTTTCATCTGTTTTCTCTCCCTTTCTCTTATCACTGCACGTTATTTATTTTCAGATTGAAACTGTTCGTCCAATTTCATAACATCGTCTTCCATTTTCTTTTTATACTGCTTCATCGCTTCTCTTAATTTGGGATACTTTACAGATAGAATCTGCACCGCGAGAAGTGCCGCATTTTCTGCGCCATCAATCGCAACCGTCGCTACCGGTATTCCCTTTGGCATCTGTACAATCGAAAGAAGCGAATCCAGCCCATCCATCGTAGAAGACTTAATCGGAAGACCGATCACCGGAAGTGCCGTAAAAGCCGCCATAACACCTCCCAAATGTGCCGCTTTTCCAGCTGCGGCAATCATAACCTCAATGTCTTTTTCTTCTGCATGAGAAGCAAAATGCTCTGCCACTCTCGGTGTTCTATGAGCTGATATGATGCGTGTTTCAAATGCGACTCCAAACTGCTCCAATATTTTTTCCGCTCTTTCCACAACCGGATAATCCGATTTGCTTCCCATTACAATTGCAACTTTCATTGTTCTTCCTCCTTTTATTTAAAATAAGCAACACCGGCTTCAAATAACTTCTGATCTTTTTCTCCTACTACATTTTTATATAGATTGTGTCCAATTCTCTCAGAATGCCCCATCTTGCCAAAAATTCTTCCATCCGGTGATGTGATCCCGCAAACGGCTTCTACACTTCCATTTGGATTCCATCTCGGCTCCATCGTCGGCACTCCGTTCAAATCCACATATTGTGTTGCAATCTGCCCATTTTCCGCCAGTTCTTTTACAAGCTTTTCATCGGCTATAAATCGGCCTTCTCCATGTGAAATCGGAATGGTATGCACATCTCCTACTTCAGTAAACGCAAGCCAAGGTGATTTCACAGAAGCAATTCTGGTTCTTGTCAAACACGATACGTGCCGTCCGATTCGATTATAAGTCAAAGTCGGGCTTCCTTCTGCTGCATCAACAATTTTTCCGTATGGTATCAGCCCTAATTTAATTAAGGCCTGAAATCCGTTACAAATTCCCAGCATTAAACCATCACGATTCTCTATTAAATCCTCCACTGCTTCTTGAATCATTGGATTGCGGAATAGCGCAGTAATAAACTTTGCGGAACCATCCGGTTCATCTCCTCCTGAGAATCCGCCCGGAATCATAATGATTTGGCTGTTTCTTATATTTTTAGCCATCTCTTCAATGGATTCATTCAAATCTTTTTCACTCCGGTTTCGGATAATTTGTATCTCTCCAACCGCTCCTGCACGCTCAAAGGCTCTTTTGGAATCCATTTCACAATTCGTTCCCGGAAATGCCGGTATAAAAACTTGTGGTTTTGCATAGCATGCGCTTGGCTTTGCATGATTCCTTTCATAATAAGAAACCCTTTTTACTTCTTTTTTCTCACATTCTTCTTTTGCCTTCGTCGGAAAAATTTCTTCTAAAGGGCTTTCCCAAGCTGAAATCAGCTGGTCTAAGTTTACCTTATGACTTTCTTTCGAATCATTTAAAATAATTTCTATTTCTGAATCATCTGTTGTGAATCCAATCTCTTTATATTGGCTGCCCGCAAATAAGCTTTCCGCATCTTCCGTATCGACAATTTCCAAAATCAAAGAGCCATAGGCACTCGCATATAATTCTTCTTTGGAAATATTTTTTAAGGATGCTCCAATCTTATTGCCCGCTGCCATTTTAAGCACGGAGGCAAAAATACCGCCTTTTCCAACAGCAGCAGCTGCCAATACCTTTTTTTCATTGCTCAACTGTTGAACTGTCTTCATATTTTTACGGTACTGGGCAAAATCCAAAACATCCGTTGCATCACGATCCGTATACACAAACACTAATTTACTTGCGGTTGTTTTAAATTCTGTTGAAACAACTTGACCAGCTTCGATCATGCCCACTGCAAAAGAAATCAAAGTGGGAGGTACATGAATATCCATAAAAGTACCGGACATGCTGTCCTTTCCTCCAATTGCAGGAATTTCCAGTTCAATCTGTGCTTTCAGCGCTCCAAGCAATGCCGCAAACGGTTTCCCCCATTTAACGGGATCGTCCCCCAGTCTCTCAAAGTATTCTTGAAACGTTAAACGAGCCTTTGCGTAATCACCGCCCATTGCCGTTATCTTTGTTGCTGAATCAATCACGGCATACAATGCTCCATGAAAGGGGCTTTTTTTTGAAATCTGCGGATCAAATCCAAAGGTCATAAGTGAAGTTGTATCTGTATAGCCCTTTGTAATCGGTAATTTTGCTGCCATTCCGGCTGCCGGACTCAACTGATATTGGCCACCTAAAGGCATCAGGACACTCCCCGCACCAATCGTGCTGTCAAATTGCTCTATCAACCCTTTTTGACTACAGCAATTCAAATCAGACGCAATCTCTTCTATGTCTTTTTTTTGCGTTCGCTCAAAGACAGGTGCACATGGTGATTCCACTTTTACTTCAATATTTTGTGTCGTCCCGTTGGTGTCTAAAAATGCTCTGCTTAAATTTAAAATGCATTCTCCACGCCAAAACATACGGAAATACCCGCTGTCCGTTACCCACGCAACCGCAGTTGCTTCTAAATTTTCTTCGCTTGCATAGCGAATCAATGCTTCGCAATCCTCCTTAGAAACAACAGCTGCCATACGTTCCTGTGATTCGGATATTGCTAATTCTGTTCCGTCAAGACCTTCATATTTTTTCGGTACCAAATCTAAATTAACATCTATGCTGTCTGCCAATTCTCCGATTGCTACGGAAACGCCGCCTGCACCAAAGTCATTGCACCGTTTGATTAATGTCGCCACTTCTTTTCTCCGATAAAAACGCTGAATGTTTCGTTCTACCGGAGGATTTCCCTTCTGCACCTCTGCACCGCAATTTAAAATGGAATCTTCTGTGTGTTCCTTGGAAGAACCCGTTGCTCCTCCGCAGCCGTCTCTTCCCGTTCTCCCACCAATTAAAACAATGCAATCTCCCGGAATCGGGCGTGCTCTTCTCACATGGCTGGCAGGTGCCGCTCCAATTACTGCGCCGACCTCCATGCGCTTTGCCACATAACCCGGGTCATAGATTTCTGTAACCTGACCGGTAGCCAGTCCAATCTGATTTCCATAGGAGCTGTATCCATCTGCTGCACCTTTTGTGATTTTTCTTTGAGGGAGTTTCCCCGTTAAGGTATCCTCTATTTTCGTTCTTGGATCACCGCTTCCGCTCACACGCATAGCCTGATATACATAAACACGCCCCGAAAGTGGGTCTCGGATCGCTCCGCCAAGGCAAGTAGCCGCTCCGCCAAATGGTTCAATTTCAGTCGGGTGATTGTGTGTTTCATTTTTAAACATCACCAGCCAGTCTTCTTCTTTTCCGTCAATCAATGCTTTTACTTTTATGCTACACGCATTGATTTCCTCAGACTCGTCCAAATCCGTTACAATGCCCTGCTTTTTTAGATATTTTGCACCCATAACAGCCATATCCATAAGACAAATGTCTTTCTCACGCTCTCCATATACGTCCTTGCGAAGCTGTAAATAAGATTCATAGGCCTCTTTCAGCATCTCACTGTAAGGTCCCTCTTCAAATTGAACGTCTGTGATCTTCGTATGAAATGTGGTATGGCGGCAATGGTCCGACCAATAGGTATCTATTACTCGAAGCTCGGTTATCGTAGGAACTGTATTTTCTTTCTTATAGTATGCTTGAATAAAGAGCATATCCTCTTTACTCATGGCAAACCCTCTTTCTGTGCGAAATTCCTCCAAAGCTTTTGTATCCCAGCTTGTAAAATCCAAAATACGTTCTACATTCTCCGGTACATCCATGTCTAATTCTAAACGCAATGGCTTTCCCCAACTCGCTTCTCTGGAATCAACCGGATTGATGCAATATTCCTTAATTGCCTGTTTTTCTTCCTCATTCAGGTGACCTGTAATGATGTACACTCTTGCGGAACGAACCAAGGCTTTTGTGCTTGTACTCAGCATCTGAATACACTGCGCCGCAGAATCTGCACGCTGATCGTACTGCCCCGGTAAATATTCCACTGCAAAATAAAAAGAATCTGCACCTAAACTCATCGTTTCTTCCCAAACCCGGTCAACCACAGGTTCTGAAAAAACGGTACATTTTGCAGACTCGTACACCTTTTCTTCGATTCCTTCTATATCATAACGATTAATCACTCTTACTGCTTCCACTTGCTTCAAATGCAAATGGATCCTCAAATCAGAAAAAAGCCGCTGCGCTTCAATATCAAAGCCCTTTTTCTTTTCCACAAAAATTCGTCTTACCATCGGTCATCCTCCCATTTTACGAACATTATGATTGTAATTTATTAAAATAGTTCGTGATTTTCGCAATATATTCCTTTTTTCACCTCTATATTAACAGATTCTATAATAAATATCAAATAAAATACGAATATTTTGTTTGATATTATGCTTCTTTTCTTTTTTGCCATTTTTTTATCCCATAATTCAAATTTTATTTTTTCCATGAACAATAAAGCTACCATATTTTTCTC
Organism: Sinanaerobacter sp. ZZT-01; assembly: GCF_035621135.1. NCBI lineage: Bacteria > Bacillati > Bacillota > Clostridia > Peptostreptococcales > Anaerovoracaceae > Sinanaerobacter > Sinanaerobacter sp. ZZT-01. The sequence goes on from NZ_CP141728.1 coordinate 1,137,215, forward strand.
TTTCCCGTGCAAGAAAATAAGAAATGCTTTCGCACACAAAAAAATACCGTCAACAACTGCTGACGGTATCTTTTTTAATTTCTATATGCTATATGCTTTTTATTTACTTTTCTTTTATTTACCGGTTCCATATCCGCCGCTTGACAAATACGTTTTTAAATTACTCTGCGTACTAATAATTTTCGCTGCATACCGTGTGGAATAACTTCCTCTGTTTACAGCAACCGACCCCTGATTGTATGCGGACAATGCTTTTGTTACATTGCCTCCGTAAGCATCAATTCTCTCTTTTAAATACTTTGCACCGAATTCAATGTTTACATGAGGATCCAAAAGCTGTGTGGAACTAATCCCATATCGTGCTGCGGTGGATGGCATAATCTGCATCATCCCCAGCGATCCGCTTGATGATTTTGCAGAAGGATTAAACGTGCTTTCCCGATGTGCTACCGCCAGAAGCAACGTCTGATCTACACCGTAAATATTGGCTTCATGTTGAAATAAAAAGACTAAATTTTGTGCTTTATCCGTAGTATAACTACTATTATATTTTTTGATATAACTTACCAATCCCCGATTATATCTTGAGCGTGGCTCATTAAACAGAGATTTTGCTTTTATACCTTCTTTTGTACTGATATAAATGCCTGTATACGAATCAAAATATACATCCCATCCGAATAAACCATTGCTTGTGATTGCAGCGACCGGAATATAAGGTACTGTCCCTTTTACCAGTACCGGCAACCCCTTCAGGTCGACCTGCTTTGCCTCAAGTTTTGGCAATTCAATCACCGTTTCCTGATCCGACTGCAATTCGTCATCTGATCCCGTCTCACTTTCGGTATCATCTGCCTTTTCAGCAGCCTTTTCGTTGTTTGCAGTTTCATACGCGATTACCGAGACGTTATTTGCAATTTCTGTCTTTACGTCCTGTTTATTGTTTTTCATCCATCTCTGCGAGAGCTGGGTCTGCGTAGATTCTGCTTTCCAAAGTTTCAATGTGCGGCTTTCCATATCCAATTCAATCTTCAATCCAAGAATTTTTCCCATCTCTGCATTCAAAGGCAGATAGGTTGTATTCTTATAAAGAAAGAATGGATCGTCCATTTGATAGTTTATAATTTGTTGTCCGTTAATTGAAATGTCCTTAATAAAAAAATCCCCTCGAACATTATCTCCAGCATATATAGAAATTGATGAGAAAAGTAAGATTGTCAACGAAAGCCACACAGATATAAGCTTCTTTGCCATATCTATTTCTCCTCTCTTTCTTGTGTTCATTTAAAGCTAAACACTTAGCTATTATAACATAACAGGAATAAAAGTATACACTTTTTTGTTATTTTTTTCTCGATACCCCCTTAAATCGTTGATTTTTGAACATCTGCATCTTTGAAAAAATATAAATTATAAAGTTAAAAAATAACCTTTTATTGGTTATACATCATATTTATACCATATTTTTTGCAATGTCGAAAAAAAGGCTATTAAATTGAAATTAAAGGGATATTTTAAATCCTCTCTATGTTAAAATGGAAAAAAGCTATAAAAATTTTGATTCATATTTCTTCATAGTTTCCTCCCTTTTTCCAAGGTACAGCACGGTTGAAAAGGAGAATATCTTAGCTGAAAAAATAAATTACGATACAATGAACAAAATATAAAGAAAATATCTAGCCTTGCTTTCAAGAAACATTCTTCGTGTCATATATATGTTTGCTTAAAATACAGCAATTTAAAATATGATATATTTTATAAGTACTATTATCGCTAGTAATAATGAACAACAAGAGGTTCCTATGATTAATCAAATACAAAAAAAAATATTAATTTTAGCTTTGTACGCAGGAGAAATCATGCTGCGAAGCGGAGCTGAAATCTATCGTGTTGAAGATACCGTAACCCGCATTTGCAAAGCCTGCAATATACCTTATGCAGAAGTATTTGCTACTACAACCGGTATTTTCGTTTCAGTTGACGACGGTTCTGAACACAGTGATATGCATACTTTTTTAAAACGTATCCACAGCAGCAGCATTGACCTTGAAAAAATATCAAAAATTAATCAATTCTCCAGAAACTTCGCAACAAACGAGTTTTCTGTCGAAGAAGGGATGCAAATGTTAAAAGATATCAACCGTTCTTTTCAATTTTCCTTTCTATGGCGGGTTCTCGGTGCAGGTATGATTGCTTCATTTTTTACACTCATGCTGGGTGGGCTCTTTTCAGATTTTCTTGCCTCCTTTGCGATTGGAATACTCACTTATTTTGTAACTATTTTTTTAGAACGTCTGCAATTGAATCTTTTTATCAAAGATTTTTGCTCCTGTGCCGTCGTTGCACTTTTAGCATTGCTCTTTTCCAAAATCGGACTTGGTCACAACCCTCACTTGATCATTATTGGCTCCATTATGATCTTCCTTCCCGGTGTTTCTATCACAAATGCGGTCAGAGACTCTCTCACCGGAGACCTGGTTTCCGGCCTTTCTCGAGCCATGGAAGCAATTTTAGTCGCAATAGCAATTGCTGCAGGAGTCGGACTGGTACTTAAAATTTTTGGTGCAATTGGAGGTGTTTATTAATGTTTCTACAGTTTTTTTACGCCTTGGCAGCCACCGCTGGCTTCTGCCTCATCTTCAATGTACCCAGAAGACATATGTTTAGCGCCTCTTTCGTCGGTGCACTAGGCTGGATTACATTTCAGTATGCACTTTCTATTGGCTACGGAAACGTTGCTGCCTGCTTTTTAGGCTCGTGTACCGTTGCTCTGCTCAGTGATATTTGCTCCAGAGTATTAAAGGATGCGACTACTCTTTTTATCATTCCAGGGATTCTCCCTTTGGTGCCGGGCGCCGGCATGTACAATACAATGCTTGCATTTCTTGACAGCAACTTTGACAACATGACAAAAGTAGGATCAGAAACAATTCTTATGGCCGGATCGATCGCTGTCGCATTACTCATGGTCGCTTCACTCATTAAGGCAGTTGTGACTATTAAGGATAGTATCCTCGACATTTTAAGAAAAAGAAAAGGATTAAGAAAGTAATCCTTTTCTTTTTTTATTGTTTTCTAATAAAGCTCCCTCTTTTGATGCTAATTCAAATTGATAAAAAACAAAATCGGTCCACTGTATGGTTTTTATCAATTTGAGAAAACTAATCCTTGACATGCAGAAATATTGATGCTATGTTTATACCATACCCCCGGGGGGTACTATATCTGTGGGAGGAAAAATCTATGAAGCAAAAATTTGATATTACAGGAATGACCTGTTCCGCTTGCTCTTCAAGAGTAGAAAAAAGTATAAATAAACTAGATGGCGTAGCTGCTGCTAATGTAAATCTGCTTACCAACAGCATGCAGGTTGAATACAATGAAAATCAATTGAATGAAGAAAGCATTGTTAATGCAGTAAAACATGCAGGATACGGTGCATCTGTACATGAAACAACAAACCAAAAAAGCAGTAAGGGCACAAGTCGAACGTCCTCTGCTCCAAACATGATGGAAGAGCAGCTGCATTCAATGAAAGAACGCGTATGGGTTTCTTTTATATTTTTGATTCCGTTATTCTATATTTCCATGGGTCATATGATGGGTGCACCGCTCCCGGCTTTCCTTACCGGAATTGAAAATGGTGTTTCCTATGCTCTCACACAATTTTTACTTTGCCTTCCGATTGTGTATATTAACCGTAAATATTACCAAGTCGGATTTAAAACATTGTTGCATGGGGCGCCAAATATGGATAGTTTAATTGCAATCGGTTCCAGTGCCGCCCTCATCTACGGCCTATTTGCAATCTACCGAATCGGCTACGGACTCGGCATTCAAAATCTGGAGTTGGCTCATCAATACCATATGGATCTATACTTTGAGTCGGCAGCTACCATACTTGCTCTCATCACTTTGGGAAAATACTTAGAAACCCGCTCCAAAGGTAAAACAAGTGAAGCAATTACAAAGCTTATGGATTTAGCTCCGAAAACAGCAATCGTGGAACGGGATGGTAAAGAAATAGAGATAGCGATTGAAGAGATCGTTGCAGAAGATATCTTTTTAGTAAAACCAGGTGCCAGCGTGCCTGCGGATGGCATTATCCTTGAAGGTTCATCCAGCTTAGATGAATCTGCACTGACCGGAGAAAGTATTCCCGTCGAAAAAAAAGCTGGTGATTCCATCACCGCTGCTACAATTAACAAAGCTGGTTTCTTAAAATGCCGAGCAACCAAGGTTGGAAACGATACTACACTTGCACAAATTATAGCTTTAGTAGAAGAAGCAAGTGCAAGCAAAGCCCCGATCGCAAATATGGCTGATAAAATTACTGGTATATTTGTTCCGGTCGTCATTGCCATTGCAGTTGCTTCTACAATCATATGGCTACTGCTTGGTGCCACTTTTGAATTTGCACTTTCCATTGGCATTGCTGTCCTCGTAATCTCCTGCCCTTGTGCGCTTGGGCTTGCCACTCCGGTTGCAATCATGGTAGGTACCGGAAAAGGTGCACAAAATGGTATTTTAATTAAATCAGGAGAAGCATTAGAAACCGCACACAATATCAAAACGGTTGTCTTAGATAAAACCGGGACAATTACAGAGGGTAAACCTCAGGTTACGGACATTCTTACTGTCAGTCAAGAAAAAGAATTTACAGAACAGAATTTACTTCAGCTTGCCGCAACCTTAGAAAAACAAAGTGAACACCCACTTGCTGAAGCTATTTTAAATGCCGCCAAACAAAAACAAATTATGCCATCTGCTGTCAGTAATTTTACTGCTATTTTCGGTCGTGGCGTAAAAGGATCAATTAATGGTTCACTCTACCTCGCAGGGAATGCTGCATTATTAAAAGAAAATAATATTTCACTTGCTTCTTATGAAGCGAAAATCGACCAGCTTGCACAAGAAGGAAAAACACCGCTTCTATTTGCATCGGAAAAAGAACTGCTTGGCATTATCGCCGTAGCTGACGTTGTAAAACCGACAAGTAAACGTGCGATTTCTGCTCTAAAGGATCTTGGCATCCATGTTATCATGCTAACCGGAGACAATAAAAAAACTGCTTCTGCCATTCAAAATCAGTTAGAAATATCAACTGTAATTGCGGAAGTGCTCCCTCAAGATAAAGAAAAAGAAATTGTAGCGTTACAGAAAAAAGGCCATAAGGTCGCAATGGTTGGTGACGGCATCAACGACGCTCCCGCTCTTGCCAGAGCAGATGTCGGTATTGCAATAGGTGCTGGCACTGATGTCGCAATCGAAAGTGCAGATATAGTCCTGATGAAAAATGATTTGCTCGATGCGGTAACTGCGATTAAACTAAGTAAAGCAGTCATCAGAAACATCAAACAAAATTTATTTTGGGCATTCTTTTACAACAGTGTCGGCATTCCATTAGCCGCAGGCCTGCTCTACGGCCTTTATGAATTGAAGTTAAACCCGATGTTTGCAGCTTTTGCAATGAGCTTGAGCAGTGTCTGCGTCGTAAGCAATGCCTTACGTTTAAAATTATTTAAAGCAGACCACACTGGCATTTCAACAGCCTTACCGCAGTCCGCAGCATCGCCAATTATAGAACCAATTATTTCTAATGAACAAAAAGGAGAAGAAAAAAAGATGAAAACATTAAAAATGAACATTGAAGGTATGTCTTGCAGCCATTGCAGCGGTCGTGTAACGGACGTGCTCAACGCAATCGACGGCGTAGAGGCAAAAGTAAATCTCGCACAGCAATCCGCAACAATTGCGCTATCTAAGGAAGTAGATAACAGTACTTTGAAAAAAGCAGTGGAGGATGCAGGCTATCACGTAACTTCCATTGAAGAAGAATAGCAGGAAATCGTTATGAAAGCATCTACAAGCACAATCAACCGCTTGCTGAAAACTGCAAAAGGCCAGCTTGAAGGAATTTTAAAAATGGTAGAAGAAGACCGCTATTGCGTGGATGTTTCGAATCAAATCCTTGCAACACAAGCCATTTTACAAAAAGCAAACAAAGAAATTCTTCGCAGTCATATAAAATGCTGTGTAAAAAGTGCATTGGAAAGCGATAATGAAGCAGAAAAAGATATTAAAATTGAAGAATTATTATCTTTGCTTGATAAAATAGGACGATAATAAAAGTAAAAAGCAAAATAAAGATAGAAGCAGGCAGTCTTTTCAGCTGCCTGCTTCTAATTTCATATCATAGACAAAGCATTGCAATTACATGCATGAGATGCATTCTTTTGCCTGTTTATCTTCGCGAAGCCCCTTAAATACCGGTTGGCGAAGAGATCCACTTGATGTTTTCTCCATATATTTTACCGTACATACCAGATCAGGAGAAAGCCATACTGCATTTTTATTTCTACTTTGAGCTGCCTGCTCTGTAAAAGGTGGATTGGAAGTTTTTTTATGAGATGCTATCTTTGAAAAACTTTCTTTTGATACTCCCAAGGTCACATGCCCCTTATCAATTAATTCTTCCTTACTATATTGACCTAGGATAAGACTTACAATATAGTCGCTTTTTTCAATATATCCGCAGATTACGAAATCATCATCTTTAAGATATTTTATTTTGATCCAATCCTTCGTTCTCTTATCTAAATAGTATTTGCTATCCTTAAGCTTTGCAACAATACCCTCTAATTCTTTTTGCTTTGCAAGGTCAAATAACGCAATCCCTTTTTCTTCAATATAACGAGAGATTGCCAATCGTTCACTTTCTTTAGCTATTTTGCCTAATAGCAATTTACGATCCATTAAAGGCATATTCGTAACTTGCTTGTCCTTATAATATATAATATCATAAGCGGTAAAGGTGGCGGGAAGCTTCTTGGATTCCATCTCAATTTTAAATGTATTCGACATTAAGCTTCTTTTTTTAATTTCAGAAAAATCAGGAACGCCATCTTTAATAATAATCAACTCACCATCTAAAATACATCGACATTTTACTTGTTTATGAATTTGAGATAATTCCGGAACTTTTCGAAGCATTTTCATATTTCTTTTATTCCTTAGCTCTGTCCCATTTTCATCTAAATAAGCAATGCACCTCTCACCATCTAATTTTAATTCAAAAATATAACTTTTATTATCAAACGGCTCCCCTTCCATTCCAATTAACATCGGTTTCACGATCTTACTTTTAAAAATATCCATTTAGGCCTCTTTTGCTCTTGGTTTTTTTGAAGTTCTTTTTTTCTTCGCCGGAGTGGGAGTATTTTGCTCAATGCTCCTTTGCAGTGCCTCCATAAGATCGATTACATTTCCTCTTTCATCTTCTTTTGCTGCGATTATTTCTTTTCCGGATATCTTGTCTTCAATCAATTTTCTCAATCGTTCTTGGTATTCATCTTTATATAATTCTGGTTCGAAAGGCTTTACCATAGAAGAGATTAAAGTTTTCGCCATTGTTAATTCACTCTCATTCAAATCTGGTTTTGCATAAGACTTCGGAATTTCTTTTATTTCATCAGAATAAAACATCTTTTCAACCAAGATTCCTTCCTCACTTGGTATAATACACAATAAAGTTTCGCTGTTACCCATCACGGTCTTTGCAATTGCTACTTTGTTTTCTTGTTTCATAGCAGCACGAAGCAGCTCAAATGCCTTTTCTCCACCTGTTTCAGGAACTGCGTGATACGTTTTATCATAAAAAATAGGCTGAATGTTGTCTAAGTCAGCAAAATGTAAGATTTGAACCGTTTTATCCTTCTCTGTCTTGATTTTTTCAAAATCTTCATCCGATACGATCACATACTGATCCTTATCGTATTCAAAACCTTTTATAATATCTCCTGAGGAAACTTCTTTTCCACAATCGGAACATATCTTTTTATATCGAACCCGGCTGTTATCTTCTCTGCAAAGCTGATTAAAATGAATATCATTATCCTGAGTTGCGGTATATAATGCCACGGGTATATGAACCAACCCAAAGCTAATTGCACCTTTATGTGATACTGCCATTTAAAAATACCTCTTTCGTTTTCTTTTATTGTGACCGAAAAGCATCCGTTAAATTCTGATTATCCATAAAATACTCTTTTTATTTTACTATTTGGATAGAATAACATTTATAATAAAGTCAACTATTTCTAAAAATAGTTTGAGTGAAAATACTTTTTAGATCGAATGTATTATTGAAGAACTCTTCACAACGACTTAACTGTCCGAAAAAAATTGTAAATAAAAAACTTAGTTATAACGAGGTTACTATGAATGATCAACAATTATTGATACTGCTCCAAAATTCTCCTTCAAAAGGACTTGCAAAAGCGATTGATTTATATGGAGATTCAGTTCGTTGGATTGCATGTAAAATATTAGGTCTTAACAACTCAGAGGATATTGAAGAATGTGTTTCAGATATTTTCGTTCGGTTCTGGCAAAGCTTAGAGCGTTTTGACAGTACATCTAATGTTCCATTAAAAAGCTATCTTTACGGTATTGCACGACACACCGCTTTGGACTATCAAAAGCAGAAAAAAAGCATACTTCTCGTACCCCTAGAAGAAGATGACCTTTCTTTGGACGTGGATTTCACGGGTGAGCTTGCAAAGAAAACAAATCTCCTAATTTTGCATGATGTAATTGAAAACATGCCGTCACCCGATCAAGAAATTTTCATACGCCGCTATTTTTTAGAAGAACGGATAAAGACAATTGCCGGCGAATTGCATCTGCCGGAGAAGATGGTAGAAAACAAGCTGTATAGGGGAAAAATGAGTTTAAAACAGCAATTAATCGAGAGGGGATTTATTATATGAATAAACTAACTGATTTGATAGATAATTGGACACCTGATCCAAATAAGCTGGATGAAATGAAAGATAAGGAACGAGATTCTTTAGAAATCCCTCCTTTTACGGAGAGCGAACGAGCAGCCTTGCTCAAAAAAGTGTTAACAAAATCTAATCTTTCCATTTTTGACACGACTGAAGAAGCAAAAGAACCGATTCAGCAGGAGATACAAAAAAATGTACCAAGCCAAAAGACTGGATGGAATTTAAGATGGAATCAAAAAGCAAGAAAGCGACGGCTTTTCCCTGTCATTTTAATTGCAATTCTTGCAATGGCAACTATATCTTTTGCTGCCGTTACCACGATTATCGATCCTGTTTTTCTTACGTACCTTAAACCATCCTACCAAGAACAAATCGATGCGCTTCAAAATTCTGCAATACTACTGGGACAAGAGAGCAGCAATAATGGTTATACGGTAAGAGCAAGACAAGCAATTGGAGATAAAAATATAGTCTACGTCCTATTTGATCTAGTTGCTGAAGACGAGAGTGTTTTTAATCTTCCATATTATAATTTTTCTTCTAATAACATTACAGTAGAGAATTCGACGCCATTATTTCCTTTCAGTTTTCCGGGAGGTCATGGCATGGGTTATTTTATAGAACAGATGGAAGACGAAGATCCGGACGATAATATTAGAACATTCCTTTTATGTTTAAACTCCAGCAAAAGCCTACTAAATAAAAAATTGGAAATTCGGCTTGAAGATATCTGTATTTATCATAGCAGCGAACCGTTTGAAGAAACCCTGATAACCGGTCAATGGAATCTTGAGATTCCTTTGGACTATAAGGATGCTTCGATTACCACGCATCCTATGAAACGAATCTCCTTTTCGGGTACCGATAAAAGTGTGTTCATTACTTCATTAAGGATTTCGCCGATTTCTATTACTATTACAGCAAAAGGACGCGGTGTTTCACTGTACGATACCGCACAGCATGCCGGAGATTCAACGGGAGATATTGAAATAACCCTAAAGGATGGAACAAAAGTTAATCACAATTCATCCGGTACCAATACAGACGGCTTCTCTTTCACTAAGGATCAGACCTTTTCAAATATCATCGATTTAAGGGAAATTGAATCAATCTGTTACATGGGTGTTGAACTCTGGCATTAAAAATCCTATTATAAAAAGGACTGCCGCCTCTGAATCGCCATCCTGAAAGTTAAATTTTTTAGTCTAACTTTCAGCGGTTACTTCATCGGCAGCCTTTTAATCAGTTTTGTATTTATTTAATTTTCTTCGTATACAATGGCGCCATTACAAATAGTAAATTTAATTTTTCCATAAAGTTTTTCCCCTATAAACGGGGAATTATTTGATTTAGAAGCAAAGTCAGATTTTACAATCCAAGCTTCGGACGGATCGAAAATCACTAAGTCTGCATCTCCGCCATCTTTAATGATGCCTGCATTTAGGGCATAAAGCCGTGCTGGTTTATAAGTCATCTTTCCTAAAAGCTTCATCATTGTCAAATGTCCTTTACGTACTAGATAGGTATTTCCCAGTGCCAATGCTGTTTCAAGTCCAATAATCCCACTCGGTGCTTCCAATAATCCCTTTTCTTTCTCCTGTGCAGAATGTGGAGCATGGTCTGTAGCGATCAATTCCAACGTATCGTCTTTTAAACCTTCAATTAGCTTAAATCTATCATCTTCTGTTCTAAGGGGAGGGTTCATCTTCGCATTTGCTCCTATTCTCTTCACTGCTTCTTCCGTTAAAGAAAAATGATGGGGGCTCACCTCGGCCCATATATTCGCTCCTAATTTCTTAGCCAAACGAATCAACTCTACAGAATTTCCAGAACTAACATGCTGGATATTGACCTTAGCTCCTGTCTCCAAGGCAAGCATACAGTCTCTGGCTACCATCACATCCTCTGCACAATGACTTGCCCCCGGTATGCCTAATTCTTCGCTGACTTTTCCTTTATTCACACCTGCTTTATCAATTAAGCTTGGGTCCTCTTCATGAAAACTCAATACTGTATCTAATCTTTTCGCTTCTTGCATTGCTCCCAGTACAGTTTTCGTATCTTTTAAAGCATATCCATCATCTGTAAATCCTACTGCGCCTGCTTCCAAAAGTTTCTCCATATCCGTCAACTCTTCTCCGCACATATTCTTTGTAATACTCGCAGTTTGGAGAACACGGATCTTTGCTTTCTCTGCCTTTTCTTTTATATAAGAGAGTGTTTCTTTATTATCCACAACCGGATTGGTATTTGCCATACAAATAACTGTTGTATAACCCCCTTTTGCTGCTGCCTTGCAACCAGATTCAATGTCTTCCTTGTATGTAAACCCCGGGTCTCTAAAATGAGAGTGCACATCAATCAGTCCTGGTGCCACTACATAGCCCAAAGCATCAATGACCCGTTCATATTCATCGGTAATTTGATATTTTCCAATCCGATAAATCTTTCCATCTTTTATTATAATATCTATGACTTCATCCCTTTTTGTTTCAGGATCAATGATCCTTCCATTTTTCACTAAAATCATATCGATCCCTTTCTCCCTTCAAATATTCATATATGACCCTTGCTCCATCATAAATACTTTCCAATGAGGTAAATTCGCTTTTGTTATGGCTGATTCCCTTACAGCACGGAATAAATACCATTGCTGTTTTGGTAATCTCAGCAAATGTCATTGCATCGTGACCTGCTCCGCTCGGCATAAATTTATATGGAATCCTTAAATGTTCCGCACATTCTACCAATCGTTTTTGCATACTCATATCTAATTTAATCGGATCTGCCGCACTGATTTGTTCAACAAAAAATGCAATGTTTCTCTTTGTTGAAATATACTTTACTGCTTCACGCATTCTTTTTTCCATCGTATCTAATGAGTCAATTACAATCCCTCGCAAATCAATGCCCAGCATAACCTCTCCGGGTGTTACATTTAAAACATTTGGCAATGCATTTACTACACCTACTGTCGCAACGGATTTTCGATGGCTTTCATCTTTTCCAATACGTTCCACCTCCAAAATAAACTCTGCCGCTGCACAAAGTGCATCACTTCTCATATTCATTGGAGTTGCACCCGAATGTTCTGCTTTTCCATGAATGTGTACATGAAATCTTCTTGGGCCTGCAATGTCAGTAACAATTCCTACCTTCATCCCGTGCTCTTCCAAAACTTTGCCCTGTTCAATATGCAGCTCTAAATATTGTTTTACGTTACTAATCTGGGGCGGGTCCATAGAAAGACCTCTTTTTTTAAAGATTTCGCCAAAAGCAATTTCATCCTTTGAATGTAGCCCCTCTACCTCATTTCGTCCAATCCGTTTTGTAATCAAGCTGCTTCCAATCGTACATCTGCCAAAATTACTCGATTCCTCACAGCGAAACGCCACCGTGCGAATCGGTAATCCCAAATTATCTTCTTTTGCCCACTTCATTATCAAAATTCCTGCAATGATACCTGCTACACCATCATAGCGCCCACCGTTTATTACAGAATCTAAATGAGATCCAATTAAATAATATTCCCGATTTGACATTTCTACCGCAGCGTAAGTATTTCCTACTTCATCAGTATATACTTTAAATTCTTCTTCTTTTGCAATATCTATAAAGATATCATGCATACAATCTTCTTCCTCAGAATATCCAAGCCTCGTTACTCCGCCAAGATTTGTCATCCCCACTTCATAGAATCGGCTAAATATTTCTTCTAAGGCCTGTATGTCTTCTCTCATTGTTCTCACAAAAATACACCTCCTTCCCTCCTGCAATATCTTCTGACTTTACTTGTAGAAAGGCCTGCCTTTACCAAACCGGTTGCAACAATTAACGCACAAACCACACCATCCAAAACCGGAACTCCCAGTTTTTCCTCCATTTGTTTTGTAATATGCCCCATTCCGGCACATCCAAGCACCAATACCTCTGCTTTGTCTTCTACAACAGCGCGACGCCCCGTTTCAATAAAGCTATCTATATTATGCCAGTCAGTCTTAAATTCTCTTGGCCCTACAACCGATGCCAAGTATGAAGTTACTCCATATTTTCTGCAAAGAGCTTCTTTATTTGGAATAGGTCGTTCCCCCGTAGATATTACTGAAAAGCTGTGCCCCAGCATTGTTGCAAGCTTTAGAGAAGCTTCACAAATACCTACAATCGGCTTCTTACTAATTTCCTTTAATACATCTAGTCCCGGATCACTATGACAGGCAATGATAAATGCATCATATTCATCCTGCTTTTCTTTTACTATTTTTATCATTTTCACTTCTGCTTCCAGCATATCTTCATAGCTTCCGATAAACTCCGGTGCACCGCTATTTGCAATGCATTCAATCTCAAATTCACCATCTGCATACTTTCTTGCATTCTCTTCAATTACTCTTGTCATATCAATGCTGCTATTCGGATTAATAATGCAAATTTTCATCTTATATGCCCCCCTATCGATTTTTATAATGGACAAATTAAATTGCCATAACCCTTATTTTCCTCACTTACGTTCCCATTTTCCATTACGATACGTCCTCTTACAATACTAGCTTTTAATCGTCCAGTTAATTTCATTCCATCAAATATTTTTGCGGAATCTCTGCACTTGGTATACATATCAGAAGTTTTCACCGTGTATGGTTCCTTTGGATCTACAAGAATAATATCTGCATCTGCTCCCACTTGGATACTTCCTTTACGATGACTCAATCCGAATGTCTTTGCTGGATTTGTACAGAGCAATTCTACCATTTTCGCCAAAGACAGTTTTCCTTGGCTGACTGCATTCAGCATTAAGGGTAATCTCATCTCGATACAAGGAATCCCTGCCGGGCATTGAAAAATATTTTTTTCCCCTTTTTTCTTTTCTTCATATGTATACGGAGCGTGATCACTTCCAATAAAATCAACGGTTCCATCATTCACATATCCCCACATTCTTTCAACCCGCATTTTATCTCTAAGTGGTGGATTACATTTTGCGTAAGGACCGTAAGACTCTAGGAAGGAGTCATCCATTAACAAATAATGTGGGCAGGTTTCTGCATAAACATCCAAGCCTTTCGCTTTTCCCTGCTTAATCATCTCCATAGCTTCTGGTGTGCTGACATGACAAAATTCAATACGTGCTCCTGTACTTTCTGCAAACAATAGAAGCTTCGAGACCGTCTCATATTCTGTAATGGGCGGTCTTGAGTCCGCATGTGCTTTTCCCTGTATCCTCCCCGCTTCAATCATCTTCTTAATACCTACATGAATCATCGCATTATTTTCAGCATGAACTGCGCAGATTTTCCCACTCTTATAAATTTGTTTCATGCCCTCATATTGTTCTCCTGCATCTTTCATGACCAATCCGAGGAATTCACTTTCTCGATTCATTGGCGCCTCATGAAGAAACGTTTTAAAGGCAACAATCTTTCCTGATGCAGCTAATTCCATGATCTTATCCGGAAATTCTGACCCCGCAGCTCCATAAAAAGCAAAATCGACAATCGCAGATTCTTTTGCTGCTGCGATACGACGCTCCAAAATTTCTAAGCAATATTGCGGAGGGTTTGCAATTGGGTGCTCAATCATTGTTGTTACTCCACCGTTCGCCGCAGCCATGGTACCGGATAAAAAATCTTCTCTTTCTTCGTATCCCGGTGCTCTTACATGAACATGTGGATCAACCGTTCCTGGTAAGACTAATTTTCCCTGCGCATTTATTACTTTTTTAGAAAAGCTCTCACTTGTATTTGGCATTACGATAGATATAATTTTACCATCCTTTATATGGAGGTCTGCATTTATTGTCCGTCCATCTAAAAATACATCCCCATTTTTAATGATTAAATCTAACTGCTCCATGTTCCCCTCCATTATTAAAGCTTTTGCTCCTTCATATATTGTACATTTTTCCCATTTATATCTATAAATTGAGGGGTCGCCCGTTCTCCGATTTCATCTGCAAATGCTTGCGCCTCCCTCAATATATCTTCCATGTTAAATGTTATTGCTGTTTTATTTTCGACTAGAATCCGACCCTTCACAATAATGGTATCTACTTCATTCCCCCTTGCACTGTAAACTAGATTAGGAATGAAATTCCTGATTGGTTTTGTATATAATGGTGTTAAAGATGCCTGTTTTAAATCAACTAATATTAAATCAGCATCCTTTCCCTCTTTAATAGATCCGGTTATATGATCGATCCCCAATGCCTGAGCATTTTCAATTGTTGCCATTCGAACTACCTTCCATGCCGGCATCACTTCCGGATTTTCATAATGGACTTTATTTAATATCGCCGTCATTTTCATTTCATTGATCATGTTGTGGCAGTTATTTCCTGATGCTTGATCACTTCCAAGTCCGCAAATCCCTCCTGCATCCTGGAATTGCTTAGCCGGCGGGACAACCCCATCAATGATAGCTATGGAAGATGAGCATAAAATCATTTTAGCACCAGTCTTTGAAAATAGTTTGACCTCCTCCGGCGTGGCATCTGTTAAATGAATTCCTATGAAATCACAATCGAAATAATCTTTTTCCGCTAACCATGGAATTCCTTTCTTTCCATAGCGCATCATCATCTGTTTTGTTTCTCTTGAACCTTGTGATAAGTGCATATGAATCTTTGACTTTCGTTCCTTTGCCATTTTCTTAACTTTCATTAATGTGGCCTCACTGACAAAATCAGGACCTTGCGGACCAAACCGAATTTTTATCCTTCCATTGTCGACATCATTAAATTGATCAAAGAGATTCAGGCATTCGCATAACGTTTTCTGTCCGTAATTTTCATCATATTCATACAATTCCCCTGGTTTATATACACGTTGTAAAGCCTCACGGATTCTTATGCTAATGTTTCCTCTTACTCCACAATCTTTAATAAATTGACAAGCTCCTTCCATCTCGGTTCCATCATCTCCAATGGTAGTAGTTCCATTCATGATCGCCTCTGCAATTGCTAAACGGCTTCCGCCATTTTTTGCTTCATAGCTTCTTTGTGCTTCAAATGGAGCCATACCATGCATCATCCAATTATTAATATCCTGTGCCACACCACGTAATACTCCATGCCCGGAATGTAAATGCCCATCAATAAAACCCGGCATCAAAACTTTATCTCCCACCGTTATCAGCTTTTCCGCTTCATATTCTTTTTTTAACTGTTCGGAAGGAGCAACTGCAATAATTTTCCCACCGTTAATCGCAACTCCGCTGTTTGCAAGATAACCAACACCTTCCCCCTCCATGGTGTACATATGTTCTGCAAGTATCATTAAATCTATTTTCTTCATATGCTAACCTCCTTAATGAAAATTAAATGATTCATGAGCTTAACGGCGTTCGATAAAACCAAACGCCGTTTCTCTTACTATTTTTTTACTTATCTTATGAACGATCTGTTTCTCTCGATCGATTTATTAAGAAACAATACTCTATCTAATATTAAAAATTATCCTATCTTCACTTCCTTTGCAGCAAGTTCTGCTAATTCATTAGAAAAATCGTAATTCGCATATTTTTTAGCTGCAACTTTGTTCATTATTGTTACTGCTCCTAAGCAACAGACAATTCCAACTCCGAAAGAGAGAATTAAATTTTGTGTAAATGCACTGACCAAGAAGCCGATGCAAGAGCTACAGCCTACGATAAGTGCAAACGGGAATTGTGTTCCTACATGCTGTAAGTGGTCACTAGCCGTAGCCATAGAACATTTGATTGTTGTATCTGAAATTGGGGAACAATGATCTCCAAAAAGACCTCCGCCAACAGTCGCTGCAACTGCGATTTCAATTCCAATTCCAAACTGATAACAGACTGGTACTGCGATTGGTAACAGCAAAGCCCAAGTTCCCCATGAGCTTCCTGTCGCAAAAGAAATGACCGCACCGGCGACAAATACAACTGCCGGAATCAATTGCGCAGAGAATCCTGTACTTTCTACTAATCCTGCAATAAAGAATTTTAAGCCCATAGCATTTGCCACACCAGATAGGGCCCATGCAAATATAACTACCATGTTTACTTCCATTATTTGTACTACGCCAGAAATCCATTTGTCTACACCTTGATTAAAAGTGAACATTTTTTCCTTAACGCCAACTACAATCCCTGCCAAAGCCCCCATATACATTGCCGTCATAATCGCTAAAGAAATGCTTGCATTTAAAAAGGCTCCGGTTAATCCATTGCTCACTATATCACCTGTGTAGAAAATTACTCCAAACAATGTTACAAATAAGGTTCCCATTGGAATTAAAAAATTACTCAATTTAAGATCTTCGTTATCACAAAAATTTTCGTCCTCTGCATCTTTATAAATTGGATTATCAGTTGGTGCAATGATCTGCCCAGTTTTATCTGCACGAAGTTCCGCCAAATACATTCCACCAATCGGTTTGTTCATAGCAATAACAAACACAACCGTAATAATTGCTAAAATGCCATAAAAATTATAAGGCAGATACTTGATATAGATTCCCCATGGGTCAACGCTATCTTCCAACCCTAACTCTACTAGTTGTGCAGTAATTAAGCCAACAATATAAGGTCCATAGCTGCAAATTGGAGACATTGAAGCCACATTACAGCCTAAAGAATCTATGATATAAGCAAGTTTTACTCTAGCAACCTTCAGTGCTTCAGTTATTGGTCTCATAACTACGCCGAGCACAAATCCCGGTTCTGTATAAATAAAACCAATTGCCGCTGCACAAGTAGCCAGCTGTGCGCCTTTTTTTGTTTTAATACCGCGGGTAGCTACTTTTGCAAAAGCTTGCCCTGCACCAGTAACCTTTAACATTCTAATAAATCCGCCGGCGCCGCACATGATCAGCAAAGTATTGATGTTCCCTTTGCTGGTTAAAGGCGTGGCAATAAAGTCACGAATTAACACGGGAATTGCTTCAAAAGGATTCCAACCGCAAATGATAGTTACACCGATAAATGTGCCAATCATTAGCGGAAGAAGTGTTTTCTTAGTCTTAAGTGCTAAAATTATAACGATTGCAGGTGGTAATAATGAAATTATACCAAAACTCGATTCCATTTCCATTTTTCATTCCTCCCTTTTATTGATAAATACTACAGCTGCCATTGTTCATAATATAGGAACAACGTCTCTTTATTATGAACTCTTGTTTAATAATATAAATTAATTTATCATTTAATGCAATATATTATTTGAAAATTGCAAAAACTTTTTTAAGAAAATAAAAAACCGCCTAGCCTGAAGTGCACCCCAAATGTTAGACATTAAAATCTAATTTTTGGAGGTGCATTATTTATGTCTAGAAGAAGGAAGTTCTCTGATGAGGATCGCATGAAAGCAGTAACCATGGTTATTGAGCAACATCTGTCAAAGAAAGAAGTAGCACTACTATATAATACAGATGTATCTGTCATTAAAAGGTGGGTTAGCTATTATGAAGCCTTAGGAATTGAAGGAATTGTTTCAAAAGCCCAATATTATGATGGAAATTTTAAGGTTAAGGTTATAGAATATATGCATGAAAACGGTCTTTCAATAAGACAAACAGCTAGAAAGTTCAACATCCCGCAACATCCTACTGTTAGCAAATGGGAACGTATATATTACGAGGAGGGACCTGCTGCTCTTAGCCAAGAGCGTAGAGGTCGTTGTAAAAACATGGATACTAAAAAACAAGCAAAACCAAAACAGATGAATGAGCAGACAAAAGAAGATCTTATTGCAGAAGTTCAGCGTTTACGTATGGAGAATGATTACCTAAAAAAATTAAATGCCTTAGTTCAGGAAAGAATTGCCCGAGAGAATGGGAAATAGCTACCGTCATTGATGAATTAAGGCGGATACACAAATTGACGGATTTGTTGACATTCGCAAAAATGCCAAGGAGTACATTTTACTATTATCTAAAGCGTATGAAACAACAGAACAAATATGCTGAGGTAGAAGAATGTATTAAGCGAATTTTTCATGATAATAAAGGAAGATACGGTTACCGACGAATTACACTTGAGATGAAAAATCAAGGGTATAACATTAATCATAAAACAGTTTTAAAACTAATGAATAGAAATGGTATTAAATGTAAAATAAGAAAAGTAAAATATCGCTCCTACAAAGGTGAAGTTGGAGAAGTAGCACCAAACCTTCTACAGCGAAACTTTAAAGCTAATAAGCCAAATCAAAAGTGGGTAACAGATGTAACAGAATTTTCGTTACATGGAGAGAAAGTATATTTATCACCAATTCTAGATTTATACAATGGTGAAATCATTAGTTACAACATATCTAGAAGCCCTAATTTTAGTCAAACAATGGATATGCTAGATAAAGCGTTTAAAAAAATACCTAATAATATAGACCTTCTTCTGCATTCTGACCAAGGTTGGCAATATCAGATGAAAAAATATCAATTTAGATTAAAAGAAAAAGGCATTAAGCAAAGTATGTCCAGAAAAGGAAATTGTCTGGATAATTCAGTCATGGAGAATTTCTTTGGCATATTAAAGACAGAAATGTTTTACAAACATAAATTTGAAAGCACAGAACATTTTATTTTAGAGCTTGAAAGTTACATATACTATTACAATAACAGACGGATTAAAAGTAAATTAAAAGGACTAAGTCCTGTACAGTACAGGATTCAGTCCCTAAAGATTGCATAATAAACTGTCTAACATTTGGGGTTCAGTCCAGCCAGAGCGGTTCACTCTTTTCAGACGGTTAACATTTTAATAACTAATATTTTCTATTTTTTGAGTAATTTCTTTACTTTTTTCTATCACCAATTCTATCAAATGCTCTATGTTTTTTTGCTTTAATCGTTCTGTAGGTCCAACAATACTAATCCCATAGATTAGCTCTTTTTTTCCATTAAAAATAGGGCCACCGATTGCCGATACACCAGGGTCTGTTTCCTCAAAGCTGGTTGCATATCCCTTTTCACGTATTTCCTTTAAGTTTGATCTAAGCTCTTCTTCGTTTGAAATCGTATTTGGCGTAAACCGAGTCAAGCCATGCTCAATCACTCTTTGAATTTCTTCTTCACTTTGATAGGCCAATAAAATTTTTCCGGTAGCTCCGCTATATACCGGTGTTTTATGTCCCAATTTTGACGTATAGGTGATGTAGTTTTCGGCTTCAATCAAATCAATGCAGATTCCGCACAGGTCAGTATACGTAGACAACACAATCGTTTCGTGAACCTCTGCCATAAGCTCTCTCATACCTTTGGATATTACGTCTTTATAATCGTAGGTCTTTAAGATTGTACTGCCAACATCCATAATCTTCATACCCAGCTTATATTTATCAGTTACAGAATTTTGCTCTAACCAGCCGGCGAATTCCAATGTCTTTACAATTCTATACACACTGCTTTTATGTAAATTCATCTTTCTTGAAATTTCGGAAATCCCCATTTCCTTTGCATCTTTGCCAAATAAATTCAATAATTCAATTGCTCGAAGAATGGAATTAATGTGATTTTTCTGCTGTGTATCCACTCTGTCCCCCTTTCTCTTATCCTGAAAAGTATACCTCATCATACCATAAGTAACTAATTTTTACTATAATAAGCTTTGAAGAGCAGAAAGAATGATTTTAAAAATTTTTATATCACTCGCCCCTAAACAAAGAGGAATAAAAGCAAACAAAAGACAGGCAGATAATGTACCGCGTCAATAAGGATGTTTTCAGCTTCTAAGAAAGGCCGCAGGATTTTAAAGTCCTGCGGCCTTTCGTTTACCTTAAAGCCTGCCTACAAGGTTGAAATTGATAGCAACCTGAAAAGCAAAACAACAGCAACCCCACAAGTTTAGCAAGTGGAGATTGCTGCCGCAGGTATATCATATAAAGCACTTTATTCACTCTGGTTACTCAAAAGAAGTCAAGCTGATTCATAATGTCTGCTTTGCACTCTTTACTGTGATTTCCAAAACTCTGTTAAGAAAAGAGAGCTTCTGTTTCATTCTATCAAATTCCGGGCCAGACTCCAGAAAACGAGCTGTACCTTCGATTAAGAAGCCTGTCCCCATCGTTTGATAGCCCTCAACCTCTCTGCTGCCTAACGTGACTTTGACATCGTCATTCTGTTCTATGTTTCTTTGTGTCTTTCTCATTCCGGCGGCCGGGATGAGTATTTTATCACCTTCGATAACAATAAATGAATTCCATGTATTCACCACATGCGCCTCATTATTCGCACAAGTTACAATGGATACGACACCCTCATGTTTCAAGACTTCTAAGAATTTCTCTGTAAACATAATGAACCTCCTGTTACAATTAGCGGCTGATAGTTAATAACATCTAACTCCTCTGGTGACTTTTTTGCCTTTGTTATTTTATTATACTGCATCAAGTGTCCTTTAGCATAGGGACAATTTAAAGCATATTATAGGATACAGTTTTTCAAAAAGAGTGTTATAATAATAAAAAAGAACCGGCAGTACAGCACCCAACAGTCCGATTCTCAAGAAAACTAGCCCTACGGTAATGTAAATACACTTCATCAATTTGGGCCTGCTTTCATAGTTGGTTATTTCTTCTTCGGATTCTCTGGAAACCATCCCTTTTTCACCCTTTCCTCCTGTTGCCGTAATTCTCCTATGCTCCAAAATAGAGAGAAACCCAAAACAGCCAACAAAACTGATACTACTATATGGTCTACCACCAGTGATACAGCATTACAGACAATCCCGAGCAATAGGAATGCAGGCCACACCTTTTTGCCCCAGTAATACTCTACTTTAATCACCACTGGATGTAATATGCCAATAATGACAAATGCCCCCATTCCAATTACAACTCCATACCAGTTCATCCATTCAGCTCCATTTCATTCTATCTCTGATTACGAAATCGCACGTTATTTCTAAGTTATTAATCAGAAAGCAAATTTTGTAAATATTTAATTATTATAAACTAAAACCATCTCCGTAAAAAGAGACGGTTCTGAATTTTTTATAGGATACGATTCTGAGGTTGACAGTCTATAAGGTCGCTTCTACAGTGCTTACCGGAACGAAAGCCTGTGCCCCTCGCTTGCTCCGCAGTATCAAAGAAGCATACATTTTCACGTTTGGGCTGTTTTGATTTGCAGGAGAGGCATAATCACATATTTTCGGAATAGCACCCCCAGCAATTTGTCACTTTTTAAGAAACTGTATCCTATGGCGGCAGCCTTCTAGGCGGGGTTTAAGGTAAACGAAAGGCCGCAGGACTTTAAAATCCTGCGGCCTTTCTTAGAAACTGAAAACATCCCTTATTGACACCGTGCATTATCTGTCTGTCTTTCAGTCCTTCTATTGTCAACCCTGCTCTTTAAATTCTTGCAGGGAAGCAGCCGTTTCCGCCTGTTTTTGTCTGATTGCCTGCTCAAGCATCATATCCTTTACCTTCATTAAACGTGTCTGGTTTCCTCTTTCACTCTCATCCAGTTTCATCTTAATATATTTGATGGTTTCCTGAAGCTGTGGAATCATGATGTACTCTAAAGCGTTTACCCGTCTTCTGGTTTTTTCAATTTCCTGTGCCAAAAGACTTGCTTCTTTTTCCATCGCAGCTAGTTCAAGCATCACAGGAAAGACTTCAGACAAGCGGGAAATCGCATTATCCAGTTCTCCAGATGTTGATGCAAAACCATAAGGATAAATGTTTGTTAAATCCTCTGTGGTAGTAGTAAATTCAAATACCGGTACATCCACACTCATTACATTCTTTTCGCCTACCTCAATGGAAACACCTTGCTTCGGATACATTAATGCCTCTTCCATCATTTGAGAAGACATTACTGCACTGGCAATTGTAAAATTCCCATAAACCTCTGCCAACTGTTTTTCCACTTCTTCTCGAAGTGTTTTGTTTTTTCTCGCAAGCTCTAAAAAACGCTTCATCAATTCATCACGTTTGTCTTTCATGAGCTTATGTCCACGAGAAGCCACTGCCAGCTTTTTTTTCAGAGAGGTAAGCACCATTCTGGTGGGGTTTACATTTAATCTTGCCATTCCCCGTCACCTCCCTATTTCTATTTTTCCTGTGCATCCTGCTCAGGTAAATACTGGTCGAGGTATTCATCACGAATACGCTTTAATTCACTTTTTGGTAAAATGGAAAGAAGTTTCCAACCAATATTAAGCGTTTCTTCAATGCTGCGGTTCGTTTCGTATCCTTGTGAAACATATTCATTTTCAAAGGAATCGGCGAATTTTGCATATAGCTTATCAATATCGGTTAATGCGGCCTCACCTAAAATTGCCATCAATTCCTTACACTGCTTACCTCGGGAATATGCCGCAAATAGTTGGTTCATTGTATCTGCATGGTCTTCTCTCGTTTTTCCTTTACCGATACCCTTATCCTTTAAACGTGACAAAGAAGGCAGTACGTCAACCGGAGGAACAACGCCTTTACGATACAATTCTCTGGAAAGAATAATCTGTCCTTCGGTAATGTATCCGGTCAAATCCGGAATTGGATGTGTCTTGTCTTCTTCCGGCATGGTCAAAATCGGAATCATGGTAATCGAACCTTCAAAACCTTTTTTTCTTCCTGCTCTTTCATATAAAGTAGCAAGGTCTGTATACAAATAACCCGGATATCCTCTTCTGCCCGGTACTTCCTTACGTGCTGCTGATACTTCACGCAAAGCCTCTGCATAATTTGTAATATCTGTTAAAATGACCAACACATGCATTCCTTTTTCAAAAGCAAGATATTCCGCCGCAGTCAATGCAATACGCGGTGTTGAAATACGTTCAATCGCCGGGTCATTTGCCAAATTTGTAAATAAAACAGTACGGTCAATGGCTCCTGTCTTCTTGAAATCGGAAATGAAATAATCGGCTTCTTCATAAGTAATACCGATTGCGGCAAATACTACCGCAAAGTTACTGTCACTTCCAAGCACTTTTGCCTGCCTTGCAATCTGTGCTGCGAGATTAGCATGCGGAAGACCGGATGCAGAAAAAATCGGAAGTTTCTGTCCACGAACTAAAGTGTTCAGACCGTCAATTGCCGATACACCCGTCTGAATAAATTCAGCCGGATAGTCACGAGCCGCCGGATTCATCGGTAATCCATTTACATCCATGTGCTTCTCTGCTATAACATTAGGTCCGCCGTCTTTTGGACGCCCAAGGCCGTCAAAAACACGTCCTAACATATCCTCCGATACACCAAGCTCGATCCCTCTCCCAAGGAAACGCACTTTGCTTTCAGCGAGATTGATTCCTGCTGCGCTTTCAAAGAGCTGTACCAAAGCATTACTTCCGTTGATCTCCAAAACCTTGCATTGTCTGGTTTCACCACTAGGCAATTCAATTTCACCTAATTCATCGAAAGTAACATTTTCCACGTTACGCACAAGCATTAAGGGGCCTGCAACTTCCGATATCGTCTTGTACTCTTTAAGCATCGTCTTCTCCCCCTTTATTGATTAATTCTTGCACGCTTTTCGTCAGTTCACTTAAAATATCCTTATAGTAAACGTCCACTTCCTTTTCCTCTACATACTTGAATCTTCCAATGGACTCTCTGACCGGCATAGAAACCAACGCCTCATAATCTGCGCCTTTTTCAATCGCTGCTCTGCTCTGCTTATAAAACTCAAGAATTAAATTTAATAACATATACTGCTTTTCTAAGGAAGAATACGTATCCACATCATGGAACGCATTCTGATGCAGGTAATCTTCACGAATGGATTTACAAGCCTCTAGCTTTAAGCGGTCAGCAAAAGACAACGCATCGACTCCAACCAGCTGTACGATTTCCTGAAGCTCTGCTTCTTCTTGAAGCATCTTCATTGCTTCGCCTCTAAGAATCGGGAAATCTTTATTTACATTTTCTGCAAACCAGACGGAAAGGCGGTCGATGTATAAAGAATAACTGTTTAACCAATTAATTGCAGGAAAATGACGAGCATAAGCCAAAGAGGAATCCAAGTTCCAGAATACTTTAACGATACGCAGCGTTGCCTGAGATACCGGCTCTGATATATCTCCACCCGGAGGGGATACTGCTCCAATCGCAGAAAGTGCACCTTCACGCCCTTCCTTGCCTAAGCTGATAACACGTCCGGCTCTCTCATAAAACTGCGCAAGACGGGATGCCAAATAAGCTGGGTAACCTTCTTCACCTGGCATTTCTTCTAAACGCCCGGACATTTCACGAAGTGCTTCTGCCCAACGGGAGGTAGAATCCGCCATCAAAGCAACCGAATAACCCATATCTCTGAAATATTCCGCAATTGTAATTCCTGTATAAATAGAAGCTTCTCGTGCCGCTACCGGCATATCTGAAGTATTTGCAATCAATACGGTACGCTTCATCAATGGTTCTCCGGACTTTGGATCTTTTAATTCAGGAAACTCCATCAGTACATCGGTCATCTCATTTCCACGCTCTCCGCATCCGATATAGACAACAATATCTGCATCGGCCCACTTTGCCAGCTGGTGCTGTACAACCGTCTTTCCGCTTCCAAACGGACCCGGTACTGCTGCAACGCCTCCCTTTGCAATCGGGAACAAGGTATCAATAACACGCTGCCCGGTAATCAAAGGCATTTCCGGTACTAACTTTTCCTTATATGGTCTGCCTTTACGTACTGGCCACTTTTGCAGCATAGCAATCTCAACGGCAGTGCCATTTTCTTTTTTAACTGTGCAAACAACATCCTCAACCGTGAAATCACCGGATTTAATTTCACTGATTGTACCTTTAATTCCGTAAGGAATCATAATTTTATGCAATACGGTCACCGTCTCTTGAACGGTTCCGATAATGTCTCCACTCTCTACTTTATCTCCTGTTTTCACGCAAGGAACAAAGCTCCATTTTTTTGTACGGGAAAGAGCCTTTACATCAATTCCTCTCGTTATGTTAGGTCCTGCTTGTTTCAACATGTCTTCTAAGGGACGCTGAATCCCATCATACATATTTTCAATCATTCCCGGTCCCAGCTCTACTGAAAGCGGTGCACCGGTTGTAACTACCTTTACTCCTGGTCCGAGACCTGCGGTTTCTTCATATACCTGAATGGAGGCTGCATCGCCTCTCATTTCAATGATTTCTCCAATTAGTCCCTGCTCGCCTACGCGAACCACATCAAACATATCTGCATCCTGCATACCTTCTGCAATTACAAGTGGTCCAGATACCTTTACTACTTTTCCTTGCTTCACTTCACAGGTCACCTGCCTTCCTTTTCTCTTTCATCATTCCCAAAAAGAATGTCTGCGCCTACAGCCCGTTCTACAGATTTTCTTACATTCTGCATTCCGATTCCATAACTTCCATCCATACCTGGTATCGGAATGATTGCCGGAATACGCACATCCTTGTATTTATCCAAATCTTCCATCATATCTTTGCATAAGCCTTCTGTGATATAAATAATGGCATAGTCTTCCCTTGCAATTCGATGAAGCGTCTTTTTAGCCTCAGCACTGTCAGCACAAGGAAATCCGGAAAGACCAACTGCCTTAAAGCCTAAAACGCTTTCATGATCTCCTATGACTCCTATTTTAAACATATGCTTCCCTCTGTCTTTCCTTTATCATTTCCCGGGAAAGTCCCTGCAAAAGACCAGCCATTATGATTCTAGCATTTTTTATATCTCCTTCTTTCGCAATCAGATAAGCCGCTAATGGCTCAATTCCAAAAGAGATATACTTTGCCTGCTTCGCATACTGCATTAAACGGTTGTCGCAAAGCTTTTCTAACATCGTAAAACGCCCGCTTGCTTTTAACATCACGGCGCCTTCTGACAACGCTTCATTTAAACCATACGGCAGAAGTTTTTCCGCAAACTGTTCATAGCTTTCTTCATAGCCACTGATAAACAAACTCTCTGCAATCTTTCCTCCCGGTAAAAATACCTTGGAGAAAAAATCCCAGTTTTTCTTCATTTCACGCAGCCGCACAAAAGTTTTTAAATTAAGGGTATCAATCAAAAGTGCTATATATCCTTGAATATACTCACTTCCCGAACATTCTGCTGTCCTGCTCATCGATTGGTAGCATGCACGGTCTAAAATAAAGTCCACGATCTGTGGATCAGAGGTTTTCCCGAAGATATCAATAACCTCTTGTACCGCACGTTTCATTTCTTCCGGCATATCCATAAAACTTCTTTCCCTTACCATAACAATCAGCTTGGCTTTTGGAATCATTCCGATATCCATTAAAAACGGTTCTGCTTCTGTATTGGAAAATTCCGCTTTCAAAAGCACCTTTAAGTTATGATAATCATAAGGGTATAAGAAAGTATCGAATACACTCTTATCAGGAGCTACATCAAATATAAATGTATATGCTCTCTGAATTTCTGCGGATAGTACTTCATTAAACTCTAAGGGTGTTAAATTGCTGTTTTCTTCCCCATATCCCAGCTCACTTAAAACCTTTAATGCCTCCTCGGTAGTTTTACTTTCAATCATCTTATCCGCTTTCTCCCGACTGAGAAGATTTTTTTCTACACTGCGTACCCGTGCGGAAGCAAACACGTAATCCATATTTCTATTTCCCAAAGTCCTTCCTCCTTTCCGTTGGATTTCTTAATTGAAGAGGACTTTTACTACTTCCGGCGTTACCGCTTCCCTCACGGCATTAATCATCGTTTCAAATGTAGAATTCACTTCTACAGCTCCATCACGAAGAAGAAAGCCTCCTTTAGCGGAAATTTCTTCCTTCGATAAGACAAAATGAAAACCATTTTTATTTACACGGTTTACCAGTTTTTGCCCAATAAAATCTCGATCTTTTTTATTTAAAAGAATTTCTCCCTTTTCCATCCCGGTTTCATTCATACACCGCTCCAGTAAGTTAAGGTACGCTTCTTCTTCCATATTAGATAATTTTTCCAATGCCAGATCAAAGCTTTTGGAAATGACCTCCTGTTTTGCCTTAAGACGCAGCTTCCGTCCCTCCAGCTGAGCGACGGAATCTTTTCTTATTTTCAGAGTTTCCGCATCATCTTCACTGCGTTTTTCTGTATCAGCCTGCATAATTTTGATCTTATGTTGCGCCTGACGCTCTAAATCACGGCTGTCATAACGCCCTTTATCAAAAATTCTTCTGGCATCGTCTTTGGCATCTATGAGGATTTGTTCTGTTATTTTTTCAATGCCCATTCTTCCACTTCCTTATTTCTCACCAAGAGTTAGCCTACTTGAATTCCATTTAACATTAAGAAAGAAATTAATAACGCTAATACCGCATAGGTTTCTACCATTGCTGTGTAAACCATACCTTTTGCAATTTCTTCCGGACGTTT
Organism: Sinanaerobacter sp. ZZT-01; assembly: GCF_035621135.1. NCBI lineage: Bacteria > Bacillati > Bacillota > Clostridia > Peptostreptococcales > Anaerovoracaceae > Sinanaerobacter > Sinanaerobacter sp. ZZT-01. The sequence goes on from NZ_CP141728.1 coordinate 1,165,266, forward strand.
TGCAATCAGCATAATTGCAGAAGCAGCCGCTTTACCTTGCGCAATACCGGAAATGATACCTACAATAAAAATCGGAAGGGCTGAAGCAAAGATATAAAGTCCCTGCTCGGTTGTTACATTTATCATGCCGGCGCCCCCCAACAGTCCAATTTTCAACATGATTAAAAAGGCAATCAACAGTCCATAAATACCCTGCGTACCTGGCAATGCCTGCAAAATTAAAGCCTGACCAAACTTTTTCGGATCTTCTGCTACAACAGCGGAAGCTGCTTCACCGGCAATTCCAACACCTTTTGCACTGCCGATACCTGCCAAAGCAGCCAGTGCGGCACCTAACATAGCAACATAACTTCCATTAAATAGTGTACTGATTATTTCTGTAAACATTTAGTTTTCCTCCCTCGAAATCTTCACATATTTTGTATTTTCATAAAATGGCTGGAAGGCTTCCCCTCCACTTTGATAAAATTTACCAAAAAATTCGACATATTGTAAACGGCTGGAATGTACGAAAGAACCCAATGCATTGATGGACAAATTGTAGGCGTGACCAATTATAAAAACAATTGTCAGTAAAATTGCTCCGCCGATTCCACCACCTGCAAGGCTTCCAAGCGTATTGATAACCGAAGCAATAACACCGGTTGCCAACCCCAAAGCCAATAATCTGGAATACGATAAAACATCTGCTAAATACCCGGTAATTCCATATAAACTACCGAGACCTCCGGTAAGCTTTCCAAGGCCTTTTTTGTCTCTTCCTCCGGTAAGTAAAATGCCTACAGCACCCACGATTGTCATCCACATTCCAATATTAGTAGCTGTTGGGCCTACAAGTGCCGCCATCTTTCCGCCTAACCAAAGAACCAGTCCAATCAAAAGGACATACCAAAGTCCTATGTCAAATACGGCATCCCACGGTCTTCCGTCTCGAATCGACATATAACCGCTGACTCCCATACCTAAGAACAGATGAATCGCTCCCAAAATAAAGGAAAACGTCAGCATCTTCATCGGCTCATCCAGTGGATTGAACCAAACAGCCGGTATCGTTACATCCGCATTAAAGAAATTCTTGGCGACAATGGTAACAATATCTCCGAAGTATCCTCCAAACATAACACCCCAGAACACTGTGAAAATACCGCAATAAAAAAACATTTTCATCAACTGTGCCATCATTCCTTCAAGCGGATATTTCTTCAAAATAACAAACGTTGCCACCGCAATGATAAGGCCATAGGCCGCATCGCTAAGCATCATCCCAAAGAATAATGCGTAAAAGAAGGAAAAATACGACGTAGGGTCAATCCCTCTTGAATCGGGGAGTGCATAAAGTTTTGTAACTGCCTCAAACGGTGCAGAAAATGCGCCATTTTGCATAAGCACAGGAGTCTCTTCTCCCTTTTCAGGATCGGTAATTTCATACCAGCAATCGTTATCCTCTAATAATTTTTCTACCTCTTCTGCCGCAACCTTTGGCATCCACCCGTCTAAATAAAAAGTACGGTTTGTCACCAAAAGTCGACGCAAGATCAATGCCTGATCTTTTTTTATTGCAAGACTATCATAATATGTTTCAATATTTTGTTTTCCATCTTGCTCTTTTTGAATTTTCAGCTCTAATTCTCGTATCTGCTCTCTTATATCTGCCGTTTGCTTTTCATAATTCAAAATAATCTGCTGCGGCGTTCCATCCAATTCTAATCCTTGGCTTACTGCAAAGCCAAATTGCCGCAAAATCTCTTCGATTTCTTCTTTCTCTTTTTTCAAATATAAAAGAGAAATATATTGCTGCTCCGCATCGCTCGCCACCAACTGCAACTCATAGCGTGGCGTCTTTTCTTCTAATGTATCTCGAAGCTTTGATAAACTGGCCGTTGCCGGTATCATTCCTCGCATCCACTCACAGTATTTTGTTCCCTGCACGTCCAATGGAAGATCATAGTCCCTCCAAGGATATAGTGCAAGCTTTGCAACATCAATCCGATTTAACTCATTTATTAATTCTGTAATTCCCTCTGATGCCTCATTAATTCGTTTAATCTGACTTTCAACAGTTTGGTCTTCTTCTACCAATTTTTGAAAAAGCTCTCGTTGTATCTTCCTTCTGGTAAAAAAAAGTGGCGCCTTTGTCGTTTCATGTTTAGCAATTGCTTCTAAGGCCTGTGAAGCGTCCGTCATCCGTGCCTCTATTCCCGCAGCTGCCGCATCGTTTTCATCAATCGATACCAAACCTGCCCACTCTTCATCGTTCATCTTGCTGTCTTGTACATTGAGTTGAACAACACCCAGCTTCATAAGCTGATCTATTAAGATTTTTTTACCGGAACCAAGTCCAATGGCAGAAAGCTTTTGCATTCTGACAATCGCCATTTAACTCACAACCCTTCCTACAATGATTGCTGCAGCATCTTCTAAATGCACACTGGCATTCGCTATGATATCACGACTTTCCTTTTCTGCAATGTGGATAGTGACCTCATATGCTACTTTTGCTTCTTCTTCTGCTTTTACGATGCGCTTTTTATAAGCACAGTCTGCCTCATAACGAGCATTTTCTAATAATTCCTGTGCCTTCTTCTCGGCTCCTGCCCGCAGCTCTTTGGCTTCTGCAGTTGCTTTTCTGCGCAGTTCGTCAGCTTCTTCTTCTGCTTCTTTAATCTTTTTTATCTGCTCAATTGCCAACAGCGTCGCCTCCTATTCTCTATAATTTTCTTATCATTTTATAACGCTTTTTCTTATGGTCATATGTATACCCAAAAATGATAATTGTAAACCATTATACCCTAATTCACCGAAAATTCAAACTCACCATTGGGCAAACACCTTGAAATTTAACGGTAATCTGCTTGTCTTTTCAATAATACGTATTGAAAAACCCTCTATTTCTTTGTGTTTTTTCACTATTTTGATGTTTTTTATATAGTAATCACATATTTTTTATAAAAATGCACAATTATTTTTGTTTATATTTTAACAAGTAATTTTTTCTTTTTTTTTACTTCTTGTCTCTAAAAAAAACATATGCTATACTTCCCATGGGTAGTATTCCAAGAAAACTATAAGAGGAAACTATACCAAAGCAGAATTATTTTTTTATTAGAAAGCAGCCCATATCCTATGGAATGGGACCGGGTGCGTCACTCCTTATTGGAGGTGATACACATGAAAATAGGTTTTATCGGTGCGGGAAAAGTTGGTTTTTCCCTTGGTAAATACCTCAGCCTTTACGGAATTCCCGTAGCAGGCTATTACAGCAGAAATTATGAATCTGCAAAATCAGCAGCAGCATTTACACATTCATCCGCTTTTTCTGATTTAAAAGCACTATTAAATGTGAGTGATACCCTGTTCCTCACCGTACCTGACGGTGAGATTGAAAGCTTATGGGATGACATAAAAGAGCTGCCAATTAATAATAAAAAAATATGTCACTGCAGTGGTTGTTTATCTTCATCGGTTTTTCACGGAATCGAAGCCTTGGGAGCTTTCGGTTATTCCGTACATCCGCTTTATGCAATCAGCAGTCAAACGGAATCATACAAGGAGCTTCAAAGGGCAATTTTTACCCTGGAAGGTTCTTTTTTTTATTTAAGCGAGATGAAAACAATGTTTGAAAGCACAGGTTCCTCCGTACAGATCATTTCGGGAGAGAAAAAAGCGCTGTACCACGCAGCTGCGGTCTGTGCCAGCAATCAGATGCTTGCACTTGCAAAAGTTTCTCAAAACTTACTCCTTCGCTGCGGCTTTTCAGATGACTTAGCACAGCAAGCACTAAGACCGCTGATGCTTGGAAATATGGAAAAGCTGTGTACAACCAGCCTGGAAGATGCTCTCACAGGCCCAATAGAACGTGGAGACATTCAGACTGTTTTACATCATCTTGATTTCTTGGAAGAAGAAGAAACCATGCTCTACTTAATCTTATCGAAACAATTGCTTAAAATTGCAAGAAAAAAAAATCCAAATCGTTCTTACAAAAAAATAGAACTGCTATTATTAGAAGAAATGAAAGGAAGGGCTCAATGAAAAATACGGCAATTACTTTTAAAGATGCGAAAAAGAACAGACAGAAGCTCAGTATGCTTACCGCTTACGACTACTCTACTGCTAAATTAATGGATCAGTCCGGTATTCACGGTATTTTAGTCGGAGACTCGTTAGGCATGGTAATGCTAGGCTACAAGGATACCCTTGCTGTAACGATGGAGGATATGCTTCATCATACAAGAGCTGTCGCCAGAGGTGCTAAAAACTCCCTTATTGTTGCAGATATGCCGTTTCTGTCTTACCACACTGGTATAAATGAGGCAGTCACCAACGCCGGACGTCTGATAAAAGAAGGGGGTGCTCAGGCTGTAAAGTTAGAGGGAGGTTCATCCTTCTGCAAAGAGATTGAAGCGATTACACGTGCGTCCATTCCGGTTATGGCACACTTGGGTTTGACACCTCAGTCCATTCACACTTTTGGCGGTTTCAAAGTACAAGGAAAAACCCAAGAAGCTGCTCAGGCACTTCTAAACGATGCAAGGGAAGTTGAAGCTTCCGGAGCATTTGCTCTCGTTTTAGAATGCGTACCGGAAAAGCTGGCAAAAAAAATCAGTGAAGCACTTTCCATTCCAACCATCGGTATTGGTGCAGGTGCCGGATGTGACGGTCAAATTCTCGTTTACCAGGATATGATCGGCATGTATTCTGATTTTACACCTAAATTCGTAAAACAATATATAAATGTAGGTACACAAATGAAGCAAGCCTTTGCTTCCTACATTGAGGAGGTCCAAGAGGGAATCTTCCCGCAAAAAGAACACACCTTCAGCATAGAAGATTCCGTTATCGATCAATTATACTAAAACACGAGGCTTTTAAAAGGAGAAACATCATGATTCCTATTATTTACACCATTCCTGAGATTCGTAAGTATGTAAAAGCTTGGAAAGAAGAAGGCCTGTCTATCGGATTCGTTCCTACCATGGGTTTTCTGCACGAAGGGCATAAGAGTTTGATTGAAAGAGCCGTAAAAGAAAACGACCGAGTGATTGTCAGTGATTTTGTCAATCCCACACAATTTGGCCCCAAAGAAGATCTAAAGACCTATCCCCGTGATCTAGATCGAGACAGCCAGCTATGTGAACAGGCAGGTGCCTCTCTCTTATTTTGCCCGTCTCCTGAGGAAATGTATTCTGAAGACTATACCACCTATGTCAACATGGAACAACTCAGCGAAGAACTCTGCGGGAAAAGCCGTCCGAATCATTTTCGTGGTGTGTGTACCGTTGTCACAAAGTTATTTCATATCGTGACACCACACTGTGCTTATTTTGGAAAAAAGGATGCACAGCAGCTGGCTATTATTCAACGTATGGTACGAGACTTAAACTTCGATATTAAAATTGTAGGCTGCCCTATTATTCGTGAAGAAGATGGGCTTGCAAAAAGCTCTAGAAACACCTATTTAAACCCGCATGAAAGAAAGGCTGCACTTGTACTTTCTCAGGCGCTTAATCTTGGTAAGCAGCATTTATTACAAGGGGAAACTTCAAGTAATGTTTTAATTGATGCTATGACAAGGCAAATTGAACAAGAACCTTTAGCAAAAATTGACTACATTAATATAGTCGATGCTTCCTCCATGCAATTGATTGAGACAGTAAATCGTCCCGTATTATGTGCTATGGCTGTATACATCGGCAAAACCCGCCTCATTGATAATTTTTTCTGGCCAGAATAAGAGAGGAAGAAAATAAAAATGAACCTGACAATGTTGAAAGGAAAAATTCACCGTGCTACTGTAAAACAAGCGGAATTAAATTATGTAGGAAGCATTACTGTGGATATGGATTTGCTTGATGCTGCAAATATTTTGGAATATGAAATGGTACAAATTGTCGACATCAATAACGGCAGCCGCTTTGAAACGTATACCATCGCAGGCGAACGTGGCTCCGGAATGATCTGTTTAAATGGTGCTGCGGCACGATGTGTACAACCCGGTGATAAAATAATCATTATGTGTTATTGTCAAATGAATCAATCCGAAGCAAAAGAGCACAAACCTCATGTTGTCTTTTTAAATGAAGAGAATCAAATTGACCAATGCTTTCGCTATGAACTGCATGGTGAAATAAAATAGCAGATGCACGCTCTTTATTCAAAAACAAAATTTATTACAAGTGATAAAAATAGATAAAGCGGGGATTCTTTGAGAACTCTCGCTTTATTTTGCATTCTATTATTCTATTGGCTTATTTTTTTGCTCCGTGCCTCTTGGATGTTCCGGCGGCGCATAAATTGTGACCAGTTTAAGAGGAATCCCTGCTGTATTTATTACATTATGCCATTTCCCTGCAGGTATAATAATAATATAATCCTGATAAAAATCTGCTTCGTAATCTAAATTTTCTGCTGAGTCGCCCATCTGCACCACTCCACTTCCATTTTCGATAATAATCGCTTGATCTACATCAGGGTGTTTTTCCAGTCCAATATCTCCTCCCGGCAAAATACTCATTAGCACAACCTGCAGATGCTCTCCCGTCCATAAAGCAGAACGAAAGTTATCATTAAATTCTGCAATAGTCTCAAGATCCGCTACGTATGGTTCCGGTCCAAAGTCCATTATTAATGGGTTCATTTTTTCCCTCCCTTTCCAATATGTATATAATTTACTATATGCATTTCATTTATAAATATTGACTTAATCCTTCTTCTTATTGAAAAAGACTGGAAAGCCTTGTTTTTTCTTGACAAAATAAGGGTAGAAAGATTATTATGTCAACAGACGCTAACATCCGTAGAAAGGATATTCACATATGAAATTAAACGAACTGAAAGTAGGGCATACCGGCATTATTTGCAAGGTCGGTGGAGAAGGCGCTCTGCGAAGAAGATTATTAGATATGGGGATCACACCAAATACAAAAATTATGGTTCGAAAAGTCGCTCCAATGGGTGACCCAATTGAACTTCATCTGCGCAGCTACGAATTAACCATCCGATTGGATGACGCAGAGAAAATTGAAGTGGAGGAATTGATATCATGAACAGCAGCACCGCTGTAAAAATAGCCTTAATCGGAAACCCGAACTGTGGAAAAACCACTTTATTTAACCAATTGACAGGAAGCAACCAGCATGTTGGTAATTTCCCCGGTGTAACCGTCGAGAAAAAAGAAGGCAGTATCCGTAAACACAAGGGGGCTACTGTCATTGATCTACCCGGTATTTATTCTCTTTCCCCTTATACTTCTGAAGAAGTCGTCACAAGAGACTACCTTTTAAAAGAAAAGCCAGATTGTATCATTAATATCATTGATGCGACCAGTATTGAGCGGAACTTGTATCTTACCTTACAGCTTATGGAATTAGACCTTCCGATGGTATTGGCACTAAACATGATGGACGAAGTTCGTGCCAGCGGAACTTCCATAGATATTTCAAAGCTTCAAGAAAAGCTTGGTATTCCGGTCGTTCCGATTTCGGCCAGTAAAAATGAAGGCACTGAAGAATTAACGCAACGGACGATTAAAGCAGCTGAGCAACAGCTTCTACCAAAAAAAATTGATTTTTGCGATGGGTACGTTCACACTGCAATCCACTCCATTGCTCACTTGATTGGAAGGGAAGCCAATGAAGCCGGACTTCCGCTTCGCTTTGCTGCAACTAAAATAGTAGAGGGCGATGAGCCAGTTATGCGTTCTCTTAATCTTCTTGAACCGGAAATTGATATTATCGCCCACATTGTAGATGATATGGAATCACACCTCAAAACAGACCGTGAAGCCGCCATGGCAGACATGCGTTATGCCTATATCGGAAAGGTCTGTGATGCAACGGTGGTCAAGTTGGGAGAAACAAAAGAACACTTACGTTCTGTCAAAATAGATAACATTTTAACACACAAATATTTTGCAATTCCAATTTTTTTGGGAATCATGCTCATTGTCTTTTGGCTTACCTTCGGGGTATTTGGCACAGCACTAAGCGGCTTGCTCGCAGCGGCAATTGATCAATTCACTGCGTTTTCCAGCCAGTCACTACTGCAGGCTGGTGTAAGTACTGCACTCCATTCTCTGATCATTGACGGCGTTTTTGTCGGTGTTGGAAGTGTACTCTCTTTTCTTCCTACTATTGTAATACTATTTTGCTTTCTTTCCATTTTAGAAGACAGCGGATATATGGCGCGTGTCGCATTTGTTATGGACAAACTTTTGCGTAAGATCGGTCTTTCCGGACGTTCCTTTGTCCCTATGCTGATTGGGTTCGGCTGCTCTGTTCCTGCTATTATGGCAACGAGAACGCTTCCAAGTGAAAGAGACCGTAAGATGACCATTTTACTGACACCATTTATGTCTTGCAGTGCCAAACTTCCAATTTATGCAACCTTTACTGCAGCTTTTTTCAGTGAATACAAAGCACTTGTTATGTTTTCACTATATGTAATGGGGATTTTAGTAAGTATCTTATATGGACTTTTATTGCAAAAAACTATATATAAAGGAAAGCCGGTTCCATTTGTCATGGAGCTGCCTTCCTATCGTTTCCCCGCACCTAAATCAGTCCTGCTTCATATGTGGGAAAAAGCAAAGGATTTCTTAATCAAGGCCTTCACGATCATTTTTATTGCTACTATAATTATATGGGCTTTACAGAGCTTTGATTTTGGATTTAATATGGTGACCGACAGCCAGGATAGTATGCTTGCTGCTTTGGGTAAATTAGCTTCTCCGATTTTTGCACCGTTAGGATTTGGTGACTGGCGGGCTGCAACTGCACTGATTACCGGATTGACGGCAAAAGAAGCTGTAATCAGTACCTTTGCCGTCTTAATGAATGCAAGTGATACTAGCGCGGTCATCGCAATGCTTTCTGATATATTTACACCGCTTCAAGCTTTTTCTTTTCTCACATTCTGTCTTTTATACATGCCTTGTGTTGCAGCAATGGCAGCTGTGAAAAGAGAATTGGGAGGGTACCGTGTCGCAATATTTGCAATGGCGGCTCAAACAGTCATTGCTTGGCTTACCGCCCTCATCATATACCAAGCCGGATTATTTATTTTATAAAATTTTAATGATTATTCGTAATTTCGATGATTTTTAAGTTATAATTATATAGTATGGGTAAAATTTACTCATACTATATAGGATCGGATGCAGATCCATTTCAAGTAAAAATCTGTTTAAAAGCAGCAGAAAATAATAGAAAAGTGAGGAATTTCATATGGAAAGAATGGTTGGAACCGTCGTTCGAGGACTACGAGCGCCCATCATCCGAGAAGGTGATGATTTGGAATCAATTGTCGTAGATTCTGTATTAAAAGCTTCCAAATCGGAAGGTTTTGCATTGCGTGATAAAGATGTTGTTGCGATTACAGAAGCGGTTGTTGCTAGAGCACAAGGCAATTATGCTACAACCAATCAGTTAGCACAAGATGTAAAAACAAAGCTGGGCGGAGGAACCATTGGCGTTATATTCCCGATTCTCAGCAGAAACCGATTTGCAATCTGCCTAAGAGGGATTGCAAAGGGTGCAAAAAAAATCGTACTGATGCTTAGCTATCCAAGCGATGAAGTAGGAAATCATTTGATTGATATAGACAAACTGGATGAAAATGGGATCAATCCTTATACAGATGTGCTATCTCAGGAACAGTTCGAATCACTTTTTGGAAAATCCAAACATACGTTTACCGGTATGGATTATGTCAACTATTATAAAGGATTGATTGAAGAAGAAGGTGCAGAAGCAGAGGTTATATTTTCAAACAACCCAAGAACTATTTTAAATTATACGGAGAACGTATTAACGTGTGACATTCATACGAGAGCACGTACAAAACGGCTACTAAAAGAAGCCGGAGGTGGAATCATCTTAGGTATGGATGACCTCTTGACCAGTAGTGTGGATGGAAGCGGTTATAATACAAATTATGGGCTCCTAGGTTCCAACAAATCGACTGAGACTACCATTAAATTATTTCCAAACGATTGCACTACGTTCGTAAATGGAATTCAGAAAAAATTGATTGAAACAACTGGAAAGACAATTGAAGTTATGGTATACGGTGACGGTGCATTCAAAGACCCTGTAGGAAAAATTTGGGAACTGGCAGATCCGGTCGTATCGCCGGGATATACCTCCGGACTGGAAGGTACGCCAAACGAATTAAAGCTAAAGTATCTTGCTGACAATGATTTTGCGCACTTATCGGGCGACGAATTAAAACAAGCGATTTCTGAGTGTATTATTAAAAAAGACAGCAATCTAAAAGATTCCATGCTTTCGCAAGGAACAACTCCAAGAAGATTAACAGATCTGATTGGCTCACTTTGTGATTTAACCTCAGGAAGCGGAGACAAAGGAACACCAATTGTTTACATTCAAGGATACTTTGATAACTATACTAAATAAACCAATAAAGACAGGGAAAATCTTTCCCTGTTTTTTCTTTCATCTATATCATATTAATTCAGATTACAAATCTAATTTTTTATCTTCTCTTGAAAAATATTCTTTTGATTCGGGATTCCTTGGAAGTTAAAAATCAGAACAGCGATTCCGGCCAAAATATAAAGCCCTAACAATTGCTCTTCTTTTTTATCTATATAAGAAGCAAATATGATTTCAATTCGAAATTTATTCATTTTTAGGCAATAGAAAAACAGTGAAATTTATTTCACTTTATGAAAAAGATTTCACTGTTTTATGAAACTTAGTTCTTATCAATTTTTTAAACTATATGTCAATGGTAAAGAATATCTCAAATGTCTACATCCTTCTTAAGACGGAATATGTCTCATTAATAATTGCCCGCTAACAAATAAAACAATCGTAACCAAAATATAAAAAAGCAGAGTTGCTGTCCATTGGCCGCTATAATCATACAATATGCCCGAAACAACCGGACCTGATGCCGCCAAAAGGTATCCCGCACACTGACTCATCCCCGAAAGCTCTCCGGCTTCTCTCGCATCTTTACTCATAAGAACGATCATTGCCATTGATAAACTATAATTTGCCCCACCGCTTGCAGAAGCCAGGGTCAACGCCAGCAAGAGCAGAGGAATTGAAGAGCCTGCAAGCAGCAATGCCACGATACCGCTAAAGTAACCCAATCCAATCATGGCCGCAAGTAGTTTTTTATTGCTCATCTTTTGCATTAAAATTGGTGCCAGGAATGTAGTGGGAACTCCGCTCCACTGATACCAAGTTGCTATCATGCTGATTGCCTCAGCCGATATTCCACGGTCTTCCAGCATAGACGGAATCCAATTGCTTAAAGAATAGAAGAGTAGCGACTGGCTTCCTAAAAACAAAGTAACGTACCACGCCCAAGAAGTGCACCACACACTCTTTTCTCTTTTTTCACTCTTTCTCTGTAACTGGAAAGAGGATCGTACTTTATTTATTCTCTCTTCTCGGTACTGCGGCAGCCACAGAAAAAAAGCGGTCATTGCAGCAACAGCCCAAATTAAAAGGGTGACTCTCCACCCCAGTCCAAGTTTTCTGGCAAGAGGTAGGCTCAAGCCCGCGCCAATACCCGCAAAAATCCCTTGCATCGTCATATAAGCTCCGGTCATCACGCCTCCGCCGCTTGGAAAACTTGATTTAATAATACTGGGGAGCAGAACGTTTCCTACTCCAATCCCAACTGCCATGATAACGGTACCTAAAAACAGCTCTTGTAAGCCGAAAGCGGAACGAAGAAGCATGCCGCTTAAAATGAAAAGCAAGCCAATCATTACACAAAAATAATTTCCAAACCTTCGACCAAATAAATTGATAAATGGTGAGGTAATACCAAAGACCAAAACGGGAAGAGTCGTAAGCAGCCCCAATAAAGTAGGAGAGGCATCCATCTCATTTCCAATATCAGCAACTAAGGGTCCCACCGATGTGAGAGGTGCACGTAAACAAATACTTGCACCAAGGATAGCTGCAATTAATAAGTAATTTTTCTTTTGATTATCCATAGCTGTCTAAACCATCAAAACCATTTCTTCTTTTTCAAATAAAAGTAACTGGTTACAGCTACAATAACAGAAACGACAATTACCACAGGGTATGCATAAGCAAACTGAAACTCTGGCATTTGCAGATTCATACCATACCAGCCGACGATCAAAGTCAAGGGCAGAAAAATTGCTGTAATCACAGTAAACAGTTTCATGATTTCATTTTGCTTAATATCGATCTGTGCCTGATACGCTTCTCTTACTTGGGAAACATAATCACTTAAATTTACAATGCTGTCCATACTACGTAAAGTACGCCCCGAAAGATGACGAAATGCTCTGGCAATTTTATTCGATAACAAACCGTTTTCATTTTCCTGCATTCCTTCTGCAATATGTAAAAGCTGCTCATAATAACGTTTCCACGAAAGCAACTCTCGACGAATCATCATGATATCGTGGATATGATTGTTCGATACGGAATCCAGCAACGCTTCTTCCAACTTAAAAATTTCTTCTTCAATTGACTCTAAATACTCCGCATCTTTTTCGGTTAATAAATCAAAAAACTCATAAAGAATTCGTTCTAAGCTTAAGAACTTTAACCCTTTTTTTACTATCTCGTTTAAAAGCTTATCTAAAAACTGTTTTCCTTCTTCATCTTCATAAAAGAAAAGAAGCTGATTGCTGCGGTAATACACTTCAATCCAGTGCTTATTCTCCATATCATCTTTTATATCGGTATTTGGAATGGTTACCGTAATGTAATCAAATCCGTCATGGCTTTCAAATTTACAAATCTTTTCTTCAAATAACTCTTTACAGATAATCGGGCTGATCTCCAAATAATCCCGCCATTCTTCCGTTTCCTTTTCGTCAAAAATACCAAGGCACGGACGAAAATCTATGGAATCTTTTTGGTCAGATTTTCCTTCCTTCAGCCTATCGTCTTCTAAAAAATAAATCATACGTTTCTCCCTTGCTCTTATTAAATCAATATTTGACCCTTGAATATAAAAATTATTTTTTTGTACTAATGGCAGTTTCTTTCGTCTCTGCATTCCATTCTACCAAAAAATCTAATAAATTGCCCATATCTCTCAGCTTGTAGAAATAATTTCCATTTATATAATACGCTGCTACCACTGTTTCTTTCTCATTCAAATACAGCTTTACCTGACTTTTCTTTGCCGTTCGTATCACAGGCTGATCTGGTAAATACAGCTCCCCACCGACACTTGTATATGATTTTTGCGAACTGATTTTAACCGCTTTCACTGCGGCATCGTACTCAACCTCAAATTGTTTTTCGCTCCCATTCAGAGCCGCCGCTAAATCACGCAGTTTAAAGTAGCTATTGCCATCAATATGATACGATTCAAATCTGCGTGTCTGGTTATCTATCATCAATTTACTCTTCAATGGCTTCACAGCCACCAAATCTTGTACACTTGCCTGTGTCTGCGCAACCGAGAGAAATGCCAAGCAATTATTAATATTGCGCCCTTGTATCGAGACTTTGGAATCTCGATCGTAAAGTCCAATTGAACCTCCTCCATCAAGGCACATTGCATTGATCAGATTAAGAGACTTACAAATGGCGGCGGCCTCTTTCAGTGTTTTGCTTCCCATGTTCCCTATGATAATTTTTCCATTTTCTGTGGCTCCGATAAAAGAGCGTCCGGCACGATTGGTATTGATCTTTGCTTCAGTAAAGCCTTCGTCCTGTCCATTTGCTGTTACATTTCCATTAATAATCAGACTTGGTCCTGCACCTAGCCCTGCAATTACATAATCCCATTGAGACGCTTTCGTGTAAGTCGGTGTAATCGCCTGCTCATAGTATGCTGTATCTCCTATATGAAAGCGATTCACTCCAGACACTGCATCTTTATTAAAGACAACTGCAAAGCCATCCGACGGCACTGTAAAGCTGGAAGATACAATGCTAAGAACTTTTCCCTTTTTTGTGACTACGGCTTGAGCACCTGTCTGCAAATCCACGTTGCTTCCATATTCCGGCGTAAAAATAGTGATTGCACCATCCTCAGTACTCGGATGATTGATACGCCATGGATAAACTGCTACCGCACCATTTACATAGCCTGTCAATGTAATTTTAAGGCGATCGACTAAAAGCTGCTTGTCCTTTGTAATTCCCAAGACAGCTCCTCCGCTCCCGATGTGAAGGACCTTACCGTCTTTAATAATCGTTCCCCAAGGAACCGGTACTCCATTATATGCTTCAAAATAGGTCCCGTTAATCGCACTCAACGCATTCACTGATTTTGCCATAGCTGACAGGGAATCTTCGCTGCACATCTGTCCATCCGCAACCACCACAACTGGTTCTATTGAAGAATCAGACATGTCCAATGTAACATACCTCACTGTAGTATTGTCTATGTTCTTTGACGCGTATGCATGTGATGCTGCAAAAGAAACAACAACACTGCTCATACTTATTAAAATACAAAGCATAGCACTACAACTAATCCGCAACTTATTTTTCATAAAATCTCCCCACTAAAAAAGCATGTAATCCGCATCTATTACTTGATTGACCTTGTTCTATTATACACTTTCTTTACAACTTTTTCATCTTTTCCTCCCTATTTGTGGTAAACTATTCATAGATAATATAATTAAAACATTTATCCTTTCCTTTGACAAAATGCAGTACATTTGCAGAGGAGGATATAGCAGAAAGAAGGTAAACCAATGGCTAATAAAATGTTTGTGTTGAATTTAGGTTCTACCTCTACTAAAGTAGCCGTTTATGAAGACACAAATGAAATTGTGAAAGAGACTCTGCAACATTCACAAGAAGATCTACAGCAATTTCACAGAATCACAGATCAAAAAGAATTTCGTAAAAAAGCAATTCTGACTTTTTTAACGAAACATAATTTTCATTTGAATTTGTTTGACTGTATCGTTGCGCGAGGGGGTTGTACAAAGCCAATCGAAGGCGGTATCTATTATATTACTGAAGAAATGCTTAAAGACATGAAATCCGGCATTTACGGGATGCATGTATCAAATGTCGGCTGTATGATTGCGTACGAGCTGAGTCAAGAGTATCAAATACCCGTCATTACTGCTGATACCGTAAGCACCGATGAATTGTGCAGCTTTGCTCGCTATTCCGGTATCAAAGAAGCACCAAGAGTCAGCACTTTTCACGCTTTAAATCACAAGGCGATTGCTAGAAAGTACGCGAAAGAAATTGGACGTGCCTATGAAGATTTAAACCTTGTCGTGGTTCATCTTGGCGGTGGAATTTCCGTGGGTACACACAAAAAAGGTCATGTCATTGATACGAACAATGCATTAGAGGGTGATGGTTCCTTCTCGCCTGAGCGTGCAGGAACCCTTCCGGTCGGTTCAGTTGTGCGCATGTGTTTTAGCGGAAAATATACGGAGGATCAAATGTTGCATCATTTACGAGGCGGAGGCGGTCTCATGTCCTATCTGGGAACCAACAGCGGTCTTGAAGTGGAAGAACGTATAGCAAACGGTGACTCTTATGCAAAAGAAGTTTTTGAAGCGATGGCCTATCAAGTTGCAAAAGAAATCGGAGCCGCTTCCACCATTTTAAAGGGAAAAGTCGATGCCATTCTTCTTACAGGCAGCTTAGCATATTCTGATTTATTCACCGACTGGCTGATTGAGCGCATATCCTTTTTAGCTCCGGTTCACAAATACCCCGGCGAAAATGAAATGCTGTCCCTCGCAGAAAACGGAATTCGTTTTTTAAATAAAGAGGAAGATGTAAAAAAATATTAGTGTAATAAAAAAACAAGCTGTTTTTTCTGTGCAGCTTGTTTTTTTATATCGTCTAAATTACATATTAAAATATAGTTTCAGTGCATCTACAATTCGTTCACAAGCCTTTCCATCACCATATGGATTGTTCGATTGTGCCATACGATCATATGCTTCCTTATTTTGCAGCAGTTCTTTTGTTAAAGAATATATGGTATCTCGGCTAACGCCAGCAAGTTTAACGGTTCCGGCCTCGATTGCTTCCGGACGCTCCGTTTCTTTTCTCACAACTAAAACAGGCTTGCCTAAAGACGGTGCCTCCTCCTGCATTCCGCCAGAGTCGGTAATCAGCAGATAAGATTTTGCCATTAAGTTTACAAACGGCTGATATTGCAATGGTTCGATCAAATGCACTTTTTCAGAGTCGCCAAATACCATCTTTGCCGTTTCTCTTACCTTTGGATTCATATGCACCGGATAAACGACTTCTACATCTGCAAATTCGTCTGCGATGGCACGGATTGCTTTGAAAATATGTACCATATTTTCTCCAAGATTTTCTCTGCGATGGCACGTTACCGTAATAATACGTTTTTTATCAAAATCTAACTTTCTTAATGTTTCATCCTCGAATTCATATGGTTTATCAGCCACTTGAAGCAATGCGTCAATCACTGTATTCCCTGTAACAATAATCTTTTCTTTTTCAATGTTTTCCCGCAACAGATTATCCACATTACGCTGTGTCGGAGCAAAATGCAAATCTGCAAGATGTCCGGTTAACACGCGGTTCATTTCTTCCGGATAAGGCGAGTATTTATCATAAGTACGCAGTCCGGCTTCCACATGACCGACTTTAATCTGATGATAAAATGCTGCAAGTGCTGCAACAAATGTCGTCGAAGTGTCTCCGTGTACCAAAATCATGTCCGGCTGTTCTTTTTGCAGTACCGGTTCCATTCCTTTTAATACATTTGCTGTAATCATACTGATGGTTTGATTCGGCTTCATAATATTTAAATCATAATCCGGAACCAGTTCAAATAAGGATAGTACCTGATCGAGCATTTCCCGATGTTGTGCCGTTACACACAGTATCGAATCAATAGTCGGCTCCTCTTGGAGCTTCTTCACCAGAGGAGCCATTTTAATTGCCTCCGGCCTTGTCCCAAATACCGTCATTATCTTCATAATTTTTACCTACTTTCTTCCTTTTTGAGGAAGCTTCCTTACTTATTTCCTCTTCTTCTTATGTTTTTTGTTCTTTCTATGAACCTCTTTCGTCTTATCTTCCATTTTTAATTGCGGAATCACATTCTTTGCATCGGTCAGAAAAATGTATATGAAATTCCCGGCAATTAGAAATAAGCCTGCCGATTCCAAAAACAAATCCCGGCTGAAGAGAATCGCTGCCACACTCATTATCGCGCTGATTCCATATAACGTAAGCACGGAACGTCTCTGCCCCATACCTGCTGCCATGAGACGGTGATGTAAATGCCCTTTATCCGCTTCCATGATCGGTCTTTTGTTTATAATTCTTCGAAAGATAGCAAATGCTGTATCAAAAATCGGTACACCTAACACCAGTACGGGTACAACTGTCGCAAGAATCGTCGCTCCCTTAACCGGTCCTATAATGGATACGGCTGCCAGCATAAAACCTAGAAATAATGATCCTGCATCTCCCATGAAGATTTTCGCCGGATAAAAATTAAATGGTAGAAACCCTAAAGCGCCTCCGGCACAAGCAAGCATCGCCATCGTCACTGTGTACATTCCATGAATATATGCAGTATAAGCAATTGCAAAAGAGGCGACAGCTGCAACTCCCGCTGCAAGTCCATCGAGTCCATCTATTAAATTAATCGTGTTTGTGATTCCTACAATCCATAAAACTGTTACAAAATAGCTGATTACAAATGGAAGATAGCCATGTCCGTCTCCAAAGTGGTTCGTTATAAAAGAAATACGGATTCCGGCAGCAAAAACGACCGAAGCACATATAATTTGAAGCAAAAACTTTACTTTCGGCGGTAATCCCCGCAAATCATCGACAATCCCTACAAAATAAATTAATGTGCCTCCGGCTAAAAGCGCGAACATTTTTTCAATCGGTTCTCCATCCGGAAGATACTGCACAATTGCAGGTAATGCCACATATAAGGAAACGAACAGTGCTGCTATTGTTCCTAAGAAAATGGCAATTCCTCCAAATCGGGGCATCGGTTTTGTATGCATTCTACGTGCATCCTTCGGAATATCAACAGCTCCAATTTTCGGTGCGATTTTAATAGCCAATGGAGTACACAGCAGCGACACAAAGAAAGCCGTCATAAAAGGCAGCACAAAACTAAATCCAAAACTCATTTCTCTAACTCCTTATTTATCCTTGTTTTCCAACATAATAATACTGAGGCCAGCCTCTTTCAACATCTCCACCGCCAAATTATCAGGATATCCTTCACGCACGACAATCCGGGTCATTCCGGCATTGATTAACATTTTTGCACAAATAACACAAGGCTGATGTGTTACATAAATAGCTGCTCCTTCAATGCTTTGTCCAAGTGTCGCAGCCTGAATAATCGCATTCTGCTCTGCATGGAGTGCCATACAAAGCTCGTGGCGTTCCCCTGAAGATATATTTAATTTTTGGCGAAGGCACCCGCCACGTTCCTCACAATGGGCAATGCCTCTGGGCGCACCGTTATATCCAGTCGCAATAATATGCTTGTCCTTAACAATAACAGCGCCTACCTGTCTTCTCAAGCAAGTAGACCGTTTTGCCGTCACCATTGCCATCTCCATAAAATATTCATCCCAGCTTGGTCTTTCCATATCTAACCCTTCCTGCACCGGCTTTTCTATTTCACGATACTATCATTTTTTTCTTTTATTGTTTTTTAAAGATAGCATTGGCTGCTTTTACCGTATCCATTGCATCCTTGCAGTAATAATCTGCTCCGATCTTTTTTGCAAAATCCTTTGTCAAGACAGCTCCGCCAACCGCTGTTTTACAGTTCAAACCAGCTTCCTGTAATCTTCTAATCGTCTTCTCCATGCTCACAACTGTGGTTGTCATAAGTGCACTTAATCCAACTAATTGTATATGCTCATTCCGAGCAGCTTCTACTACCTTTTCAACCGGTACATCTTTACCTAAATCGATCACTTCATAACCATAGTTTTCCAATATTACTTTTACAATGTTTTTACCTATATCATGAACGTCGCCTTCTACAGTTGCCAGAATAACTTTCCCATAATTGATGCTTTCTCCAGACAGTTTCATTGCCTCTTTTAAGACTTGAAAAGATTGCGTTACTGTATCAGCAGATTTTATAAGCTGCGGTAAAAATTTTTCTCCGGTTTCATATTCTTTTCCAACTTGTTCCAGAGTAGGAATGATCCGTTTTTCCACAATTTCCAATGGCTTTTCGGTCACTAAAAGCTCTCGTGTAATTTGTGCTGCACGCTCTTCATACCCATTTAGTATTATAGCTTCCAATGTAAGAGCGTCTTTGGACGGCTTCGTTTCTGGCCTTCTGATAAGAACTTCGTTTGCTGCCGGAACGGAAGGTTTTCCTGCGTTTCCGTAATAGCTGATATAATCCTTTGCCTCAATGTCTTTTCCGCTCAAGGCTTCAAATGCACTGATGGTATTTACATAGTCCGATACAAGCGGATCGGTAATCGGTGCATCCAGTCCTGCTTCTAACGCCATTGCCAAAAAGGTACGATTTAATAAAACACGTTCAGGAAGACCAAAGGAAACGTTGCTCGCTCCCAGTGTTGTTTTCACGCCGTATTCTTTTTTCACTCTCCGGATCGCTTCAAGTGTATCTCTTCCTGCATTTTGCTGTGCAGAGACCGTTAAAGTCAGACAATCGACGAGAATGCGATCTGTTCCGATTCCATACTCTGCCGCACGCTTAATTATTCGTTGTGCAATTGCAAGTCTTTCTTCCGTGTTCTTTGGAAGACCCTTTTCATCTAATGTCAACGCAATCACACAAGTACCGTACTTCTTTACAATCGGAAAAATCGTATCCATGACTTCCTTTTTCCCATTGACGGAATTAATAATAGGCTTCCCGTTATATATGCGAACAGCCGCTTCCAAAACTTTGCTGTCTGCACTGTCAATCTGCAATGGGACATCTACAACAGCAGAAACTTTTTTTACAACCGAAAGCATTGCTTCCAGCTCATCCACTTCAGGCAAGCCTACATTGATATCTAGGATTTCTGCTCCGGCTGCAACTTGCTGAATCGCTTCGTTTTCAATATACGTGTAATCTTCTGACTTTAAAGCCTCTTTCAATCGTTTTTTTCCTGTCGGATTAATTCTTTCTCCAATTATACGAACGCGGTCGTCTATAAATACAGTCTTCGTTGCAGAGCTGACTGCCATGACAGGCTGTCTATTCTTGCCCCTTTGGACAGGCTTATCTTTTAATGCATCCGCTAAGCTTTTGATATAATCCGGTGTTGTTCCGCAGCAACCTCCTGCAATCGCAAGTCCCTCATCCACAAAAGAAAGCATAATCTCCGTATATTCTTTCACCGTAACGTCATATACAGTTTCTCCGTCTACAATTGTAGGCAATCCTGCATTTGGCTGAACCAGAACAGGTACTTTTGAATAATGCAAAAATTGCTTTACCAATGGAATCATCTGTTTTGGACCTAATGAGCAGTTCATGCCTAATGCATCTATTCCCATATCCTGCAATATGGTAATCGCAGTTAATGGGTCCGTACCCATCAACATTCGTCCATCTTCTTGAAATGTTAATGAGCAAAAGACAGGAAGATCACAACATTCTTTCGCCGCTAATACCGCAATCTTCATTTCATAAATATCTGTAAAGGTTTCTAAGAGAATCAAATCCGCTCCAGCTTTAGCACCCGCTTCCATTTGCTCACAAAACATCATATAAGCGTCGTCAAATGTCAGGGGACCGTAAGGTTCCATCAACTTCCCAATCGGCGCCACGTCAAGAGCGACATATTTTGGTCTGCTTTTCCCTTTTTCTCTTTGCTCTTCCATGGCACGCTCCGCTGCATGTTTTGCTAGTCCAACGCCTTGCGTAACAATTTGCTCTACCGTATAACCACAGCCTGCTGTTTTATAAGCATTTGCACCAAAGGTATTGCTGGATATTACATCACTTCCCGCAGCAAGATAAGCATCATGAATAGATTCGATGATACCTGCATGTGTAAAATTTAATAATTCCGGCACTTTCCCGATGGGTATTCCTGTTTTCTGAATAATTGTTCCCATCGCTCCATCAAAGAGGAGCACTTTTTTCCTTATTTGATCTCGTATATCCATATTCGTCTCTTTCCATTATTTTTCTTAATTTAAAAAGAAAATCTTGAATGTTTGATACAATCGTGGTAACTTCTAAGGTCCCTCTATCTGTAATTTTATTTAAGACAAATTCTGAAACATCCACGGCATAAATAAATACCGGTCTGATCTCTCCATTACAAACGACGTAAGAGGGCGTTAAATTTCCGGTTGCAATCGTATGCAATTGGGTGGCAAGACAAACGATAGTCGTCGCTTTATTTGTATGAACACGCATTGTATCTTGGACTTCCACTGCATTACTTTCAACCTGTGGTAAAGGGCCATCGTCACGAATGGAGCCTGCTAATACCATCGGCACCTTATTTTTAACGCAGCTGTGAACTAAGCCATTTGTAATATATCCTTGTTTTACTGCCTCTTCGACAGAACCTAAACGACGAATCAAATTAATCGCATCTAAGTGATGGTAATGACCATTCGGCTTATTCTCAGTTGTCGTCAGATCTTGCCCCAATGCAGTATGGAACAACGCTCCTTCAATATCATGTGTTGCGACTGCGTTGCCACCAAATACAGCATGACAGTACCTGTTCTCTACCATAAACTCCATTACTTTTCTAGACTCATCGTCAAAAACAGCAGCCGGTCCCAGCACCCAGACAATATGTCCATGCTCTCGGTCGTGTTGTAAAAGCTGCGCCAAACGAAGATAGTCATTTGAAAAAGAGGTTTCTCTAGAGCGTCCGCTTCGAAATGCAAATATATCTCCCTTTGTATCTCCTGCCGAAAAACCCTCTGTATAAAGATAAATTCCTTCCCTGCCATCTTCTGTTCTTCCTAAGATTACCCGATCTCCAATTTTTAATCTTCGGAACTCTTTTGCTTCGATCTGCCCATCTTTTTTAATAACAGGGACACAATCCATACGTGTGTTTTCAATCAATCTCCATTCACCGTCTATTTTAAAATATTCGGGATACATGGAAGTCGAATGGTAGCCGGATGGTGCTACGCCTGTCTGCTTTACCTCTGCCGTTATTACATCCGGTGCTGCCATAAAAAATGGAGTATTAAAATTCGGTTCTCTGTATCTCGGTAATTTAAACATGCTGTCAACTCTTTTCTTATACTACTTTTTCCTTCAAATCTCGATTTTTATTTTATCATACGAGAATTCCCCTTGCAAGAAATACCCATGGCTTATTCCTGCAAGCGTCGGATATTTTCAATGTTTGTAAGGATTCGCCGTGCAGTTTGTGGTTTATTCATCGTATATAGATGTATCCCCCTCACCCCCCAAGTCATCAAGTCAATGATCTGTTCAATCGCATAAGCCTCTCCTGCTTCACGAAGCGATTCCGGATTGTTCTCATAACGATCCACAATCCGCTGAAATTTGGGTGGTAAATAACAGCCGGAAAGCTTACTCATCCGCAGAATCTGGTTCTTATTCATAACAGGCATAATACCGGCGGAAACCGGTACATCAATTCCGGCAATCTCTAGTTCCTCCATAAAACGAAAGAAACGTTCATTATCAAAGAATAACTGGCTTATTAAGAACTCAGCACCTCGATCGACTTTTTCCCTTAAATGCTTGATATCCTTCACACGGCTTTCACACGCAACATGTCCTTCCGGATAACATGCAGCACCTATAGAAAATCCATTTTCTTTGCGGATTTCTGTAATCAAATCACTGGCATAGTGATGTTCTTTTGGAATATCCAAAAGCGTCTTATCTTCTGGCAGATCGCCTCTCAATGCCAATATATTTTCAATCTTATTCTTCTTCATTTCTGCAAAAATATTTTTTATCTGTTCTTTTGTGGAGGAAATGCAAGTTAAATGAGCTAAACTTTCAATTCCATAGTCACTTTTAATTTTAGATGCGATTTCTACAGTGCGATCCTTTGCCTTTCCGCCCGCTCCATAAGTAACGCTGATAAAATCCGGCTTTAACCCTTGCAGCTCGTCGAGTGTCTTATAAATTGTTTCTACAGGCATTTCTAGTTTAGGTGGGAAAATTTCCAGCGAAATAACTGTCTTTTTCTCATTATATAATTCTTTAATCTTCATATTTAGTTTCTCCTTTTTTTACATCCAAGTCTGCTTTTCATAATATACTTCTACTAAATATAATCCTTGCGGCGGTGCAGTGTGTCCTGCCAAACAGCGTTCCCTGCTTTCTAAAATACATTTCACTTTTTCTACACTTTTCTTTCCAAGACCGATCTCCACTAACGTTCCGGTAATAATACGAACCATATTGTAAAGGAATCCATTTCCCATCACTTCTATGTCGAAAAAATCTGCCGTTTCATTTTGCATCGTCTCATTTCGCTTCACATTTAGCTGATAAATGGTTCGAATCGTAGACTCCGGTTCTTTTCCTCCGGATGCCATAAAGCATCGAAAATCATGTGTGCCTGCAATCAAATCTGCTGCTTGTTGCATCGCTTTCAAATTTAAAGGCTGTTCAATCTGGTAAACGTAATTTCTTTGAAATAAATCCGGATTTTTTGCATTTCGAATGCGATAGATGTACTTTTTACCGTATGAATCAAAGCGGGCATGAAACCCTGCCGGCATCTGCTTTGCTTCTAAAATGCGTATATCTCCCGTGCCTTTTAAAATGCCTTTCTCACCGCTAAGCAAATGATTGCACGCAAGAGGAATGCGTTCTACCGGTATGCCAAACTCTGCTTGGAAGGAAGCTCTTTGACCGAGCGCATGAACACCAGAATCCGTTCGGCTCGTACCGGATATCTGTATTTCTTTCCTACACAGTTCAGACAATACACGTTCAAGTTCTCCTTGCACCGTCCGCCGATTCGGCTGTCTCTGCCAGCCGGAAAAATTCGTTCCATCATATGAGATTGTCAATAAAACATTTTTCATTCTGCTTCCTCTACTTCTCTAGAATAAAGATAATTTTATCCATATTATAAACATGCTTAAGCAAACATAATCTTTCATAAAACTCTTCTTACAACAGTTATTTATCGTTTTTATTAGCGTTCATTATACCACAAAGCAACTTTCCCTACAATTTAATATCTCTTTCGACGGATTTCTGTGCATACGTCGAATTTTAGGGAAATTTTCTTCCCTATTCTATGCCATATTTTCCCTAATTTTGATTTACTTTTCCATTTAAACCGACTAAAATACTAGCGAGAGACGTATGCTCGATAAAAAAAGGGAGGGGGATTATTTTATGAAACAATTAAAATCTACAGTAATAGTTGTTTTATTTTTAACTTTTTTATTGATTCTTAATACAATCGGCATTTTATTTTATCGCGAAAGCCTCTTATCTTTTGAAACACAAAAGGATAATATGTTGAAGCTTACAACAAAATATGAAACGTTGTCCAGTATGCTTTACAACAATGCTACTCTTTGTTTTTCAACCGATGATAAAACCTACAAGACAGAATTCAACCATTTGCTTCAAACCTATTATATTTTCGATATTATCCCAATTAACGGACAAGTATTTATCGAAAAAGAATCGAAAGCACCGTATTCTTCAGAGAATACTACCATGAGAAAACATGTAGAAAATCTGGAGTTTACAAAGGAGGAGTCGAAGCTTTACGAAGATTTCGTCTATTCCTTTCATGAACTATTAACACAATTGGGGACCGCTGTTACAGAAGGGGATTATTCAATATTATCCTCAGTATCCTGCCAAAAGCTTTATAAAGATCAAAATCAGACCTTACTGCAAATTTATGATTCTTATATGGATCGGATTAATGAAAGGGAATCGATTCTTTTAAAGAATCAATTCTTGCTGGAAGGAACCCTGATTTTCCTATCCATTCTATTATTTTTTATGGGTATTCTTCTCTTTTATTTATTAGTAAAAGAGAATGCCTCCAATTTATATTTCAGAAAGTTATATAGAACCATCGTCGAAAACATCAATGTAGGTCTCTCTGTGCAAGATCAGGATGGAAAGTACGAATATATGAATCCGAAATACAGAGACCTATTAAATGTACAATCTCAATATATTGTGGGGCAAACTCCAGACGATCTTTTCGATCCTAAAATAGCTCACCTTCTGAGAATATCCGATACGAGATCCTCTGAAGGAAATCTAAAAATGAAAATCTCCGGAGAAGATTGCTACATGTATTACAACTATTTTACTATCTTTGATGAAAACAAACAGAAAAAGTATATTGACTTGCTGCATGATACAACCGAAACAGAAAAAATGCAAAGTCAGCTTCAAAAACAGTTGAAAGAGATCGCATTTCATTCTCGTGCTAAGGATACCTTTCTTGCAAATATATCTCACGAAATAAAAACTCCAATCAATGCGATTATCGGTATGACTTACTTTTTAAAAAGAACGCAATTGGATAAAAAGCAAAATGACTTGGTGAATAAAGTTGAAAGTTCATCTAATCTACTACTGGGTATCATAAACGATGTATTAGACCTTTCAAAAATAAAAGCGAAAACATTAAACTTCTATCCGTCACCATTTCACTTACTTGACGTTTTAAAAAATGCAGAAGATCTATGTATTTCAAATATTTTACACAAAGGTCTTGATTTTCAAACACATTATCATTTCGACCCCGACTTATATCTGTTTTTGGATCAAACTCGCCTTTTGCAGGTCTTTGTCAATTTAATAACAAATGCTACAAAGTTTACAAGCAGCGGATGTATCTCTATATTCGTCGATGTAAAATCGGAAACAACTGATGACATCCAGTTTCAATTCTGCGTGGAGGATACCGGAATCGGCATCCGAAATGAAGATATGAGCAAGCTGTTTCAAGAATTTGAGCAACTGGAAAATCATTTGACTAAAACACATACCGGAACAGGATTAGGGCTTACCATCTGCAAATACATAGTAGAGCAAATGGGCGGTGAGATCTGGGTAAGCAGTGATTTCAACAGAGGCAGTAAATTTTATTTTACTATTTCTGCGAAAAAAGTTACAGAGGAGCAGATAAAAGCAATCCCCGTAGCAGCCGATTACAGTGTACAGAAATATGACGCAAAAGGTGCGCAAGTTCTGCTTGTTGAAGATAATGAAATCAATCAAGAGGTCGCTACAAATCTGCTGACAGACATAAACTGCGTTTGTGATACTGCAAATGATGGTTTGGAATGCATTGCACTTTGTGAAAAACACCCTGTAGACCATTATAAATTGATTCTAATGGATATTCATATGCCACGCATGGATGGTTACACTGCATCTACTATATTACGAAATAAGCTCCGTATCACCTGCCCGATCCTAGCCGTGACTGCTACCTGTTTGGATGAAAGCACAAAGCAACAGTATAAAAATATTATCAATGATTTTATTTTAAAACCGTTTAAGATAGATACTTTCTATAGTCTGATTTATCAGTATCTATCTGGAGAAAAGGATGAGATGGATCATAAATATCTGCCAGCTTCTTCACCCAGCTCTGAAAAAAAGATATTACAAGAAAAGAAGGGGCACCTTGAAAGGGAAAGCAAAATATTAAATTCAAAAAATCCATTTGACGGAAAAGAGGAATCGATAAAGAACCTTGGCGGCTTAGAAGCTGCTTATTATAAACATGTTGACAAATTTCAAAATAATTACAAAAATAGCGCTATGGAAATCAAACAACTTTTAATCAGTAAAAATTATGAAGAGGCGAAGCGCCTGGCTCATTCAGTCAAGGGGTTAGCCGGCACTTTAGGTATGAACAGATTATATCAGGCAGCCGCTATCTTAGAACAAAATATTTCCGAGCAAGCTGCTGAAACAGATGCTTCCTTAGGAGCCTATCAATTGGAATTGAATGCTGTTATCGCCGCCGACCCACATGAAAATGTATCGTGACGATAACAAGTACTTAAACTTCACTCTCAAAAAAGGTGAATCCCTTGAAAATCAAGGGATTCACCTTTTATAATTTTTTTGTTAATTATAATTTTTAATATTTACGATTTCGATCAATTTCTTTTTGAGAATCCACTTCACTCTCTTTATTTTCAATCACTTCTATGTCTTCATACTTTTCTTCAATCTCTTTTATTGCGTCATTGAAATCCTCTAATTTAAACTTTGAAATAAGTTCTTTTAAAAGGGTTGATTGCCCTGCTAATTCCTCACTGGCGGCTGCACTTTCTTCCGCCGTGGCGGCGTTGCTCTGAACAACCGCTGATATTTGTTCTACACCTAAATCCAACTGTTCAATCAGACCTGCTTCTTCTTCTGAAACCGCTGCAATCTCATGAATCAACAAAACGGCATCCTTTGTTAAATCTGCACTTTTGTTCAAAGCACCGGCCGTCTTTTCTGCAATGTCAGCTCCATTTTCTACAGCAGACAAGGTTTCCTCAATTAAGTCCGTTGTGTTTTTTGCTGCCTCCGCTGATTTTCCCGCAAGATTTCTTACCTCGTCTGCTACGACTGCAAATCCTTTCCCTGCACTTCCCGCTCTTGCAGCTTCAACTGCAGCGTTCAGCGCAAGGATATTTGTTTGGAAGGCGATGTCTTCAATTACTTTAATAATCTTGGAGATTTCAGACGATTTTGAACTAATCTTTTCCATCGCATCAACCATAGCTCTCATAGATTCATTGCTGCTATCCAGCTCCGTTCCTGCCGATTTCGCCTTATCACTTGCTGATTTTGCACTTCCTGCACTTTCTTTTACTCGAGTTGTTATTTCACTGATCGAAGCAGACAACTCTTGAATGGAGCTGGCTTGCTCTGTGGTTCCCTGCGACAAGGTTTGTGCACCATTTGAAACCTGTATTGCTCCACTGTCCACTTGTCCTGCGGACTGATTAATTTCAAGGAAAGTAAGGTTTAAATTTTGAATCAATGCTACCATATTATTCTTAAGTTTTTCAAATTGCCCAATGTATTCCTTTTGCAGCTTTATCGTTAAATCCCCATTTGATATTTTCATTAAGGCATCCGCAATCTCATCAATATACTCCTGATAATTGACCAGCCTTTCTATTGTTAAATTAAATGCCTGTGCAAGCTGTCCCACTTCATCGTGTGAATCCACAGAAAGTGTAACCTGAAAGTTCCCATTTGCGATTTCCTGCGCTGCACCAGTTATTTTATGAATAGGTCTTACAATTTTATCACTTGCAAAATAAGTAACAAGTGCACCGATAACCACAACCGCTAAGCATAAGAAAATAAGCACATTTCGAAGTGCATTTACTTCTTTTAATACTTCCTGTTGTTCAATCTCTACCACCATTATCCAAGGGCTTTTTTCGACTGGTGCAAAACCGGCTATCCACCTTTTCCCTCCGTATTCATAATCACCACTTCCTTCTTCTCCTTTTATCATATGCTCCTGCATAAGGACAGCTAGTTCTTGCAGTGACTGGTCTTCCTTTGCCTTCTCAAGCACGTTTTCACGATCTAAGACAAGTTGAATGTCTTTTTTCGCCACGGTTGTTCCTTCATAGTTAATCATATAAGCATACCCTGTTTGCTTATATGTGAATTTGCCGACCGCATTATTGAGCTCCTTTGCCTCTCTTCTTCCATAAAGCACACCAATTTGTTGTCCATTTTGATAAACGGGGGCCGCAAATATAAGAGACAACTCTCCGCTTACACTGCTGATAATTAAATCCGATGCAGCTGTTTCACCCTGCATCGCTGTTTTAAAATACTCTCGATCTCCTATATTTGTCTTCTCTTTTTTTGAATTATAAACGGTACTATTTCCATTTTTATCTGCAAATGCAAAAGCTTGATATCCACTTCTTTCTGCTTCGTTCTCGTAAAACTTAATCTTTGCTTCTAAAGGGATGCTTGGATCTGTAAGCAACGGATTTTGTGCAAGTGCATCAATATACCTCAATTCTGTATCCTGTGTAGACTGAATATACTTTGCTTCTTCTTCTGCTATCTCCATCAAATCGCTGTGAGTTCTCTTGATTAAATTTTGACTCACCATACGAGTTGAAACGAAACCTAGTGCTACGGTCAAGGAAAAAATCACTACTGTGAATATGAATACTAATCGAATTTTTAACGATTTCATTGCATTGAGTCCTCCTAAGCTGAATAATTACTGTTGTAATATAACGGGTTAAACTATATCCCTTTCTTAATATTTTTCCTTTATTGTGGAAAGAGCGGCAGGCTTAGAAAAATAATACCCTTGTGACAATTCACTTCCTATCTTTGTCAATACATCCAGTTGTCCTTTTTCTTCAATTCCTTCTACAATAACTTCAATTTTAAACGCTTTGCAGGTTGAAAATATATCCTTTAAAACCTTTTGCATTTTTATATTTTCTTCTATTTTTACAACCATGGACTTATCAATTTTTAATGTATTTAAGTTTAGCTCAAATATTAATGGGAAGTTTGCAGAATTCGCTCCAAAGTCATCGAGTGCAATTCGAAACCCGACCCTTTTTAATTTTTCTACTATAATGGACAGCTCTTTCACTCGATTCAAAGGAATATTTCTTTCTGTAATCTCAATTTCAATTTTATCTGCAAACGTATTATTCTCGATGATCTGGCTGACCCTTGTAAAAAAATCCTCTCGAAGCAGTGTGGAGCAACACATATTTATAGATATCGGAATTATTTTTTTATTCTGTTGTTCCCACTTTTTTATTTGATTTACAACCTCTTTCAAAACAAAATAATCAATCAAATGAATTACATTATTTTCTTCAAAACTCGTAATAAAATTTTCCGCAGAATTCAAGACGATATTTTGCTTCCATCGTATTAATGCTTCCAATCCGATTACACATCTACTCGAATTTTCAATTTTAGGCTGGTAAAGCAAATAGAATTCATTATTCTCTATGCTGTTTGCTAATTTCTTTAATTCAGATGTATGATCTTCTTCGCTTTCCTTCTTTCTTAGACGCTTCCGTTCAATTTTTATTCTTTTATAGTCACACAACTCCTTCATTTCTTCTTTATATTTCTCGTGATCTTTTTGTTCGCTTATCTTCTTCCTACTGATCAACTCTAAAACAAAATTAAGGTTTCCCAGCCGTATATACTTAGCTACAATATAATACATCTCTCCCTTAAAAAATTTGAACTGTGTATAGGTTGTTTTGTTTTGTAACACTTTGCGCAGCATGAGCTGATGAGTGTTGTAATCCTCAGGGTGCATAAAACCATATTTATATTTTCTGTATTCCATTTGAAATGAATCGGGAGCAAAAACGCATTGCCTTTGCTTCACAATATCAATAAGTCTTACAATATCAAATGTATTTTTTAACAAATCCATTTCTTGAGCCAATTCATCTATTTCATAGTCATGTTTCATATGCAATCCCTTTCACCACTTTAAATCAATAAATTGTATAAAAGTCGTATATCTGTATAAAATAATAAAAAAAAGAATAGCAGATAAATTCATAAAGATTTTACCTTTATGAATTTATCTGCTATTTTGTTGATTTAAAGGCTTCTCTACTTATCCGACTAGAAATTTGACGGTTTATCGGCCCAAATCGTATCTATTTTTTGCATCTGTGTTCTTTTATGTTCTGTAAGGGAATGTACATATTTTTTTAAAGTAATGGAGACATCTGCATGTCCTAAAATTTCGCTTACCGATTTTACATCCATGCCTACTTCAATCGCCCTTGTTGCAAAGGTATGTCTTAATGTGTGAAAGCTAGCAGCTTTTATCCCTACTTGCTCTACTACTTTCTTGAAATAACTTTGTACAGTTCGAGGATCAACAAAGTTTTCCTCATGATTGCAAACGACAAATTTGTAAGACTGATTCAAAGATTTTTTTATGGATAGATAATGACACAGCCCATTCGAGAATGGAATGTCTCGAATGGAAGAACTGCTTTTCGGCGTTCCTAAAACAAGCCTTGTCTTTTTTTTCTCATTATATGGAACAAGCTTAATTCTTTGTAAGTTGGAGCTCACTTTCAAAATTGCATTGGATAGATCAACGTCTTTCCATTGCAACGCACATACTTCACCTAGGCGGAGTCCCGTATAAAGCGCTAAAATTACTGACGTCGACAAATAATGCTCAGAATGTAAAACTGCGTTTTCAATCAATTTTTGTTCCTCTACGCTCAATACACGGATGCTGTTATACTTATCTGTAGGAATCTTGATATTTGAACATGGATTTTTATCAATTAAATTGTTGTCAACTGCCTGCTTTAAAGATGCGGAAAGGATGGTATAGATATCCCGCACGCTTTTGGATGACAGACCCCCTTTTCCGTCTATACGCCCATTTAGTAATTTTCCATTAAAAAATATTTGTAAATTAATTGTTGATAATTGTTTTAAATCTATTTCTCCTAATTGAGGAATGATATGATTTCGAATACAATAGTAGTAATTTGAAAAAGTAGAATCTTTTACATTTAACTTAGCATATTGATATAACCATATACGGAGCCATTCTGTTAATTTGAACTTTGTTTTTGGTGCTTCATTAAGTATAACGGTTTGTTTTGCTGCAATCAATTTCTTTTTTACTTCCGAATACGTTTTACCATATATTGATCGATATTTCTTTTTACCACTTATTTCATCTATATATTTAACATAACGCCCCTCCCAACGGCCATCTGAACGTTTATAAATATTTTCACCTTTTCTTGGCATTGACAATTCCTCCTGATGCATCAAAATTTGACCAAAATAATTACCATTTATAACGATTGCCATCATTCTAATTTGCAAATATTATCAAAATAATTTGATTTTTAAAGAATCAAATGATATTATATGTGGTATATAGGTCAAATTTTTTTATAACTAGACAATAGTCGACAGATTCTTTATAAATTTTAGCTTGTTATACTATGAGTGTCTATACTTATTAGTATTATTTTCCAAATATTGCTATTCATAAAGGTAAAATCTAAACGAATTCATTAAAAAAATTTTAGGAAATTAAATATAAATAAAAAATTTAATATAACGTATCCAAAGCTAAAAAACAGACAATGGATGGAACATACCCGAAAAACAATATACGACTTACTTTTACTTATTTATGCTTTCACAAAAAAACTGCTCCCATAAGCTTATGAGAGCAGTTTTTTGTCTTATTATTTATTTTTTCGTATTATTTTTTCCAAGAACTCTTTAAGTCAACGATTTGGTTGAATACCTTCTGTTCGCTCGTCGTTAATTTTTCATCTGCAATGTAATACCCATGGCGGAAAAATTGATACCGTTCCCCTGAAGCTGCCTGCTTAACTGAAGGTTCTGCATATGCTTGTTTTACGGTTAATGAATCCGGATTTATAATTGTTTCGCCGTTTTCATCTTCAATCATTAAATAACTATATATACGAACCTCAATTTTTTCAGCTGTCTTTGCATCAACCCAATGAATGGTGCCTTTTACCTTACGACCTTCAAATCCGCTTCCGCTCTTTGTTTCGGGATCGTAGGTGCAGTGCAGTTCAATGACTTCTCCTTTATCATCCTTTATCACTTCATTGCAAGTCAAAAAATAAGCTCCTTTAAAGCGAACTTCATTACCCGGGAACAGACGGAAGTATTTCTTTGCCGGAATTTCCATAAAGTCATCACGTTCTACATACAGCTCTTTGGAAAAGGGAACCATGCGCTTTCCTTTTTCTTCATTTTCTCTGCTGTTCTCAATTTCCATTTCTTCCGTTAAATCTTCCGGATAGTTTGTAATTACTACTTTCAACGGATCCATAACGACCATTCGGCTTTCCACCTTCGTTTTTAGGTCTTCACGAATGCAATGTTCTAATAAAGATATTTCCACTGTGCTGTTTGCTTTTGCAACGCCAATTCTTTCACAAAAATCTCGAATCGCTTCCGGTGTATAGCCTCTTCTGCGAAGCCCTGCAATCGTAGGCATACGAGGATCATCCCATCCTTCTACGTTTCCATTATCAACAAGAGCTTTTAAATAGCGCTTGCTCATTACCGTATTGGTTAGGTTCAAGCGGGCAAATTCGATTTGCTTCGGTGGATTTTCCCATTTCAACTCACGAAGCACCCAATCATACAAAGGCCGATGATCTTCAAATTCCAATGTACAAATGGAATGTGTGATTCCTTCAATCGCATCCTCAATTGGATGTGCGAAATCATACATTGGGTAAATACACCACTTATCTTTTGTATTATGATGTGTTGAACGAGCAATCCGATAAAGAACCGGATCTCTCATATTAATATTCGGAGAAGCCATGTCAATTTTTGCACGCAGCACTTTTTCACCGTCAGCATATTTCGCTTCTCGCATTTCTTCAAATATTTGTAAATTTTCTTCAATGGAACGATTTCTGTAAGGACTTTCTTTTCCTGGCTCTTTTAAGGTTCCGCGGTAAGCCTTCATTTCTTCTGCATTCAAATCACAAACATATGCTTTTCCTTTTTGAATTAACGCAACTGCACATTCGTACATGCGATCAAAATAATTCGAAGCATATAATAATTGATCCCATTCAAACCCCAGCCATCTTACATCTGCTTGGATGGAATCAACGTATTCCGTATCTTCTTTCACAGGATTCGTATCGTCAAAACGCAAATTGCACTTTCCGCTATATTTTTTTGCAGTGGAAAAATTCAAGCAAATGGACTTTGCATGTCCTATGTGCAGATACCCGTTTGGTTCAGGAGGAAAACGAGTATGTACTCTTGTCCCATAAACCTGATCCTCTAAATCCTTATCAATTATATTATGAATAAAGTTGGATGCATTTTCATTTAGCTCCGCCACTTTCAAGTCCTCCTTATTTTTTCTGTTTTTGTCTCTTATTTTAATGCTTTTCAAGCAATAGTATACCATTATCCTTCTTTCAAGGCAAATTTTTCACAAAAAATATTTCTATTTTTTTTGATATTGTTAGCAAATTCTATTGATTTATTCGAATTATTTTGGTATTATTACACTAAATGTTTATATTCTTATCGAGTCAACGATTTTTCTCAAAAAAATATAAGGCGGTGAATGAATGGATATTATTGACGTAAAAATTCTGGAAGTTCTCCAAGGAAATTCTAGAGTTTCTATATCGGAATTAAGTAAAAAAGTAAACTTGTCATTGTCAGCAGTCAGTGAAAGATTAAAAAAACTGGAAAGCTCCAATGTAATTGAAAAATATACGGTAATTTTAAATTCGCACTCTTTAGATAAAGAATTATCCGTTATTATGAATATCAGTTTAGAAAATCCACATCATACCAGTGATTTTTTAGAATTCGTACGGGCTGAAGACGAAATACTAGAATGCCACTATGTGACTGGTGAATATGATTATGTATTGAAAATCACAACAAGAAACACCGTTACTCTAGAAAGCATTATGAATCGAATTAAAAGTATTTCCGGTATCAAACGAACTCAAACAAATGTGATCCTATCGAGTGTAAAACATCTGTATAGTGTTTCACCTAATATTGCAAATAAGTAAAAGAGGGTTACAGCACATAAAATTGCTGTAACCCTTTTCTATTTCTATAACACTTCATTTTTATTGAAGTACTTCAAATGATAGAAGTGAAAAAATTTTCTTGTTTTCCATTTTCATTTCTTAAACGCTTCCCTACATTTAAATTTCAGTTCTACGCACTACTTCTTTTCGCCATCTGTTT
The DNA here is from genome assembly GCF_035621135.1 of Sinanaerobacter sp. ZZT-01. Lineage (NCBI taxonomy): Bacteria > Bacillati > Bacillota > Clostridia > Peptostreptococcales > Anaerovoracaceae > Sinanaerobacter > Sinanaerobacter sp. ZZT-01. Next base: position 1,199,928 of record NZ_CP141728.1, read on the forward strand.
TCTCCGTTAAAGCTTGTTCAATTATTTTTATGCTATTATATAGTCCATTTTTAACGCATTAAACTTTCTATCT